>NZ_JBXENW010000001.1:0-1218906 GCF_059383835.1 Paenibacillus sp. J22R98
ACTCTAGTTGCCAACGCAAAAACACCTCCAAGTTGTCCTCCACATCTTACGACATGGGGTCTTTCACTTGAAGGTGTTTTAATTTGTCTCACGTTATGGGGTCAGTCCCGATGTGTTGCTCTGGCAGCAACACAAGCAAAGAAAAAGCCGGCTTTTGGCGGATGTGTTGCTCTGGGAGCAACACATGCAAGAAAAACGCCGGCTATTGGCGGATGTGTTGCTCTGGGAGCAACACATGCAAGAAAAACGCCGGCTATTGGCGGATGTGTTGCTCTGGGAGCAACACATGCAAGAAAAATGCCGGCTATTGGCGGATGTGTTGCTCTGGGAGCAACACAAGCAAAGAAAAAGCCGGCTACTGGCAGATGTGTTGCTCTGGGAGCAACACATGCAAGAAAAATGCCGGCTATTGGCGGATGTGTTGCCCAGGGAGCAACACAGTATATTACCGGTTAAAGAGAGGTAACTGTTACCGTTCCATGAGTGAAATAGTCGGTGTCTAGCTTAAGAGAGGTATCAGATACCGTTCAATGAGTGAAATAGTCGGTGTCCAGCTAAAGAGAGGTAACAGATACCGTTTAATGAGTGAAACAGCCGGTCTCTAACTAATGAGAGGTAACTGTTACCGCTTATGAGCGACATATAGCGAATTCTCGCTATTGACGCAGTCCTCAGCGCTAGCTACTCACCACGTACAGCCAAAACAAAAAGAACCATCCCAAAAGCAGCTAACACACTTATGGGATGGTTTAAAGCTAGGTTCGCGCATGCAACCGCCGGCGGTATTCGCCGGGGGTCTGGCCGGTGTGCTTGCGGAACATGCGGTTGAAGAAGCTGACGTCGTTGAAGCCGACGTCGAGGGCAATGTTGAGCACCTTGTTGTCGGTAGTCTCAAGCAGATTCACGGCATGCCGGATTTGGACGGCATGCTTATAGTCGAGCAGGCTGAGGCCGGTCGTTTCCTTAAACTTGGCGGTGAAAGAAGAGACGCTCATGCCGCATAATTGGCTTAATTGCTGCAAGGTGAGCGGCTGATAATAATGCAGCTCCACGAAGTTGACGATGGACTCCATCCATTCCTTGTCACTGACGGCAGCGGGCTGCAGCGTATTGCGGTTCTCGTGATGGAACCGGCTGAGCCAGACGAGACATTCAATCCATCGCGTCTTAATAATGAGCTGATAGCCTTCCCGTTGTTGACGGAATTCATCGTAAATGATTTGGAGATGGGATTGGATTTGAAGCTTCTGACTGGGCTGAAGGGAGTGATAGGGCACGAAGGATTGCGTTTTGCGCAGAAAGGGGACCAGATAGAAGAAGTTGACGAACGACGGCATCTGCTGCAGCACTTCCATCTCGCGCTGAAGAAAGGAGGCCTCGAAGAGAACATTGTACACAATCGTTTCCTTCTCCGGTGAGCAAGTATAGCTATGATAGACGTTGGGCTCCAGCACGAAAACATCCCCGGCAACAAGCTGGTACGTATGGCCGGACATTTCATGAAGCGCGCTCCCTTCCACGACGAAGACAAGCTCCACAAAGTCATGCGTATGCGAAGGGATATGCTCGCCCTTCTGGATGGTATAGCGATCAATATGGAAGGGGAAATCTTCCTGATGGAAGTAATTCTCACCTCGGAATACGGTCATGGGTTCCTCCTGGTGGGGGGACTGGTTTTTAGGTTCTTACGGTTTAAGAATAGGAAATGAATACCGCGCGAAACCTTCGGCATTATAGCGGTAGCGTTCGCAGATGATATAGTCCCGTGGTTGCGGGTCTGGCTGCAAATCATTCTCTACAATAAAGGCGTCGACAACTTCTCCGGCGCCGTCAAAATCGCCATCTTGGCTTGCTGCAACGACACAGCTTTGTGCGGGGACGGTCATACGTGCATACCATTCCGGTATTCCATCAAACGTAGAAACTTCAACGGATAATAGATAAGCATGCGTATTCGGGACATGCTGCCCAGCAACCTGCGGCCACATGCCATATTGTACGGAAGCGTTAATAATCTGAGGCATATGTGCGGCAAGTCCAAGCAAGCTTTCTTTGGCGTGACGGTACTTGCTCCCCATGTCTTGGAGGCCAATGCAAGGGATGCCGATCAATTTCATTTCCGCATGATCAACGATCTGAGCCCTCTTCTCCGGCAATACCGAAATGTTCAGCTGTCTCACCTAATCACCTCTAAGGAAGATTCATACATTTCCATATTAAGGGAACATCAGTTCCTAGTCAATGAACAAAAAGAAAGGGACAGCACAGCAAATGCTGCCCTGTCCCCAGCCTCTATATAAACACTTCCAATATAAGATCAATTGCGCGATCCGAATCAACGTGAATGCAAACGTCAACCGGGGAGCCGACAACCGGCTTTCTCCGCAGGTCAGCAACGGTCATACCTAAGGTTAGCTCGCCTTTACACTCTACCGAAAGATGCATTTGCTGCGTTTGCACAATGCCGGGCTCCAGTGCAACTAGCACTGCAAGAGGGTCATGCAATGGCGCGCATTGCTGCAAAGCATCCGACTGGCGGTAGAAATTGAAGTAGTAGGACATGGACCGATTCAGGAAGCTGACAATCTCGCGATTCTCCGGCTTGTAGGTTTGCTCCAGCAGATCCAGATGAGATTGACGAAGCCGCGTTTGATACGTGACATCCAAACCAACCATCGTGATCTTCAAGCCGGATTGGAAGACGAAGTCGGCTGCTTCCGGGTCGCCCCAAATGTTCGCTTCGGAAGTCGGCGTCACATTGCCGGCAACGTGAACGGCTCCGCCCATCACGTAGAGATGCTTGATTTTGGATGGGAGCTCTGGGTCCTTCTTCAGCGCATGCGCGATGTTAGTGAGTCTGCCGAGCGCAACGATTACGAGCTCGTTCTGCAGTTCATCTGCCGTGCGAACGATGAAATCGGCTGCGGGTTCCGAGACAGGACGCTGCGTAGATGCGGGAATCTCTACATCTCCGATTCCGTTAACGCCATGCACATGCGTAGGGAAAACTTCTACTTTACGAGTAAGGGGCTGTGAAGCGCCTTGACTGACTGGAATTTTGTTTTCTTGTCCGGCTAGCTTCAGGATTCGCAGCGTATTCTCGGTTGCTTGATCAACGGGAATATTGCCAAAGGTCGTGGTAATCCCTACGATATCCGCTTTGCCGGATTTAATGCCATACAGGATGGCTAGTGCGTCATCGATCCCTGTATCCGCATCGATGATCATTTTCTGTTGGTTCATTTTGCTACCCCTTATCCAGTTGTTAAATCATGCTACAATCCAGTATAACCTTACGGACGCGCCAGCACCAATATTAGGGTGAAAAGTATTGAACATTTTCGCGATGAAAATTAAACTTAGTAGTATTCATTCCTTACGATGTAAGGGCAAAGGAGTAGACTAAAGATGTCGATTGATCGCACAGAAGTAAAACCTGAAATTGCGGCCTACCTCGAGAGGATCGGCTACCAAGGTCCGCTTGACGGCAGTGCAGCAGCGCTCGCCGGTCTGCAAGAATGTCATCAGTACGCGGTGCCTTATGAGAATTTGGACATTATAAACGGCATCCCGCTGTCCCTGCAAATCGACGCCCTCATGGACAAAATCGTTCACCGCCGCCGCGGCGGTTACTGCTTCGAGCTTAATGCGCTGTTCGGCTGGCTGCTAAGGGAGCTGGGATACCCGGTTACGGATCTCGTTGCTCGCTTCTGGCGTGACGTCGATACGCTGCCGCCGAAAAGGCGCCATCATGTGCTGAAGGTAGAAGCTGAAGGGCAAACCTATTTAGTCGATGTTGGCGTTGGAGGCATCGTACCCCGCCGGCCGATTGAACTGGTAGAGAAATTAGAACAGACGCAAGGTGAAGAAGTCTACCGAATGGAGCGAGACAGCGAGTTTGGATGGTTTCTGTGTGAGCTGAAGCGAGGGGAGTGGAGCCGTATTTATTCCTTTACGGAAGAGCCGCAGCTTGCGGGCGATTATGAGTTTGCGACCTTCTGGTGTGAGCATGCACCGGATTCTGTTTTTAGAAAAGCTCCGATCCTGGCTGTCCGGACAAAGGAAGGACGCAATACGGTATCCGGAGAGGAATTCCGTATTTTCGCTGGCGAGGGCGCACCTGTTATCCTGCAAACAGGAACGAAACAAGAGTTTGATGAAGCGCTGGAGAAGTATTTTGGCATCAAGCTTTGATTTAATAGGGGAATAGAAAAAAGCTCTACTCGCAGTCGATCGATTGCGGTAGAGCTTTCTTGTCGTTAGGCTTTCACTTTCCTCATAGCTAACAGCATACGGAAGCAGAGCAAGGCGAATAGCGCAATACCGCCATAGAGCATGAAAGCAAGTCCATAATGATGGACGTAATATTTGACATGCAGCCAGCGATCGCCCAGCAGGAAGCCGATATAAATAAAGAGAACGCTCCAAGACAGCGCGCCGGTGTAAGCATACAGCATAAATGTACTGAATTTCAGCCTCGACATCCCCGCCATATAAGCGGTTATGTGGCGAAGTCCCGGAACGAAGAAGCCCAGGATGAGCAGCAAGTTTCCGTATTTAGTCATCCACCCTTGCGCACGTTCAATCTTAGCTGCGGAAATGTGAATTTTCGGACCATATTTGAGCAGGAAAGGAAGCCCGAATCGGATGCCGATCAGGAAGCTCAAGGTTATACCTAATGCAGAACCGAGAAAGGCACATAACACGACAAGCAGTGGATGCAGTGTTCCGTTGCCTGCAAGGTAGCCGGAGTAGGTGAGCAGTACTTCGTCCGGGACAGGCACACCGACAATGCCAAGCGCAAGCGCGAACGTTAATCCGATATATCCATAGCGGAAAATGAGCAGTTCTAATAGATATTCCAAGCGGTGCAGCCTACTTTCTTATGCGGGTTCAAGTCGAATTCGACTTCCTTGATGACGCTTTTGTTATATGAAAATGAAGTTGTTTTATATTTCTTCCCTTCTCATTATGGACTATACTAGGGTCGAATCCAATTTATAAAAAAGGTGGCCATCACATTGACACGTAAATTGCGTTGGGGCGTTATCGGCTGTGCCGGAATCGCCGTACATTCCGTTATTCCGGGCACGAAACAATCCGAAACCGGAGAAGTGACAGCGATTGCAAGCCGTGACTTGGCAAAGGCGGAAGAAACCGCAGCGAAGCTCGGAATCGCCAAAGCTTATGGAAGCTATGAAGAAATTTTGAATGATGCGGATATCGATGCTATCTATATTCCACTACCGAATCATTTGCATATGGAATGGTCCATCCGTGCGATGGAAGCAGGCAAGCATGTCCTTTGCGAGAAACCAATCGCACTGAATGCCGAAGAGGCTGCGCGCATGGCGGATGCTGCTGCTAAGAACGGCGTTCACCTGGCAGAAGCGTTCATGTATCGCCTGCATCCTCGTTATGAGGATATTCAAGCGATTATCGCTTCCGGCGAAATCGGTGAGCTTCGCGGTATTCATGGGACGTTCACATTCAATAATGCAGGCGATTCCAAGAACGTGCGTTACCGCAGAGATTGGGGCGGCGGTTCCATCTACGATGTAGGCTGCTATCCGATTAGTGCAGCAAGATTGCTGCTCGGTGCTGAGCCGGAGGCGGCAACCGTTCATGCTTTAATTTCCCCTGAGCACGACAATGTCGATATGATGGCATCGGGTATTCTGGAATTCCCGAACAGCGTAGCGCTGACATTCGATTGCGGCATGTGGGCGGCTTTCCGCAACACGCTTGAAATCATCGGAACAGACGGCCGCATTGAAGTGCCTGAAGCGTATATCGGCAATCCTACTTTCTTTGTACATTCGAAAGACGGCAAGCGTGAAGTGACGCAGCCGGCATTGAATCAATATGCACTGCAAGCGGATGAGTTTGCCCGTGTAGTATGGGGCGAGAAAGAAGCTTCCTTCACGCCTGCGGATGCAGTGGCCAATATGAAAGTTATTGATGCTTGTTTGAAATCAGCTTACTCGCGTACTCGGGTTAGCATCTAATCGATGTAGGAGGTCAATGAAACGATGAAACAAATCACACTACCCGGCGTTAAGCAGGGCATCTCTCAGCTTATCATGGGATCGGACTATTTTGCACCAGAAGTATATGAATTGGTGTCTGAGAATTTGGATGCGTTTACGGCAATCGGCGGTAACACCATCGATACGGCCTTTATTTACTATGGCGGCAAGAGCGAGCAAGCAATCGGCATGTGGATGGAGGAGCGCAAAAACCGCGATTCTATTAATGTATGGACGAAAGGCGGCCATCCGAACCACGAGGGTCCGACAGTAAATAAGAAAGCCATCTACGACCAGCTGATGGTCAGCTTGGAGCGTCTGCGCACGGATTATATTGACTTGTACGCTCTTCATCGTGACGATATTAACGTCCCGGTTGGCGAAATCGTTGAGATTCTCAATGAGCATATCGAAGCAGGTCGTATTCGTTCATTCGGCGGCTCGAACTGGACGACAGCCCGTCTGCAAGAAGCGAATGAGTATGCGGCAAAACATGGTCTGCGCGGCTTTGAATTCAGCAGCCCTAACCTAAGTCTTGCGAAAGCACAAGAGCCGTATTGGGCGGATTGTATCAGCGTTGATGAGGAGATTCTGGGCTGGCATGAGCGTACGGAGCTGCCGCTGCTGTCTTGGTCGGCACAAGCACGAGGCTTCTTCACAGGCCGCTTTACGGCTGAAGATCGTACTGATGCAGATTTGGTACGGGTATTCTACAATGACGACAATTGGGAGCGTTACCGCCGTGCAGAGCAGCTGGGCAAAGAGAAAGGCTTCTCTACGATCCAGATCGCGCTTGCATACGTGCTGAACCAATCGTTCCAATCGGCAGCGATTATCGGAGCGCGGAATGAAGCGGAAATGAAATCTTGTTTGGAAGCGACAACGATTACTCTGACGCTGGAGGAAATCAAATGGTTGGATCTGCGGACACGCTAATCGAGCTATGGCCGGAAGGTGCACCGCTTGCTGCAGGAACGACCGACGAGGATCGTCCGGCTCTCACGCCTTATTTGACCCAAGGCAGCGAGAGTGTTGTGATTGTCTGTCCGGGCGGCGGCTATGGGATGCGCGCCGATCATGAAGGAGAACCGATTGCGCTTTGGCTTAATAGTCTTGGCATATCGGCATTCGTTCTTCGTTATCGTGTAGCACCCTATCAGTACCCGTGTGCGCTGTATGATGCGCAGCGGGCGATTCGATATGTTCGGCTTCGTGCCGAAGAGCTTGGCGTGAACACGCGCAAGATCGGTATTCTCGGTTTCTCCGCAGGCGGACACTTAGTCTCTACAGCAGGCACTCATTATGATGCAGGGAATCCGGAGGCGGCTGATCCGATTGAACGCATGTCCTGCCGTCCGGATCTCACAATACTGTGCTACCCGGTTATTACGTTGAAGTCTCCGTATACACACGAGGGCTCCCGGATCAATTTGCTCGGCACGAATCCGTCCGAGGAGATGATCGAGCTGCTGAGCAATGAGCTGCAGGTTACACCGGATACACCGCCGACCTTCCTCTGGCATACGTCCGATGACGGGGCAGTTCCGGTCGAGAACAGTCTGCAATTCGCCTTGGCGCTGCGCCGTGCAGGAGTTCCGTTTGACCTTCATGTATATGAGCAGGGCGCACATGGCTTGGGACTGGCGGAATCAGATCCGCATGTGGCCAACTGGACAACGGTATGCGGACTTTGGCTGAAGCGCAACGGATTTTAGCAAATGGTATGGCAGTAGGCCTCTCTTGTGAGCTGTACGGTCCACGCGGATGTGGACGGTCCTTGCAGGGGAGGATTTTTTTTGAAGAATTCGGGTGATTATCCCCTTATGGCTATGGTAATCTAGTGAGGTAGTCTGTGCGATCCAAGAAGCTAAAGGAGAGTAGAATTGACGATGGACGAGAATCGAGCTTTTGAAGGCAGCTATCAGGGAGAAAAGGCAGTTTGGTTGAGATATGACCGCTACGAGGCGGCAATTCTGCCCGAGGTTGGGGGAAATCTGATCGCTTTCCGCGATGTGGCAAGCGGTACTCAATATCTGCATGAACCAACAATGGACGAAATGGAATCGTTTAAGGCGAGACCCTTCATTCACGGGATTCCGGTCTTATTTCCTCCGAACCGCTTCGAGGATGGCAAGTTTCCTTGGAACGGACGTACGTACCAATTCCCGGTTAATGAACCTGCAACGGGCAACCATCTGCATGGTTTTGTACATAGCGAGACTTGGGTTGTTGAAGAATTCCGCACAACTGCGAGCGAGAGTTATGTAATTGTATCGCTTCAAGTCGATGAGCAGAGTGCCGTATATACGTACCTGCCGCATAAATTCACGATTAGACTTCGTTATGCGATCAGCGCAGACGGTTTGCACCAGCATGTAATGGTTCGCAACGATGGCGATGATGTTATGCCATGTTTATTCGCTTTCCATACTTCGGTGAATGCGCCGTTCGTTCCGGGCGGTTCCGCGCAAGACTACCGCTTGAAACTGACAATCGGCGAGCGCTGGGAGATGAGCGAGCGCATGCTGCCGACAGGCAAACATCAGCCGCTGTCTAAGAACGAAGAGCTGATGAAAGGCGAAGGCGTTTATCCGTTCTTCGAATCGCTGGACAACCACTATACGGCTGCAGCCCAAAATGGCCGCAATCGGATGGAGCTGACCGATACGAAACATGGGATCACGCTCGTTTACGATGTTGGTACTTCGTACAAGCAGTGGATGATTTGGAATAACGGCGCAACAGAAGGTTTCTTCTGCCCAGAGCCGCAAATCAACCTTGTGAATGCGCCGCATGTGGACATGCCTGCGGATGAAATCGGCTTGTTCAGCCTTGCTCCGGGCGAGATTTGGGAAGAGACGGGACGCCTTTACGTGAAGAAAGCTTAACTAGCAGCTATAACAAAGTCCGCATCGGCTGTCGGCTCGCTCACTCCATAAGGAGGGATTGAGTCGCCTGCTGCTGCGGACTTCGTTATTTTAAGGAATGGCTTAGTAGGCTGTAGACATTCGTGTCATACGACTTGCCGTCCTGTACGATATAATCGCGCAGAACCCCTTCCTGCAGAAAGCCGAGCTTCGTTAATAAGGCATGTGAAGCCTTATTTTCCGGAAAAACAACCGCACCGATTCTTGTCAGTTCAAGCTGTTCAAAACCGTAGGCGACGATCGCTGCAACAGCCTCCGACGCATACCCTTTATGCCAGTGGTCCGGATGGAGTTCATAGCCGATCTCGGCTCTGCGATGCTTAGGCGCCCAAGCATTAAATCCAATCGTGCCGATGATACGGTTATCTACGCTGTCTTTGCGCTGAATTCCCCAACGCATACCGCGTTTCTCTTCATAATTACGAGCAAAGAGCTCCACGAAAGCGGCAGCTTGCTCCAATCGTTCGAGCGTTTCTTGTCCATAGTAACGCATCACGTCCACGTTCGAGAAACAATCCAATATCCCAGCCGCATCCGCGTCAGTTAACTCTCTTAAAATCAGTCTTTCGGTTTCTAATGTCGGAAACAGATAAGTCCCTCCTAGTCATGGCTGCGGCAGATGTCCCTTGCGGATTGCTGACGGCGTCGAGTTGCGAACCTTCTTAAACACTCTACCAAAATAAGTCATATTGGAGAAGCCCGCACGTTCGGCGATTTCGGCAACAGGATAATCGGTATCCAGCAGCATCCGCTCGGCTTCCTGCACGCGCAGCATATGAATGTATTCGATCAAGGTTTTGCCGGTGACCTGCTTGAAGATTTTGCAGAAATGAGTCGGACTTAAATTCACCATCCGCGCGGCGTCGTTCACGCTGATCGATTCCTGGTAACGCTCGCGCAGCGTTTGGAGCAAATGCGTGAAATCATATGGCTTCTGTGCGCGCGGCAGAGATAAGTCCGTGTGCTGCTGGGCATATCGAAAATAAAGCCCGAAGATCCGCAGCAGCTCTGCTTTCACGAGCAGTTCATACCCCGGCTGCTTCCCTTGGAATTCCTCTACCAGCCTCGCGAAGGAATGATTCATCTCATCGATGTAGGGAGCTGTCGCCTGCATCAAGCTTGGCCACTTCACCTGCTGCTGCAAGTAGGGCACGAAATAATGATGCTCCGTAATATCAAGCCCGCTTCCTCGCACCAATGCCTCGTTAAACACGATGCATATAAGCTCTGTATCCGGCTCGAGCGTCACAACGCCATGGAGCTGCTTCGTATTGATAAACGCTAATTCGCCCTTATTCAATGGCATAAAAGAAGCATCGACTTGCACACGGGCGCGTCCTTCTTTGACATACACCCACTCCATATGATCATGCCAATGCAAATGCACGTCCCTCACGATAAACACATTGATGGGAAAGGTACGGTCGGGAATCCAAGTATTCTCTTTAAACGGACTTACCGTCATAGGGACAGCCTCCTGTCTATACGTACGATTTTACGTCATAAGCGGGTTGAATCTCAAATGGAATCGCTTTTATAGTCTAACAGATCATAAGATTGTACGAATTGTTCGCAATTTTGTTTCTAGTTTCAACCTCCTGCTTTCGGTACGATAGGAGCAGATACAGCATCTGGAATCGATCGGAAAGGTGATGGAACAAATCGTGAACAATATTCGAATCGGAACACTTGTTAACGGCAGTACAGCAGCATCGGTCCTCCCGCAAATCATCCCGCACGGCTTCGAGTCGTTCGGCTTAACGTTCTGGCAAACGACGCAAGGCACAGATTTGAAGGAGCTCGCTCACCAAGTCAGAGAGCAGCTGGCAGAGCGCGATATTGTGATCTCGACATTAGGCATATTCGGCAATCCTCTCACCGGCGCAGGCGACAACTATGATACATTAGCCAGCTGGGAGCGGTTAATAGATGCTGCAGAAGCTTTCGGCACGGACCTTGTCACCGGATTTACGGGAAGAATGCCCGGCAGCATTGACGAGTCCATGACGAGATTCGGTGAAGTGTTCGGTGAGTTGAGCAAACGGGCAGCGTCACGCGGCGTTCGGATCGCGTTCGAGAATTGCGATATGGGCGGCACATGGGAGCGCGGTGAATGGAATATTGCGCATAACCCGACGGCATGGGAAATGATGTTCAATACGGTGAAGGCGGACAACATCGGCCTGCAATGGGAGCCTTGCCATCAGATGGTGAGCCTGATCGATCCGATTCCGCAGCTTCGCAAATGGACATCTAAAATATTCAACGTCCATGGCAAAGATGCTACAATCGCATGGGATGTTGTGAAGGAATATGGCATTCACGGTCCGCGTGAATTTGTTTGGCACCGGACGCCGGGATTCGGCGATTCCAACTGGACCGATATTATCTCCATTCTGCGTCAAGCCGGCTACAAAGGCAGCATCGATATCGAGGGCTGGCATGATCCGGTCTACAGGGATGAGCTGGAGATGACAGGTCAAGTGCACGGTCTCAACTATTTGAAACGCTGCCGCGGCGGCGACTTTGTTCCTAATCCGGTATAGAAGGAGCTCGATGAACGATGAAGCATCGCATTGTGGTAGCAGGCTGCGGCGGCATGTCCAATACATGGATCGATTACGCGGTTGAACGGGAAAATGCTGAAATTGTCGGCCTAGTCGATATCTATGAAGAAAGCGCCAAAGCACAAGCGGCTAAACGCGGCCTGCAAGTACCGACCTTCACGGATCTGGCGACGGCTTTAGCAGAAACGGATGCCAATCTTGTGTTTGATGTTACCATTCCGGCCAGTCATAAACAGATCGTAACAACGGCCATGCGCGCAGGCTGTAACGTATTGGGCGAGAAGCCGATGGCCGAATCGTATGCTGACGCGGAAGAAATCGTAGCGGTAAGCAAAGAAACAGGCAGAAGCTATGCCGTTATGCAAAATCGCCGCTATAACAAGCAAATCCGTACTTTCCTGGATTTGATCGGCTCCGGAGCAATTGGGACGGTTGGCGCGATACATGCGGATTTCTTTCTCGGACCGCATTTTGGCGGCTTTCGCGATCTGATGGATAATCCGTTGATCGTGGATATGGCGATTCACACCTTCGACCAGGCCCGCTTCCTGAGCGGCGCTGATCCGGTTTCGGTTTATTGCCACGAATATAACCCTCCGGGCTCTTGGTACAAAGGAAATGCAGCGGCCGTTTGTATCTTTGAAATGAGCGACGGTTCGGTATTTACCTATAACGGTTCCTGGTGCGCAGATGGACTGAATACTTCATGGGAATCGAACTGGCGCGTCACCGGCAGCGAGGGAAGCGCGCGCTGGGACGGAGCAACGATGCCGTACGGCGAAAGCTTAGATCGTTCGAAAGCGGAGGGCTTCATTCGTGAAATGAAGCGGGTGGAAGGCAGTCAAGAATGGAACGGACGTGAAGGTCACTTCGGCTGCATGGACGAAATGTTCGCAGCACTCGAGGAGAATCGTCCGGCCGAGACGAACTGCCACGACAATATTAAGAGTGTTGCCATGGTGTTCGGCGCGGTAGAGAGCGCGCGTTTGGGCCAGAAGATTAAGTTGTAAGCTGCAAGAGCTGGAAGGAAGAGAGAGTCTGCCATTATGGCGGCTCTCTTTTTGTTGTGCGGTTAGAGTGCTTCCATTCGATACATAATAACGGAAAAACTATCCAGCGGAGGCATGTGTATGACTTCAACACAAGAGCATAATCTACCTACGCTTGCACATACCCTTCATGAGTTTCAGGACTGTAGTGACCTGATTCATCGAACAATCCCAAATTTAGGTGTCGATATTCTCTTTATTGGCAACCTGATTTCAGGGGACAAGCTTTACAGAGATTTGCTGAACCTGATCGAGTATACGGATCAAGAGCAGCTGCTGCATCTCGTAACGCAGTCGCAGTTTGTTCCTGTGACGGATAGCAAGAAGCTCATTATCGCTATATTGTCCGGACATGCAGCCTTTTTCTATGAAAATATGGCTTATGCAGTCGATGTTTCCGGCAATGAGGGACGCTCCGTTTCGCAGTCGGAACAGGAAACAACCATTACCGGCCCTCATGATGCGTTCACTGAGGATGCCGGCGTCAGTCTCGGATTGCTGCGCAAGCGGATTAAGAGCTCCCATCTTAAAGTGATCCGACTCTCTGTAGGGGAAGTCACGAAGTCGGATGTCTATGTACTCTACATCAAAGACATAGCCAATATGGAGTATGTGAACGAACTGAAGAAACGAATTCAGGACATTGAAATAGATGCGGTGCTCGATTCGAACATGCTGATTCAGCTTATCGATGACAGTCCATATGCCCTTTTTCCGCAAATATTGACCTCGGAGCGGCCTGACGCCATCGCTTCCAAGCTTGTAGCCGGAAGAGTGGTCGGGCTCATGGAAGGAAGTCCGACTGCGTTTAGCATCCCGGCCTCATTCGTGGAATTCTTCTCCTCTTCCGACGATTATTACATGCGCTGGATGCTCGGCTCGGCGACGCGAATTTTAAGGTTCATTGCTCTCTTCATCACCATGATCTTCACAGCGCTCTATGTGTCGGTCACAACCTATCATTACGAAATGATCCCGCAAAACCTCATTTTGACTCTGGCGGAATCCCGAAGCAGAGTGCCTTTCCCTCCCGTGTACGAGGCGTTGCTGATGGAGCTTACAATCGAGCTGCTCCGAGAAGCCGGCGCCAGATTGCCGACAAAAATCGGGCAAACCATCGGTATCGTCGGCGGTATCGTTATCGGTCAAGCCGGTGTGCAAGCAGGCTTAACCAGTAATATTCTCATTATTGCAGTTGCTTCCTCGACCATTGCTTCATTCGTTATCCCGAACTATACCATGAGCGCTTCGATACGTCTCATCCGATTCGGTCTGATCTTGTTGGCCGGATTCTGGGGGAATCTCGGACTGGCAATGGGCCTGGCTGCTGTCATTATTCACCTGAGCGGTATGACCAGCTTCGGGTCTTCTTACTTGACTCCAATCGCACCTAATCAGCCCGTGGAGTGGAGTGATGTGCTCTTCCGCGCTCCATTCAACAAATTGAATTACCGCCCTTCTCAGACGCGCACGAAGAATAAAGTTAGAAACAAAATGAAGAGGTGAGCTGCCTATGAATGGGTCAGAGAAGCTGTCCGCATTCCATATGACCATACTTGTCTTCATGTCGCAGTTTGGAGTCGTTATCTTCATGCTTCCGCAGATGCTGAGCAAGTCCTTCGGAACGAATGGATGGATCGTACTCCCCGGGTATGGAATAATTGTAGTCCTCAATTTGCTGCTGATTGGGGCTGTTTATAAACTTGGCAAGGGCAAGTCGATCTTCGATATTCTGGAACATGCAATTCCTAGAATACTGTTGCTGCCGCTCTATTTGTTGCTAATGGGCGTATGGGGAATGCTGGGTTGTTTAGTTGCCAAAGAATATGTGCTTATTTTTCAAATGCTGGCATTTCCTACGACAAACCCAATGCTCTTCAAGCTTGTCTTGGATGTGCTGACATTCTGGTTGATGATCAAAGGACTGTACAATATTTCCAAAGCCGCCACGATGTTCTTCTGGTTCTCTGTGTGGATGCTGCTGCTTGTTTTTTTCTTCTATGGCGAATTTAGCTTTGCGAGGTTAACGCCGTTCTTTCTTAAGGGTGGAACCGGTTCTTTATCAGACTTTATCGCCATTTATTCAGCCTTTCTCGGATATGAACTAGTGATGCTTACCTTTCCTTCTACCGATGCCAAGACTAAATTTCTCCGTTCAACCATCATCGGCAGCTTAGTGACAACGGTATTCTATACGTATATTTGCTTAATCGCATTTGGCTTCTTAAGCCCGCTACAATTGAACCGAATGCTGTATCCGCTGCTTGACCTCATGGCGTATATAAAATTCCCATTCGTCGAACGGTTGGAAAACTTTTTCTACGGTTTCTTTCTCTTCACGACATTGCTTACAGTCGTCATGTATTTATGGTCGGCTAAAGAGACAAGCCGCAGAATATTTCCAAAAATCAAAGAAAATCTGCTTGCCGGCATAATTGTGCTGCTTTGCTATTTTATCGCCTTCATTCCCGAGACGCTAAGCGAAGTCCAGACATGGCTCAAAATGTTCAGTACGGTGGAGTGCGTCATTGCCTTTACCTTACCGCTGCTGCTCATTATTGTGCTGGCGTTCACGCGAAAGAAAGTGGCATCCGCATGAAGTTGAAGATGAGAAAAACAATACTGCTGCCGGTTACTTTGACCTTTGCATTGAGCATTACGGGGTGCGGCGACCAGCGCGTACTCGAGAAGCTCGGTTTCTCCCAAACGAGCAGCTATGATTTGGTGGATAACAACAGGCTTGAGATTGCCGTTTCCATACCGAAGGCGGATCCGCAGGCGCGCACGCAGCGCGAGGTGCTGAGTGCGATCGCAGCAAGCGGCAAGGAGGCTAGAACCAAGCTTGCAAAACAGACCAATCTGCTGCTGGTCAGCGGTCAACTTCGCAATGCGTTATTTAGTATGTCATTTGCAAGAAGCGGAATGTTGAAGCATTTGGACACGCTTCTGCGCGATCCTTCGATCTCTCCGAGGCTCAAACTAACCGTCGTGAACGGGAATGCCAAACATTTGCTGCAGAAGGACTACAAACAGCATCCCATTACCGGTAAATACATCGACGGAATTCTGGATAAGGAAGCAATGGGCAGGACGATCCCTTTAACGTCGCTCTATTCCTTCACGCGAGATCTATTCGATGACGGGATTGACCCTGTTATGCCTGTGCTCAGAGATTCCGGCGAGCATATCAATATCGACGGTATAGGTTTGTTTCGAGATGACCGATACATAACGATGATTCCTGCACATGAAGGGCTCATCTTTGCTTTTCTAAAAGGTTCATTCAAGCAAGGCGAGGTAAGCGTCCAATTGAACGGCCAGCAGAGTGCGGGAGATACCATCATGTTCAGTTCGTTAATCAGTCGCCGGAAAGTGGAGGTTAGGCGCGATTCCTTCGGCGTACCTTCGATTCACATTCATATCAAGCTGAAAGGCTCGGTTCTCGAATACACCGGCAAGCTCTCGCTCGCTGAGCCGAGAGACCGGAAACGAATTGAGCAGCAGGTTGCGAAGAAGCTGACCGAGCGGGGACAGAAGCTGATTGACTATGTGCAGAAGAACCGAGTCGATAGCTTTGGAATGGGCATTCCGATACGCAATCATATGAGCTATGCCGCTTGGAAGAAGCTAAACTGGTCGGAAGTTTATCCTTCGATAAAGGCAACGTGCAGCTTCACGGTGATCATTAATAATACCGGGAAGGCAGCGTAAGCCGAAGAAACCGAATAAAACAAACAAATAGAAAAATGCAGCAATGTTCCGAAAGCCAACGGTTTTCTATACTGAATATAGGAGAGGAGTGCCTGCTAAGTAGACTAGATGGCGGGCTGGTCGGCATGCAGGAAAGGAGGGAAGCGCGTCCGCAGGTTAGCGGCTTGAAACCGAAGCAATACCATATGATCCGAGAGGGAGTGTATGATATGTTAACCGGTTTACGTGTAGGGGTGAGAAGGCGGCGGTTCAGCTCGTTAGTGCTGGCTTTCGCCATCATGATGGCGGCGCTTGTCATCCCGCAGCAGGCTTTCGCGGCAGATTACACCGTTCAGAAATGGCAGACTGTCGAAATTTCGTTGACCAGCTCCAAGACCTACACAAACCCGTTTCAAGATGTGGATGTGACCGCAACCTTCAGCGGACCAGGCGGCGTTACGATTACTCGCCCGGCTTTCTGGAATGGCGGCGCAGTGTGGAAAGTGAGATTCGCCCCAACGGTGACCGGTGCCTGGACGATGACGACGACGGCTAACGATACTACGGATACCGGATTGCACAATGTAACGAAAACGATTCAAGCCGATGCCTACACAGGAAGCCAGGCCATCTATCAGAAAGGGTTCCTTAAGGTAAGCAGCAATGGCCGCTACCTTACTTACAATGATGGCACGCCGTTCTTCTACTTGGGCGATACGCATTGGATTTTGCCGCATGAACGGTTCGCGACCTCGAATAAGGCAGGGGTTGCCTCACAGTTCAAATACGTGGTCGATAAACGCGTAAGCCAAGGGTTCACTGTGTATCAATCTGAGCCGATCTGGCAGCCGCATGGCGGTGGCACGCATACCGGAGCGGATGAAGAAGCGGTAGCGAACCTCAGCGATGGTTTCTCGAGCACTGACTTGCCCGGCTTTGATAACTTGGATCGGAAATTCAAGTATATTGCCGATCAAGGTCTTGTCCATGCCAATGCGCAAGTATCTTGGGCACTTGATCCGGCCAGTTACAGCGGTGTGTATACCGATGCCTACATGGCTCGAGTGGCAAAATATTGGGTTGCAAGGTACGGCTCCTATCCGGTGATCTGGACAATTGCGCAGGAAATCGACCGCAACATGTACAACAACTACAACGCCACGACGATGAGCAAATGGTATGCCGTCGGGCAGAGCATCTCGGACAATGACGCGTACAACCAGCCGCTCATGCCGCATATGGAGAATACCGGTACATCGGTTGCATCGAATTCCACTTGGGCGAGCAAACCGTATCATGATGGCTGGGCGATTCAGTGGCAAGGCGATATGACCGGCATGAGTACGGCTAAGGACTTCTGGAACTTTACGACAGCCAAACCTTCGGTTATGTATGAAAGCGCATACGACGGCTTCTGGACGGATTCTCGCGGCGCTTTAGGCGCTGCGTATAAGTCGTTCCAGTATGGGATTTACGGGTATGGCTATGGAGCTTCAGGCACGTGGAACGATGTGTATTCCGTTTCGGGTGCAGCAGATGATTTCGGCACCGGCTACGAGCTTCCGGCGCGGTACACCTGGTGGTATGATGGCGCGAACTATGCAACGGGCGACCAATTGACGTATTTCAAAAGCTTCTATACATCGCTGGAGTGGTGGAAGCTAGTTCCGCGATTCGATGATGCCAGCTGGGGTGCGTTCAATGATACGTCGAAGTCGCTGCTTTCCTCCGATGGTAATTCGGTGTATTCGGTCTTCTTCTTTAACGGCACGACCAGCACCGGCACCTTGAAGCAAATGGACAATGCGTTCCTCTACAATGCCCGTTGGTACAATCCGAGAACCGGCGCCTACACGGCGATTAGCAGCAGCGCGCAGGCAATATCCGGCCAGTGGAACATACCGGCCAAGCCGGACTCGAACGATTGGGTGCTTCTTGTGCAGAAAACGTCGACTCCTGCGCCTAACTTAACGAATTTGGCGCTGAACAAGACGTATTCCAGCTCCTCCTCGTGGGATGCGAATCAGCAAGCGCCGAAAGCCTTCGACGGCACAACGGCGACGAACTGGCAGGCGTGCAATACCTGCTGGAACGGTCAATGGCTGGAAGTGAATTTCGGTGCGAACACGACTTTCAATAAAGTGGTGCTCACCGAATATGACAGCCGGACAACAGGGTACCGGATCGAATATTGGAATGGTTCCACATGGCAAACCGCTTATACCGGTACGAGTATCGGTGCAAGCTTCGTGCCGAAGACCATTACGTTTAGCGCAGTAACCGGCAGTAAAGCGAGAATTTATTTTACTTCGGGAACAGCGAATGCCCCGATTATTTATGAATTCGAGGTTTATTATGATGTGCCGAACCTGGCGCTAGGCAAAACCTATTCGAGCTCCTCCTCATGGGATGCCAATCAGCAGGCGCCGAAAGCCTTCGATGGCACAACGGCGACGAACTGGCAGGCTTGCAGCGGCTGCTGGAGCGGACAGTGGCTGGAGGTGAACTTCGGGGCGAACACCACCTTCAATAAGGTTGTGCTCACCGAGTATGACAGCCGAACGACGGGTTATCGCATCGAGTATTGGAACGGCTCTTCGTGGGTGACGGCTTACACGGGAACGACCATTGGAGCAAGCGGAGTGCCGAAGGTGATTACGTTCAGTGCGGCAACGGGCAGCAAAGCCCGCATTTATTACACCTCGGGAACCAGCTACGCGCCTATTATTTATGAGTTCGAGGTTTATAATCAGTAATAGCACGCAGGAAAGGCCGGGTGTCTCGCTAGCAGCGAGATGCCCGGCCTTTCTTATTCATGGATTAAACAATATTAGGTGCATCTACGTTCGGATCCGTATCTGCTTCATAATCGACGCCTGCCGTTTCGAAGCCGAACAGCTGGAAGAACTCTTTGCGGTAACCTTCGAGATCCGAAAGCTGCTCAATGTTTTCCGTAGTAATGGCCTCCCATATCTTCGCCACTTCTTCTTGTACATCCTCGCGCAGCTCCCAATCGTCTATGCGAATGCGGCCTTCCGCATCTACCGGAACCTCGCCGCCTGCATATAGGCGCTCGGTGAACAAACGATAGGTTTGTTCGATACAGCCTTCGTGCAGCCCTTTCTCCTTCATGACCTTGTATAGTGCGGAGATATAGAGCGGTACAACAGGGATCGCCGAGCTGGACTGCGTTACAAGCGCTTTGCTGACGGTAACGAAGGCGCGGCCGCCGATTGCGCTTAGCTGCTCATTGAGCTTCTTCGCTGTAGCTTCCAAATGATCTTTCGCTTGGCCGATGCTGCCTTCGCGATAAATCGCTTGCGTAATCTGCGATCCGATATACGAGTAGGAGATCGTTGTAGCGCCTTCGGCGAGCACGCCGCCTTGCTGCAAGGCGTCAATCCACATTTGCCAGTCGTCGCCGCCCATAACCGTTACCGTATCTTGAATCTCCTGTTCCGTCGCAGGCTCGATCGTAATCGAGGTGACTTCGCCGCTGTGGAAGTTTACGGTTTTGTTCGTGTATGTAGTACCGATCGGCTTCAATACGGAATTCGCCGTTTCGCCTGTCTTCGGATCCGTTCTGCGCGCGGAAGCGACGCTGTATACGACCAGATCAACTTGACCCAGCTCCTGCTTGATCAGGTCAACCGCTTTCTGTTTCGTCTCATCCGTGAATGCATCGCCTGTCACGCTGAATGATTTCAGGCCAGCTTGCTGCGCGGCCTGTTCGAATGCAGCGGAGTTGTACCAGCCTGCCGATGCCGTGCGGTTTGCTTTGCTCTCACTTTGGCGGTAGACGCCAACCGTATTAGCACCGGCACCGAATGCCGCGACAATACGGGCTGCAAGGCCATAACCCGCGGATGCGCCGATGACGAGCACGTTGCGAGGCCCGTTGATGGCTGCGTGTTCTTTAACATAATCAATTTGTTCCTGCACTTGAAGGGCACAGCCCGTTGGGTGAGCGGTCGTGCAGATAAAACCGCGCGTTCTTGGTTTGATAATCATGTGTGTCTATTCAATTCCTCTCATACGGTTGTTTCGCATTATAAGTATAGGCAATGCTCAATGTTCTGATAGTACCTTTAATGAGGGAAATCCGCAACATTTGAAGCAATTTCCGTCGATTTTATATGGGGTGGAAACATTTTCCTTTGCTATAATAGAACTAACGTTAAGTTGCCGGAGCAAGACGCGGAATAGACTGGGACGAAGGGCGTAACCTAACGAACGTAAAGTGGGGAGTGGATTCAGATGGTTAACGTTATCAGTCCGATTCAACATGTCGTGGGAAGTGTGTTTGTCCACGTCACGGACCTCCGCCGATCCGCGGCGTGGTACAGCATGGTGATGGGGCTGCCTGTATTGGAGGAGCGCTTAAACGGAGGCAATGTGTATTGGTTGTCCTTGCAAGGTGGGACAGGCCTCATACTGGATGACAACAAGAGCAACTCGCCTGATGTGCCGCAAGTTAGATTCATGTATAAAACCGATGATATAGAGGCGGCTCGCCGATTCCTGGAGGAGAGAGGGATAAGCAGCATCAGCGAAATCGATCGCCCCCATCCGGGACTTTCTTTCTTCCGATTCGAGGATCCGGATCGCAATTCGGTCATGGTTACGCAATCGGACTATGAGTCTGAGGTCGTGGAACGCGATGAAGGTACGGAGAGTCCCATTATGAATCAAATCGGCGGCGTTTTTCTGAATGTTACGGATATGAAGCGTGCTGTCCGGTTTCATAGCGAGGCGCTGGGGCTGACATACAAGTTAGACGAGATCGGGCCGGAGGACTCCATCTACAGCCTGCTGATGAAGAGCGGCAGCGATATTCTGATCGATGACAACCGTCATCGACATGGCGATGACTATGAGACGTTATTTATGTTGGTAACGAATGATATAGAGGGGGCACGCGCTTATTTGGCATCGCAAGGTGTGCCTGTGTTTACCGATATTGAACGGCATGGCGATAGCCTTGCTTTCTTCACGGTAAAAGATCCGGATGGTAATGTTATTATGATCTGCTCGGAGTAGGCGTATAGAAAAAAAACGGCTTCTCTTCACATGAACGGTGAGGAGAAGCCGTTTTGGTTTATTTCTTCTGGCCAATCGGCATCATCATGCCGTTGTCCATGCCCATCATGCTGACGCTGCCGTCACTGTCATCGCCTTCGTACAAATACACCTCGGTGCCGAAAGCCGGCTCCGCATAAGGAAGGTGAGTGCGGCCGCGTGCGAGAATTTGGCGGTAGTTGCCGGAATCCCCTTCGTAGCCGTCATGATCCCATGGCACCCAAGAGCGTGCATTGCAATAGTGACAGACGTAGGAACGGCGGAAGCGGTCGGTTGTCTTATTCGGGTACGACCGGTGAAACAGGTGCGAGTGGAAGAACAAGACGTCGCCCGGCTGCATCGGAACCGAAATCGGTGGCGGATATTTGGCAACCACCTTCGATAACGTGTTTACTTCATCGTCCAGATGGCTCACGTTCTGTACGCCATTCAAATTCGAGAAGGCATCCAAGGCATGCACATTACCGCCGCCGATTCCGTCCGGTGGATAGATCGGTTCATGATTGGAGCCCGGTGCTACCCAGAGGCAGCCATTCTCTTCGTCGACTTCTTCGAGCGCGATCCATGCGCCGATCAGCGTGTCCGGATGCGTCTTGATATAACAAGCGTCCTGATGCCAGCCTTGGCCGCCGCGGCCGGGTGGATTCAGGAACATCATCGATTGTACGGCATACACATCCGGCCCGATCAGTGCCTCGGTCACATCCAGGATGCGAGGGTTCAGCATGCCGCGTTCAGCGGCAGGTTCGATGCGAGAGAGCATGTGGACGCGTGTCGCATCCAGAAATTCTTCATGAAGCGGGTCGCCGCCATTGGACTCGCGAGCGGGTTTCTTATTCTTGGTTCTCGTCTTCTCGGCAAGCTCATAGAGTTCGGCGATGTCTTCTTTTGACACCAGCCCTCTTACAATGAGGTAACCGGTGCGATGATAATGCGCATATTCCTCCACACTGACCAGATAACGGTCAACCCGCTCACGGGACTTAGGCGTATAGTAAGTTGCCATCGATTCTATTCCTCCAGTAACGAGATGATATGCTTTTATTGTGCAATATTAAGAGAGCGGTTTCAATGGAAGGAAACGATTTTCGATGTGTTTATTTGATATCCGGGTTTACGACGATATGCCGATTGACGAAAGTGCGATCCGGATCGACGCCAATCGCCGTATGGCGGAAAATCGGACCTTTGCAGCGCTCTATATATTCGGTTGCGGTAATGCCGCGGATCCGTTTGTACATTTTGGAGAAATGATGCTCATCGCCGAACCCGGCCAGGTAGGAGATTTGCTTGACCGTCCCCGCGCCTTTCATCATCAATTCCTCAGCACGATGCAGTCTGCGCTCGAGCAGCATCCGTTTGGGCGACATGCCGACAGCTTCGACGAACATCCTTGTAAAATGCGCATGAGACCAGCCGGACTGCTGAGCCACATTTTCGATCGTAATCGGCTCTGTGAGATGCTCTTCCATGTAGGCGATGCTGGTTGCGATTTGCACAGGATAGCTGCTAATTGCGAACTCAGGCGTTTTATCGGCGAAGGCGGCCAGTTCTTCGATGGCTGTCGTTAACAGCGAGGCGAGCCTGCGCCGCCAGTGGTGGGATTGATAGTTGGCGACCACGACGATCTGATTCATGATGGCGCCGATCAAGCTGCTTTGTGCGGCCGGAACCACGTGAATCGTGCTGAGCAGCGCGTTGAAACGCGAATCCTTCTCCCGCAGGAGATCGTAGTCGAAGTGAACGAATAGATGCCGAACGTTGCGGTCGCGATCAAACAAGTACCGGTGTGCGGTATCCGGTTGCGTGAACACGAAACAAGGCGCGCTTAGTCGGTGCTGGATGGGCTGCGGCCCTTGAACCTCATACACGGTATCTGATCCTTCGGGAAAATAGACCAGCTCATAATCGACAATGGTGCGTGGTCCAAGCTGGTGACCGCCCGCTTGCACGATAATATCGCCAATACTGTTAATGATCGGTGAACCGCTTTGATTGGGCAGCATCCGGCGGACTTCCTTTCTTTCAGCTGAATCTCGTATAGGCGCGCAGGGGATTCGGCGTCCTTTGGGTATATTATTGCTGAGGTTCAGCCTTCTGTGCAATAGATTTGCGAAGAGGCTCGCAACTGTTTGCTGCTGAGGAGCGTCCATAGTAGAAAGGATAACTATTTCCGCGTATGAGGAGATGTCGTGATGAAGAAGAAATGGATTGCCGTGTTGTGCGTGGTATGTTCGCTCGTAACAGGAACGGCTGTTTACGCCGCTGGCCAGTTGTCGCTTAAGATAAATGGGGTACTCGTAAAAGATAGCGGATCGTACTTGCGAGATAGTCGCGTATATGTGCCTCTTCGTATCGTGGCAGAACAGCTGGGCGGTGAAGTGGCGTGGAACTCGGCTAAGAAGGAAGTCAGCATCACGGGCGGTGGGAGCGGCACGGTTGATATTTGGAAGGATGATTCTTTTCCCGGCTATATCCAATACAACAGCGTCATTAATGTAGTGAACCGCTATATGGCTGCGCTTCAAGGTGCATTCTCCAGCTCTTATAATGCGGATGAAGATTTCAAACTCGTGCTCTCGGCGCAGGCGATCCAGGATGATGTGCGCGTGTGGCATCCGTTCTCGGGAATGGTAGGCTCGTCGATGCGCAGCATTTCGAGCTATAAGATTATAGACGGAAGGACGACGGGCAAAGACGCTGCCAACAGGCCAATCTACGAAGTCGCGGTGCGCTATAATGTCATCAACCCCGGCGACGACAGCACCTATAAGCAAATTACAAAGGCTTATACCGTCATCACCGAAGTGATTAACAACCAGCTGTTTTACAAAATCGATCAGGAACGCCTCCTCAGCACTGTCAAGCTGAATCAGGAGCCGAGTCCGTTTAAGTGACTTGTTGTTAATGAAAGTGGGAGCGGGTTGTTCGCTCTCGCTTTTTTGCGTTATGGTGGCGCGCGGCCGTGCTGCACACGCTTCTTCGCAGCGTGCTCGTTCGTGTGCTCGCCAAACCATCCTTAATTCCGCCCGAACAGCATTTACCGAGGAGCTTTAAGCGGTTATACCGCTTAAAGTCGCAAAACTAACCCAAATGAAGCATCATAAGCGGATATGCCGCTTAAGATCGCCAACCCCACCTCAAACCTGCTCGAACAGCCTATTTCGGGGAACTTTAAGCGGATATACCGCTTAAAGTCGCTAAACTAACCCAAATGAAGCATCATAAGCGGATATGCCGCTTAAGATCGCCAACCCCACCTCAAATCTGCTCGAACAGCCTATTTCGCGGAGCTTTAAGCGGATATACCGCTTAAAGTCGCCAAACTAACCCATATGAAGCATTATAAGCGGATATGCCGCTTAAGAACGCCAACCCCACCTCAAACCTGCTCGAACAGCCTATTTCGTGGAGCTTTAAGCGGATATATCGCTTAAAGCGGCCAAAATAACCCAAAATGAAGCATCATAAGCGGATATGCCGCTTAAGATCGCCAACCCCACCTCAAACCTGCTCGAACAGCCTATTTCGGGGAGCTTTAAGCGAATATACCGCTTAAAGCGGCCAAACTAACCCAAAATGAAGCATGATAAGCGGATATACCGCTTAAGATCTGCACCTCGCCCCAAATTCCGCCCGAACCGTACAATCTGCACAACTTTAAACGGCTATATTGCTAACTGCTCCATCCCGCCCCACGCCCCCATTCCAACCCAAATCCTCCAATTTTCTTATTGAAATTACCAACTGGGCGAGCTATAGTGAAAGGAGTAGTTAGGTTTACTATAAAGAAGTTGGTTTTATATATAAAACCAACCCATCAACAATGGATGAGGCGATTGGCGTGTCTGAGGAACGCAAGTACTGGGTGCCTGCGCTGGAGAAAGCGGATAAAGTGTTGGCCGTTTTGGCGCGGGAGCCAGCCAAGCATAAGCTGATCGACTTATCGAAGAAGCTTGAAATCAACAAGAGCTCGATGTTCTCCATGCTGAGCACGATGGAAATTCTCGGCTGGGTGAAGCGGGCGGCAGGCGATACGTATGTGCTTGGCCATGCTTTTGCCGAGTTCGGCTCCTCGTATTTGAAGCAATATGATCTGCATCAATTTTTCTTGGACGAAGCGATATCGGTTCGAGATCGGCTGCAGGAGACCATTCAGCTCGCGAAACGAGTGGATGACCAGGTGCTGTACATGGGCAAAGTGGAAGCGATTTCGCCGGTCCGGCTGCAATCCGAGCCAGGCATGCGGCTTCCTGCACATGCAACGGCGCTAGGCAAAGCCATGCTCTCGCAATTAAGCGAACAAGAACGGCTCGCCTTGTACCCGCAGCATGAGCTGAGGAAGCTGACACCCCATACGATCGACAACCGTGACGAGCTGTTTGCTCAGCTGGATGTCATTCGTAAGCAAGGTTACGCCTTAGACGATCAAGAGTCCGTGATGGGCTTCCGATGCGTGGCGGCTCCAATTATAGCCGGCACGAACGCGAACCAAACGGCTGCCGTCAGCTGCTCCATGCTGCTTCACCAATGGGAGGTCAAGTCGAGCCAAGCGATTGAAGAAATGACAGGGCTTGCGCAGCGACTATCGGTACCCAAGTAACGCGATCACCTGCCTAGGTGTCGCACACGACTACAACCACAATGTATGAGGGAGATGAGAGAATGCGATTGCAAAATAAAGTAATTCTCATTACAGGCTCGGGCTCCGGTATCGGCAAGAGCACTGCGCTATTGTTTGCGCGCGAAGGTGCAAAGCTCGTCATCAATGATCTGTCCGAGCAGAACGGAACAGCTACGGTGAATGAGATTAAAGAAGCGGGCGGAGAAGCGATCTTCATCCGTGCAGACGTCACCAATCCGACTGAGGTTTCCGCCATGGTTGATCAAATTATCGCTCATTACGGCGTCATCGACGTGCTCTTCAACAATGCGGGAATCAGCGGCGTTGGCCTGCTGCATGAGATCGAACCGGAAGCTTGGGACCGCGTCATTAACGTCAACATTCGCGGCGTCTTCTTGCCTTCCAAATATGTCATTCCTCATATGATGGAGCGCCGTGTTGGCTCGATCATCAACATGTCTTCCTGTATTGCCGAAATCGGTCTGGCACGCCGTGCTTCCTATGCTGCGACCAAAGGCGCCGTTCTTGCGCTTACGAAGTCGATGCAAGTAGACTACGCGCCTTATAATATTCGTGTTAATGCACTTCTACCGGGTACCATCATGACCCCATTCGTAGAGAACTACCTGAAAACCTCTTACGCCGATCCGGAAGAGGCGATTGCAGGCTTGAAGAAACGCCAACTTAGCGAAGAATTGGGGTTACCGGAGGATGTTGCCAAAGCAGCGCTCTTCCTGGCATCCGATGAGTCTTCGTTCGTGATGGGCGCCCCACTCTATGTGGACGGCGGCGTCGTATTCGGCAAGAACGCTTAAGCCTAACTAATCCAAGGTAATCTAGCTTTTTCCTTTCATTCACTTTCTACTATAAGATCGGAGGCCAATTCACTTATGAAACTCATTAGCATTTCTAAACAAGGTCGTAATGCGCTTGGCGTAGTAACAGAGAACGGGGTTGTAGATGTAGAAGCAGCCCTTCAGGCGGCTGCCGGAAGCGCGAGCGCGGAAGTGCCATCTACGGTGATGGCCGTTATTGAAGGCGGAGAGGCTGCTACAGCTTCCCTTAGAAACTATATCGCTTCCCTTCAAGTAGCTGGCGGCGAATCCTATGTTCGTCAAGAAAGCGAAATCGAGTGGGGACCATGCGTCACGCATCCGAACAAAATCATTTGCATCGGGCTCAACTACCGCAAGCATGCGGAAGAAACGAACGCGCCAATTCCGGCTTATCCGATTCTGTTCAATAAATTCAACAACACATTGACAGGCCATTTGAAAGACATCGCGGTTCCGAAAGTAACGGAGAAGCTGGATTATGAAGCGGAGCTTGTTATCGTTATCGGCAAGAAAACCAAGTATGTGGCCAAAGAAGACGCACTCTCTCACGTATTCGGCTACTGCGCCGTGAACGATCTGTCCGCGCGCGACCTGCAGCTTCGTACACAGCAATGGCTGCTGGGCAAGTCCTGCGACGATTTCAGCCCGCTCGGTCCTTACCTGGTAACTGCCGATGAAGTTGGCAATCCGAATGATCTGTGGATCAAATCCACAGTGAACGGCGAAGTTCGCCAGAATTCCAACACATCGGATATGATTTTCGCTTGCGATGAGATTGTCAGCTATGTGTCGCAGCATATGACGCTTGTACCGGGCGATGTGATTTTGACGGGGACGCCTGAAGGGGTTGTGCTTGGTCTTCCGGTCGAGCAGCAAGTGTACTTGAAGCCGGGCGACGAAGTAACAATTGAAATTGAGAAACTGGGCGCGCTGACGAACCGTTTCGTAGCAGACGCAGAATAAGAGAAAAGGAGTGCCTCGGCACTCCTTTTTTTAAGAATTTAACGCCGTTCGACAGTCGCGACGACCGGATAATGATCCGAAGGATAGCGACCGTTATAGAGATTCCGGTCAACATGAACGTTACGTACAAGGGCATTAGGTGTAACAAAAATATAATCAATCGGTACGCCGTCTTCGCCCCCATGATAGTCGTGGAAGGTGAGACCAGGTTCTCCGGCAAGCGAAGTGTAAGCGTTTAGGAGTCCGAGTTCGTTCAAGGCGCCGATGACATCGCTGTCAGGCCCGCAATTGAAATCGCCTGTAAGAATAGCAGGGATATCGCCTGCAATGGCAGAAGACTGTTTCATTCGCTCCACGATCAGCCTAACCCCGTTCGTACGAGCCTCAGCGCTTATATGATCCAAATGAGTGTTGAACACGACCCATTCTTCGCCGTTTGTTTGACGAAGCTTGGTCCAGCTGCACATGCGGGGATAGGCGGAGTTCCAGCTTGTGTAGCCTAGCTGCCCGGGAAATTCAGACAGGCCGAAATGTCCGCTTTCGACGGGCTCAAGCACGGCATGCCGATAGAATATCGCGCAATATTCGCCTTCCAGCTGGCCGGTGCGGCTAATGCCAATCCATCGATATTCAGGCAGCAGCGCTTGCAAGTCCTGAAGCATAGCAGCAGTACCTTCCTGCGTACCGACGACATCGGCATCTGCTTGCTTAATGGCTTCAGCTGCTTCTTGAATCCGGTGTGGCCAAGCGTTGTCGCCGTCTGATTCAACATGGACTCTCAAGTTAAACGTCATGATCTTCACGGTCGTGTTCCTCCAATCAATTTCACTTCTCGGAAAACCAAAATATAACATGGAAGCGTTTCAACTCACAACTACTAATTCGTTCCTAAAGGAGTCAAATCAGGATGATAAGAATTGATACCCACCAGCACTATTGGAAATTAGACCGCGGTGACTATGGCTGGCTGACACCGGCAGCAGGTCCGATATTATTCCGCGATTATAGTCCAGCGGATTTGGAACCGGCGCTCGAGGCTGCCGGAGTATCGCGTACGATCGTAGTCCAAGCGGCAGCGACCCACGAAGAAACGGCCTACATGCTATCGCTCAGTGATCATGCGGAATCCATTGCCGGCGTAGTTGGCTGGCTGGACTTCCAAGATCCGAATTGGCGCAGCGCGTTGGATAGCTTCCGGCAGCATCCGAAATTTGTCGGCATCCGCGTGATGATTCAAGATATGAGCGATCCTTTCGAGGCGCTGAATCCGCAATCGCTGGAGGCGCTTCGCTACTTGGCTGAGATCAAGCTTCCCGTTGATTTGCTCATTGTTTCGCATCAATTGCCTGCAACACTAGCGTTGCTTAAGCAAGTACCGGGTCTGCATGCGGTCATCGATCATATCGGCAAACCGCAAATTCGCGAGGGGATACTCGAGCCGTGGGCAACACAAATGAGCGAGATCGCAGCGCAATATCCAGGCGTCTATTGCAAGCTGTCGGGCATGATTACCGAAGCCGCGCATGATGACTGGAAGCCGGAGCAATTTACGAGCTATGTAAGACATATCGTTGCGTCCTTCGGTACGAAGCGAATAATGTTCGGCAGTGACTGGCCGGTTTGTCTGCTTGCCGGGAGCTACAAGGATGTATGCGATGTACTGGATGAAACACTGCCAACAACGCTTAGCGAAGAAGAGCGAGAG
Source organism: Paenibacillus sp. J22R98 (assembly GCF_059383835.1). Lineage (NCBI taxonomy): Bacteria > Bacillati > Bacillota > Bacilli > Caryophanales > Paenibacillaceae > Paenibacillus > Paenibacillus sp. J22R98. Next base: position 29,470 of record NZ_JBXENW010000001.1, read on the forward strand.
GCTTTATACGGCGGCAATGCGGCTGCCTTCTATAAACTGTCGTTATAGAACATTTAAACCTTGGGGGAGCTTAATCCTATAGCTCATCTGCCCAAGGTTTTTTTATTTTCTCATGCCGGAGGCGGTTGACAGTAACTGTTCTATTTCGTATAGTCGAAATGGACTATGAGTGAGTTCGAATCATTTCTTAAGGGAGTCCTTAAAGGATGGCCAAACGAAAAGTAAGCAACATGCTGGCGCTAGCCGTCTTATCGCTGCTGAATGAACGACCGATGCATCCGTATGAAATCGCCGCCACGATGAAGCAGCGCGGCATTCCGGATGTCATCAAGCTTAACAATGGCTCGCTTTATTCGGTAGTGGATTCGCTGCTCAAGCTGGCGTGGATCGTGCCGCTGGAAACACAGCGGGAAGGGAGACATCCCGAACGGACGATCTATGCGCCGACGGATGCCGGTGTTGCGGAGTTTCACGAGTGGATCCGAGAGCTGATTTATGCCCCCGTGAAAGAATATCCGCAATTGCCGGTGGCATTATCGTTTATCGGCCATATTTCGCCGCAGGAAACGGCTGCTCTTCTGGAGCGGCGAATTACCTCCGTGCAGCAAGACATCGTGCAGCGCCGTGCAGGGAATGATGCAGCGGTTTCACAAGGACTTGCGCGGATTTTCCTAATTGAGCAGGAGTTTATCGTCAACCAGTTGGAGTCAGAGCTCGCTTGGCTGCAATTGTTTATCCGTGAGATCAAGGCTGGCAGTTTGACGAGGCTGGAGGATGGGGAGCAGGTGTGGATCAATTCGACACCTATGGATGACGAAGACTCCGATGCATGACGGATGAACCGTCTGGACAGAACAAAGATGTACACAATGGAGGGGAACTACTCAAAATGATGGCAAAACGAAGTAATGTAGGCATTGTTGTCGCGGGTTTGCTGCTGGGCATTCTTATGGCTTCCATGGACAACACCATCGTAGCTACGGCGATGGGTACGATCGTTCATGACCTTGGCGGCATGGACAAATTTGTATGGGTCACATCCGCTTATATGGTGGCTGAGATGGCAGGCATGCCGATCTTCGGTAAACTGTCCGATATGTATGGACGCAAAAGATTCTTTATATTCGGGATTTTAACCTTTATGCTCGGTTCCATTCTTTGCGGAACTGCGCACTCGATTATCGAGCTTAGTATTTACCGCGCGATTCAAGGAATCGGCGGCGGCGCGCTCGTGCCGATTGCTTTCACCATTATGTTCGATGCCGTTCCGCTCGAGAGCCGCGGTAAGCTGGGCGGTTTATTCGGTGCCGTATTCGGTATGTCGAGCATCTTCGGACCGCTGCTTGGTGCGTATATTACAGACTATATCGCTTGGGAATGGATTTTCTACATTAACCTGCCGCTTGGACTAATTGCTTTCTTGATGATTGCGATCTTCTATAAAGAATCGGTTGAGCATGCCAAACAGCGAATCGACTGGGGCGGCGCCATCACGCTTGTTGCGGGTATCGTGTGCCTCATGTTCGCGCTTGAGCTCGGTGGTAAGAAATATGCTTGGGATTCATCCATGATTCTTGGTTTGTTTGCAGGCTTCGCCGTATTGCTGATAGCCTTTATTATGATTGAGCGTAAAGTGTCGGAGCCGATTATTTCGTTTAACATGTTCCGTAAACGGCTGTATTGGAGCAGTAATGCAATTGCGATGTTCAGCGGTGCCGCATTCATTACCGCTTCCGTTTACATTCCGATCTTCATTCAAGGCGTGCTCGGCGGTAAAGCGACGAATGCCGGCATGGTTCTTCTGCCGATGATGCTCGGAACGGTTGTGACGGCAACGGGCGGCGGTTTCTTGATGACGAAGATGACCTTTCGTTCCATCATGATTCCTACCCTTGCGATTCTGGTTGCCGGTAACGTGCTTCTGACAACGCTTGGCGTCGATTCGACGCGGTTTATCGTGACGGTGTTCATGATATTGGTCGGACTTGGAATCGGAGCTTCGTTCTCGGTGCTCAGCAACGCAGCCATCTATTCTTTCTCGCCAAGGGAGCGCGGAGCTGCGAGTGCAACGCTTAACTTCCTTCGTTCGCTTGGGATGACGATCGGCATTACCGTATTCGGTATCGTTCAAAGCCACGTGATGACGAATAAATTGAAGGATGCCTTTGCGGGTTCTGGCGGCGGCGCTGCTGAACTGCCGGCAGGTCTGGATCTCAGCGATCCGCGTGCCATTCTGACACCGGAAACGAGAAAGCTGATCCCGGCTGAAGTGCTGGATAAGATCGTAGCCGCGCTTTCATCCTCGATTACGTACACCTTCATGTGGGCGATCATTCCATCGGTGCTTGCCCTGGCATTCGCATTCTTCATGGGTCGCCAGAAGCTCGATGCTATGGCCGAGAGCAGCGAATACGGCACATCCTCTCATTAATCAACCAAAGCTGTCTCAAAACGCGCAACTTGCGACGTTTGAGGCAGCTTTTTTACTTAAAGAATCCCAGCACGCATAGCAATAATCAACTACTTGGATTAAGAAATCCTCTTCTTGTTCATATTGAATAAGAAAGGGAGGATTATTGCGTGAACCTGATCGTGAATGTGAAAAGAAGTTTGACTGTCCTGATGCTGACCTTTGCAATCATGGCCTCAGCCTATGGAGGAGCTTCACATGTGAATGCATCACCGGAGAACAAACAAGTCATCTACATCGATGAAAGCGACTATGAGGGTGAGTTTCTGCAATGCGTTAAGCTCATTAATATGAATATCAATTATAGGAATGAAGAAGATAATGCCGCGAATAAGAGAATTCTGACTTCCAGCTATCAAGCTAGAGTCGGTGAGTTTACACCCGGATTTCGTATATCCGAAGCTAAGCTGCGTAACCTGGGCAAAAATCAAAACGGTGAATATGTAGCCTATGTAGATGTGGACAGTAAATTAGAGAAGAAACCGATGATCACGACGATCATGTACGTCTTGAAACAAGAAAACAACAAATGGCTGATCGATCAAACCGACTAATCGGCTCGTATTCCAGAATCGTCTAAATTCGACTTCACCGACTGACAGTATAATCGCCCTCCTTCTGGTAAATTAGGACCAAAGGAGGGGAAGTTATGCCAAACCCAAGCAAAGCAGGGCAGCCTGCGAGGTCCACAACAGGTGGAATCAATCCGCTGCCGAGCTCGCCGCCTCAATGGGATTCTTTTAAAGTGACCATTCATTTGACGATTGCGCTAGTTTTTGCCTTCCTCAGTGCATGGTTTCTGCCTAAAGGCTATAATCTGTCAGCTGTCATTCTTTCGGAAGTATATATGATCTTCGCCGTCGGCAAAGGCAAGCTAAACCACCTGCTAGGCATTCTCATTAATGAACGGAACCTCATGAGTCTGTCCAGGCTGCAGATCACGCTTTGGACGGTGCTTTTCACATCGACCTATTTTACCGTCCTGGTTGGGAATCTCGCACTTCATCCCGAACATCCGCTGGAGCTTAAGTTTGATTCGACGGTTCTCGCACTCATGGGCATCAGCAGTGTATCGGCGATCTTTAGTCCCCTGATTAATGGGGCGAAGAAGAACCGCGCAATTGACGATTCCCTAAAGAATCAGCTGGTGCAAAGCGCCGCAGATGCTTATAACAAAAGTACGGAGGAAATCGAAACGAGCATGCAGGGGACGCTCTACGCGAATCCTTCTTATAAAGACGCGCAGTTCACCGATATATTTGAAGGGGAAGAAATGCAGAACCATGCGTACATCGACATAGCCAAGGTGCAGATGTTCCTGTTTACCATGATGGCCTTGATGATCTACTCCGCGACGATCTTCTCGACAATTATGACGCAAGAGCTTTCCGCGATTGATCGTTTCCCAGTGCTGCCGGAAGAGCTTATTGGACTTATCGGGATCAGTAATGGGGGATTTCTGACCAGCAAGATCATCAATTTTACAAAATCGACGCCAACTTAGCCAACCTAAACTTTTCCTAAAATTTGGATAGAGCCGCTTTTCCTATGCCGACAGGCAGGATGAGCGGCTTTTTTGTGCGGCCGAAAGTAGAATGCTTCTTACCCAATCTTTCGATTGTCTAAACCTATCAATTAGGCCTAATGGCACATCTTAACAAATCCTTCATAATACATTAACCGCTGCTTTACAATACCAGCCTCGCCATTAACTGCCGCTTTACAATGCGTACTTATAATCAGAATTGTACATAACGAAATCGACAATAAACCATTCCAGAAGGGTGATACGAGCTAAATGTCTATGAAAAAAACGCTAATGATTTCCGCACTTGCCGCAGCACTGAGTACTTCGGCAGTGAGTGTAGTCTCCGCCGCATCCGTAGCAAACGCAACGACGGTAGATCTCACAATCAATGATACTGCATTCCATGTCCGTTCCATCCAAGCAAACAATACGGTGCTATACGCACTGAGAGATTTGGGTACTGCGGCAGGTGTGCAATTCATGGTCAATGTTAAATCGGGCGTAACAGCATACTTCAACAACCACGCGATTGAGCTTCATGCAGGTTCAAATGCAGCATTGGTTGATGGAGAGGCCGTAAGTTTAGAGCAAGCCGTACAAAGCGTAAACGGCAGCTACTATGTTTCGCTAGAAGATTTCGTAAGTGCATTTGGTGTTGATTCTTCGACAGATGCTTCCGGCATGATCGCAATTGATGCTGTTGCTAAAGTCCACGCTGACGATATCCGCTGGATCGACGCAGATCGTTTGCTGGCATCCCAATTGACTGAAGAAGGCCGTATCGACTATATCGTTAACGCTCACACAGGTGCATATACGCAATTGTTGGTTTCTACAGCGGCTTCTGACCTGACTGTAGCTCCTAATGGTAAATCAGCTGTTTACACAGACGGCGATGGCATCGTAAATATCATTGATCTAACTAGCAAGGTTCCGGCTGCTAAAGTGGTATCTTCGGACAACTCCATTAAACCAGAGCTTGTATGGGCTGCCGACAGCTCCGCAATCTACTTCCTGCAAGGTGACAAAGGCTCCGTTATCGCGAAGATGAACGTTGCTGATGGCACAATTACAAAAGTATTGGATGACAAAGTCGATTACAAATCCGGACTGGCTGTTTCCGCTGACGGCAAGAAGTTCTTCTACACGGTTATCAAACCGGGTGCAGTAACTGCTGATGCTACTAAGCCGGTTGATGATGATGATGTAGCCATCGACAATACGGGTACTGAGCCGCAACTCTACAGCTTTGATTTCTCGATTAAAGATAACAAACCTGTGAAACTGACTACAACGACAGATGACAAAGTGTTCGTTGGCGCAGCAGCAGACGGCAGCAAAGCATACTACGTTAGCGTTGAAGACAACAAGCCATCTTCGCTCGTAGGCGTTGCCTTGGACAAAACAGTAACGAAGCTGATCGGCGATAAAGATGTATTGCAAGCAACTGTAGCCGGCGATAAAATCTATGCACTTGCTGATTCCGCTGACGTAACAAGCGCGTATGAAGTAAACATCGCAACAGGCGCAGTAACGACGCTTGGCAAAGTAGAAGGCAACGTAAGTGAAGTTGTCGTTTCTGCCGGAACACCAATTGCATTCGTAATCGACGACGCGGTTTATGTGAAATCGGATAGCGGCCTGAAGAAAGTAACGAACTAATACAATCTTAGTGTTCTAAATTGAGAGGAGAACTTCCACAGATGAAAACAAAATGGTTTAAAAGTTTAAGCTTTGCCCTTATCGCACTTACAGTCGCATTCGGTTCCGTATCCGTTGCGAGCGCATCCAGCAAATTGAGCGGCCGCATCGTCATTAACGGTTCGTCGGCTCTTCTGCCACTGACTTTGCAAGCAGCTAACGAATTCAAGAAACTCAACCCGAAAGTTAGAATTTCCGCATCGGCTGCAGGTTCCATCACAGGTCCTCAATCCGTACGTAAAGGCATTGCAGACATCGGAGCAGTAGACTGGGATGCAACGAAAGACGTACCTGGTTTCAAAGCTTTCACAGGTCAAGTTGCCAATAAAGTTGCGGTTATCCCTTTCGCAGCGATCACAAACAGCAATGTTGGCATCAGCAGCTTGTCCACTGCGCAGCTGCAAGGTATTTTCTCCGGTAAAATCACCAACTGGAAAGAAGTTGGCGGAGCAGATAAAGACATTATCGTAGTAAACCGCGCATTTGGTTCCGGTACACGCGTTAACTTCCAAATCAAGGCGCTGAATGGTACTGATTACATGACAAAAGGTTCCAACTATAAAGAAGTGAAGTCGAGCGGCGACATGAAAACAGCCATCGAAACGACGCCAAATGCAATCGGTTATATCGACCTTGTCTATGTAACAAGCAAAATGACTGCACTGAAAATCAACAACGTTGCTCCAACAGAAGCTAACGTAATCAACGGTACTTACAAAGTGTGGGGCTTTGGCTACTACATGACAAAAGGCGCACCAACTGGCGCAACTAAAGCATTCATCGACTACGTTCAAAGCAAGAAGTTCCAAACCGGATCGCTTAAAAAGCTCAAATTTATCCCGATCTCGGCCATGAAATAAGATGTAGCGGAGCCGGCTTATCGCATTTACAACTGCGAGGCCGGCTCTAACTTTGAACACTTGAAAGGAGAGCAGCGTCATGAGCATGATTGACATCCCTGTATCCAGCGAATTGGGACGTAGCCTTGAGAATTCATCCGGTCGTAAATTCAGCCGCAAAGCACGGCTTTCGTTCTACAACCGTACATTCCGCATCATCTGTATCGCAAGTGCTGTCTTCGTATGTGTCATTCTTTTCTCTATTTTGTTCCTAATGGGCCGTACAGGCGTACTAACGTTCGAGACGGTTTCCTTGAAAGACTTCTTCTTCTCCACGGAATGGGTACCCGAAAACGATCAATACGGCGCATTTATCTTTATTTTCGGTACATTCGCCTTAACACTGCTGACAATGGTGATTTCCGTACCGCTGTCTGTCATAATTGCTATCTTCTTATCCGAAATGACGCCGGCATGGCTGAAGACGATGCTGCGCCCTGTGCTTGATTTGCTCGTTGGCATTCCATCTGTTGTTTACGGTTTTCTAGGTATGACCGTTCTAATCCCCATGCTTCGTACTGTAACAGGAACGAATATGGGTGATGGCATTTTGGCTGCAGCTATCGTGCTTACGATAATGACTTTGCCTACCATCAGTCGGATCACGGACGATTCTATCGTAGCGGTTCCGAAGAAATTCCGGGATGCATCCTATGCCCTAGGCTCCACTAGGTTTCAAACTATAGTAAGAGTCGTGCTGCCTGCTGCGAAGAGCGGCATCATGTATGCCGTCATTCTGGGTATGGCTCGTGCAATCGGCGAAACGATGGCCGTCGTTATGGTTATCGGTAATACACCGCAGCTGGCGGACGCGCTGTTCAAGCCGACGGCTGTTTTGACAAGCAATATCGTTATGCAAATCGCGAATGTCCCGTTTGATTCCACTTGGAACTACGCGCTATATATGATGGGCTTTATCCTGCTCATTATCTCCCTCCTCATGATCGTAATCGTAAGACTATTCCAAGGCAGAGGAGTGAAATCATAGTCATGAGTACAGGCAAAGGGACGCCGGTCCCACATCCGTTTGCGGCGCGCAGGGGGTTCAATCACCTGAGCAACAGGCTGTTTACTTCCGTTGTATGGATTATCGGGATGTGCACGATACTATTTATTTGTGGGCTGCTGTTCCTGATTTTGCAAAAAGGGCTGCCGAAACTTGACTGGGGTTTCTTGTATGGCCTTCCGAGTGAGATGGAAGAAGGCGGCGGTATCGGTCCGTTACTCTTCAATTCGTTCTATGTGCTTACCATTTCACTTGTCATTTCGATCCCGCTCGGGATGGCAGCAGGTATTTACTTGGCTGAGTTCGCCCCAGCGACGAAGTTTATCGCCTTTATCCGAATTTGCGTAGAAGGACTCGCTTCTGTACCTTCGATTATTTTCGGTTTGTTTGGAATCGCGTTGTTCGTTGAAGCATTTGATATTGGCCTTACGATCATTGGCGGTGCTGTCAGCTTGGCCTTCCTGAACCTGCCGGTTCTTACCCGCGTAACGGAAGAAGCGATTCGCGCGGTACCGAAGGAAATGAAGCATGCATCATTCGCACTCGGAAGCACTCATCTGCAGACAATTCGCAGCGTGCTGATTCCGGTTGCATTGAACGGTATTATTACCGGTATCTGTCTGACTGCGGGCCGTGCCTTCGGTGAGAGTGCCGTTATCATCCTGACTGCCGGTGTTTCGTCCTCCGGTGAAATGTGGGATTTCAGCTTGTTCTCGCCCGGTGCAACGCTTGCGGTTCACCTGTGGTACGTACAATCGGAAGCTATCGTCCCGGATGCGCAGCTTATCGCAGAGAAAGCGGCTGCCGTACTCGTCTTCGTCGTCCTGCTCATTAATATTGTCTTCCGTGTTCCGCTGTGGCTGAATGCGCGCAGATCACGTTAATTTATTAAGCTTGCCGGATTGAAAGGAGAGATATGCATGACAATTGCTGTATTGGAACGGCTGACAACTGAAGAACTGCTTACGAATATGCCGACTGCAGAAGGACAGGTAACGACTTCAGATCATGCATTATTGAAAGCTTTCATTAGGGAAGCAGCAATCGTGAACGTCTCTCACACTTGCCAGGATGTCATTTCGCAATTCGCGTTAACGCCGGATCATGAATGTGTCGTAGTTTGCGATGATTTGGAACGACCGATTGGACTTGTAATGCGTAACAAACTTACCATCATCCAGACGCATCGTTTCGGCAGAGAGCTGTATTACGGCCGTTCGATCGCGAAGCTGATGGATCGTCAGCCGCTCATCGTGAATCAAGGGATTTCGATGCAGGAGCTGCTTGATCGCGCCCTTGGCCGTGAAGAGAAAACCTTGTACGACTGTGTGCTCGTTACGGAGAATGAGCGTTTTATCGGCATGCTGACCATGGCGGATTTGTTGAAAATGTCCCGTTTGCTTCAACAGCGGAGTGTAAAGGCACAAGTGAACATGATTCACGGCGCAGAAGTGATGATCGAGGAAATCGATCGTTCCATCGTCCATGTGCAGGAAGCTTCGTTGTTGGGCGAATCGATGTCCAAAGAAATGCTGGAATTGACGCTGAAAGGTAAGAACGAGCTCGATAAAGTGTCGATGGCCTTTCATAATCTGACGAAGCGTACGGACGTTCAGGAAAGCCAAATCAGCGAACTGCAAGATCGTGCGGGATCAATTGATAAGGTGTCAAAGCTGATTCGCGGCCTTGCTGATCAGTGTAACTTGCTGGCTGTTAACGCAGCGATTGAAGCGGCGCGCGCCGGTGAGCATGGCAGAGGATTTGCGGTCGTTGCCGATGAGGTTCGGAAGCTGGCTACGCAGACCAAGGAGTCCGCAGAGGATATCAATCGGATGATTGGCTCTATCATGGAGGCGGTCAAAGAAACGGTTCATCTGGTCGGACTAGGCAAGACGGAAGCAGATACAAGCCAAGTGTACATAAAAGAAGCAGCGGATGTATTCCAGCAGCTGTTCCATGCAGCGGCAGGAAGCAGCAACAGCTCCGGTGAGATCGGCAAACTGTCGAATCAAGCTTACTTGCAATCTCAGCGCGTAACGGAGCAGATGAAGCAATTAATCCAAGATTTACAGGTGAAAGAGTAAATTTTAATACTGCGTTTACAAAACGAACATATTCGATAAACAAATTCACGCTATCCTTGTTCAAGGAAGGCCTGAAACGGACGGTTAGCAAGTCCACCCAATACGGAGGAATAAGCCATGCAATCAACAGCTTCCCAAACCTTAATTGATATTCATAAATTAAATTTACATTATGGACAATTCCACGCCTTGAAGGACGTAACGATGGATATTCCGGAGAAAGCAATTACGGCTTTCATCGGACCATCGGGCTGCGGTAAATCGACGCTGCTTCGTACGCTTAACCGGATGAATGATATGATTCCAGGCACAAGAATCGAAGGCAAGATTACAATCGGCGGTGCTGACATCTATTCGAAAGAAGTGGATGTGGAGACGCTGCGCAAGAAAGTCGGCATGGTATTCCAACAGCCGAATCCATTTCCGAAATCCATTTATGATAATGTAGCCTATGGCCCGCGTTTGCACGGCATTCGCAGCAAACAGAAGCTCGATGAAATCGTAGAATCAAGCCTTCGTTCTGCGGTATTGTGGGATGAAGTAAAGGATTACCTGAAGCGTTCCGCGCTTAGCCTCTCCGGCGGACAACAGCAGCGTCTATGTATTGCGCGTGCAATTGCCGTTAACCCTGACATTCTGCTTATGGACGAAGCGACTTCCGCACTTGATCCGATCTCGACACTGAAGATCGAAGAACTGGCACAAGAGCTGAAAGATAAATATACAATCGTCATGGTTACACACAACATGCATCAAGCGGCCCGTGTTTCCAACCAAACCGTATTCTTCTTAAATGGCGAAGTGGTGGAATTCTCCGAGACAGAGAAGCTCTTCTCGAATCCACGAGATCAACGCACGGAAGATTACATCAGCGGCCGTTTCGGCTAATTCCTAAACCACAGAGGGAGAGCATTTAAGCGATGATGACGAAGCGTAAAGAATTTGATCATGGTCTCGAGGAATTGAACGAGCTGATCGTTGAAATGGGTCAAAAAGTAGAGGCGGTTATTGCGAAGGCGATGAACGCACTCGAAACGATCGATGTGCCTACAGCAAAGCAAATCATTCAAGATGACAAATCGATCAACAAAATCGAAGAGAAAATTTCGGAACTAGGTGCGATGCTGATTGCCACTCAACAGCCGGTTGCTAAGGATCTAAGACGGATCCTGGTCGCTTTCCGAATTGCCGCCGACCTGGAGCGGATGGGCGATTTGGCAGTAGACGTAGCAAAAGTTGTGCTGAGATTGGAAGGGCAAGTGTTGATCAAACCATTGATTGATTTGCCGAGAATGACCCAGATCGTACAAATGATGACCTATGAAGCGATTCAATCGTTCGTCCAAGAGAATGTCAACATGGCTTACAAAATGGCCAAAGATGATGACTTGGTCGATGCGCTTTATTCCCAAATTATTCGCGAGCTGTTCTCGCTCATGATGGAAAATCCGAAAACGATCTCCCAAGCGAATCTGCTTAGCTTCGTTGGACGTTACATCGAACGTTTCGCGGATCATGCAACGAATATCGGAGAATCGGTTGTGTACTTGGTAACAGGTTCAAGACCCGATTTGAATTCCTAATCAGCAAGCACTTATAACTGTATATAACATGCCCTAAAGCAGCCCATTCGAAGCGTATCTTCACTTCGAATCGGCTGCTTTTTGCAGCTTAGGCAGCTCTTTAAGCAAGGCGATCATCCGCTGCTGCTGCGCCGGATTCCAATAATCAGAACGCCAAGCGGCAAACAGCTTCCAGCTTTGCTGCCGGCCGGGAAGCGGGAGTCGTAGAATACCTTCGGGCAATTGAGGAGCTGCAGAGCTAGGGAGAAACGCCAGCAATGAACCGGCTCGGACCGCGTTCAGTGCCAAATCGATACGATCCGTTGTCAGCGGGCTGGCAAGTTTGAGCTGTTCGTTGGTGCTCCAGCTGCTCACTGCCTCCTCTAAGGAGGGATCTGCAAGCTTTACATAAGCTTGACCTTGAAGTAAATAAGAAGACGCGGTGTTGTCGCGTGCATCAAGGAGCGGGTGCGCTTTTGTTGTATAAAGGGATAGCCGATCTTCAAACACCAGTTCATATTGGCAGTTGTGCAGCTCCGGCTGATTATAAAGCGTTGATTCTCCGTACACAATAAGGTCGAGCTTACCTGCATGAAGCTGCTCAAATAAGCGGCCGGTATCGCCGGTAACCAGGTTGATTTGTAAAGTGGTGGCCGCTTCTGCGAGCCGATACCAATTGCCGCTGAACAGAATGGAGGAAGCGACATCCGTGCAGCCGATGACGAAATGATGTTTGCCATCTTGGCGGTAGGAAGCGAAGCGTTCCTGCGCCTCGCGATAAAGACGGTCAATGCCTTCGGCATACTGATAAAGCAATTTGCCGGATTCAGTCAGCATAACCTTCCCTGTTTTCATCTCGAAGAGCGGCATTCCCCATTCTTCCTCGAGTTTCTTCATATGAAAGCTGACTGTAGGCTGTTTAATTCCGAGCTCATCGGCAACAGCTGTCACTTTACGGAGGCGTTCGATCAATACCAAAATCTGCAATCTTAATATATTCATAATATTAGCGCTCCAATAACATCTTATTATTTATTAATTCTATAGCAGCTATTCATATTATACAATTCCTCTATATAGTTTTTGCATTGCGTTAACACTTCGAAAATATAAGATTAATACGCGGCGGCTATACTAAGTCTTGTAAAACAAATAACCGCGCAGGAGCGGAAGGAGAAAAGAACTGAAATGAAAAAGGCATTACTTATTGTTGTGGCACTAATGTTGACTATCGGTTTGGCGGCTTGCGGCTCGAAGAATGAGGAGAGCACGAACTCCAACTCACAAAATAGCGGTACGAATAACGCAGGTGCAGGCGAAGCGCTAAGTGGATCGCTTCTGGCAACCGGATCATCGGCACTTCAACCACTTGTTGAGCAAGTTTCCAAGAAGTTCATGGAAGACGCGAAATACTCCGGTATCACCGTTCAAGTTCAAGGCGGCGGCAGCGGCACAGGCTTGACTCAAGTATCCGGCGGACAAGCAACAATCGGTAACTCCGACATTTTCGCAGAAGAGAAGTTCACGGATGCAGATGCAGACAAAGCGAAAGAACTCGTTGACCACCAAGTCGCAGTTGTAGCAATGGCAACAGTTATCAATAAAGACATCGCAGTAGATAACCTGACTAAACAACAACTTGTTGACATCTTCACTGGTAAAGTGACGAACTGGAAAGAAGTTGGCGGCGCAGATGAGAAAATCACAATCGTTAACCGTCCGGGCAGCTCGGGTACACGGAAAACTTTTGAGAAATACGCGCTTGGCACTAAATCCGAAGATGTTCAAGGCTCCATCCAAGAAGATTCCTCAGGTACAGTTAAAAAGCTGGTTGCTGAAACACCGGGCGCTATTGGTTACCTTGCACTTTCCTACATCGACGACACTGTAAAAACAGTGAAGTATGAAGGCGTAGAAGCAACTGAAGCAAACATCGTAACAGGCACTTATCCGGTATGGGCTTACGAGCACATGTACACGAAAGGCGAGCCGGATGCAGCAACTAAAGCATTCCTTGACTACATGATCAGCGATGAAGTTCAAAACGGTGATGTTGTAGAACTTGGTTACATCCCAATGAGCAAAATGCAAGTGAAACGCGATGTTGACGGTAAAATTACGAAATAATTACCCCTAAACAAATAGCACAGACATTAGAGGTGGATACACTCCGCCTCTAATTGCCTGTCATGAGAATGCTAGTTGAAGGAGAGAACATTCATGGAGCAGCCCGCTCGTACAAATAAGAAACGGATTCAAACGGGGAAGACAACAAGAGCTATCGTGAAACCGCATGTCATGGAGGAATGGGTAGGTAAAGTTTATACGGCGCTTTGTATTCTAGTCCTCGTCATTACGATCGCTGCTATTGTCTATTTCGTTTCTTCCCGTGGTTTGACTACGTTTATTATGGATGGCGTGAGCCTCGGCGGGCTGCTTAGCGGCTTGAAATGGGATCCGGAAGGTGATATTCCGCTTTATGGTGCTCTGCCATTCATCTTCGGATCCTTCAGTACTTCACTACTGGCAGCTTTGCTCGCAGCGCCGCTTGGTATATGCGCAGCCGTTTTTATGACCCAGATTATGCCTGGTATTGGTAAAAAAGTGTTGCAGCCGGTTATCGAGCTGCTCGCAGGTATTCCATCCGTAGTTTTTGGTTTTGTTGGTCTTAGTGTTGTTGTGCCGGCGCTCCGGGCTTTATTCCCGGGACAGGGCATCGGGATTGCGGCGGGAGCCATCGTGCTCTCGCTAATGATTTTGCCAACTGTAACAACGATTGCTACGGATGCGCTGGCTGCATTGCCCCGCGGTTTGAAGGAAGCTTCCTACGCGCTTGGTGCTACTCGCTGGCAGACGATTTACCGCATTGTGCTTCCAACCACGCTGCCGTCACTGTTAACGGGTGTCGTTCTTGGTATGTCCCGTGCATTCGGTGAAGCGTTGGCCGTACAAATGGTCATCGGTAACTCGCCACATATCCCGCATTCGTTGTTTGAATCAGCATCGACGCTGACGAGTGTCATCACACTCGATATGGGTAACACCGTTATGGGCTCCACGCACAACAATGTATTGTGGTCACTTGCGCTCATACTGCTTAGCATGACCTTTGTATTTGTATTCATAGTCCGCTTCTTGGAAAGGAGAAACCAACGATGAACGCCAAAACCGCAGATCGCATTGCCACAGGTGTCATTATCGGTGTAGCATCACTTATCGTTCTTATTTTGGCGGGATTGCTCGGTTTTATCCTCTTCCGTGGAGTAGGACATATCAGCTTTCATTTCTTGACCTCCGCGCCGCAAACGATTAAAGCCGGTGGCGGTATCGGGCCACAGCTCTTTAATTCCTTGTTCTTGTTAGTTTTGACACTTATCATTACCATTCCGCTCGGACTTGGCGCCGGGATTTATATGAGTGAATACGCAAAACCGGGTCGCCTTACAGACTCCATTCGCTTGGTAGTCGAAGTGCTCTCGTCTTTCCCTTCTATCGTAGTTGGTTTGTTCGGACTACTTGTTATCGTTAACTTGTTCGGCTTTGGGTTCTCGCTGTTCTCGGGTGCACTTGCGCTGACGGTGTTTAACCTGCCGCTTATGGTTCGGATTACCGAGCAATCGCTCAGCGGCGTACCGCGTGAGCAGAAGGAAGCCAGCTTGGCGCTTGGATTGTCGCGCTGGAAAACGATCACCTCCGTTATGCTTCCGATCGCAATGCCAACGATTGTAACAGGTACGATTCTTGCTTCGGGCCGTGTATTCGGTGAAGCGGCTGCGCTGCTATTTACAGCCGGCATGAGCTCGCCTCGTCTTGATTTCACGAATTGGAACCCGCTCAGCCCGTTCTCGCCGCTGAATCCGTTCCGTCCGGCAGAGACGCTGGCCGTGCATATTTGGAAAATCAACAGTGAAGGCTTAGCTCCGGATGCAGCTGAGATTGCTGCCGGTGCTTCTGCAGTTCTGCTTATTATGGTGCTATTGTTCAACTTCTCGGCCAGATGGTTCGGAAGATACTTGCATCGTAGATTTACAGCAACCAAATAGGGAAGGGTGACGAACATGCAAACAGAAGGATTGGAAGCCAAAAATCTACGTGTATTCTACGGAGAGAAGGAAGCAATCAAGGGCGTGTCGCTTGCTTTTGCCCCGCGTGAAGTTACGGCATTGATCGGTCCTTCAGGTTGCGGTAAATCAACTTTTTTACGCAGCTTGAACCGAATGAATGATACAATAGATGGTGTACGCACTTCCGGAGAAATCTGGATGGATGGCGAGAATATTAATGAATCCGGCGTCGATGTTGTATTGCTGCGTCAGAAGATCGGAATGGTTTGGCAGCGTCCGAACCCGTTTCACAAGTCTATCTATGAAAATATCGCGTTCGGACCACGTTATCATGGGGTGCGAAACAAGAAGCAGCTGGACGAAATCGTAGAAGACTGCTTACGCAAAGCGGCACTATGGGATGAAACGAAGGATCGCCTTCACAATTCCGCGCTTGCGCTGTCGGGCGGTCAACAGCAGCGTCTTTGCATCGCTCGTTCGATTGCGGTCAAACCGAAAGTTATTTTGATGGACGAACCTGCATCCGCACTCGATCCGGTATCGACTGCGAAAGTGGAGGAGCTGATTTCAGAGCTGAAGCAGGATTTCAGCATCGTAATCGTTACTCACAACATGCATCAAGCAGCAAGGGTGTCGGATAAGACAGCGTTCTTCTATATGGGCAAAGTCGTGGAGTATGATCAAACCGACAAGATCTTCACGAATCCGTCCGAGAAAGCTACTGATGATTATATCTCGGGACGTTTCGGGTAATCCATCATTGGGAGGCGACGCAGATGATCAAGCGCAGAGAGCTGGACGAGGGATTGGAGCTTCTTAAGAAGAAGCTGATTGAGATGGGCAACCGCGTCGAAACGGGACTAGCCGCCGCGATGAAGGCACTCGAGGAAGTGGATGCTGATTCGGCGCGCACTATTATTGCGGAGGACATGAAGCTTAATCAATTGGAAGAGAGTATTGATGAGCTAGGTGCTCGCATGATTGCAACGCAACAGCCGGTCGCGAAGGATTTGCGCCGCGTTCTGATCGCCTTCAAGATGGCGGCTGATCTGGAGCGAATGGGCGACCTGACGGTCGATATTGCCAAGGTAGTTGTGCGCCTTGAAGGGCAGACCCTTATGAAACCGTTGGTTGATCTTCCGCGCATGGCTGAGATTACCGGCCAGATGATCCGCGAATCGATCCAATCTTATGTACAGGAAAATGTGAATCTCGCCTGCAAAATGGCAAAGGACGACGATCAAGTGGATGCGCTGTTCGCGGAAGTGATCCGTGATTTGTTCGCTGTGATGATCGAGAATCCGAAGACCATTTCGCAAGGCAGCTTGATTAGCTTCGTCGGCCGCTATATTGAACGGATCGCCGACCACGCCACGAATATCGGCGAAAGCGTCGTCTTTCTCGTGACAGGCAAACGACCAGACCTAAATATGTAATACATGGGTGAAACAGGTGCTGCGCATGATGCGCAGCACCTGTTTTTTTACGTGGAGTTAACAATAGGACAATACTTCCATCACATTTTATTCCTACAATGGAACATAAGGGATAGTCAAAATGACTCACGCCTAAGAGGGATTCATATGAACGAAATCAGCTATGGATTATTAGACAAAACAATGCTGCATCGTTTAAAGGAAAGCTGGCATCAAGGCGGCATTGGTGTGATTGCCTTACAACTGCTTCAGGGCACTCCTGACGCGGTTGATGAGGTATTGAATGAATGGGTGACTGAACAGGAAGGGCTTGTTTGGCACAGCGCGATGGGGGATGACCGGTTCTATTTCTGGGCATGCGGTTTGGCTGCGGCGGCGGACAAAGAACTCGAGTTAAGGCTCCGACTGGGTATCGATGAATTGACAATGAAACTATGTAACGCCTTCGAGGCAAATCGGATCGCCAACATGAAGGAGAAGGATGGAAAACCGGATTTTGCGGTTGGCCATGCTGTTTCCTACCCTTCAACGGCAAATGGCCGCTCCATTGAAGTTAGTATGTATGAAGTAATTAAAGAAGCCTATGAGATGATAGTCCGTTTCCAATCTGGGGAGCGGGATGAACAGCAGGAGCATCAACAGGAAGAAGCTTACTTAAGCGGCGTCCCATCGTATGTGACGATCGGATCATTAGCCAAGACTGTGCCTATGTTTGCGCCGGGCTCGCTTGTATCTGACCTGTCTCGCATGTTCGAATCTAACCCGCATATCCAAGGTGCGGTTGTAGTTCAAGAGGGCAAGCCGCTCGGGCTTGTGATGAAAGAAAATATGAATCAGCTGCTGGCGGGGCAGTTTGGTCTTCCGCTCTATTGGAATAGGGCGATTGCCCGAATTATGGATAAGGAAGCCCTTGTCGTCGATGCAGAGCTGCCGGTGGAGCAAGTGGTACAGTTGGCAATGGCAAGGGATATTTCCCGGCTCTATCATCTCGTGCTCATTACGCGAGGTGACAAATTTGTTGGCGCAGCCTCAGTCCGCTCGATTCTAGAGTGTATGACGCAGCTGCGAACGGAGGAAGCTCGGACAGCAAACCCGCTTACGGGGTTACCGGGCAATGCATCTATTCAGCGGGAGATGCAGCGGCGGATTGATGGAGGCAGACCGTTCACCATCATTTATGCGGATTTGGACTATTTCAAATGGTTTAATGATTGCTTCGGGTTCAGCCAAGGGGATGCGCTGATCCGTTTTCTCGCTTCCGTTCTGCAAGAGGTTGCGCAGGTTGGCGGAAAACGGGATGATTTTATCGGCCATATCGGCGGGGATGATTTCATCATGCTGACCGATCGCTCCGAATCGGAGAAGCTGTGTCGCCTGCTGCTTGCCAGGTTCGACAGCGGCGTCAAAGGTTATTATGGCACGACGCATGTACCGGGTGTTGTGGACCGAAGCGGGGTGGCGGTGCAGCAAGAGGGCGTCACATTATCGTTGTCGCTGCTTAGGTGGAATGGGAACCATCCATTAACAACAGCCATTATTTCACAAGCGGCAGCGCGGGTAAAGAAGCAGGCGAAAGGAATTCGCGGCAGTGCCTATGTTGCCAGCGATGTATTCGGAGAGCAGCTGGGAGAGGGAATGACGTGACAGTAACTAGAGAATCCAATCAGATGGGCATTATATATTTTGCTTGGCAAGGCAAAGCGATCGAGCAAGAAGACGTAAAGGTGAAACTCGATGCCAAGTGGCGCCGTTTCGCCGAACGGGTCATGATGGAACAAGATGCAGTCAGTACGACCGGACTTTCGAAGCTATGGCTGCGCGATGACCTGTTTGTGTGTCTTTCCCTTCCGCCCTCGTGCTTCCGTTCACCGGAAGAGGACCTGCTGACGTTGGGCAGCAGACTGAAGCTCGACTGGGAGGAGCGGTTTATGGACGCCGAGTTCGGTGGCGCGATTCCCGAGCTAAAGCTGCATGCGGGCGTCTCCTTCTTGAATGGCGGCATCGTGTCGGAGGAAGAGCGGCTGTATGATGGCATCAAGCGCGCGATCATCCACGGACAGCCCACCGGCGCAACGGAGCGCAGCTTGAAGCGCAGAGCGCTGGAGCACATCCTCATGGAGCGGCTCATTCATCCGGTCTATCAGCCAATTATCTCGCTGCAATGCGGGACGGAAGCTGCATACGGATATGAGGCGCTTTCTCGCTTGCCGGACAAACGCTGGTTTGACGGACCGCTGCAGCTGTTTGATTTTGCCTCTGAAGAGGGGCTTACTTACTCCCTTGACAGGCTGGCTCGGGAGCGTGCAATCGAAGGAAGCGCAGGGCTGTCGGCAGGGCAGAAGCTGTTCATCAACATTACCGCAAAAATTATGAATGACCCCTCCTTCACAACCGGACGCACGATGCTGCTGCTCGAGCAATATGGGCTGTCTCCGCATCATGTCGTGTTCGAAATTACGGAGCGCAGCTCCATTGAGGATTTTGGTGCAGCGAAGAAGATTCTGCAGCATTACCGTACTCAGGGCTATCAGATCGCTATCGACGATGCAGGGGCCGGTTATTCGTCGCTGCAGTCCATCGTTGAGCTGGAGCCGGATTATATCAAAATCGATCGCTCCCTCATTCATGGCATCCATCAGGATGGAATGAAGGCCCATCTGGTCCAAACGTTCACGGAGCTGGCTGCCAAAATGGGCATCTCGCTTGTGGCGGAAGGCATCGAGGAAGAGAGCGAGCTTCAATATATCAAGTCCATCGGCGTACACTACGCGCAAGGTTACTTACTGGGGAGACCGCAGCCTACAATTGCTTAACAGCTTGAAGTGAATGGGGGATTATCGCGTAAAAGTTGTAGGATATGTGGGGAAGCGGAGGGCGAGTTGCGAAAGAGCGAAGTGTGGCGAAGCGAGGGCTGGTCGCGAAAGTGCGAAGTGCTTCGAAGCGGAGGGCTGGTCGCAAAGGTGCGAAGCGCGGCGAAGCGGAGGACCGGTCGCGAAGGTGCGAAGTGCGGCGTGTGCCGCGCGTTTTGCGAAGCGTGAAATGCTCTAACGAACCGTGGAGGGCTTATTCGTCCCCAGATGGCCCTCAAAAAATTCTAACGAACCATAGAGGCCTTATTTGTAGATTTTTAGGTGCTTTGGAGCCGATTTACCCCAAATAAGGCCTATACGGTTCGTTAAATTTTAAAAGCCTAGAGATTCGGCGAAATAAGGCCTGTACGGTTCGTTAGACTTTGCGATGCGCTCGTGTTCCTGTGGAGAGAGTGGATCTTGAAAGCGGAGTGCGGCAAGTTGAATGCGAATGCCAAAAAGCGGAGTGGGTATTCAAAATTGTAAGCTGGCGGCATAGGGTGAAACCCTGTGCCGCCTTTTATATTAGTGGAGCAGATAGGCCGATCTGTTCCACCGTTGATTGATGATTTTAAGCTTCGCTTCCTATCATCATTCTGCCTGGGAAAGTGTGTTCGCTTTATGCTATGATAAGCACTAGGAATAATAAGGTGAGGTGTGCTTGTCGGATGGATAAATGGGTATTGATTGATGGTAACAGTATCATTTATAGAGCATTCTTCGCGATGCCGCCGCTTACGAATTCGTCGGGGCTGCATACGAATGCGGTGTACGGCTTTACGACCATGCTGCTGAAGCTGCTGGAGGAAGAGAAGCCGACACATATACTTGTCGCCTTCGATGCGGGCAAGACCACGTTCCGTCATGAAGGATATGCGGAATACAAAGGCGGTCGGGAGAAAACACCGTCGGAGCTGTCAGAGCAATTCCCTGTGCTCAAGGAGCTGCTGCGCTCTTTCGGGATTGCGCAATATGAGCTTCCTGGTTATGAAGCGGATGATATTATCGGGACACTCAGCCGATTGGCGGATGAAGGCGGGATTGAGACCGTCGTCGTGTCCGGTGACAAGGATATGCTGCAGCTGGCTTCCGATCATGTCACCATTGCGCTCACGCGTAAAGGGGTTACGGACGTGGAGCGTTACGATCCAGCCGGTATCCAAGAGCGTTATGGCTTAACGCCGCTGCAAATTATCGACCTTAAAGGTCTGATGGGCGATACATCCGATAACATCCCGGGCATTCCGGGTGTCGGAGAGAAAACAGCGCTAAAGCTGCTGCACGAGTTCGGCAGTGTGGAAGGCGTCCTTGCCAATACGAGTGAAATCAAGGGCAAGATGAAGGAAAAGGTTGAAGAGCATCAGGAAAGTGCCATCATGAGCAAGAAGCTGGCTACGATCTATCGCGAGGTGCCCCTTGAGAATAAAGCGGACGAGCTGGTGTATAGCGGCTATGACGAGACAGCGCTCGGCGACATGTTCCGCAAGCTGGAGTTCAAGTCGCTGATCGAGCGGCTGCAGCTTCCTGAAGCAGGCGGATCCGCCGCTAATGCGATGGCAGTAGCGACCTATGAGGTTGTGACTGCGAGTGAGCTGACTTCAGATGCGCTCACTGAACTGCTTGCGACCTCCGAGAGCTTCTACATTGAAGCAATTGGGGACAATCCGCATCAAGCGAGATTCGTTGGACTAGCCGTGACAAGCGGCGAACGCGTCGTTGTTGTGACTTACGATGAGCTGATGGATGCGAAAATAGCGGCGCCTGTGCGCAAGTGGCTTGAGGACGAGAAAGCACCGAAGAAGGGCTACGATTTGCACAAAGCAGAGCTTGTCCTATCTTGGCTTGGCATTGAGCTCCGCGGAACAACCTTCGATGCATTGCTTGCCGCGTACCTTCTCGATCCGACCGAATCAAGCCAAACATTAGCTGCGCTCATTCAGCGTCACGGTCTTGCAGCGATTCAAACGGATGAATCTGTTTACGGCAAAGGCGCGAAGTTCCAAGTGCCTGCCTCCGGCGTGCTCGCAGGCCATCTGGCCGCTAAAGCAGATGCTGTCCGCAGACTCGTTCCGATGCTGACCGACGAGCTGGAGACCGGTCACATGAGCAAGCTTTGCTATGAGCTGGAGCAGCCGCTGGCCGTTGTTCTTGCCGGCATGGAGAAGCAGGGCATTAAGGTGAACGCTTCCGTGCTTGAGGATCTTGGCGCGGAGCTGGAGAAGAACATCTCGCAGTACATGAGCGATATCTATATGCATGCCGGTATGGAGTTCAACATTAACTCGCCGAAGCAGCTGGGAGAGGTACTCTTCGAGAAGCTGGGTCTTCCTGCGTGGAAGAAAACGAAGACAGGTTATTCGACCGATGCGGAAGTGCTGGAGAAGCTCGAGCCTTACCACGAAATCGTGAAGCTCATTCTGCTGTACCGCCAGCTGGCGAAGCTGCAGTCGACTTATGTTGAAGGATTGTTGAAAGAGATTCGCCGCGACACGGGCAAGGTGCATACCTTCTACCGCCAGACTATCGCTGCAACCGGACGTCTATCAAGCCAATTCCCGAACTTGCAGAACATTCCGATCCGGTTGGAGGAAGGACGCCGTATTCGCAAAGCGTTCGTGCCGTCAGAGCCGGGTTGGACGATTCTCGCAGCCGACTATTCGCAGATCGAATTACGCGTTCTGGCGCATATTTCCGGTGACGAGAAGATGAAAACTGCATTTATCGAGGATACCGATATCCATACGAAAACAGCGATGGACGTCTTCGGCGTAACTGCGGATCAAGTGGATGCGAATATGCGCCGGCAAGCAAAAGCGGTTAACTTCGGGATCGTGTACGGGATCAGCGACTTCGGTCTGTCGAACAACCTTAACATCGCTCGCAAGGATGCGGCGAAGTTTATTGAGCAATATTTTGAAGTGTTCCAAGGGGTTCGGGCTTACATGGACAATATCGTTGCCCAAGCCCGCACAGACGGCTTCGTGACGACGCTCCTTGAACGCCGCCGCTACTTGCCGGAAATCAAAGCGTCGAATTTCAATCTTCGTTCGTTCGCCGAACGGACCGCGATGAACACGCCGATTCAAGGTACTGCGGCGGATATCATCAAGCTGGCGATGGTGAACATGGACAAGGAGCTGCGTGATCGCGGACTCCGCAGCCGCATGCTGCTGCAGGTACACGATGAGCTCGTCTTCGAAGTGCCGGCCGAGGAGCTGGAACTGATGAAGACGCTCGTACCGGAGGTTATGGAAGGCGCGCTGAAGCTGGATGTACCGCTCAAAGCAGACGTCAGCTTTGGCGATAACTGGTATGAAGCGAAGTAAAGTTTCACGCTAACCGAGGTGAAGATGAGGAAGCTTTAGCACGTTCTGCTGCGCACACAGTGTAGCTGGGGACGTTCTAGAGCTTTTTCTTTTTTCTATCTTGTTTTGTATAAAGGCAGATGGTAATATATATATAGAACATGTGTTCGTGTTGTGGTGAGGTTTTTCTACGAATACTGGGGGGGGAAAACATGGTCGAAATCAGGGAGAAACAACCATTTTCGGTGATTGGTAAATTGGGACAAGGTCTTGCAAATGAAGGGTCGGCATGGATACCGCCTTTATGGCAAGAAGCCAATAGTCACTTCCATGAAATTAGCAGCCTCGCGAAGCTGGACAGTGAGGGCAATATCGTTGGAATTTGGGGAGCCATGAGTGATGTTGGCGAGAGCTTTGAACGGTGGCAAGATGAAGGCATATATTTAGCAGGATGCGAAGTTGTCGATGATGCAATTGCCCCCAGTGGATGGACGAAATGGGTCATACCTGCATTTACATATGCTGTAGTTGCCTGTACGCAAGACACGTATAAAGAAACGTTCCATCGGATGATGTCCGAGTATCTGCCGACTCATTCGTACAAACTTGCCGGAGCCGTTCATGAATATTACAATCCCAAAGCCAACCATGGAGAATTATCACTCTACTTCCCAATTGAAAGCATAGTGAATGGTTAATCGAAATTTCAGCATCGTCTTCTAGAATTGGCTATTCTCGCCATTCCTTCCATGAGGTAAGCTAGTGAGGAAGGCAAGAGTAGACGAGGAGGCCAATATGACTATTATTCCTGGGGATTATGTGGAACGCGTTTATGCCGGCTGGCTCGGTAAAGTCATCGGTGTGCGGCATGGCGGTAATATCGAGCAGTGGACATATGAACGAATTGCCCGTACGTTTGGCGAAATAACCGGATATCTGCATTCATTCAGAAACTTTGCCGCAGATGACGATACGAATGGGCCGATGTTCTTCCTTCGCGCCCTTGAGGATTATACGCATACAAGCGACATTACCGCGGAGCAAATGGGACTGACCTGGCTCAACTATGCGCCGGACGGTCATGGTTTCTATTGGTGGGGCGGTTACGGCAAATCGACGGAGCATACGGCTTATCAGAATTTAAAGAATGGGATTATGGCGCCTCGTTCCGGATCTATCGCACAGAACGGCGCGGCAGTAGCGGAGCAAATTGGCGGACAGATTTTCATCGATACATGGGGCTTGATCGCACCTGGCAATCCGGCGCTCGCAGCCGAATATGCGGAGAAAATTACAAGCGTTTCCCATGATGGAAACGGCAAATACGGCGGCATGTTTATTGCGGCTTGTATCGCGGCTGCTTTCGTTCATAAGGATATTCGCAAGATATTGGAAGCGGGACTTTCCGTCATCCCCGCTGATTGTGAATATGCCCAAATGACCCGAGCTGTGATGGAATATCACGCAGGACAACCGGAACAATGGCGGGATGCGTTCCGTTTCGTAGAGTCGCGCTATGGCTACCACCTCTACCCGGGCGAATGTCATATCATTCCGAATGCATCCGTTATTATACTTTCTTTGCTTTACGGCGAAGGCGACTTCTCCCGTGCTATTAATATTTGCAATATGTGCGGTTGGGACACAGACTGCAACGTTGCTAATGTCGGCACGATTATGGGTGTCTTGAATGGCCTTGAGGGGATAGATGTTTCGTGGCGTCAGCCGATCAACGATTTCCTATGCTGCTCCAGTGTGATCGGCACATTGAATATGTTGAATATTCCTTGGTGCGCAACCTATATCGCGAGCTTTGGATACAAAATCGCAGGCAGTGAAGTACCGGCCAGATGGTCAGCGATACTGAATGGCGAAGCACCTCAGTTTCATTTCGAACTACCGGGATCGACGCATGCATTCCGCACGGATTCGGATGACAGCGGCATGCATGTCACCAGCTTCGTCCAGAATTCGGACGAGGTAGCGGCGTGCGGCTCGCGATCGCTGAAGGTCGTGTTCGACAGGGCAACGGGCGGCTATGGCTATCGAGCCTATTATCAGACGTATTATCGCCCGCATGATTTTAACGATAGCCGATATGATCCCAGCTTCTCGCCGCTTATCTATCCGGGGCAAACGATTACAGCGAGCCTGATGGTGCCCGAATATATCGGCGCTCCGATCCAAGCACGGCTTTATGTGAAAGACGGTCATGCTAACGTTCGTCACTACGGAGAGTCTGTCCTCCTGACGAAAGGGGAATGGACGCGGCTTACGTATGAGCTGCCAGCGATGGCGAATGTCTGCTTGGAGGAAGCGGGCATTGAGCTGCTGCCCCTGGAAGGCTGGCACGAGAATTTGATTGCTTATGTAGATCACATGGATTTCTCCGGTGAGCCGAACTACTCGATTGATTTCAAGCATGAGCGGACGGAACGGTGGCATGGCTTGCATCAGGAAGTGAGCCAGTTCACCTACTTGCGCGGTTTGTGGGCGCTGGAGAACGGAGAGCTGTCCGGAAGCTATAGCGGCGAGCCGGCGGAATGTTACACCGGTGATTTGAAGTGGCAGGATTACGAATATGAAGCCGTGATTACGCCTCAAGCCGGCGGCTATCATAATATGCAGTTCCGCGTACAAGGCGGAATTCGATCCTATGCTGTCGGGCTGGCTCCAGGCAACCAAGTGAAGCTCTATAAGAATGCGAATGGATATTCAGTGCTGGCAGCAGGAGAATATGAATGGTCTCATAGCCAAGATTATACGATTAAGGTCGCAGCCCAAGAGAACCGCTTCAGCATCTCCATCGATGGCCGGCAAGTGCTCCAATTTGAGGATGCGGACCAACCTTACTTGACCGGTCAAGTCGGCTTCTCGACGCTGCATGGAAGTCATACTCACTATAAGCAGTTTTCGGTGCGAGGATTGTAGATAAGAAGATCCAGATGATGCGCTTGAACGTACACTTTGAGGCCTTCTATTCGCTGTAAATTTCAGCGTGGAAGGCTTCTTTTTGCATGGAAATGTGGTTTCATGAATAGAAGGCTTACAAGTCGGGAAGACGGCTAGGAGATTTGGCTTTGCTGAGGTATAATGAGGTCTGAACCATGGCTTGGGAGGGAATTATGCAATGCCGGAATTACCGGAGGTTGAAACCGTTCGGCGCACGCTGAATGAGTTAATTAGGGGAAAACGGATCGAGCGGGTAACCGTGTCGCTTCCGCGTATTATACAACGACCGCATGAGCCGGAGATTTTTGCTGCTGCACTTGCGGGTCATACCATTGAGTCCGTGGAGCGCCGAGGTAAATTTCTGCGTATTCTGCTAGATGGCCTTGTGTTGGTCTCGCATCTTCGCATGGAAGGCCGTTATGGCGTCTACGAAGCCGATGACCCGGTGGAGCTTCACACCCATGTTCGTTTTCATTTCGAAGATGGTACGGAGCTGCGCTATAAAGATGTACGCCAATTCGGTACGATGCATCTGTTTGCTCCAGGCGAGGACTTAGTCCTTCCCCCGCTGAACAAACTGGGGATCGAGCCGCTAAACGAAGCATTTACATTGCAAGCCTTTAAGAAGGAAGTCGCTCATCGGACGACGAAGATCAAGCCGCTCCTGCTGAATCAGGAATATATCGTTGGACTTGGCAATATCTACGTGGACGAGGCGCTATTCACGGCTGGCATTCATCCCGAGCGGACAGCGGATTCCATAAAGCCTGCGGAGTGGACGAAGCTTCATGAAGCGATTCGCGCAACGCTTTCGCGCGCAGTAGACGCGGGCGGATCGTCGATTAAGTCCTATGTAAACGGCCAAGGCGAAATGGGGATGTTCCAGCATGAGCTGCTCATATATGGCCGCAAGAACGAGCCTTGCCGCAAATGCGGTGCAAGCATAGAGAAGACCGTTGTTGGCGGCCGGGGCACACATATTTGTCTCAAATGCCAGCCGCTTACGAAGAAACGGGGTAACAGTAAGGCAGCCAAGCCAACGTCTAAATAAGGAACGACTGTGGGCAGCGTGCATATGATGTACCATTCATGTTTTCTAGGCGAGTGCACAGATCCTGCGCTATCGTCATCATGGGAGGGACATCAAGTTGCTCATTCATGCTGCATCATTGCTGCTGCTTGCTTTTGCCGTTAGCTTGGATGGTTTCGGCGTTGGCGTTACGTACGGCCTTCGGCGCATCCGAATTCCTGTCGCGTCGATCGTAATTATCGCTTTTTGCTCCGGGTTGGTCGTTTGGCTGTCCATGCAAATTGGTTCGCTGCTTACCGGTTATATGTCGCCGGATGTGGCGAAATGGATCGGTGCGGTCCTGCTGATGTTGATTGGCGTTTGGGCGCTCATCCAGTATTGGAAGCGTAGATCCGAAGGGGACTCGGGGGAATCGGATGAAGCCTCTGCTTCATCTGCCTCCGGATCCGCCTCTACCTCCGCCGAGAGCGGTGGTAATGATGGGACCGGCGCTGTCATGGCGGCGGGCAATATTCGGATGGCGGCATCCACGATTGTCATTCTCGAACTGAAACGACTGGGTATTGTCATTCAGATCTTACGTACGCCGCAAATGGCCGACGTGGACCGATCCGGTATCATTTCTGCATCAGAGGCCGTGCTGCTTGGATTCGCGCTGTCGCTCGACAGCTTCGGAGCGGGACTGGGCGCGGCGATGGTTGGTTTCAATCCGCTGTTGACTGCAGTAGTCATTTCCGGGGCAAGCGGGATGTTTCTGCTTGCGGGCATGCGGCTAGGATTCCGGTTCGCAGCCTGGCGCGGTATGCGTGCTTTGTCGGTGCTGCCTGGTATTATGCTGATTGTAATGGGCGTTATGCGTTTAATGTAGGTGTAGGACAGAATTTGAGGTGAACGTATTGATACTGGGATTAACCGGCGGCATCGCTTGTGGTAAGAGCACCGTCAGCGCCATGCTTGTGTCGCATGGCGCCAAGCTGATCGATGCCGACCAGGTCGCCCGGGAGGTCGTACTCCCCGGCGAGCCGGCGCTGGCAGCGATCGTTGCTGAATTCGGACAAGCTGTCTTGCATGAAGACGGCTCGATGAATCGGGCTGAGGTGGGGAAGCTGGTATTCGGCGATCGCGAGCGATTGACGAAGCTGGAAGGCATTCTGCACCCTGCGATTCGAGAGCGAATGTGGGAGCGAATTAACGTCTATGCGGCGGAAGACCCGAATCAATTGATCGTAGCGGATATTCCTTTATTGTATGAAACCGGACAAGCAGCTTTGTATGAAGCTGTTATGGTCGTTTATGTACCGAAGGAAATTCAGATCGAGCGGCTGATGCAGCGGAATTCGCTGACGCGGGAGCAGGCTGAGGAACGTACAGCGCTGCAAATGGATATCGAAGAGAAACGGCGTCTGGCGGATTTCGTCATTGACAACAGGGGAACAATTGCCGAAACCGCACAGCAGGTGGAACAGTTTTGGCGTGGGCAGGGATTGCAGCTATGACGATGAAAAAACTTCGAAGAAGAGTCATTCTCATTATTACATTAGCTTTTGTCGTACTGCTATTCGTTCGGTCGGAGTGGATGAGCCACTGGATGTATCCGGTCCACTTCCGAGAGGATATCGTAATCAGTGCGGATAATTATAAGCTTGAACCACATCTCGTGGCCGCCATCATAAGAGTAGAAACCAATTATAAGACCGGTGTTGTATCGCGTAAAGGCGCTATTGGCGTGATGCAGCTGATGCCGGACACTGCAAACTGGATTATTCAGAAAGGCGGCTTTGGGAAGATTTCGACGGAAGCGATTTCGAATCGAGCAGATGTGAGCATTGAAATCGGGGCTTGGTACCTGAATGCATTAAATCAGCAGTTCGATGGCAATATGTATACTGTGATCGCTGCATACAATGCAGGGCCTGGCAATGTAAGCCGATGGCTTGCCGACGGTACTTGGGATGGCAGGCTGGAGACCGTGGATCAGGTGCCTTTCGGAGAAACAAGACACTATATACAGCGGGTCATTTATTATTATAATAAGTACAAGACCCTTTATCCGAATTTGTTGGAAAGCTAAAAATAACTTTGGCCGGCTGCCCACAGGCAACCAGCCAAAGCTTGGAGATTAGAATCTTCGATTATCGACCTGCAAGAGATTGTTCGGCGATTTGCACGAGTTTACGGGTAATGCTACCCCCGATAGAACCGGCATCCTTCGTTGTGATGTTACCGTAGTATCCATCGGATGGAAGGGAGATACCCAATTCCTGTGCGACCTCATATTTCATTTGGTCTAATGCAGCGCCTGCCTGTGGTACAACCAGTTGACTGCTACCGTTGTTGGCCATTGTCGTTCACCTCCTTGCGGTTGGTAACTGTATTATGTGCGTTAGATCTTTTTTCATTACAGGTAACGATTGGGAAACGATAAATAGCGTGCTATTTCGTATTCACTATGGATGTAGACGGAGGAGCTTTAGACGATGAAATGTCCGTATTGCGATTATGCTGGGACGAAAGTGCTCGATTCCAGACCCGCTAACGAAAATAAATCGATACGCCGTCGCCGTGAATGTGAGAAATGCACGCGGCGGTTCACGACCTTTGAGATGGTGGAAGAAACGCCATTGATCGTCATCAAGAAAGACGGTAGTCGGGAAGAGTTTAGCCGCGACAAAATATTGCGTGGTCTTATCCGTGCATGCGAGAAACGTCCCGTATCCGTGGATCAGCTGGAAATTATCGTATCCGAAGCGGAGAAAGAACTTCGTACGACGGCACAAGCTGAGGTGGAGAGTCGTGAAATTGGCGAGCTCGTCATGTCGCAGTTGTATCCGGTCGATGAAGTGGCTTATGTCCGATTTGCGTCGGTATATCGCCAGTTCAAGGATATCGACATGTTTATGAAGGAATTGAACAGCTTGTTGAACAAGCATCCTTTGAGTTAAGTTGTTATGGGACGAGCATTAGTAACCTGCAGCCGCGATCGTCGTGGTTTGCAGGTTTTTTTGTATTTTGTTATGTCCAACAGGGAGAGGGGGATATTCGGCGTTATGGTTCATGTGGTATATTTTATATAGTAAGTGGTAAGTGGTAAGTGGTAAGTGGTAAGTGGTAAGTAATAAGTAGTAAGTAAACTTTGAGGAGGCGATTCCCATGAATCATGACTATGGACTTGTTGAGCAATTTGCGATCGTTTCCTCAACCCTCCCGGCACATCGGCATTATTCATTTAAACGCAGCTATTTGGAGGTCTATGTGATAGGTGCAGCCCTTATTGAGCTGATGCTGGAAGAGCGGCTGCTCGTGGACGCTAAAGGGTATCTTCGCTTAGTGGATAGCGGCGGAGCACGTTTCAATCCTAACTTCATCCCGCTGGAGGATGGAATATCGAATGCCCGCAGGCCTAAGAAGATGAAGGGCTGGATTGGGTACTTCTACACGTGGTTCAAACCACGCCAAACGATGTTTGGGTCATTGACGAAATCGCTGTTTGACGAAGGGGCGCTTGCAATCGAGAAACGGAAGTTCCTTTACATTTTCCCTTATCATCAATATGTCACTACAGCTGAGCATAAGGATCGTGTGATTCAGCGCTTGCGAGCGGAATTACTGGAGCCTGGTCCCGTTACCAAAGAAACAGCGGTGCTGGCTTTGTTGCTGGAGACCTCGAAGCAGCTCAAGTATTATTTCTCAAGTTATGAGCAAGCTGAGCTAAAGAGAAAGCTCGCTGAGCTGCATGAAACGCAGCGCGAGGAATGGAAAAACATCAAGATGATCCGCAGAGCAATCGAAGAGATGGAAGCTTCTTCATCCACCGGCGCAATTGCCGCTGCCGTGACGTGAGGAGATTGCCATGTCCAGACGCAGAAGCTTAGAGAAAATTATGGCATCCGAACTCGTCACGATCAGCGAGCTTGTCCAGCTGTCCGGTATGCGTTACAGTACGCTGAAATATTATGCGGAAATCGGCTTGCTGCCGTTCGAGCAGTTGGATGTTGGCCTTGTTAGACGATACCCGAGGAAGCCGTCGCTGCAGCGGCTTGAGGAAATTGTCTTATGCAAGGAGCGGGACGGGATGACGATTCAGGAAATTATAGAACACTATCGCGTTCAGTGAGCGTGGCATTGCGGGTGAAAATCGCTGCAGTGTCTTTTTTATAGCTGATTTTGATTGTGAAAGTAGTCAGCTATGATCGTTCGGGCACGTGACAGGGGGAAAAATGTTTGAATAGGGTTTGTTTTGGTTTGAACTTGCCCGAAATCGGTTCACACGGTGGGTTCGGCGTGATATAGTGGGGTGACATTTGCGGTAGGTGGAAGAAGCTATCCGCATTCAGCTCATCATGAAAGAGGTTGATCGAGGATGAAGATTACGCGCTGCGCAGCAAACCCGATCGTCACGCCCGGTCTGTACGACTGGCGCAAAGCGACGGTATTTAACCCGGCTGTTATTATCGAAGGCGATAAATTCTATATGATTGAGCGGACGGCGGGCAGTCTGGACCCGTTTCAATGTTTCTTAGGTTTACTCGAAAGCGATGATGGCATCAACTTCCGACACGTGCAGGAAACGCCGGTTATTCACCCGGAGCAGTTCGGCTTCCCGTATGGCAGTATTCAAGATCCGCGCGTCGTGAAGTTTGACGACACGTACTATATGAATTATGCGCTTCGTCCATGCTCGATGAGCTATTATCCTACAGGTGTAGGTCTTCCAAACAACTCGAAGCCTGATTACCCGAACGGCTGGGGCAAGCCGGAGGATTGGCTGACTCGTTCGTCCATTGCAACCTCGAAGGACCTGATTAACTGGGAGTTCCTATGCGATACAACGCCGCTTGAAATCAATGATCGCGATAATATTTTGTTCCCTGAGAAAATCGGCGGTAAATACGCGCTCCTTCGTCGCCCTGAAGAGTACATCGGCGAAGAGTATGGCACAGAGAAACCCGCCATGTGGATTTCCTATTCCGAGGATATGATCCACTGGGAAGATCCGATCTTGATTGCGCAAGCGGAGCAGGAATGGGAGTTCAAGAAAATCGGAGGTTCCACACCGCCGATTAAAACCGATAAAGGCTGGCTGACGCTCTATCATGGCGTAGATCCGGACCATATTTACCGTGTCGGCGCTATGCTGCTTGATGTGGAGCATCCGGAGAAAGTGGTCGCTCGCGCACCGGGCTTTATTATGGAACCGGAAGAGTATTACGAGAAATTCGGTCTGTTTATCCCGAATGTCGTATTCCCAACTGCAAATGTAGTGAAGGATGGTCTGCTCTATATCTATTATGGCTGCACAGATACCGCGATTGGTCTAGCGACTGTTCCGCTGGATGAGCTGGTAGCGTATATCATTACGGAAAGTAATAAGTAGTTAAAAGAAGTTTCGGGTGACCGGAGCTTCTTATTTTCACTTATTCGATCGTTTTCGTCTATAATTCGTCTATCCAATTGAAAAGAATGTTACAAGCGCTTCACCCTCTGTGGGTGGGCGTTTTTTGTAATAGCGATTTACAAATAGTACGGCTAAATAGGATAATAATTACAGTTGAGTATGATTTGGGGGAAGACTATAAATGAAGAAACTTAAAATGAGTCAAATCATTGAGCTTATCGTGATATCTGCCGTATTGGTTAGCATTACTGTTTTTATAAGTTCTGCCGTGTACGGTGTTGATTACAGCAGGGTCGTTGATTACGGCAGAGTATTTAAGACAGGGAATAGCGCGGATACCGACCAACACACGTTTTACGGCGGACCATTTAACGCAAAGGGCGAGCAACCTATTGATACGCAAAGCGCGATACCCGCCGTTAAGCGAGCTCTTTACAAAACAACCGTAAACGACACGATAACGGAAGTACACGAGGTACTGTTTTCATTATTGGGGTATGGCAAGGATAAGGAGTTTGACTTCTCCGCTAACCGCGAAGACCTGCAGGCCTTGGTTGTAAAGCTCTCGCAGCTGCGCACGCTAAGGAACGACCCGATTAGCGACGATCTAAAAAGCGATTTGGGCAACGTGCAAAGCTTGATAAGCATCGGCATGCGGGACAAAGACATAGCTGCCCTGTTATATGCCCACCGTGTAAGCCACGACCTTAACATCGAGCACAATGGCGCTGCGGACGAGGCCTGGGGCTACGCAGAGGATACGGACGGTTCTAAAGCAGAAGCGATAGAAGTGTACATTAGAAGCCACAAGTAACGACTAAAAGGTATATTTAAACTAGTTAATCACTTGATTATCTCATAAATTCCATGCTATACTGCCTATTGTAGTAACGTTATCGAGCAACATTGACGAGGGGCCTTAGCTCAGCTGGGAGAGCGCATCGCTGGCAGCGATGAGGTCAGGGGTTCGATCCCCCTAGGCTCCACCAAATAATAAACTTCAACGCAACCTATTATAGGTTGCGTTTTTTATTTTGTGAAATGTTAAGCGACAAAAGAACAACCATTTCCGCACGATATCTCGACATACTATTTTTAAAAAGTTTAATAGAATAGGTTCTGTGGCTTAAATACCAACGTCAAAGGAGGAACGTGTTTGGAAAATGATTTAGATCTGAGAAAGATTGCTACACAGATAAGGATAGGTTCCAAGCAAACCTTTTGTGGGTTTACCGATGTCGGTGAGTTTTATCAGCGTAACGTGATACCGACCAAGGTGGAATTTATTAAAAAATGGGATTGGGCAGGGGAATTATTTGAAATTGATTCTCTGAAGATTGAAGTTGAATATCCGGGAAACACAGACGGAGTAGCTCTCAAGGCAACACTGCCGTTTAATCTCAAAGGCGCGCTACCCCGGAAGTACATACTAAGCAGACGTCAAAAAGGCGGATTCATGATTTTCAATGACTGGCATCCGGAAACGCCCATCACGACACTTACCTACCGTTTTTACGCAAACACGGCCAGGTTCAACAAAGGCATGCGTATAAAAGATTATTTAATTCACGTCAGTGCATTTAACCCCAAGTGTCTGGAGGTTGCCAAAAAAAGCATAGGAGTGGAGCCCATTGTATATTTCGTGGTGGACAGAGGATGGTTAGATATACAAAGGCACGAGGAAAGAATGCAGCACTACTACAACCGCAAACGCACACATCCCCTTTGGACGTATGAGCCACCTAATCCAGAACCGGTACCAGAGCCGTCGATCTACATATGCAAGCATGGATGCTCCTACCATTCGAAGCACCGTGGAGCAATGAATTTGCATGAACATAAGCATTGCAAAATGAAAAATAATATATAGTGATTATAAAAGGAGCGAGTCATTCGCTCTTTTTTTGTTGCCAAAAAACTATTGAATTCGATTTTTTCCCTATCAGACAAAAGAAAAGGCATCTGCGGACGTCCGCCCTTTAGGGGAGACGGTCCGCAGACGCCGGACTAATCAGCCTTTAACACCACCAGCGGTTAAACCTTCAATAATTTGTTTTTGCAGGACGGCATAAATAATCATGACCGGCACGATGCTGTATACGATTCCCGCTGACATTTGAGCATAATTCGTGTTATAGATATCGCGGAAACCGACCATCCCGACTGGGAGCGTGCGCAATTCATCTGTGGAGATGAAGAAATTCGCCATTAGAAACTCGTTCCAGTTTCCGATGAAGTTTATGATAAATACGGTTACCAATGCCGGGATTGTAATCGGTAAAATGATTTTAGCGAAAATTCCCTTGGCACTCAAACCATCCATGACGGAGGCTTCTTCGATTTCACTAGGAATAGAGCGCATAAACGCCGACAAAATGATAACCGTAAATGGGATTGCCCCGGCGGTGTAAGGAAGGATTAGTGCCATATGGGTTCCCAAGATGGGTTGACCAAATATCACTAACTTATTCAATAAGATGAAAATCGGCAGAAGTAAGGCGCCGCTCGGAATGAGTAGGCCGATGAGTACGAATTGGTACACCCCTTTGCTCATTTTCGAATATCGCATCCGCGTAATTGCAAATGCGCCCATGGCCGAGAAAATAATCGTCGCGATCGAACATAGCGTTGCGATATACAAACTATTGAAAAAGTAAACGCTGATTTTCGCATTCACCCAAGCTTCATAATAATTTTCAAAATGAAACGTTGAGGGGAAGCCGAATGGATTGCTTGCAATCGCCTGATTATCCGACTTAATGGACGAGAAGAGGACGAACAGAAACGGGTATAGAGTCACGACTAAATAACCTAATAGAATAATATGGGGGATGCTTCTTTTTACGGATCTTAGTGTCATCGTCATTAGTATTCGACCCTTTCGACTCTTCTGGCAATTACAAATTGGTACAATGCTGTAAGAATGAGAGAGAAAATGAAAATCAACACCCCAATGGAGTTGCCGTACCCATATTTCGCATTCGTAATCCCGTATTTAATTAAATAGGTTGCCATTACATCCGTTACGCCGCCCGGGCCGCCATCTGTCATAACGATGATAATATCGGCCGCTTTCATGGCACCGGAGATGGAAAGCATAATGACAACGGAAATGATCGGCATAATAAGCGGCACCGTAATGCGGGTTGCGCGTGTAAAAGCGCTAGCCCCATCGACGATCGCAGCTTCATCTATTTCTCTAGGGATGGACAATATGGCAGCAAGCACCATCACGACATAGAATCCCGTCCACTGCCACGCATTGGTTATCAAGATCGAAAACATGGCCCAGCTGGTGTCGGATAACCACATGACAGGTTGTAATCCCAATTTAGTCAAAACTTGATTGAACAAGCCGATGTCCGGTTCGTAGATGAAACTCCACAAGATGCCGATTACCGCAGTTGACATGACGGATGGGACGAATACAGCCGTTTTATATAAACCCTTTAGTTTCTTTACGTTGCTGATTAAGAGTGAGAAGAAGATAATGACCGGAACTTGCACGAATACCGAGAACAGAATGAATTTACCGTTATTTAAAACGGAGTCCCAAAATAAAACGTCCGCAAAAGCATGCTTAAAGTTTGTCAAACCGTTAAACTTGGCTTCGGTAAGACCGTTCCACTTCATAAAGCCTGTGGTGAAGGCGGAAATCATCGGATAGATGAAAAACATGAGATAGAGGATAAGGAGAGGCAGTAAAAACAGGACATACGTCCATGGATTTCTTAATGTTTTATTCATCGGTTCCTCCGCGATAATCAGACATTGGCTGTGTGAATCGTTCTTATAAAAAAGTACCACCCACTCTGAGGCGGGTGGTACTCTTCTCAATTATCAATTAGAAATCGTCGTTGTTTGCGGCATTCTGCGCTTTTTGAACTGCGTCCAGCATGGCCTTAGGCGTAATTTTCAAGCCAATTAGTTTTTGAATGCCTTCGCTAATCGCGGTATTTACATCCGGTTGTACCAGTGAATCGAATGCCGGGAAAGCGCCGCTTGCTTTGTTCCCCACTTCAATGATTTCTTTCACAAGATTAGAAGCTTTGGCGTTAGCCAATTTGGTGCTGTTTACTTTCATGGAAGGCAAGACGCCGTCTGCTTCCAGTCCGCGAATTTGCATTTCGTCATTGTACATGTTCTTAATGAACGATTTAACAAACGCATATTGTTTTTTGTCATTTTTCACTTTTGCCGAGAACCCGTAACCGTTGGAGAAACCGCCGTTTACTGCAGTTTGGCTGCCTTTGCCGCCAGCAACCGAAGGCACTGGGAAGTAACCGACTTTGTTCGTTAAATCCCCGGCTTGTTTAGGATCCGCGAATACGCTGGAAGCCCATGATCCGTCATACATCATGATCGCTTCACCGCGAACGAGTTGGTTGCGCTGTTCGGCATAATCCAAACCGAGCTCGCCTTGTTTAAAGTAGCCTTTTTTCACCCAATCTTGGTACTTTGTGAAAGCGGCTACCATTGGAGCGCTATTCCATTTGGTTTTACCGGTTGTGAAGCCATTCGTAATATCCGGACCTGCATAACGGGACCACAACGTATTAGCTGTCATTAACGGTACCCATGCGGCTTTGGAAGCTTGAGCAAAAGGCGTTTTCCCGTCTTTTTTGATCGTATCCGCTAATTTCTCAAGCTCGGCCAATGTTTTCGGAACTTTCAAACCATGGGCTTTAAAGTATTCCTTATTATAGAAGTAACCTTCTTGGTAGCCGCCGATAGGCAAGCCGTACACTTTTCCGTTCACTTTAAATTCGTCCAACGAAATGAACTTATTCGACAAGCCAAGCTCTTTCAGAATCGGCGTAAGATCAAGAAGTCTATTTGCTTCAACATACAACTGAGTATCGGCTCCACCGAATAGATCGAAGATCGCAGGAGCTTTGTTGACTACCATTTCAGAGCGTAATTTCTCCTTGCGGTTTACGTCCGAATCTACGCCGTCTAGTTTGTATTTGACGCCTGGCACTTCTTTTGAAACCCTACTCAAGACATCTTTTAGGATATTGAAACGTTGTTGTTTCGCCTCGCCTAATTGCGTATGTCTGATTACGATGGTGTCGGTTTTTGCTGCTGCACCAGCCGTACTTAAGACAGTTGTCGCCCCAAGGACCAAGCTAAGGGATGAGACTAGAAGACGTTTCTTCATGATCGTGGAACCTCCCAATATGATTTATGTACTACTCAAGCATAGGATTATTAGTAAATTCTGGGTAGGGCTACATTTCTATTATTTGAGGATAAATTTGTATAAAGTTGAAAGTCTATAAGGCAATAGGATTGTATGTGTGACTAAGATTCGGTGAAGTTCCGACTAAAGGGCCAAAAATTGTGAACAATCGGAGTCTTTGTATTAATAGAAGGGAATAGTTGCATAACGAAGAAAGGCCTAGTAACCTAGGCAGGCCAATTTCGGACGATGTGACTCCAAAAATCTAACGGCGCGGTAAAAGGTTAAGCTTGTCATTGACAATGGAACGGGCAATTCGTATGATCCAAATAGAATTGCAAAATAATTGCAAATGGGGTCGAATGCGAATGGGGACTGCGGATTGGTCGAAGAAAATTACCGAAATCACATTGTTTGTGGAAGATTTGCATCGGTCGAAGGCATTCTACCGGGAGACGTTTGATCTCGCGATCCTATATGAAGATGATAATTGCGTGGTGTTCGATTATGGCAATACATGCATCAATCTGCTAGAGCAATCGAGTGCCCATGAGTTGATCGAGCCGGCGCAGGTTGGGCATGGCGGAGACGGTGCGCGGTTTCAGTTTACAATCCAAGTATCGGATGTTGACGCGGTATGCGATGAACTGATGGCACGGGGCGTTAAGCTATTGAACGGACCGATAACGCGCCCTTGGGGACGGCGGACGGCATGTTTTGCAGATCCGGACGGGCATTTGTGGGAGATTGCGCAGGTGCTGTAACGGAGCGTAATGATGATTCGAAAACGGCAGAAATGCCGTTTTTTTGTTATTGTTAATAGAACTACGATCATGTCGGTGAGCCAGGAGGGATTTATATCGTAAACGATGAAGAACTTGTCGCGGCCACTATTGATGGGGATGTCCAGGCTTTTGCTATATTGGTTGAGAAATATTCCAATGCGCTTTGTTCCGTTGCTTATGGAGTCATCGGTGATTTTCATATGGCCCAAGATATTGTTCAAGAATCGTTTGTTAAGGCTTACTTCAATCTGCATACGTTAAAAGACGCCGCAAAGGTGGGGAGTTGGCTGTATGCCATTGCTTATCGGCAAAGCGTGGATGTGAAGAGAAAAGCGCAAAAAGCTCAACATGTAGTAGAAGGTACTGCAGGATTAGACCTTCCACCTTCATTCGAAGAGATTGTGGAGAAAAGGGAGATCCAAACGGAAGTGTGGAAAGCGTTAAATGGTCTGGATGAGCGTAATCGGATTATTATGGTTTTATTTCATATAAGCGGTTTCTCTATGGAGAGTATTGGCCAGTTTCTTAATATGTCGATCAGTGCAGTTGAAAGCTGCCATCGAAGAACGCGGAAGCTGTTGAAGCAGGAACTGATGGATGTTTATTTCGATGGAGTAAGAAATCAATATCCGGCTCAAGCCATGAAGTCGAAAGTAACCGCTCGTGTCATAAAAAGGGCGGGCCATTTTTACATACCTGTATCGGACAAAACTCGGGCATCGGCATGGTTTGTTGAACACTTTGGATTATCTTCGGATCGGAATGGGGAACTGATCCTGCCATCCGGACAAATTCTATATTTATTACAGGCTAAACCTTCAGGCGCTGATTCTAACGATGTCTTATCCATGCCTGTATTGTCTTTTGAAGTCGATCATATTAAGGAAGTGTATGAAAGACTTAAGAATAGCGGTATCCTTGTAGATGACCTGGAAACTGTGATGACGGGGCAGCACTTTTTCTTCCAAGACTTGGATCACAACCGCTTTGGTATTTATCAATCCAAATAGTTTTAATTGGAATGACGGAATTTCGAATCGTCGTTCGTCTATTTAATGAAAAATAAAATGGAGGATGATGAGCATGAATGAGGAATTGCTGACATTGCGGGAGAACGAAGAGCAAGAGGTTAAACCGCTTCTGAAACGAGTATCCCATAACTATTTACCTGTTTCTGATTTAAAGAAAGCATTAGCATGGTATATGAAATACCTTGGATTAAAGCATATTAGCGATAATCGTACACCTAGGAACGATGGCGGGATACTTATCCTTGGCAATGGTCAATGGTTGTTTCTGCTGGAGTCCAAAAGCAATAAAAATGCGAATTTTGTTACGGATGATTGGGAAGGCGACGATTATGAAATGTTCTCTCTCACCTTCGAGACAGATGATATTATTACGCTTCATGGGTCCCTTCGAAAGAGCGGAGCGCATGTAGAACCGATCGTTGATCTGGGCGGATGCGGCCTTCAATTTAAGTTTAAAGATCCGGACGGGAATAAATTCAATGTCTGGCAGGACCCTGATAAGGGTTAAGCGGAAAACAAAGGCTCGCCAATGATGGCGGGTTTTTTTTTTTTCGCTTTTTTCTAAACGGCCTTGATTCTAATTAATGCTTTACAGGACACCTAAAGGTGTTATATTATGAATTAGGACACTGATTGGTGTCCGATTAAAAATATGAATAGAGGAAGTGGATTCAACATGCATATACTAGCCATCATTCTTCAAAGCTGGCTGCTATTCTCCATGGCATTCTTTGGTGGAAGCAAGCTTGCAGGAGCCAAGCATCAAGTCGAACTGTTTGATTCTGTGAGACTTCCCCAGTGGTTCCGCGTCATAACGGGCATCGTGCAAATTGCAGCCTGCGTGGGGCTCATTATCGGTTACTGGTCAGCGGGGTATGCCGCATGTGCAGGCATATTGGTCGGCGTTATGATGATCATTGCACTGATCGCGCATTTCAGAGTGAAGCATCCGTTCGCAAAATTGTTCCCGGCGCTATTAAACTTATTGATCGCCGCTGGAGTAGTTATTTTATACGCAGATGATCTGTCCAATCTTTTTGGATAGGCTGTACTTCAAGTCCACGAATTACTTTCGTGGGCTTTTTTCTATAGTAGTACTAACCCAAAGGTAACCTAGTGAAATTAAAGTGCGTACTATTCATTTTTAGTATTGTTGTTTATATTCTTAGTAACGGGCCATAAAGGAGGCGAAATAGTTGAATGTATTGATCACAGGCGCGTCAGGAAGTGTAGGTTCTGGAGCAGCGGAGCAGCTTTCGCAGAAGCATAATGTAAGGTTATCCGATGTGCGAGACTTGGAAACTTCGTTACCCTATTATCAAGCAGATGTCCGGTTGCAGGGGTCCTTGGATTCGGCAATGGAGGGTGTAGATGTAGTCATTCATACTCCGGCCTATCACGGCATTCATATGGGAACGAATTCCGAGAAGGAATTTTATGATTTGAATGTCACCGGGACGTTCGAAATGTTCCAATCAGCTGTCCGAAACAACGTTCGCCGTGTGGTGTGGCTGTCGAGCATGTCGTTTTTCGGAAACGATTTCTACGCCTACACCAAGAAATTGGGAGAGCAATTGTGTCAGTTTTATCATGACCGGCATGGCCTTGAGATTATCATCCTGCGACCTACGGATTTCACACCTTATCGCGATCTGCGACATTATGGCGAACGATTGCTGCATGGCGGCGTCGACCGCCGCGACATCATCGATGCGGTTTGCCTCGCGGTTGAATGTAAGCAAACTTACGGTACGTATCATCTAGTCAGAGAAGATGCATATACGGAAGAGGATGTCCTGGCTTATCCTGATTCTCCGGTACAGGTGCTGGAGAAAGTGTATCCCGGCGCAAGGGCGATAATCGAGAAGTATCAGCTTCATCTGCCTGAGCAAATTATGACATCCGATTTGTCCATAGCTAAAGCCGAACTCGGCTATCATCCTAAATATAACTTCGGGACATTCGTTAAAGAAAATACCAATCAAGGCGTAATCCTGGGCTCATAAATCCGATTTGTACATGATTAGAATTGGAGTGAAAATGGATGCAAAAGAGACAATTGGGACGAACTGGACTGGAAGTTACTTCGCTAGGTTTTGGTGCAATGGAAATCAGGGGACCTCGGATTTGGGGCGGGCGTTCCGTTACGGATTCCGAGGCAGAGAACATCTTGAATGCCGTGCTGGATGCCGGGATCAATTTTATTGATACGGCTTACGATTACGGTTTAAGCGAAGAGTACATCGGCCGGTTTATCAGCCAGCGGCGCAGCGAGTATTTCTTAGCAACCAAATGCGGCTGCACGGTTGTTGATGCAGGCGATCATGATGAGACGCCGCATGTATGGACAAGAGATAATCTTCTGCGCAATCTAGATGTCAGCTTACGAAGAATGAAGACCGATTATATCGACCTCATGCAGCTTCATAATCCGACAATCGAACAAACCGATGAAGGACAATTGATTGATGTGCTGAAAGAAATTCAAGCCACGGGCAAAGTGCGGTGGATCGGAATTTCTTCGACGCTTCCCCACATCACGAAGTATATCGAAACCGGCGTATTCGACAGCTTCCAAATCCCTTACTCTGCACTAGAGCGTGATCACGAAAATGTGATTACGGCAGCAGCCCATTCAGGTGCAGGTACCATCATCCGCGGCGGCGTTGGACGCGGTGAGCCGGGAGTAGGCTTAGGTAGCGGCGATCGATGGGCTGCCTGGGAAACGGCCAAGCTCGATGAATTGTTGGAGGAAGGCGAAAGCCGCACAGCATTCCTGCTGCGGTTTACTTTAAGTC
Source organism: Paenibacillus sp. J22R98 (assembly GCF_059383835.1). Taxonomy (NCBI): domain Bacteria; kingdom Bacillati; phylum Bacillota; class Bacilli; order Caryophanales; family Paenibacillaceae; genus Paenibacillus; species Paenibacillus sp. J22R98. The sequence goes on from NZ_JBXENW010000001.1 coordinate 71,547, forward strand.
ACCCTGACTTGACGACAACGATTGTCGGGACCAAGAGTCCGGAGCATTTGCTGGAAAACATAAAGATTGCCCAGAAAGGCGTACTTTCAGCTGATGTTTACGGGGAAGCCAAGCGGCGCCTCCTTGAAGCAGGTCAGTCTCCGAAAGCCTAGCTGAGCAAAGTAAACCGAAGGAGCGTCCACTTGTGGACGCTTTTTGTTATGATGTGCGCACATTGCCGAATATTGGCGGTCAGCAATGTCGATTTATATCGCTTGTTATCGAATGGTGGAAACTAGAAAATTTATCTCTTATTTTCCAAAATTCCATCTTGTAATCGCTTCCAACTGTAATTATAATGAAGGCGCAGTCTTCCTTAAACGTTTCGGATGAACTGCAAATCATTATTCATCAAGAAAGGAGTGTTCCGGTTTCACAGTTTGTGCAGCACAGTATAGTAACAATCCGAACTGATACCCACCGCATTTTCAGTCATACTTCACTCAAACGGAAGTAACGAGCGAAAAATTAGGGGAGGTTTATCTGTGAAGAAAATAAGTTTCTTACTAGTTGCATTTCTTCTTGTTCTATCGTTGGCGGCATGTGGCAGCAATAACAATACTAGCAATGAATCAGCAAATTCGAATAGCGGCACTAACAAAGCAGACAGCGGCAAAGAAGTAGTCATTAAGTTCCCAAGCTACAAAACGGGAAATAACGTCGGAGCGATCTTCTACCTTCCTCAAATTGAGCGCTTTAACAAGAAATATGCCGGGAAATACAAGATTGAAATCGAGGAAATCGTGCAGGACGAATACTCGAAGAAGATCAAACTCCTCTATCAGCAGAAGAAATTACCCCCGCTTATCGAAGTCGATAAAGAGCTTGCCGACATTATGATTAACAACGGCGATCTCCTCGATTTGAAACCTTACATCGACAACACTCCAGAGATCAAAAACATTTTGATTGATGATTCAGTTAAATATAACACGGACAAGAACGGCAAAATCGTTTCGCTTCCGCTTGCCTTTGAGCGTCCGATTGGTTTGTATTACAACAAGGAATTGCTTCAGAAAGCCGGCATTACGGAGCCATCGACGACATGGGACGGATTCTTCAGCGATCTGGACAAATTGAAAACGGCCGGGGTTACGCCGTTATCCCTCATGACCGGAGAGAATGGTTGGACGACGATGCTGCTTGCTTCGGCGATGATCGCATCTGAGCCGGAAGGTCAGGAGCTATTGACGAAAGGCGATATCGTAACGAACTTTAACTCGCCGCTGTGGATTAATACCTTTGCCAAGGTGCAGAAGCTGCTGACGGACTACACAACTAAGTCCGCACTGGGTGCGACTTACTCCATCGCAGCCAATGAATTCTTCAGCGATAATACGGCGATGATCGCGAACGGTCCGTGGATGGTTGGAGATTTCAGCAATCCTGACAAAGCCTCCGATGGTTTCGCGGGTAAAGTAGGCGCGACCATTTATCCGAACGGCGTTGCGCTCGGCTCTGCCGACGGATACTGGTATTCCATTCCGAAGGATACGCCACAGGAAACGGTGGATGGTTTGATTGAATATTTCAAATTCATCTATTCGCCGGATGAACTGAATGCATTCTTGGTCGCTGAAGGCGGCTTTGCTCCCAAAATGCCGATGCCGGATGATGCCAAGGCAAAGCTGGATCCGATCCTGAGACAGTTAAACGATGAAGTCGGCTCTAAAATGAAAACACTCAACAGATTGATCTATGATATCGTGCCTCAATCCGTCTCGGATTTGTTTGCTAAAAACTTGCCGCTTCTGGCAACAAACGATATGACTCCCGAACAGTTCTGTAAAGCGATGACAGACGCAGCCGAGAAGTTTAAGAAATAATGCAGGCAGGCTTGGTCTTGCAAGAAGCGTATGGCGATCGCTAATGCGCTTCTTGCCAAGACCATCTTGACTGTCATGCATCGATTACCGCTCTTCGGGGAGGATTTCTGCCATGTACAAGTACAATAAATTGTGGGTGTATCTCTTTATCATCCCTACGCTTATCGTCTTTTTGGTTTTTTATTTTGTCCCGATCCTGACCGTGTTTACAACAGGATTCATGGAGTGGAACGGCTTTAATACGGCGAAATTCATTGGATTCGATAATTATAAAATGATCTTCCTGGATGACAACTCCATTATCGTCTCCTTAATGAATCTATTGAAATGGTCGCTCATCGCCACTTTCATCCATGTCCCGTTCGGTGCTCTTGTCGCATTCATTATCTTTAAACGGCCGGTCGGCTGGCGATTTGTACGCGGGGTATTTATGATTCCCAACGTGATCGCGGTATCGGCGTGGGCGATCATTTATCGGTTTATTTTCAATGATCAGATGGGCCTGCTTAACAATTTCATCAGAAAGCTCGGCTTCTCGAACTTTCATACGAATTGGTTCTTCGATCAGCAATACGCGTTTTCTGCAATCAGCTTAACTTGGGTATTCTACGCGGTCATCGTAACGCTTCTTGTTCTGTCCGACTTGATGGCGATACCCAAGGAGCTGCATGAAGCGGCAAAAATTGACGGTGCAACAGAAGCGCAAATTCACTGGAGGATCAATTTGCCTCTCATTCGCGGTTCGCTGGGGACTTCGGTCATCTTATCGATTATTGCGAGAATTACGATGTTCGAAGCAATCTTCTTGACGACCAAAGGCGGACCGGGGAACTCCACCTATAATATCTCAGTCATGCTCTACGATGGCATCGTTAATTATCAATTCGGTTATGCCAATGCGGTGGCTACGATCATGATTATATTGGGGATCGGCGTTCTGGCCATTACGACCAAAGTGTTCAAGATGAACAAAAGTGTCTACAACTGACAGGGTGGTGATCCTGCTTTATGAAGGCTGAACCTTTGAAACGCGTCCTGGTAGGGGTTTTCAGTTATTTGGTGCTCTTATTCACAGTCTGCATATCGCTTGTCCCGCTGCTCTGGATTGTCGTTTCTTCGTTTAAATCGAACAAAGCGATACTAAATACGCCGTTTGCGCTTCCGGTAGACATTAATTTTCATGCCTACTATTCGGTGCTGCAAATGAATAACTTCTTAAGCAACACGACGAACTCTGTACTGATATCGGTCACTTCGACACTGATCGCGCTTCTGTTCTATGCACTGGCGGCGTATTCTTTTGCGAAATTCGACTTCAAGGGAAAACATATTTTGTTTGTTCTGTTCTCGATTACGCTGCTAATTCCCGGCCATGCTACGGCACAGCCCATTTTCTCCTTCATCAATTTAACGGGCTTGTATGATACGAGAATGGCGCTAATTGTCGTATATATATCAGCCGGATTGGCTGTATCGCTGTTCATCTTGCGGGCGACGTTTCTATCCATTCCAAGAGAGCTGGACGAAGCGGCGTATATGGAATCAGCTACCTTCTGGCAGGTGTTCTTCTATATCAATTTGCCGCTTGCCAAATCAGGCTTGGCCACTGCAGGCATTCTCATGTTCCTCGGCAACTGGAATGAATTTTTCTACGGCTTCATGCTGACCGCATCCGCAGAGAATCGGACACTGCCTGTCGCTTTGCAGTTTTTCACGGAACAATTCTCGTATAACTACACCCAACTGTTCGCAGCGCTGACGCTTGTAACGCTGCCTAGTATAATTTTATACATGTTGGCTCAGGAACAGGTTCAGCAAAGTGTTGTCAGCGGCGGCGTGAAAGGCTGATTAAAGCAAGTTGCAGCTGTACCTATTCTTACTTTGGCAGGTGAGTGCTATTGGCGACGATTAAAGATATTGCTAGGATGGCCGGCGTGTCGACGACTACCGTTTCCAGAGCGCTGAACGGATATGATGACGTTAGCCAGGATACAAAACGAAAAATCCATGAAATTGCCGAAGAGCTGGATTATTCGCCCAATGCGGTAGCGAGAAGCTTAGTATCGAGTAAGACGCGCACAATTGGCGTGATATTCTCGGGGTTAAAGTATTCAGGGGGAAAAGATAATCTCGCCTTTGAGATCTTATGCGGCATCAATGATCGAGCCAACGAGATGAATTACGACATCTTGCTGTTCAGTACGAGTCCGTCCAAGCAGCGAATCAAATCCTACTACAATTTATGCAAAGAGCGAAATGTAGATGGAGCGATCATATTCGGTTTAAAGGTCGACGATCCGTATCTGGAGGAAGTCATTAAGAAGTCCAATTTCCCGTGCGTCTTGATCGATATCCCGTTCTCCAATGAAATACTGGGGAATGTCACGACTGACAATATCGAAGGGGTTCGATTGGCGATTCATCATTTGATGGAGTGGGGCCATACGAATATAGCAATGATTAACGGCTATGCGGAAGCACATGTCAGTGAGCAGCGATTAAAGGGCTTTAAGAAGGCGCTCTTCGAACGCGAATTACCATTTGAGGCCTCGAAAATCTTCGATGGGCAGTTTTCCGAAGAGGGCGGGGAACAGGCGATGATGCGAATTTTGGATGAACATCCGGGGGTTACCGCCGTATTTTGCTCCAGCGATTTAATGGCGCTTGGTGCGATGCGAGCGCTTGAGAAGAGAGGGAGAAAGGTCCCCGACTCCGTATCTGTTGTCGGCTATGACGACATCATACTCTCCTCGTACTGTTCGCCGAAGCTGACTACCGTTCATCAAAACAAATACGAGATGGGCTGGGCATCGGCTAAGCTGCTCATCGAGATGCTTGAAGGAACGGATATCGACCACAATGTGGTGCTGAAGAATGAATTGATCGTGCGGGAGAGCACGAAGCGGCTGCTGTAGAGCCGGTTGTGTTCATCGTGCTCGCATATTCCAAAACGTTTAAGTAGCGGTTCAATATATCCAAGTGGAGGTTGGTATGCATGAGGCTTAGCGCCGAGGAGCTGGAAAGCGGCAAGTTATCTCCGGAAACCTTAGAGCTTGCTATTCAACTGATCAAAGTCAACGGGTACGTGCTATTCGAGGAAGTATTGCCAAGAGCCCAAGTCGATGAGCTGTTCAACAGCTATACAGCCATACTAGATCCTTACTTCGAGGCGCATCGCGAAGAGATCCTTAATCCGAAGAATGGTTTTAATGATGGTACGAATCATGTTCGTCTCTATTTACCGTTTGAGAAACCGTTCTGCGATGAAGCGATCATTGCGAACCCGTTCGTGACCGAAATCGTGGATCGGATCTTGGGCGAGGATTGCTTAATGACCTATTTTGCGACGAATACGTCCATGCCCGGCGGTAAGAAATCGCAGCCCGTGCATGCGGATACTTCCTCGCGCTACGGCGACAAATATGGAGCGAACTTGCCGATTGCGAACTTGATTGTCAATTATCCGCTTGTGGATGTCCATGAGAATAACGGACCTATGGAGATATGGCCGGGCGGGACGCATCTGCATCCGGACAACTGGTACGCGCCGAATGCATTCAGCAAGTCAAAGCTAGCTGAGCATATGCACGGCATCAAGATGTTGATGCCGGCTGGCTCTATCCTTATTCGCGATGATCGAGTATGGCACCGCGGTACGCCGAACAAATCCGATAAGCACAGACCGAATATTGCGCTTATCTACTCGGAGAACCGGCAGCGTGAAGGCACCATTCAAATTCCGCAGGAAACATACGATGGGCTGTCCGAGAAAGCGCAGCGTTTGCTGCGGAATGAGAAGATCGGCTTTCCTGTTGCGGAGCCGAAGCATTAGTGCTCTATATGGAGAAAACCGCATAGTCCCCCTTCAGATGAGGGCGCAATGCGGTTTTTGGTATGTGCTGCTGTAGCGTAAGTTCCGCGGTACGAGTTATTATTCATTCCTGTTCTTGAAATCAACAAGAACTTCTTCGATAATTCGTTTTGCGACTGAGGCAAATACAGGGTTGGTGTCCTTGTAGTAAGGCAATGCGAACAAGCCCATCGACAATGCATAGCCGCGGCCGCGAGCCCAAGTTGCATCATCCGGCTGCAGTGCTGCACGGAAGATGTTCCGCGTTTCGTCCGTAAGGATACTCCAAGCAAACAACATGTCACAAGCGGGATCGCCGAGTCCCATACAGCCAAAGTCGATAACGGCACTAATACGACCATTTTCGATGAGCAAATTACCTGCGTGAATATCACCGTGAATCCAGACGCCGGTCCCTTGCCAATCCGGTGCTCTTAGAGCTTCATTCCAAGCCAAGGCTGCCGCGCTTTGATCGATCAACCCTTCCAGTTCTGCGATGGCCTTGCGAACGCCGCTATCTCTCGGTGCCAACGACATGCCTCGGGAGGATGCAGGGGGGTTAATCTCACTGTTTAGATCGATACGCTGCATAGCGCCGACGAACTGAGCGATATCGGTTGCGGCTTGAGCCAAATCGTCGATGCTCCCGACTATCGCATCCTCTCCCTTGAACCATCGATAAACAGCCCATTGCCATGGATAACCTTCAGCGGGAACCCCGATAGCAAGCGGGGCAGGGATAGCCAGCGGCAGGAGCGGAGCAATGAGGGGCAGCCAATATTGTTCCATTTCGGCTTGTCCGGTTGCCCAATCGATGCGAGGCAAGCGTACCGCTAATTCTTCACCAAGCCGGAAAATCGCGTTGTCCGTTCCGCTAGACTTAATCCGAGTGAGCGGAAGCTCCGCCCATTGCGGAAATTGTCCGGCGAGTAACCGTTTCACCAGAGAGGCGTCAATTTCCACCTCGTGATCATGCATCTTGACGGTGTTTGAAATTGTGATCACACTCGCTCTCCATTAGGATAAATTCATTGTATGGGAATTGTTTACCGGCTGCAAGGCTGGAGAGCCGGTGTAAGTAAGCCAACCCGAAGTTACGGGTTGGCTTATTTTGTGTGCCCTCGTTTGTTGTCGGTATCCGTACAGTTGTGATAGGATGAGAAACAAAACTCTCAGCACGGATTGGAACAATTAAGAGTGTTGGATGGAAGAATAGGAGATTTGCTTTATTATGAAGAACAAGAACAGTCGGAACGTGTTTAGATTAGCGATGCTGCTTGGTTTATTTTCGACACTCGGGCCTTTTACTATCGATATGTATTTACCGGCGTTTCCGGAGATTGTGAAGCAATTCGATACGACAGCGTCACTGGTACAGCTCAGCCTTACCGCTTGTTTACTCGGACTCGGCATCGGCCAGCTCGTCATGGGTTCGCTCAGCGATGTCTATGGTAGACGGAATCCCCTGCTAATCTCTATGGCCGTTTATGTTGCCGCCTCGTTAGCTTGCGCTATCTCGCCCAATATTGGGCTGTTGATTGTTTTCCGGTTCATGCAAGGATTTGCGGCAGCGGCGGGCATTGTCATTTCCCGTGCGATCGCGCGCGACCTGTATAGCGGTCATGAACTTACGAAATTTTTCTCGCTGCTCTTGCTTGTCGGTAATTTAGGTCCGCTCGTGGCGCCGGTTACCGGCAGCGGAATTCTATCTTTCACGACTTGGATCGGCGTATTTGTAGCGCTGGCATTGCTAGGAATCTACCTGTTCTCGATGACAAAATGGGGACTGCAGGAGACGCTGCCATCTAATCTGCGCAGGCCAAGCAATTTCTTGGAGCAGCTGGGCAACTACGGATCGCTTCTAAGAGAGCGACAGTTTCTCGGCTACATGCTGGCACAAGGCATTATGATCGCAGGGGTTTTCGCTTATGTTTCGGGAACGCCTTTTATTTATCAAAATATTTACGGAGCTTCACCGACCGTATTTGCTTTACTGTTTGGATCGAACGGCATTAGCCTGATTCTCGGCTCCCAACTGGTCGGACGGATGGCGCATCGGGTATCCGAGCATACCTTTCTGTTGTTCGGCTTATGGCTTGCCTTTGCGTCCAGCGTCGTTGTCTTAGTAGTTGGTATCGCACATGGCCCATTGTTCGCACTGGTGATTCCGCTGTTTTTCTTCGTAGCATCGATTGGCATCACCTCTACAGCAGCATTCCCGCTTGCAATGGAGAGTCAGGGGCATATGGCGGGCAGCGCGGCTGCACTGCTTGGTGTTGTTCCCTTCTTACTGGGAGCGGTTGTCTCTCCGCTAGTCGGTATCGCGGGAGAAGACACTGCCGTTCCGCTTGGCGTCATTATTTTATTGACGAGCTTCGCCGCGATGCTGGCTTATTTCTTTCTGGTCAGAAGAAGCCCGCGTGCGGCAAAATCGGCTCACATCAATAGTATGGGCTAGTATTTCACCTTTTGTTGTCAATTGTGCGTTTATGAGCTATAGTGAGGATAATTTCATAATGAAAGTACGGGTGCTGGATGGAGTCTGGCTGAGATAGGGAACGTTATTTCCCTGACCGTTAATCTGAACCAGGTAATGCTGGCGTAGAGAACGTATCGAATCCAAACCATTCGTATATTCTCGAATGGTTTTTTTCTATTGTTCATGCCTGCTTTCCTACGGAAAGGAGAACATAGGTAATGAGAGATTCCTTTATTTCACAATTGCAGCAGCACGTAGAAGAGCGGCAGGATGAACTGTTTGCTCTGTTGGCCGAACTGGTCGCTTTTCCGACAGTCAGCCCGCCTGCTCGAAACACATTAAACGCACAGCAGTTCTTGGAGGAGTACCTCCGATCGAATGGTTTTGACACGGAATTGTGGGAAGTGTATCCCGGCGATCCGAACGTTACTGCGATCAAACCAGGTACGGAGCGGCATGCCTATCAAAGCTTGCTGCTGAACGGTCACATGGATGTAGCCGAGGTTGGAGACAGCAGCGAGTGGGAAAATGATCCATTCCAGCTGACCTTGCGAAATGGCAGAGCCTACGGCAGAGGAACATCGGATATGAAAGGCGGGCTTGCCGCCCTCCTCTTCGCGGTGAAACTGTTGACTGAAGCGGGTGTAGAGCTGCGAGGCGATCTGCTGTTTCATTCGGTTATTGGAGAAGAGGCCGGTGAAGCGGGGACGCGTGCTTGCATGGAACGCGGATATTCGGCGGATTTTGCCGTTGTGGCGGATACAAGCGGAATGGCCATTCAAGGACAAGGCGGGGTTATCACCGGCTGGGTGACGATTCAAAGCCCGGTTACCTACCATGACGGCATGCGGGCACGCATGATTCATGCCGGCGGCGGCGTTCAAGGGGCTAGCGCGATCGAGAAGATGGCCAAACTGATCACGGGACTTCAAGAGTTGGAACGTCACTGGGCTGTGACCAAATCCTACCCCGGTTTTCCGGCCGGCTCGAATACGATTAATCCCGCTGTTATTGAAGGAGGTCGTCACGCGGCCTTCATCGCAGATAAGTGTGCGTTGTGGATTACGGTCCATTTCTACCCGAATGAGGATTATGAAACGGTCGCCGCTGAGGTGGAGGCGCATTTGCTCGCAATCGCTCAGGCCGATCCTTGGCTTCGTAACAATCCGCCTGCTTTCCGGTGGGGAGGTCGGTCGATGATTGAGGAACGCGGTGAAATCTTCCCATCCCTGGAGCTCGACGCGGAGAGCGAGGGGCTGAAGGCATTGTTCGCCAACCATCAACAAGTGGTAGGGGCGGAACCTCAGCTGGGCATGAGTCCAACGGTAACGGATGCAGGCTGGCTGGGGCGTGCAGGCATACCAACGGTCATCTACGGTCCTGGAGAGCTTGCCCATGCGCATGCAGTTAATGAAAGCACTGATATGCAGGAGCTCGTGGATTACGCCAAAGTGATGATTGGCTTCATTGCGGACTGGTGTAACCGGAGAACGCCGGACGATAAATGAACGAACACGTAAGAGGACGGAGGAATACCCATGAGTCGATTTAGTGAAAGGCTGTACCGTTCAGCGCATGAGATATGGGCGGCAAGCCATCGGCATCCCTTTCTGACGGAACTGCGGGAAGGGACGCTCGATCCACAGCGTTTTATCTATTATTTGAAGCAAGATTATGTCTATCTGATCGATTATGCCAAGTTGTTCGCGATGGGCAGCATGAAGGCCAGAGATATGGAAACGATGGTAAAGTTCGCCGAGCTGCTTCACTCCACGCTGCATGTCGAGATGGAGCTGCACCGGGGTTACGCGGAGCGGTTCGGTGTTACGCGCGAGGAGCTGGAGCAGACACAACCAGCGCCAACGACGCTTGCTTATACCAAATACTTGCTGGATGTCGCTGCACAGGGCTCGCTCGCAGAGGTTGTAGCCGCGCTGCTGCCGTGCATGTGGAGCTACCAGGAGATCGGGGCAGCTTTCATGAAGGTCCCGGGCGCCTTGGATCATCCGCTTTATCGGGAGTGGATCTTGATGTACGGCTCCGAAGAATTCGAGGCCTTGACCAACTGGTGTATAGATTTGATGGATCGTTTGGCAGAAGGCCAGCCGGAACGCGAGCTTGCGCAGCTGGAGGAACGTTTCCTCGTCGCATCCAAGCTTGAATATATGTTCTGGGATATGGCCTATCGGCAAGAGGAGTGGCCGGTTTGAGCGCAACAGTAGAAGCAGGAAAACAGCAAGCCGCGTTATCGGTACGCGGGCTTAGCTTCTCATTTCCGCAGGAAGCACCTTTGTTCGAAGCCTTGAACTTCGATATTAAAGAGGGCGAGTTTGTTAGCATTCTGGCAGCAAGCGGAATAGGCAAAACAACGCTCTTCCGGCTATTATCCGGACTGCTGGCTCCTTCAGCGGGCACGATTGCGATCTGCGCAGCAGGAGATTCTGCATCGGAAGCCACGAAGCAGGGGAAGATCGGATACATGCCGCAAAAGGACTGCCTTCTCCCATGGAGATCGGTGCTGGATAATGCCGCAATTGGCTTGGAGCTGCGCGGAACTTCCAAGCGGGAGGCCCGTCGCCAAGTGTTAGAGCTGCTGCCTGGCTTAGGGCTGGAAGGAACGGAAAACAAATATCCGCATGAGCTTTCCGGCGGTATGCGTCAGCGCGTTTCGTTTCTGCGCTCCCTTCTGGGCGGAGGTGAGCTGTTCCTGCTGGATGAACCATTCAGCGCCTTGGATGCCATGACGCGGATCAATATGCAAGAATGGCTGCTGCAGGTGTGGGAGCAGCATCGCAAGACCATTCTGTTCATCACCCATGACGTTGATGAAGCGCTGCTCTTATCCGATCGGGTACTTGTTGCGGCGCATTCGCCCATTACGACACTTCGGGAGCTGAACGTGAATCTACCTCGCCCCCGCGGCTATGAAGTGGCGCTGGATGAGACCTTCATCAGCTTGAAACGACAGCTGCTGGATTGGATTGGTTTTGGTGCCGGCCGCTCGAAAGGCGGTGGGGGGTGATGAAACGACGATTCACCGCTAATGTGCCTGTCCTTGTATTCGTGCTGCTGCTCGCTTTGCTGTGGGAGGTCGGAACGAGGGTCATGAACATCCCGCATTACATCATTCCGAAGCTATCGGATGTGTTCGTCTCGATGTGGGAGAATAAACAGCTGCTTGGGAAACATTTTGGCGTTACGTTGGGGGAATCTCTGCTGGGGCTCGGCATTTCCGTTATATTCGGAACGCTGGCTGCGGCTTGGATTGAAAGCTCCGGCTTAGCGAAGAAGACGATATACCCGCTCATCGTCGGCTCTCAAACCATTCCGATTATCGCCTTGTCGCCCATTATGGTGATGTGGTTCGGCTATGAAATATGGAGCAAGATCGCCGTCGTGGTTTTGTTCACCTTCTTCCCGCTTGCTGTGAATACGGCAGACGGTCTTCGCTCGGCTGATCCTGATATCGGAGAGCTGATGCGGACGATGGGAGCTCGCAAACGCGATCTCTTACTGAAGTGGAAGATTCCATCCGCGCTTCCGGGCTTTTTCACGGGACTGAAGATGGCAGCCGCGATTAGTGTGGGAGGCGCAACGCTTGGAGAATGGCTCGGGGGCGAAAATGGCCTCGGGATGTACACGAAGCGGGCATCCAATATGTTGCGCGGGGAAGCGGTGTTCTCAGGCGTGCTTTTGCTATCGGCGATGGGGATTATCTTGTTCCTCGCGGTGCAATGGATAGAGCGTGCTTGCTTTGGCCATCGCAGAAGTTAAGTTAAAAGGAGAAATGACAGTGTATCTACGTAAATGGTCAATGAGTACATGGAAGGCGGCAGCCCTTGCCTTGGTGCTACTAGTGGTTGCAGGCTGTGGATCCAATAAGCAAGCAGCTGATGGAGAAATGGAAATCACGGTACTGCTCGACTGGTATCCGAATGCCGTGCATACGTTCCTGTATGCGGCGCAAGAGCAGGGATATTTTAAAGACGCTGGGTTGAAGGTGAACCTGCAAACGCCGGCGGATACGAATGATGCCTTAAAGCTGGTGGCGACCGGTAAAGCAGATTTAGCGCTGAGCTATCAGATGCAGGTGGCGATCTCGCGTTCCGAGGGGATTCCGATCGTGTCTGTCGGCGCAATCGTTCGTCATCCGCTTAATCAACTGCTTGTTCTTGATTCGCAGGAAATTCACAGTCCCAAGGATCTGATCGGAAAGAAGATCGGTTACCCTTCCATTCCACTCGATGAAGCGATTGTGAATACGATGGTGAAGTCAGACGGCGGCGACCCCTCGAAGTTGAATTATACGGATGTTGGCTGGGATCTGATTCCGGCGATGACCACGAAGAAGGTCGATGCCATCATCGGTGGTTATGTGAATCATGAGAAGCTGTTGTTGGAGAAAGAGGGCGAGAAGCTGACGGCCTTCGATCCATCTAAATACGGCGTGCCGGATTACTACGAGCTGGTGTTAACCGCCAGTGAGGATGGACTGAACAAGAAGAGCGGCGCCATTAAGAAGTTTATAGAAGCCGCGGCCAAAGGGCAGGCGTATACGGCGAGTCATCCGGATGAGGCGCTGCAGCTCTTATTGGATGAACAGAGTGAGGAGTTTCCGCTGGACGCAGATGTGGAGAAACAAAGCTTGGCAATCTTGCTGCCGCTGATGGATGCAGGGAAAGAAGCTTTTGCCAGTCAATCGGAGCAATCTTGGAATGAAGTCATCCAATGGCTGACAGAGCAAGGTCAGATTTCGAAGAGCGTTAAGGCTGCAGAAGCATTCCGCAATTTGTAAGGCGAGGAGAGTCGGACAGGTGAATGAACGATATTCAAGGCAGATGCTGTTTGCGCCTATCGGTGAAGCGGGTCAGCAGAAGCTGAAGGACAGCGCGGTATTAATTGTAGGGATGGGGGCGCTCGGTACTGTGCTGGCTAACCATATGGTAAGAGCCGGCGTAGGCTTGGTGCGGTTCGTAGACCGCGATTATGTGGAGCAGAGCAATTTGCAGCGGCAAATGTTATTTGATGAAGAAGATGTCCGGCAAGGCTATCCCAAGGTTATCGCTGCGGAGAAGAAGCTGCAAAAGATCAATTCCGATGTCCGGCTCGAAGCGATTGTAGCCGATGTCACCGTTCATAATATGGAATCTCTCCTAGACGGCATGGATTTGGTCCTGGATGGGACGGATAATTTTCAAACGCGATTTCTGCTCAATGATGCATGCTTCAAGAGGGGCATTCCCTTCACCTATGGCGGTGCGGTCAGCTCACGAGGGATGAGCGCGATTCTCGTTCCCGGAAGCACGCCTTGCCTGCGCTGCTTCATTCAATCCGCAGATGGCAATGGGCAAACCTGCGATACGATCGGCGTTATTGCGCCTGTCGTTGACATTGTCGCTTCCTATCAAGCCGTTGAGGCAATGAAGTATTTGGTCGGAGCGCACGACAAACGCAGAAACAGCTTAGTCACCTTTGATCTGTGGGCCAATCACTCCTATGAAATGAAGCTTGGCGAACCGAGGAACAACTGTCCATGCTGCCAGTTAAAGCAATATCCCGCCTTGGATCCGGCAGAGCAGGACTCGGCTATCTCCTTATGTGGGCGAGAAACGGTACAAATGGCCGGGAGCGGGCCGATCGATCTGGAGGTATGGCGAGCACGGCTGGAGCCTGCGGTTGTGAAGGTAACTGTGAATGCTTATTTGCTTCGAGCTGAATTGCCGGAAGGCGAGAGACTCGTATTATTCCCGGATGGCCGCGTATTCGTGCAGGGGACGGACGATTTGGTGCGCGCTAAGATTTTGTATGCCCGCTATATTGGATCTTAATTCTTACTAGGGAGGAATGGAAGGATGAAAGAGTTTCGTTTATATGCGATAACAGGGGAGCAGTTTCACCCGGGCCGGGACATGATCGACGTAATGGAGGAAGCCATTCTCGGCGGAGTAGATATTATTCAGTTGCGGGACAAAACGAGCGGAAAACCCGAGCTGCTGCAGAAAGCTAAAGCGCTGCGGGAGCTGACTCGCAAACATGGCGTCACGTTTATCGTGAACGACCACATTGATATTGCCATGGAGGTCGATGCGGATGGCATTCATCTGGGTCAAGATGATGTGCCGCTTCATGAGGCGAGACGGATCGTGGGCAGCAAAATCATCGGTATCTCCACGCATAAGCTTGAGGAAGCGCTGCGGGCTGAACGCGATGGCGCGGATTATATCGGCGTCGGTCCTGTTTATCAGACGCGGACGAAGGTCGATGTCGTGGATCCGGTAGGTGTATCGTATGTACGCGAGGTTGCCGCGAACATTCGCATTCCTTTTGTAGCCATCGGCGGCATTAAACTTGGCAACGTAGATGAAGTGCTGGCGGCAGGAGCGACTAGAATCTGCGTGGTTAGCGGAATTGTCGGGAGCAGCGATGTGCGCGGGACTTGCGAGGCGTTCCTCGAGAAGCTGAAGAAATAGGGGGAATTGCGGATGGTGCTTGTAATCAATGGACAGAAGCAAGAGCTGGAGGCCAAGACAATCCAGGATGTCATATTCCATTATGGATTGGCTGGCAAACCGATCGTGGTCGAGGCAGATGGGACTGTTCTTACAGCTGAACAATGGGAGTTCACGGCGGTTCGGCCGGATATGCAAATCGAGCTTGTACATTTTGTCGGGGGAGGTTGACAGATCGGATGAAGCAGGATGTTTTCAAGATAGGCGGCCGCGAATTATCTTCTCGTTTCTTTATCGGTACAGGACTTTTCCCTAATCCATACGTGCAAATGGAGGCCATCAAAGCTTCGGGTGCCCAGGTGCTGACCTTTGCCATTCGGCGTATCAACCTAGAAGCAACGGAGGATGATTCTATCCTGCAGCATTTGCAGGATGGTGAATATATCTATCTTCCTAATACGTCCGGTGCCAGGACGGCGGACGAAGCGGTTCGTATTGCCAGGTTAGCGCGTGCTTCCGGCCTAAGCGACTGGATCAAAGTCGAAATTAGCGCGAATGAGCGTACGCTGCTGCCGGAACCGATCGAAACCTTGAAAGCAACGGAGATCCTCGTCAAGGAAGGGTTTACGGTGCTTCCGTATATTACGGATGATCCAATCATGTGCAAACGACTTGAAGAAGCGGGAGCAGCGGCGGTGATGCCGGGAGCAGCTCCAATCGGCACCGGACTCGGTATTCTTAATCCCTATCATTTAAGTTTAATCGTTGAAGACGCCCAAGTACCGATCATCGTAGATGCCGGCCTTGGTTCAGTAAGTGATGTTACGCAAGCAATGGAGCTTGGCGTATCGGCTGTGCTGATGAACACCCCTGTTGCAAAAGCCAGGAATCCGGTTGGCATGGCGCAAGCGATGAGAATGGGCATTGAGGCAGGTCGCCTCTCCTATCTATCCGGCCGGATCGAGAAGAAACGTTATGCGTCGGCAAGCAGCGGATTGGATGCTTATAAGTTGAAATAACGAGTGCGAGCGATTGATTGAGTACTTGGGAGAGTTGGTCTGGAAATGAAAGAGAGCATTGTGGTCATGGGCGGCGGAGTCATCGGATTATCCTGCGCATTTGAGCTGCAGCAGCGGGGTCATCAGGTTACGGTTCTGGAGATCAAACGCTGCGGGGGGCAGGCGTCCGGTGCAGCTGCCGGTATGCTGGCGCCTTATTCCGAGAATGTAGAAGGATCCGATGCTTTTTTCCGCTTTTGTCTGGAAAGCCTACAGCTTTATCCCGATTGGCAAGCCGGCGTGAAGGAGATCTCCGGGCAGACCTTCGAATACACGAACGCTGGCAGTCTCTATATTGCCTATCATGATGCGGATTTGCTAGCGTTGGAAGGCAGACTCTTATGGCAGCGCCAGTTCGGTTCTTCCGGCAGCATCGTAGAAGGAGAGGCGTTGCTGCGCCTCGAACCTCAGCTGTCGACGAATGTAAGAGCCGCGCTGCATACACCGGAGGAGAGCCATCTCTATGCACCTCATTATGTCAAAGCGCTCGAGCAAGCATGCCGATTAATGGGGGTTAGCATCCATGAGAATCTTGAGCAGCTTAGCGTGGTTGAGTGGGAAAGCGAGATATGTATCCAAACGGCGGACGGACGCCTGTTCAGCGGGGATCGATTACTTGTATGCTCGGGGGTATGGGCGCAAGAGCTGTCCGATACATTCGGAATACAAATTCCCGTGTATCCGATTCGCGGGCAAATTTGTGCGTATGAGGTAGAGGCAAAGCCCGTTCAGCATATGGTCTTCGGCAATCAGGGTTATCTGGTGGGGAAAGATAATGGCACACTCGTATGCGGGGCTTCCGAGGATGTTGCCGGCTTCGATACTTCGGTAACGGCCAAGGGGATCGAGCGTCTTACGAGATGGAACAAGAAGGTGTTCCCGTTTCTCGGAGAGAGGGAGCCGTTTCATCGCTGGGCCGGCTTGCGTCCTTCCACACAGGATGGGCTTCCGCTGATTGGTGCGATCGACGCTACTGACCGTGTTGTATTTGCGGTCGGCCATTATCGCAATGGCATTCTGCTAAGTCCGGCAACGGCCAAGCTGGCGGCGGATTGGATCGAAGGAAAGCAGCCGGTAGCGGCGGATTATCATGCATTCTTGCCGGGGCGGTTTACTTAAACCGCCTATTTGGCGATTCGCCGATGATGAAGCAGGCGGAGGAGTTTCTTAGATAACACGTTCGTTAGACTCGAGCGGCAGTCGCAACAATGCCGAAAAAGCGCTAACGAACCGTACAGGTCTTATTTGATTGAAAATCATCGATTTGTAATTTTAACGAACCGTACGGGCCTTATTTGGCCCCAATTGCTCTTCAAACCACCTATTTTGACGGAATAAGGCCGCTGTGGTTCGTTAGAATTTTAGAAGCGCCAAATTTCGCTATATTAGGCCTGTACAGTTCGTCAGAAATAATCAGGTAAGATACAGATGTCGCTGACAACAAGCTTTGATGTAAAATGAATAGATAGGATCCATAGGTTAAGAGGTGCCGACATGACAACCGCGCCGCCGCGTATCAATTGTATGCAATGTCTCCATTACTATGTGACGTGGGATCCGAAGTTTCCCCGTGGCTGCAAAGCATTTAATTTCAAAACCTCCGCGATGCCAAGTGCTGCCGTGCTGCAGTCATCGGGCAAACCGTGCATGAACTTCGAAGCGAAGCACAAATAGCCGTCCGTATGAAGACGAATAGAGTCTTTATCGGGTCGAAGAACAATCGAACCGATCTGGGATTTACTCTTCTTCATTATGGACTCACGTACCGGGCTTGGGCGTTATCGCGATTTCCGTATAAGCAACTACCAGCTGATGGAGAAGTTGGTTGAGCTTTGTCTAGAGCAATCGCTTGAGGAAATTATGCAGGATGAAGATGTGAAACAACGGGTGGAAAGGTACTTCGGGCTGGATGAGCTGTTCCGGGAAATGCTCGTTGCCCATACGCGTGTAGAAGGAAATGTGATTATAACGAAGCCGCTGGCACTTGCCAAATACCATACGATGCTGCGGATGAAACGATCGAAGCCATCGTGCGACGTTTCAACTAATTTGCCTGTTAATAATTAAAGACCGGTAGGGGAGAATGGGAACTTCTCCTTACCGGTCTTTGTCATGTTTGATTATTGCTGGCTCGCCTTAATCGCTTGGTCTAGATCATGGAGAATATCCGAAATTCCTTCTGTACCGATGGATAAGCGAATCATCCCCGGAGAGACGCCGGTCGCAATTTGCTCATCTTCCTTGAGCTGCGCATGTGTCGTGCTGGCCGGGTGAATGATGAGCGACTTCGAATCGCCGACATTCGCCAAGTGGGAGAACAGCTTCACGTTTTCGATTACCTTTTTCCCCGCATTCAAGCCGCCCTTTATCCCGAACGTCAGAATTGCGCCTTGACCTTTAGGCAAATACTTCTGTGCTTTGTCATAAGACGAGTGGCTTTGCAAGCCGGGATAGCTAACCCATTCCACTGCCTCATGTTGCTCTAAGAACTGCGCCGTTGCCAGAGCATTGGAGGAATGACGCTCCATACGTAAATGCAGCGTTTCCAAGCCCTGCAGCAGCATAAAGGAATTGAACGGAGAAATGGCGGCCCCCATATCACGCAGCAATTGCACACGTGCTTTAATAATATAAGCGATTGGTCCTACAGCATCCGTATACACAACGCCATTATAGCTAGGATCCGGCTCTGTCAGACCTGGGAAACGACCGCTTCCTTTCCAGTCGAATTTACCGCTATCGACGATAATGCCACCGATCGAAGTGCCATGTCCGCCAATAAACTTCGTTGCAGAGTGGACGACAATGTCGGCTCCATGTTCGATTGGGCGAAGCAAGTAAGGGCTTGGGAAGGTATTATCTACAATAAGAGGAAGACCGTTCTCATGGGCAATGGAGGCTACAGCTTCGATATCAAGCACGTCTCCCTTAGGATTGCCGATGGTCTCTGCGAAGATGGCCTTCGTTCTTTCATTAATGGCGCTGCGGAAATTGTCCGGATTGCTGGGATCTACGAAATGAACTTTAATCCCAAGCTTCGGCAATGTAGTGGAAAATAAATTATAAGTGCCGCCGTACAGACTCGCTGCGGAGACGATTTCATCTCCGGCTTCCGCGATATTAAGAATGGAGTATGTAATGGCCGCCATTCCTGAGGCAGTAGCTAGTGCGGCAGGCGCGCCTTCGAGCGCTGCAATTCTTTTCTCAAATACGTCTGTTGTGGGATTCATAATGCGTGTGTAGATATTGCCGAATTCTTGAAGTGAGAATAAATTCGAAGCATGCTCGGAATCACGGAACCCATAAGAAGTCGTTTGGTACAGCGGTACTGCCCGTGACATTGTGGCTGGATCGATCTCTTGCCCTGCATGTACAGCTAAGGTTTCTATGGAATATTTGCGATCTTCTGACATTTCTACAATCATCCTCCTCAAATCTAGTTTCAATTCTAGTTTCTCATAGTCTGATAGAAATTTCCATCTCAGCAGACTCAAAAGGATAAGAAAATAGGAAGAGGAAATAAGCGAGTCATAGAGAAATTGTTTGCAAAGAGCTGAACGCAACGATCAGATGCTGACCCGACTGTGGTTGGGTTTAACTGGTTTAGGAAGGGGCTGCATGAGATGATCACGAGACAATGCCAAATGAGCGATATTCAAAATCTTGTAGATGACTATATCGATGGTCTATCTTCGCCTTTCGATTCTTTTCTTGAGGATCACATTTTGGCATCGACGTTCTACATAATCGAGGAAGGGGCTTTAGCCGTCGGCTACTATGCGATTCATAATAACGAAATGCTAACGCAGTTCCACATCAGCCGTGCGTATCAGAAGCATGCACAACTGCTATTTAATCAAGTACTCGAGGAAAACGCATTGACGTCGCTTTTCGTTCCGACCTGCGATGAACTGTATCTAAGTTTGGCTGTAGATAAAGACTTCAAGATCGATAAACAAGCGTATTTCTTTCAAGACAGCCAAGTGGAGCTGTCGGAAAGTAAAGGTACAGGGGAAGATTCATTCCGCCCAGCTAAACCGGATGATTTGCAACAAATCCAGCAGGTTTGCGGTGATTTTCTGGATGACTATGAGCGGCGAGCCGATAATGGGGAGCTATTTACCTACTATAGACGTGGATTGCTGCTTGGCATCGGAGTAATGGAGAAATCCAAGCTGCTGACCAGCGTGGCGAGCATCGGGATGATGACGAATGAGCTGTATCGAAAGCAAGGGATTGGGCGGAACATCATTTTGCATTTGAAGAAATGGTGCTATGAGCACAACTTAACGCCTATATGCGGCTGTTGGTATTATAACGAAGCTTCCAAATTAACGTTGGAAAGTGCGGGGATGGTTACGAAGACCAGACTGCTGAATATGAAAGTCAATCAACCGTCAGTTGAATTGACGTGTTCAACTGACTCTTGATAGAGTAGAGCCACCAAGCGTGCTATGCTGATTGCAGACAGTGCGCACTGTACAATCCAATAAGTGGAGGCGTTCTACAATGGAAATGCGTAAGATCGGTGCTTTCATCTCCAGTCTACGGAAAGAACAAGGGATGACGCAGGCGGAATTCGCCGTGCGTTTAGGAATAAGTCATCAGGCTGTATCAAAGTGGGAACGCGGGGAGTCGCTGCCTGATATCGGCATGTTGCCGGCAATCGGCCGTTTGCTCGAAACGTCCATTGATGAGCTGCTAGCCGGTGAAAGGCGGATTGTGCTTGCTGAGGAAACAGCATCCGCGCAGTCTGCTGCAGGTGAAGAGCTCTCCAGCATCGAGAAGCCTCAGGAAGAAGAAGTAATAGATGTAGAATTAGTAGAAGAAATAGAAGAAGAAATAGAAGAAGAAATAGAAGAAGAAATAGAAGAAGAAATAGAAGAAGAAATTGAACCCGCCGAAGCTCAGGACGAAGAGCAGGAGGATGATTCAAACGCATCTGATGAGGGATCACATCCGAGCTTACAAGCGATTTTGCAGCTTGCACCGTTTCTGGGGAGCGACACGATTGATGAGATGCTTGTTTATGTAGAGGAAGGCCGTCTGAGCGCTGATGCTATTCAGGGCTTGGCACCGTTTATTAGTAAAGGCTCCTTAGCCCGCTTGGTGGATAAGGCTATCGAAAAGCTCGACATGCGGAGGCTAGTAGGACTCGCGCCTTTCCTAGATACAGAACAAATCGACCGGCTTGTGCAGCAAGCCGAGGAAGGTACAGTCGATTGGCAAATTGTTCAAGCCTTGGCGCCGTTTATAAGCCGGGATACGCTGGACCGACTTGTTGACCGGATTGCCGCCAATGAAGGCATCGATGCCAGCCAAATTGTTGGACTTGCTCCTTTCTTATCAAGGGAAAGCATGGAGAAGCTGCTGGAGCACGTGAAGTCTGGTTTTCTTGGCGCCGATATTCTCTCCGCACTGGCACCATTCATTCATAAAGATGCGCTAGAGAGACTGGTCCGAGGCATGCTGGAGAAGACGCTGACTCGTTCAGCTGAATAAAGGTATGGTATCCGCCATCCTGCGAAACAAATAAAGCCAGGGCTCCTGATGATGGAGTCCTGGCTTTTTCGAGCGAGAAGGTTTAATCGTATCCGGTGTAGAAGATGAGTAGTACGAAGAAGGAGGTTATTGCAGTGACGACCTTAACGGAAGCGCAGATTGAACATTTCAGAGAAAATGGCTATCTCATTAGGAATCAATTGTTTACGCTAACTGAATGCGATGAAATTATTCAGAATGCGAACAACATGATTACCGGGAAAATCCCGCTTGGCCCGCATAATGGCATTTATATGGAACCGGAGGCAATTTTGAAAGGGCTTGCATCGAATGAGGCACCTGATCCGGCCTATCTGTTTAAACTGGGTCACCAGATGCATCGATCAGATGACATCTTTCGTTATTATGCCATGCATGACAAACTAGCAGAAGCGCTGACAGATCTACTCGGACCCGACATCAAGTGCATACAAAGCATGTATATCGATAAGCCTCAACAATTGGGAGTCGGCCAACCATACCATCAAGATTCCTATTATCTGAAAACCGAACCGGATACGTTGATCGGCGTTTGGATCGCACTTGATGATGCTGATGAACAGAATGGATGCCTGCATGTTATTCCCGGCAGCCATCGCGAACCCATTCACCCGCATGAGGTGCCGTCCGATGAACGCCAAAGGAAGTATTTTCAAGAAGTGCATGCTGCACAGAAGGATAAAGAAGTCCCATGCCGCCTGCCTAAGGGATCAGCCGTCTTCTTTCCGGGGACGATGCTGCATCGTTCGGGAGATAACGAAACCGCGGATCGCCGGCGGCGTGCATACGTCCTGCACTATGTGAGCGCGCGTTCGAAACAACCTAACCAAACCAACTCGCGCAATCCGCATCTGCTCGTGCGGGGACGTCAATACCCTGGATGTGTGTAAATTCGAGAGGGGAATAAGAACTATGGCGACACTGCACCTAATGGTTGGACTTCCTTGTAGCGGCAAAACGACTCTTGCAAGAAAGCTTGAATATGACTATTCGGCGCTTCGCCTCACTCCCGATGAATGGCATACTCGCCTGTTCGGACAGGATGTTGAGGAAGAGGAGCATGGCGCTAGAAAAGCAGTGGTGGAATCTCTGATTTGGGGAGTTGCCGCTCGGGTGTTAGTTCTTGGCGTAGATGTTATTCTGGACTTCGGATTTTGGGGGCGCAGCCAACGAGACGAAATGCGCTCGCGAGCTACGGAATTGGGGGCTGACTTTAAAGTCCACTTTCTGAACGTTTCTGAAGAAGTTCTTTTGGCTCGTCTTGTGGCGAGAAATGGTGAGCTTCCTCCAGGCACATTTTACATTCCGGAGACTCAGCTTAAACAGTGGGTATTTGAGCCTCCTGCTCGTGAGGAGCTCGTATATACTAGTGTTTATTAAGAATGCTGTACTTAAATAGGAGGAGTAGAACATGACTATCCCTAACATACGAACAGGCGAGGCGCTGATTCGGGAAATTGACGAAACCCGTGTACCATACGGCATGCTCGCCATATGGTTTCTCGGGCAGGTTAGTGTCATTGTCAAAGGGGGCGATACGGTCGTGTATATCGATCCCTATCTAGCCGATGCTCCATATCGGCGGTTTGCGCCGCCCCTTCGTCCGGAGGAGGCGGCGAATGCCGACTGCGTGCTGATTACGCATGATCATATCGATCACTTAGATCCGGATACGATTCCGGGGATGGCGAAGACTCGCAACGATACCGTGTTTGTGGCGCCGGGCTATAGCCAGGGCGCTCTGGCTGAATGCGGTGTTCCGCCGGAGCGGCGTATTCATGCGAAAACAGGCGAATGGCGGGAACTCCGAGGTTTGCGCTACATGCCGATCCCAGCGGCTCATGAAGAATTGGAGTACGATTCCGAGCTTGATCACCGGTTCGTCGGTTATGTGCTTAAGCTTAACGGCGTGACGTTTTATCATGCGGGCGATACGACGGTTTATCCCGGACTGATTGAGACCGTGAAAGCAGAAAACGTCGACTGCGCACTGTTGCCGATAAACGGACGCGATCCGTTCCGGCTTGCGCGTAATATTGTCGGCAACATGAATTTCCGCGAAGCTGCCGAGTTTGCGGTCGCGGCTGGGATCGATACGGTTATTCCAGCGCATTACGACATGTTCGAGGGCAACACGGAGCATCCCGGACATTTCATCGACTATTTGTACGAAAATTACCCTACGCAGAAGAGTCACGTACTGGCTCGATTCGAAAGGTATGTGTACGTATCCGGCCGCGCGCTGAACTAACAACAAGGCGAAATCATACGGAAATTGAATCGTTCCCCATTGGAGGCGGTTACAAAGTGAAAGCCATTGTCAATTACGAAGCAGGGTCCGGTAAAGTTGAAGTTCGTGAAGTACAGGTCCCCGAGTTGGGACCGAAAGATGTGTTGATTCGCGTGCAAGCCGCCGGCGTCTGCGGCAGCGACTTGCATATGTACCATGATTCCCAGGGGTTTCCGGTAAAACGACCGGTTACGCTAGGTCATGAATATGCCGGCATAGTTGAGCATGTAGGTTCATCTGTAATCGCCTTCAAGGCTGGTGATCGCGTAGTCAGCGAAACGCCGGCCTATATTTGCGAAACTTGCATTTATTGCCGTACCGGCCAATACAATCTTTGCCCGACACGCAGAGGCTTCGGTGTACTGGAAGACGGCGCCATGGCACAATTCGTGAAAACAAGAGAAGCGATCGTTCACCGTGTGCCAGACGGCATTCCCTTTGAAATGGCTGCGCTGACTGAACCGGCGTGCGTAGCCTACAACGCTGTCGCTCATCATTCTCATATTCGACCGGGCGACTATGTTGTCGTATTCGGACCTGGCCCAATTGGATTGATGTGCGTGCAGATTGCCAAGCTGTTTTCCCCGGGGCGTCTTACGATCGTCGGTACTGCCCGCGATAAGAAACGTCTGGAAGTGGCGTTGCAATTCGGCGCGGATGAAGTGATCGAGGCCGACGGAAGAGACGTAGTCAGCGAGCTGCTCCAATACGGCGACGGATTTGGACCCGATGTTATCTTAGATGCGGTAGGGGTCTCCGCGACATTGAAGCAGAGCATCGATGCCATCCGGCCGAACGGACAAATTACGAAGATCGGCTGGGGGCCCGATCCTATCGGATTTTCACTCGATCCGTTAATTCAGAAAGCTGCCCGCTTGCAAGGTTCGTTCAGCCACAACTATCCGATGTGGGAGAAGGTTCTCCTGATGATGGCAAAGGGAGAAATCAACCCTCTTCCAATGGCCAAATCGTATAGCATCGACGATTGGAAATCGGCTTTTGACGACATGGATGCATTGAAGCACGCCAAATCGATCATTTTACCTCAAGCCTAATTGAAGGGGAGAATACGACTATCATGGAACCGATCGTACAAATATCGCTGGATTTGACTACCATTACGGAAGCATTGGAAATGGCCGAAATTGCCGCAGAAGCAGGCGTGGATTGGATTGAAGCAGGGACGCCGCTGTTGCTTGGAGAGGGTCTTCATGCTGTTGCGGCACTACGCAAAGCTTTCCCGAATCACCCTATTGTAGCCGATCTTAAAACTATGGATGGTGGCTATCTTGAAGCCGAGATGATGGCAAAAGCCGGAGCGACTCACGTCGTAGTCATGGGCGTGGCTCACCAGGCTACGATTCGTGCTGTTGTCAAGGCAGCCCGCGATTATGGTATCCAGGTAATGGGCGATATTATGGCTTCGCCGGATCCTGTGGCTTGCGCCAAAATGCTGGAAGCAAATGGGGTCGACTTCATTATCGTCCATACCGGATTCGATGAGCGCGGCGAGGATAAGGAACGTACGCCGTACGATTATCTAGCTGCTGTAGTCGAAGCGGTGAATATTCCTGTACAGGCTGTAGGCGGACTTACGATCGACCAAGCCGCAGATATGCCTAAGAATGGCGCTCCGCTGGTCGTAATCGGCGCTCCCCTCGTAATCGATAAACAAGAGTTCAAACCGAGCAAGGACCGTGAGCAGTTGAAAGGCATTTTGCAGCAATTCGTGTCCCGCGTTAAAGCAAATAGGGTTGAGGGGTGACACGATGACAACGACAGCCCGCGTAGCGCTTTTTCCAAAAGGATTTATGAATGAGTTGTCGGAAGGCAAGATGAGCTTATGGGAGTGGATCGAGATCGCCGGTACGCTCGGTGCAGATGGTTTGGAAATGTATCCGCGTTTTCTGGAAAGCACGGAACCGTCTTACCTTCAGGCTGTTCGCGAGGCGTGCGACAAGGTGCATTTAGCCATACCGATGATGTGCTCGTCACCGGATTTCACCCAGCCGGATCCTGCAATGAGAAGAGAAGAAATCCAGAAGATCAAAACGATGATCGATGTCATGGCGATACTCGGACCGGAAGATTTCAGAAGCTGCAGAGTGCTGTCCGGACAAAGGCGGATCGGCGTATCCAGGGAGGACGGCATTCGCTGGACCGTGGCATGCATTCAAGAACTGCTCCGGTATGCCGCCGAGAAGAAGGTTGTCCTGGTGATGGAGAACCACTACAAGGACGGTTACTGGACAGCGCCTGAATTCGCTTTGCCATGCGATATTTATTTAGAGATCATTAGTCAGATCGAATCGCCTTGGTTCGGAGTGAATTATGATCCTTCCAATGCCATCGTTGCCGGCTATGATCCCATTCTATTGTTAGAGCAAGTCAGATCCAGAGTGATCACCATGCATGCCAGCGACCGATATTTAAAAGAAGGCTATACAATGGATGACATTCGAGAGTTTATGGATCAAGGCTACTCCCATGCGCTTGAGCATGGCGTCATTGGCAAGGGCATGAATGATTACGGCAAGATCTTTAGCATTCTTCAAGAAGAGAGGTTCACTGGCTGGATCTCCATCGAAGATGGCGTGAACGGGCTGGAAGAGCTGCAGGAATCCGTTCATTTCATTAAAAATCAAATTACGCAGTATTTAAGCTATTCTGAAGTGATGAAAGCGATTGTATTGAAAAATGCCAATTCCGAATCAGCGGCAGTCGCGCTAACGGTCAAACCTCGCCCTGCATTAAAGGCTGACCACGAGGTATTAATCAAAGTGATTAGCGTCGGACTCGATGGTACCGATAAAGAGATCATTATGCATCGTTACGGCGTGCCGCCGGAAAGAGAAGAAGATCTAATCATCGGCCACGAGCTGATCGGAGTAGTGGAACAAGCCGGAGCCGCTTCCGGATTTAATGTCGGAGACGCTGTCACCGTGTTGGTAAGGAGGCCATGCCCGGAACCGGATTGTCCGAATTGTCGTGCAGACCGATCTGACTATTGCCAGAGCGGGAACTATATTGAAAGAGGAATCAAGGGTTCTCACGGATTTATGTGCGAATACGTGGTTGAGGATGCCAACTATGTCGTAAAAGTTCCCGATGGGATGAAACATCTGGGCGTGTGGGTAGAGCCGCAAAGTATTTTCGAGAAGCTATGGTCGACCATCTCCCATTTCCAGCAAAGATTCGTTTGGGAGCCTGCGCGGGCATTGGTGCTGGGTTCCGGTCCGATGGGCTTGCTGTCCGCCTTGTCGCTTCGGACTATGGGGGTTGAAACGCATGTGTGGTCACTGCATGCCCAAGACAGTCTTCAAGCGAACGTCTTGTCCAAGATCGGTGCTCAATTCCAGAGTGCGTATAACGACGCTTCGGTTGGTGCCGCCGACCATGGACTTGCAAGGCACTATGGCAACAAACTGAATCTGAATTTCGATATCGTGCTGGAGTGCACCGGATTCTCTCCGCTGCTTATTGAAGCGACTCACTTGCTTAACCGAAACGGCATTATCGGATTGCTCGGTATTTCTCCGACGAACCGCCACTTTGAGGTGCCGATGGATCAGATTAACCAGAATTTCGTCATCGGCAATCAACGAATGGTAGGTTCGGTTAATGCTTCCAAAGAGGATTTCATTCATGCGATTGATCGGATTGGGCAAGTAGAGCGCTGCTATCCCGGTACGTTGAGCGGCCTTATCACAGATGAATTTACACCTGAACAAGTGGCTTCCGTTCAATTTGATCGAATTGGCATAAAAGGGGTCATACGAATGAGCTAATCCTCGAAGGATTTATTCCCCTATAAAATGCTGCATAGCTTCCGGTACTCCCGCGGCGAAACGCCTTGCCATCGCTTAAATACATGACTGAATTGATGCAGGCTGTCGTAGCCGATGCGCATGCCGATGGCCTCGATTTTCATATCGGATTCCCGCAAGCACCGTTTGGCCTCTTGATGGCGGAGATGCTGCACATATTGATTGGGGGTAACGCCGAACTGTTCTTTGAACAGACGGATAAAATGATCCTCGCTCACGTTCAAGCGCTCTGCCATCAACGAGTTCGGCCAAGTTAACTGCAAGCTGCCGCTTATCTCGTCGACCAGCTCCCGAAGGGAGGTCAAGTAGACTGCGGAAGTGGTTCGCTGCGGAACGGTCTGCAGTCTTAGGATCGACGCGAGCGTTTGCAGCATAGCTCCTCGGCAGACAAGCTCATAACCGGCCCTTGCGGTTGTAAACTCTTCGCAGATCAACTCCATTCCTTTCGCGATATCGACGGAAAGGGATGAATATTTTCGTGCAAATAACCGCTCACCTTCCGGATCTAATGGCTGCTTGCAGAACATCGCGTCTTGGACGACGCGGGTTTCGTCAACAACCATATGAATCTCGGGGGTCAGCTCGAATTCATCGTAGAAGTCGAAATGAATACCGAGCAATTGCGCTCCGGCTGCAGAAGGGATTTCAATGCGATGTCTCTCCTTGGCACTTAGAAACAAGAGGTCGCCGGGATAATAACGAATCGTCTCGGGTTCGTTGATGAAATGCACGGCCATTTCCCCGGAGATGACAACCATGACTTCGAAGTCGAAGAGTCGCCGCTCATTTCCTTGATAATAGGCGGAGTTCTGGTACTGAGCCCAGTGGATGCTCGGCATCCAGGCCATGGAATCAAGCTTGCGGCTGTCGGGCGAAGGTATAGCCATTTTGTCCACCCCCTTATTATGAATGGAAGTCGATAATTGACAACTTTATAGCGAAATAGAGTAAATACAACCTATAAAACCTATAGTATCATTCGAATTAGTTAGCGACAATAAACAACTAAGTCATTGATAAATGTGGGGGACGGACGATATGGTGAAGCGTATTGGAATCATCGGTTATGGGCTGAGAGTGAGCGGCTTGTTCGGCAAATTGGATGAACAGGAAACGGGCTGCCGAATCGTCGCCATTGCGGATCCGCGCGAACAAGAGCTTGCGGCGCAAATGGGAGAAGAAGCAAATCACATCGAATGGTACGCAGATGCAGATGATATGCTGAATAACGCCGGACTGGACGGCGTCGCCATTGGAACCCGCTGCAATTTGCATACGGAGATGGCGCTCAAAGTATTAAAGCGCAGCTTGCCGTTATTCCTGGAGAAACCGGTCGCCACGACCTATGAAGATTTATATCGACTGAAAAAAGGGTATGAAGCTTCAGATTCGCAGGTAGTCGTTTCATTTCCTCTGCGCAATACGCCACTCGTGAAGCTGGCCAAGGAAATCATAGATTCGGGCAAAATCGGAACCGTGGAGCATGTGCAGGCTGTGAACAACGTGCCTTACGGCGGCGTCTACTATCATAGCTGGTACCGCGATGAGAGCATTACGGGCGGATTGTTTCTGCAGAAGGCGACACACGATTTCGATTATATTAACTATTTGCTAGGTGCGAATCCGACTGCCGTATCCGCTATGAAATCGAAACAAATCTTCAAAGGCGACAAGCCTGCAGGTCTGATGTGCAAGGATTGCGACGAGAAGCATTCTTGTGAGGAAAGCACGCTTAAGCCGCATAACCGCGCCAGAGGAAGCTATTGCAGCTTTGCGACGGATACCGGCAACGAAGATTCGGGCAGCGCCTTGATTCGATACGAGTCGGGGATGCACGTAACCTACTCGCAAAATTTCTTCGCTAGAAGAGGCGCGCAGCGGCGCGGAGCGCGTTTGTTAGGCTATAAAGGGACGCTCGAATTCGATTGGTATACGGGCGAATTGAAGGTATTCATGCACCATGAGGCGCGAGTGGAAACGCATCAGTTTGACTTGAATGCCATGGATGGACATGGCGGGGGAGATGGCGTCCTGCTGCAAAATTTCTTCCAGATCGTGAACGGTGCACAGCGTTCATCCACCTCGCTCGATGATGGGCTGCTGAGTGCTTTGCTCTGCTTGAAGGCCAATGAGTCCGCGAATACGAATACATTCCAGCAAGTAGCTTGGACGACGAACTAATCCGATAGAAGTCCTATATGCGTGAAGAAGCCTGTCCACTAGGGACAGGCTTCTTGCATGTTAACGCTCCAGAGCAGCAGCATTGCGTCGATACTCCGTTGGCGTGACACCGGAAATTTTCTTGAAGGAGCGATTGAAGGAGCTGAGCGTCGTGTAGCCGACTTCAACCGCGATATCTTGTATTTTCATCTCCGATAGGAGCAGTAAGTCCTTCGCTTTCTTCACGCGCACCTCATTCACGAAATCCACGAAATTCGTACCCATCTTCTCTTTGAAATAGGTAGAGAGATACCCGCTGCTAATATTCAGCTTGCCGGCGATCAAGTCGAGAGACAGCTCCTCGCCGAAATGCGTCTCCGTATAACTGACGGTAAAGCTAATAATCGGATCGCGTTCTTCTTTCTTTAACCGAACTAGCCGACCTGCTTCACTTACAAGCTTCTCAAGATAGCAATCCAGCTCTTCAATGGTATGCTGCAGCTCAATAGGAGGCAGCTTGCCGGATAATTCTTCGCTATCAATTTGCATGCTGTGAAGCACGCGCAGTACTTTGTCTGTTGTCTCCTCGGCGAAGCGATGGAACTTGATCGCGGAAATGTTCCGTTTCTTCATCTTTGCCAGCATTCGGCGGAGCGATTGCAGGGCAAGCTGATCGTTGCCTTCTTGCAGGCTCACATTCAGCTCTTGCTCCAGAATGGTCGTAGGCAGCATCGGCTTCTCGCAATCTTCGCCGGCCTGAGACACGTAGGTCGTATCATCGAATGGCCTCCGTTTCACTAGCCGCAGCACTTCCGCGTAAGCACTCGTCATCTGAGAAGAATGCGGATAATAAGAGCTCACGGCGATGGTACAGAAACTATAGACGTTATCCGTCTCCAGCACCGTCTTAATGTCCGTTAGGACAGCTGTCAGACGGTTGTCATCCTCATCGTTTAAGTAGATGACGGATAAGATTTGATTCGTTTCGATTTGGAAGGTTTGCGCGCCATCCAGCTTGTTTCCGATAGCTTGGATGATATATTCGCGGATGAAGGCAATCGTCCGTTCCTCCTCTTCAGGCATCTCATCCCAGAAGCGTTGTTTGAAATTCATCTGGAAGAGGACAAATCGAAACGGCCTATAGTCCTGCTCCGCAGCCGGCTCCGAATCCTCGTATTCAATCCGAATTCGTTTCAGTACATTCATGAGCGAGTAGTTGCGCAGATGGTTCTTCCTGCTTTCGAGGCTGCGCTGTGCTTCCTGGTTCACCTTGATCATGTGGCCAATATTGGCATGAATCAGCTCAAAGTCATTCGCAGCCCCACGAACAAGCTCCTTATTCTCATTTAAATTTCGAATCGATTCCACGATTTTTCGAACCGGATTATTGAATCGTCTGCTGAAGATGACGGATAAGACCAAGCTGACTACAGAGGTGAGAATGAGCAGCACGATCAAAGTAACCGTGAGCTTCAAGATTTTGCTCGAAACGCTGCTGTCCGGAATGATATTCACATAAGTGAGCCCGGATACTGTGCCTTTCTGATAGAAATAGTAGTAGCCGTGCTGCTTCACCCAGTTTTTCCCTGGCTTTAATTCCGGTAAAGCTTCGTCAAATGCCGGATCGGACGTATAGATCGTATCCCCTTGCGGGCTCAGAATATAGAACGTGTTGTTTATCGATTGATGGTAATTGCGATACAACTGATCCGCATCAATGAAGGCGAGGAACTTAAAATCGGGATACAACTGACTTCGGAACAAGTAAGGAATGACGATACCGGGCTGTGAATCCTGATAAGTCGGCGGCGGACTCGTGAATACAGCGGCCGGATACAGCTTTGACGCGGAACCTGCCGTAGTCAGTTCCTTCTCCCAGAAGTCCGGCGTATAGACGCGGTTCACATAGTGATTGGAGAACATGACATCCAGCGTGCTGCCGCGATACTTGTCCAGTATGTAATGGTGCTTCACGTCGTACATAAATAAATTGTTCAAGTAAATTCTTGGATTCACCGTGATTTGCTCTAAATCATCGATGATATTCCCGGCAGCCAAATAATAAGGCTTCGATTTCTGCAAATCGTTCAGATGATCATTTAAATACATCCCCACGATCACGTTGTCCAACAGCTCGAAGTACTGCTCGAATCCGCTTGTTGTATGCGTCAGATTCGCATCGTTATACGTGATGATCTCGCCGTGAATGCTTTTTCTGAACAAGGTGAGCGAGATCAAATTAAAGGAAACAAATAACAAAATAATCGCCATAAAGCTGAGTAGCATCTTGGTTAAGATCGAACGGGTATTAATCTTCAATTGCAAAATCTGCCTCATGAATAAACCCCTTTTGCCCTGGTCTGATCCTATTTTCGAAAACTGTGCAATTTTACGGAATCCTTGAAATCCGCGCGAAATCGGACATAAATCCGATATTCATCAAGCGGTGACTCTTATAGTATAGCCCTAGGAATGAAAAATCAAGATTCATATATTCAGATGAATAGAGGGGGATCATCATTGAATAACTACACGAATACAGGTACAAACGCGCCTATTACAGTTGTCGCTCGCAAGGAAAGAAAACGTTCCTTCGTGGACAAGCTGTGGAATGAGCGCTACCTGTTCCTGCTGCTCCTCCCGGGACTTTTATACTTTATCATTTATCGGTACGTTCCGATGCTGGGAAACATTATCGCCTTTCAAGACTTCAGTCCGTTTCAAGGCTTCCTGCACAGCGACTGGGTCGGACTCAAGCATTTCAAGAAAATCTTCGAAGATAGCGAAGTAATAAGGGTCATCTGGAACACGTTATATCTTTCTTTCCTGCAAATTGCATTCGCTTTCCCGGTTTCGATTCTACTTGCGATCATGCTAAATGAAGTGCGGAACGAACGATATAAGCGAGTCATTCAATCGCTTGTCTATTTACCGCATTTCTTATCCTGGGTCGTTGTCATCGGGATTGTAACGACATTCCTGAAGTCAGAGGGCATTATCAATCAGCTCATTCAAATGGCTTTCGGCGTCGACCCGATTCCGTTTCTGACGTCGGCGCATTGGTTTATGCCGATCATTGTGCTGGAGGTCATCTGGAAAGAGTCCGGCTGGGGGACGATTATTTTTCTCGCAGCTTTGGCGGGAGTTAACCCGCATCTGTATGAAGCGGCTGTCGTCGACGGCGCAAGCCGAATGCGGCAAATCTGGCATATCACATTGCCTTCGATTCGAAGCACGATCATTATTTTGCTGATCCTAAGGCTCGGCAGCGTGCTTGATGTGGGCTTTGAACAAATTTTCCTCATGCTGAACCCGCTCAACAAGGAGATCGGCGATGTACTCGATACATTCGTGTATTACAAAGGGATCGAGAACTCGGATTTCAGCTTTGCAACGGCAGTTGGGCTGTTTAAGTCGCTCGTCGGGTTGATTCTCATTGTCGGAGCCAACAAATTATCCAAAAAATTCGGAGAAGAAGGTATCTACTAAGGAGGCGGTGGAGCAGTGGTTAGAACTCATTCCATTACGGAAAAATTAGCGAATGCCCTTAACGTGATCTTGCTTGCCGCAGTCGGGCTCGCGATGCTGTTCCCGTTCTATTACATGATTGCAACCTCGTTTACTTCGGTTTCGGAGAGCGCTGCCAAGCAGTTCATTCTGTTTCCGGAGAAATGGGTCGTCGATGCTTATCAATACATTTTCCACTCGAAGGTGTTCGTCCGCGCGCTCATCGTAACCATCTGCGTTACGGTAGTGGGAACATTGTTCAGCCTATGGCTCACCTCGATGATGGCTTATGCGCTCTCGCGGAAGATTACAGGTCAGAAATTTTTTCTCTTCCTCGTATTGTTTACTTTCGTCTTCGGAGCGGGTATTATTCCGTCCTATATGGTTGTTAAAGAAACGCATTTGCTCGACACCTACTGGGCGCTTATTATTCCCGGGGCCATCAATTCCTTTAATTTGATCGTGCTCAGACAGTTCTTCCTTGGCATTCCTCAGGATCTAACGGAGGCCTCGGTGCTCGACGGCGCCAATGATTTGCAAATTTTCTCGCGGATCATTCTTCCGCTGTCCAAACCCGCGCTGGCTGCATTCGGACTTTTCTATGCGGTTACCAGCTGGAACACCTATTTTACGGCACTTATTTATATCAGCGATCCAAGCAAGTGGACGATCCAGGTTATATTGCGGCAGATCGTGATTCTGAGCCAACGGCTCGATTCGCTCTCGGATGGACAGCAAGCCGCACTGGCGAATGCTTCTCCTCCGGCTGAAACGATTGGCATGGCGGCCATTCTCGTCGCAACCATCCCGATTCTTGCGCTTTACCCGTTCCTGCAAAAGCATTTTGCGAAAGGGGTGATGCTCGGTTCCGTGAAAGGCTAGCTTTCATGTAAGTGAGTATCATCGATGTGCCCAACATAAAGAGGAGGTCGAAAGTATGCGTAGCAAACTAGTTTCATCTGTTCTTGTAGTTGCATTATCAGGCTCCATTCTTGCAGCATGTTCATCCGGAAATGAGGATACCAACACAAATACATCCTCTAACGCGGGTACAACAAACAATGGGGCGAAGGCGGAAGCAGACCCGCATGCAGAGAAATTTACGATTGATTGGTTCGACGGCACTTGGGAAGATCCGGTTCCATCCGGGAACAGCGAAGCCGTACAGAAAATTAACGAGAAATTCAATGTGGATTTTAAACCGCAATATATTCCTTTCGATACTTACGAAGAGAAGCTTGCTGTGAAAATGGCCTCCGGTGACATCCCGGATGTGATTGGCATGGAAGAAGTAAACGCCAATTATACCAAATGGGCGAAGCAAGGCGCATTCTTGCCGCTCGACGAGTTCTTGCAGCAGTATGAATCGACCAAGGCCGTGCCCGATTATTCCTGGGACTCTTTGAAAGTAGGAGGAAAAGTGTATGGCATTCCAACCTACTTCTCCTCTAAAGGCGGCAAAAAGCCGATCATTCGCAAGGACTGGCTGGATAAGCTGGGTCTGAAAATGCCAACGAATTATGAAGAGCTGAAGAAGGTTGCAATCGCCTTTACCAAAGACGATCCGGACGGCAACGGCAAAGCCGATACGATCGGATTAGGTCTGGCTAAGGGTATCTATTACGATCCTTCGTTCGGAGCGTATTACGGCAATGCGGTTTGGTATCACAAAAACGCCGGCGGGCAGCTGATTCCGGGCATTATCGCAGACGGCAATAAAGAGAAAGTCACTTTCCTTGCCGATCTGCAAAAAGAGGGCATCCTGCAAGCGGACTGGGCAGTAACGGCTTACAAGGATATTTTCAAAGCGTTTAATGCGGGGAAAGTCGGCATTTGGTATGAACAGCCCGGAAACAGCGGAAACAACGGCGTATTGTTCGACGTGCTGAAACAAAACGCTCCGACTGCAGTAGTGGAGCCGATTCCGCCGTTCAAAGCGCCGGATGGTTCAGAAGGACTCACCATCAACGGCAGCTGGTACCGCATGTATATGATCTCGGCGAAATTGAAGGATCAGCCGGAGAAAGTGAAACGCATTCTTGAAATGATTGATTACTTCCACAAACCGGTAACGTTCGAAGAGCGTAACCCGAAAAACGAATACTTCGACTGGCTCTACGGCGGAGAAGGAAAAGGCTACCAAATGGTGGACGGCGTGGCGCAGCCAATCGCCGAGAATCGCTCGAACGTCGCTCCGGGTGCTTACATCACCGAAGGCGGATGGTTCATGAACGACGAAGATTTGTTCACGTTTGCCAAGATCGCCAAGACGCCTGAGGATCAGAAGTTCCAACAAACGTTAGCCGACAGGCTGCATATCATGAAGTTTTACGTAAATCCGACAAGCCGGATCATCTCGCCGCTGCTGATGGAGAAGAGCGGAGAGCTGCAGACGTATATTACGGATGAAACGACGAAGATGATCTTCGGTGAAAGACCGCTTAGCGACTGGGACAAAATGGTCGAGGAGTACATGGCCAAAGGCGGAAAAGAAATGATCGACGAGGTAAACAAAGAATTAGAAGCTAACCATGTCCAAGGCGAGTGGAAGTAAGAAATTCGATCATCGACAGCCCGTGCCTATATGGTTCGGGCTGTCACACCATTTTCGCATAAAGGGGTATATGTATGCCGGTATTAACGACAAGCAAACAGCAATTCTTGCTCGATGGCGAGCCACTGCGCATCCTGTCGGGGGCTATTCACTATTTTCGAGTGGTGCCGGAATATTGGAAGGACCGTCTCTTGAAACTGAAAGAAGGCGGCTTCAATACAGTAGAGACCTACGTGGCTTGGAATATTCATGAGCCCAAAGAAGGACAGTTCGTGTTCGAGGGCATTGCAGATCTCGTGCGATTCATTACGATTGCTGGTGAGCTGGGCTTGCATGTCATCGTACGCCCGAGTCCTTATATTTGTGCAGAGTGGGAGTTTGGCGGGCTGCCGGCTTGGCTGCTTGCTGATCCGGGCATGCGTCTGCGCTGCTATCATCAGCCATTTCTAGATAAAGTAGATGCGTATTACGACGTATTGCTGCCTAAGCTTGTACCGCTTCTCTCGACCAATGGCGGTCCGATTATTGCCATGCAAATTGAGAACGAATACGGCAGCTACGGGAATGACAAGAAGTACTTGAAGTATTTGGAGCAAGGGTTGAAGGATAGAGACATTGACGTGCTGCTGTTCACTTCCGATGGACCGGGCGATTTCTACCTGCAGGGCGGAATGGTCGATGGTGTTCTCGAAACGGTCAACTTCGGTTCACGCGCGCAAGAGGCTTTTGCTAAATTAAGCGAGTATCAGCAAGATCAGCCGCTTATGTGCATGGAATTCTGGAATGGCTGGTTCGACCATTGGGGCGAGCAGCATCATACGCGCGATTCGGATGATGCAGCACGCGTGCTCGATGAGATGCTGGCTGCCGGCGCTTCCGTGAATGCTTATATGTATCATGGCGGTACGAACTTTGGCTTCTATAACGGCGCGAACTTCGGTGAGGAGAAACATCAACCGACGATTACTAGCTATGATTATGACGTGGCGATCAGTGAGTCCGGCGATCTGACGGACAAATTCTATAAATTCCGCGAGGTTATTTCGAAATATATTGAGCTTGGTCCTCTAAACCTACCAGAGCCAATCAAGAAGAAAGCTTATGGCAGCGTAATCCTAACAGAGCAGGCTCCACTCTTCTCGTCATTAGACTCGCTTTCTGTTCCGGTAGAACGTACATGCCCCGAAACGATGGAGCAGCTTGGACAGGATTACGGCTTCATTCTGTATTCGACTCGCGTGATCGGGCCGATTACGGCTTCCCGTCTCAATTTGCAGGATGTGCATGACCGCGCACTTATTTTCTTGAACGGACAATACATGGGTACAATCGAACGTAATAACAAAAACCATGATGTGCTGCTCGATATCCCGGCAGAAGGCGCGACGCTTGATATTCTGGTCGAGAATATGGGCCGCATTAATTATGGTCCGTATATGAAAGATCCGAAGGGCATTACGGAAGGCGTTCGGCTTGGCCAGCAATTTCTGTACCATTGGACCATTCGTCCGCTGCCGCTCGATGACTTACAGAAGCTTGTTTATCAAGAGAGCAGCGTGAAGCAAGAGCAGCCGACGTTCTATAAAGGTTCTTTCCAAGTCGATGAACTGGCGGATACGTTCCTCGCACTTAGCGGCTGGACGAAAGGCGTTGTTTATGTGAATGGCTTTAATCTCGGCCGTTACTGGGAGATTGGACCGCAGCAGACGTTGTATATTCCGGCGCCGCTGCTTCGCGAAGGCGAGAATGAATTGGTTGTTTTCGAGCTGCATGGCTGCGAAGAGCCTGTCGTCAGACTGCAGGACAGCGCGGTGTTGGGGTAGCGAGTAGTGAATAGCAAAGACAATTCTATGAACCAAATGGGGGAGACAACATGGCTCAACTTACTGCCATACTAATTGGGGCAGGTGCAAGGGGAGCTGGCAGCTACGCTCCTTTTGCCCTTGATTATCCGCATGAATTGAAATTCGTTGCGGTAGCCGAGCCGGATTCGAATCGACGGGAGAAGTTTGCTCAGCAGCATCATATTCCGGACGCGATGTGTTTTGAATCCTGGGAGCAGCTGCTGGCGAATCCGAAGCTTGCTGATATCGCCGTCATTTGCACGATGGACCGGATGCATTTTCACCCAACCGTACAGGCCTTAACTAACAAATACCATGTTCTGCTGGAGAAGCCGATGTCCCCGGACCCGCTTGAGTGTCTGCAAATGGAACAGGCGGCTCGCGAGAATAACTGTTTGTTATCGATCTGCCATGTACTGCGGTATACACCGTTCTGGAGCAAGATTAAGCAAATTCTGAGCGAGGGACATATCGGCGATATCGTATCGATCCAGCTCAATGAGAATGTGGGCTATTGGCATATCGCGCATAGCTTCGTCAGAGGGAATTGGAACAATTCCGATACGTCCAGCCCGATGATATTAGCAAAATCATGCCATGACATGGATGTGCTGTCCTGGTTGATGGATCAGCCATGCGTGCGTGTGAATTCCTACGGATCGCTTATGCACTTCAATGATGCGAATGCACCGGAAGGGTCCGCCGATCGTTGTCTCGATTGTGCGGTTGAAACGACTTGTCCTTATTCCGCGCCTCGTTTCTATTTAAGCGAGCAATTTAAAGGCTGGGCCAGACATTTTACACCGGAGCTTACGAAAGAGAATATCGTCCAAGGCTTGCGCGAAACCAATTACGGCCGCTGCGTCTACAAGAGCGACAATAACGTGGTCGATCATCAAGTCGTTGGCATGGAGTTTGCGAACGGCGCAACTGCGATGTTTAGCATGTGCGGCTTTACGTTCGAGCAGGAACGCAGAATTCAAATTATGGGTACACGCGGCGAGCTGCGCGGGGATGATGATAAGATCACCTTATTTGATTTCCTGACGCATCAAAAAACCGAAATTACGATCCCATCGCAATCAAGCGGACATGGCGGCGGCGATGCCGGTATCGTCAGAAGTTTCCTGACCGATGTGCGGAACTATCACGGACAAGAGACTTTAACATCGGCAGTCGCATCTGTACGCAGCCATCTGATGGCATTCGCTGCCGAAGAGTCTCGCTTGAACGGCGGTAAATCGATTGAGTTAACCGCCTATGCGGAAGAATTGATGCAGCATCGTGCAACGATATAAACGGAGGGACTGCTTAGCGATAAGCGGTCTCTCTTTTTAATTCTGATAAAAGGTTAAAACTTACTTGGGAATATGATTGATTCAGAGGAGCAAACTATAGTATATTTTTAGAATTATGCGAAGGTGTACGGTGCCTTTAGGTGTTCTAGGAGGACATAAGTTGGAGAAGCACAATTTCATTCAAATCTTGCAAAATGAGCTCGTTGTCGCGCTTGGCTGTACGGAACCGGTGGCAATCGCCTTAGCTGCGGCAAAAGCTAAAACTTATCTGCGTGATCAGCTTGTGAAAATCGAAGTCAAAGCGAGTGCGGGTATCATCAAGAATGCATTGGCTGTCGGAATACCCGGTACGGAGCTGACTGGCATTGATTTTGTCGCTGCTTTAGGTGCATTGGCAGGTAACGCCGATAAGCAGCTGGAAGTTCTCGCCGATATTACTCCCGAAGATATCGCAATGGCTCAAGCCATGGTGGAGCAAGGTACTGCAGTGTTTCATCTCGCAGACACGCCTCACAAACTCTATATAGAGGTCGTCGCGGAAACAGCAGCCAGCTACGCGAAGGTTGTGATTACGGACAATCACACGAATATTACGCTTATTGAGGTGGATGGCAAGGTCGTCGAATCGGGCGGATGCGCAAATGTTAGCTTTAAGAGTTCCAAGGAGG
The DNA here is from genome assembly GCF_059383835.1 of Paenibacillus sp. J22R98. Classification (NCBI taxonomy): domain Bacteria; kingdom Bacillati; phylum Bacillota; class Bacilli; order Caryophanales; family Paenibacillaceae; genus Paenibacillus; species Paenibacillus sp. J22R98. The sequence continues at coordinate 110,937 of NZ_JBXENW010000001.1, forward strand.
AACGCGGCGAGCTGTCTATAGATGCGATCGTGGATTTCGTGAATGCGATTGATCCGCAAGAACTTCATCTCGTCAAGCAAAGCATTGAGTTGAACCGTAAGGCCGGGTTAGACGGGTTAGCCAATTCCTATGGTCTTGAAGTTGGGAAGACGATTAAAGAAAACGTGCAGAAAGGGATTCTGTCCGACGATTTAATCTCTCACGCGATGGCGCTTGCCGCAGCGGGATCGGATGCGCGTATGGCGGGATCGACGATGCCGGTTATGGCGAATTCCGGCAGCGGCAATCAAGGCATTGCAGCGACGAATCCGGTTATTGCAGCCGCAGAGAAGCTGGGCGTATCGGAGGAGAAGCTGATACGCGCAGTTGCGCTGAGCCATTTAGTTACGATCTATATCAAATCGAAATTTGGCCGTTTATCCGCGTTATGCGGCGTCACGGTATCCGGTACAGGCGCAAGCTGCGGCATTACCTACTTGCTTGGCGGAGGTAAATCGGAGATCAAAGGCGCGATCCAGAACATGCTCGGCAATGTAACCGGGATGATGTGCGACGGTGCTAAAGGCGGCTGCGCGATGAAAGTAGCCACTTGCACAAGCGCGGCCGTTCAATCGGCGCTTCTGGCGTCGAAAGGGATGACCATCTCCTCGACGAATGGCTTTATCGAGAATGATGCGGAGAGAACGATCGATAACTTCTGCCGGATCGGAAATGAAGCGACCTCGGATATCGATACGCTTATACTCGATATGATGCTGAATAAGGAATAAGGACGAAATCCGCCTGCTTGGCGGATTTTCGTATGTTTAGGTCAACCAGAATATATAATCCCATATTTCTAACGAACCGAACGGGTCTTATTGCATCAAAAAGCAGCGATATGAAATTCTAACGAACCGTACAGGCGCTATTAAGCTAAAAGCTTGTGCATTTCAGTCTATTTCAACTCAATAAAGCCTCTGTGGTTCGTTAGATTAATTGAGGAGCCCTTTTCGACCCAATAAGACCTCTACGGTTCGTTAGAGTAATGAGGTCTCCAAATGGCGAGGTCATCCGATTCATGCTATCATCATTTAAAGACAGCTTATCGTTAATGTCTTTTAAAGTTGGAGGTCAAACTATGCAGAGTACTGCAACGTCGGCGAAAGGGATATCGATCGGCATTATTGGACCGGCCGGATTAGTTGCCCGGATCGTAAAGGTTATGAAAGCCTTCCCGTCTTTTCGGCCAATCCCGCTGCCCTACGAGATCGAAGACGAGGCGCCTCGAATAGCAGAAGAGATCGAGGATGATGTTGAAGTGCTTCTTGTTTCCGGCCCTATACCGTACAACAGAATTCGCGAACAAACCAATTTGAAGGTGGCGCTTCATTACATACCGCTTACGGATACCGGATTTTATCGCGCGCTCTCGCGATTGAAGAATTCGCTTGGACCTGATAAAGAGCTCCGAGTGTCTATGGATACGTTAGGCAAACAGATGGTGACCAAATCCTTGAATGAGATCAATGAAACGAGAATCATTGCGCTCCACTACAACGGACATCTGGATTCATCCCGCGAAGCATTAGTTAATTTTCATAAAGAGTTATTTGAATCAGGTGATTGTGATGCCGCGATGACAGCCGATGAGTCTGTCGCATCGGGATTAACGGAGCTGGGCATCCCCAATGAGTGGGTCATTCCGACGGACCAGAATATTACAGTTGCGCTGGAGCGGGCGCTGCTGTCGACGGAAACGCGTCAAAGCAGGGAAGCTCAAATTGTAGTTGGTTTAGTAAATTTAGACCATTTTGAGAAAAGGATCCATACGCACACTTCTGAACACGAGGTGCAGAAGTTCAAGCTCGAGATCCACCGGATGCTGCTTGATTATGTAGAGTCCTTGGCCGGTTATCTGACTCATCTCGGCGGCGATGAATATTTGTTTATTACGACAAGGGGCATATTCGAGAGGGTCACCGGAGGCTACAAAACCATTCCGCTTGGCCGGAGCGTCTATAACAAATTCGGCATTTCCTTGAGCATTGGAATGGGTTTCGGGCGCTCCGCCAATGAAGCAGGCACGCATGCCAGAATCGCCTTGCGCAAGTCGAAAGAAGCCGGTGGCGACACCTGCTTTATTGTCGGCGAAGACAAAGCGTTAATCGGTCCGCTTGCGATGGCGGATCCGCTCGAAGTCGCATTGTCTTTGACAGATACAGAGCTGATTAAGAAAGCAGAGGATGCGGGCATGACCTCCGTTTACTTAAGTAAGCTGATGGCGCAGGTGGCCCGCACCGGAAAAACGGACTACATGGTACATGAGCTGGCTGCGATATTGGACATAACAGTCAGGAGCGCGCATCGGCTTCTATTGCAGTGGATTGATCATGATTTGGTCGTCATTGCAGGCGTGGAGAAGGTGCCAAGAGGAAGACCGCGTCAAATTTTTCGGCTTGTTTTTCTTTAAAAGAAATAGACCATCCTCTCCGTCTCTAAGACAGGAGGATGGTCCCTTTTCCTCACAACATTTAGTTCGCAGCGCCGTTTAGCCAATCCTCGAATCGCGTCGCTGTGATCCGTGCCTTGTCAACGGGTACAAGAGAATATGGTTTTAAAATGACACCATAGTAAGGTGCATTATCGTCCGTAACCACATGTCGCGTGTCTTTCGTGATGCTTAGGAATCGACGTACAAGTTCATCGAGGCCCATACGTTCCGGACCGGCCACATCGACGATTCCATTTACTGGGGCTTCGAGCGCATAGTCCGCAACTGCGGCAGCCACATCGTCTGAAACGATTGGTTGAATGAAGTGAGACGGCATACGGACGGTTTGTCCTTCAGTCGAGAATTGAGCAATACTTTCGATGAACTCGAAAAACTGCGTCGCGCGAACGATGGTATAAGGAATATTGGAAGCTTTAATCATTTCTTCTTGCGCCATCTTTGCGCGGAAATAACCACTGTCAAGAAGTCCATCCGTACCAACGACCGACAATGCAACGTGATGTTTCACGCCAGCCTCCGCTTCGGCTTTAAGCAAATTACGGGTTGATGTTTCAAAAAATTCTAAAACGGCTTGGTCCTCCCAAGAAGGAGCGTTCGAAACGTCAACGACAACTTGCGCACCGCTGATCGCTTCCGTCAGCCCTTCACCGGTAACGGAATTGATGCCTAAGGAAGGAGAGGCAGCCACTACATTATGACCAAGCGCCTTTAGGTTATTGATGAGTTTCTTCCCAATAAGTCCACTGCCACCGATAATAACGATTTTCATATGAATCCTCCTAGTAATTTCTTGTATTTTAAAAGCTTACTTCTAATTGCGAAGACCTGGACGCCAGCGTGTTGTTTTCAGAACACTTATAAAACGATAGTCGGCATAAATGTGTGACAACGATCATCGTTTTATCCTCTTGAGCATTCATGAAGGCATTTTCTCTCGTTATTAAAGGACGATTTAAAGATTTGTCTTTTAATAGAGGGGCCTTTAAGATGGACTTAAAGACGTATCATTCGAGAGGAGCTCAGAACGATGCAAACGGTCGATCAACTGGAGGCTAAGCTTGCTGAACCATCGGAAGCGTTAATTAACGACATTCGTAAGTTGGATGGCGATATTCTGCTGCTGGGCGTAGGCGGGAAAATGGGTCCAAGTCTCGCCAGATTGTTGCTCAATGCGATTCGTCAAGCTGGTGTAAGTAAGCGAGTCATCGGTGTATCCCGTTTCTCCGAGCGTGGATTGCAGGGACAGCTCGAGGCCGATGGGGTGGAGACGATTGCCTGCGACCTGTTAGACGATGAGCAGCTCCAAGCTTTGCCGGAAGTGAGAAATGTCATCTATATGGCCGGCAACAAGTTCGGTACAACGGGCAATGAATCGTTCACCTGGGCGATGAACGCGTATCTCCCCGGCAGAGTAGCGGAGAAGTATCGCAACTCACGCATCGTTGTGTTTTCCTCCGGCAATGTCTACCCGTTCACACCGGTTGGTTATGGAGGAGCAAGTGAATCCATTTCCCCCAATCCGGTAGGTGAATACGGTCAATCCTGCTTGGGACGAGAGCGGATCTTCGAGCATTTCTCGAAGAAGTACCAGATTCCGATGGTGATTTACCGACTGAACTATGCCATTGATATGCGCTACGGGGTGCTCCTTGAAATCGCCAAATCGGTTAAAGAAGGCCGGCCAATTGACCTGACGATGGGACATGCGAACGTCATCTGGCAGGGAGATGCCAATGAAATCGCGATCCGCTCTTTGCTGATTTGCGAAGCTCCAGCCAGTTTCCTTAATGTAACCGGATCGGAAACGATGTCGATCCGCTGGGCTGCAGAGGAGTTTGGCAAACGATTCGGGGTAGAGCCTGTCTTCCAAAGCATAGAAGCCGAGAATGCGCTGCTCAATAATGCGACCAAATGCCATCAGCTGTTCGGTTATCCTCGTGTTTCGCTTCTCCAAATGATCGACTGGGTTACGGAATGGGTGAAGGCAGATGGGATGACATTGAACAAACAGACCCATTTCCAAGAGCGAAAGGGGAAGTTTTGATTGATGAGCAGCCTTCGGCAATTGACCCCTGAGCAATTTCGCGCCTTACACGATGGGCTTGTCATTCCGGCCCATCCGCTCGCATTGGATGAGCACCGCCGGCTGGATGTCACGCATCAACGGGCATTGACCCGCTATTATTTGGCTGCCGGAGCGGGAGGAATCGCAGTAGGGGTCCATTCCACGCAGTTCGAAATTCGCGATCCGAAATTCGGTTTATATGAGCAGGTGCTTCGACTAGCTGCCGAAGAGGTGGACCGAGCAGAGCTAACGCGTCCATTTATCCAAGTTGCAGGCATCTGCGGCCCAGTGGAACAGGCTATGAATGAAGCGGTAATTGCAAGAGGATATGGGTATGATGCCGGGCTGCTCAGCATGGGCGGACTTGCCGGCTTATCGGAAGCGGAGCTGTTGAAGCGTACGGAGAAAGTAGCTGCAATCATCCCGGTCATTGGCTTTTATCTTCAGCCTTCTGTCGGAGGCAAGGTGTTCAGTTACGAATTCTGGCGGGCATTCGCTGACATTCCCGGTGTGATAGCGATTAAACTGGCGCCTTTCAATCGCTATCAAACGATCGATGTGGTGCGCGCCGTTTGCTGCTCCGATCGACGGGATGACATTGCGCTATACACGGGCAACGATGATAATATCGTGAACGACCTGCTGACGACTTATCGCTTTACCGTGGATGGACAGCAGATTGAGAAAAGAATCGTTGGCGGCTTGCTGGGCCATTGGGCGGTATGGACGGCTAAAGCGGTAGAGCTTCTGGAGGAGATCAAGCAGGCCCGAGCGCAAGCAGCTATTCCGATCGATTGGCTGACGCGAAATGTGGAAGTGACGGATACGAATGCTGCTTTCTTCGATCCCGCTCACGGTTTTGCCGGCTGTATTCCGGGCATTCATGAAGTACTCAGACGTCAAGGTCTGTTGAAAGGGATTTGGTGCTTGAACCCGCATGAGGATCTGTCTGCTGGTCAGAACGAAGAAATTGACCGCATGTATAGAGATTATCCCCATCTGAACGATGATGAGTTTGTAAGGCAGCATCTGTCTGAATGGCTTGCAGGATAGAGGCGGGGGATCGTTGATGCTCTACCTGCTTAAAGGAGACGATGGAGGATGACAGAACAAGCTTGTCCCGACCATATCGAAGGCATTCATTATCACAGCCGAAGGCCCATTCGTATTCACACGGTGAACGGGTTCATTTCGAACATCGAGCAGCTTGATGAGCACCAGACGAGCCATTCAAGCTTACCCTATATAGCTCCCGGTCTCGTCGATCTACAAGTAAACGGCTATATGGGACATGATTTAAACCTCAGCCCATATACGGAAGGTCTGGTTAGCCGAATCTCGGGCCATCTTTGGCGGGGGGGAGTTACGACTTATTTCCCTACAATCATTACGAACAGTCCGGAGAAAATCGCCTATTTTGCATCCGAAATTGCCAGCGCTCGTCGAACGCAGCCCCTGCTGGAGAAGTGCATTGCGGGCATTCATTTGGAAGGCCCTTTCATCTCCCCGGAGGATGGCCCGCGTGGCGCTCATAACCGAGACTATGTCATCGCGCCGAATTGGGAGCTTTTCCAGAGTTGGCAGGAAGCCACGGAAGGTCTGATCAAGATTGTCACCCTGTCTCCGGAATGGGAGACGTCGGCGGCTTTTATTCGCAATTGTGTACAAAGTGGTGTCATGGTTTCGATCGGGCATACGAAGGCGAGCGCCGAACAGATTGGCCGAGCCGTGGATGCCGGAGCACGGTTATCGACGCATCTGGGCAATGGCTCGCACGCCATGCTGCCCAGACATCCGAACTATTTGTGGGACCAGCTTGCAGAAGATCGACTTTCAGCCTGTTTAATTGGAGATGGCTTTCATGTACCGGAATCCTTCCTCAAGGTTGTGATGCGGGTGAAAGGTGACAATGCCATGCTGGTAAGTGATGTTGTGTCATTAAGCGGGATGCCTGCCGGTGCGTATGAGCAGCCAATCGGCGGGCAAGTCGTGAAGACACCGGAAGGGAAGCTGCATTTGGCCGCTAATCCGAATGTGCTCGCCGGCTCTGTGCAGTCTTTAATTGAAGGTGTGCAGCACTTAGCGCGTACCGGAATATGCCCATTGGCGCAAGCCTGGGACATGGCGTCCATTCGTCCTGCAGGTTTCCTCGGGTTGGCGGCCGGCGAAGGGATCACAATCGGTGCGCCGGCTAACATAGTCACTTATCGAAACAATGGTGATCGCCTTCAAGTTGTCCAAACCTATATTCATGGCGCTATCGCATATTCAACCTCTTAATGTTGAGAGCTTTACATTGTATCTGTACACGGAATGCTCTAACGAACGATACAGGTCTTATTTGCCCGAAAATAAAGTCGGATAAAGCTAACGAACCGTGGAGGTCTTATACGGTTCGTTAGATTTCGTGGGCCAGCAGCTGAATGTCTGCGAAATTGAACGCTCAGCACTATAGATCCTTCTAGACGAAACGCTTGGGAGTCCCAAGCGTTTTTTGTTATGGTTCATATTCAGTTCATAAATTTGAGATAACATCCTAAGTAATCAGTTATCTAGGAGGAATTGCAATGGCTTATGGAAACAAAAGCGGATCAAACGGCGATTGGGCTGTTGAAGCACAAGGGCTCGTCAAAACTTTTGGCGATAACCGTGCTGTAGATGGGGTGGATTTGAAAGTGCGTACCGGTTCGATCTACGGCGTGCTCGGACCGAATGGGGCAGGTAAAACAACAACAATTCGAATGCTGGCGACGCTGCTTCGTCCGGACGAAGGCTCGGCGAGAATCTTCGGGCATGATGTGGTGAAGGAGTCGCAGATCGTCCGTCAGTTAATCGGAGTAACCGGTCAATATGCATCAGTAGACGAATCCCTTAGCGCTACGGAGAACCTAATCATCTTCTCCCGCCTGCTTGGGCTTGGACGGGCTGAATCCCGCCGTAAGGCAGCGGAGCTGCTTGAGGAATTTGGTTTGACAGAGGCGGCTAAACGTCCGCTCAAGAACTTCTCGGGCGGTATGCGACGCCGGCTGGATTTGGCAGCGAGCCTGATTGCGCAGCCACCGCTTATCTTCTTGGATGAGCCAACAACCGGTTTGGATCCACGTACTCGTGCACAGATGTGGGACACGATTCGCCGCCTCGTGAAGACAGGGTCAACCGTGCTTCTAACTACGCAGTACCTCGATGAAGCCGATCAATTAGCGGACCGGATCGCGGTAATCGACACTGGCAAAGTAGTGGCGGAAGGCACGGTAGATGAACTGAAAGCATCCGTCGGTACGTCATCGCTGCATCTGCGCCTTGTAGATCCGGAGGATAACAACAGTGCGCGTCATATTATTGAACAGGTGCTGGGCGTCCCAACCAAAATATCATCCGAAGCAAGCAAGATTACGGCTCCGATGGCGAATGCAGACCTCGTGACTGATTTGTTGATTGCACTTCGTACGGCTGGCATTCATTTGTCCGAAATGAGTGTGCAGAAACCGACGCTTGATGAAGTATTCCTAACGATTACGGGCGAAGGTGTCAAGGAAGATGCGACAACGACACAGGGCACCGAAGAAATGTACAAAGCGAAGGAGGCAAGAGCATGAGTGGAACAACGATTAAATCAGCCGCGGAGCTCAAACTAAAGAACCATACAAGCCTTGGTCAAACCATACGCAACTCGCTTACAATGGCTTACCGAGGAATACTGAAGATTCGGCGCACACCCGAGCAATTGTTCGATGTCACGTTGCAGCCTATTATTTTCACGCTGATGTTTACCTATATCTTCGGCGGCGCGATCTCCGGAGACGTCGCAAGCTACTTGCCGGTTATCATTCCGGGTATCCTCGTGCAGACGGTTATTACGACTTCAATCGTCACAGGGGTTCAGCTTCGGGAGGACATGGATAAAGGTGTGTTTGACCGATTCAAGTCGCTGCCAATCGCTCGTATCGCACCACTTGCGGGAGCGCTGTTAGCAGATACCATTCGGTATACGATCGCCACGGTGCTTACGTTTAGCATGGGATACATTATGGGGTATCGTCCTGAAGGCGGCTTGGAGCATGTTGCTTTAGCCGGTGTAATTGTTGTTGCCTGCTCCTGGGCTATCAGCTGGATCTTCGCTTTCTTCGGCGTCATCGCGCGCACCGCTTCGAGCGTTCAGGGAATATCTATGCTTGTGTTGTTTCCGCTAACGTTCCTGTCTAACGCATTTGTGCCCGCTGACACGATGCCGAACTGGCTTCAGTTTTTTGTCAAAATCAATCCCATCTCGCACCTCGTTACGGCAGTTCGAGATTTGGCCAACAACGGAACGGTTGGCTGGGACCTTGGCATTTCCCTTATCGGTGCAGCTGTTATCGTAGCGATCTTCGCACCAATTACGGTCAAAGCTTATATGCGCCGGACATAGTGCATATACTATAAGCTGAGAAACTTAAGGAGCACGCCTGAGATGACAATGATCAATGGATTTATTTCGGATTGGCTGAGCCATCGCAGAGTTTTGCATCAAATGCTGACGGATGTAACTACCGAGCAGCTCCAGATGAAGCCGTGGGAACAAGGCATGTCGCTATCGGGTCTTGTCCTGCATATCACCGGTTCGATGGGCATGTTTGCTTCAACGGTGCAGAACGGAGCTTACACGCAGGCTGTTCCACCGAAACCTTTCACGACGATCGATGAGCTACGAGCCAATATAGAAGCCGAAACTGCGCGAACGGAAGCGATTCTGAGAACGATCTCGCCGGAGCAGCTGGATCAACCGATTGATTTCTTCGGAAATGTCATTCGAGGTAGCGTCTTACTTCAGAATGCTAAAGATCATGAGATTCATCACAAAGGTCAGATGTTTATCTATCTGCGAATAGCCGGTATCGAGAAGCTGCCGTTTTTTGTCAGCCGAGGATAGCGGAAGTCAGGGTGCCACTTCGATAAGAAGTGGCTTTTTATTGCATGTTCAGACAAAAAATATTTCTGCTAGGAGAGAGGATGTCGAATAACATATAATAGAATTACTACTATTATTTCGTCCGGAGAGAGGGGATTCCCATAGAGCGTATGCAGGGTCACTTTAATATATGGATTGTCCTCCTATCTTTTGCAATAGCGGTCATGGCATCCTATTCAGCATTAAATTTAGCGGGCAAAATTACGCGATCGAGTGGCAGAACGCGTACGATTTGGTTGGTTGCAGGCTCATTGGTCATGGGAATGGGCGTATGGTCGATGCATTTTGTCGGCATGCTTGCCTATCATATGGATACGAAAGTTACATACGATACAACAACGACGATTCTATCGTCGCTTGGCAGCATTTTGGCGTCGTTTATTGCGTTTCGCATTACAGCCAGAAGTCAGTCCAGTCCGCTGAGGTATGCCTTAGGTGGATTGATTATGGGATGCGGCATTGTGGCGATGCATTATACGGGCATGAGTGCCATGCGTATGCCGGGAGAAGTGACCTATGATGTGACGTTATGGTTATTATCCGCAGGTATTGCGCTGGCAGCCTCCTATGCGGCACTTTATTTGTTTCACAAACTCCGCTACTCTCCCGATTTCACGTTGTGGAAGCTCATTTCAGCGATTGTAATGGGCATAGCAATTTGCGGTATGCATTATACGGGCATGGCGGCTGCGAGGTTCACCTCAAGCAGTGAAATCCATCATGTGATGGATAGCGGAGAGCCGCAATTTTTCCTGCTGTTTGGCGTAACCGTATCTACCTTCTTCATATTGGCTGTTTCTTGGGGCGCCGTATTCTTCGATCGGCATGTGCTGGAGAAGATGGCCTATTACGATCAGTTAACGAATCTTCCGAACCGACACGACTTGCAGCGGTTTTTCAACGAGAAGAATGATCGTCTGGAGCAAGGTGCTTTTCTGTTTATCGACCTGGATCGATTTAAAATGATTAATGACACGCTCGGACATGATGTTGGCGATATGCTGCTTCAGCAAGTTGCGGATCGGCTTCGTCTGTGTGCCACTGCCGGGGAAATGATATTCCGGCTCGGAGGCGACGAGTTTCTGGTCGTAACGAAAACGCCGGACATCGACATATTGGAGCAGCTTGCTCATAACTTGCTGAACCAAATCAAACAGGCTTACTTCATTGAAGCGCATGAGCTGTACGTGACTTGCAGCATCGGAATCAGTCACGCTCCGTTTCATGGGGTTGACCGTTCTTCGCTCCTTAAAGCTGCAGATACGGCGATGTATGCCGCTAAGGTGGATGGCAAGAACCGATTCCGGATCTTCGATGAAGAGATGAGCCGCAATCAGATCCGTAAGCTGGTGCTGGAGAAAGATATGCGCAAAGCGATGGTTCACGGCGAGTTCGCGATCATGTATCAGCCGAAGTGGGATACGGGTTCGGATCAATTGAGCGGCATGGAAGCTTTAATGCGCTGGCAGCATCCAGAGCTCGGCGCAGTTTCGCCAAGTGAATTTATTGCAGTAGCAGAGGAAACCGGCATGATCATCCCGATGACGCGCTGGATGCTGCAGGAGGTTTGCAAGCAAAACAAATACTGGCAGGAGAACGATAATATTCACACCTGTATTTCTGTGAACATGTCGATTCGGATTTTCGAGAGTCAGCTGCTGTTTGAGATGGTCGACGAGGCACTTCGAATCTCGGGTTTGCCCGGCAATTATTTGGAGCTGGAGATTACGGAATCGATCGCGAAGAGCGATGTGAACGATATTATCAGCCAGCTGCAGAGCATCCGCGATTTAGCGGTGAAAGTATCGCTTGATGATTTCGGAACGGGCTACTCCTCACTCGGCACCTTGGACGAGCTGCCGGTGGATACGCTGAAGATCGATCAAATCTTTATTCATAAGAGCGCACAGTCATCCAAGCAAGCCATCATAAGCAACATCATTGCGATTGCCAAAAACTTAAACCTCGAAGTCGTCGCTGAAGGCGTAGAGACGCAAGATCAAATCGATATTCTGCAGTCCAGAGGCTGCCACGTGATGCAAGGCTTCTATTACAGCAAGCCGATGACGGCACAGGATATGACAGCCTGGCTGGAGCAGAAGCAGCAGGCGGTTATCGTGTAAACCCGATTACAGCGTATCTCCGAGCGTTCCGAGACCATTCGGAACGCTCTTTATTTTCCTAACGATAAGGCTATAATGAAAGATAGCAAAGCAAGCTCAGAGATTGGAGTCATACGATGAACTATCGCAGTTTGGAAGAATGTATTATGGATCTGGAACGAAACGGCCATTTGGTCCGTGTGCGGGAAGAAGTGGATCCTCATCTGGAGATGGCGGCCATCCATATGAAAATGTTCGAAATCGGCGGCCCTGCCTTATTATTCGAGAATGTCAAAGGTTCGAAGTTTCGTGCGGTGTCCAACCTCTTCGGGACGGTGGAGCGCAGCAAGTTTATTTTCCGGCATACATGGGAATCGGTTCAGCATGTGATCGCGCTGCGCAATGATCCCATGCAAGCCCTTAAGAATCCATTCAAGCATATCGGAACTGGCCTCGCTGCCAGGAAAGCACTGCCGGTGCGGAAGTCCGGCGGACAACCTGTTGCCTTGCAGGAAATTCAAATCAGCGATCTTCCGCTAATCAAACATTGGCAGGATGATGGCGGTGCATTTGTCACCTTGCCGCAAGTTTATACAGAAGACCCTGCGAAGCCCGGCATTATGAATTCCAACCTGGGCATGTACCGCATTCAGCTTAGCGGGAACGACTATGAAATGAACAAAGAAATCGGCGTTCATTATCAAATCCATCGCGGAATCGGCGTGCATCAGCAGAAAGCAAACAAACTGGGTGTACCGCTTAAGGTGAGCTGTTTTATCGGCGGTCCTCCGGCGCATACGCTATCTGCGGTTATGCCGCTGCCGGAAGGCATGAGTGAGCTTACATTCGCAGGTTTGCTCGCTGGGCGCCGTTTCCACTATAGCTATATCGATGGCTTCTGTATTAGCAATGATGCAGACTTTGTCATCACGGGTGAAATCCATCAAGGCGAGACGAAGCCGGAAGGGCCTTTTGGCGATCACTTGGGCTATTACAGCCTCACGCATGAGTTTCCGGTCATGAAGGTGCATAAAGTCTATGCCAGACCGGGTGCGATCTTCCCATTTACCGTCGTTGGTCGCCCGCCCCAAGAGGATACCGCATTCGGCGCGCTTATTCATGAGCTGACGGGGGATGCCATTCAGCAGGAAATTCCCGGCGTCAAGGAAGTTCACGCTGTAGATGCTGCAGGCGTACATCCGCTTCTATTCGCGATTGGCAGCGAAAGGTACACGCCGTATACGCAAATCAAGCAGCCGGCGGAGATTCTGACGATCGCGAATCGTATTCTGGGAACCGGCCAATTGAGTCTGGCCAAGTATTTGTTTATTACGGCCGAAGAGGATCAACCTGTGAATACGCATGATATAGAAGGGTTCCTCACCTATATCCTGGAGCGAATGAATCTGCAGCGCGATATCCATTTCTATACGAATACGACGATCGATACGCTGGATTATTCCGGAACCGGCTTAAACAGCGGCAGTAAGGTGATCTTCGCCGCCGTTGGGGAGAAGAAACGAGAGCTGTGCCAAGAGGTTCCGGAAGTCTTGAGCAACCTTCCGGGATGCGAGCATGCCTCGCTGGTTATGCCGGGTATTGTGGCCATCCAAGGACCTGAATTTCTCAACTATTCCGAGGCTGCTCAGCAATTACAAGCGTTATCCGAGGCGATTCAAGCAAGAGGCGAGATCCCTACTTGCCCGATGATAGTCCTTTGCGATGACAGCCGATTTGTAAGTGAAACGCTGAATAATTTCTTGTGGGCGACCTTTACCCGCAGCAATCCCTCGCATGATATCTATGGCGTAAACAGCCATTACGAATTCAAGCACTGGGCATGCGATACTGTCATTATCGATGCGCGCACGAAACCGCATCAGGCACCGCCGCTGCTGCCGGATCCAGTGGTGGAAGAGAACATTAAACGTTTCTTCGTCGAAGGCGCAAGCTTAAGCGGAGTCCACCAGCTGAATAAAGCATAAAGAACCAGAACCACTCCATGTCTAATGGGGTGGTTTTTTGTTTGGAAAATTAGGTAATATAGCGCTGGCGCTGGATGCTGTTGGCAATAAACTCTCGCGATTGTCTAACACATTTCATAGTAGTGTTCTAACAAATCTATGATTAGATAGAGTTGTTTTGAAATAATAACCAAACAACCCACTACTTATGAGGTGAATCAAATGTCAACCCGTCGTTTCAAAATGGCCAGTATTGCCAATACCTTGCATTACTGGTAATGGTGATCAGTATTATTACATTCTCAATCCTAGGTACGGTCATTTATACGTATACCAAAGGCATGATCGTAAAGCAGCATGAAGAACTCATTCAATCCAAGACGAATGCGATCGTGGAGCAAATCGATGCTTTGTTTTATGAAAAAGGGATGCTAGTCCAACAAATGTCGACGAATCAAATATTTCGCAAATATTTAGAAACAACGCCTAACACTGCCACTGCAAAGACATCTCCATATGCGGCTGAAACCTTGCGTACAATGGCAGACATAGCGGTTAGCGAAGAGTCTGCGGCAGGTGCCGAACAGACGGCAAGCTCCTCCCAAACGTTAACGATGCTGGCCGAATCATTGAATAGTATGGTTAAGAAATTTCAAGTCTAATGCTTAACGCTAGCCCGACCTTAGCAGGTCGGGTTTCTTTCTGATAAAATAAAACCATGACATGATACTGGAGGCCGATTATGAGTCAGCGTTACCGCATTACGAGATCGTTACAGCAAGCCAATGAGGATGCAGCCGCGCAAACGATATCGCTGGAGGAGTGCAAGCAGTATTTTGCATCCAAACCTGAGTTTACCTATACGAATGTATTTACCGTTAAAGGAGCGACAACCATGTCCATCGAAGGCGATTTCTTCATGTGGAACTATGGTGATATCCAAATCCCGTTCCGTCACTATCAGGGAGATCTCTACGTTTCCGGTACGAATGAAGCAGTCATTCCTAAAATGGTGGAAGTGGCCAGCGACCTTGTGGCAGGCATCGAAGAAGGGTGAATTTCATCCGCGCTAATTGGATTGAACGGGCCCTTGGGTCGTTCAGCGGTCAGTAAAAGTTAAAGTTTTTATTAATTCTGTGAAAATGTTAATCTTTCAGGTGCAATTAGCTGTGTTATAATTTTGCCCAGAGCAACTTTGGCAGATTATACTACTGATGAGCTTGGAGGTATTCATGATCAGACCATTCAAGCCGCTAATCGTAACGATGGCTTTGGCATTACTTCTGATTGGAATTGGGCCAATGTCCATCGTTTCAGCAGCGGAAACTACGAATAAGACCCATATTGCGATTGAACTGAATGGCGAGACGGTGAAGCTGGCCGATCCTGCAATTATGGTAGACAACAAAACCTACATACCTGTGGCTCGTGTTGCACAGCTGCTTGGCGCGAAGACAAGCTGGAACAAAGTGAATGAGGAATTAACGATAAAGACGGCATTGGACGATACGATTGTGCTTGGCAATGAAGTTCCCGTCGTTTATTTCAATGGTGCGCGTTATCGGATGGAGGCACTTCCTTTCTTGGCGGATGACAGACTCTATGTGCCATTACGTCAGCTCTCGGAACTGCTTCACACGGAATTGAAATGGAATGCCGACACCGACGTCATCGAACTGAAGACGGTTGAACCGGCAGAGATCACCGAGGAATTTGGTTTGGACGAAATCAGTCAGCAATTCGGCGTGACCAAGGAAGAACTCCTGAAGCGTAACGGTCTGTCAGGGGAGTCGAAGCTTGCCGATCACAAGAAGCTTAAAGTTGTTATTCCTTCGTTCTTCAATAAAGCCGCTAAACCTTTCACGGAAGCGGATCTCATCCTGCTTGCCAAGATCACGATGGTGGAAGCCGGTTATGAGTCGTATCAAGGTCAGCTCGCGTTAGCGAATGTGATCTTGAATCGAGTGAAGGATGCGAAGTTCCCGGATTCGATCCGCGATGTTATTTATTCCGGCAGACAATTTCCGCCGGCCCATAACGGGATGCTTGATAAGAGCCAGCCGCATGCAGGCGCGCTGCGGGCAGCCAAGGATGCATTAAACGGAAAGAACAACGTGAAGGATGCCGTTTACTTCTTCAATCCAGCCGTTTCCAAAGGACCCTTCTGGTCCAGTCTGGACGTCATTTCAACCATTGGCCATCATCGCTTTGCAAAATAAATGTAGGAAGCCCACGATGCTTATCGTGGGCTTTTCTCATTTATAGGGACACAATCAGTACTACAAGGGACTGTATAAATCGACAACACCTGTACTCTTAATCGACACATTCAACTTAATATTCACAGTCGCATCCGCGAATGCAGCTCCCCAATCCTCCTGAACAGGCTTCCAGGCTTTATACTGATAAGCTCTGGCATACATCCCGAATCCGAAAGGATCAATCTGCTGATCCTGACATCTGCGGATGAGCTGCTTGAACTGCTGCTGAAGTTTACCTGCAATTAAACGCTGTAATTTGGGTGTTGTTTCCTTGGCGAATTCAGCATCATCGGTTTGCAGCGTCGAAACGACTACATTTAGCTGCATGGTTAAGTCAAATACGAACCTTCCATCTCGTACGTTTGTATCTACGTCGTAGCTGCTTTTCAAGATCTCGAACGCTACGGCATTCTTGATGGCATGGTGGTCATCTTCACTCTCTTCTTGAACGCCATCCAATTCAAGAATGTAGGAGGGCGTCCCTTTGAATCGATGCTGCAAGAGGAGAAACAATGTTGTTTCTTGAAGCGAGAAATGTTCCTTAACCTGACCTTGCTTGTTCAGCAGTGCAGTTCCGGTCACAACAACGTTTTTCTTCTCTTTCCTTACCTGCGTTAAGGAGGCAGTCATTCCTTTGTCTTTCATCTCTCGCCGCAGCTCCTGCAAGTTCCTTGAAACCGTAATGTTGCTATTATTCGCTGTTTCGATGAGCTTCCTTACATGAAGTGATAGGCGCGGCTTATCAGCTGGTTTATAGTGAAAGATGCTCTCGACCGGCCCGTCAACAACGACAACGATAGGCGTTTCGGTCTGCCTCGGCACGCGATAGAAAAGATCGAACATATTATACCAATCTTTCTGCTGTAAAAGCCGTTTGCCGACTAGTATGGATTGAAGCTTCCCGCCGGTCGTGATCCCGGTTAGCATGGAGTCGAATTTGGCGCGTGCGAGCCTAATGGAATCTGCACGTACGGATGCAGATTCCGTTTTTTCTTTGGCTTCCCGATAGAAGACAGGGCTCTGTGAGTAAATGACAATTTGATTGTTCTCATCTACATCGATGCCGAGCATGAGAGATATGGAGGCATCCTCCAGATTCATCTGATCGTAGCAGCCGGGAAGCAGCAGCGCAAACATGGCCAGGGTAAGGAGGACCATCAGGATGCGGATCATTGTAGGCCTCCTTTACGCGTAAATACGCTTGTGTATACCAATAAGAATAGAGGTAGAGCAAACGCGATGTACCAGCCTACCTGCCCAAACCACTTAAGAAACGATCCAAACTCAGAGGAGGAAGGTCTGTAGAAGGTCGAAATCAGAAGCGTGCCAATAATGGCAAGTCTAACAAAGAGTTTATGATCTTGTTTCCCCAGCAGCTGACTGATCCCAAACGTGGATGCGTAGAGATAATAGGTCCACACACGAAAGATTAAAAACAAGTAGGAAACTAAGACGATAATTTCAATCCGTTCCATGAAGCGAAATTCAATAATCTTTAACACTTTCAAGGTTGGGTATTTGTAAGAAGTAATATCGTCCGGAGAGAAGAATAGGAAGCAAATCAGGATGACGACCATATAAATCACAAGCGTGATTGTATTTCCTACGATAATTCCCATTGCCGCCTTCTCTTTGTGTTTAAGGAACGGATACAGAATAAAGCTGATTTCAAACCCGAGGAAAGAGAGTCCTGTCGGATTTACTGCATGCAGGACAGGCGTCCAGCCTTCTTTGAGAATCGGCAATAAATACAGCCAGTGGGCTTCTTTCAGAGGATATAGGATGACAAGCTGTATCCACATGAATGCCCAAAACGTGATTTCTGCATATCTGGCCAGAATGCGTACATTGTTGCGGGCAAGCTGGTAAGTAGGCAAGGCGAATAAGAATACTAATAAGAAATTCGGCGTATTTGCTAACATCTCCATTTTGAAGAAGCCAACGGCGGAAAAGAACGAAGCAAAGAAACCGAGCATGAAATAGGCAATGATGCAGCTGTTGAGGATGATACCCAGCACTTTGCCAAAGTAACGAGGTATGAGATCGTAGATCGTATCATCTTGATGTTTCTTCATCAGTTGGACAATAAAGAGGCTGGCAAGAACGGCAAGCGCCCATCCGATCAGGAGGGAAATCCAGCCGTCCGATCCGGCACACATGGCTAAATCCGCTGGCAGCGACAATAAGCCAAATCCTAACTGCGTCGCGTGGATCATTAAGATATATTGCATTACGGTAATCTCGTTCAACGCATACTTTCTCAACCTTTATCACCTCGGTCAGAAGCTTGCTTCTTACTCTGAATGCCTCTGGCACTGAGCGGACGCGTAGTCATTTTCCAAATCGGCAATCGGATGATCGTATCCTTCAAATCTCTGAACCTTACCGGGCTAAACGGACTGAAGTATGGGGTGCCAAGCGATTCAAGTGAAATCAAATGAATAAGCAGCACCAGCATACCCATGGCTACGCCAAGCAGGCCATACACAAACGCGACAAGCATCATCGGGAAGCGAATTAATCGGATAGCGGATGACATGTCGTTATTAGGAATAATAAAAGAAGATAAAGCCGTTAGCGAAACCACGATTACCATGATGTTGCTCACGACACCGGCTTGAACCGTTGCTTGTCCAATGACAATCGCACCGACGATCCCGACGGTCTGACCAATCGGAGCAGGCAGTCGAATCCCGGCTTCCTTCAGCATTTCCAGTGTAATCTCCATGATCAAGGCTTCAAGTACCGGAGGAAACGGAACGCTTGCCCGGGATTGCCCAACCGACAATAGCAGCCGAAGCGGAATGACCTCGAAGTTGTACGAGATGACCGCGATATAGAACGAAGGCAGGAAGATCGTAATGAAGAAAGCCAGAAACCGCAGAATGCGAATAAATGTCGAGACCTGCCAGCGATTACTGTAGTCATCGATCGTTTGGAAGAACATCGTGAAATTAGCCGGACCGATAAGCACTTCCGGGGATTTATCAATCACGATAGCTAAGCGTCCTTGCAGGATTTGCGATGCTACGGAATCCGGCCGTTCCGTCGTTGCAAATTGGGGGAACGGAGAGAACGAGTTATCTTCAATAAACTCCTCCAGCTCACCTGAAGAGAGGATAGCGTCAACATCAATTCGATCAATTCGATTGATAAGCTCTTGAAGCACTTCCGGATTAGCGACGTCCGCCAAATATAAAATGCTGATTGTGGTTAAACCGCGTTCGCCTACTTGTGTTTCTTTTATTTTCAATTCCCGATTCGGGATGTATCTACGAATAAGCGCGATATTTTGACTCCCCGTTTCGACGAAGCCCTGATGGGCTCCCTTCAAAGAGGCTTCCATTTGAGGGTCTTCAATCGCTCTTTGCGGCCAACCATGCGTATCCAGAAGAGAAGCCGTACTGTTATTCTCGACAAACAAGACACTTGTTCCTTGCAGAATGGCTTGCTCGATTTCATATAAATCCGTTGCGGTCTTGATCCCGCCGACGGTAATAATATGTTCGATCCGGGGATCGGCCACCGTTTCGTGCATAAGCGGTCGAAGAATATCGTTATTGATGGCAATCTTGTCCGTCATATTATCAAGATAGACCAGAGCGGCACGCTCTTGCGTCGATTTAATTAGAAAGCGCCTTGTAATTAGCTCGGGGGATTGAGTGAGCAGTGCCTGGATATCGGATATATTGGTGTCCATATCACTGCTGATCGGCTTCATAGCTTTCGGCTTTTTCGCTCGAGGCGCCGAGCTGTGATGTCGGCTGGTTTGCCGTTTACCTCGCAATATGTTGCGGAACAATCCCATCGCAGAACACTCCCAATACGCTCAATATGGTTATTTTGCGACAGTTTGGAATATTTATGCACTTGCATTACAGGGTTGTATTCTAGTGCTGCAAGTTTTTTATTTTTAGTAGAAATTATTTGGTATAATAGGATGTCCAGGGTCTCTTTAGGAGACGCTTGGCAGCATATTATCAATAGACATGATGGTTTTCATATAGATGGGGAGTGACTGTAGTGGCAAAAGCAAAGGTTCCAAAAAGGCCGACACGAGACGAGTTTGTGCTGGAGGAATTGGGGAATCAATTGGTCGAAGCGTATCAAGAGGAATCCGTGATCATGTTGTCGGTGTGGGGAAGAGAAGAGACCGTCCAAGGTCAAATCGTGACGATGGATTCTCGGACAGGTCGGGTGCATGTAGAAACGGCAGAGGGTTTGCAGAAGGTTCCGTTCATGGACATTATGCAAGTCAATTATCCTAGAAACTGATTTAGATGCGCAAAGTAAAAAGCTGTCCGGCAGTACCGGCAGCTTATTTGCGTTCAAATGGACAGCTTCAATAGCAGCTTTGATTCACTTTGATATCTTTATTGGTTACCGTCACTTCTGTATATCCGGTAAGATGTTCCGTGTACGAGCAAACAGAGCGTTCGAAGGTCTCCCCGTTTGAATTGGTGAATTTCAAGTAGATACCGCCTTCTCCTACGAAGCTAAGCGTTGGTTTGATTCGCTTGCTTGTTCCGCTAAGAATGGGCTCTGCATGTAAGTTTGGCTGAACCTTGATGGTTTTCCCTGCTTCGTCACTTGTCAGCAAGCCCGTTTCTACTGTGACGAGATCGTAGATGGACTTGTTATCAATCTGAACGGAGAATGCCCGATTCTGTTTGACGATGTCTAAATTCAGGACATAATTGCCAAGCAGAAGCAGACCAGTGAGCAGAACGGCAAAGCTAATGACAGTTACGATTACAGTCTTGGTGATCCGTTTCATTGTGTTCCTCCTATTATGTAGCATGAACCCACTATTCATATAGACGATCAAGATGGCAAAATGTTATCAGCCTGTCAGGTAGGAATATTGTTGGCAGAACCTCCGATAATTGTTAGCAATCAGGCAGAGTTTCCTACGATATTCCTATCAGCTAATGAAAATCCTCTCTCCCTCTAATCGCATAAAAGCGCTAACATAAGTACAAGCAAGTTCAATCATCTCACATACTAGGGAGTGTTTAGATTGCCCAAAGTACTTACAGAAGAGCAAGTGCGGCATTTTATAGACAAAGGCTGGGTCAAAGTCGAGCAAGCCTATCCACGGGAAGAGGCGCTTAAGGTGCAGGACTTTCTATGGGAGGAGCTGGCGAAACGCGGCGTGCATAGAGAAGATGAAAGCACTTGGACGGAACCGGTTGTTCGGCTTGGGGACTATGTGCATCCGATCCACAACGGCTTGAACTCGGATCGATTGACGGGCGCAATTGAGGATTTGATTGGCGAAGGTCGCTGGCAGCTTGGCCAAGAAAGAGAGAATGTCAGCTGGGGTGGCTATATTGTCAACTTCGGCCCAGAGGTGCCGGGCAACTGGCATTATGATGGCAGCCATTTCCGTCATTATTTGGACAGCTGGGAACAAGGCGTGTTGCTCGTCTGCCTATTCTCTGAAGTCCGCAAAGGCGGCTCAGGAACACTGGTGGCTGAAGGTTCCCACAACATCGTCGCTAAGATGCTGGAGAAGCACCCGGAGGGGATCGGTCTTGGCGAGGCAATCCGCGAATGTAATAAACACCCTTGGCTGGCAGACTTGCTTGGCAAAAACAAACCAGCATCCGACGACATTTATGGGGCAGCACCTTCGGGCGATCGCCAAGCGAAGAAGGAGCGTCTGCAGAAGTTCATGGATACAGCTTATGAAGATCCGGATGGCTACTCGCTTCGTGTAGTGGAAACAACTGGAGGCCCCGGAGACATGGTCATTTGTCATCCGTTCCTGTATCACGCACCATCCGACAATGAGATTGGTGTTCCGCGTTTCATGTGCAACCGCGTAGCGCCGACGCATGAACGTATGAATTTCTATCGCGAGAATCCGGACGATTATTCGGTAGTAGAACGCATGATACGCACAGCACTCGGCCTGAAAGACGGGGAACCGTGTACGTGGGCAAGAGCGGAATAATGGATGTTGCTGGGCCCACGATCGTCATCGTGGGCTTTTCTTTATTTGATTGTAGGATGGAGACGGTACAAGCGATTGACAACATGCTGGCAGGCTCATTCTTCGGCACGTCGCTTTGCAATCTATGTATTACTAAGCCGAGGGGACCAAATGTTATGTCTGTCCGAGTATGACGGCGGAAGAGCGAGAAGGAAGAGCCCAAGAGATGCTGGCCTCGTTACCTTCATAAATTGCAATTATACAAGTGATCCTGCACGCCGCATTCGGCGTGTTTTTTTTGCATGCATCTTGCGACTGCCGCTGAGCTTTGAAAATGACTAGCAGTAAAAAGAAGGGAACTAGGCGGTTTATGTCGTAAATCATAGAAGATTATCTGAAGTAATAGGTCAAAAGTTTGGGAAGAGGTACCATGAAACTAATTGAAATTGAAATGTTCAAGCAGCTGTCCAATATGGAGCTGGCAAAATTGCTTGGGAAGCTCGAGAGGCTTTCGCTGCAAGCCGGAGCCACCTTGTTTGAACAAGGGGATCCCGGAGATACAATGTACATCATAGACAGCGGCACGATTGAGCTGTTTACTCGTTCGGATGGGATGCGGCATTCGCTGGCTTTTTTAAACGAAGGCGACACCTTGGGGGAGATGGCCCTGCTGACCGGAGAAGCTCGTTCGGCTACGGCGGTAACGACAACCAATGTCGTATTGATGCAGCTCGATCGAGAAACCTTCGATGGACTCATCACGGAGCACCCGACGATTTCAGCTTATTTTATCAGACTTATCTCGCAGCGATTAATGAATACGAATGAACGATTGCGCGATTCGAAGGAGCTGCGGACGCAGTGGATTAGGCAAGAGTTGGAGCAGCTGCCGGAGCCGCTCGTTCAATTCCTGTTATGGTCCGCTCATATCGCCGTCATTCATAACGAATTGATAGAGCTTCGTTTCGGTTTCTCTCTGCAAGGGCAGATGATGCAATACCCGGTCATTACCAAATTCTTATCAAGCGATGATACTGAGGGTACTGGGGAGCAGCAGTGGAGCAAGATCAAGCCGGAAGCTAAGTCGGCATTGATGGAAATGGCTACCGCTCAATATAGCTACAAGGAGAAAAAACAATGGACCGAGGATGCACAAGCCTTCTATACAGAGCAGGAGCAGTGGCTTGCTCTTGCGGCTATGTACAAGGAGGAGGGGAGCTGGGACAAGGTTATACATTCCGCAATTAGGCAGCAGTCGTTGTCGGCGCGGCAGGAGCAGGACATCTTCCAATTGTTCATGGAATGTCCGGTGGAGGTCTTAGTGCGCTATTATCCGGCATTTGAGCTGGCTGTTCGATTAAGCATGCGGCACGGTGCAGAAGAGGGCCTTCGGATTGTGGAGCATGCGGTCAGAGTAGGAATGGTGAATGACGATGCGGCGCACCTCATTTCCTTATATGAGTGGGGAGCCGAACTAAGCCGTCTGCTTCATAATCGGCATAAGGCACTGGAGTACTTGCAGCTGGCAGAAGCAGCGGCTCAGACATTAACCGGCCGCAGACCCCACGTCATCCAAGATGAGGAGAGGGAATATCAGCTCGCTCAGCAGCAGCTGACTAATCGCAAAAGCTTGTTCTTTGCGGAGCGAGCAAGCCGTCTTATTAATCCAAGTCAATGGACAAAGTGGCTAGCGCTCGTACTTGCTCTTAGCATGATCGCGATCTTTTCCTTCATACCGCCGGTTGCCGGCCTGACTGACAAAGGCATGCTGTTCATCGGGATTGCCATCGCAGCGGTTATTCTATGGATCGTCAATATCATTCCGGACTATATAGTTGCGTTAGGCATGGCGATGTTATGGGTGCTCGGCGATATTGTCAAGCCGGAAGTAGCCTTATCGGGGTTCGCTTCCCCTACGTGGCTTTATATGATCTTTATCATGTCGATCAGCGTCGTCATTACGAAATCAGGCATCCTTTACAGACTGTCCTTACACGCGTTAAAAAGATTCCCGCCGCATTTTCGCGGTCAGCTCTGGGGAATCGTAGCGGGTGGCATCGTACTGAACCCGCTCATTCCATCGTCTTCCGCTAAAGTATCGCTGGGCGTTCCGATTGCCCATACGTTATCGGAGTCGATGGGCTTTAAGGATCGCAGTCATGGTGCCGCCGGTTTGGGGCTTGCAGCTATGGTGTTCTATGGTTTCACGGCTCCGTTCGTGCTGACCGGCTCTTACACCAACGTCATGGCGTATAGTTTGGCGGGGGCTGCCGTTCCCGTTACGTGGCTGGAATGGGCGCTTTACGCGCTGCCTGCTTTCGTCATCTTCGCTGCGGTTATGCTTGTTGCCTTGTCGTTCATGTTTAAAGGCAATACAATCGCCGTCAAACAAGTTTCCGGCAAGGTGTTGGATGAGCAAATTCGGTTACTTGGGCCGCTCACGAATGAGGAACGAATATCGGTTTGCACCGTGGTCGGATGTATTGTGCTCATGATGCTGCAGCCTCTGCATGGCATAGACAGCACATGGATTATGTTGATCGGTTTTGCGGTACTGGTCATTAGCGGCGTTCTCGACAGACAGTCGCTGCTAAGCGGCATCGACTGGACGTTCCTGATTTTCCTGGGTATTGCCTTTAGTTTTGCAAATGTGGCCAATGAGCTGGGGATCGTGGAGTCGTTGACTGATTTTCTGGGTTCCAATATGTCAGTCTTTATCAGCTCGCCGGCGCTGTTTCTGACGGCTGTTATCGTGCTCTGTTTTGCCGTGACGCTAATTGTTAGAGACGATCCGGCGGTCATTCTGCTTGTAACGGCGCTGCTTCCATTATCCCAGCAGGCGGGCGTCCATCCGTGGATCCTGGTATTTGTCATCTTGCTTTCGACCGATCCATTCTTCTTCAGCTATCAATCTCCTACTTATTTGACCGCTTATTTCAGTTCTGAAGAGCGTTCGTTCAGCCACCGACAGGGGCAAAAGGTTGCTTTCGGGTATGCTATTGCCGTGCTGCTGGCTGTGGTCGTTTCCGTTCCGTATTGGAAGTGGATGGGGCTGCTGCAATAGCTTTTCGTTCGTTTAGAAGAAGAGTCGCGCATGTTGCGACTCTTCTTTTATTTGCGTCAGGTTAAATGACGTTAAATTGTTGATGTAGTCGAGAACATGCTCGTTCTAATGGATGTTTGGCATGCATAGATTAATAGTTGTACGAATTGGGCCGTGACAGATTGCAATTATCAGGATAATATGAATGTACTAGCGGATTTTATGTAAGGTAATATAACATTGAAGTTCAAGTATAGCGGGGCAGTAAACTATTGGCGTGAGTCAAGCGAGGTTTGCTGCCTTTTATGCATAGTTAGGGAGGTAGGCGAGATGCACGATATACAATGGGATCTCCTCATTATAGGCGGCAGTGTCGTACTGCCGGATCGGACCCAGAACGTCGACATCGGAATCAAAGATGGGCGAATAACCGGATTGGCGCCGAATCTTCCATCCTCAGCCGCAAAGCTCGTACACTCAGCGGTAGGCAAGCATATTTTCGCCGGCGTTGTTGATGCCCATGTGCATTTCAATGAGCCGGGACTTGGAGATTGGGAGGGCTTCGCTTCCGGGACTGCTGCGCTGGCTGCCGGCGGCTGTACCTCGTTCATCGATATGCCGCTTAATGGATTACCGCCAACCGTGAATTTACCTGCTCTGGAACTTAAGCTGGATGCGGCAGCCGGAGAGAACGGTTCATGCGTGGACTATGCGCTCTGGGGAGGACTTGTCCCCGGTAACATCGGCGAGCTGGAGGCCCTCTCGGAAGAGGGAGTGGTTGGATATAAAGCCTTCATGTCTTACCCCGGTGATACGGGAGATGGCTGTTTCATGAATGTGGACAACGAGACGTTAATAGAAGGGATGAAAGGGATTGCCTCCCTGAACGGAATATTGGCGCTGCATGCGGAGGATGAAACGATTGTATCGGCGCTTGCTGCCGACAAGCAAGCGGAAGGTAAGGTAAGCATGCGCGATTACTTGGACTCCAGACCGCCGGAAGCTGAATGGAAAGCGGTGAAGCAGGCACTGGGTATGGCGGAGCGCACAGGCTGCAAGCTGCATTTTGTCCATATCAGCACGCCCGAGGCGATTGATCTCATTAGCGAGGCGAAACAATCGGGGCTCGATGTTACGGCGGAAACCTGCCCGCATTATTTGGCTTTCACGGATGAAGATGTGATTCGAATTGGCGCCGGCGCGAAATGTTCGCCTCCGATACGATCCCATCGCGAGCGTGAAGCGCTATGGAGACAGCTTGCCGGTGGCGCGATTGATATCCTCGCTTCCGATCACTCTCCTTGCCCGCCTGCGATGAAGGAAGTGAAGGATGGGAATTATTTTGGGGTATGGGGCGGTATCCTTGGCGCGCAGAGCTTGCTTGAAGTCATTGTGAGCGAAGGCGGATTGAAACGGGGCATTCCGTTTCACGTGTTGTCTAGGGCAATGTCGGCCGCGCCGGCAGAGCGGTTCGGCTTTGGTGACCGGAAAGGGAAGATCGCGCTCGGATATGATGCCGACTTGGCCCTAGTCGATTTGAATTCTCCGTATGTGCTTACTAAGCAGCATTTGAAGTATCGTCATCTGCATAGCGCATATGTCGGCTATCCGTTTGGCTGTCAAGTAGACATGACGTTGCTGCGGGGAAATATTCTATATAACAGGAACGCAAATGCAGGCGACGGGGATAAAGTCGACCGGCCAGGCGGTAAGCGACTATGGCCACGAGTTTCAAGGACTTGAAAGTACGGAAGGGGAGTCCGTATTGAAGACATGCAACGAAACAAACGAGCTGCTGGCGGAGCTGGCGAAGATTGGCGCAGATCCGCGCGGTGGTGTCACTCGGCTGCTCTATGATTCAGCTTGGCGGCAAGCACAGCAAGCTGTCGCGCGTATGATGGCAGGTGCAGGACTCGCCGTCACCATAGATGAAGTCGGTAATGTATATGGGAGACTGGCGGGATCTGATGAAGAAGCGCCGCATGTGCTGACCGGTTCGCATATCGACACGGTGCCATGTGGCGGTCATTATGACGGCGCACTTGGTATCGCGGCTGGCATTGCGGCCATTTCGCAGCTGTTATTCATGTATGGACAGCCCCGGCGAACCCTGGAAGTGGTTTCGTTCTGCGAGGAAGAAGGCAGCCGTTTCCCGCTGGCTTATTGGGGCTCGGGCAATGTTACCGGCAGCAAGAGCTTCGATGAAGCCTTGGAAGCGAAGGATTCCGAGGGCATTACACTTCGCGAGGCGATGGTGGATGCGGGATTCGAGCCGTCTGCATTTCGGAAATGCAGACGGACAGATATTGGCTTATACATCGAGCTGCATATTGAGCAAGGAGAAGTGCTGGAGCGTGCGCAATGCGATATCGGTGTTGTAAATGCCATCTTCGGACAGCGGCGCTACTTCGTAGAGCTTGAGGGTCGCAGCGGACATGCGGGCACGACGCCAATGGCGATCCGCGAAGATGCACTGGCAGCGGGAGCGGAAATGATCGTTTGGCTGCGCAAGGCGGCGCTGGAGAAGGGGGATGGGCTGGTGGCTACGGTGGGAAAGCTTGACGTTTCACCGAATATCGCCAATGTCATACCCGGTAAAGTTCGCTTCTCCGTCGACATCCGGCATCGGAATGAGGCTGTGATTACCTCATTCTGTGAGCGTGCCTTTCAAGCTTTCGACGAGATTGCGGCTCAGCATCATGTCACGATATCGCAGTCGAGCTGGCTGACCGAACGGCCCGCACCGATGCATGCAGCGATACAAGAACGCATTGCTCACATTGCAGAATCGAAAGGATACTCGCATATGACGGTCAGCAGCGGAGCAGGCCATGATGCGGGATTGTTTGTGGAGCAATGTGCGTGCGCGATGATCTTCGTCCCAAGTCAAGGCGGCATCAGTCATTCACCATTAGAATATACAGCGCCGGATGCCATTGCACGAGGCACCGACGTATTAACCGAATTGCTCTATCAACTTGCCTATGCGGAGGAGTCTCATGAAGCGATATAACGATTTGTCTCCCTCACCTCGAATTATTCTGACTCCGGGCCCCGTCGAGGTTGATCCGCGTGTATCCAGAGCGCTTTCTTATCCGATGCTCGGTCAATTCGATCCGGAATTTACGGCGCTTATGAACGAGTCGATGCAAATGTTACGCGAGCTCTTCCGAACGTCCAATCGATGGGCATTCCCGATAGACGGTACCTCGCGCTCAGGGCTGGAGGCAGTCCTAACCGGCCTCATCCAGCCGGGTGATCGGGTGCTCGTTCCGATCTTCGGCCGATTCGGTTATTTGCTCGCCGAAATCTCAGAGCGCTGCGGAGCGGAAGTCGTGACCATCGAGACGGAGTGGGGGACGGTGTTTGAGCCTGGCCAAGTGATCGATGCCATTGATCAACTCAAGCCGGCTCTTGTGGCCATTGTACATGGCGAAACGTCGACGGGTCGCATGCAGCCGCTTGAAGCGATTGGCCTAGCATGCCGAGAACGAGATATTCTGCTCATCGTGGATGCGGTAGCGACAATCGGCGGCGTTCCCGTTGAGACGGATGCATGGATGCTCGATGCCGTGATCGGCGGAACGCAAAAATGCTTATCTGTTCCATCCGGCATGGCGCCAATTACATACAACGATCGGGTTGAAGCGAAGCTCATGCGGCGCAAGCGGATTGAGAAGGGAATCCGACCGGAAGGCTACATCGACGCGGACCCTTCTTCCTTCATCCGCAGCAACTATTTGGATCTGACGCAGCTGCAGGATTATTGGAGTCCGCAGCGGCTGAACCATCATACTGAGGCGACAGCAATGCTGTATGGGCTGCGAGAAGGGCTGCGTTTAGCGCTGGAAGAAGGGCTGGAGCAGCGGTTTGCGCGTCACCGCCTGCATGAGCATGCGTTAGTCGCCGGCCTCGAAGCGATGGGACTAATGCGATACGGCGACGATAGCTGCAAGATGCCTGTCGTAACCTGCATCCAGATTCCCGCAGGTGTAGACGGAGAGGCGGTGCGCAGTCAGCTACTAGCGGATTTCGGCATCGAAATCGCAAGCTCGTTCGGCCCGCTTAAAGGCCAAATTTGGCGGATCGGCACAATGGGATACAGCTGCCGTAAATCGAATATCTTGCTTGGTCTGGCTGCGCTCGAAGCGGTACTGCCCCTGCATGGCGCCGCGATTACGAAAGGTGAAGCAATCCGTGCTGCTCTGGATATTTATGCGGAAGGGGCCAAGTAGAATCGGTCGCAAGAATAGAGAAAGACGTGCCAATTGGCACGTCTTTATTTTGTGGAAATGCTCTAACGAACCATAAAGCGTTTATTTGCCCGAAAATAGCTTTGCGTGTCATGTAGAACATAAGTTGATTATCTTTTATTTCCTGAGCCGAAGCCGATTACATAGCCATCCGGATCTTGCACCGAGAAATCCTTCCAAGCACCCCAATCATGCTCGGTTAATTGAGGCTCCGACGCGATAATAGCTCCCTTTGCTTGAAATTCAGCATATAGAGCATCCAGCTCGGTGTGGGTGTGTACATAGGCGTAAGTATTCCATGTTCCCTTGTTAGGTCTAACGTCTTCGGGATCGGATGCTTGAATCAATTTGAACCCTAAGCCAAAATTGTCGCGAATGGCCCAGTGCTCATTCACTTCACACCCTAAGGCCTCTTCATAATACTTCATAGACTGTTCCAAATTGGATACCAACAGCACCGTAAGTGAGTTCTCAACTCTCGGTTTGATCGCTTCCACGATGAATCACTCCTAAGGATTAGTTAAGTTCAGACTAGCTCCATTAATTTGCTATCGATTTCTTCTATATAGCCGATGTCGGTTGAACCGAACTAGCGCTTATTGTGATGACTATGAAGTTGGCCGGACTGAGGAATTCTCATCAACCATCATCTCCAATGGAAGCTTTGTTATGGAAGATTATACCTATAACGAGCAATCTCGGCAATCGTTTCTTTCGCCCCGGACGCGCTGATATGGTAGACTATTGAAAAATAGATTTTACAGAAAGTGGTGGTTGAGTGGATGGCTATTCACATTGCTTTGCTGCGCGGGATCAATGTCGGCGGGAAGAACAAGATTAAGATGGCAGAACTGCGGGAAGCGCTGATAACACTGGGGTTGTCCCAGGTTCAAACGTATATTCAGAGCGGCAATATTTTGTTTGAGTCGGATGAGGATGAGCTGACATTGCGTGAGCAAATCGAAGCTTTGATTGCGAGCAAATTTGGTTTGTCCATTCGCGTCATTATTCGCACTGCTGAAGAGCTTACAGCCATTGCGGCCAATCTACCTTTCTCGGATAAAGAAGTTGAGGCTGCCGAAGCTTCTTTTGAAGGGGAATGCCTCTATATTGCGATGATGCTCGATGCGCCGCAGGCGGCTAAAATAGAGAAGCTGGAGAGCTATGATTTTAAAGAAGATCGCTATGTTATCGCAGGTCGGGATGTATACTTACTATTTCGTCAAAGCGTGCGAGATTCCAAGCTTTCCATCCAAGTGGACAAGCTGAACGCTCCGGTAACGGTTCGAAATTGGAATACACTTACGAAGCTTATTGCGATGTCGCAGGAAATGGGTAATGCCAACTAAGAGGCGGCATTAAGCGCACTCACCATTTACAAGTCAAGGGGGAAGTCGATCATGTTCAATCTATCTGAGTATCCGTATCCATCCCGAAGGACGGCAGTTGTTGCGAAGAAAGGGATGGTTGCTACTTCGCAGCCGCTCGCTTCGCAAGCGGGACTTCGTGTATTGCAGCAGGGCGGGAATGCCATTGATGCGGCGATTGCAGCCGCTGCATGCCTTACGGTTGTAGAGCCGACAGGCAATGGCATCGGGAGCGATGCGTTCGCGATTGTTTGGTATAAAGGGCAAATGTACGGATTGAACGCGAGCGGAGGAGCGCCAGAGCTATTGACGCCGGAGGCGGTTCGTCAGCGCGGATTTGAAACGGAAATGCCGGCAAGCGGATGGCTGCCGGTGACCGTTCCAGGCGCTCCGGCGGCGTGGGCAGCTTTATCTGCTCGCTTCGGCGAATTGCCCTTTGCACGGCTGCTCGAATCCGCAATTGATTACGCAGATGGCGGTTATCCGGTATCACCGGAGCTCGCGCTCAAATGGCAGCGTGCTCACGAGGTGTATTCGCAGCGAAGCGGGAGTGACCCGGCATTCGCAGAGTGGTTTCGCGTCTTCGCTCCGGATGGACGGGCGCCAATTCCCGGCGAAATGTGGCGTTCACCGGATCTTGCCCGGACTCTGCGGCTGATTGCGGAATCCAGCAGCGAATCGTTCTACCGAGGCGAATTGGCAGAGATCATCGATCGGTATGCCAGAGAGAGCGGGGGACTGCTTCGCAGCACGGATCTTGCGCCGTTCCAGCCGGAATGGATGGATCCGATCTCTGTCCCGTATCGCGGATACGATGTATGGGAGCTGCCGCCGAACGGGCAAGGATTGGTCGCCTTAATGGCCTTGAACATGTTGAATGGGCTGGATCTCTCCGGTTATGAGAGCACGAGCAGATATCATACGCAGATCGAAGCGCTGAAGCTGGCTTTTGCAGATGGGAAGCATTATATTACGGATCCAATCCGGATGAAAGCAAGTGTAGAAGAGCTGCTATCGTCTTCCTATGCTGCTCTTCGCAGAAGCTTGATTGGGGAGTCGGCATTGATGCCTGAACCAGGGCAGCTGCCTAAAGGCGGGACGGTTTATTTGGCTACCGCCGATGGAGAAGGGAATATGGTTTCTTTTATCCAAAGCAACTACATGGGATTTGGTTCAGGTATCGTGGTGCCGGGCACGGGGATCAGCTTGCAGAACAGAGGGGCATCCTTCTCACTTGATCCTGCGCATGCGAATGTGCTGGAGCCGGGTAAACGGCCTTATCATACGATTATTCCGGGTTTTCTTACGCAGAACGGCGAGCCGATTGGACCATTCGGTGTCATGGGTGGTTTTATGCAGCCCCAAGGGCATTTGCAGGTGATCTCTAATTTATTGGATCATCGCCTGAACCCGCAAGCCGCGCTCGATGCGCCAAGGTGGCAATGGATGGAAGGCAAACAGATTGCCGTCGAAGGGGAGTTCCCGACTGAGGTTGTCGAGGAGCTTAAACGCAAAGGACATGAGATTCAGATCGTTCAAGACCGCAAAGCTTTTGGCTGTGGACAGATCATTTGGCGAGATAAGAATGGCGTCCTGATCGGTGGAACCGAACCGAGAACAGACGGTTGCATAGCTTCTTGGTAGCATTAGTCGTCGTGGTGGTTGAAATTCTATAAATGAATGGAGTGCGCAATCAGGTGGAAGCAGAACAGGCTGCTAGTCCGGAAATCCGTGAAATCATTCAAGAGCTTGCAATCCAGCGCATCATCGATCCGGATTCGAAGCTTATGCATCAGATGAATGGCACGACAGAAGGCCGCGTGTATATCTTGATGGTGGACGAGATGGCGCGATATGTGCTGAAGCTGGAAGATGCGGAGTATTTGTCAGTAGTGGCGCAATTTCTGATAGATTATGCGGATAGTCCGCTGATGCCTAAGGTGCATTTCGTAGCTCCGGATTACTCTTATATCGTATATGCATATGTTCCCGGTACAACAGGTGATGAGCGTGGTTCGAAGCAGAATTGGATGCCTCAGTTGACGGTTGAGCTTTTGAATCATTACCGCACAATGGAGCAATCGGATCCATCGTTAGGGTGGGAGGATCATACGCTTGATGGTTTAGATTTTGCAAAAAATGAGATCGGCAGCTTGCTTCCGGATGCCGATTACGAACTCGTCAGCTCGATTGCGAGGAAGCTGCTCGTGTGCAGGGAAGGACGTCCGCGTTATTGGCTTCACGGTGACTGCGGCGTACACAACTTCGTGTTCCATGATCGGCAGCTAGCAGGTGTCATCGATCCGACGCCGATGGCTGGGCCGCTGCTCTATGATTTCATCTTCGCATTCGTTTCGTCGCCGGATGACTTGACGATGGAAACGCTGCTGCCCGCATTTGAACGGCTTGCCCATGAGCCGATCAGGAACGAGGAGCTGATTTGGGAAGTAGTAGTTGGACTTTATTATCGGATTGGCGTCTGTTTGCTGCACCATCCTCAGGATCTGCCTTCGTATTTGGAGGCATGGAGCTATTGGAGAGCACGTGTACGACATGGGATTGATTGAGCATAGGTTCGATAAAAGATTCATTGTGGGAGCATTTGGATGTCAAAAGGGAGGCTAACCAATGTCGCATGTCCAGTCACAAACTACAGCAGCATCAATCGCTCCATGGATATCAGTTCGCAGCGCAGCGGAAGCTTTAGCTTTCTATAAAGCAGCTTTCGGCGCGGTTGAGCTTTACAGGTTGGAAGAAGAAGAGGGGAAGCCGCTTCTTGCGGAACTGTCGGTTCAAGGAGCGGGCTTCTGGATTCAAGAGGACCCGGAATCGAGTCCGAAGCCGGATGTGCCCGGTTCCGTCCGAATGATTCTGACGGTGACCGATCCGGACTCGTTGTTTGAGCAAGCGATCACGGCCGGTGCGGAGGTTGTCGTGCCTGTCAATGAAGGCCACGGCTGGCGAATCGGTCGGATGATCGATCCGTTCGGCCATCATTGGGAGATTGGAAAGCGGCTATAGTTTAGCAGCGGTCGTTTAGATTCGATAAGAACGCCTGGGGAATGTCCCGGGCGTTTTCGCATTCTGATGCAGGTACTTTAGTGTGATTGCAAGTACAACATAGAGTTGCTGAGGGGCTGTTTCTGTCATCGATTAGATGATAGGGGCAGCCTTGTTTAATGAATAACGTCGGAAGAGAGGTACTGAGTACCTCTCTTGATCGAATAATGGTGGATTGGACTCGAAGAGAGGTACTGGGTACCTCTCTTGATGGAGCAAGGGGTAGTTTGAGGTCAAAGAGAGGTATTGGGTACCTCTTTTGAGCGGTAAAGTAGCTCACTTAGGAATCTACATCGGCGGTTTCGGCGTAATTATTCATAATAAAACAGTCAGCCGCGATGTTGCGGTTTGCTGTTCTTTTGTTTATTCACATTTCCAGATTGCAGCATAAGTCAGCCGTATATTCACTATTTCCTTGATAGCGCTTGCACTAGAATAAAGTGGACGACAAGGTGTTATCAATATCACGGCTATGGCAGCGGAATGATGTGGAGAACATTCACGCCTGATCAAGAGGATTGGATTCTCAGCCTAAAACGAGTAAAAGAGGAGAACTGACGAGATGAAGACGACTTATATCGTAAACAGAGGCGTGATAGAAAGTGAGAAAGGCATTCCGGAATCGCCGAGATGGTTCTCGGACAGCCGGTTGAATTTTCAAATCGACGAGAATGCCATCACACAAGTAAATTATCATAATCCGCTTGCCATCCGCGGATGTAACACGATATTTCTGCAGCGGCTATGGGATGGGTTTAGACATTTTGTCGAGCTGGATGGGGTCACGCATAAGCTCCCCTATACGAATTCGAAGCTGTGGCCTTTTGGCGTCGAATCCGAGTGTGAGGTTAATGGAGTGAAGCTTGAGCACCGGGTTATGGCTGTGGATGAGGCTATCGTATTTCAGCTGACGACGCCTCAGGAGCTTCCGGCTTCTTTTCGCTACAAAATGGAGTTCTACAAGGACTTCACGTTAATCCCGGCAGATTCGCAGGACTTCCGTTTCAGCGCAGGCAGTACAAGTCGCGTGTGGCAGGAATGGTCCTATGATGAAGCGGCAAGTCTGCTGCAGGGCTCTTATGTGGAGATACAGAAGGAGCGGGAAGCGGGCCATCCCGATGATATCAATATTAATAATCCGGATGTAAGTAAATATGATCGAGAGGAGCCGGTTCCGCTCTATATTAGCATTGGTGCGGATTTTCCGATCGGTTATTCGAAGCGGCCGCTCAATTCGAAGTATATGCTCACTGGAAGCGAGCCTTTGGAACCGAATCGGACCTATAGCTTTATCATCACCTTTGAATGTGAGAGGGAAGCGCTGCTGAATAAAGCCTATCAGCTGTCAGCCGGTATCGAGGAGGCCGTATCGAAGCAGTTTGCCCGTTATGAACGCGTCCGCGAGCGTTCGCCGATTCTTCACAGCCCGTATGAATCGTTAAATAACTTCATGAGTCTGATTCCCCTGTATCACGAATCCTGCAAAGTGACCGACGTTCCGGGTGCTATTAAAGCAAAAAACAAGCAGTTCTGGGTATGGGGCTGGGATGGAATTACGAGCAATTACGCCACGCTATATTGGGGCGATCAATCCTTTATCGGTGATATGCTTCGCTTCTACGAGGAAACGGCAGATGCGGAGTGGGGCGTTGCGCACAGCTACCGCCATGATATGACTTTGAACAGCGTCAGCGCGCTTCCGGCGCAGAGCATGTATATCTCGCTGCTTCAGCAGTATTATGCAACAACCGGTAATAAGCAAGAAGTGCTGGAACGGTATGATTTTGTAAAGCGGATCTTCAACCTCATTCTGACGCGGGAAGTGCAAGGAACCGGCTTCTGCGAAGGAGCTTCACTGTTCCCGGATTTTCCGGCGTTCATGCACGAAACAGGGGTCAGCGATATTAGCAGCCTGAACAATACGATCTTCTATTGTGCGGCGCGTTCGATGGAATATTTAGCAGAGCTTGTAGGTGATCAGGAGACCAAAGAGCGAGCGAAAGCCGTATTTAGCGGCATCGAGAAGAACTTTCTACCGTTGTTCTATGACGAGGAGAAGCAGTTCGTTGTCAGCTCCATCGATTCGAAAACGCTGCAGAAACGCAATTCCTTCAACTCCAATGCGGTCAAATGGGAGAGCCACTATTTGAGTGATTTGATGGACGAGGTGAATGCGGGAGCCCTTGCATTCTTCGCGAACCATATCGTCTGCAAAGCGGGATTGCGTGAAATTCCGGTTTGGTCCGATGCCTTTGATATGGATGCCAACCAGCTGCACTGTTGGTGGCCGGTTACCGGTGAATATTTCATGCAGCTGATTAACGAAGGTAATCGCCCTGATCTCATCGAGCAATGGATTGGCTGGGTGAGCTATTGGACCGGAAAGCTGACTTGCCCGGAAGGGATTTCTTGTTATATCGATACGGCTGAGCCGGACGTGGACCGTTGGAATACGGAAAATGGCACTTGGCATGCCTATTCCATGAGAGGCTGGTATCAAGCGGCTATTCATGGCGTCGTCGGCGTATCCATGGAAACGGGAGGTTTAACCTTCCATCCCTATGCCGGGGAAGAGCTGACATTGGAAGGGCTTTATTTCGGCGAACAACGTCTCGATATCGAAATGGCCGGTTCAGGACCGTACATTCAATCGATCGAAGTGGGTGGCCAGGTGCTGGAAGCGACTAACAAGCTGCCTGTAGATATTACGGGAGGGAACGCAGGGGCGGAGACGGCTGCGAAGGTTAAGGTACGCCGCATTCAAACGAACCCATACCCCGTGGTCATTCAAAAAGCATTCGGAATCGAGCTGTCGGAGTATGCCTATGAGGACGGCATCATTCGTGCGCAGATCCAAGGTGCGGGAACGAGCCGATTGAAGCTGATCGCGCAGCGGGAACCCGTCGTCACCATCGGCGGCAAGAGCGTTGGCGTGCTGTATGATGCTGCAGCGGGCAAAGCGACTGTGGAAGTGGAGTTGAAACTTGGTCAACGCGAGGAGCTAGTTGTTCAATAGTTCGAGTGTGATGGCGAAGCGGCAAATGAGTAGCTCCAGGAGCAACACATCCGCCGAAAAGTGGTGGATTGAGGTGAAGAGTAGCTCCAGGAGCAACACATCCGCCGGAAAAGTGGCAGATTGAGGTGAAGAGTAGCCCCAGGAGCAACACAAGAAGCGCACCCAGAGGTCTACAGGCAATACGATTGCGATTACGGATGGCTTGCTGGTGGGCATTCGTTTAGAAAGGGAATCGTGTTGTCGAGATCATCAGCGATGCGGATTGTACGATTGAAGTGGATGGCAGGAAGCGAGAATATGTGACGATCGGGTAGATGTTGTACCTAAGAGAGGCCGAGCATTTGAAAAAAAAGGCTTGGCCTTTTCTTCTATCCTATTTACAAACCGATGGTCGGTTTATATAATAAAGATAACAGTCAACAAATGGAAACGCAGAAACCAATAAACCAACATGGAGGTATCGAACGTGAAGCAAGAGGAACGCAGGGAGCAGACCATTCGCTTATTGCTGGAGGCAACGAAGTCCCTAGTGCAAGAGAAGGGCTGTTCATCGTTAACGCTGAAGGACATCATGGAGCGGTCGGAGCTTTCGAAGGGGGCCATCTTTCATTATGTGAAGAGCAAAGATGAACTGTTTGCCTGGGTGCTGCTGGAGCGGCTTGAGGAAACGAACAACCGGTTTATGAGCGAGGTGGGGAGAAAAGGCGGCGAGTTTGAAGGACCGATGGGGAGTATTGCAGGCAGATTAAATAGCTTAGAAGAAACGGATGACGTCACAAACAAGGTGTTTGTTTATTTGCTGGGCAAGGAGGAGGAGCCTGCAGTTGCGGATGCTCTGAATCAATTCTATGAACGATCAATTCAGCTGTCTCGAAGCTGGATCACCGCAGGTCAGGAGCATGGTGTAATCCCGCTTGCCATCGATGCGGACCGTACGGCGGAGTTGTTCGTCTTGCTCTCGTTTGGGCTGCGAGTCCGTTCTTCATTTTCTATCGTGAGCGGTCATTTCACAGCCGCACAATTCGCTCAGTTTATTGCCGGCATGCTTAAACCTACTACCTAATACTAGGAGGAATGTATCGTATGGCACCTTTTATCGTATTGGCAGGTTCATGGTTATTGTTTCGTTGCTTGGGATTGGCGGGCTTGTCTTACTTTGACGGCTGGCAGACGCCGCTGCAAGCAGCGGTTGCCCTTATGCTGCTGCTGACCGCATCTGCTCACTGGGGGAGCCGACGGCCGGATCTGATCCGGATAGTTCCGTCCTCGTTCCCGAAACGAGAATGGATTGTGACCGCGACCGGATGGCTGGAACTTGCAGGAGCGGCCGCTATTCTCATTCCGCTGACGGCTCCTATCGCATCGATCTGCCTGGCGCTGCTCTT
The DNA here is from genome assembly GCF_059383835.1 of Paenibacillus sp. J22R98. NCBI lineage: Bacteria > Bacillati > Bacillota > Bacilli > Caryophanales > Paenibacillaceae > Paenibacillus > Paenibacillus sp. J22R98. The sequence continues at coordinate 148,833 of NZ_JBXENW010000001.1, forward strand.
CGTGGCTATGTTCCCGGCGAATGTGCGCGCGGCACGGGAGAAGCTCACCATCGGCGGCAGACCCGTGCCGGGACTTCCGTTAAGGACGCTTCTCCAGCTTATTTTTATCGCTGCCGTTCTGCTCGCTTCGCCAATTGTTCAGCTCTAACCTAGTACTGATACCATCCGTTTCCGATGACGGAGCGTTTCGGGTAGGAATAGCCGGTCACAGGTACAGGTATACTAGGTGCCGCAGCTGCCACGCCTTGCACCATTTGTTCAGCTTTATTGCACGTATTTGGCGGGCCAATGAGCACGGTTTGCGTAATGGGCGCCAGGGTTTCCTTCACCATTGCTTCATTGAGACAATAGGTATGAGCCAGAACATTCGCAGGAGTCAGTCTTAGCAAGTCGGATCCCCCAATGAACTGAGGAACCGGTGCGTCGAATATGGCTAATACATGGGTATTATCCATCGTTGCGACTTCATAATGCCACCATCCCTGAGGAATATTGACCACCTGTCCCGGTTGGCTGATAGGGAAGTTAAGCAGCTCATTCGTAAAAGGGTTGATTAAAGAGACGACCATCGCGCCGGAGATCAGGTAAACGAGTTCAGCCGCATTCTGATGGTAGTGGGGCTCGACAACATTTCCTTTGCTCATGAAGATGTCCAGCAGCGAAACATCAACGAGTGTATTTAACTGTTGGTTGGATAAGGTGTTAATGTAGTTGCGGGCATCTTTTCTGAACGTGGTATTGTTATTGAGATTATACGTGAATTGGACCGACGGAGACGTGTAGTCCATGTATGAAACCGTCATAGCTCTCCCTGCTTTCTTAAATTAATAGGCATTTGGCATGGGATATGTTATGTCGGTTGCGGCAAGAACGTGTTTCCGTTTGGAAAGATTGCATCGTCTTGCAAGTGTTCGCACACGCCTAAATAGGCGTGTTTTTTGCGTAAAAGGTGAACTCGTTGTATTGTAAAAAGATGTTATAGGAGCAGGAAGGTGTAAGAGGATGTGGAGTACGCTGCTGACAGCACTGATCGGAGGATTTGCATTTAAGCTGATGCATGCCCCGATCCCGTGGCTGCTCGGACCGATGATTGCGGTGTTGATTGGAGCTAATCTGCTAGGCAGAACCTACAAGTGGCCGATGCAAGCAAGAAATGCCGGCATGATCATCGTTGGTTATACGATTGGTCTGTCGATGACAGCAGCTGCACTGAGGGAGATGTCCTATCAGCTGCCGTCCATGATGCTCATGATCGTGTTATTATTGCTATTTTGTACGGGAATGGCTTATCTCTTCTCGAAGCTATCGCATACGGATTTCAAAACGGCGCTGCTCGGCAGCGTGCCCGGCGGGTTAACGCAGGTCCTTGCGCTTGCGGAAGAGACCGAAGGGGTTAATCTGACGATCGTAACCGTGACACAGGTTATCCGGTTGATGATGATCATTATTTGTGTACCGCTGCTCATATTTAATCCGTTCTTCGGGGAGGCGCATCTTGAAGGAGCATCAGCAGTGTCGCAGTCTATCGCAAGCGCTGCTGCTGCTGATTGGGGCGGCTTGTTTCCGAATATTCTCCTGTTCGCTCCGGTAAGCGTTGCTTGCGCTGTGCTTGGCAACAGAGTGAATTTCCCTACTGCTTATTTGCTCGGACCGGCTCTTGGAACGGCGATCCTTCAGCTAAGCGGGCTGCATGGTCCGTCGCTGCCATCGCTTCTTATTGATGCTGCTCAATTCATGATCGGTACCTATGTAGGGCTGCTCTTGAAACCGCAGCAGCTGCCGAATAAGCTGAGGACGATAGCTCTGGCACTCGGAAGCGGCCTGCTGCTCATACTAGGCGCCTCAGGATTCGGCTTCGGGCTGACGAAGCTGCATCCGATCTCTTTGCCTACGGCACTTCTAAGTTTGGCGCCGGGAGGCATGGATCAGATGGGCATCATCGCGCATGAAATCCAGGCGGATCTGTCGATGGTAGCGGGCTATCAGTTGTTCCGCACCTTCTTTATTTTCTTCGCAGTTCCGCCTCTGCTTCGGATGATGTTCAATTACAGCATAAAGAAACGAAAGAAGCAGGAAGCGGAATCATAGCAGCTAATTGTGCCTTACCCGCGACCTTATTTTGGATAATATGTAAAACCCGGGAATTTGACGACCGCCTGCTCTTCTTTACGCAGCGCATCGAGCACCGTAGGTCCGACATTCAGATTGCGCGCTACGAGGTTCCGAGGCGTCAGCGCCATCCATTGATTTAATGAAATGTCTTCAAATCGGTCGCTCTTGAAAATTTCCAGGAACCACAGGGATTGGCTGCCTGTGTTCTGAATATAGTGTCCGTTGGCGAAAGGGACATAGCCAACATCGCCCGCTCTATAGTCGAACGTCCGCGCTGCTCCGTTACCGGCAAATACCGTCATTCTCCCTTGACCGGTCAAATAATACTGCCACTCATCATTGTTGGGATGCCAGTGAAGTTCCCGCATGCCGCCGGGTTCAATTTCGACAAGGGCCGCAGCTACCGTTCGTGATATCGGGAAGTTGGTGGAGTCCACGATTCTGACGTTTCCTCCGGAAGACTTTACCGGGGTTTGGGCGAGTAGGCTGTGCTTGAAGGTAAGAGGCACGGTGCCGTAAGGGGATTGGATGGCTTGATCCGCAATGGATCCGGGAATACTGTCCTGGAAGATATAAACCTGATCGTGCGGAATGGCATCAAAAGCGCTTTGCGGAACGCCGAAGTTGGCGGACAACACGTCTTTGGGCGTATGAGCGAACCAATCGGAGATGGAGAGGGTGTTCAAATCAGAGAAGGCCCCGTCATCGAAGACGAGCAGAAATTCGCAGCCTTCCTCCAGCCCTTGAATGGAATGCGGCAACCCCGCCGGAAAATACCACAGGTCTCCCGGACCGACATCAGCAATAAAATTGCGCCCCTGCCAGTCCATAGACGTAATGCGCGCGCAGCCCCGTATCATGTAGGACCATTCCGCTTGTTGATGCCAATGCAGCTCGCGAACCCCTCCCGGTGTCAGACTCATATTCACGCCGGCGAGCGTTGTTGCAATAGGCAGATCCCGCACTGTAATTTCACGCGACCAGCCGCCCTGTTTGAGCACCATGTGGGTATCGGAGAACGACATTTTCAAATTCGGCAGCAAGCCTGCATCCGTTGCAGGAGGCACAAGCATATCCGGATTCTCCATATCTCTCATAATATCGCGCGGCCCTAAATCAAGACCGCCTGCGCCATCGCTTCGGATCGGCTGCGGAATATGCAGCGTCTTCCTATCGTCTGGGGTAGGATTTGTAGGATTTGTCATGAACATGATTCCTCCAATACGTCTCTAGTACATCCCCAATATGTATGAGCGACAGCCTGGCAAGAAGACCATTTTCACCCCCATCCGTGACAGGATTCTCTGTTATCCGTCCAACTGCGGGGGTATCATTTAGACATGTATTTCCATTGGTCTATAGCGAATCCCTTTCTATGATCGTGTAAGCAACATTCGTACGCTGCGGGATGTCTCGGCCTTGAATGCTGGCGACTAAGTATTCAGCGGCTTTGCGCCCGATCTCGTCAACGTGAAAATCAATCGTAGTCAGCGCAGGATCAACGTAGTGAAGAATATCGATATTATCAAAGCCCATGATTCCTGCCTGCTCCGGTATCCGGATATGGTTCGCCTTCAGAAACCGCATCACGTCGAGGGCGTAGATATCGCTGCTGCAGAGAATCGCGGGCTTCTCGTCCGATTCCGTTATCAGCTGCAGCAAGTTTTCCATGTAATCGTAATCCGTAATGACGGTATAACGGATATCAGGCAGCTCGGCGCAGGCTTCGAGAAACCCTTTATAACGCTGCTCCGGCACGTAGATATTGCTCTTGCCCTTATACCGCAGCGGTGGACTGACATACAGAATCCGGCGGTAGCCTTTGGCGGCGATATGATGGACGGCTGTTTTCATGGCTTGTTTGTCATCGATCCAGACGAATGGCATCTTAGCAGATACCCGATTGGCGAAGGTGACGATCGGAACGCCGGATTGCTTCAAGAAAGTATCGAAGGCTGTGCCCATGTTAACCGGTGACAGCGCAATGCCATCGACCTTACGGTCCAGCAGATTGTTGATATATTCCATTTCCAACTCTTTGTCCTTGTTGGTCAGCACGAGGTAGACGAAATAACCGTGTCTTCTTGCCTCCGCTTCGAAAGAGTGGAACAGCTGCGAGAAGATGCGGTTATACACGTCGAAGAGCACGATGCCGAGCGTCTTCGTTTCGCCTTTCACCAAGCTTTGGGCCAGAAAATGCGGTCGGTACCCGAGTTCACCGGCAACCTTCATAATCTTCTCGCGCGTAGCTTCATTGATGCCGGGACGGTTATTAAGCGCACGGTCGACCGTACCCCGAGTTACTCCGCACAGCTCCGCAATTTGTTTACTTGTCACTTTCATCAGCTTCCGGCAGCCCCCGACTTTAGATTCATGGTTTTGCGATAATCGTAGTATAGAATGAGGGCTCAGGTCAATCCGTTCATGTGCACGATAAGGGAAAAACGAAATTGGATTGCGAAAATAATAGCGTTTACAAAAATATACATGACTGCTACAATAAAATCGTTCACGTGCACGGTGACCCCGTGCAGCTCAAACTATCAAGCAGTCTTAAACAGCACATTATTTATAGCAGAACCATAAACGAGCCTATAAGGAGCGATCGACAAATGGTTTATTCGAAAGAGCAATTATTCGAATCATCAGGGCAGCGTACATATTCGGAGGAAGCGAAGGAAGCGGCTTTTCTGCTAGGCGGAATCGGGACGGGGAATATCTCGATCGGCAGCCGCGGGGAGTTTAGAGATTGGGAAATCTTTAACCGCCCGGGCAAAGGCGATCTGCTGCCGAACACTTATTTCTCCATCTGGGCGAAGCAAGAAGGCGAAGCGCCGGTAGCGAAGGTGCTGGAGTCGAGATTACCGCTGCCTCACAGTCGCTCCCATGGCTACCATCCGATTACAGGCGCCGGACTGCCTCGTCTTGAGAAGTCGACAATGCGCGGCGAGTATCCGCTCGTTTGGGTGGATTTTGAAGATAAGGAGCTGCCTGTACAGGTTTCGCTTGAAGCGTTCACGCCGTTTATTCCGCTGAATACGAACGATTCCAGCATTCCCGGCGCATATATGACTTACACAGTCACCAATACTTCGAATAAAACGGTCGACGTAACGATCGCAGGCTCGCTCATGAATCCGATCGGCGGATTGAATTATGACTCGTTCGGTAACTTGGATTTACGGAATACCGGCGGAAACTTTAACGAGTTTCGTGAGGATGGCGGGATCTCCGGCTTGAACTTCACCTCGAACGCTTTTGGCGAAGGGGAACTGAATTTCGGCAGCCTTTCTCTGGTGACGACGAATCCGATGGTAACTCATAAACGCGCGTGGTTTCGCGGCGGCTGGTACGATTTTCTGCAAGAGTTCTGGGATGATTTTGTCCAAGATGGCCAGCTGAATGACCTTGGCTACGATACGCCTTCCGAGAAGAACCGGACGGATACGGGCTCCCTCGGCGTATGCGAGAGGTTGGCTCCCGGCGAGACGAAGACGTTTGCGTTCGTGCTGGCATGGCATTTTCCAAACCGCGTCAACGGCTGGAATGATCATATATGCGTGAAGGATGAGGACCGCCATATCACGCAGAACTATTATGCAGGTTTGTTCGACAGCGCATGGTCTGCGGCCTCTTACCTGGTGAGTAATCAAGCGCGGTTGACGCAAGAAACGAAGCTGTTTCACGGCGCGCTGTTCTCGTCCACGCTCCCCTCGCATGTGCTTGATGCCATTTCGAGCAACATCACGGTGCTGCGCAGCCCGACCTGCTTCCGGTTTATTGACGGGCGGTTCTTCGGCTATGAGGGCTGCTTCGATCATCAAGGGTGCTGCGACGGAAGCTGTACGCATGTATGGAACTACGCTCAAACGCTTGCTTTCCTCTTCCCTGAGCTGGAGCAGAGCATGCGCAGAACGGAGTTTCTGACGGAAGTCGAAGAAGATGGCAAAATGAATTTCCGCGCGTTTAAGATGTTCCAGTCGGAGTGGACATGGCAAGGCACTTCTGCTCCTGCCGCTGCCGACGGCCAGATGGGCACCATCATGCGCGCCTACCGCGAGTGGAAGCTGTCAGGCGATGATGATTTTCTGCGCGAGCTGTGGCCTTCGATTCAGAAAACGTTGAATTACGCGCCGCTGCACTGGGATACCGATGGCGACCTGGTGTTTGATGGCGTGCAGCATAATACGTATGATATTGAATTCTATGGACCGAACCCGCTTACGGGCGTATTCTTCCTAGGAGCGCTTCGCGCGGGAGCCGAGATGGCTGCATATCTGGGTGAAGAAGAAACGGCGAAGAAGTATGCGGCTGCATTCGAAACGAGCTCCAAGCAACTCGATGAGCTGACTTGGAACGGCGAGTACTATGTGCAGCGTCTCGAAGACGTGGATGCGCATAAGTATCAGCATGGGATTGGCTGTTTGTCGGATCAACTGCTTGGCCAGCAGCTTGCGCATTTGTACGGACTTGGTTATTTGCTGCCGAAGGAACGTGTGCAAAGCGCGATTCATGCGGTGTTCAAGCATAACTTTAAAGAAGATTTCTACAACCATGTCAATTGCCAGCGGACATATACCCTTAATGATGAGAAGGGCTTAGTGCTGTGCTCGTGGCCGGAAGGCGGCCGTCCGAAGCTGCCATTCGTGTATTCCGACGAGGTGTGGACCGGTATTGAGTACCATGTGGCGACGCATCTGATCTACGAAGGGTTCATTGAAGAGGGGCTTACGATTGTAAAAGCTGTGCGCGACCGCCAAGACGGATTCCGCCGCAGCCCTTGGAATGAAGTGGAGTGCGGCCATCACTATGCAAGGTCGATGTCCAGCTGGGGGCTCTTGATTGCACTGAGCGGCTTCGAATTCGATATGGCTCGCGGCCAGATGAAGTTCGCGCCCGTTATTAATGAAGCGGATTATACCGGCTTCTGGAGCACGGGCCGCGCATGGGGAACGTACAGTCAGAAGCAGGTTGATGGCGAGCATGAGATCGACGTAAAAGTACTGTATGGCGATGCTTCCGGCGTGAAGGTCAATGCAGGCGGCAAAGAGTTTACGCTATAAGAAGTAAGTGAGAGGCTGTCCCAGAAGTGCTGTTTATGGCTTTTGGGACAGCTTTTGTTTTGCCCTTAATGTGCAACTATCTCCTCTGAGCTTCGTCTAGATAGGAAAGCGAGTCCGTTTCCAGCTATTTATTCCAATAGACGAGGTGTCCATATGATGAAGAAATGGTTGATTGGCATGCTGGTATGCACATGCCTCCTAAGCTCGGAAAGCAGCTTCGCACAAGCAGCCGAGGTGCAAGCGGAAGCTATCACAGTTTCGGTAAATGATCGCATGATTGAATTCGATACCAAGCCGATGAATGATCATGGAACCGTATTTGTCCCGCTTCGTTTTGTCGTGGATGAGCTGGGCGGCCGACTAACAGGATGGAGCAACAATGAAGTAATCGTCACCAAAGGAAGCGCAACGATTCGCATGAAGATTGGCTCAAAGACGATCTCGATTAATGAGGAGCCGCTTATGCTTCAGGCAGCACCTAAGCTGATTAAAGGACGAACGCTCGTGCCGCTTCGAGTTCTCTCGGAGGTGTTTGGAGCAACAGTGCAATACGAGGACCATCACGTTCAGATCCACACTGCTATTTCGGAACCGATTCATGGCAACTCCATTGGCAATCTCAATAACGGCGGCTGGTATGTAAGCGATAAAGAATGGATCTATTACAACAATCAAGATGATAGCGGCAGGTTATATAAAGAGAAGTACGATAGCTCGGAGAGTCAACTGGTTAGTGAGGACAAGTATGTTGGGGCTCTGAATCTGGTTGGGAAGCAATTGTACTATACAAGCGACAACAAGCTTTTCAAGTGTGATATCGATGGGTCGAACCGGACGCTTGTGCATGATTTTGGACTGGGGGCAAACCTGGTATCCGTAGTTGGGGATTGGATTTACTATACGCAGGGCACTTATATGTATAAGCCGCTGTATCGCATGAAGCTGGACGGCACATCCAGAGAGCTGCTTGAGAAATACCAGGTATCCAGTATCGCGGTGACGAATGGAAAGATTTATTACACCATTGAAGCTCAGAAGTTATTCGTGATGGACATCGATGGACGCAATAAGAAAAAGCTGCTCACGGGGGATTACATCACCTGGGTCGAAGTGAAGGGTCAAACTCTGTATTTCAATTTCAAAGGGAAGCTGTACACCATGCATGCAGATGGATCGGCTTTAACGAAAATCTCGGATTTGGATGCGCGCAATATTAATATTCAAGGCGATCGGCTCTATTTCAGTAACAACAGTGAATATAGCAAGAAGCTATATCGGCTGAATCTACTGGATCACACCACACAGAAGCTGAGCGATGATAAGGTTTATTATGTGCATATTTTGGATAAGAGGCTGTTCTTCTATAACCCTGATATCCGGGTCGTTGAAGAGATTGAGATCGAAGGGGAATAATAAGCAGGCGGACATGCAGGAAACGGAGGTGATGATGGTGGAAATGGAACAACGACTGGCGCTTATCGTAGAGCGATTGCAGCAAGTTCCCGGCATTGCAGGCATTGCGCTCGGCGGATCACGCGCAACAGGCACGCATACCGCTGAATCCGATGCGGATATCGGCATCTATTATGATGCAGCCGAGCCGGTCGATATCGCAGCTCTGTCTGCGGCTGCGGCAGAGCTGGACGACTCGGGAAGGGAAGAGCTCGTCACGCCAATGGGGGGCTGGGGGCCATGGATCAATGGAGGAGGCTGGCTCCGTATCGGAGGAATGGCAGTCGATTTGCTATACCGGGAGCTGGATAAAGTAACCGCTGTAGCGATGGACTGCCAGCGTGGCAGCATCTCCGTCGATTACCAGCCGGGTCATCCGCACGCCTTCTGCAGCCCCATCTATATGGGAGAAGCGGCCGCTTGCCGAATCTTATGGGATCCGAATGGACGAATGGAGCAGCTTAAGCGCTTATGTAAGCCATATCCGGATGCGCTGCGGAAGGCGGTTGCGGATAACTTCATGTGGGAGGCGGGGTTCTCGATTGCCAACGCGCATAAAGGTGTGAAGCGCGGTGACGTATCCTATGTTGCAGGTCACCTGTTTCGCGCGGTGAGCTGCATGACGCAGGTGTTATTTGCGCTCAATCGGACGTATATGCTGAATGAGAAAGGTGCGGTTGCAGCCTGTGCGAGCTTCCCGATTAGTCCGTCAGACTTTGCTGAGCGAATTGAACGGAGCTACGCGCAGCTATCGCCGGAGCGGGCTGTGTTGACATCCGCCGTGCTGGATATGGATGCGCTGGTCCAGGAAACGGAGCGATTAAAGGCGGAACTTTTGCATGAACTTGTGGCGGATTAGCTGGCTGGGCAGGGGGAACCTGCTCAGCCTTATTTATTTACATAAGTAAATCTGCGAGTTGGACACGATCGGCCTTGAAATCTACTGTTCAGCGCTCGTTTAATTTGCTATCGTTGGTAGATACTAGATGAAGAAACGAGAGGGGGATTTCATGATGAACGTACTATTATTCGGCGCAACGGGCATGGTTGGGCAAAGCGCACTTCGCGAATGTCTCGTAGATCCGCAAGTGACTGCGGTTACCTCAGTCGGAAGGAATGTGACGGGACAGAAACATGCTAAATTGACTGAAATCAAACAGGCTAATTTGCTGGATCTATCTGCGATCGAGAATCGATTAACAGGCTTTGACGCGTGTTTCTTCTGTCTTGGCATATCGTCTGCAGGGATGAGCGAGGAGCGTTATACCGCGATTACTTATGATTTGACGCTCAGTGTGGCGAAGACATTGGCACGGTTGAACCCGCAGATGACGTTCATCTACGTGACGGGCAGAGGTACGGACAGCACGGAGAAAGGTCGCAGCATGTGGGCGCGAGTAAAAGGGAAAACGGAGAACGATTTGCTGAAGCTGCCGTTTAAAGCCGCTTACATGTTCAGGCCCGGCGGGATTATTCCTCGGCATGGTGTGAGGTCTAAGACCAAGCTTTATCAAGCCATTTACATCCTAATGAGACCGTTCTATCCGCTGCTGGAGAGAGGTTTCAAGAGCGCCATGACATCATCGGATAAAGTCGGGCGAGCCATGATATTAATCACCAAACACGGTTATTCGACGCCGCTCATTGAAAGCGATGATATCAACCGAATAGCTTCACAACACACATGAACTGCGAGGAATTTCAATGTCGATGAAGCCAGCACCGCTGCCGCAATCCATTCTATTTGAACTCATTCTGGCTGTAATCATCGGTGGAACGGTCATTACCGCATTCTCTCCGCTTTATGGGAATGGCATCATAAATGTCGTCGTTCCGATCGTTATTTTATTGATTTTGAAGGCAGATTTCTTTGAAAAGCTGAAGCTCTCTACGCTGCTGATCGGGCGAATATTGGTTGTCGTCACCTTCCTCGGTTTCTTCCCGGACAACTGGCTCGTTCCTACCATTGTGTGGCTGCTTCGCATCAATATCTTGGAAGCGATGCTAACCGATTACAAGAATCGAAGCTATTACAACGTCATCTCGGGCATAGCTTTGATAGCATCGTCCTTCGTTCTGCAAGGGGAGTGGCTCGGAACGTATTACGTCACGACAAACGAAGCGATGATCTATTGGGCGATCGCCTACACGTTATGGAATTGGAACTTCGTCATTTACACGTTCAAGCAGCAGATCGGGTTCTACCATATTGCTGTACTCATTTCCCCAATGCTGATCGTGCTAGGGGCGTGGAATCCGGGGTTATGGCTGATCATGCGGGCGAACAGCTTGACGGTTGCGGGAATTTTTCAAATTTCGTGCAAAAGCTACCTAGAGCAAAACCTCCGGAACGAATCGCTCACTGCTTTCATCGCAGCGGTTAAGCGAAAACCTGCGCAGCTTGCCGTAATGGTCGTCAACGTGCTGCTTTGCGCGCTGACGCTGGTTCTTGCAGGGTTAGGCTAAAGATTGGTTTGATTATTCTTGAAGCTATATCTATTAAAGTGTGTCGAGAGAGTCCGATGGACGCTTCTCGACTTTTTTTATGCCGCAAGTGTTATAAACCGTGATTCGCATTCTCAGAGCAGGAGGAGAAGTCATCGTTGACGAATTGGAATAAGCAATATGCAGCTTTTTCCATTTTAGTATTTAGTAGTCAAGCAGCAGAAGGCGGGCATCCGTTTCACCTTGAACACGAACTCTTGAGAGGGGCTTGTTTATGAGTAATCTCATCTTGCTTAGCGGCAAGGAATGGACAGTGACCGGCTATAATCGCAACCAGTGGAAGCTCGGTATGAGCATGGAGCTGGGATTTAGCATCAACCCGATGCTGCCGGCAATGAAGGCTGTAGTGCCGGGTGCAGTGCAAAGGGATTTGATCGCGGCGGGCTGGCTGCCTGATCCCAACGAAGGCTTGCGGAGCATGGAGCTGGAGTGGGTGAACCATCGGGATTGGGTTTATGAACGAAGGTTCGAAGTGCCGGAGGATTGGGTGCAGGACCGCTGTGAATTGGTGTTCGATGGATTGGATTACAGCGGATTCATCTATCTTAACGGCGAGGAAATTGCAGCCTTCGAAGGGATGTTCCTTCCGGTAACCGTTGAGGTTGCGGCTAAGCTGCGAGTGGGTGCTGGGAAAGAGAATCGGCTTCAGCTCGTTTTTCTGCCGAGTCCTGAGGTGGATGGGCAGATTGGCTACTCGAATGAGATCAGCAAGGTGAAGTCGCGCTTCAATTACGGCTGGGACTGGTGCCCGCGCATCGTGCCTGTTGGCATATGGAAGGATGTAAGCCTGCGCAGTTATACAGCGCTGAAGATGATTGATTTCTATCCGAAGGCTGTTCCTGCCGAGGATGGTGTGGGCGGCGTGGTGAAGTATGGTTTGGAAGCTGAAGTTTGGCGGCCTGGCAGCTACACGCTGGCTTGTGAATTACTCGATGAGTATGGCGAACAGGTACATCGAGAAGCGAGTACCTATGAAGTTCGGGGCGGTGGCGTACGTCGATTAGAACATGAGATGTCGATTGAAACCGTTCGCCGCTGGTGGCCTAACGGCTATGGGGAGCAGCCGATCTATCAGGCGAGGGTTATAATTTATGATGCGGATGGACGAGAATGTGCAGCAGATGCAAAGACAGTTGCTTTTCGCACGCTTCAGTTTGTTCAGAACGAGGATTCCCGTGCCGGTGCGCTGCCTTATACGCTGCTGGCGAACGGCGTGCGGGTATTCTTGAATGGCGTGAATTGGGTACCGATTTCACCGTACTTCGGTGGGGTCACGAGCGAAGATTATGCGCATTACCTTGGTCGATTTAAGGCGATGAACGTGAATTTGCTTCGCGTATGGGGCGGCGCGATTACGGAGAAGGAAGACTTCTACGCATACTGTGACCGTAATGGGCTGCTTGTCTGGCAGGAGTTTCTGCAATCATCCAGCGGGCTGAACAATTGTCCGCCGGATAATGCCGCATTTCTGAAGGAGCTGTCGCGGGTGTCGCGGGCTGCCGTGATCGAGAAGCGCTCGCATCCGAGTTTGATGGCATGGTGCGGCGGGAATGAGCTGATGTGGGAGAATTTCTCGCCGGTAGATGAGCGACATGGGAATATTGCGATGTTGAAGAAGCTGGTAGAAGAGCTTGACCCCGGCCGTCAGTTCTTCCCGTCAAGCGCGTCCGGCCCGAGATTCGGCGCAACCGAGGAGGAGTTCGGCAAAGGGCTTCATCACGATGTTCATGGACCGTGGCTGTACCTGGGAGAGGAGAACCACTATCGATTCTTCAATCACAATGACAGTTTGATCCAGACGGAGACAGGAACGCCCGGAACCTCAAGGGTGGAGCGGATTCGCGGGCTAGCTGATCGCATGTCCCCATGGCCGCCTACAAGGGATAATGCTTATTGGCTGCATCGCGGCGCATGGTGGATTCAATGGGAGCAGCTCTCCGATATGTTTGGTCCTTGGGACAAGGAGCGGGATGAGCTGGAGCAATATTGTCAGGCTAGCCGGTATTTGCAGCTGGAATCGCTGCGGTACATGGCGGAGGCGACACGTCGAAGAGAGCCGCGATCATCGGGTTTTATGATCTGGATGGGCAACGAACCGTTCGCCAACAATGCCAACACCTCCATGCTTGAATATGATGGGATGCCAAAGCCGGTTTACTATGCAATGAAGAAAGTATTTGGCGGTTTGCATGTATCTGCGCAGTATAAGCGTCTTTCTTACCGAGTAGGCGAGTCGTTTGGCAGCGAGATTTTCCTGCATGCGGATCGGGCCGATCAGCAGATCGTACCGTTTGCAGTGGAAGCACAACTGGTGCAGGCAGACGGATCGGTGATCCAAAGCCAGCGTTTCTTGGCTGAGGTAGGTCGCTTGAACGGCTATATTGGCAAGCTGGAATGGCAAGTAGAGGATGTGCCGGGCTCTGTGCTGATCTTACGTTTGGCTGTATGCGACGAGCATAATCAGCAGCTTGCAACGAATGAGTACCTTTTTACCGTGAACGCAGCTTGTCCGCTTGAACCGCTCAGGAGACTGCCTGCGGCAGAGGTTCGAGTTCGGCAAGGCGACCTTCCGGAACAGCTCACTTTGGCCAATTTGTCTGAAATGGCTGCTGTTGGCGTTTATGTGATACAGCGGGATGCCAGTCAGCGTATCCATTTGGATCGCAATTATGTGACGCTGCTTCCCGGGGAGCAGCTCACAGTTAGTTCGATCAATGGTCCGGTGACGCCGGAGCAGTTCTATGTTGAAGGAATGAATTTGAGTGATCTGCAAATTTAGGATTCAATCATCCCCGTATCTCTGACCTTGATTTGGACGGTAACTTTGACAGGCAGTTTAGGATAGATGGATTTCCAATCGAGACGTTTCCAAGCTTCGTAGGACACGCTGTTTCGTACGGCGATGCCGAAACCTAAACTGTCTGTGCCGAGCGATTGCAGCCGGTTAACGATCGACTGTAATTCTTCACGCAGTGCTTTGGACATTTCCTGCTCCAGCTGCGTGAAGGGAGTATCTTTCTCCAGATGCTGTTTGCCGTCATATTCAAGAATAATGCCGCTGACCCGGACATTTAACGTGACCTCATGCGAGGAGCCGACCTTATGAACGGAGATCGATCGTTTCGTAATCAATTGAGAGAGCATAGCCCTTTCTTGTAAGCCCGTAACGTTATTGGTGAATTTAAGAAGCAGCTCACCGTTCTTCATGTTCTTAAGCATCATTAAGAACTGGACAGCCTCGTCGGATCCCAGCATACCCTTGTAACTGTCGTCCCTAAATAGTGCGATTCCGTCAATTTGCACGTAATCCTTCTCCTGCGCGATCAGCGGTAGAATCGGATCGATGCCGTCATCGTAATAATCGCGAACAAATGCGTACAGGTCGCCGGAAGGCACTTCGTTTATTTTCCCTTCCTGCTCGATGAGAGCGCTGATATGATCACTGATGGAGGGGATACTCGGGTATGGATGGGTTAGTAAGTTAACCGCGCTCCCATTTGCAATGACGATACGGATCTTCTCGCCAACCGAATAGTCGCGGCGATAGGAATCTAAGTATTTCCATATTCCGGTTGCTGCGAGTTCATTGCCGAATATCAAATTCTGAAGCTGGCCGGAGACGAGTATTTGGCTCGTTTTGAGCGAAAGCTTACGGCGTGCTTCCTTCGTAGACTCCGATTCCGTCTGCAAATTAGTCACTTGTGTCTGCCCTCCGGGCCCAATGCGGGGGATCGCAACGGCAACCGTGATTTTGGTTCCTTTCGAGGTGCCATCCTCTTGTTTCACTGCGTCGACAGCCGCGCTGTTTACCATTCCTAAGTCCTCGAGCTTCTGTTCTTTGATGCATCCTGAAAGCAAGAGGAGCAGAAGAAGCATAAATGCTCGTTTATACATGTTTTCGCCGCCCCTTACAATGATGAATATATATGAGAATAAGCAGCAATGCCGGCAATAGGAACGCGACTCCGATTTCTGATATGCCCGCGTAGTGAAGCCATAGTTCGGTTTTCTGCAAATCGCCGCGCTCCCACGTCACGATGAACACCGCGAGAAGTGCCAGTGCCATATAAGGAATAAGTCGCTTCCTCGCCGTTGTCACCATATTTTTGATCAATTCAAGTGCCGCCCAGACATACATGGTTGTAATAATAAGGGCTCGCAGCAGAAAGAGATTGAAGATGAAATCATCTACGCGCTGTATGAACGGGAAGCGGATAAATGATAAGGTACTTAAGGAAGGATAGGCGAGCTGCTTTAACTGTTCGAAGCTATAGAAACTGAAAGTTAGGAACGCAATAAAACAATAAACCAACGTCACTACGAGATTTGCGATTTGAAAACCTTGCATTAAGCGAGTCTTTTTGCCTGAATAGGGAAATAGCAATAGGCACAATTCGTAGCCTAGAAATGCAAAATAGATGTTGAGGATACCCCTTAAGGTAAACGCCGCATCTTTGAACATATAAGGCGTGAAGCGAGCCAAGTTGAATTGATTGAGTAACGTTTGCGGTACCAAGATAAGCAGCCAGAACACACAAACAAAGAAAATCACGGTAGCCGTGGCGATACCGAAAATGCCTTTGCTCAACATCAATAGAACGAGAGCTCCGAGCAGGATGTATAAATAGAGAGGGTTAATTGTCGGAAACGACGTGGAGCGCAAGATTAGTAAGTATTGCTTGCTGATCAAGACGCCTAAAACAATCCATTGCAAAGCAAGCAGGCTGAAGAGGGGATTCACGATACCAATGGGCAGTATTCGTCTTGCGATCTTGTAAATACTGATACCATTGCCGTATCGGTAGACCAAGGCAATCAGCCATATATTTAGGGTTGCGATCGCACCGAATCCGAACAGGACCAGCCACCCATTGTAGCCAAACTCTTCAGCGAGAAAACGCGGCATTTCGAACGAAATAATGCCGTACTGTAACGTAATGGCCAGGATAATAATTTGTGAAAAAGTTAGTTTCGCATTCATAGGGAACTCCTAGCGTGTGGACGATTTGGCGTGCTTTCTGGCTTTATCAATCCATTGCACCGGCGCGCGTATGATCATATCGAGCCAATTGCCAGGTGACATGTACGCACCGGCACCACCGAACGCATTTTTTCCGGACAGCTGGATGACGAATAATGCAAGCCCGATAACGAATCCGAAGTTGCCAAGCAAACCAGCCAGTACAATGATGCCAAACCGAAATAGCCGTATCGCAGAGCTCATGGAGTAGCTCGGAATGACAAAGGATGCTATTGCGGAAATCGATACGGAAATAATAAGAATATTGCTTGTTATCCCGGCTTGTACGGCAGCTTGGCCAATGACTATTCCTCCAACGGTACCGATGGTTGTCCCAACCTTGGTTGGCAGACGGGCTCCTGCTTCACGGAGCAGCTCGATGGTAAACTCCATAATGATGGCTTCCATTAAAGGCGTAAACGGTACCTTGTTACGGGACTCCATCAAGTTATTTAGCAGCGAAGGCGGGATCATCTCATAGTGATAGGTGACAACAGTAACATAGAACGCGGTAAAGCCCAGCGTAATAAACAAAGCGATATATCGCAGAAGTCGTATAGCGGATGAGACAAGCCAAGACATATAGTAATCGTCCGATGAGGAGAAAAATTCATAGAAAGTAGCAGGTGCGCTGAATGCGACCTGGCTTCCGTCCAGCAGACCGACTAAATTGCCTTTTGCAAGCTTACTCACAGCTACGTCCGGACGCACAGTAGTTAGAAACTGAGGGAAAACCGTGAAACTTCTAGGGTCCAAATACTGCGTGAGCGTGTTCGTATCGAGTACGGTATCGGTTTGAATGCCGCGCAGTTTCTCGCACATCAGCTGCACATCATCGGGGTCGGCTGCGCCTTCGAGATATAGGAGAGACATCGTCGAAGCAGACGTATTGCCGAGCTTGAAGGATAGCGATTTTAACCGCGCGTCTTGAAGTCGTCTGCGGATGAGGGATAAATTTGTGCTTATTGATTCCGTGAACGAATCCTGCGGTCCGCTGATGACGGTTTCGGTATCCGATGACGTGATGGAGCGGGCATCCGGTGAATACGAGTCGTACAGAAAAGCTTGACCGCCGTAGTAAATGGCAACTTGTCCGCCAAGTATGCCTTGTGTTACCTGCTCCGAAGTAGTGGCTTGCACATATTGGCTTTGCGTAAGCTTCTCTTTGATTACAGCCTCGTGGTTGTCAACTGCGCCGAACGGCTCGAGCACATCCTTGCGCAGTTGTTCTTTTCCCGTCAGGTGGGCGAAATAAACCAGATCTATGGCGTGAAGGGGGAACTTCTGGTGTACGAGGTCCGCACAATGATTAAGCGCTTGAAGCGTCCGGCTAAGCAATTCAGGTTCGGTTTTCTTCCCAGCATCCTTCACAAGAAATTCCACTCTTTCTTCGTATCCTATAATGGCCTCGCTTTAGTATGAAGATCGGCTGGGATTTTTATGCAAATAGAAGGGTCAGCACTGGATTAAGTATGATTAGCTGCAACGGTTCGTTGGCTGATTTTTACCTCTTCGTGGTAGACTAGGATAAAACGGGTAAGTGAAGGAGCCTCTTCAGCATGAAAATCATGAAATACATCCTTTCCGTTATTATTCTGGCAGCTTGTGCTGCAGTGGGCGTTATCTATGCTTCTTCCTCGTCCTCCCAGCCCGCTACCGTGAAAGATATTGAAGCGGAATGGGCATTTACGCA
The DNA here is from genome assembly GCF_059383835.1 of Paenibacillus sp. J22R98. NCBI lineage: Bacteria > Bacillati > Bacillota > Bacilli > Caryophanales > Paenibacillaceae > Paenibacillus > Paenibacillus sp. J22R98. Next base: position 166,678 of record NZ_JBXENW010000001.1, read on the forward strand.
GGCCGGCGGTCAGCCGGATCAACTGCTAATAGGCGTGATCAATGACGCGGAAACCTCGCTTGATATTGCGATCTACAGCCTAACGAAACCGGATATCGTCGATGCGATCAAGAAGGCGAAGAAGCGCGGGGTTGCCGTTCGCATCATAACCGACCGAACCCAGTCGGGCGGCAAAGCACAGAAAGAAGCGCTCAAGCTGCTCGGAAGCGCAGGCATTCCGATGAAGATCAACAAGCACAGCGGGCTGATGCATTTGAAAATGACGATCGCCGATGGGGCAATTGCAACGACGGGTTCGTTCAATTATTCGAAATCCGCCAGCACCGATAACGATGAAGTGCTGATGGTGCTTCGCAACAGCGAGGTTGCCGAGTCCTTCGCAGCGCAATTTCAAGAGATGTGGGAGGACACGGGTGGCTTTGAAGCGATAACGCCTATCATAGCGGAGGATGCGCTTGAAGTTACGTCGCCGCTCGATGAAGCGGAGGACTCAGCCGGTGCTCAGGATGCCGAGTCTGCACCGGGTAAAACCGTTGTTTACCGAAGCTGCGCTGCCGTGAAGGAAGCCGGCAAAGCGCCGCTCCACAAAGGCGATCCCGGCTACAGTACGAAGCTTGATGGAGATAAGGACGGCATTGCATGCGAGAAATAGATGGAGCGAGCCCGCGCATTGTGCGGGCTTTTTTAGTATCATTTTAAACGACAAAACTCGACAGAAATTAAGATCGAAATTAAAGGATTGCTCGAACGAATGTCGAATAAATGCTAAAAGAAGGATGATTATGTCGATGACTGACAGCAGGGGAGTGACTGCCTATGAGAACCTTTCTCCACAACAGATTCAAGATCAATATGCTAAACAGCAGGCTCCGCATGTTAGGCGTCGTATTCGTACTCATCGTCGGTGTTTTCTGCACCGCGATCTTCTCCTACTTTGAGCTGGATCATCAAGAACGAGATATTCATAATCAGCTGGAACAAACGATCAGACTGCAGCAGCAGTATATTGATAAATGGATGTCCGACCGGATGTCGGAAATGGGTATGATCGCGAGTCTGCCTTCCGTGAAGAAGTGGGAGCGGAGTGAAATTGGATCCATACTGAACCTATCCCAAAGCAAACATAACGAATTTAAAGCCATGGGCTTGATCAATAAGGAAGGCTACAGCGTTTTATCCGAAAGTGATTTGAATGTGAAGGACCGTCCTTATTTTATCGCAGCACAGCAAGGCAAGGAGTCTATTTCGGATGTCATCGTATCGCGAAGAGATGGGAAACGGATCATCGTGTTTGCAGCTCCAGTACTGGATGCGAATCAACAATTCTTAGGCGTTGTTGCGGGAACGGTTGATTTGACGACCATCGAGCATTTGATGAAGCAATTCGCCTACGGAAAGAGTGGACAAACCTATCTCGTCGATGCGGAAGATAAGTTAATTACGGGAGCTGGCGCTGGTACAGCCGAATTCGATTCGAAGCCTATTCAGACTGCCATCATTGAAAGAGCAAAGTTGAGCAGCAAGTCCAAGTCTGCTTATACGAATTATCGTGGCATAACCGTCTACGGCGCCTATACGTATGCGAATAACGGCAGTTGGCTTGTTATCGGTGAAGCGGCCAAGGCAGACGTATTAGCCTCGCTTTACACGGAGCTCAAATATACGAGCCTATTTATTTTGCTTGCGATGGCGGCGGCGGTTTTCATTATGTTCCGAACAGCAAGGAAGATCACAGACCCGCTGAACCATTTGTTAACGGGCGTCAAACAGATCAAAGAAGGCGGCTATAATTACCGCATCGAACCGGAAGTGTTTAATAACGCTACCTTGGAATTTCAGCAGCTGTGCAGATTTTACAACTCCATGTCGGAGACGATTTTGGAACAGATTGGGGCTCTAAGTGCGGAACGAAACTTTGTTTCTTCGATCATCGAGACGGCGGCATCTCTCGTTGTTGTTACCGATCCGGATGGTCGTATCATTCGGTTTAACCAATACTGTGAGCAAGTGACCGGTTATGTGTTCGAAGAGGTTCAGCGGCGTTCAATCTTTGATTTTCTCGTACCGGTAGAAGAACAACCTGCCGTGCGCGTGCATTTCGATAACCTCATGAGTGCTAATGGGAAAACCCGTCATGAGAACCATTGGCGGACAGGGACGGGGGAGCTTCGGCTGATCGCTTGGTCGAATACGATTCTGAACGGGCAGCAAGGCGAACTTGATTCGATTATTAGCATCGGCATTGATGTGACGGAGCAGCGTTTGGTTGAACGGGCCATGATCGAGAATGAAGAGCGGATCAGATTGTTGGTCGGATCGATGGACGAAGTGGTATCTACCTTTGATACGGAACTGAAGCTGACCGGTGTGTATGGCAGATCTATGGATTCGCTTATCCATGATCCGCATGCGTTCTATTCCGGCAAAACCATTCACGAGCTGCTCAATGCGGACAACGGGAAGCTTCACGAAGAAGCCCAGCAGAAGGCGCTGCTTGAAAGAAACACCGTGTTGGATTGGTCGATTAGCTCGCCAACCGGCTTTACCTACCATCAAACCTCTTATTCACCGCTACGCGATAACGCGGGTCATGTGAAGGGAGTTGTTTCCGTCAGCCGAGACATTACGCAGCTGAAGCAAGCAGAGGAAGCATTCAAGGTCACACAGGCCCGTTTGAATAACATATTGGAAAGTATTACGGATGCGTTTATGGCGCTGAACAATGACTGGACCTTCTCTTATGTAAACAGTGAAGCTGAGCGGATACTCGGCAACAATCGTGAGAGCATTATGGGCAGACTGTTATGGGATTGTTATCCGAATATCGTCGGTACTGCTATTTTCAGCTCTTATCAAGAAGCGATGAAACAGCAAGTGCCGGTCTTTGCGGAGGAATATCTGCCGTTCTTGCAAGCCTGGTATGGCGTGCACATTTATCCTTCGAAGGACGGACTGTCCATCTACTTCCAGAATGTGACGCAGCGCAAGGAACTGGAGCAAGCGGCGAAAGAGAGCGAATCACGACTGAGCACCATTATCGAAACGGTCCCGAACGCGATTGTCGTCGTGGATGCAACCGGACAAATTACGATGGCTAACCAGATGGCGGAGGATGTCTTCGGCTTAGGTAAGGAAGAGATTCTCAGTCGAACCTATTCGGATGACGCTTGGGTCTTGTACGATTTTAGCGGTGATCTAATGCCGAAGGAGGATTATCCGGTCGCACATGTGTTTCGAACGGGGCAAGTGGTGTCCAATTCCGAATTCGTGTATAAACGGGCGGATCAGTCCACCGTTATGGTTTCCTGTAATGCAGCGCCGGTTCTGGACAGTCGCGGGCAGATTACAAGTGTGCTCGTTTCACTCTCGGATATTACTAGCCGGATTGCAGTAGAGTCCAAGCTGCAGCTGGCTAACGACGAGCTGAAGAAGCTCTCTTCCTTGGATGGCTTGACCGGGGTGTACAACCGGAGATATTTCAATGAGCAGCTGCGCGTGGAGTGGGAGAAACATAGGGTCGATTGTGCGCCGTTGTCGCTAATTATGCTGGATATTGATTTCTTCAAAAGCTACAATGACACCTACGGACATCAAGGCGGCGACATGTGCCTCAAGACGGTCGCTTCCGAAATTCGGGATTCGCTTCAGATGCCGGATTCCTTCATCGCTCGTTATGGCGGCGAAGAGTTTGGCATCGTACTTCCGAATACTACTAGACAACAAGCAGCTGAGCTGGCCGAGTTCGTGAGGGTACGGGTAGAGAATAACCGCATCCCTCACAGTAAGTCGACGGTGAGCAGTTATCTGACCATCAGTTTGGGAGCAGCAACTCTAATCCCTACGGTTGAACAAGACCAAGAGATGCTGGTTACCTACGCAGACAAATGCCTCTATGAAGCGAAGAAGACTCGAAACTGCATTGCCGTTTATGAACAAATGAAAGCAATCCTATAAAGAATGAAGCCGACTGATGGATCAGTCGGTTTTTTTATGTTTTTGCGATCGTTGTAATACTTCTGCCATGTTCGCCGTTAGACGCATGCGTGATAATAAAGGAGCTTGAGGTGCACTGATCTAACCGGGCGTGGATGTCCAACCATCCCGCAGTACTTGGCACGATGTGCCGGAGTTTGCTGTAGGTCAGGAATGTCTCAATCATACAAAAGGGGTTCGATTCCCCGCTCGCCTGAGAAGCGACTATGGCGTAGATCTTATTCGACTTGACGTCGAACGAAAATGATTCTGATGACGTGAGCTCTCAGTCCGAAGAGGACACTGAAGCAGGAGCTTGCAGTTCGTGGATACCGCATGAATTCGCCATGCAGCTCGTCTTTGCGTGTGAATAGGGATGGCAGAGCAGCCGAAAGTTTGACGCGGCTGATCCCTCCGCCGGAAAACCTCAAAGACAGTGCACAGCCTTCTCATGCTTAAGCGCAACTCCGCTGCCTGCAATCAGGAGAGCTCTCGATCAGATTCAACGCTTACTTCTACAACAACCCTAAGGAGGTTCGATAGATATGTTCACGAGAATCAACATTCAAAACGACCAGCGCGGATTGCTTTTCCAAAAAGGCAGCTATGTCCGGTACTTGGAGCCGGGTGTTTACCGTTTCTCCCCATTCAGTGATGCACGGGTAGAAGTGCTTGACATTACGAAGCCCTTTCAAGTACCCGGTAAAGATTTGGAGCTGTTCCTTCATGACGCACGGTTGCTTGCAGATCTCGTCGTTCTGGATGTAACAGATGCTGAATTTGCGCTCAGGTACGAGGACGGTAAGTTTGCCGGCGTATATCGCACAGGAAAGTATGCCTTCTGGCATGTACTCAAGAAACAATCGTTTGTGCGTGTGGATCTGACCAGACCAGAGCTGACATCCCAGATTGACCTAGCGATTCTGCCTCATCTGGGAAACATGGTACAGACGTTTGATGTTGGCGTACAGGAAACCGGAATGCTCTACTATAACAATGTATTAGAGCGGCAGCTCGGACCGGGGAAATATTACTTCTGGAGGAGCAATGTTCAGGTTATCGTGAGAACGATCGATCTGCGGAGGCAGCAGATCGATTTGACCGGTCAAGAAATGCTGACACAGGACAAAGTGCCGCTCCGGCTCAACTTTGTCTGTCAGTATCAAGTTGCGGATCCGCTGCAAACCATTCAAATCCGTTCTGTTGAGGAGCAGCTGTATATTGCCTTACAGCTCGTTTTGCGAGAGTACGTGGGCACATTAAAGCTCGATGAGTTGCTGCAGATGAAGCAAGAGGTAGGCGAATTTGTCCTTCAACGGCTTCGTCAGAAGCAAGGGGAATACGGGGTAGCGTTTCTATCAGCAGGAGTGAAGGATATTGTACTCCCCGGGGATGTGAAGGAGATTCTAAACACCGTTATTCTGGCAGAAAAACGGGCGCAGGCTAATCTCATCACAAGAAGAGAGGAAACGGCGGCAACCCGCAGCTTGCTGAATACGGCGAAGCTCATGGATGAGAATCAGACACTGCTTCGATTGAAGGAGCTGGAATATCTCGAGAAGATTTGCGAGAAGATCGGTACGATCTCTCTCATGGGAAGCGGCGGCGGAGGCCTGCTGGAGCAGCTTAACATGCTGCTGAAACCAGGCAATCCCGGTGCGTAAGCATGACAACCAACAAGACTGACCACATCCTTGCTTTAATAGGGGGAGGGGTCAGTCTTGTTCTTTAGTCTTTGTTCTCGCGATGCTTATACGCACGTGGATTCATGCCATACCGTTTGCGGAATTGACCTGCAAAGTGATTATAGTTCTGAAAGCCGACATCGAGTGCGACTTCGGAGGCCTGCCGGTCGGTATGCTCCAGCAGGAGGGCAGCTTGGCGGATTCGCATGTCGTTGAGTGAATCAACAATGGATGACCCGGTGGATTCTTTATATAAGTGCGACAGTCTTGATGGCGATAGTCCGACTGCTTGGGCCAACTCATCGATTCGAATCGGATCTTGCATTCGTGTAGAGAGCAAGTGCCGGATCTCTTCGATGCGGGGATCCACTTGCTTGGACAAACGCTGGGCGAGCAGCAGCAGGATTTCGCGCATCGCACTCTCGCATAATTCGTTCCAGTATAAGCTCCGCTCGATGGAATCGGAGATTAGCCGATGAAAGGCTTGATGAATGCGATTCCTTGCTACATTACTGTCGATCGCATGAATAAGCAGCCTCTCGTTCGGGAGCAGGCTAGTCTCCATAAATCGCGGTGTGAAATGCGCCCATACGAAATTCCAGGTGCTCCCTATACGCGTGCCATATTGGTGAGGCACACCGGGCTGCATCAGCGTTACATCCCCTGTCTGGCAGAATCGTTCCACTCCATCGATCTGAAAATAACCTTCGCCTGCAATCGTATAGGTAATGAGCCAATCACCCATCCCTTCTGACCGTTTAATGGAGTAGTTGTCGGGCTGTTGAAAATGGTTGGCGATGACCCTATTTCCGCCTTGTTCCTTGATATAGGAAGGTAATTCGGGTCCCTTTGTGCTCATGTCCGGCTCACTCCTCTGAAACTCATTATAGCAGGATAGTAGGAGTAATTAGCAACATTCTTACTTCTGCATTCGCATGAAATTAACTACAATAAAGATACAGTGATGTACTGTTATCATCTACTTATTTACTAGGGGGAAGTGGCATGTCAGACGCTTTGCGAGTTCTCACGGCAGAACAAAAGCAGCAATTCGATAAGGAAGGGTATCTCATTGTGAAAGGGTTATTCGCGCCTTCAGATCTGTCTGAAATTGTAGAGACCTTCGATACGATGAGCCATGAGACGATTCCGGGCTATTTTGAACCTAACCTTGAGCAGGGTGTTACCGATCCGCTGCAGCGTTATCCGCGTGTCATGCATCCGCATCGGTATAACGACACGGCGATGAAATATATGCTCCATCAACCGGTTATGGAAGTGCTGGCTGATCTATACGGAGAAGAAGCGTATGCGGCGCAAAGTATGTTCTACTACAAGCCGCCCGGCTCCAGAGGCCAAGCGCTGCACCAAGATAATTTCTATTTGCAGGTTGAACCCGGCAACTGCATTGCGGCATGGACAGCAGTCGATGATGCTTATGAAGAGAATGGCGGACTGCTCGTTGTTCCGAAGACGCATGCACATGAAATTTCATGTCCGGATGAGGCCGATACGACGGAATCTTTCACGACCCATTATGTGAAACCGCCTAAAGACGGCGTTGTCATGCCTGTCATTATGGAGAAGGGCGATGTGCTGTTCTTTAATGGAAATTTGATCCACGGCTCATATCGGAACAAAACGAAAGACCAATTCCGCCGTGCGTTCATTTGCCATTACGCGAACTCTTCCGCGAGCCGGATAAATGTACATTACAACCCGCTCTACAAAGCAGACGGAACAAAGGTCGAGCTGGAAGGAAATCCGGACGGCGGTCCATGCGGCGTCGAAATGGGAGAATTTACGTATCATTAATGAGCTGATAACGCGAGCCGCAGCACCGGATGGTGCTGCGGCTTGTATGGATTGCCGAAGATATGCATACTTTATCGGTAAAGATGCGAAGCAGATGGATGCCGAAGCGAGCGATAATAGAAACAGATTAATATCGCTTAGGAGGCATTCAAATGTCCAATATCGCAAACGGTCGATTGACACAAGCAGAAGTGGATTTTTACAATACAAATGGATATACCCTGTACAAGAACCAATTGTTCAGTGCCGAGAAGCAAGCTGAACTTTCCGCAATCTTCGAGGAACAATGGGAGCTGGTCGGCCGTCGCCTGAACAGCGAGCTCGACACGCCGCATTTCCGCGACGAGCGTCTCTTGAAGTTTCTGCTAAGCGATGAAGTGCTTGATTTGGTGGAGCCGATCATTGGACCGAACATCGGTTTGTGGTCGAGCCACTTTATCTGCAAGGAGCCGCTCATTGGCAAACAGACACCTTGGCATGAAGATTCCGCGTATTGGAAAGGCCGTCTGAGCCGCTATGACAAAATCGCAACCGTATGGCTTGCAATTGACCGCAGCTGGAAAGAAAATGGTTGTATGCGCGTCATTCCGGGTACTCACAGCAACGGCTTCTCCGATTATGAAGACGTCGATACAGATGACAGCATCTTCAACACGCAAATCAAGAATATTGATGAATCCAAAGCCGTATACTTCGAGCTGGAGCCGGGACAATGCTCGATCCACGACTCGCGGATCATTCACGGCGCTACGCCGAACCCGAGCCCGTTCCGCCGCTGCGGATACACGATGCGTTACTTCTCTACCGAAGCACGCGTCATTCCGGAGAAAAACCCGAACTTCAAGATTTGGCTTGCCCGCGGTAAAGATATCGCAGGAAGCGACTTCGTTAACGTATAATACGGATAACGAAGAGAACCGCACACGAACCATCAACTACAGGCGAAAGGCAGAGTGAGATGAGCGTCTATAAAGGCCCAGAACGATTATTAAACGACAGTTATATGACTTTGTCTGCTCCCTTCCGCCTCTTCAAGCATTCCATTGACGGATTGATTGATACGCATTGGCATGAGTTTTTTGAAATGGGCTTTGTTGTATCCGGCAGCGGTACGCATGTGCTGAACGGCGTGCCAACTCGGCTGACGAGGGGCTCGGCATTTCTGCTGACCCCGGCCGACTTTCATAGCTTAAAGTCCGATCCGGGAGAGACGCTCCAGCTGTACGACTTTATATTCAAAGAGCAATTTATCCGAGAACCGCTCTTCGAGCTGCTTTTCGGTCCGAATACGGAGCATACGTACTGGTATGTTGGGGAAGAAATCGATACGATTGAACGGGAGTACGAGCGCATCTGGGATGAAACGCTGCACTGGCAAGCAGGCAGCGACCTGCTGATCCAAGGCAGTGTAGAGCGATTGCTCATCGACCTCTCGCGCAAATGCAAAGGAACCCAGCCGACGCAAGTCTCAACGCCTGACCCTATGCAGCCGGTTCAATCATCGGTACGTAAAGCGCTGATCTATATCCAGCATCATTTCCGGGAAGCCATCCCGCTTGAAGAAGTGGCATCCTATTGCGGACTGTCCGCTAATTATTTCAGCGAATGCTTCCGGAAAGGGACAGGCTCCACCTTCCAAAGCTACGTACAGGAGCTGAGGCTGCAATTTGCCAAGTCGCTGCTGAAGACGACACAGCTGCCTGTTACGGAAATTTGCTTTGCATCCGGCTTTAATACGCTTCCGCATTTTGAACGTGCCTTTAAGAAACGGTTCAGCTTGCCGCCAAGACTATTCCGGAAACAATAATAGAACCGCTCGGTATCACCCGGCCCGGCTCTCGCCCCCCAGCAGAGCTTGGTCGGTTTTTTTTGCGTTCACGAACCGAGCACTCAATGTGAAGTTTGAGTAGACGGGAAGAAGAAGTAATCCCTTTTCAACGCAGAATGCAGCGTCGCGATGCTGCAGTTTTTTGCGATTTTATAGGGTTTGCCGACGATCTTGTAGAATCGCTATTTGCTTTTGGAATCGGTATACTAATAAAGTGAGTTTAAGAGAGACAAAGAAATAAGAATTCGTGGAGAAGCTCCATGCGGGGAGGCACTATGGCCGTTAGATTGACAATCATTCTATCGATATTTCTAGGCTTGCAGGTTTACATCGGATGGCATTTGCAGTTATTTCTTTCAGAAGCGGGCGGCAATGTTCCTTCGGGGTTGTTTTGGCCGGTGTTTGGCATCGTAGCATTCTCTTATCTGCTAGCGAGGCTGCTTCGCAAAGCATTGCCCGGATTTATGGGGGAAGGTCTGAAATGGATCGGGTCTTATTGGATTGCAGTGATGCAATATAGTGTGCTGCTTCTTCCCTTCGCCGATTTGGCTGCATGGGGCATTCGCGCTGGTTCGATCTCAAACAGAGATTCGATCCTAATAACCGGTATAGCGGTCATCGCGATTTTGTGCATCATCCTGGCCATTGGCTCATTCAATGCCTGGAGTCCGATTATTCGGCGGTACGAGGTTGCGATTCCGAAGTCAGCAGGAGATGAGGGGCCGCTTCATATCGCAGTTGCTTCGGATCTTCATCTCGGATCGACAGTACGCGGAAGGCATCTGCAGCGTCTGGTGGATCAAGTGAATGCGCTGAAGCCGGATCTCATGCTGCTGCCTGGTGATGTGCTGGACGATGCTGTAGAGCCATTCGTGAAGCATAAATATGGACGCAAATTGGCGGAAATCAAAGCGACGTACGGCACGTTTGCGATACTGGGCAATCATGAGAATTACGGCGGCGGTGTCCCTATTTATGTCAAAGAAATGAAGGAAGTTGGCATTCCGGTACTGCTTGACGAAACGCAGCTCATTGACAATCGCTTCTACCTCATCGGGCGTAAGGACAAATCCGATCATCACCGAAAACCAGCTGCGGAGCTCGTAGAGGGGCTGGATCGCTCACTTCCGCTTATTCTTATGGATCATCAGCCAAGCTCAATCGGAGAGATTGCCCAAACAGGTGTTGATCTATCGGTGCACGGTCATACGCATCGAGGTCAGATGGCACCGAATCACTTGGTGACCAAACGGATTTTTGAGCTGGATTACGGATATTTGCTCAAAGGACAATTGCATGCATTTGTTTCTTCCGGATTCGGAACATGGGGACCGCCAATACGGATTGGTAGTCGGAGCGAGATTCTATCCATTCAGGTGACTTTCGCGAAACCCAGCAATGACAACAAATAGCTGTTGGTTAGGGCTCGAATGCGGCGTATAATCGAGATATAATCTATGAATCCGAGGAGCCATCTATGGAACTTGAACTCATAACGCCGATGCCGGCGCCACCTGCGAGAGAGAGTTTCTTGAAGAGACTTGCGAGTTGGCTGCTGGATCGGGCTAAACATACTTTTCAATACGACACGACCATTTGGCGGTACGCTTTAGCCGGCGTGTGGATGGTTTGCAGTACATTGCTTATTATTGCAGCGCTCGGGATGCCGACAGGGATTGGTGTCCTCTTTGACTGCGTACTTATTATTCTGCTTGGTGTCATCGTGATGGGTGCAGCAGGTGTGATCGGTGCGTATTTGCTGACACTTTGTTATGTGCCCGTCCCGCGGCTCACATTGGCCGTGTTTGCTATTGCCGGGACGGTTATGTATAAAATCTGTGATGAAACAGATATCGGGGATCCGTTATCTATTATCTTGAGCATAAGCTTCGCATTGATCGGCGTATTAGGCGGACTGTTTATCGGCATGCTTGCAAGCCGCCGGATCGCGGTGCTTGTGAAAGTGACGTTGGTTATTGTCATTACGCTGGCCGGTTTGACCTTTGATAAATGGCCGATGAATGTACAGTCTGCCGCGCTTCCTGTGACTGCGCTGCCTACCGAGGGTTCGGATTCGCCGACTTCTATGGGAGTAGAGCTTCTGACTGGCGACAATCCCGCGGATCCCGGACTTTACCGTGTTCGTAGTTTCACCTATGGCAGCGGGAATGATACGCATCGCGACGAATTCGGCTCGGGTGTAGAACTAACTTCGCAATCTGTGGATGCTTCGCCATACATTAAACGCTGGAATTGGCTGCGTCAATTCTTCTGGGGATTCGATCAACACGAGCTGCCTGTGAATGGCCGTGTATGGATGCCCGAAGAGAAGGGCAATTATCCGCTTGTTCTCATCGTGCACGGGAATCATTTGATGGAGCAATTCTCGGACGCTGGCTATGAGTACCTAGGTGAAATGCTTGCAAGCCGAGGCTTCATCGCGGTTTCCGTCGATGAGAATTTTTTGAATTACTCCTTCTGGGGCAATATCCCGAACAACGATATGAAGGTTCGGGCATGGATGCTGCTGAAGCATTTGCAGCAAATTGCGGTGTTTAGCGAGCAGAAGGATAATCCGTTCTATCAGTCGGTTAATCTGCAGCAAGTGGCCTTGATTGGCCATTCCAGAGGCGGACAGGCCGTTGCTATGGCGGCGGACCGCAACAAATGGTTTAAGGATGACAAGACGCTGGCCAGCATGAACAACATCAACATTCAAGCCGTTGTAGGCGTGGCGCCGACAGATACGAACGTGGATAAAATGAAGGCCGAATTGAAAGATAAATATTATTTGTCGCTGCAAGGTGCAAGTGACGGTGATGTGGATACATTTAACGGTGAACGGCAGTATATCCGTACGACGTTTTCTCCGGATTCGGAGCGATTCAAGGCGACGCTCTATATTGGAGAGGCGAACCACAGCCGGTTTAACACGGACTGGGGCACGATGGACGATAGCTTGCCCGGCGGTCTGCTGCTGCGCAGAAGCGGGATGATTCCGGCAGAAGATCAGCGTGAAATTGCCAAAGTGTATATCAGCGCTTTTCTGGAAGCCGCGCTTTATGGGAAGAAGGAATACGAGCCGCTGTTCAGCGATTATCGCACGGGTTTGGAATGGCTTCCACAAGCCACGTTTATCAACCGTTACGAAGACAGTAGCTTCTTACCGCTCGCTCGAATTGACGAGGATTACGACAAGTCGAAGATGAGCAGAGGCGTAAAAGCGAAAGCCGAGAATCTGCAGTGGACAGAAGAAGGTGCGGAGGATCGAGACGGCAACAACAAAGGCTCCCGCGGCGTTGTGCTGCAGTGGAAAGAAGAAGATGGCAGCTTTACTTTGGAACTGCCGGATAGTGTCGGCGAGCAGGTCGGTGAGGCCGGCGATGACAAGCAGCTCATGTTCTCGATGACGAACCTTGAGCAAGACTTGATGGATGATGATGAAGGAAGCGACGTCCCGCTTCCAGATATAGATGTGGAGCTGAAGAGCGTGGACGGCGCGACGGTTCGCCTGCCGCTAGACGAGTTCAAACCGGTTACACCGCTGCCTTATACGATCTTTACAAGGTTTCCGTGGCTCGAGAAAACGATCAAGAACGGCAAGTATAAAGTGCCGACTGAAGCGGTATTTCAGACGTACAATCTGCCATTCGAGCGGTTCGAGGAAGCGAATCCGGCGTTCGACCCTGCAGAACTGACGCAAGTTACCTTCTATTTCACGAGCGATCAAGGCAAAGTGATGATGGATGATATCGGGATCAGCGACGAAGTGTCGGTTAATTAAGGAAAAGGTCACCTAGTACCTACTAGGTGACCTTTTTTCTATCTATCCCTAACTCTAAGAGCTAAATCCAATCTGATCCACCTGGTAGTACGCATTCCAGATCGAAGTAGAATTGGCGCTGAACCAGATTTTAATTTTGTCGATGCTGCCTTTGTATGCCCAGCCGCTAAGATCCATCGAATACTTGTTCCACGTATCCGGTGTCATCGTCGCTTTACCTTCAATGATGTTGCTGCCGCTGTAAAGTCGGACGGTCACATTATACTGCGTGGCACCTGGGCAAGCCCCATACGAATCTAAAGCAAATTGGAACTTAGGCGTGCCCGTCACGTTGATAGGCGAAGAGAGCACCTTCGTGATGCCTTTCTCCGCCCGTGCACCGCCTTCGCCATCGCCGGTTGTGGCGTTGTTGATGTTAATCTCTAAGGCTTTGGTACCGCTGAACGGAGTACCCGGACTATTGGCGAAGCTGGATACGGTCGATGCCGATTGCGAATATTCGGAGATGGCCCAGCCATCCGTGGAAGATTCGAAGGTGGACACATTAGCCGTCGGCGTGATGGAGCCCACAGACGAGAGCGTGCCAGCTACCGGAGGCGTTCGGTCGGCTAGTAGAGATGCATTATAACCTGGGATGACGGAAGCCCAGTCGCTAATCCCGATAATCGCTTTCGCAAAATCCGTCACCGCCGCGGAATCGCTCGTATCGATCTTCTGGAACACATTGTAGATGTACTTCTGATCCTTCGGCGCATATAGCACCGATTTCGTCGTATCTCGTGTCCATAATCCGAGGTTTAAGCCGCCTTCTCCGCCGTGGTCTACATGTCGATGCAGAATGAAGGAGTCGATGCCGCCAAGGAATTTCGCCTTGTAGTAGGAGTAGGCGTACGCGGCAGCCTGCGTTTTCTGATCCGCCAGCGAGTTGCTGAGGGAGTGGAACCCTTGCTCGGACAATATAATTCGCCGTTTATTCCCGCCATACAAATAGTTCGAAGCTCCGATGTAATTGGTCAGCACTTGCAGGTTCTTGAAATTAATTCGGACGGTATCTGAACTGTTCGTCACGCTCGTATCGTTCCAGATCGTCGGATCAAACAGATCCTCCGGATAAGGATGGTAGGCGATATTCCACGGGATGTTCCCCTCCGCAGTGATTCGCTTGTTGAATTCATCCATAATTCCTTTGCCTTTGTAGGTTCGCAGCGCATCGGATCCTACGCTTCCGTTCCAGTAATGATCCAAGGAGATATAGGTTCTTGCATTAGAGTAATACTTCTTCACAGCAGTCTCCGCAATGCGATACGCCCGTGCGTACTGCTCTACGAAGTCCTGCAGCAGCTTATTGCCCATGTCGTACCAATAGGCTTGTGAGTCTACTTCGTTGCCGACAATATAGTTAACGGCTCTTCCGTACAACTCATCACTTCTCGTGTATCTGCTTGCGAGGAACTCGACCCCTGCTTTCCAATACCTGACGCCATCGGCATTGGTTGTATTGATTGCCGCAACAGTGCCGCCGGCATAATCGGGATGAAGGAGCTTCGAGTTTATCGTGCCGGCTGCATAGTACATGATCAGAATAAGGCTCACGATGACATCGTCATCCGACAAGGTCTTGATGTCATGGTCAAGCCCATTAATGTAAGATTGCTTGAAATAATAAGTAGTGCCGTCCATCACGAATGGTATGGCTCCTGTTGCGCTATCTAGAAACAACTCGTTGAAGGACACATTTAATGCCGCGTGGCTGATGCCGAGCTTCTGCGCGTCATCGACCGTTTGGACCTGCAGTCCTTTGATCGAGCTTGCCGTTGGAAAAGCGAACGTGTTGACGGAGGCCGTTTGCTGCGTGACATAAGTGGGACTTGCTACGAGTTTCTTGGTGGTGTGATCGATGACTACGAACTTGGAGTAGACTTTGTCACGGGAGGAGGCATAACGCGCGGTGGAGAGTGAGAAACTGGCAACCCCGCCGCTTGGCGTTACGGTTTGTGTGGCATCAGCGGTGTAAGTGGTGTTGATGTTGTATTGTTCATAGGTTTGAAGCTCGATCAGGTCAAGCTGGACCGAGGACGCGGTGGTGTAGGTGCCGGCTGCTGTAATCTGCGTAGAACTGGCAGATACCGAACTAATCGAGCCGGGATAAGAGGCGGGGTAAGCAGAGAATCCGATATTATCGAGCTGATGTTTACCGTTCCAAGCGGAAGTGTAGGTGACAGAGCGGTAAGCTACTTCGATCTGCGTAATGTTCGTCCGATAAGCCCAGCCACTGAGGTCGACACTCAGCTCGTTCCAGGAGTCACCGGCAATGGCTTGCGTGGAGACTAAGGTTTGGGTGCCGCTGGTAAACGTAATTCTCACCTCGAACTGCGTATGCGATGGGTTTATGCCATAGGTGTTGAAAGCGCCGTGAAAGTACGGTGTCGCGGAGACGTTGAGAGCAGGGGAAAAGTTCTTGTAGGTCGATCGCCACGTCGTTCCCGCTACCGATGAGGTTGTCAGCTCGCCCATGCGGTTGCCGCTGTATGGCGTTTGCGGACCATTCAGACTGCTCGTTACATTCGATAATCCGGTGACGTTGCTGCCCCATTGCCAGCCGTCCGTTCCCGACTCAAAGCTTCCGATATCCGTCTGCAGCACAGCGGCCTCGGCTGCTTTTGGACCCGGAATGAACGGAATGAGCACCGCCAAGCAAGTCATCAAAATCATCCAACGCTTTACCTTCTTCATAATTAACCTCCTTAATAAGTATACTTACACATACTAATATATACTTTAAAGAAGGCGTTTTCAATGATGGATTCGCTGTATTAACGAAAAAATTCAGGTCTTTACAGCGTTATGATTAACTTCATGTTTAAAGTATACTTTGTAAATAATCGACAGCTTTTCACGGCATCCAGCCGTAAATGTTGACACGCACGATATGGACAAAACAAAAAGACGTGCATCGGACAAGCCGATCGTCATCAGAAAACGAAACGATCGCTGCCCAATCACACGTCTCTTCTAGCAGTTCTAACCTTGTTTCTTCACCGAACGCCGCACAATGAGCTCCGCAGGCAGCATGATCCGCTTCCACGGAGGCGCGCTGTTGCGTTCTTGAATCCGCTCGATCAGCATTTGCATCCCTAAATAACCGAATTGATAGGCTTGCTGCGCGGCCACGGTGATGAACGGGTCCATCTCGGAGTTCAACCCGAAATCATCGAAACAGACAACCGAAATATCTTCCGGAATACGCAGTCCGCGTTCGCGAAGCAGTCGGATAAGTACCACCGCAAGGACATTGTTTCCTGCCATAATTGCAGTAGGCATCGATTCCCCAACCATACTGTCAATCCATTGCCCCAAGGCCTCGACATCCAGATGCGGTCCGAAGGTTGTTTCATGAATATCCTGTTCGCGCAGCGTCAGATCGTTCAGCTTGATCGCTTCTTGGAAACCCTGCAAGCGAAGCCTGGCGCTTGAGATCGAAGGAGAACCGTTCACGAGTGCGATACGACGATGTCCTTGCTCCACGAGATGTTCAACCAAAGAGCGAGCGCCATCCTTGCTGTCGCCGAGGACGATATCGCAAGCGATGCCTGGTACCTCGCGATCGAGGAGGACGAACGGAACATTGTGCTTCCGCAGCTGCTCCAAGTGGGGGAGCGAAGGATCGCCTGCCGGCGCGAGAAGCGCACCGTCCACCCGGGTGGTCAGAATGGTATTGATATATTCCCCTTCCTTATCCAGGCTCTCGTCGCTGTTGCCAAACAGCAGGCGGTAGCCTTGTTTGCGTGCAGCATCCTCAGCACCGCGCGCAAGTGTCGTATAGAAAGGATTCATAATGTCCGTTATGAGCAGGAACAAGATACGGGTTTGCTGTAATACAAGGCTGCGCGCCATCTGATTAGGCACATACCCCAGCTCATCCATCACCTTTTTCACCTTCAAACGGGTTTTCGCGCTGATTTTCCCAGTGTTATTGATAACCCTCGAAACGGTCATTGCCGACACATTCGCTTGCGCCGCAATATCATAGATTGTAACCATGCTATCCGTACTCCTTATCGACAAATCATGCACTAATATTATACAACAAACGGATTGACAGCAAGCGGTTTCATTGCTATTTTTATGTTATCGGTAACATCGTCTCAAAACATTGATTATGGAGGGATTAACTGTGGCAGATATCGGCACTCGATTTGAATCCTCATTTCCCAAGATTGGGATTAGACCTGCAATTGATGGCAGACGCAAAGGAATCCGTGAGTCGCTCGAGGAACAAACGATGGAGATGGCGAAGTCGGTAGCGAAGCTATTCTCGGAAAATCTGCGCTATCCAAACGGGGAACCGGTAGAATGCGTCATTGCAGATACCTGCATCGGCGGCGTTGCGGAAGCTGCGGCTTGCGGCACCAAATTTGCACGTGAGAACGTTGGGGTATCTATCACGGTAACACCTTGCTGGTGTTACGGTACGGAAACGATCGATTTGGACCCTTCGATTCCGAAAGCCGTATGGGGCTTCAATGGTACAGAACGTCCGGGTGCGGTATATCTTGCTGCGGTGTTGTCCGGTTACGCACAGAAGGGACTCCCTGCCTTCGGCATTTACGGGAATGAAGTGCAAGATACGGGCGATACGTCGATCCCATCGGATGTGCATGATAAGTTGCTCGGGTTTGCCCGTGCGGGACTTGTTGTCGCCTATATGAAAGGGAAAACTTACCTGTCCATGGGTTCGGTTTCCATGGGGATTGCAGGTTCTATCGTAAACGATGCTTTCTTCCAAGAATACCTCGGTATGCGTACCGACTATGTAGATATGACCGAGTTTGTTCGCCGCATGGAACAGGGCATCTACGATCCTGCCGAATACGAGCTTGCGCTCGAGTGGGTGAAGAAGAACTGCTTGGAAGGGCCGGACAACAATCCGGAATCGATCCGTACTACCCGCGAACAGAAGGATAAGGACTGGGAGACGGTTGTCAAAATGACGCAGATTGCCCGAGACCTGATGGTTGGCAATCCAAGGCTCGACGAGCTTGGGTATGGCGAAGAAGCGCTTGGCCATAACGCCATCGTTTCAGGCTTCCAGGGGCAGCGGGCGTGGACCGACCATTTCCCGAATGGCGACTTCTTGGAGGCGATGCTCAATTCCTCCTTCGATTGGAACGGCATTCGTGCGCCTTACATAGTGGCCACAGAGAATGACAGTCTAAACGGCGCAGTGATGCTGTTCGGCTCCCTCTTGACGAATACCGCTCAAATCTTCGCCGATGTGCGCACGTTCTGGAGTCCGGATTCCGTTGAACGCGTGACGGGGCACCGCTTGGAAGGCCATGCCGAGAACGGCATTCTTCATCTGATCAACTCCGGGCCGGCAACGCTTGACGGAACAGGTCAGCAGGAGCGTGACGGCAAACCGGTCATGAAGCCGTTCTGGGAAATCAGCGAGGAGGATGCGCAACGCTGCTTAGATGCTACCTCATGGCGCCCGGCCTCTTTGGAATACTTCAGAGGCGGCGGCTACTCTTCGGATTACTTGACCCGTGGCGGAATGCCAATGACGATGTCCCGCATCAACCTCGTGAAGGGAATCGGACCTGTTCTGCAAATCGCAGAAGGCTATTCGGTCGACCTGCCGGAGCATGTCCATGATACGCTCGACAAACGTACAGATCCGACTTGGCCGACAACGTGGTTTGCACCTACGCTGACCGGCAAAGGTGCGTTCCGCAGCGTTTACGATGTGATGGACAATTGGGGCGCGAACCACGGCTCCATCAGCTATGGCCATATCGGTGCGGATCTGATTACGCTGGCTTCCATGCTCCGTATTCCGGTCAATATGCACAATGTGCCAGAAGCGAACATTTTCCGTCCACGCGCTTGGTCGCTGTTTGGTACGGACAATCCGGAGAGCGCGGACTACCGGGCATGCAACAATTTCGGAGCACTATACAAATAAGAATAACTACCTCAAGGAGGATCATTCATGTTATACGGAATCCCGAATATCATCTCACCTGAATTGCTCAAGATCTTAATGGAAATGGGCCACGGCGACGAAATCGTCATCGGGGACGGGAATTACCCTGCAGCCAGCAACGCGCAGCGTTTGGTGCGCTGCGATGGCCACAATGCGCCGGAGCTACTGAACGCCATTCTGCAATTGTTCCCGCTGGATCAATACGTCGAGAAGCCGGTGACGCTGATGCAGGTTGTACCCGGTGACAAGGCGGAGACGCCGATCTGGGGCACCTTCGAAACGATTATCCGCGAGCGGACCGGGAAGAGCGAGACCTTCGAAATGATTGAACGCTTCGAGTTCTACGACCGTGCACGCAAAGCCTATGCCATCATTGCTACAAGCGAAAGTGCTTTATATGCGAATCTCATTCTCAAGAAAGGCGTTATCGCCTAATTTGAACGAATCCAATACAACAAAAATGAATTACAGCATTAAAAACCCTGTTTCCCGCTAGTGGATTCGGGGTTTTATGTTGTAGTAAGTTTGTTGGCTACGACTCGACAACTGATCTGCGCTTCAAGGTGTCAACTTTGCTGGAACATCCCCCTTACTGAACTTCTTCCTTACCATGGTAAGGAAGAACACAATCGGAATGTAGATGAAGGCAAAATAAAACCCAACTTTCGAATGCAGCATTTTCATTGTTCTTAAATGCTCGGGGTCTTTAATAAACAACTGTAAGATTACATATAGGACAAGGATAACAATTAAATTGTGAATGGGTTTTGTCCGCCAAGACATCTTCAAACTATGACAAGCAATCCATAATCTGACAGAGACGCAGGCAAGCGTTTTAAGCAGCCATATCGAAAGTAGAATGTACTCCACTCTTTGAAACAGCGGTATTTCAAGTATTCCGATCACTTTCAGCGCCGGCCACACCATGTGAAGAAGTTGACTTTGGCTGAAATACAATAGGCAAACGACCAAGGAGACTAAAAAAAACAAGCCAGAAATCCCCACTGCAATATGCGCCCATTTTTGCGACTTCGCTTGCGTTTGTATATACGGATATATCCCTAGTAAAACCTCGGCTCCCAAAAAGCTAAACGCCATCTGATGAGTTGACTTCAGGATCTGCATCGGGGAATGATTGAAGAAAGGCAATAAGTTTTGAGGATACAGATTAGGTATTAACATTAACAGGATAATAATTGGCAGTAATATAATGATTACAATAAAGAAGGCCCAGAAACAGATCCCTGTAACGGTTTGAAAGCCGCCTGACACCGTGTAGTAAATAAGCACGAGAAAGACAATACTGATTGGCCATAAATTCATTGTGGGAAATGCGGAAATTTGAATCAAATCCAGGTAACCTCGATACGTAACGAGTGCTCCTAAAACGAAATACAGGATAATCGCCTGGTTCAGGCATGCGCCAAGGAATTTCCCGAAATAGGCAGGATTGATGGAAATGAAATCGGGGGTAACGGGATTCTGATTGGAAAGGATTTTAAACATCATCCAGACTAAAAGATGTGTGCATAGCCAGATAAGAAGAGTAGAGACCCAAGCATCTTGGGCTGCATCCATTACAACATCATGTTGAAAGCTCAAATAATTGATGTCTATGATATTCACGTACACAATAAAAAACAGATGGATAGGAGAAACGGTGAATTTTTCGCTAATCATGCTGCTCATAAGCCCCTTTCTCCTCTTCCTTAAAGCCTTTATTCGTAAAGACCGGTCTGGACAATTGTAAGATCAATCTTGATCATGGTCTTTAATGACGAGTAAGATGCTTGAAATTCTTTTTCATTCCACCCCCTCGATTTGCTTCGCAAAAAGTCGCCTAGTCCAATCGGATCGACCTGTTTCGACTTGCATAGGGAGATAAAGTCTTCGGCTTTCTTAACTATATACGCAGCCAATTTTTGTTCAAAAGCAGCTATCTCCTCTTTCGTTTCAAAATGTAAATACTCAGGTGAATCCCGTAAGGAAACCTTCATCTTAATTTTTATGAGGATGGCAGGTGCCGGTTCCTGTGAGACGAGTTGGAAAGTCCTATTCGAAGCGATGTTTCTCATCAAAACAAAATCATCATGAAGCGAGCCAGACGCTTTCAATGGCATTAAAATGCTTCCATGCCGAGCGTTTTCGGTAAGCAGTTTCAGAATGAAGGCATCGCGATTATCCACGTTGGTTACGAATTTATCATCCTTAAACAAGGCGATACCATCGATTTTTATAGCGTCGCCTTCCATATTTAAATAAGGCAGGAACAGGTCTCGTCCCGCTGTATAATAATTATACAGCGAGGTTTGAAGATTCAATTTCGGCAAGTTACCCCACTTCCCATTTTGCTCGACCAAATTCGTGATAAACACAGTGTCGTGCGTTTTAACGGTAGAGGACAAAAGCTCAGCAGCCGTCGTACCGGATACTGCCAGCTGCATTCGGCTTGAAATCGAAGGTTCGCGGAATAATCTTTCCAATATGGTTCCGATTCCTTGTCTGGCAAACTCTTTGCCGAACAACACCATACTCATCTGACCGGTTTGAATGGATTTGTTGGATTTTGTGTTTTGCTTCTGCAAAGTTTCCAGGCTGGAAATCGATTCGGTACTTAGTATTTTGATATTTGTTTTCTCTTTCTCCGAATAATCGCCGAACAATAGCGTGCTTTTGACGCGCTTTCCGTCTATATCATAACCTGCGCTTTGTATAAGCGTAACTTGATCCACGATTTTTCGGTCGCTGCAAGAACTAATAAGCAAACAGGTCAAAACCAGGATCCATATGCAGCCTGTATACCTTAAAAATCTTGCCCGAACGGCAGCTTTATTCCTCATTAAAATCACTCTTCGATTTCACTTTTTTAGGTCTATATCTAAGGTGGGAGTCCGGTTTTAAATAACCTGGTCTCGTGTTGGTAAATTGCAGACTCGATCGTACAAAGCTGTCGTTCATATCT
Source organism: Paenibacillus sp. J22R98 (assembly GCF_059383835.1). NCBI lineage: Bacteria > Bacillati > Bacillota > Bacilli > Caryophanales > Paenibacillaceae > Paenibacillus > Paenibacillus sp. J22R98. The sequence goes on from NZ_JBXENW010000001.1 coordinate 188,710, forward strand.
TTGATCCGAAAAGGGTACAACGGCACGCTGTATGGATATCCCAGAGATCTCAGTCTCGTGATATGGACGAGCAAAAAACTGACGCCGATAAAAATGCCGATGCCTCCCCAGAGATCGGCTAGGATGATAATGGGGAATCGGAGAAAGCGAATCGTGCTGGACATCTTGTAAATCGGAGTTACGAAAGAGGCTAACGCCGATAAAGAAATAATGATGATGAGAATGTTACTGGTCAATGCTGCATCTACTGCAGCAGTACCCAAAACAATGCCGCCTACGATGCCGAGTGTTCCGCCGACCCTGCTCGGCAGCCGCGCACCGGCTTCCCGAAGAGCTTCAACCGTGATCTCAAGGAGCAGTACCTCAAGAACGGGGGGGAATGGGACATTTTGTCGTGAATAAATCAAGCGGACAAGCAAATCCCGCGGTACCACCTCGTAATGATATGTCGTAATAGCAACATACAAGGCGGAAGCAAAGAGCGAGAATATGACACCGAATATTCGGATTGCTCTGAAGAAAGAACCTAATAACCATGGCAAATAATAATCTTCGGGAGAGGTAAAAAAGTCATATAACGTCGAGGGCCCCGTTACAAAATAGGGAGAACCTTCGCTGATCATGGCCACTTGACCCTGCAGCAAGGCATAGACGACCCGATCCCTTCGTTCCGTTGTAATAAACAAAGGAAACGGGGAAAAGGAATTGTCGGAGATGAGTTGATCCAGAGTCAGCGTATCAAAAATAACATCGAAATCGATAGCCGATAACCTTTTCTCAACTTTTGCAACGTTTTCGTTATTTGCGGCGCCTTCAATATGGAGAATCATTACTTTCGATTTGGATAGACTTCCGATCGTCAATTCTTTCGCGATCAGATTCGGGACGTTCAATTGCAAGCGAAGCAGATGAAGATTCGTGTCCAGATCTTCGACAAACCCGACTTTCGGTCCCAGAACGCTGAATTCATTCTCGGTTTCATTGGACTTGCGTAAGCCATCTTTGCTTTCCAATGGAACTAATGCGCATAATGGATCATGTTTTTTCCATTGAACGATGGCGTGACCCTTCAACAGCTTGGATTGGATGACATCGATTTTGTCGGTAATTTCGATTCCATCAAAGGGAAGGAGCGCTTTTATGTCCTCCAGACAGTTAAGTTCTAATCGATTATGAATTTGCAGCGCGCTCATGAATTGTTGTTGAAGCAGTTTACTATCAATCATTGTTTTGTAATATGAAATATATAATGGAGGTTCGGTGAACGATAGCTTATTCGTAACGAAATCACTGGATTGCCGGGACATTGTGAGCAATTTTTCAAGATCTTTAGCATCCACGTTCACCTTGGAAATATTCATCCTCTCTTCATTTTTTTGGTATTTTGTGTTTAAGCTTTTTATTTTATTCGGGCAAAGGAAAAACGAACGATTCAGCAGCTTGTTTCGTCTCATCGTTACATCCTACATTCATCCATATGACCGCTAAAAGCATCCATGTAGAACGAAGTCAATTAGCCCTATACTGGTAAACGACTAGGGTTAAATAAGTCGTTTTAGACGGCCTCCACGGAGAGTCGTTTATTCCATAATAGGGAGAGCTGCTCATGTCGATTATTTTTGATTCCGCTACGAATCTCTTTCACCTTCAAACCCGTTCGATGAGCTATGTTTTCCAGTCTCTGCACGGATTTCCGACTCATTTGTATTGGGGTCGCAAGCTCACTAATCCGGATGCATCGCGTCTGTTGCAGCGCATGGAACGTTGTTCGTTCAGTCCGAATCCAATTCCGGAAGACCGTACGATTTCACTCGATACGCTTCCGCAAGAATATCCAGGCTACGGCTCAAGCGATCTGCGGAACCCGGCCTACGCGGTGCAGCTGCCCAACGGAACAACCGTGACGGAGCTGCTCTACGTCTCGCATCGCATCGTAAACGGCAAACCGGTGCTGGAGGGGCTGCCTGCCGTCTACGCGGAATCCGATGAGGAAGCGCAAACCTTAATCGTTACATTGGCGGACAAGCTTGCCGGCCTTACGGTAGAGCTTTCCTATACGGTGTTCGCTGCGTTTGATGCCGTCATTCGATCGGCTCGCATCGTGAATGACAGCCAATCTGTCATGCAGTTGACGAGAGTGCTTAGTGTTAGCGTCGATTTGCCGCATGATGGATTTGAGCTGCTGCAGCTTTCCGGCACGTGGGCGCGTGAGCGTTATATTCATAAGCGCGCTTTGACGCCTGGGGTTCAGGCAATCGAAAGCCGCCGCGGATCAAGCAGCCACGCCAACAATCCGTTCTTCGCGCTGCTTGGCGAAGGGGCGACTGAGGATCATGGCGACGTTTATGGCTTCAGTCTCGTATACAGCGGCAGTTTCACGGCCGGTGTCGAGGTGGATCAGTACCACACGGCGCGCGCATATATCGGCATTAATCCGTTTGATTTCTCGTGGCGGTTGGAGCCGGGTGAATCATTCCAAACGCCGGAGGCTGTTATGGTCTTCTCCTCGGCAGGTCTTGGTGCCATGTCCCATACGTACCACGAATTGTACCGTACGCGTCTGTGCCGCGGTGCATTCCGCGATGCGGTAAGACCCATCCTGGTCAACAACTGGGAAGCTACCTATTTCAACTTCAATGCTGACAAAATCGAAGCGATCGCGAAAGCGGGCAGCGAGCTCGGGCTTGAGCTGTTCGTGCTGGATGACGGCTGGTTTGGCAAACGCGACAGCGACAACAGCTCGCTCGGCGATTGGATCGTTGATCCGAAGAAGCTGCCGCAGGGCTTGGAGGATTTGGCTGAACGAGTACGCAGCCATGGCCTGCAGTTTGGACTATGGTTTGAGCCGGAGATGGTATCGCCGGACAGCGATCTTTATCGCGCACATCCGGACTGGTGTCTGCATGTGCCGGGACGTCGCCGTTCTGAGGGCAGAAAACAGCTTATTCTCGATCTCTCGCGCGCAGATGTACAAGCTTATATTGTCGAGGCAATAGGCTCGATTCTGAAGAGCGCTCCGATTACGTATGTGAAATGGGATATGAACCGCAACATGTCGGAGATCGGCTCGGCACTGCTGCCGCCGGAACGCCAGCGTGAAACCGCGCACCGTTACATGCTCGGACTTTATAATGTATTAGAGCAAATTACGACTGCATTCCCGCATATTTTGTTCGAGAGCTGCTCCGGCGGTGGCGGTCGCTTCGATCCCGGAATGCTGTACTATATGCCGCAAACATGGACAAGCGACAACTCCGATGCGATCAGCAGGCTGAAGATTCAATACGGCACGAGTATCGTTTACCCGATCAGCTCGATGGGCGCCCATGTGTCGGCATCGCCGAACCATCAGGTTGGCCGTGTTACGCCGCTGAAGACGCGCGGGGATGTGGCGATGTCCGGCAATTTCGGCTATGAGCTTGATTTGACGGCATTTACGGAAGCGGAGAAGGAAGAAGTGAAGCGCCAAGTCGAGCTCGTGAAGGAAGTGAGGGAGCTGGTGCAATACGGTACCTTCTACAGGCTGCTCAGCCCGTTTGAAGGCAATGAGACGGCATGGATGTTTGTCTCGCCGGATCAGAAGGAAGTGCTGGTAGTCCATGTAGTGGAGCTTAATGAGCCGAATGCGCCGCTTAGCAGACTGAAGCTTAAAGGATTGCGAGAGGACTACAGCTATGAATGGATCGGAACGGACGAAGTTGTTGGCGGCGATGAGTTGATGTATGCCGGTGTAGCCAAGGCCATCCCGCGCGGCGATTATTTCAGCACTGTATATCGATTCGCAGCACGAGATTAGTTAACCTTAGTTATCTGAAAATCTAACGAAAACCTATACAAACGATATACGTTTCTAAGGCGATTTGACGGACAACCTCATACTCTCCTGCATATGATAGATTGTAAGCGCACTACGAAGGGAGAGTGAGGTTGTGCCGCACACCATCGTCTGTACCATAACAGCTTTGTTTGGATCACTTGTGACCTTCTCCTTCGGAATGTGGCCGGAATCCTTAACCCTCCTTCTCGTTGCCATGGGGACGGATTATATTACAGGGATAACGGCTGCTATTAAGGAGAAGAAACTAAACAGTTCCATAGGATCATGGGGAATTGCCAGAAAAGGGATCATGCTAGTCGTGATCCTTCTGGCGCACCGAATTGACATATTACTGGAGCTAAGCAGCATTGCAATGGGCGGAGCCATTTACTTCTATTTGGCGAACGAGCTGATTTCCATAACGGAAAATTTAGGCCGGATCGGCGTTCCCATGCCGGACCGCCTCCGTCAACTTATAGAAGTGCTTAAGAACAAAAAGTAAGTATAGCTCGCTTGTTTTGAGGCCATCCTGTTTGGGATGGTCTTTTTCTTATCCTTACACCGCTTACACGGCTTGCAACTTCAAATCGCACTTGTTATAATGAGAACAAATGTTCTTATGCGCAGTGCTTTGGAGGGGTCAATATGGCTGTAGATATGGTGGGGTCTTCACCGCCCGTTCAGATTGGCAAGGAGCTGGAATTAGTGAAACGCTACGTGCTGCTTGGTATCGTGAATCAAATTCTCGACCACGATATTCGAATCATTGGCGCCACACCTACGAAGCTGCCAAGGCTTTATGAATCGATGATTCGGGGGCTCCAAGATCGGGTGCTGCTGGAGCTGGCTGCCATGCGTAGACAATTTCGGGACAGCGGCATCGGCGTCGACAAGGAGAAACGAAGTACGGCAGGCCTCTGTGCAGCATACAGCTGCATGGGCTATCGACATTCGTTCTCGATGCCTTGGACCTTCGTAAAGGCGGAATCCGAGCGGCTGTTGAAGAACTACTTGACGAAGTGACGTTCATCATTTTGTCAAAAAGCCGAAAAAAGTTTATTTGCAGAAGCGGTTTAAGGTTGAGAAGAACGGACGATCTTATGTAATATAGGGAGTAGACATTTGATGAAAAGGGGAGCAAGAAGCAATGCATAAGTGGATTATGTTTATCGTTTTCGCAGCGGCTTCGGTTTTGGGCGTATACTTGCTGACTACTCAGCTTCCGGGTAAGCCGGTTGACGAGGCAGCGACATTGCCGCCGGGCGTTACATTAATGAAAGTGGAAGCTTCCGCTGACTTCGTATTCGACAAGAAAGAATACAAAGTAAAGACAGGCGATAAAGTTAAGATCAAACTGATTAACAAAAGCGGACTTCATGGTCTGGCTATTCCTGATCTGGGTATCGACTTGCAAGGCGATAAGATGGAGCAAGAAGTTGTATTCGATAAACCGGGTAAATATGAGATGCACTGCGCCGTTATGTGCGGAACAGGCCATCAGGATATGAAGTCCGTTCTAATCGTTGAATAACAAGCAAAAAGGAGCCCGCTAACGGCTCCTTTTTTATCATTATCACTCCATTAGTCATACGAGCGGCGACGGCCTCTGCGGCTTCGCCCAACTGCATAGTCGCAGATGAAGCCGAGCAGCGCCCAGCTGGCAATCGTAAGCACATACATGAGGTACACGTTAACCTCATGAATGTCCACGATCATGTCTGTAATCCATGCAGGAACGCTGAACATGAAGAACACCAGATTGTGGGGATCATAGCCTGTGGAGTTATAAAGGCATAAAGCGACGCCGATAAGCGTTGCTGCAATCGTTACCGGATAGCGCATGCGTTGAATCTCCTTTACTGGAAGATTGCCGATAGTCGGCACCTTGGGTTATTATGTGACAAAAGGATGCTTTGCATCCCATTCCACTCTCGAAGGAGCGAACTTATTATGATAACGCATATCGTATTGTTTAAATTGAAGGACGGCAGCCCGGAAAGTGTTGCTCGTACCGTTCAAGTGCTCAGAAACATGGAAGGCAAAATCGATGAGCTGCTGTCCATTGAAGTAGGTACTGACGTTCTGCACTCGGAACGTTCGTATGACATCGCGCTTATTACGAAATTCGAATCCATGGACACGCTGGCGGCTTATCAGGTTCATCCGATACATAAAGAAGTTATTGCGCATATCACGGAGGTTCGCGAAGCATCCGTATCCGTGGACTTCGAGAGCTAAGAAAAAGGGTAAAGGGCGATTTAAATCATGGGTGATGTATTTGAAATGATGACGTACCTGATCGTCGTGATCATCAGCGCGATTGTCATGACGGTTTGGCTGAAACGGAAAGCACGTAAGAACAAGAGGTAATTACGGAACAGGGGTTTTGCAGGTATGTATTATGTGAACCGCGAGCAGCTGGCTGTGCGGCTGTCAGTCATTCCGGAAGTAATAACTGCGTTAACGCAGCTTAAGCAGAACTGGGACGGCAGCTTGCTTCAAGGGCTTGCACAGGAGCGCGCATTGCATTTAGCAATCGAAACCGTTACGGATATCGGAAGTTATCTGATTGACGGATTTATTATGCGAGATGCGAGCAGCTATGAAGATATTGTTACGATTATCGAAGGGGAGCGCGTGTATCCGGCAGAGCTGCAGGAAACTCTTCTTGAGCTCGTTCGGCTGCGCAAACCGCTCGTCCAGGATTATTTTGAATGGAACCGGGCTGAACTCCATCCCTTAACGACTCAGCTGCCAATGACGTTGTCTGCATTCAAATCCGCTGTAGAAGCGTATCTCATCCAAGAGCTGGGCAGTTAGCTGCCGGAGGCTGTTGTCGATTTACGAAACGGCGAAAATGCGTTACAATGACGACATTAGAACGTGCTGAAGTGCCGAAGGTGGTGAGGGAATGGAACAGGATGGAACTCCGATGAGTATGCAGAAGGAGCCGTTATTCAGGCTGGAAGGCTCGACAAGGCAAACCGTGCTCACGCTGCTCAAAACAAACGGACAGATGAATGCCGGTGAGCTCGCGAAACATCTGCAGATTACAGAAATGGCTGTACGCCGCCATCTAAGCACGCTTGAGCGGGATGGTCTTATTGCGCCGACTATCGTGCGTCAGGCAATGGGGCGACCGACTCATATGTTTCGTCTAACGGAGCAAGCCGAGCTGTTATTCCCGAAGAACTACCATGTTTTCGCACTGGACTTGCTGGAAGAGCTGGAGGACGATCCGGAGACGGCTATTATCGTTGACCGATTGTTTGAAGGCCGTAAACGCAAGCTGATCGAACGCTATGCCTATCGCATGGATGGGAAGTCGCTGGAGGAGAAAGTAACCGAGCTTGCTTCGATTCAGAACGAGGGCGGCTACATGGTTGCACTCGAGAATGACGAGAACGGCCTTGTGATGCACGAATACAATTGTCCCATTGCGCAGGTCGCAAATCGCTATCAGCAAGCCTGCCAGTGTGAGCTGTCATTATTCCAGCAGCTCCTTGGAACGGACGTGGAACGAACGGAATGTTTGGCTAAAGGCGGGGGCAAGTGCAGCTACCGAATAGCCGGTATATAAGGATAAAGAGGTGTTAGGAGATGGTCCTAACGCCTCTTTTTTTTTCGTGAGTTGTGTCAAAACAAGCCCATGCTGGGTATTATGTCAGTAAGTAAATGGGCATTAGCCCGCAAGGCAGTACGTTAGGAGGTGTCCGCTCATGGATTCGATATGGCTTGAGGGAGTAGCTGTTGCAGCGTTCGTCGCGTTGGTAATTGGGATTTTGCTCTGGCTGCGATCCGCGGATCGTAAGCTGGCGAAGCTGATTCAAACGGCCGAAGCGATGGAGCATTATACGCAGCATGCGGCAGCTCAGGTGAGTGCGCTGATGGATCCGGTGACCGCTACCGTCAGAACTGTGCAGAAGCAGCTGGACGGCATGTCCAAATTAGCCGAAGCGACAAAACGAATTGGCGATGCAGCGAATCAATTGTCCTTCACCGTGAACCGGGTTTCCACAGACCTGAACGATACGGTCGAGCGGCATGCTGCAAGGTCAGGCGAGAAAGTGAAGCATGGCATCACAGAAGCGCTTGATTGGGCTGAGGTTAGTTATGCGGTGTGGCAGTTTTGGCAAAACAAACGGAAAGATAACCATTCCTCTGCATGCTCAAGCTATGACCAAGGGCAGGATACTACTAACTAATTATACAGTTGCTATGCTGCTGCGTGTACGAAAGCAGCGCAAGCCGCTGTACCAAAGGAGTGTATTGAAGATGGCAAAAAGCAGTGGAAAAAGTTTCTTATTTGGTGCAATTGCAGGTGGCGTAATTGGTTCCGTAACAGCTCTGTTGCTTGCACCTAAATCAGGTCGCGAGCTTCGTAAAGATATCGCAGACGGAACACAGGTTGTTTCCGAGCACACCGTTCGCATTGCCGGTCAAGTCGGCGACTCGACGACTCGTATCGCGAAACAAGTGGGCAGCGGCGTAACGGTAGCTGCTAGCAAAGCGAAAGAAACAGCAAGCTCGGTCATTGACAATGTTCGCAGCTGGCGCCATGCAGGCAAAGAAGAAGTGGCTGAAGTGCTGGATGATGCCGGAGACCTTGTGCAAGAAGCCGGAGATGCAGTACATGATAAGGTTGAAGAGCTGACGCAAGACCGCAAAGAAGAGCTTCAAACGATCAGCTAATTGATTGCAATTGATGGTTGAATCATGAAGAAGGCTACGCTGCATGAGATCATGCGGCGTAGCCTTCTTTTTTCTTTTATTTGAAGTTTCGAGCGTGCAGGCGGTATTCGGAAGGCGAATAGCCGAATGTTTTGCGGAACTGTTTGGAGAAATAGAGGGCATCGGTGTAGCCGACAGAAGAAGCGACCTGGTCGATCGACAGGTGATACTGCCCATTCAGCAGCTCCTTCGCCCGCTCCATCCGTACCTTGAGCAGAAATTGCATCGGTGACACGCCGGTTACTTGCTTGAACATTTTGGATAAATGCGTCCGATGGTAGCCTAAGCTTCGCGACAAATCCTCGATTGAAATTTGCTGTGCATATTGATACGACAACCAGCGAACCGCTTGTTTAATTTGTCTGTCGATGTCGGATACGATGGCGATGGAATTAAAGGCCAGATTGCCTGCATTCAATAGCCCAAGCTCCTTCAGGAAGATACGCAGCAGCCCGTTTGCTTCCAAGTCGGCAAGCTCCGGAAACGGAGTCGATTCAAGCGTGCCACGGATTTTGCGGTAAAGCGCGGCAAGCGGACGAACATCATCCGTATGAACGATGGGGCGTGCCGGGGAGAAGCCAAGCGTCAGCAGCAGGTGCTCGGAGATATGGCCTTTGAAGGCGACCCACATATAATGCCAGGGTTCTTTCTCATCGGCTCTATACGTGAACAGTTCATCCGGAAAAATAATAAAGGTGTCGCCTTTCACGCACGAATAACGGACACCGTCAATCTCGAAGGTCCCGCGGCCCGACAGAACGGTGTGAATGAGATAGTAGTTATGAACGGCCGGTCCAATGAAATGGCCGCCAACCGGCTTGCCTTCCCCGCTGAAGAGCAGCGATAATTCGCCTTGAGCCGGCTGCGAATTATTGTAATCCGTAAATTTATAGTGATCCGAGGTGCGGTACAGACTATCTTGCTTGCTGCTTGTCTTCGGCATCGTGAAAGCCCCAATCCTTATCATTTCAGTAGGATAATTGTAGTTCAAAAAACTACAAATGTACATATAAAACATGCTTTATTTCCTACTCAATCCGTTATTCCCTGCACTATAGTAGAGAAGAGAAGAATACATTAATCCGCTTACATGGCGGACCATTTTCAAGGAGGATACGATGCCGAAAATTACTTTTATTGGCGCAGGAAGCACTGTGTTTGCGAAAAACGTACTAGGCGATGTATTGCACACACCAGCACTCCAAGGATTCGAAATCGCATTGTTTGACATTAACCAAGAACGCTTGTCCGACTCCGAAACGATGCTGAACCATATCAAGAATACGTGCGGAAGCACTTCAACTATTAAAGCGTACACGGACCGCAAGGAAGCGCTTCGCGGTGCCAAATTCGTCGTTAATGCGATCCAAGTTGGCGGCTACGATCCTTGTACCATTACGGACTTCGAAATTCCGAAGAAATACGGCTTGCGCCAAACAATTGCGGACACTGTAGGGATTGGCGGTATTTTCCGAAACCTGCGTACGATTCCGGTCATGCTTGATTTTGCTAAGGATATGCAAGAAGTATGTCCGGACGCGTTGTTCCTCAACTACACGAACCCAATGGCGGTTCTGACGAACGTCATGAACACATACGGCGGCATCAACACAGTTGGCCTTTGCCATAGCGTTCAGGTTTGCGTCGATCACCTCTTCTCAAACCTCGGCATGGATATGACGGGTGTTAAATCCAAAATCGCCGGTATCAACCACATGGCTTGGCTGCTTGAAGTTTCCAAAGACGGCGTAGACCTGTATCCGGAAATTAAACGCCGTGCGCGTGAGAAACAAAACGAGAAGCACTGGGATATGGTGCGTTACGAAATGATGCTTAACTTCGGCTACTACATTACCGAATCTTCCGAGCACAACGCCGAGTACCACCCGTACTTCATCAAGCGCAATTATCCGGAGCTGATCGAACGCTTCAACATTCCGCTGGATGAGTACCCGCGCCGCTGCATCGAGCAAATCGGCAACTGGAAGAAGCTGAAGGATGAGCTTGTTCGCAATCCGGAGCTTCAGCATAAACGTACGCACGAGTATGCGTCGTACATATTCGAAGCGATCGAAACGAACGTACCGTTCAAAATCGGCGGTAACGTGATGAATACCGGCTTGATCACGAACTTGCCGAAAGAAGCTTGCGTAGAGGTTTCCTGCCTTGTCGACCGCAATGGCGTAACGCCGACATTCGTTGGCGATCTGCCGCCGCAATGCGCTGCGCTGAACCGCACGAACATCAATACGCAGCTGCTCACGATCGAAGCTGCGATTACAGGCAAACGCGAGCATATCTACCATGCGGCGATGCTTGATCCGCACACAAGTGCAGAGCTGTCGATGGATGATATTAAAGCAATGTGCGATGATCTGATCGAAGCGCATGGCGACTGGCTTCCAGCGTATAAATAAGTCGAAATCATAAACAAAGCCGCTCCGGCTGCATGAGCAGATTTAGATGCTCATGCAGTACGGGAGGCTTTTTTCTTTATTTTCCAGCTATACCTAGGCATAGCGGCGTTTGTTGAACCTTGTCTGGTTTTGCGCTAAGATGTAGGTACCTTTTCTTCATCGTATTCATATTCTATTGAAGTCCTGCCAAAACGTTCAAGAAAGCGGTGTGTCTGTGCAACAACCGATCGCAATATTGGATTCTGGTGTAGGCGGTTTAACAGTCGTCAAGGAAGTCATGCGCCAGCTTCCCCGGGAAAAAATCATGTATTTCGGCGATACCGCTCGTACCCCGTACGGCCCGCGGCCCGCTGAAGAGGTGACTCGGTTTACTAGGCAAATCGTTGAGTATTTAATCCAATATCGTCCGAAAATGATCGTCATTGCCTGCAACACGGCAACGGCTGTCGCCCTAGAGGATATCCGCTCCCGTGTCGCGATCCCGGTAGTCGGTGTGATTCATCCCGGCGCTCGCGCTGCGAACGGCCGCACACAAACTGGGAAAGTCGGTGTCATCGGTACGGAAGGGACGATTCGCAGCAGCGCCTACGAACATGCGCTTAAGCAGCTATCTCCGAACATTGAAGTGATCAGCTTGGCTTGTCCGCGGTTTGTTCCTCTTGTCGAACAAGGTAATTTCCGCTCGAGAGAAACACAAGAAGTGGTGGAATCGTCATTGGCACCGCTGAAGAAACGCGACATCGATACGTTAATTTTAGGGTGTACCCACTATCCGTTCTTATCCGATACGATTGCTGCGGTAATGGGCAGCGATGTAACGCTGATCAGCTCCGCGGATGAAACCGCTCGCGAAATCAGTACGATCCTGCATGATCGCAACCGATTGACGCGCGACGGAGATATTCCCGTGCATCAATTCTTCTGCAGCGGAGATCCGCGCATGTTTAGGAAGATTGCCCAACAATGGTTAGGTGAGCAAATCGAGCTAACGCCTGTCGTATGGCAGGTGCCCAATATCGTATAGATGTTCCGCCAACAAACCGGAGCCGTCTCCTTCAGTCAGATGACAGGGGCGGCTCTTTCCTATGAATTGGCATGCCGGGCAGCGGAGCGGCATAGCATGTGACTAGACCTATTCAGAGGTGATCACATGCTGCATCCTTATGTTGTTCAAACCGGCGATACGCTGCTGCGGATTGCCCGCAGCTTTAGAATAAATCCCGAAGCGCTGTTAGCTGCCAATCCGCGCATCCTTGCGAGCGAGCGATTGCAGCCCGGGCTGCTGCTTACCGTACCCGCTCTGCCTACGATCACTTATCGGGTAAACGCTGGCGATACGCTGCTGCGTATTGCAGCTCTTTTTGCTGTTTCCACACATGCATTGATAGCGGTGAACAGCCATATTGATCTTACGTTATTACAGCAGGGTCAGCTAATCAGCATTCCGGTTGGAGGCTCCTCGGACCGCATAGTGGATGGAAGCGCTGAGTATGGCGCTAGGGAGCTCATGAAGGACATTGAGCAGCTTCAGAACAGCTATCCATTTCTGCAGTCCAGACGAATTGGGCAAAGCGTCATGGGCAAGCCAATTACGGCGATTCGTCTTGGCGAAGGGCCGGCCAAAGTGCATATCAATGCAGGCATGCATGCAAATGAATGGATTACAACGCCGCTCTTAATGGCATTTGCAGAGGACCTGGCACAGGCAGCAGCTGCCGGGAATCAGATTTGCGGCGCTGATATTAGGTCGTTGCTGCGTCAGGTGACGTTGTGGCTCGTACCGCTCGTAAATCCGGATGGAGCTGAGCTCGTCCAAGAAGGCATGAATGAGGAACATCCGTATTATCATGAGCTGCTGGACTGGAACAAGGGTTCATCTCGATTCTCGAAGTGGAAAGCGAACATTCGCGGCGTAGATCTGAATGATCAATTTCCGGCCTTCTGGGAAGTCGAAGCGGAGCGGCGCGATGCGGCGGGGCCGGGCCCACGGGATTATCCCGGCTCGCAGCCGTTATCAGAGCCGGAGGCACAAGCGCTCGCCGCCTTTACCGAGGAAGAGCAGTTTGACCTCGTCGTTGCGCTGCATACGCAGGGGCAAGAGATCTACTGGAACTACCGCGGCTATGAACCGCCTGCCGCGGAGCTGCTTGCTGCGAGATTAGCCAAAGCAAGCGGGTATAAAGCCGTGAAGCTGATAGGCAGCGATGCCGGATATAAGGATTGGTTTATTCAGGACTATAGGAAGCCGGGTTTTACGGTAGAGGTTGGTTATGGGGTGAATCCGCTGCCGATCTCGTCGTTTCACGATCTGTATGACGAGGTAAGGCCATTGCTCATTACTGCCATGGAGGCGGCCATTCCGGATATGTTATAATAGACGGAAGAAGGAGGCGGTTCCCATGAGGAAGTTGCTTTCGCTCCGCCACTGGCGGACGGTGTTTGTCCGAATCTACCGCTTGCTGACGGCAAGGGAAGTTCGGCTGATGGACAAGCTGCTCTACGTAATTCCTGTGCTGATTTACTGGGTAATGCCTGACGTGCTCCCTTTTCTGCCTATCGACGATATCGCGGTTACGATGATTGCCGCCGAATGGTACACCCGATATATGGAACGCAAATACAGCAATCGATTGAGATAGCGGTTGAACAATGCTCCTTGTTTCTTTACAATAGGGGAGATGAAGGAAAAGAAGGAACGCCGGATTTACGGTAAACGGCTGCATCCATAAATAAGGAGATGAATCGACGATGAATTGCAAAATTACACGCAATGCCGCGAAAGTGCTTCGTGAAGAAGTGGACAAGCCTGAGAACGAAGGTAAGTTTCTGCGTATTTTCATTACGCATTCGCACGGTGATCATGCCCACTATGGCATGAAGATGGACGATGCAACGGACAATGACGAAATCATTGAGACAGATAAAGACATCAAGGTTGTTCTGGAGAAAGGTGTTGAACTCCTGGACGGTGTCAGAATCGACTATTTCTACGTGCCTCAGGAAGGCTTCATGATTTCCAACCCGACTAAAGGCAACCACGGCGACCATTAATTCGTAAACGGTTAGGGAGAGAAACATGGCAAACGATATTATCATTTGCGATAAATGCAAACATACGCGTACCAAGACCATGCTATCGAAGCTTGAGCAGATTGCACCTGGTACGGAAATCAAAGTTGCATGCAAATCGTACTGCGGTCCATGCTCGAGGTTTGCGTTCATTTTCATTAACGGCCGCTATATTACGGCTCCGACTGAGGATGAATGTATCGAGAAGGCACGCAAATATGTGAAGAAATAAGAAGAAGAACCCCCGGCAGGCTTCATCAAGTGAAGCTTGCCGGGGGTTCTTTGTATACATGCAGGTTATCGATTCAGCATCGACTTGACTAGGTCATGCTCGATCACGAGGTCTGACGCTTCAAGCTCAAGCCTAGCAGCCGCTGCCCCTGCAGTGCAGACACTAGGATCCGTGAGCGCCTCACCGGTAGTGAAGGCGTAACACTTACTGTGCTGAGTTAATCCATCCTCAGCCGGCAGGTAGAGGACGGCTCCGTCCGTGAATGCGCCGTTTCGGAAAACGATCCTTTTCTGATATTGCTGCATATCCTTCTGCGCAATAATGAGCGGTGTTCCGATCATCGCTTTATCGGCGCTGGAGATCCCGAGAAGATGGAGAACTGTCGGTGTAATGTCCAGCTGCCCGCCAACCTGCTCATAAGTACCGGCTCTCTCGTCATGGGGCAAATGCACGACGAACGGTATTCCTTTTAGAATCCGGAATTGTTCGGTTTCGTTTAAAGGATGACCGAGGAACGTTTCGAAAGGCTCCCATTCCCGGATGGAATTATCGTGGTCGCCATAGAACATGAAGATCGATTGATCCCACAAACCGGCTGCTTTCAGCTCATCCACCAGGCTGCCAATTGCAGCGTCGACATAGTGAACAGCCTCCAGGTAGTCGCCGAAGATGGTGTTCTTGAAGGGACCAACATCCAATGTCTGCGCGGATTTCGGCAGCTGGTAGGGATGATGGCTGGAGAGCGAAATGAGGAACGAGTAGAAAGGCTGCTTCTCGTTTTTCATCCGATCCACGGACTGTTTAAAGAAGGATTTGTCCCCAAGCGACCAACCGATGGGTTCATCGATCCGATAGGCGTTTTTGCTGAAGAAGGTATCGTATCCTAATCGGTCGTACATCATATTGCGGTTCCAGAAGCCTCCGTCATAGGCGTGAAAGACGTTGGCGGTATATCCGTGGTCTTTCAACGTTTGCGGCATACTATCGTAGTCATGCTGTGCATAACGGATGAAGACAGAGCCGGTAGGCAGCGGTTGAAGGGACACATTGGCTGCTAGGTCGGCATCCGATGTGCGCCCCTGCGCGGTTTGATGATAGAAGTTGCTGAAATAGATGGATGATCCCAGCAGTTTATTGATGTTCGGCGTTACCTCGATGCCATTCAGCCGCCGGTTGATGACGAAGCTCTGAAAAGCCTCCAGCTGAAGCAGGATGACATTCTTGCCTTTGTATTTCCCGAATAAGGCGTCGGATTCGAGTGTTTTGCGCTGGTCTGCGCGGGTTTCGAACCATTGTTTCGCTTCGGCTGTCTGTTCGGCCGTAACGGTGTTGTTTTGGAACCAATGCTCATTCGCATAGCGATACAGATCATAACCATGGAAGCCAAGCACGCCGGTCACATTGTATAGAGATAGATTCCACCAGTTGCCCGTGAAGAGTTCCGCGGCCCATGTCTGCTTCGCTTTATGAACGGGGACGTAGACAAGCATGAACCCGACTATAAACACGAGAAGTCCTGCGGTCAAACGACGAAAGGCGGTTCTGAGCCGATTCGGTTTGATGAAAGACAGCTGCGCGCTGTCGCTTCTGTTTCGAAGCCTCTGCATCCGCATCCGGTAGAAGGTATAGATGGCAAGGGGAAGCAGCAGCAGCCAATCGGCGAAAAACCACAAATCTACGCCTTTGAGCAAAGAATCGATGCTCTCTCCGAGTGCACCGACTTGTCCGGCCTGCATCAATACGGGTATCGAAATTAGATCCTGAAAGTAGCGGAAGTAGATGAGATCAGAGTAGATAATAGCTGTCAGGATAATGTTTAGTGCAATTAGCGCGATCCTTCGGCCCTTTGCCGGTAACCATAAGGACCAGAAGGAAGTAAGCGCCAGTGTTCCGGCCGCAGTCATCAGATCATCGCGGTTCATAGCCATGTTCGGCACATGAACGAGTCGGTCGAACAAGATTAGCTTAAACAGCATGAGTCCGATGAAGAGCAGCGGGTCAAGCGCGATAAGGAGGGGAATAGCATAAAACGACGTCCGTTGCCGGCGCCGTTTTATGCTTCGAGAAGGTATATTCATCGAGTAGTCGTTTCCTTTCACAGCAGCTACGATTTGGCAGGACTGTCCGTTTTGTTGCGTGGAGGGAGCGGTCCGAAATACTGATAATACGTACATTCAATGCGGCCGTTGAATAGCTTGCGCTTCTTATCCGCCTTGCGGCCGATCGTATCCTCGAACGTGCGGGATTGTGTCAAAGCGAACATCGACCATGTCGGGATATAGAGAGAACTGAGGCCAAGCTGCCTGATCGCTTTCTCTGCTTCGTCCTCGTCGCCGAGCCTTGTACCGTAAGGCGGGTTGGTGATGATGCAGCCATAGTCGCCTTCCGGCTTCACGCGGGAAACCGCCATCTGCTGCAGCTTGATCTCCTTCGCGAAGCCGGCTTTCTTCACGGCAGCCTCTGCGATTTCAAGTGCGCGCGGGTCGATATCCGAGCCTGTAATGTGAAGCGGGACGTTGTCCTTCACCGAGTCGAAAGCTTCCTCGCGTGCTTGCTCCCAGAGCTCTTCGGGGATAATGGACCAGCCTTCGCTGTTAAACGTACGACGTAGTCCGGGCGCGATGTTCCAGCCGATCATTGCGGCTTCGATCGGAATCGTGCCGGAACCGCAGAACGGATCATACAGCGGGCGTTCAGGGCGCCATCTGCTGAGCAGCACCATTGCCGCTGCCATTGTTTCTTTGAGCGGTGCTTCGGTAACGAGTTTGCGGTATCCGCGCTTATGCAGGCCGGGGCCGGTAGTGTCCAGAGTCAGCATCGCCATGTCATTCAGCAGCCAGACTTCAATGACGTAGCGCTGTCCGTTGTCCTCGTGGAACCACTCGGTACCGTAGACCGATTTCATTTTCTCGACGATCGCTTTCTTTACGATACTTTGGCAGGCAGGCACGCTGGTCAGCTGCGACTTATGCGAGCGTCCTTCCACCGGAAATTCAGCGTCCTCGGGAATCCAATCCGGCCAATTGACCGCCTTGGTGCCTTCGAACAATTCTTCAAACGTTCTGGCAGGAAATTCCGCCATCTTAATCAATACGCGGTCAGAGGTGCGGAGCCATAGATTGGCGCGGCAAATATCTGCCAGACCACCCGTAAAAATAACGCGTCCGTTCTCCACCTTCTGATCCGTATAGCCAAGATCCATTAATTCGCGTGCGACGACCGCCTCCAGCCCCATAGGAGCTGTTGCAATCAGCTGCAGTTTGTCCATTTGTGTATCACTCCGCCTTCACGACTCCGGTTGTTTCCGGTCCAAGGTGAAACGGCTGTCGTCGTCCATTAGGCGGCGCAGCGCGTTTCATTCCAGAGAAAGATATGCATCGTATAAGGTGAAACTTATACTTTCTTATCTTTCATAAAAATCATACAATCAAGTATAGGTCATCCAAGGGATTAATTACAAACATTACATTCGTTATTATGGAGAGGGGCAGGAATCGATGTCGACGGAACAGTATGTAGAACAGCTGCTTGGGGAAGACGCGGATTTGGCTCGGGTACATCAGACGATCCAACAATTAGGTATGCCGGAGATTTCGATTGCGGCCGGTTATGGTCGTCTGCTTACGATGCTTGTTCGCATGTCCGGTGCGAAAAACGTGCTTGAAATCGGCGCGCTTGGCGGCTATAGCGGGATTTGCCTTGCCAGAGGCTTAACGGACGGCGGGCGTTTGACTTCTCTTGAGCTGCTGCAGAATTATGCGGATGTTGCGCGCGGGAGCTTAGAAGCAGCCGGTCTTGGCGACCGCGTGGAATACCGAGTCGGGGATGCCAAAGAAAGTTTGGCTGTACTCGCAGAAGAAGGCCGCAAGTTTGACTTCTTCTTCATTGACGCGGACAAAGAGAGCTATCCGCTCTACCTGGAGTGGGCGATCAAGCTCGCTAACCCAGGCGCGGTTATTACAGGAGACAACGCGCTGCTGCATGGCAGAACGATCGACCCGGAGAAGAACGGCCCATCCGTTCTCGCTATGCGCGAGTTCAACGCATCGATGGTCGGCGACGAGCGGCTCCTCGGTACGCTGCTGCCGGCTTATGACGGCCTCGCTGTTGCGGTTGTGAAGTAGGAGTGAACAAAGTGGCTGAGCATATATGATGCTCAGCCACTTTGTTTGTTTGATTTGGAAGCGAGGGGGGCTCCGTTATGTGAGGTGCTTCGTTCGGCTAGCGGCTAGTGCACGGGGCAAAGTGAATGCGCTAACGAATCGTACAGGGCTTATTTGTCCATAAAAGGCTCGGATAAAATTCTAACGAATCGTAGCGGTCTTATTTGATGGTATTTGGGGTGTTAGGAGTCAACTAGCACCAAATAAGGCTTTTACGATTCGTTAGAATCTCGAAACTCCGAAATCGCGATGAATAAGGCTTCTACGATTCGTTAGAGTTTCGCGGCTAGTGAGATGACGGTACGAGAGAAACGATTCGTGATTCAGAGTGCGAATAACGGAACATGCGAGATCAGGGATGTGGACGCGGAGCGTGAGAAGTAGGTATGTGGGATGTAAATGTGGACGCGGAGTTGGGAAGTGAGTATGTGTGATGCGAGTGAGATGTGGACGAGGAGTGAGAGATGCGGGAATGCGAGAGCAGGTATGCGAATTGCCGCTTGGCGGAGGGACACCGGGCAGCGGGCGCCTGGCACGCAAGCGTGCGAACGTTCAGCTCCCCGTGAGCAAATCACAACTTTCCCCAACAGCGAAAAGCTGGCACAGGGCTCACTCCCTGTGCCATTCTTTTATTCTCGCTTAGTGCCAGCGGATACTGCTCGCTTCGACACAACAAGCGTCCGCCTAACCCATACGGCATTGATGACAAACAACGCCGATGAGATGAGAAACACGCCGCGTATCCCTGTCCAGCCCGAGATGATGCCGCCGACGATGGGGCCAATCATGTTGCCAAGTGACAGCATGCTGCTGTTAATGCTGAACGCTCGGCTTTCCATCCCGTCCGGCGTGAACCGGCGGACGAGCGAATTGACCGACGGGATGAGACCGCCTAAGAAGCAGCCTTGCAGCAATCGGAAGAGCAGCAGCTGCCATACCGAACCGGCAAATGCCTGCGGGATGAACATCAGCGCCGCCCCAATCAGCGAAATGCCGAGGATGCGTTCTTGGCCAATCCGGTCGCTCAGCCTGCCTAGCAGTGGGGAGGCGACCATGTTGGAGAGACCGGCTGCGGAGCCGACGAATCCGGCCCAGAAGGCCAAATTGACGACTGTGCCGTGCAAATCCTGCACATAGAGCGGCATGAGCGGCATCGGGCCGATGATCGCAAACTGCAGCAGGAAGGTAACCGCGAAGAGGGACATCAGCTGAGGCACACGTGAGAGCTGTCGAAAGCCGGCAATGACCGACATGTTTGGACGAGCCGCAGCCTCCTGCCGATTGAAACTCTCCCGAACGATAAAGTAGGCCAGCAGAGAAGCTAAGAACAGCAAGCTGCCGGTTAAATAGAAAATCGGGCGGTACCCGACGGCATCTGCAAGCAGCCCGCCGATAAACGGCCCCAGAATGCTGCCTGCAATCCCACCGGATTGCAGCGTTCCCATCGCGAAACCCATCCGCTCCTTCGGTGTCGAAACCGAGATGAGCGAGACGGCCGCGGGATTAAAGCCGGAGATCGTGCCATTGACCATCCGCAGCAGCAGCAAATGCCATGGTGATGTGGCGAAGCCCATAAGAATCATAACGATGGCCATGCCGAAGCCGGAGCGAAGCAGCATCATTTTGCGTCCATAGCGGTCCGATAGTTTTCCCCATAAGGGTTGAAAGAGGAATGCCGTCACGAAGTTACCTGCGAAAATCACGCCGGCCCAAGTCGCGATCTCATGTTTATTGGTTAATCCGATGCGTTCCGACTGCAAATAAAGCGACATAAATGGGATAATCATCGTCATTCCGCCCATGACGAGAAACTGACCGATCCAGAGGACGGCCAGATTTTTCTTCCACTGTTCCATTTCGATTCTCCCATCGTAAGACTTCGAATTGTAAGACTGTAAACACCATATCGACAGTATAGCATAGCCGAAACCTAACATTGTCATATGTTTGTCAATGATAGCAGCGGGCGGGCGGTTGTTACACTTGGGCAAAAAGGGCATAATGGAAACGTAGGGAAAACGATAGAAATGGGGAACTTCAATGAGCTACAACGACATTTTCATCCGCGCGTGCCGAGGAGAACAGGTCGATCGCTTACCCGTCTGGTATATGCGACAAGCGGGACGTTACGATCCCGATTACCGTAAAATAAAAGAAAATTACTCGCTGCTGGAAATTTGCAAGAGACCGGAATTGGCCGCTGAGGTAACCCTCATGCCGATTAAGAAGCTCGGTGTGGACGCAGCGATTTTGTATTCCGATATTATGAATCCGGTCGCGTCGATCGGCATTGATTTTGACATTGTGGCTAACGTTGGCCCGGTCATTGCGAATCCAATTCGCTCGGCCGCGGACGTGGATAAGCTGAAGCCGATCGATGTGGAAGGCGACTTGTCTCACGTGCTAGAGACGATTCGTATCTTGGATCGCGAGCTTGATGTGCCGCTTATTACGTTCGCAGGTGCACCGTTTACGATTGCTAGTTACTTGATCGAAGGACGTCCATCGAAGTCGTACATCAGAACGAAGTCGCTTATGTACTCGGAACCCGCAGTTTGGTTTAAGCTGATGGACAAGCTTGGCGACATGGTCATTGCTTATCTTCGTGCCCATATCGGCGCAGGCGGCAAGGCGTTCCAACTGTTCGACAGCTGGGTAGGCGCACTTGCTCCTCATGATTTCAAGACGTTTGTGCTGCCGACGATCGAACGGATTTTCAGCGAGCTGTCGGATCTGCCGCAGCCGAAAATCTACTTCCCGGGCGTAGCATCTGGCGAGCTGCTTCCAACACTGAAGAATGTCAAAGCCGATGTAATCGGTCTTGACTGGCGCGTGCCAATTAATGAAGGTCGCCGCAGACTTGGCGGTTCCTTCGCTGTACAGGGCAATCTTGATCCGTACGTACTTACTGCACCAATGGAAGTCATCAAGGAGCATGCGAAAGCAATCATTGATGAAGGCATTAAGCAGCCGGGCTTCGTGTTCAACCTGGGACATGGCTTGTTCCCGGAAGCGTCGCTCGACAAGCTGCGCGAGCTGACCGAGTTTGTGCATGACTACTCCGCTGAAGCGATTAAAGCGTTGAGCGGCAAGCAGGAGGAGCTTCGCCATGGCTAACGCTACAATCGGCGTACTCGTCATGTCCTACGGAACGCCGGAGAGCATGGACGGGATCGAAGAATATTACACGCATATTCGCAGAGGTCATGCGCCGACGCCGGAACAACTGGCTGAGCTGAGCAGTCGCTACGAAGCGATTGTCGGCGGCGTGTTCCCGCTGCGAGAGAATACAAACCGTCAAGTAGCCGGCCTGCAAGCCGCACTTGACGCTGCAGCACCCGGCCGCTATAGCTGCTATCAAGGTTTGAAGCATGCACGCCCATATATCGAAGATGGCGTTTCCGCTATGGCTGCGGATGGCATTAAGCATGCGGTAAGCATTGTCCTGGCGCCGCATTACTCCACGATGAGCGTCGGCAGTTATATGAAACGTGCGCAAGAGAAAGCGGAAGAGCTGGGCATTCAATTCGCAACGGTAGAAAGCTATCATACGCATCCGAAGCTGATTGAAGCGCTCGTGACTCGGGTCAAAGCCGCACATGAAGCCCTTCAGGATGTACAGCCTGTAAAAGTGCTCTTCAGTGCACACAGCTTGCCTGTCAAAATCCGGGAGATGGATGATCCTTATGAGGAGCAGCTGCTGGTAACGTCCAAGCTTGTAGCGGATGGAGCGGGTGTTACGGATTGGCAGTTCACCTGGCAGAGCGCGGGACGTACCCGAGAGCCGTGGCTTGGCCCGGACATTCTCGAAACGATGAAGGAAACGGCTGCCGCGGGCTACAAAGGCATACTGGCTGCCCCGATTGGATTCGTATCCGAGCACTTGGAAGTGCTCTACGATGTTGATATTGAAGCGCAAGCCGAAGCCCGTAAACTCGGGATTAAGCTGCGGCGTATTGAGATGCTGGGCACAGATCCGCTCTATATGGAAACCTTGGCCGATTCCGTTCAGGACGCGGCAAGAGCGGTTTTCGCTTAGCGGATAGCGTTATTACAGAGGAGATGACTCGCATGCGGGGGAACGGTAAGCTCGATCGCTTCGTCGTTATCGGAGGCGGTATCAGCGGACTCAGCTCCGCTTTTTATTTGCTCAAGGAAGCGAAGCAGCGCGGCCGGGAAGCGGTCATTACGCTCGTGGATCCGTCGGAGAGAATCGGCGGCAAAATCAACACGCTTCGGCGCGACGGCTTCATTATTGAACGCGGTCCGGATTCCTTCCTGGCACGCAAGACGCCGATTATTGATTTGGCCTATGATCTTGGCATCGAGCATGAATTGACCGGCACGAACCCGGCTGCCAAGAAAACGTATATTCTTCATAATGGCAAGCTGCATTCCATGCCTCCGGGTCTCGTGCTTGGCGTACCAACGGAAATTGCACCTTTTGCGAAGACGAGCTTGCTGACATGGAAAGGCAAGCTTCGCGCCTTGATGGATTTCGTACTGCCTGCGAGCAAAGAAACAGGCGACGAATCAATCGGAGACTTTCTGTCCCGCCGATTGGGCAGTGAAGTGATGGAGCGGGTTGCAGAGCCGCTGCTTGCGGGCATTTATGCAGGTGAGCTGCGGAATTTAAGCCTCGCCGCGACATTCCCGCAGTTTCGAGATGCGGAGCGGAAGCATGGCAGCTTGATTCGAGGGATGCGCGCCAATAAGCGGAAGGCGGCATTGGCGCCCCCAAGTGTGAGCAGAGTGCCTGCAGCCGTCAAGAACAGCATGTTCCTGACGTTTAAGGGCGGACTTGCTACGATGCTGGATGCACTGGATTCGGCGCTGTCCACTGTGGAGCGGCGAATGGGACGGAAGGCAGTCGCTTTCCGCCAAAATGATCCCGATGAGCATGGCGAAGATTCTGCGCCGTACGAAGTGCTGCTGAGCGACGGTGAGATTCTGGAGGCAGATGGCATCGTCATTACGGCACCTGCCTTTGATGCCGCAGATTTACTGGAGCCGCATATGAACGTTGATGCGCTTCGTGACATTCGTTACGTATCGGTAGCTAATGTCGTCATGGCCTTCGATAAAGCGTCGCTTGGCATGAATTTCGACGGATCAGGATTTGTTGTACCGCGTTCGGAGGGCACGACCATTACAGCTTGTACATGGACATCGGCCAAATGGCTGCATTCAAGTCCTAGCAATAAAGTGCTGCTGCGCTGTTATGTTGGCCGCGCCGGCGATGAAGCGGTTGTCGATTTGCCGGATGAGGTATTGAAAGAAGCCGTTCGGAGCGATGTTCGCTTGGTGATGGGCATTACAGCCGAGCCGCTGTTTACAGAGATTACTCGTCTGCATCATTCCATGCCGCAATACCCGGTCGGTCATCTTCAGAAGACCGCGCAGCTTCGTACAAAGCTGCGCGCAGAGATGCCCGGAGTATGGTTAACCGGCGCCGCATTCGATGGCGTTGGACTGCCGGATTGCATCCGCCAAGGGAAAGAAGCCGCTTCCGGCGTCTACAAGTCGCTGCTTGGGGAATTTAAATAAGAGAAGGGCCACGGGAAACGTCTGCGACAGACGAACCGCGTGGCCCTTTTTATTTTGCAAATTAATCGATCGGAGGCCCAACTCTCCCTTCACGCTCCGCCTGCTTTCGGTGAGCAACCCGGCTGCTTGCGGCAGCTGCGATCGCTCCGACGATATCATCGAGGAACGTGTGACACTGCGCATCTTCTTTATCGTTCAAGCGCTTTAGAATGCCTGGTTTTAATTTATCGACATAACCGAAGTTCGTGAATCCGATACTGCCGTAAACGTTCACGATGGACAGGGCGAGAATTTCATCGCACCCGTAGAGCCCCTCGTCATTTTCTATCATTTCTTGAAGCGGCGACAGCAGCTTGCCTTCCTCTGCAAGCAGATCCAGCTGAATACCGGTCAAGATGGCGTTCTGCACCTCGCGCTTGGTCAGCACGGCTTCCACATACATTTCACATTCCTGCATCGTGAGCTCCGGATAATAATCCTTCTGCAGAAATAGAACCAGCTCTGCGATTTGCGGGATCTCGACACCGCGTTTGGTGAGCCATTCGCGCGTCGCTTCTGCGATTTTCGTACTGTTTAGGCGGTAATCACTGGACTTCGTCATCGCTACACCCCTTGTCTCAAAATGGTGGACAAAACTGGTCTAATTGATTTGGAGGGCTCGTATATATAGTACTACAAAAGCAGAACTTGTACCAAAGCAATCGAACTATTCAAATGGGGAGGAAAATGAACAATGACTTACAATCGACTGTTTCGCCGGGCTGCGCTCGCCGGAGTGCTTGCTTTGCCCATTTTGACGACCGGCTGCGGATTATTCTCACAGCCCGCCAGTGAATCGATCGATCCACCGCAAAACAGCACTCAAAACGTCGACGCCGACATTAATCCCGGACAAACGGTAACCGAGGGCGATCAATCGCAAATGACGCTGTACCTGAAGGACCGCAATGGCCTGCTGGCACCTGTCACGGTTATGGCAACGCTCGGACCGGATGAGAAGCTGGGGCAGAAGGCGCTTGAGATGATGGTGGAAGGCGGCGCTTACGAAAGTGAAATCCCGGATGGCTTCCAAGCGGTGCTGCCGAAAGGGACAACTGTGAAGGGGCTCAATATCGTTCCGGATCAGAAGCTGGCCGTTGTTGACTTCACGAAATCGTTTGTCGACTACAATGTATCGGACGAGCGTAAAATCGTTGAAGCCATAACATGGACGCTGACAAGCCTTGAAGGTGTGCAGAACGTCGAGATCGATCTTGAAGGGCAGAAGCTGAGCGAAATGCCGCAGGATGGATTGCCAATCGACGATCAACTGACTCGCGCTGTCGGCATTAACCTTGAAGCTGCCGATAACGTCGACTACAGCCAATCGACACCGGTTACGATCTACTTCTCCGCAGTTACGCCTGACAACGAACAGTACTATGTACCGGTGACAAGACTCGTGACGCGCTCGAACAACAAAGCCAAAACAGCGATCGAGCAGCTAATTAGCGGACCGCTCAATGATCTGCCGCTCAAAGCCGTTATGACGCCGGATGTGCTGGTCAAGAATGTCACGAAGAAGAATGATATCGTGACCGTCGAGCTCCAGGATGACAGCTACCAGCAAGGTCAGCAGGAGCCGGCTGAAATGTTGGAGGCAGTCGTGCTTGCTCTGACCGAGAACACAGGGCTAAGCAAGGTTCAAATCAAGCTCAATGGTAAAACGGACTTCGTCGATACGAAGAACCAGTCCTACAGCGCGCCGGTCAGCCGACCTGAACATGTGAACGCATTTAAATCGTAATGAAGCTTCGCAAATAGAAGACCTGCCGTGATGCGCCAATGGCGTGCGCGGCAGGTCTTTGGTTTTGGTGCGAGAGTACGGCAGAGGGCTTCGTGCATGCGATGTAGGTGGACAGCGTCGCATGAAGCGCAACAGGAGGTCTATATTAGAGCGAAGTTGGTGGACAGCGGCACATGAAGGGCAAGAGTCACACATGCACATCAATCGCCAAATTTGAGCGCATGTGTAGCTCTGGGTGCCACACATGTGCAGGCAATCGCTGAATTTGTGCAGATGTGTAGCTCTGTGAGCCACACATGCGCACCAATCGCTGAATTTGTGCAGATGTGTAGCTCTACGAACCACACATTTGCGGCAATCGCTGAATGTGAGCAGTTGTGTAGCTCTACGAACCACATTTGTGGAGGGAATCTGGTGGAAATCGCAACAAAGCACAACAGTACATCTAAAAGGGGGCGAAATCAGCAGCTATATCGGAGCAAAACCCTCAATACCTACGCAGGTATACAACATTTACAAATTGGGTATTATAATAAAAATAGTACCTTGACAGTCATAGTAGTGTGCTGTATTATGTGTTTAGGAGAGGTGATCAAATGAGCGAGAACAAAATTACATCCGACCTCCTGCGGGGACATACCGATACGATGATTTTACGGCTCCTTTCCGAATCGGATCGATATGGGTACGAAATCGTCAAGTTAATTGCCGAGCGATCGAGCGGCGAGTATGAGTTAAAGGAAGCGACGATGTACTCCAGTGTCCGGAGGCTTGAGACGGACGGCGATATCGAGTGGTATTGGGGCGATGAATCGCAGGGTGGAAGACGCAAGTATTTTCGAATTACCGCGAAGGGCAAGGACACCTATGTTCAGAACAAAAGCAACTGGGAGTACGCACAGCGTGTACTAGAAAACTTATTATAAGGAGAGTTGATCCTATGAATTCCAAATTAACCAACTATTTGAACGGTGTATTTACGCCCTATGAAGGCGTAAGAAGCGTCTCTGAGCTGAAGGCTGACCTGCATTCCGATTTACAAGAGCGGTACAACGAACTAAGGGCTGAGGGCAAAGACGAAGAAACGGCTTTTAAGCTGACCATTGAGAGTATCGGCGATATCGAGCAAACGATTCTGGAAGTTTCCAACCTCTCCCGCTCTTTGGAGCGGCAGGTACTGACAAACTTTAGCGCGAGCAACCTGCCTCAGAGCGACTTTGCAGGCGTTACGGCACGTAAGGGACAATTTAATGCCAGCGCATTACGCGGCTCCGACTTTGCAGGCGCAGATTTGACCGGCAGCACATTTAAGAGCAGCGACGTTAGCGAAGCTAATTTTGACGGCGCCAATCTGACGGACTGCAGCTTCAACACGCTTGACCTGAGAAATGCAAGCTTCAATAAGTCCATTCTGGTACGTACCAATTTCAGCAAGTCTGGTCTGGATGGCGTTACTTTCACAGGAGTAAGAATGACCGACGTAACCTTTTCGATGACCGATCTCAGAAAAACGGTTTTTGAACGTTGTTTGTTTGATGGGGTTGATTTCAAGTACGCCGATCTGACCGGAAAATCTTTCGAGGGACAGACGTTTGTAGGCGTTAAGTTTGACAAAGCGGCATTGACCGAAGCATCGTTCAAGGGTGCTACATTGAATAATGTATCGTTCCAGCCTGGATTTACGCTAACGAATAAGTACTACCGCATGATCAAAACGATCAGCTTTGACGGCGCAACGATGGATAAGTTGACTTATGCCTCGCTCAAAGGAATGGGAGCCGATTTGTCCAACGTTACAGTTCACTAAGGGAGGAATGAATATGCAAAGCAAAGCGATTCAAGTAAAGGGACTACAGAAATCCTATAAGCAGCTTCAAGTCCTAAAAGGCGTTGATTTCGCGGTGGAGAAGGGCAGTATCTTCGCATTGCTCGGCTCCAACGGCGCGGGTAAAACCACGGTTGTCAAAATTCTCACCACGCTGCTTAAACAAGACAGCGGGACCGCCATCATAAACGGTTTCGATGTTGGCTCCAAACCGGATCATGTACGACAAGCGATAAGTCTAACCGGACAATTCGCGGCCGTAGACGAAATTTTGACCGGACGGGAAAATCTGATCATGATCGCCAAGCTGCGCTACCTCCCAAATCCGCGCCAGATCGCGGATGATCTACTGAAACGCTTCGGCTTGACGGAGGCTGCCGACCGCAAAGTATCCACCTATTCAGGCGGCATGCGTCGAAGGCTTGACATCTCCTTGAGTTTGGTGGGGAAACCTCAAATTATTTTCCTCGACGAACCGACCACCGGGCTTGACCCCGAGGCGCGCATCGAGGTTTGGAAGATAGTGAAGGACCTTGCAAACAGCGGAACCACGGTATTCCTCACCACGCAGTATCTTGATGAAGCAGAGCAGCTTGCCGACCAAATCGCGATTTTGCATGAAGGTAAGATTATTGCTAACGGTACGCTATCGGAGCTCAAAAAGCTGTTCCCGTCGGCAAAGGTGGAATACGTGGAGAAACAGCCTTCGTTAGAAGAGATATTCCTCGCCATAATTGGCAAGAAAGAGGGAGCATAAATGGAGACAGTAAAGAAACATTTTTTCAGCGATCTAAGCATCATGCTCGGACGCTCCATGCGCCATATTACGCGCAGTATGGACACGATCATTTCCGTTACCATTACACCTATTGCACTCATGCTGCTCTTCGTCTATGTATTCGGCGGTGCGATTCAATCCGGCGCAGATAACTATGTGAATTATTTGTTGCCCGGGATACTGCTCATCGCGATTGCCAGCGGAATCGCCTACACGTCCTACCGCTTGTTCATTGATGTACAACGGGGCATATTTGAGCGATTTCACTCCATGCCGATTTCACGTTCTACCTTGCTTTGGGGCCATGTGCTAACTTCGCTTGTATCCAACGCCATATCGCTTGTCGTCATCATCATTGTCGCGTTGATTATGGGCTTTCGTTCCTCAGCCGGGGTACTAGACTGGCTTGCCGTAGTAGGCATACTCGCACTATTTACGCTAGCCTTAACCTGGGTCGCGGCTATTGCCGGACTATCCGCTAAATCGGTCGATGGTGCCAGCGCCTTCTCCTACCCGATTATCTTCCTGCCATTCATCAGTTCAGCATTCGTGCCGACAGAAACAATGCCTAAAGTTATTCGTGCATTCGCCGAGAACCAACCCGTAACTTCAATCGTTGCAGCCATCCGCTCATTGCTTTCAGGCCAGCCGGTGGGGAACGATATTTGGGTCGCGCTAGCATGGTGTCTTGGTATTCTGCTCGTAGCTTATTTCTTTGCAATGAAGGTATATAAGAATCGATTCTGACCGGTCGAATCACGATCATAGGTCGAAATCAAGCTGCCGGCACTATGACCGGCAGCTTGTTCTGTTATTTGGAAGTGGACCGGTTCAGGGGGACGGGTGCTTTTCCAGCGCCATTTTGGTAAAATGGTTTAGATTGCGCTTGAGCCAGGATATGGCACATGAAACTGCTGCAGAAAGATGGAGGCTACACAATGAGAATAGATGGACGTCAGGCAAACGAGCTGCGGCCGGTTACGATTACAATGAATCCCAATAAATATGCGGAAGGTTCGGTGCTGATTGAGTTCGGCGACACGAAGGTGCTCTGCACTGCTTCGACCGAGGAACGCGTTCCGCCTTTCATGAAAGGGCAAGGCAAAGGCTGGATCAACGCGGAATATTCCATGCTGCCACGCGCCACGCAAGTCCGCAATCAACGGGAATCGGCCAGAGGGAAACTGACGGGCCGTACGATGGAGATCCAGCGTTTGATCGGCCGCGCACTGCGTTCGGTTGTGGATTTACATGCGCTGGGTGAGCGTACGATTACACTGGATTGCGATGTTCTTCAAGCAGACGGTGGAACACGTACAACGTCGATTACCGGGGCGTTCGTAGCACTAGCCCTGGCTGTACATAAGATAAACAGCAATAATGAGTTTGCCAAATACCCGCTCACAGATTTTCTCGCGTCGGTTAGTGTAGGCGTGATCGGCGAGCGCACGCTGCTTGACCTCAACTATGAAGAGGACTCCAAAGCGAAGGTCGATATGAATGTTGTCATGACCGGGGCAGGGAAATTCGTAGAGGTGCAGGGAACAGGTGAGGAGTCGCCGTTCTCGCGTGAAGAGTTTAACGAGCTTCTGGCCAGCGCTGAAGAAGGAATCGCGAGCTTGATTGCGAAACAGCGGGACGCGCTTGGCTTAATGGGCAGCCGGATCGGGAATCCGAAAGCATGAAGCAGGGCGATACGGTAGTTGTAGCGACCAAAAATGCCGGCAAGGTACGTGAGTTCGCGCATGCGTTCGGCAAGCTTGGCATGCAAGTCGTTAGCATGTTCGATTACCCGAATCTGCCGGATGTGGTGGAGGACGGAGTAACCTTCGCGGAGAATGCCCGCAAGAAAGCGAAGACAGTTGCCGAAGCACTTGGACTGCCTGTGCTTGCGGATGATTCCGGTCTTCAAGTTTCCCGGCTCGGCGGTGAGCCCGGCGTGTACTCTGCGCGATACTCGGGTGAAGGTGCGACAGATACTCGCAATAACGAGAAGCTGCTGCAGGAGCTGGCTCGTCTTACAGAGGGCGAAGCGGAGCTGGAGCGGCTCGCGGATGGAACGAAGCTGCTAAGCGAAGCGAATTTTATATGCACGTTGGCGTTATATGATCCTGCTGCAGCAGTCTTTATGGAAAGTGAAGGCTTGGTTGACGGATATATCATGGACAGGCCAAGAGGGAACGGCGGCTTCGGTTATGATCCGTTGTTTTATTTGAAATCGCAAAACAAAGGAATGGCAGAGCTGACGACAGAAGAGAAGCAGGCGATCAGCCACCGCGGTAAAGCGCTCGCGGAACTGTTGAATAAGCTGGCATCGAACGACTAGCAGCTGCGTTCCGATATATCCGCTCAATATAGAGTCCGCAAATTAGCAATTAGCGGGCTCTTTTTCTTGTGCTGTTATCCAATGAAAAGGCTGTCTCCTAAGCGTGCGGTCGCACACTTAGGAGACAGCCTCTTATTTCAGAACATTAGCGAATCACTACCTTGTATTCCCTCAGCCACATATCTACCTGCAGCAGGTAAGCGAACAGCTGTGGTCCTGACATTAATTGACCAAACCATGGCAGATTGCTGCTGGCGGCTTCGGATTCCGCAAGCTCCCGAATCTTCTTCACATTGATGAGCTGCAGCAGTGGGGAGGTGCCTTCATGGATGATCTCCAGCACCTGCTTGCGAACCGCATTGAGATAGTTCGGGTTATGCGTTTTCGGATAAGGGCTTTTCTTCCGATAGAGCACATCATGAGGCAATACGCCTTCAAGCGCCATACGGAGAATCCCTTTCTCCCGGTCCCCGGCTGTTTTGATCGCCCACGGTATGTTGTAAACATACTCCACGAGCCTGTGATCGCAATAGGGAACACGTACTTCAAGGCCAACCGCCATGCTCATCCGGTCTTTGCGGTCAAGCAGCGTCGGCATGAATCGAGTGATGTTCAGATAAGACATTTGACGCATTTTGCGAGCTGCGGCATCTTCGCCGGCCAGATGCGGTACTTCGGCTATGGCATCCGAATAACGATCCCCAAGGTAGTCTAACGGTCGAATCCATGCGGCCACGTCCTGCGAGAGCAAGTCGGCTCTCATGCCTGCCGCAAGTGACCATGGGAACGTGCCTGCATTCAGCGCTTCCTCGCGGTGGAACCATGGATATCCGCCGAAGATTTCATCCGCCGCTTCACCGGAAATCGCAACGGTTGCTTCCTTCTTGATTTCGCGGCAGAAGAGCAGCAGGGAAGAGTCCACATCCGCCATTCCCGGCATATCGCGCGCATGCATCGCTTCACGCAGCGACGCAACCAGCTCAGGCGTATCAAAGACCATGGAATGATGAATCGTGCCCAGATGAGTAGTCATCCGTTCGATCCATGGCGCATCGGCATTCGGCTGGAACGCATGGGCTTTAAAGTGTTTATCGTTATCTACATAATCGACGGAGAACGTATGGACGACGCCTTGCCCCGTTTCATTGTAGTAATTGACCGCGAGTGAAGTGAGTGCGCTGGAGTCTAATCCACCTGAGAGCAGCGTACATAGCGGCACATCGGATACGAGTTGTCGCTCTACCGTATCTTTCAACAGATCGCCGACTGTTTTGGCCGTCTCCTGCACGGTTTCGGTATGAGGCTTGCTTTCCAATTTCCAATAGGTGCGGACGCTTAAGCCGGCACGGCTATAGATAGCGCAGTGTCCCGGCAGCAGCTCACCGATATCGCGGTAGACACCGACCCCCGGCGTACGCGCAGGTCCGACGATAAAGATCTCGGCCAAACCTTCCGGTCCAACCTCCGGTTTGACGGCAGGATGTTGGAGCAGTGCCTTCGGCTCGGAGCCGAATATGAACCGTCCCAGCTGTTTCGCATAGAAGAACGGTTTAACGCCGAGTCTGTCTCTGGCGATGAACAGATGCTGCTCCTTGGAATCCCATAAGGCAAATGCGAAGATTCCATTAAATTTCTCCACACAAGAAGGGCCCCATTCCATGTAGGCAACGAGCAATACCTCCGTGTCGCAGGTAGTTGTAAACCGTCTGCCCCTGCTTTCGAGCTCGCGCTTCAGTTCCGGTGCGTTATACAGCTCCCCGTTATAAACAAGGACATACGAATCGTCATCAGACGTACGAACCATCGGTTGTGCACCGTTCGCAGGATCGATAACGGAGAGTCTCCGGTGGCCAAGCGCACAATGCGGCGAGATCCAGGTTCCCGATGCATCCGGGCCGCGGTTTGCCAGCGTTCCGGTCATTTTCTCGAGAGTGATGGATTGTTTTGTCAGGTCATCGGTCCAGTCGATCCAGCCCGTGAATCCACACATGGTGCTCATTCCTTTCTCTTAGAGCTTCAAACAGCGATACTATGATGGTTATGCGAAAAATATGGATAAAATGTCTGTCCGTGGGGGGATGCTAGAGCAATGAAGGAGGGTGCTTTCGATATGGTCAATGATCACGATGAGTCATTTTACGCACGCAAACCCTATTATGTGTCCGTACAGGCAGGCTCAATATTAGAGGATCCAGAAGCGACTGCATTTGAGTTTGCCGTCACCGCAAATGAAGAAGAATTAAACCGTTTGCAAGAGTTGTTCGAGGAATATGCTTCGATGGATGAAGCACAAGCGGGACAGTATGCTACAACGCCGTTCAGTTCGGCAAGTGATAAGCAAATGAACGCAGGCGTGGACGGCATTCTTCTCGATGTCTATCGGCTATTGTACGAGCTGGGGACGGACGAGACTAAGCATCATATTGCAACGATGGGATTATTTCCAGAGGGGAGTTTGAAATGATCGTGACGGATGCACGCGTTAGACGCGCGGTGAAACGCGAGGGGATGCCCAGCTGTGAAATCGAAGTTCATACCAATGACGCGGGCACGCCTGAATTACTCGCTTATTTTGGCGCTTCACGGGATAACGATTACGATATGATCGCGGTCGTGAAGAACGATGCGAAGACGGAAATCGACTGGTACGACAACAATATGCATAACGCCTTTACCAATGTTACGGATGACTTGTTCGATACGCCGACGATGAAGACGGATTGGGGGGAGCGGGAGTCATTCAAGGAACAGGTGCTGTCGTTCCCGGGGATTCGAGCGGAGATCGGCCGATTGATGGATTGGTCCTAATGCTGTAAAATGCTGCCTCTTTCCTATGCACCCATGGTACAATGTAAGCATAATTGACAAACCATACCACGTAGTCCAAGTGAGGGAGGCGAGGCAGCCTTATGGGAACAACCTTGGTACGAAATGCAACCATTGTCACCATGAATAAACAGGACGAAATTGTAGTAGGCGATGTATTGTTCAAGGATGATGTCATTGTCTCTGTTGGCGGCCAAATTACGAGCGGCTACGATGTCGCTTCGACGACGGTCGTAGAAGCCAAAGGAAGGCTGCTGCTGCCCGGTTTCGTGCAAACGCATATCCATTTGTGTCAGACGTTATTCCGTGGCCGTGCAGACGATATGGCGCTCATGGATTGGCTTCGCACTCGGGTTTGGCCGCTTGAGGCGGCGCATGATGAGGAATCGGTTTATTACTCCGCTATGCTTGGCATCGGGGAATTATTGCGCAGCGGGACAACGACGATTCTCGATATGGAGACGGTGAGCCATACCGACTTTGCCTTCCAGGCCATTGCGAGCAGCGGAATTCGAGCGATCTCGGGCAAAGTGATGATGGATGCCGGCGGTGATGTGCCGGTTGGTTTACAGGAAGATACAAAACGTTCGGTCGAGGAAAGCACGGCGCTGCTGGAGAAGTGGCATGGTTACGACAATGGCCGAATCGGATACGCCTATTGCCCGCGTTTCGTCGTTTCCTGTTCGGAGGAACTTTTGAAAGAGGTGCGGGATTTATCGTTCCACTATCAGGTGCTCGTCCATACCCATGCAGCAGAGAATCGCGAGGAGATCGAGCTGGTTATGCGCCAGCGCGGGATGCGCAACATCGTGTATTTGGATCATATCGGGTTGACCTCGCCGCGACTTGTCCTTGCGCATTGCATCTGGCTCGATGATGAAGAGAAGGATATTCTCAAACGTACGGGAACCAAAATGACCCATTGTCCGGGATCCAATCTGAAGCTGTCATCCGGAATTGCTTTAGTTCCCGAGCTACTGGAGCAGGGCATCGGCATGGGCATTGGTGCGGACGGCGCGCCTTGTAACAATACGCTGGATATGTTTCAGGAGATGCGTTTAACGGCGATGCTGCATAAGGTGCGATGCGGTCCGGAGTCTATGAATGCGCGAACGGTGCTGCGTATGGCAACGATGGGCGGAGCCGAGGCGCTTGGGCTGGATCATCTGATCGGCAGTATCGAACCAGGTAAGAAAGCCGATCTTGTTCTGCTGGATTTGAATGATTTTCATACGTTCCCCTCCTATGATGCGGATCCGTACTCACGGGTTGTCTATGCGGCTTCAAGAGGAAATGTATCCGATGTGTGGGTTGACGGCAAGATGGTTGTGGAACGAGGGAAAGTAAGAACGATCGATAAACGAACGGTGCTGCGCGAGGCGGACCGATCCATAGCGCGACTGTTAAAACGAATCTAGATAAAAGCCGACCGCTGCGTGAACTCGAAATGAGATCACGCAGCGGCCGGCTTTTGTTGGTATGGGCTGATGATTAGCCGTTCACGATCTCGCCGCCATTCACATGAAGGACCTGGCCGCTCATGTAAGAGGAATCTTCGCAAGCGAGATAGACATAGGCAGGTGCAAGCTCTTCGGGTTGTCCTGCTCGTTTCATTGGCGTGTCGGAGCCGAATTTAGCGACTGTCTTCTCATCGAACGTCGATGGAATGAGCGGCGTCCATATTGGCCCCGGTGCTACGGCGTTAACGCGAATGCCTTGAGGAGCAAGATTCATCGCGAGGGAGCGGGTGAAAGCGACCTGGGCCCCTTTGGTCGAGGAATAATCGAGCAAATTAGCACTGCCATGATAAGCGGTTATTGAAGTCGTATTGATGATGGTCGCGCCTTTAGTTAGATGTGGCAAAGCTGCTTGAGTCAGGTAGAACATGCCGAATACATTGGTTTTGAACGTTCGCTCAAGCTGCTGTGGAGTAATAAGCGCAAGCGAATCCTTCGGATGCTGCTCAGCGGCATTGTTCACGACAATATCGAGGCCTCCCAATTGCGAGGTCGTATCATAAATGACCTTCTTGCAAAACTCAGGATCCCCGATATCGCCGGCGATCGTCAAGCATTTTCGGCCTAACCCCTCAATTAATCCTCGTATCTCACTCGCATCGCCATCTTCGTCTAAATAGACGATCGCGACATCCGCGCCTTCCTTGGCGTACATAAGTGCGACCGCACGGCCGATCCCGCTGTCTCCTCCGGTAATAACGGCAACCTTGCCCGAAAGCTTGCCTGCTGCTTTATAAGCCGGCGACTCAAATTGTGGGCGAGGGGTCATCTCGCTTTCAAGCCCGGGCTGGCGATTCTGATGCTGCGGTGGGAACGACGTCGGTCTTTGTGGTGCTTGCTGATTGGATGGCATTTTGTTAACCACTCCTTTCCAAGGAGTAGTTTGCGTCATTACAACAGTGTTGATTCGGCTTTCTGTTTACCTGCTGAGACATTGAGCAAATAGTCGGTGAATTGATGCAGCTGATGCAATAGAACACCGTTCTGCTGATCCAGCAGTTTAACGGCGTTACCGCTGACAAGACCTTCACGGGATAACATCGCCGTTTGCTTCAAGTACAGCGCGCCGCCTTCAGGGAAGACGCCGAATGTGCCGAGCGGGAGCTGGATGTTGAGGATGCTGATCGCCTTAAGCAGCTCCGCTTCATGATCTTTCGAAGTTTGATGAGCCAGCACAGCGAAGGATTGGAAGAGATACACACCTTCCTGATTCAGCTCTTGCAGCCCAGGCAGGAAACTCATCTCCAGGTCGATGTTCGCTTCGTGCTCTCCGATTTCCGTGAAACGGATAATGAGGGAGGTGTAAGGCGCTTCTTCTGTCGGCCCCATCAGTTTGGAGGTGATGCCAATATTCTCATAGAAACGAAGCGTCCGCTTCAAGTAATCGATACTGATCACGTCTTCTTGCAAGGACATGCGGGTCAGTCTCCTTTGTTAGTTATGCAGTTTCTTCGCAATCATTTCTTTCGTTGGTTTCTGTTTGGCGCTGTCAACGCGAAGCCCGATGCTCTCGATGATCGACTTGCTGTCCGCATCGTCGCCGCGCACGCCGCTTTCAAACAGCATACCTGCCAGATCCGTCACGATTTGGGCATAACACTGGTCTACGCTGTTAAAGCCTTTCTCTTCGATAAGCTGCTGCCTAACTTTATCTTTGCCCGCTTTCTCATTCTCAGGCTTCTTCATCGCGTCATCGACCTTAAGAACGCGATCGACGAACGATTCTTTCCGTTTATATTTCTTGTAAAATTTCACGATCGCCGCAACGCCGCCGAGAATCGCAGCGAGTGCGATCAGGATCGGGCCGGCAGGCGAAGCGGCTGCGATTAAGAGTGCGGCGCCGCCTGCGACCATTAGCGCGCCTTTGACGGCTGTCGCTTTGTTCTTTTCTTTGTTCATTTCCTGCGTTGAACCGCCAAGGTTAGCGGCATGGCCGAGATCAGTGGCACGCGTATCGCTGGCCTGTTTCATTTTGTCTTCCATCTCATGCAGGTTCTTGGCGTTCTTCTTGTTCTCACGGTAACCGGCAACGCCGCTGACCATATAGGCCGCGCCGCCAACGATGCCAGCCGCACCGGCAGCAACGGTTGCTCCGGCGTTCAGCCCCATGTCCGCAACCGTACGGACACTATTCACGGTACCGGCGCTGAAACGTGCCAGATCGGCGGCGCCTGCGCCGCCTTCTCCTATGACTTGCTGTGCTTTGCCAGTATTGCTTAACGATTCATCATAGTTATCGGTTGCATTGTAGATCTGGGAGATCGAAGCTAGGCCGCTTAGTGCACCTGCCGCGGGTCCGATTCCTTCCGCTACAGGCAAGGCGTCCTTCGCCCCTAATCCGGCGCTAATGGTAGCCGAACCGCCGGCACCGCCTGTAGAAGCCGAAGTGCCAATTGCAGCGTAGCCGAGATAGTCCTTGTCCGTATCTGCATTGTAGTTCTTCGTATCGGTCTTGCTGGCATCGCGAGAGAAAACCGAAAACTTATCCCAATCGACGGATTTACTGATGATACCTTTGACCATCGTTTTCTTCACTGTATCCAGGTCAACGAATCGTTTGCTAGCTCCGTTCATCGCACGAATCGCAGACATTTTCTGTTCCGGCGTCAAGGCGTCGAAGTAGGCGAAGAGAGCGGATTTCTTTTCTTTCGTGGACTGCTCTTTCAGCCAGTTATAGACCTCGCTGTATCCTGCCTTGCCCTTCAAATTGGCGGGGATCGGCGGTGGAGTGAAGGCTGCTGGAGCGGCAGCCGCAGCCGGAGCTGATGGTGCGGCAGGGGCTGCAGGACTGGCCGGTGCGCTTGCGGTAACGGTTGGAGCTGTTACCGGCGCGGCGGCCGCTTCTTGCGCTTGTTGTTCCGGCGCTGCCGGGGCAGGTGCTTGAGTAGGCGCTTGTGTCGCAGGCATTGTAGAAGAAGCCGGACTATTGACTCGGTCAGGTCTGCCCATCCGAGCTGCGCCGGTTTGACGCATAATCGTTCTTTTGCCTGATTGCATCATCTGCAGCACGGCTTGGTTGCCGGATGCGCGCTGCATTTGTAGAAGCTTTCCGGGTTCCGATTCGCTTTCTCGGCTGTTAGCTGGCGAGGCTGCTGCTCGGCTGCTCTGCTCGGCGCTTTCACGCTGGATGGGTGAAGCGGTTTTACGCGTATGGCGATTTGATTCGGCAAATGAGCTCATTTCGACAGCCTCCGACATTGAAAGTCATTATTCGCTAGAATGATAGACTAATAGTACCACATTTTGAGAGAAATCACGGGAATAATTGAAGGCGCTATTTAAGCATTTAATGAGGGGATATGGCATTCTAACGAACTGGCGAAGGGAGAGAGGGGCGTACGGAGGGATTCCATAATTCCAAAGCATTGTAGCTCGAAGGACGCTGAAGCGTCCTTCAAAAGCTGAAATAACAAAAAAAGCCTCCCGGAAAATGTGCCGAAGCACAATTCAACAGGAGGCTGTAATTAATGAAGCAGTGTCTGAAACGCTTGGTATAAATGGCGTCCCAGGAGGGATTCGAACCCCCGACAACACGCTTAGAAGGCGTGTGCTCTATCCAACTGAGCTACTGGGACACGTAAGAAGTAGTATATCACGGAGTGTTCCGGTAGTGCAACTACTTTTTTTTGAAAGGAATAAATCTAAAGCAGATGAAGGGAATACTCGGAATTCTTCCCGAATTCCTAACCGGATGGTTATATGTAAATCATGGAGCGGGTGAAGGGAATCGAACCCTCGCCTCAAGCTTGGGAAGCTGGCGTTCTGCCATTGAACTACACCCGCACAGAAAAAACAAAGTAGACAAATAATAGCACAGGCTAAAATGGAAATCAACAGCAGAGAGTGATATAATCGAAATCTAACTGTACATAATACGCATTTCTGCAGGCAGTTTGACTGATAAGGCGGTGATTCTATTACAACCTCAGGCCCCTCGCAGGGTGATAACAGAGAGAATGTATATTTGTTTCCGAATATGCTGGATCAATATCAGAACCAACTGACGCGCATGCTCGAATCCGAACAATATGGAGAAGCTAAGGGACTGCTTCGTTTCTTGCTGAATTGCCAGGGCGAAGAGAAGCGTCACTACGAAGAATGGACCAATTTATTATCATGGCTTGATGTTGCTTTTCCGGGCTATGGAGACTCGAACGACAGCATACATACGGATTCAACTGAACCAGAGGGCGATGAGGAGACACTTCGCCGGGAGGCCTTGACTTCCGGTGAGCACGATGAAGCTTACGTGCAGCAGGTTCTTTATATCATGCAGCATCATCCCGTTGCCGATCAGCAAATTTTGGCATTGGAGCGGGCTGCATATCTCAAGCATCCCAGTGTGGATGAAGCAATCATTACGTGGCTGACGAGAACGGATTTGCATCCTGCCCTTCAATTCAAGGCGCTGCAATCCTTGAAGAAGCGCGGTGTAACCGGAGCCATTAGGTTGGATCGACTTGGGGAGCAGGTGGATCTCGAGATCGAAGCGACTCCGCTTTCGATGGATGATTTTCCGCCGGTGGTTACAAGGGTCGTAGAACGGGTAGAATCGGTAACAGAGGTACAGGAAGCATCGATGCCCCATTTTGCAAGAGAGCTGTGGAAAGAGTGCTTGCAATGCTTATACGGCACGACGGCATACAGCCGGCTGCTATCTGACGACGATGAGACTGTGGATTGCTACTCAGCTGCACTCCATCAAGTGCTTGAACTGTCACTTTATGGCAGAGTAGATGACGACGATGTGCGGGAAACTTACGGGATTACCGATGCTCTACGGTTCCGTTATGAGCAGGCTTGCAGGTCGTTACGGCAAATCGCGCAATTAAAATTGGACGGTGATGGTGGCTAGTCTTGAAATTAATGAAAATGTTGATTATAATAGAATGGTTTATTACGGGTAAGATCTGACGCAGAAGCGTTATTTAATTTGGAGGGGAAAGCATAACATGACAGCAACTTGGGAAAAAATAGACAAGAATCTTGTCTCCATCAACGTAGAGGTTGAGGCAGGACAAGTTAATGAAGCGATTGACAAGGCATTTAAGAAGGTCGTTCAGAAAGTAAACGTACCTGGTTTCCGTAAAGGTAAAGTACCGCGGGGTATCTTCGAGAAGCGTTTCGGAATCGAAAGCTTGTACCAAGATGCAATCGACATTTTGCTTCCTGACACGTATGCAGCGGCACTGAAAGAAACTGGTGTTATTCCGGTTGATCGTCCTGACATCGATGTTGAGCAATTCGCGAAAGACCAAACATTCAAGTATGTTGCAAAAGTAACTGTTAAGCCGGAAGTTGAGCTTGGCGAGTACAAAGGCATCGAAATTCCTTCTGCTGAAGCAGTAGTGACAGAAGAAGAAATTACAGCTGAACTTACTCGTCTGCAACAACGTCACGCTGAGTTGAACGTGATCGAAGAAGGCGCAGCTGAGAACGGCGACACTGCAGTAATCGACTTTGACGGTTATGTTGACGGTGTAGCGTTCGATGGCGGCAAGAGCGAGCGTCATTCCCTTGAGCTTGGTTCCGGTGCGTTCATCCCAGGATTCGAAGATCAAGTTATCGGTATGGCTACTGGCGACTTCAAGGATATCGAAATTACGTTCCCTGAGGAATACCATGCGGCACACCTTGCTGGCAAACCTGCAGTATTCAAAGTGAAACTTCACGAAATCAAACGTAAGAGCCTGCCGGCACTTGACGATGAGTTCGCGAAAGACGTAAGCGAGTTCGATACTCTTGAAGAGTACAAGCAAGATCTGGCAACAAAGCTTGCTGACAGAAAAGCAAAAGAAAACGAAGCAGCTCGTGAAACAGCGGTCGTTGAGAAAGCAGCTGAAGCGGCTGTCGTTGAAATTCCAGACGCAATGGTTGAATCCGAAACTTCGTTCATGCTTCGCGATTTCGAGAATCGTCTTCGTCAACAAGGCATGAACTTGGATCTGTACTACCAGTTCTCCGGTCAAGACGAAGCAGCTCTTCGCACTCAAATGCACGCTGACGCAATCAAACGCGTTCGCAACAACCTTGTTCTTGAGCAAATTGCGAAGAACGAAGGCATCACTGCCGGTGAAGAAGATCTGAACGAAGAGCTTGAGAAACTTGCGAAACAATACAGCCGTACGGCTGAAGAGCTTCGTTCGATTTTCACAGCTAACGGTAACTTGGAAAACATCCAAGAAGATCTTGTACTGCGCAAAACAATCAAGTTCTTGCTTGACAACAGCAAAACAGCTCCAGTAGTTGCATAAGAAATGAAACGATAAGGCACGTATTTACGTGCCTTATTTTATCCTCATCGCGGCTTCGCGGCATGCGGCAGGAACCGAAACATACATATGTATTTACCCTTATCGTATAATGTAATAGTCAGAAAAATGACATTACAACTGGAACATGTTAAAATAAGAACGGATTAGAAGAAAAAGCTTTCGGCGCTAGACGTTGCCGCGGTGAATATCTTCAAAAAGTCGATTACGAAAGAAGGTTGATCGCATGAATCTGGTGCCTATGGTCGTTGAGCAAACGAATCGGGGAGAACGTTCTTACGACATCTACTCCCGCTTATTGAAGGATCGGATTATTTTTCTAGGAAGTGCGATCGACGACGATGTTGCCAACGCCGTCATTGCGCAATTGCTATTCCTTGCAGCCGATGACCCGGAGAAGGACATCCATCTGTACATTAACTCGCCCGGCGGTTCGGTTACCGCGGGAATGGGTATTTATGATACGATGCAGTTTATCAAGCCGGACGTTTCTACGATCTGCGTAGGCTTGGCTGCCAGCATGGGTTCACTTCTGCTTACGGCAGGAGCCAAAGGCAAGCGTTTCGCGCTGCCAAACGCTGAAGTTATGATCCATCAGCCTCTTGGCGGAGTTCGTGGTCAAGCTTCGGATATTAAGATTCACGCGGATTGGATTCTGAAGACCAAACAGAAGCTCAACCAAATTTTAGTGGATCGTACAGGTCAGCCTTATGAAAGAATCGATCGCGATACGGATCGTGACTATTTCATGAGTGCTGAAGAGGCGTTGAATTACGGTCTGATCGATAAGGTCGTAAACTCTCTGTAATTCGCGCGAATCAACAAGAAGGGGTGAAAACTCATGTTCAAATTTAACGACGAGAAGGGCCAGTTGAAATGTTCGTTCTGCGGCAAATCGCAAGATCAAGTTCGCAAACTCGTAGCCGGACCTGGCGTCTATATATGTGATGAATGTATCGAACTGTGTACGGAGATCGTTGAAGAAGAGCTCGGTCATGAAGAAGAGCTGGATCTGAAAGATATTCCGAAACCGCGCGATATTCGCAACATCTTAGACCAATACGTTATTGGTCAAGAACAAGCGAAGAAGTCGCTTTCTGTAGCGGTTTACAACCACTACAAACGCGTAAACTCGCAGAATAAACTTGAAGATGTAGAACTGCAGAAGAGTAATATCTTGCTTGTAGGTCCTACAGGTTCAGGTAAAACACTTCTTGCTCAAACCATGGCCAAAATTTTGAACGTTCCGTTTGCTATCGCGGATGCGACTTCCCTTACGGAAGCCGGTTATGTCGGTGAAGACGTTGAGAATATTTTGCTCAAATTGATTCAAGCAGCAGACTACGATGTAGAGAAAGCTGAACGCGGCATCATCTACATCGATGAGATTGATAAAGTAGCGCGCAAATCCGAGAACCCGTCGATTACACGCGACGTTTCCGGTGAAGGCGTACAGCAAGCGCTCCTCAAAATTCTTGAAGGCACTGTTGCTTCCGTTCCACCGCAAGGCGGCCGCAAGCACCCGCATCAAGAATTTATTCAAATCGATACAACAAACATCTTGTTCATTTGCGGCGGTGCTTTCGATGGTCTTGAGCAGCTGATCAAACGCCGGATTGGCAAGAAAGTTATCGGATTTAACGCGGCCGGAGACGGTCAGAAGGATCTGAAACCGGGTGAATATTTGTCGATGGTACTTCCGGAAGACTTGCTCAAATTCGGACTTATTCCGGAGTTTGTCGGCCGTTTGCCTGTCATATCGACACTAGAGCCGCTTGATGAGAGCGCCCTTGTCCGTATCCTCTCCGAGCCGAAGAACGCGCTCGTGAAGCAGTATCAGAAGCTGCTTGAGATGGACAATGTGAAGCTCGAATTCGAAGCTGCAGCACTTGATGCAATCGCGAAAGAAGCGATTAAGCGTAATACAGGTGCTCGTGGTTTGAGAGCGATCATTGAAGGGCTGATGCTTGACGTGATGTACGAAGTACCTTCACGTGACGATGTAAGCAGCTGTCTGATTACAGAGAAGGTCGTTCAAGACCGGATCATGCCTGAGCTTGTTTCCAAGAAGGGCAAGAAGAAGGAAGAAAGCGCCTGATCCAATAAATAACACCTCAAATGCTTCCACCCTTGCGGCGCGGCAACGCTAATCGCAAGGGTGGACTTTGACGTTCATGGGAGAGGTTACCTGATGTATTTGCGTAAAGATACGGTACCGGTCAAAGTCGGCCCGCTGACGATTGGCGGTAGTGATGAAGTTATTATTCAAAGTATGTGTACGACCAAAACAGCAGATGTTGAGGCAACCGTTGCCGAAATCCTGCGTCTGGAAGAAGCAGGCTGCCAAGTTGTCCGGGTTACGGTCAACAACAAGGAAGCTGCCGAAGCCATTAAAGAAATCAAGAAACGCATTCATATTCCGCTTGTTGCGGATATTCATTTCGATTACCGCCTTGCACTTGCTGCGATTGAGAACGGCGTAGATAAAGTTCGGATCAATCCGGGC
Source organism: Paenibacillus sp. J22R98 (assembly GCF_059383835.1). Classification (NCBI taxonomy): domain Bacteria; kingdom Bacillati; phylum Bacillota; class Bacilli; order Caryophanales; family Paenibacillaceae; genus Paenibacillus; species Paenibacillus sp. J22R98. The sequence goes on from NZ_JBXENW010000001.1 coordinate 232,522, forward strand.
AATATCGGACGCCGCGAGAAAGTCGAAGCCGTCGTGAAGGCTTGTAAAGAGAAGAACATTCCGATTCGAATCGGAGTTAACGCCGGCTCGCTTGAGAACCATTTGCTTGAGAAGTATGGTTACCCGACTCCCGAGGCTATGGTAGAGAGTGCACTTTTCCATATCGGTATTCTTGAAGAGCTTGATTTCCATGATATTATCGTTTCGCTTAAAGCTTCTGACGTGCCGATGGCAATCGAAGCCTATCGTATGGCTGCGGAAGTGATTCGTTATCCGCTTCACCTTGGGATCACGGAAGCCGGTACGCTTCACACCGGTACGATTAAGAGTTCGGCAGGTATTGGTGCATTGCTTGCAATGGGCATCGGTAACACGGTTCGAATCAGCCTTAGCGCAGACCCGGTAGAAGAAGTGAAAGTGGCGCGTGAATTGCTGAAGACCTTCGGTCTGATTACGAACGCGGCAACACTGGTTTCTTGCCCGACGTGCGGACGACTGGATATCGACTTGTTCTCTATCGCCAATGAGGTTGAAGAATACATCAGCAAAATCAAGGTGCCGATCAAGGTTTCCGTTCTTGGCTGTGCTGTTAACGGCCCGGGCGAGGCGCGTGAAGCGGACATCGGGATTGCAGGAGCTAGAGGCGAAGGCATGCTCTTCCGTTACGGAGAAATGATTCGCAAAGTGCCTGAAGCCGAGCTGCTCTCGGAGCTGAAGAAGGAAATTGACGAGATTGTACGCGTCTTTGAAGAGACCGGCGAAATTCCGGGGCGCAAGCATCAGCCCGGACCTCATGTAACCACATAGGAAAACCGTTCAAACTTTACGTATTCATAGCGATTATTCCATCCGGCCGGGGGCAATACTGAACAGTATGAGCCCCGTAAAGCCGGATTTTTTGTATGAAGAAAAACGGCGTAAGCCGTTTCTTTTCTTTTCATCCCGAGAAGGAACGAAACTGCCCGCGCCGCTAGTCTTCTTAAGAGAGGAGTAATTGCTATGAGTTTAAGTTTGATTTTGATGTTGATCCAGGTGTTTTTCGCAATTGTGATTGGTTTGTACTTCTGGAATTTGCTGCGCAATCAGAAAACAAATCGAACGGCTGTCGACCGAGAGTCACGGAAAGAAATGGATAAATTGCGCAAGCTGCGCTCCGTTTCGCTGACGAAGCCGCTGTCTGAGAAAACACGGCCGCAAACGATTAATGATATTGTGGGACAACGGGACGGTCTGCGCGCGCTCAAAGCGGCGATGTGCAGCGCGAATCCGCAGCATGTCATTATTTACGGCCCTCCGGGCGTTGGGAAAACGGCTGCCGCGCGGGTTGTACTGGAGGAAGCGAAGAAGAATCCGACTTCACCGTTCTTGCCCGATGCGAAATTTACGGAGATTGATGCCACTACGGCTCGCTTTGACGAACGCGGGATCGCGGATCCGCTTATTGGATCGGTACATGATCCGATTTATCAAGGGGCCGGCGCCATGGGAGTAGCCGGTATCCCGCAGCCGAAGCCCGGTGCTGTAACGAAAGCGCATGGCGGGATGCTGTTTATTGATGAAATAGGTGAATTGCATCCGATTCAGATGAATAAGTTGTTAAAAGTACTGGAAGATCGCAAGGTGTATCTGGAAAGCGCGTATTACAATTCCGAGGATAACAATATCCCGATGTATATCCATGATATTTTCCAAAATGGCTTGCCTGCTGATTTCCGTCTTGTGGGTGCTACGACGCGTTCACCGCAGGAGCTCCCGCCGGCGCTGCGCTCGCGCTGTATGGAAATCTATTTCCGTCCGCTGCTGCCGGACGAGATCTCGCAAATTGCCGTGAATGCGCTGAAGAAGATCGGCCTGCCTCCTTCTCAAGAGGCCATTGATGTCGTAACGCGTTACGCAACCAATGGCCGCGAAGCTGTAAACGTTATTCAACTCGCCGCAGGACTTGCGCTATCGGAGAAACGAGACACCATTTCGGCCGCAGATATTGAATGGGTCGTCAACAGCAGTCAAATCCCTCCGCGTCCTGACCGTAAAGTGCCGTCTGCACCTCAGGTTGGTTTTGTGAACGGACTGGCCGTCTACGGGCCGAATATGGGGACGCTGCTGGAAATCGAAGTAAGCGCAATTGGTGCAAGAGCCGGAAAAGGCGTGTACACGATCACAGGCGTTGTAGATGAAGAAGAGCTGGGCGGCGGAAGCAGCCGTACGCTCAGACGCAAAAGCATGGCTAAAGGCTCGATCGAGAACGTCCTTACTGTACTTAGAAGAATGGGCATGAAACCGGAAAACTACGATTTGCACATTAACTTCCCCGGTGGAACACCGATTGACGGGCCGTCTGCCGGTATCGCGATGGCTACGGCAATCGCTTCTGCCATTAAAGGAGAGCCAATCAGCAATAAGCTTGCCATGACCGGTGAAGTAGGGATTCATGGTAACGTGAAGCCCGTCGGCGGTGTGCTTGCTAAAGTAGAGGCGGCTTTCCAAGCCGGAGCAGATACCGTATTGATTCCAAGGGAAAATTGGCAGGCTATCTTTGCTGATTTACAAGGTGTGCAAGTTATTCCTGTAGAGCATGTGGATGAGGTATTCCGCCATGTGTTTGGTGCTGAAGATACGCAAATGCAGTCTGCTTCGCAGGCGCCTGCAGCCGACGTATTTATCGCAACAGGACTGCCCTATTTGCAGGCGGATTCCGTTGAGTGATAAAATGGATGAAAGCCCTAAGACTTAAGGCCGAGGGAATCGGTTACGAAAGATCTGTGAGGAAGCTTCAAAGACGGAGGTGCTGGAATGGGACCTGCTAAATGGAAAGGTCGTCGTATGCCCCTGCTGCCGCTTCGGGGGCTGCTTGTATACCCCAGCATGGTGCTGCATCTGGACGTAGGCAGGGAGAAATCTGTGCGAGCGCTGGATCGCGCAATGCTGGACGATCATATGATTTTGCTTTGTTCGCAATCGGAAGTGAATATTGAAGAGCCGTCACAGGAAGATATCTACCGCGTCGGCACGGCTGCAAGAGTCAGACAAATGCTCAAGCTGCCAAACGGTACAATCCGCGTACTGGTGGAAGGCGTTGTCCGTGCCGAAATCGTAGATTATTTGCCGAATGATGACTACTACGAGGTCACGATTAAAGAACTGCCGGAGGCGGAATCGACAGATCCGGAAATTGATGCACTCATGCGGACGGTGCTTAACCAGTTCGAGCATTACATCAATTTGTCGAAGAAAGTAACACCGGAGACACTGGCGGCTGTCTCGGATATTGATGAGCCGGGCAGGCTTGCCGATGTGATCTCCAGCCATCTGTCGCTCAAGATCAAGGATAAGCAGGATATTCTTGAAACGATTGATGTACGTGAGCGGCTTGAGCGCCTGCTCGATATCTTAAACAACGAGCGCGAAGTGCTGGAGCTGGAACGTAAGATCAGCCAGCGCGTGAAGAAGCAGATGGAGAAAACACAGAAGGAATACTATTTGCGCGAGCAAATGAAAGCCATCCAGAAGGAGCTCGGCGAGAAAGAAGGCCGTGCCGGCGAAGTTGAAGAGCTTCGCGCACAGATGGCGGACTCCGGTATTCCGGATAAAGTGAAAGAGAAGGTCGAGAAGGAAATCGACCGTCTGGAGAAGATGCCATCGACTTCGGCCGAGGGCGGTGTCATCCGCAATTATATTGATTGGCTTCTTTCCTTACCTTGGAACAAGCTGACGGAAGATGATCTGAATGTCGCGAAAGCGGAGGCTATCCTTAACGAGGATCATTACGGACTCGAGAAGCCGAAGGAACGCGTGCTGGAATACTTAGCGGTACAGCAGCTCGTGAAGAAGCTGAAGGGCCCGATTCTCTGCTTGGTTGGCCCTCCGGGGGTCGGTAAAACCTCTATGGCGCGTTCGATTGCAAAGTCGCTTGGCAGACAGTTTGTCCGTATCTCGCTTGGCGGCGTACGCGACGAAGCTGAAATTCGCGGACATCGCCGTACATACGTCGGCGCGATGCCGGGCCGTATCATTCAAGGCATGAAGACGGCAGGATCGCTCAACCCGGTGTTCTTGCTTGATGAAATCGATAAGATGGCCATGGATTTCCGTGGAGATCCGGCTTCGGCACTGCTTGAAGTGCTTGATCCGGAGCAGAACAATACGTTCAGCGATCATTTCATCGAAGTGCCGTTCGATCTCTCGAATGTCATGTTCGTGACGACGGCGAATGCTATTCACAACATTCCAAGGCCGCTGCTAGATCGGATGGAAGTGCTGTACATTCCCGGCTATACGGAGCTTGAGAAGCTGCAAATCGCCAATCGTTATTTGCTTCCGAAGCAGAAACGTGAGCATGGCTTACTTGAAGAGCAAGTAGATCTCGGAGAAGACGGCCTACTTCAAATCATTCGCGAGTATACAAGAGAATCCGGCGTGCGTAACCTTGAGCAGCAAATTGCGGCGATGTGCCGGAAAGCTGCGAAAGCGATCGTGACGGATGAGAATGTTACTCCGATTAAGGTCGACTCTGCGAAAATCAAGGAATGGCTCGGGCCGTCCAAATTCCGGTACGGCATGGCGGAGGTCGAGGACCAGATCGGCGCCGTTACCGGCCTTGCTTGGACCGAGGTTGGCGGCGATACGCTCGTTATTGAGGTAACGGTGCTGCCGGGCAGCGGTAAGCTTACGTTGACAGGTAAGCTCGGCGATGTGATGAAGGAATCTGCGCAAGCAGCATTCAGCTATACACGCTCCCGAGCCAATGAGCTTGGTATTGACCCGCTGTTCCATGAGAAGAATGATATTCATATCCATATTCCTGAGGGTGCAATTCCGAAGGACGGACCGTCTGCAGGCATTACGATGGCGACGGCACTTATTTCTGCTTTAACGAATCGTCTGGTGGATAAAGAAGTGGCGATGACCGGTGAGATCACGCTTCGCGGCCGTGTGCTGCCAATCGGCGGTCTCAAAGAGAAATCACTCGCAGCACACCGGGCGGGCATCAAGAAGGTGCTGATTCCTAAGGACAACGAGCGTGACTTGCGCGATATACCGGACAGCGTCAGAGCCGATTTGGAATTCGTTCCGGTCAGCTCGATGGATGAGGTTATCAAGCATGCGCTTGTGAAGGTGGAGGCAGCAGCGCCGGTACAGACGCATTAAGAAAGCAGGTTGCTCAAACGTGAAGATTAAGAATGTTGAATTTGTTATATCCGCAGTAAGGCCGGATCAATATCCGGTCGATGCCTTGCCAGAGTTCGCTCTGGCAGGGCGTTCTAATGTCGGCAAATCATCACTCATCAATAAGATGATTATGCGCAAAGGCTTAGCCAGAACAAGCTCGCAGCCGGGGAAGACGCAGCAGCTCAATTATTACCGTGTGAACGACGAAGTTTACTTGGTCGATTTCCCCGGTTACGGCTATGCCAAAGTATCGAAAGTACAGCGTGCGCAGTTCGGCACGATGATCGAGACTTTCCTGAGCGTCCGTGAGCCGCTGAAGATGGTATTCCTTATTGTCGACATCCGTCATGAGCCATCCGTGGATGACTGTCTCATGTACGACTGGTTGAAGCATTATGAAATTCCTGTTTGTGTCGTGACAACAAAGGCTGATAAAATCCCGAAGAGTAAATGGGACAAGCATGTGAAGATCGTGAAGAAGAAGCTGGGCTTTCAAACAGGAGATTATCATGTTCTCTTCTCTTCTGAGACAGGCCTCGGCCGCGATGAGCTTTGGGCAATCATAAATCAAACGATAGCGGAAACAAGCGAAGAAGCGGAAGAAACCGAAGAAGTTTCAATCGAAAAGTGAGGATAACGCATAAAAGCAACGACTCTTCGTAAAATCTCCTTGATTATTCAGAAATATGCGTGAATATCGCGAATGGGCGGCAGGAATAAACCGCTTCGATCGGGTATAATATAGGTAAGCAACTGATTTACAAACGCGTTACTTTATAGAATTGAGGAGATTTTTATGGCTCAGCGGATAGCCACGGAGTATGTCAATGCTTCTCTGCAATTAACGGCTGAAGAGATGGCGGGATTTGTCCAGTTTTTTGAAGACCAGCATATTAAGCAGCAGGTGCGGGTACTAGAGAATGGCAATCACGAGATGGTTCTCGAGGACGACGCAGGACGAGAAGAAGTCCGCCTTACTTTCGAACGTAAGCAAGATTTGTACGTATGCGCACTTTCATGCCGTATCGTACATCCAAGACTTACGAACGCAATGCGCAAAGCGGTATCGCTGTTCCGCGGAGATGCAGTCGTCAATCGCATTTATCCACATTATACGATGATCTATCATTATGCTGAAGGAACTGTTCGCAAAATTGTCGAAATCAAGAACAATGAGTCGAGAGTCATCTTTGAATTCAAAGATACCGTCGGTCAGCTTGAAGCGACATTCCGCGTGAACGACATCGAGAAGGAAATTGAAATCGTGCAAGGTGCGATTAATCAATTGCTCGATTTGCGCAATCAATGCAGTGATCGCGGGCAAATTTCGCTTATTGACCAACGTCTGGCACAGCATGCAAGAGCGCTGTTCTTGATGGAGGCATAAGTAAAACCGTAGAGAATCATTCTTCCAAAGCCGCTCATATGCGGCTTTTTTATTTGCGATAAATTTTGCTGAGGACCATCACCAGCTCAACAATTCGTACATACGTTGTTTACTGGAGTTTACTGCATGTTGTCAACTTAATTCTGCCCAAAAAAAACTGTTGCATTTCTGAGCGATAGATGTTATTTTTATTTTCGTTGCAATGAATAGGAACCAGGATTCACTCAGGACATGGTAATGTTGCGAGAGGAAAGTCCCTCGGGCAGTGAATGACGTAGGTCCTAGCGGATGAAATTACAAAACATTTTATTCCTAGGAAGGGGGAACCGAGAGATGGAATATTCAACTTTCGGAAGACACGTTGCTGTTGACACTTGGGGTGTAGATTTTGACCTGCTCAACAACGCGGAATTTTTACAAGCCCAAATGGTAGAGGCTGCAGAAGCATGCGGCGCTACAGTACTCTCAGTTCAAGCGAAACAATTTGAGCCACAAGGCGCAACAGTGCTCGTACTGCTGTCAGAAAGTCATCTTTCCATTCACACGTATCCTGAGAGAGGCTTTGCGGCTCTTGATTGCTATACATGTGGAGAAACAGTCGATCCACAATTGGCGATTGACTACATGATGTCTGTTTTGAAACCAAAAGTAACACATGCTAAGAAACTAGTTCGCGGTATGGGTGAATTGCAAGTCGTGGAAGCGGATATGAAGCAAGTTGAACTTGTGTAGCATTTTCATATGACTAAAGAGGGGCCATGGAGAAATCCGTGGCCTTTTTTGATGCCATAAACCAGGTTGCGCGTTTTCAAACAATTTTCATATTTGCAGGGGTACATCATGTCTAACTGTGCTATACTAAATGATGAAAAAATGATTAGTGAAGGGCAGGTGAACGCGCATGCACATTATAGTCGTCGGTCTTAATTATCGCACAGCACCGGTTGAAGTGAGGGAAGGATTTACATTCTCCGAACGAGATCTGCCTGAGGCGCTTGAGCAGTTGAAGCAAACGAAAAGCATTATGGAAGGTGTCATTGTTGCGACCTGTAACCGCACTGAATTGTATGCTGTTGTTGACCGTCCGACGTTGTGCGGACATTATATACGCAGTTTCATGGAGAAATGGTTTAATACGCCGAGACAGAAATTTACCTCGGATCTATATATGTATGAGGATGAGAAGGCGATCGACCATCTGTTCCGTGTCACTTGTGGACTTGATTCCATGGTCATTGGCGAGACTCAGATTCTGGGTCAAGTGAAGAATGCGTTCCTTCTTGCACAGCAGCAGAAGACTACAGGCACATTGTTTAATACGATCTTTAAACAAGCTGTTACTTTAGCGAAGAAGGCACATTCCGATACAGCTATCGGTGAAGCCGCGGTTTCGGTCAGCTACGCAGCAGTTGAGCTGGGTAAACGGATCTTCGGACAATTTAACGGCAAGACGGTCATGATCGTCGGCGCCGGCAAGATGAGTGAATTAACAGCTAAGCATCTGTATGCGAACGGTGTGGAACGAGTATTCGTCGTCAACCGTACCTATGACCGTGCCGTGCAGCTGGCAGATAAGTTTAACGGAACTCCGCTGTCGATGGCAGATGCGATTTCGCGATTGCATGAAACGGATATTGTTATCAGCTCCACAGGTTCAGATGGATATGTACTGGGCCGTGAGCAGGTTGCCGCAGCTATGCAGAAACGTAAATCCCGTCCGCTCTTTATGATTGATATTGCGGTACCGCGTGACCTTGACCCTGCAATTGCATCGGTGAAGAACGTGTTCCTATACGATATCGATGATCTGGAAGGCATCGTGGAGAGCAACATGGAGCAGCGTCGTACGGAAGCTGCGAAGATCGAAACAATGATTGCGGCTGAACTGGATGTGTACCGCGGATGGTACAAAACATTAGGCGTTGCACCGCTGATTCGCGCGCTGCAGGATAAAGCGACGGACATTCATGCGGAAACGATGGACAGCTTGGCGAACAAGCTTCCTGGTCTAAGCGATCGTGAGCTTAAAGTCATCCACAAGCTGACGAAGAGCATCGTCAACCAAATGATGCATGATCCGATTCTGCGCATTAAAGAAATGGCAGGAGAGAAGCATGCAGACGAAGCTATGGATATGTTTGTGAAATTATTCGCCTTGGAAGAGAAGCTTGAACAAACGAAGAACAACGCAGAGCAACGTAATCCGGCAGGGGCGAAAGAAGTCGCATCCAATGGAGATACAATGCCGGTACTTAAGGGTACAATTGCGGCAATTACAACCTAAAGTCCCGGTCGTAATAACAGGACTTTAGGTTACCAGATAACTTGTTCAAAGTTTGCGGAGGCCATCTATGGTTACACAAAATTGGTTTTATGATGGAATGCTGTATATCTATGCCCTGAGCCTTCTGTTTTACTTCTCCGATTTCGTTGATCGAAATCGGCAAGCGAAACAAGTGGGAACAGGGCTGCTTATTTTCGTCTGGGTGCTGCAAACAGGCTTTATTGTGAATCGGATTATTTCGCATCTGGACATGACCAACATCTCATTGTTCGAATATTTGCTCGTTTTCTCTTGGCTGCTTATCACGGTTTCACTTGTGATGAGCCGTTTTTTTAGGATGGAGTTTATCGTCTTCTTCGTAAATGTTATCGGTTTCGCAGTATTGACCGTCAATTTGTTCGGCATCGGCTCAGGCGCATCTCTAGCGAGATGGGAATTGGCGCAGAACATGCTGGTCGTTCATATCATTCTCATGATCTTGGCGTATGCCGCGTTGACGATCAGCGGGATTTTCTCAGGCATGTATATGTTCCTGTTCGCTCGCCTCAAAGGCAAGCAATGGACCAAGAGTATGCAGAGAATGCCTAGCTTGGACGTAGCGGATCGCTTCATGTTCAGAGCAGCGCTGATCGGCACGCCGCTGCTTACATTATCGCTCGCAATGGCTGTTACTTCGATTCTCATAGAAGGCCGCTATGGACTTCTGCTTGATTTGAAGGTTATTTCATCTTTTATAGCGCTGTCGATATATATCTGGAATTTGCTGGGGCACAAATGGTTTGACGGTTCAGGCTGGAAGTTCGCGCGGCTGAATTTGATCAGCTATGGCGTCATGCTGCTTAATGTATTGATGAATCAAGCCTCGAATTTTCACGGCTGGTCTTAAGGAGAGCCAAGGAGTTGGTTGCATTCGTGAAGATCTATTATCCAATGATGGTGAAGCTTCAAGGAAAGCGCTGTGTTGTAGTCGGAGGCGGCTCTGTTGCAGAGCGTAAAGTGCAAGGATTGCTGGATGGGGGAGCGGATCAGGTAGAGGTGATTGCCCCTGCTGCATCATCTGTGCTTCATGAGCTTGCTAAGGCAGAGTCTATACGGCTTGTGCAAAGGGAATACAGGGAAAGGGATCTGCAAGGCGCGATGCTTGTTTTTGCTGCGACGAACAATCGTCAAGTCAATGAAGAGATTGCAGCCTTGGGGGACCGGCTTGGCACACTCGTAAATGTTGCCGATCTTGGCGAAGAAGGCAGCTTCGTGACTCCTTCCACAGTAAGACGCGGCGAGCTGCTGCTAGCTGTCACGACTGGCGGAGCAAGCCCGGCTTTGGCTGCGATTGTGAAGCGGCGGTTAGCTAAGCAATTTGGCGAAAGCTTCGGAGATAACGTCGAAGGACTTCGATTGCTGCGGACGCGCGTGTTGTCGAGCGGCTTGAATCCGGAGCTGAGAGGCGCAATATTGCGAATGGCTGCAGAAGAGGTTGCAGAGCAAGCAGGGCAAAACGTTGGACGAGTTACCTATACAGAGAATCAGATCGAAGAATGGATGAGCAGGCTGCTGCAAGCGGCTGAGAGGAGCAACTAATATGTCCCACAGAAATAAAGAACCCCGCGTTATTGTGGTCGGAACACGCCAGAGCGCACTCGCTTTGACGCAAACCGGTCAAGTTATAGATCAGCTTAAAGCGCTAAGCGAGCAGCATGGATTGCCGTATACGTTCGAGATTCGCAAAATCGTGACAAAAGGCGACCGCATTCTGGATGTCACCTTATCCAAGGTCGGAGGTAAAGGTCTGTTCGTGAAAGAGATCGAGCAGGCATTGTTTGATAAAGAGATTGATTTAGCTGTACATAGTATGAAGGATATGCCATATGAGCTTCCAGAAGGATTGATGAACGGTGCGGTGCCTAAGCGGGTTGACCCGAGAGACTGTATCATTACATCAAACGGTTTTACGTTCTCTGACTTGCCTAAAGGGGCAAAGGTTGGGACAAGCAGTCTGCGTCGTTCCAGTCAGCTCAAGAACGCTCGCCCGGATTTGCAGATCGAGTCCATTCGGGGCAATATCGATTCCCGAATCAAGAAGCTGGAGAGTGAAGGCTTCGACGCAATTGTGCTGGCAGCAGCCGGACTTCATCGCATGAGCTGGGAATCGAAAATTTCTTCCTATCTGCCGGAAGATCTGTGCGTACCTGCGGTTGGTCAGGGTGCACTTGGCATCGAGTGCAGAACAGAGGACGCAGAAGTACGTCACTTGCTGTCCCTTCTCAATGATCCGCTCACAGCGCTCACCGTATCCGCTGAACGTAGTTTCCTTGGCGCGCTTAACGGGGGCTGTCAAATTCCGATTGGGGCACATGCTACGATCGTCGAGACCGATGAGAATGGAGAATCCTGTCTGCTTGAATTGACGGGAATTGTCGGTTCGCCGGATGGCGGTATTTTGCTTAAAGAAACGTTGCGCGGACAAGACCCGGTAGCATTAGGGTTACAAACAGCAGAAGCATTGAAAGCTAGAGGAGCAGATCGTATTTTAGCAGAAGTAAGGGGATGAACGTTTTGCTGAAGGGGAAGAGCAAAGGGAAAGTCTACTTGGTTGGAGCCGGACCAGGCGATCCAAAGCTGATTACGCTGCGCGGAAAAGAATGCATCAGTAAATGTGATGTCGTTGTATATGATCGACTTGCCAGTCCCAGACTGCTCCGGTATTTAAAGCCGGGTGCTGAGAAGGTTTACGTGGGCAAGCTGCCGGATCGGCACACCATGAAACAAGAAGATATCAATCAGCTGCTTGTGGATCTGGCGCTCGAGGGCAAGATCGTGACCCGTCTGAAAGGCGGCGATCCTACCATCTTCGGACGTGTCGGTGAAGAGGCTGAATTGCTGTATCACAATGACATCGAGTTCGAAATCGTCCCAGGCATCACCTCAGCCATTGCTGTTCCGGCCTATGCGGGTATTCCTGTGACACATCGCGATTTGGCTTCTTCCTTATCGATTATTACCGGACATGAAAGTCCGGACAAGCTTGATCAATCCATCCACTGGGATAAAGTAACCCATGCTACAGGGACGCTTGTTTTCTTAATGGGTGTCGCTAAGATCGGCTATATAGCAGAACAGCTTATTAAGCATGGTAAGCCTGCACAGACGCCTGTTGCTCTGATCCGCTGGGGGACAAGAGTGGAACAAAGAACGGTGACGGGCACGCTTGAAACCATTGAGGAGATTGTTAAAGCAGCCAACTTCCAGCCGCCGGCAGTCATTGTTGTCGGTGATGTAGTCAAGCAGCGCGAGAAGCTGAAGTGGTATGAGCTTAAGCCGCTGTTCGGTACTCGCGTGCTGATTACACGAGCCAGAGCACAGAGCAGCGACTTGGCGGAGCGGATTGAGGAGCTAGGCGGTGAGCCATGCGAATTCCCGGTCATTGAGACTCGTGAGCCTAAGGAAGCTGCGATTGTGGACTCGGTTAACAATGCGCTGAATGAAGCCGAGCAATACGACTGGATTATGTTTACGAGCGTAAATGGTGTAGACTATTTCTTCAGCTGGTTAAACAAGCTGCGTATCGATATCAGACGGTTCCACAAGGCACGTATTGCCGCCGTTGGGCCTAAAACAGCAGAAGCGCTGGAGAAACGCGGATTGTTCGTCGATGTACTGCCAGTGAAGTTCCAAGCAGATGATCTGCTTGACAGCTTGTCGGATCACTTAATTGCCGGCCAACGTGTCTTGCTGCCAAGAGGTGATCTCGCTCGTGAAGTTCTGCCGAGAGACCTAAAGGCGAAGGGACTAATCCCAGTAGAAATCGACGTGTATGAAACGATTCTTGCGGATAATCAAGATGAGGAGACGCTTGAGCTGCTTCAGAAACGAAGCGTTCATGTGATTACGTTCGCCAGCTCCTCCACCGTTACCAACTTATTCGAAGTACTGCGTCGCATGGGGGTGCAAGATCCCCTTGAGCTGCTGCAAGGTATAGACATCGCCTGTATCGGCCCGGTAACGGCGAAGACGGCTGAAGAAGCCGGTCTGAAGGTGACGATACAGCCGGAGGATGCAACGATTGATGGACTTATTGATGCTATAGCCGAGTCACGGCTCGTGCATCGCAATTAAGAAGGAGGCTTTCTAATTATGGCATTTCCAATTACGAGAAACCGCAGACTTCGCTCATCAGGCGCGCTGCGTTCGCTGGTGCGCGAAACACATTTATCTGTAGACGACTTTATATATCCGTTATTTGTTACCCATGGTACAGGCGTGAAGGAAGAAATCTCTTCGATGCCTGGTGTTTATCATCTTTCCCTCGATCTGCTCAAGCAGGAAGTGGCTACAGTAGTGGAATCAGGCGTGAAAGCCGTTCTGCTCTTCGGCGTTCCGGATTCGAAGGACGCGGCTGGTTCCTCCGCATACGATCCGAACGGAATCGTTCAACAGGCAACAAGGGCAATCAAAGAATGGGCGCCGCAGCTTCTGGTCGTTGCAGATACGTGCTTGTGCCAATTCACGGACCATGGCCACTGTGGCATGATCCATCATGATGCCCGCACCGGCAATGCCGAGATTGACAATGACTCTTCGCTGGAATTGTTGGTCAAAACAGCAGTGTCGCAAGCAGAGGCTGGCGCAGATATTATCGCACCTTCGAATATGATGGATGGGTTCGTGGGAGCGATTCGCGAAGGACTGGATGCGGCAGGCTTTGAAATGGTGCCGATCATGTCCTACTCGGTTAAATATGCTTCGGCTTTCTACGGACCTTTCCGTGAAGCCGCACATTCCACGCCGCAATTCGGCGACCGTAAGACGTATCAAATGGATCCCGCAAATGCGCGCGAGGCGCTTCGTGAGGCTGAAGCGGATATTATCGAAGGGGCAGACTTCCTTATGGTGAAGCCTGCGCTTGCTTACATGGATGTCATACGGATGCTGAAAGAGCACTTTGACCTGCCGGTTGCAGCGTACAACGTGAGCGCTGAATATTCCATGGTTAAAGCAGCTGCGGCGAACGGTTGGATTGATGAGCGCGCAGTCGTTCTGGAGACTTTGACGGGGATGAAGCGTGCAGGCGCGGACTTGATTATTACGTATCATGCATTGGATGCAGCACGCTGGCTGAGAGGCGAAGCGTAACAAATGGCCGTAAAAAAGCCTGGACGGCGTTAACCGTTCAGGCGGGCCAAGTCGAGTTTGTATTCGTTAAAGCCAAACGTTAATATTTTGCGATCCTCAAGGTCTCGAAGCACTTGGGAAAGTGCCAGCTTGGCTACACCGGCCATTTGAGCGAGTTCATCGTAGTTGAGCGGCATCTTGATCGTAATAATGTTTCCGGCCCGTGTGCCATGTCGGTTCGCCATCAGAATGACATTCTTCAGCACCCGAGTACGCGAATCAACAAAGGTAAGATCGTAGACATGTTGATTGGTATCACGCAGTCTGCGGCAAAGCTCGGTCATAATATGGCGCGTTATTTCGAATTGCTCGCGAAGCAGGGCATGAAAGTCATTGGCGGAGATAACGAGCAGTGTCGAGTCTTCCAGCGTTTGAGCAGATGCAGAGCGTGGACGACCGTCGAGCAGCGACAGCTCGCCGAAGCTTTGACCGGACTGAATCAGCGATAACACTTTCTCGTCACCGGAAGTACTGCGGGTATAAATCTTAATGGAGCCTTTAAGCAAAATATAAAAGGCTGCCCCAGGGTCCTTCTCTTGAAAGAGCACTGTCCCGGGCGTGAATGTTTGTTTTCGAGTAATCGACAGTATACGCTGCAGCTGATCTTCGTTTAAATTTTCAAATAGCTGTACTTGCTTAAGCAATTCAATCACGTATGACCAGCCTCTCCCTATGAACTGCACAACAGTTATAACCTGATAATCTCTTAGCAGTTTACCATACGAAAGTCACAATTTAACAGGCAGGTGCGAGAAATGAGCGAAAAGAATCATAAAAGAGCGGATGAACGTTCCAAAGAAGCTTTTGCACGCGCGAAAAAAGTCATTCCGGGCGGCGTAAACTCCCCGGTTCGCGCATTCAAATCTGTTGGCTTAAATCCCGTCTATATGGACCGTGGCGAAGGCTACAAAGTCTATGATATCGACGGCAACAGCTACATCGATTATGTAGCATCCTGGGGACCGCTAATTATGGGCCATGCCCATCCGGAAGTTATTGAAGCGATCAAGAAAACGGCAGAGAAAGGCACCAGCTTTGGCGCCCCTACTGAAATCGAGACGTTAATGGCGGAGCTCGTCTGCGAGCGCGTGCCATCCGTAGAGATCGTACGCATGGTCAATTCCGGGACGGAAGCGACGATGAGCGCGCTTCGCTTGGCACGCGGTTATACGAAACGCAGCAAAATCCTGAAATTCGAAGGCTCTTATCACGGTCATGCCGACAGCTTGCTAATAAAAGCAGGTTCAGGCGTAGCCACTTTAGGCTTGCCTGACAGCCCCGGCGTTCCGGAAAGTGTAGCTTCGCATACGATAACGGTGCCTTACAACGACCTTGCTTCCGTGAAGCTTGCTTTCGAAAGCTTCGGCGAAGAAATCGCTTGTATCATCGTTGAGCCGGTTGCCGGTAATATGGGCGTTGTACCACCGCTTCCCGGCTTCCTGCAAGGGCTGCGCGAGGTTACGGAGCAGTACGGCAGCTTGCTCATCTTTGACGAGGTTATGACCGGCTTCCGCGTGCACATGAACTGTGCGCAAGGTCTGTACGGCATAACACCGGATCTCACTTGCCTTGGCAAAGTAATCGGCGGCGGTTTGCCCGTTGGCGCGTACGGCGGTAAACGCGAGATTATGGAAATGATGGCGCCTAGCGGCCCGATCTACCAAGCTGGTACGCTCTCAGGCAATCCGCTTGCCATGGCGGCCGGCTACACTACGCTTAGCCTACTCACTCCGCAAACCTATGAGCACATGGAGCGGATGGCGGTTCGTTTGCAGCGCGGGTTCGAAGCAAATGCAGCGAAGCATGGTATTCCAAACACGATTAACCGCGTTGGATCGATGGTGTGTCCGTTCTTTACCGAGCAGCATGTCATCAACTACGATACGGCGAAAACATCGGATCTGGAGCGGTTCAAAGTATATTTTGCGGCAATGCTCGATCTCGGTATTAGTATTGCGCCTTCCCAGTTCGAAGGGATGTTTGTCTCCGGCATTCACGATGAAGCTGCCATTGACGCGACCATTGCGGCGCATGATGAGGCGTTTCGTCGCTTGTAAGTAAGCGTATTGTAGGAGCTGAGCAATAATGAGAAATACGATGAGCTACGAACGCAGTGGGGAATGGCTGAAGCTGCCTTCGGCAACGCTGGCCAGCTTCGCTGGTTCCGCCGCTGTTCCAGTACTAGAGGCCGGGAGTCATCCGCATCATGTGCGGCAATGGCTGCTGGCCCTTGGTTTATTTCCGGAGAAATGGCTGAACCGGCTGTTCTCTGTCGGTGGTATTCGGATGGAGGGAAGCAGCATTCTGCTGCGCACCTTTATCTCGGCGGATGCAGGGAGCGATGCCATCTTCCGTATGATCTCGCAAGGAGATGCAGCGCAAGCTTCGTCGCTAAAAGCTGGCCTTCTCTACTACGATGATTGGTGCCTTGTGATGGATAAGCCTGCAGGCATGCCGGTGCATCCTTCTGCACCTGGTCAGCGCGGAACGCTGGACGAGGAGGCGGCGCGTGCGGGGCTTCTTCGCGGGGATGGACTGCCTGCCAAGCATATTCATCGGTTAGATGATGACACGGCCGGCCCGGTACTCTATGCGAGGAATGAACTCGCACAGCTGCGGCTCGACGAAGCGATGCGAGAGAAATCAATCGGCAGGCAATATGTCGCCCTGGTGCAAGGTGTATTGAATCGGAGTCGCGGCACAATCGATAAACCAATCGGCAAAGACCGTCATCATAGTGGCCGTAGACGCGTTTCACCGAATGGTGAGCATGCGATTACCCATTACGAAACGATTGCGGTTTATAAGCGCGCTTCGCTGGTCCGAGTATGGCTCGAAACCGGGCGGACGCATCAAATTCGGGTACATATGAGCGATTTGGGACATCCGTTAGTCGGCGATACGCTTTATGGCGGCTCAGACAGCAAACTTCGTCATCAAGCCCTCCGTGGCGAGCAGCTGACATTTCGACACCCTTGGACGAATGAGGAGACGGTTTTGTCCGCCTCCGAGCCGGATTGGTTTACTGAGGTCCGAGAGCGGTACGCGTCTCTGTGAAAATCGTAGTCATGCCTACCCACCCCTTGCCATATAGATAAATAGGGAAGAAAGCTGTAACCAAGCTTCTTGACAAGGGGAAAGGAGGACGACAAGCGTGCCCAGTCCGTCTAGTGGTTTGCGTTTTGACATTTATGAACGTGTACATTTACCCGAAGATGTAGCAGCGATCGATGAGCTTGATGAGATCGAGCTTGTGCCGCGAATCGGGATTGTTCAGCAAGACGAGCAGGTTTTATTAAAAGGCCATTTGCTCCTTACAGGAGTTTATCGAGCACAAGATGAGCCTTTAGCCGAACAATCTCTGGAGCATTGGATTCCTGTCGAAATTACGCTGCCTTTGAATCGTGTACATCGATTGGATGACATTTCCGTTGAGATTGATAACTTTGACGTGGATCTGCTCTCCACTCGAACACTCAATATTACGGGGGTTCTATCCTTATTAGGTATCGAGATCGAGCAATTCGAGCCTGAACAATCCTGGCAGCGCGAGGAACCAATTACGGTCGTTCATTCTAGGGAAACCGAGGAAGCGCCGCAATTCACCCAATATGATTACGAGCAGCAGCGATTAGCGGCGGAATATGAACGGCAAGCAGTAGAAGAAGCAGCTCTGCGTGAGGCTGCTGAGAACGAGGCGATCGCGGCAAGAGCGTCGGCTTGGGCAAGGGAGCAGGAGAGACAGGAAGCGCTGAATCGTGAAGCTCAGGCTGCCTTATTTCAAGTGCCGATTGCAGAGCCTACCGTATATGAACCGAGCCCGTTTTCGGTGAATGCCAGCGCCTCTGAACAGGAGGCCGTCATACCGGCTGCTGCTGAGCGCGAACCACAGGTTCGCCCGCAAGTTCAGGCCGCGACGGTTCCCGTAGAAGCTCAGCAATACGGCGACGTCTCCGCATCGGAGTCAGAAGCCGCCCGCAAGCAGATGCGCGTCGCACTCGCAAGCAAGCAAGCCGAGGAGGAGGCCGAGCCGCAGTCTGCCGGCGGAGTCGGGTTCAGAGCGCTGCTGCAATCGAGCCGCAGGGAGCAGGAAGCCAGGGCCGCTGCTGAGCAAGTTGCAGAAGCGAAGGCTGCAGAAGCTCGCAAATCGAGCGGTGACGAGATCGAGTGGAAGAACTTGTTCTATGGCAGAGCAGGCGATGAGCAATCGTTCCGGAAGCTGCGCATCTGCATTGTGCAGCGTGAAGAGACGCTTGATGTTATTGCCGGGCGCTACCAGCTGCAAGCCCGCGAGATCGCACTTTACAACCGACTCTCCGACCAAAGCGTCAGTGAGGGCCAGGTGCTCTATATTCCGTAGTCCGGCATGGTGATGGCAGGACTCGCGATACTTAAGTGAACGACAGCGAACAGCCCCTTTAGGAGTGACCTTAACCGGTCCCCGGAGGGGCTTTTTGCCAGTTGTGGAAAGCTTGAATTAGGCCGCTATCCTGCTGGGATTGACGTGAACAAATAATAACGTGTATGATAGAAAAAATAGGGTAATACTTTTATTATAATGAACGTTGATGGGGAATATTGGCAGGAATGCCTTCAGAGAGCAGAACCGCTGCGCTGAGAGGTTCTGTAGGATATGAACTGCGATTTGTCGCCCCGGAGTTGCTGGATGAACGAAGCGTATTTTCTTCGTAAGTACCGGCCGGCTGCAGCCGTTATCTGTTTAAAGTTGTCGAGCCGATTGCGTCATGCAGGGCTCGGAACAAAGGTGGTACCGCGGAAGCTAAACCTTTCGTCCTTTGAATTAAGGGCGAGAGGTTTATTTTTTTTCGTTAATTATGCGTATTGGAATCCTTGAATGGATTAGAAATACAGTGGAGGTAGGATAAGCTGATGACACAAAAACAAGCAACGACTGAAATGCCGACAACGTACGATCCGAAGACGGCAGAGGCGAAATGGTATCCGTATTGGATGGAAGGCAAGTTTTTTGAAGCGGGCAAGCGCCCTTCGGCAGAGCCATATACAATCGTGATTCCGCCGCCAAACGTAACGGGCATGCTGCATATCGGTCATGCGCTCGATTTTACGCTGCAGGATATTCTGATTCGTACGAAGCGGATGCAGGGCTATGATGCCCTATGGCTGCCGGGCAGTGACCATGCAGGTATCGCTACGCAAACAAAGGTAGAGCAGAAGCTTCGCGAAGAAGGTCAGTCTCGTTATGACCTGGGCCGTGAGAAGTTTTTGGAGAAGGTATGGGATTGGAAAGCGCTGTACAATGAGACGATTCGCGAGCAATGGGCCAAAATGGGCTTCTCTCTCGACTATTCGCGCGAGCGTTTCACGCTCGACGAAGGTTTGTCGCAGGCGGTACGCGAAGTGTTCGTTCGTCTCTACGAGAAGGGACTTATTTACCGCGGTAAAAAAATCATTAACTGGGATCCGGCTGCCCGTACGGCGCTATCGGATATCGAGGTTGAGCATAAAGAAGTAAACGGTCACCTGTACCACCTGCAATACCCGCTGAAGAACGGTTCCGGTTTCATTACGGTTGCTACGACGCGTCCGGAGACGATGCTTGGCGACACTGCGGTTGCGGTACATCCGGAGGATGAGCGCTATAAGCACCTGATCGGCGAAATGATTGTACTGCCGATCATCGGCAGAGAAATTCCGATCATTGCGGATGAGTATGTAGAGAAAGAATTCGGTTCCGGCGCGGTTAAGATTACACCGGCTCACGACCCGAACGACTTTGAAGTAGGTCTTCGTCACGACTTGCCGCAAATCGTTGTGATGGATGAGAGCGGTACGATGAATGCCGAAGCAGGTCCTTACAATGGCATGGATCGCGCAGATTGCCGCAAGAAGATCGTAGCTGATATGCAGGAGAGCGGCGTTTGCATCAAAATCGAAGATCACGTTCATCAAGTCGGCCACAGCGAGCGCAGCGGAGCCGTAGTCGAGCCGTACTTGTCGACGCAATGGTTCGTTGATATGAAGCCGCTCGCGGAAGCTGCAATTAACGCGCAGCAGTCCGGTAAAGGCGTAAACTTCGTTCCGGATCGCTTCGAGAAAATCTACCTGCAATGGATCGAGAACGTACGCGACTGGTGTATTTCCCGCCAGCTGTGGTGGGGTCACCGCATCCCGGCTTGGTACTGCGACTCTTGCGGCGCCATGCATGTTGCCCGTGAAGATCAAAGCGCGTGCTCCGCTTGCGGAAACGAATCGCTTCGTCAAGATGAAGATGTCCTCGACACTTGGTTCAGCTCAGCGCTATGGCCTTTCTCGACTCTGGGCTGGCCGGAGCAAACGAATGATCTGAAACGGTTCTACCCGACAGACGTACTTGTAACCGGCTATGACATTATCTATTTCTGGGTTGCTCGCATGATCTTCACCGCGCTTGAATTTACGGACGAAATTCCGTTCAAAGACGTATTGATGCACGGTCTCGTTCGTGATGAGAACGGTAAGAAGATGTCGAAGTCGCTCGGCAATGGCGTTGATCCGCTTGATGTGATTGAGAAATACGGCGCAGATGCGATGCGTTATATGATTTCGACCAGCAGCACGCCTGGACAGGATCTGCGTTTCCGCTGGGAACGTGTAGAGCAAGCGCGTAACTTCGCGAACAAGATCTGGAACGCATCCCGCTTTGCGTTGATGAACCTAGAAGGCGTAACCGCTGCGGATATCGATATTAACGTGAAGCTTGGCACGGCTGACCGCTGGATTCTGCACCGTTTGAATGCTGCAGTTGCCGATGTTACACGTCTGATCGACAGCTACGATTTCGGCGAAACCGGCCGTGTATTGTATAACTTCATTTGGGATGATCTTTGCGACTGGTATATCGAGTTCGCGAAGCTGAACCTGAATGGTCAAGATGCGCATGCCAAACGCGCTACACAATCGGTGCTTGCCTACGTGCTTGATCGCACGCAGCGCCTGATTCATCCGTTCATGCCGTTTATCAGCGAGGAAATATGGCAACACTTGCCGCATGAAGGCGAGACCATTACACTTGCAGAGTGGCCGGTCTATGATAAAGCCCTTGAAGCACCTGATGCAGTAACCGAGATGGAACTGCTTATGGATATGATTCGCGCGGTTCGGAATATTCGTGCCGAGGTTAATGTCCCTATGAGCAAGAAGGTCGAGCTGCAAATTAAGCCGTCCAGCGAGAGCGAAGCTGCTATTCTGGCACGCAACGAAGAGTTCATTATCCGCTTCTGCGGTACGTCGAAGCTTACCATGAGTCTGGATCTGGCTGCGCCGGATAAAGCCATGACGGCGATCGTGACGGGCGCTCAAATGTATCTGCCGCTGGCAGGCTTAATTGATATCGAGCAAGAGATTGCTCGTCTTGAGAAAGAAATTGCCCACCTGACGAACGAGGTAGAGCGGGTAGAGAAGAAGCTTGGCAATGAAGGCTTCGTTGCGAAAGCGCCTGCTAAGGTAATCGAAGAAGAGCGTGCCAAGATGGCTGATTACGCCGAAAAACGGGATATGGTGAAAGCGCGGATTGCCGAGCTAAGAGGCTAATCCGGACCGCCAGGAAGAAGGAAGAGAATCATGACAGAACAACAGATGACTACGGAGTCGGATACGGCGGCATCGCTCACCAGTTATGAAGAAGCACGAGATTGGATCGAAGGACTCGTTGCCTTCGGCATCCGTCCGGGCATGGAACGAATCGAGAAGCTGATGGAGCTTACGGGTCATCCGGAGCGCCGGCTCAAATTTATTCATGTCGCCGGGACGAACGGCAAAGGCTCGGTCTGCGCTTATTTAACAAGCGTCCTGCTTCGCTGCGGGTATGATGTGGGGACGTTCACGTCCCCTTATATCACGAAATTCACGAACCGTTTCCAATACAATGGAGCGGATATTCCGGAAGAAACGCTGCTGAAGCTCGCCAACCGGCTGAAGCCTTTGGTGGAAGAGATCGCAGCCACGGATCTTGGCTCCCCATCGATGTTCGAGGTATCGACGGCGCTTGCCATTCTCTATTATGGCACCGTAGCTTACCCGGATTTTGTTGTATGGGAGACCGGACTTGGCGGCCGTTTGGACGTGACGAACATCGTCACTCCGATTGTTTCGGTCATTACGAATGTCGGGCATGACCATATGGACATTCTCGGGGATACGATTGAGGCTGTGACAAGAGAGAAGGCCGGGATTATTAAAGCCGGTGTTCCGGTCATCAGTGCAGTCAGCCAACCGGAAGCAGCCGCGATCATTAAGGAAACAGCTAAAGCGAAGAATAGCTCGCTCTATATGCTCGGAGATAAGTTCGCGATCCAACCGCTGCATGTGGAGGAGAATGAACAAACCTTCCGTTTTGAAGGCATGTTCCGTTCGATTGAGCCGCTCACCATTACGCTTAACGGTGTACATCAGCAGTCGAATGCCGCTGTTGCGGTGATGACGCTTGAAATTATGCGACAATACTATGCGCTTATTCTCGAAGATGAGGATTTAAGAGAAGGGCTTCGCACGGCCGCTTGGCCGGGAAGGCTTGAAATGATCGGTACATCGCCGCGACTTCTGATCGACGGCGCACATAATCCGGAAGGCGCGCAAATGCTGGCGGAGTCGCTGCGAAGCACGTACCGGTACGACAAACTTCATCTGATGATGGGTATGCTCGCGAACAAGAATCATCGTGACACATTGCGGCATATACTACCTCTAGTGGATACGCTTGTCGTGACCGAGCCGGATTTTCGCAAAGCTTTGCCGGCGCAAGAGCTGGCAGCGCTTGTTCAGGAAATTCGGGAGACAATCGACCGTTCCTTCGAGCTCATCATCGAACCGAATTGGAAGCTTGCACTTGAGCGGCTGCAGTCGCTCACGAATGCGGATGATTTGGCAGTCGTAACCGGAACACTCTATCTGATTGCCGACGTCCGCTCCCAATTGCTCTATAATAAGGATTCTGAAAAAGGTTGGTGAACCGTCTTTGAATACGGCAGAACACGTACATTTCATCGGAATTGGCGGTTACGGCATGAGCGCAATCGCGCGCGTTATGCTGGAGATGGGCTATAAAGTGACCGGCTCTGATGTTGCTCGGCAAGAACTTACAGAGAAGCTTGCTGCTAATGGAGCCCGCATTTACATCGGCCATGAGCCGGAGCATGTCAAAGGGGCAGATCTGGTCGTCTATTCGACTGCGCTGTCTCGAGACAATGTGGAACGCAAAGCGGCAGAAGAGCTGAACATTCCGATTTTGCACCGCGCTCAGATGCTTGCAAGATTGATGAATAACGGCAAAGGCGTCGCAGTAGCAGGAGCACATGGTAAAACGACGACATCTTCTATGATCGCGCTGGTCATGGAAAACTGCAAACTCGATCCTACTTATATTATCGGGGGCGAAATCGTCAATGTCGGCACAAATGCTAAAGCGGGCAAAGGCGAGTATGTCGTTGCGGAAGCAGATGAGAGCGACGGATCTTTCTTGCAGTACCATCCCACAATCGCAATTGTAACGAACATTGAACCGGATCATCTCGAAAATTATGACGGTGATTTCAATAAATTGAAAGCGGCTTACGTGCAGTTTCTAAGCCAAGTGAAGGACGGCGGCAGCGCGATTGTGTGCGCGGACGACACGAATATGCAGGTGATGCTGCCAGAGCTGATCGCAGGTCCACTCGGCAGTGAAGGCGTGCTGACGTACGGTATCGATCAAGAAGCGACATACCGTGCACAGAATATCTCGCTTGGCGATCGCAAAGCCTCTTTCGATATGACACGCGAAGGTCAGCTGCTCGGTCGAATCGAGCTGTCTGTTCCTGGGCGCCATAACGTATATAATGCGATGGCGACCGTTATTACTTGTCTGGAAGCAGGTGTTTCTTTCGAGGCAATCGCGGCAGCTATCGTTGATTTCCGCGGGGCGAAACGCAGATTCCAGGTGCTCGGCGAAGTCAATGACATTCTGGTTATTGACGACTACGCGCATCATCCGACGGAGATTGAAGCTACAATCAGTGCAGCAAAGTCGACCGGTAAACGGATCATCGCGGTATTTCAGCCGCAGCGTTACACCAGAACCTTCTTCTTGCTTGATCAGTTCAGCCGTGCTTTCACAGAGGCGGATGAGGTGCTGATCACGGATATTTATTCTCCGGCCGGCGAGCAGCAAATCGAAGGCGTGAACTCGAAGAAACTCGTAGAGCTTATCATAAAGAACAGCAATGCGAATACATCCTACTATCCTACGAAGGATGAGGTGCTAGCCGTCCTGACCGATCAAGTGCAGCCTGGTGATCTCGTGATTACGATGGGTGCGGGCGATATTTGGAAGGTAGCGGATTCGCTTGCGAAGACGCTGCGCGCTAGAGCGCAATAGCATGCAGTAGTATCGGCGTGAATGCCGATAGTAAAGAACCCCCACTTCTAAGAGTGGGGGTTCTTTTGTAATGGGATGCTTATCTATACCTATCTATCTAAACGACGACCGCCCCTCCTACTCTCCGGCATTCTCATCTTTCCCTTGCAGCTTCTTTAAATATTCATCTAATTGATCGAATCTCTCTTCCCATGTACGGCGGAAGGAACTTAACCAATCGTCGAGTTCTTGGAGCGGTTTCGTCCCGAGTTTATAGATTCGCTTGTTGGCGACGGGGTGAACCTCGACGAGACCGGCTTCCAGCAGAACGCGCAAATGTTTGGACACTTGCGGCTGATGAAGGCCAAGCCTTTCGGCGATTTCACCAACAGTCAGCGGGCCGTCCCGCAAGAGCTCGACGATTCGTAATCGATTAGGCTCGGCAAGAGCGCTCATTGTGGAATTCATAAACTGAATATACCTTAGAAGGAATATACCGGTCAAGGAATGCAAAACGTCCAATCTTGCAGCTTCGAGCGGCGGGTCATATTCCTCTTAACTTTTTCATAGACTCTTACTAGAGTATGTGGACAAGGAGAGAATGCGATGAGTGCTAAAGGACGCATTACGTACCGTTTCGATCGGCAGAGCGGAGCACGAGTAGAGCAGAAACCGGAACAGAAGCAGGAACAGAGGCAGGAACAGAGGAATTCCTCGAATGTCGTGCCGTTCTTTCAAGAGGAAATGAAATTCACGTCTGAAATAGGTTCATGGAACAGCCCCTTCCAAAATGATGCCCATGCCCTGGAGCAGCTCATTCGTGAAGCAGACGGCCAGAAAACAAGGAAGCCGAGCCCGAACGAGCCGGCGCGGACGATAAAGCATGACAATCAACTATACGATGCTCCGCAGGAGCAGCTGCCACCGCATATCGAACAGACGGATACGATCCTGCTGGGAGACGAGTATGAGGAGCCTCGCAAACGGATCCAAGCGGATCGGAACGTAATCGATATGTATCCGATTCTCGATGAGGAAATGGAAGAGCGTGAGAGACGGCGGAACGAGATGCAAATGAATGCCCGCACATCATTCGGTTCGTATATGAACGGAACAAATCAACGGCCGTCCAAAGGACCGTCATGGTTTAAAGTGTTTGCTTCTGTAACCGGGGCTATTGCGACAGGCGCTTTATTCGGGTACTTTGTGTTGGCGCTGTTCACGGGGAACGGATCGTTTGGATCGGATAGTTCCACCAATCAGCCGGAGGCCTCCGTAAGCGGTACGATTACTGACGGGGCAGGAACGACTGGCCAAAACGCAAGCACATCCGCTAATGGCAAGGTCAATACACCTTCATCCAATGGTGCCACTAACAGCAGCGGCGCAGTCGATAACGGCGGAAACGGCTCAACAGCAGCCCAGCCGATGATCAAAGTTCATATACCGGAGAGTTCCTATTACATGCTTCAATATGGCGTATTCAGCAACGAGGAAGGTCTGAATGCAGCGGTTGATGAGCTTGCGGCTAAAGGGCTGGCAGCTGCCCCGCTTACAACGCAAGAGGACTACCGGGTCTATGTAGGGATGTCGCCGGATCGTGATGAGGCGCAGATGCTTGGCCATTTGCTGACGAATATGGACGTATACGTCAAGCAAATCGATCTTCCTGCAGTGACCAGCATCGCCTTCAAAGGTGACGCATCTGCGGTGGAAGCCTTCTTCGAGCAAACGAACGGACTGATCGCCAGCTTGGACCGCCTTACGGTAGAACGGTTGAGCGGCACTACAGATGATGCGGGGGACTGGAAAGAGCTGCACCAGCAGTGGATCACTTCTGCTAATGCGCTTGCCGCTGGTTTAACCGATAAAGTAAACAAGTCATCGCTTCAGAAATTGACGCAATTGATTAACACAGCAGCCGTGGCAGCTGATGAGTATACGAAGAAACCTTCCGATGCTTATTTATGGTCGATGCAGGCCTCCCTCATGAAAGCCGTGTTCGCAGAGAAAGCCTGGTTTGAATCGATGGATGCATTGTAAAGCGTTCCCGTGGCGCGTATAATAAAGTATACGTGTCAAAATATGGCGAGGGACGTTGGAAGATGAAGAAAAACATCTGGGTTTTGCTGCTTTTCATTCTGATCGGGCTGCTTACGGGCGCACTGGTGTCCCGCTGGTTGTCTCAGGTGCCGGGGCTTGCTTTCCTAACCAAAACGTCACCTGTCGTATGGTCACCGGCTGCGGATTTACTCGTTCTGAGCTACTCGTTTACGCTGCGGATCGAGATTAGTCTCCTAAGCATCATCGGACTGATCGTCGCAATATGGGTCTACCGCAAGCTTTAGGGAACCGACACAACGCGTTAAGGAGCGCTGCATCCATGAAAGTATCCCTTCCTACAAGTTCATCGAACGTTCGCCGGCTCGTGCTGGCTTCATCATCTCCTCGCCGGCGGGAATTGGTCGCAGCTCTTGACCTTTCCTTGCCGGTTCTCATTTTGTCAAGCGATACCGATGAAAGTACCCCAACAGATTGGCTGCCGGCTCAAATTGTCGAGCAGCTTGGCTTGCGTAAAGCACGAGCATCCGCGGAGATGCTGCATGATGACGATGCATCCCATTCGCTTGTAATTGGTGCGGATACAATCGTCGTACTGAATGGACAAGTGCTGGGCAAGCCAGCGGACGAGCAGGATGCGATCCGTATGCTGACCGAGCTGCAAGGCCGGGAGCATGAAGTTTATACGGGAATTGCCCTTGTCGATACGTCTTCAGGACGAGAGCTGATTCATCATCGCATGACGCGGGTAATGATGAAATCTATGAATAATGATCAAATTATACGTTATGTCGCATCCGGCGAGCCTATGGACAAAGCAGGCAGCTATGGCATACAGGGACTTGGCGCAACACTTGTTGACCACATCGACGGCTGCTATTTTAACGTGGTAGGACTTTCTCTATCTCTGTTGTCGGACATGCTGGCTGAATTTCATATCGATGTCATTTGACCGATCAGTTCGCGGGAAGGCAGGGAACAGAGATGGAATCGCAACGAGAATCCTATGCACTGAAGGATATTCCAACCACCGAGAGGCCCAGAGAGCGGATGCTGGCCGTTGGCGCTGAAGCATTAAGCCATGCGGAGCTGCTGGCCATCTTAATACGTACCGGCACGAAGCGGGAATCTGCTGTGCTGCTTGCATCCCGGATTCTCGGCCAATGCGGCAATTTGCGCGGACTTGTGGATATGAGCGTTGCCGAGATGACCAAGATTCGCGGAATCGGCCCGGCTAAGGCGGTTCAGCTGCGTGCAGGGATCGAGCTTGGCCGCCGAATTGCAAGGAGCGAGCAGGGTGAACTGCCGACCATTCGGAAGCCTGCAGATGCGGCGAACCTCTTGATGGAGGAGCTTCGTTATCTGAAACAGGAACATTTCATCTGTTTGTTTTTAAATACGAAGAATCAGGTTATTTTAAAAGAAACGTTGTCGATCGGAACACTGAATGCGACACTGGTGCATCCGCGGGAAGTTTTTCGGGCCGCGATCAAATGCAGCAGTGCCTCTCTCATTTGCGTACATAATCACCCAAGCGGTGACCCCACGCCAAGTTCGGAAGACATTGCGCTGACTCAGCGTCTCATAGAAGCCGGAGAGCTCGTCGGGATTGACGTATTAGATCATTTGGTAATAGGTGACAATCGCTTTATAAGTTTGAAGGAGCAAGGTCACATGTAATATAATAAGAAGTATTGTCTTAAGAAAGAAAGGAAGATTAAACATGTTTGGTGGATTCACAAAAGATTTAGGTATTGACCTTGGTACAGCGAATACGCTGGTATATGTGAAAGGCAAAGGCATCGTAGTAAGAGAGCCTTCCGTAGTTGCTATACGTACAGATACGAAAACAATTGAAGCTGTAGGTGAGCATGCCAAGAAGATGATTGGCCGTACACCTGGCAACATTCGTGCGATTCGTCCGATGAAGGACGGCGTTATTGCGGACTTTGAAACAACTTCAACGATGATTAAATATTTTATCCGCCAAGCCCAGAAGCAGCGTTCTCTATTCCCTCGTCATCCGAACGTTATGGTATGTGTACCATCCGGGATTACAGCGGTTGAACAACGTGCGGTTAAAGATGCTACGGTGCAAGCAGGCGCGCGCGAAGCGTTCACAATTGAAGAGCCGTTCGCAGCAGCAATAGGCGCGGATCTACCGGTATGGGAGCCGACAGGCAGTATGGTCGTCGATATCGGCGGGGGTACGACAGAAGTTGCCGTTATTTCGCTGGGCGGTATTGTAACCAGCCGTTCGATACGTATCGCAGGTGACGAGATGGACGAAGCGATTATGCAGTACATCAAACGGATGTACAACCTGATGATCGGTGAGCGTACAGCAGAGCAGCTGAAGATGGAGATCGGCTCTGCACTCTCCTTGGACCGTCAGGAAACGATTGAAATTCGCGGACGTGACCTCGTGTCCGGTCTGCCTAAGACATTGCCAATCTCGTCGGAGGAAATTTGCGAAGCGCTGTCCGATACGGTTAATGCGATTGTAGATGCGGTCAAAATTACGCTGGAGAAGTGTCCGCCGGAATTGTCTGCGGATATTATGGACCGCGGTATTGTACTGACAGGCGGCGGCGCGCTGCTGAAGAATTTGGACAAGCTGCTTTCCCGCGAAACGGGCATGCCTGTTATTGTGGCCGAGAATCCGCTGGATTGCGTGGCAATCGGTACTGGCCGCGCGCTGGACAATATCGAGCTGTTCAAAACACGTGGAGGCCCGGTTTCTCGTTCCAAGCGATAATATCCGGATAGCTGTCTAGGGGAAAACGGATGAGCGACGCTGATTGGTTTGTACGAGCCTTCTGGTCGTTCAGCATTGAGCGTGGAATGGGCGGGTGAAGAGAAGTTGTTTAATTGGATGCGTAATAAGCGGATGTTTGTATTAATGATCGTGTTTATCCTATTCGTTGCTGTCATGGGCTTCTCAATCGGTGACCGGAAGAAGCTGACATGGCCGGAAAACTTCTCGCTCGATTCCACGGCATTCGTGCAGGAATGGCTATATCGTCCAGCCGGATATGTGTCCGGACTGTTCAAGGATTTATCCAACCTGCACGCCATTTACAAGGAGAACGAGGAGCTGCGCATTGCGGCCGCTGCCTATGCAAGAGACAGCATTAAGTATAATTTTGTGGAAGCCAAGAACAAAGAGCTGCAGGAAATGCTGAACTTTACGGAACGGCAGAAGCAGCTGTACAACTATAAGTACTTGATCGCGCAAGTAGTTGCCGTAGGCAACGACCCTTATTCGGAAACGATCCGCATTAATTTGGGCTCCAAAGACGGCATCAAGATAAACATGGTTGTCGTTACAGACAAGGGGCTTGTCGGCCTCGTGAACCGTGTGGATCCGTTCTTCTCGTCGGTCATGCCGATTACGAAGTTAAGCGAAACTTCACCGGATACGAAGGCGATCGCCGCTACGGTGCTTGGCAAAGAGAAAGATTCCTTCGGGATTGTTGATAACTATCATTCGGACACAGGCAAGCTGTCGATGTCCAAAATTTCCGAGCATGATCCGCTTACCAAAGGCGATACCATCATTACATCAGGACAAGGCAATGTATTTCCACGGGGGATGGTTATCGGCACAGTCGATTCCAGCCAAGTCGGAGATTTTGGTTTGACGTACACGGCAACCATTACGCCGGCTGCGGATTTTGACCATCTGACGGAAGTATTTGTCGTACAATTGCCAGAGACTGGAGAGAAAGCAGAATGAGTATGCAGCGTATCGTTGCCGTCATTCTGCTGTTCTTCCTTGTCGAAGGTACGTGGTTCTACTGGCTGCTGCCTGATAGCATGGTAGGACGGATCATTCCTCATTTCACTCTAGCGTTTGTACTCTTTGCCGGATTATATCGAGGCAGACATACAGCGCTTATCCTTGGATTGGCGTTTGGACTCCTGCAGGATTTGGCTTTCTATGGCCGGATTCTTGGGGTTCACTCATTCTCTATGGGACTGGTTGGCTATATGACCGGTTTTCTTCTGGAGCGCAAAAGAAGCACCTTGCTGATGGCGCTGCTCATGATCTGCATGTCCACACTTGCCTATGATACCATCGTATATTTCATCTATCGTGTGTTCCGGTTGACGGATCAGACGTTTGAATGGGCAGTATCCCATCACATCATTCCGAGCGTTTTTCTTCAAATTCTGTTTGCATTAGCGATTTACGTGCCTGCAAGGCGATGGTTTGAACGAACTGGCAGCAATGCTAAGTCGGAAGAGGAAGAAGAATAGCGAATGCCAGGCAGGAAAATACGCATCCGTGAAAGAATCGTATAGAGAAGGGGTGAAGACGAGCGTGGCCGAGAAGCAGCATATTACGATCAAAGGCGTCAAAGATGGTCTGATTTTCCTTCTTGACGACACATGTGATTTTTCCGCATTGCTGGATGAGCTGCAATTCAAATTGGAAAAGTCGCATCAACAGCTGCTGACAGGTCCCATTGTTCACGTTCAAGTGAAGCTCGGCACCCGGCAAGTGAATGAGGAAGACAAGGAACGAATAAGAACCGCTATTCGGAACCAGGGCAATTTGCTTGTGCAGTCGATTGAAAGCGAACCGCGCCCGGAGCCGAAGGTGGAAGACGGAAACAATTTGAAGGTGCTGACCGGTATTATCCGTTCAGGCCAGACACTTGAGCATGACGGAAACCTGCTGCTAATGGGGGATTTAAACCCAGGCGGCTCGCTGCTCTGTACAGGTGATATTTATGTGCTCGGCGCTCTTCGAGGCTTGGCGCATGCAGGCTACAAAGGGAAAGAAGATTCCATTATCGCGGCATCGCTCCTAAGGCCGACACAGCTTCGGATTAGCGAAGTAATCAGCCGGCCGCCGGATGAGTGGATGACCGGTGATGCCACGATGGAATTTGCGTATTTGAGCGAAGGCGTCATGAAAATCGACAAAATGACACAGCTGCAGCGGCTGCGAAAGCTGCCGGTCGTGTTTCGAGCCTAGCTGGCGCAGCAATAACGGGAAACAATTTTGCAGCAGGTCTGTATAGCAGCAGTACCAATGGCTGGAGCGGGGAGAGTTGAGTCATGGGAGAAGCGATCGTAATCACATCGGGTAAAGGCGGCGTTGGCAAGACGACGACCTCAGCGAATATTGGAACGGCGCTTGCGTTATTGGGGAAAAAAGTTTGCATGGTCGACACCGACATCGGCCTGCGCAATTTGGATGTCGTCATGGGGCTGGAGAATCGGATTATTTATGACTTGATCGATGTAGCGGAAGGACGCTGCCGTCTGAATCAAGCGCTTGTCAAAGATAAACGGTTCGAGGAGCTTTACATGCTTCCGGCCGCCCAGACGAAAGATAAATCAGATGTGACACCGGAACAAGTTCGCGATATGATCCTTGAACTGAAGAAAGACTTCGATTATGTCATCATCGATTGTCCTGCGGGCATCGAGCAAGGCTTCCGCAATGCAGTAGCAGGCGCGGATCGTGCAATCGTTGTCACTACACCGGAGAATGCGGCTGTCCGTGATGCGGACCGTGTCATCGGTTTGCTGGAGCAGATTCATGTGCCGGCGAGACTGGTCATTAACCGTATTCGCGCCAATATGGTACGCAGCGGAGAGATGCTCGACATCGATGAAATCTGCCAAGTGTTAGCCATTGATTTGCTGGGTATCGTTCCCGATGACGAGAAGGTCATCCGCTCGGCGAATGCAGGCGAACCCACCGTGATGGACCCTTCCTCACGTGCCGCGATTGCTTACCGGAATATCTCGCGCCGCATGCTCGGCGATATGGTGCCGCTGATGCCGCTTGAGGAGAAATCAGGCGTCATTAAACGGTTCCGCAAGTTTCTTGGAATAGGATGATTGCTAGGTGCTAAACAAACTGAAAAAGGTTGACCTTGGCATGATAATCATTCTGCTGGCATTTATGGTCGTCAGTACGATGCTGGTACATAGCGCGACTTACGGGAATCCCGATTACGCCAATTACGACGTGAAGACGGTCATCTTTTACGGGTTGGGATTTTTCGTAGCGTTAGTAGCCACCTTGTTCGATTACCGGGTGTTTCTCAAAGCATGGATGTTTCTTTACGGCCTGGGGATTGTATTGCTCGTAGTCGTTTTCTTCACGGCCGTTGAAATTAACGGTGCGAAAAGCTGGTTCGAGCTGCCCGGCGGACTTCAGTTCCAGCCCGCGGAGATGGTGAAGATCATTCTGATCATTACCGTAGCTTACCTGATGGGCAGAAGGAATGGAGATGCGCTGCGGGTCCGGCAGGATTTGCTCGTTATTGCCTTCTTCTCTTTTATCCCGTTCGCTCTGGTTATGATTCAACCGGATCTGGGTAATGCCATTATCTATCTGGTTATCGTCCTTGGCATGCTATGGATCGGGAATGTCAAATATACGCATGTTCTGTTAGGTCTCGGCATCACAGTCGGATCGCTTGTCCTGTTCATGTTTCTGTTCAACACGTACAACAAGCAAATCCACGACTATTTGCAAGAACACCAGAAGACGCACTGGTATGAGCGAATTAACGGATTCATTAATCCCGAGACGGCCTCCGAGAAAGAAGTCTATCAAGCCCAGAAGGCGAAGATTGCGATTGGCTCCGGGGGATTAACGGGCGATGGTTATATGAAAGGCGAGTCGAAGAACCGGAAGTTTATTCCTTATCCGTATTCGGATGCGATCTTTGTCGTCATCGGCGAGGAATTCGGGTTTCAAGGAGCCGCCGTCGTGCTTATGCTTTACTTCTTATTGATTTACCGCATGATTATCATTGCATTCCAGTGTTATGACTTGAAGGGCTCATTTATCATAATCGGGATTGTCTCGATGTACGTCTTTCAAGTCTTCCAGAACATTGGCATGATGATCGGGCTTATGCCGATAACAGGTATAACGCTGCCATTCATCAGCTATGGCGGTACATCCTTATTGCTCAATATGCTCTGTATCGGTCTTGTTTTCAGCGTCAAGGCGCATCAAGAGAAATACGAAATGGCCACTTAGCCGCTCAAGCAATCAGCTTGGCGGCTTTTTGCTGTTTACGGAGGTGTCACAACATAACTAGTCCCACATGCTCATATATATTAGCGATTAGAGATGGAGGGATTAGTATGGATACAAAAAGCAGTATCCGCGAGCGCAGACAAGAGCGTATCCGCCGGATCATGGAGCATAACACCAACACACTTCCGCTAAAGCAGGCGATGCAGCAGCCCCAGGCCCGCATTCAACCTTTGCCATTGCCAAGCCCCGCCGATCATCAGCCGAATCCCGACAAGAAGACCGCATCTTTGTCTGTGCCTGTGCAGCTCCCTGATATAGAAGATGACCCCGAGCGATTGTGGAAAGCGAATCCGAATCCGTGGGAAAGCGCCGGCTGGCGGATTGCCCCATTACCGAGTAAAGATGTGAAGGCCAGCAAGCAAGGCGGTCCGCCGAAAACACCGGCTCCGCGAGATTTTCGGTTCATCGTCAGAGGGCTGTTCATTCAAACGGCGATTGCAGGGGCGCTATTCATCATTGTGTTTGCGCTCTTTAAGCTGGATATACCTGCTGCGAAGCAAGGCCAACAGGTGGTGACGTCTGCGCTGACGGAGGAAATGAATTTCGATGCTGCTGCGGCATTATATAAGGATTGGTTTGCGGGTGCACCATCCTTCATTCCGTTGTTTGGCGACCACAGTGGTGAGAAGTCTGAACTAGCCGAGGGCGCTGTCGATCTCCCGATTGTGCCTCCGCTCTCTTCCAGTACCGTTGTCAGAACGTTCGCGGAAACATTAAGTGGAATCGAACTGGCAGGGGAGCCCGGTCAAGCTGTAGTTGCTGTTGAGACGGGCCGAGTGCTGGTCGTATCCAAGGATGATGACTTGGGCGAAACAGTTGTGGTGCAGCATGCCAATGATCGCGTGTCCGTCTACGGTCATCTGGGTTTAGTTCGTGTAGCCGTGAACGATTGGATCGAAGCGGGGAAAACGATAGGTAAGCTGCCGGTAGCGGAGGAAGGCCAGCAAAGCCTGTTGTATTTCGCTGTGAAGGAGAAAGGCCAGTACGTCGATCCGGCGGACGTCGTTCCGATTGATTAAACTTGGCGGCATCCGCTGGTCTGTGCACCCGCTCTTCGTGCTGGTCATGCTCGCCTCCGTTGTGACCGGGTATTTTGTTGAGCTGCTGACCTTATTTGCGATCGTTCTAGTGCACGAGCTCGGCCACATTATGATGGCAAAAGGTTTCGGTTGGCGTATTCGAGAAGTGAAGCTGCTGCCGTTTGGCGGTGTGGCTGAGGTCGAAGAGGGCAGCGGCGTCCCTGTTAAAGAAGAAGCTATTGTCGCGATTGCCGGACCGCTTCAAAATGTATGGATGGCGGCCGTAGCTTGGCTCTTCGGCCAGCTTGGGATTTGGAGTCATGAATGGGCCGAGTATGTGTGGCAAGCCAACGTGATGATCGGTCTGTTTAATTTGCTGCCGATTCTGCCGCTTGATGGCGGGAAACTTATGCAAGCCGCACTCAGCCGTTCGCTCACATTCTATGGAACGCTTGTCTGGGGCGGGCGGGTCAGCTTGCTCTTCAGCTTTATGATGCTGCTCTATGCCTTTGTTCCAGCGCTGGTGGAGAGAAATGCCGTCCATATTCACATGAATTTGTTCGCGGTCGGGTTGTTTTTACTGCTCACGAATTGGACAGCCTATCGGAATATCCCCTATTTGTTTCTGCGGTTCTTAACGACAAGAGCCATAGCATCGTCGCGAATTGTTGCAAGAGGGGTTTGGGCGATGCCCATCATCATTCCGAAAGGGTATACGGTTCAAAACACATTGCAGTTGTTCAAACGGGACAGCTATCATCTAATTGTCATTATGGAAGAAAAAGGTGACATCCTCGGTGTAGTCCCGGAGCAGCGAATCGTGAACGGATTTCTTGCCGATGGGAAGGCTGACCGTGCAGTCTTGGAGCTTTTCATGTAATATAAGTATCAGTAAAGACCGACTGGACAGGAGGTCGAAAGATGAGAAGAATGCTGGTACACAAGCAGAAGGATTGGCTGCAAATTGCCGTAGTGGACAACAACCGTCTATACGAATTTTATAGTGAAAAAACCGAAGATGCCGGTCAATTAGTGGGCAGTGTCTACAAAGGCAAGGTCATTAATGTGCTCCCAGGGATGCAGGCGGCATTCGTTGATATTGGCTTGACGAAGAATGCATTTCTATATATTGACGATGTGCTGCATCCGCATCTGGAACGACAGAGTAAGGAAAAACCGCAAATAAATCAATTGCTCACCGCCGGACAAGAGCTGATTGTTCAAGTGATGAAGGAGCCGCTCGGCGGCAAAGGAGCTCGTGTCACGACGCATTATTCGCTGCCTGGCCGCTTTCTGGTTTATATGCCTGCTGCCGATTACATAGGCGTCTCCAAGAAGGTCATTGGAGAAGCGGAGCGCGTCAGAATGCGCGGCATCGGCGAGCAGATTCGGTTGCCAGGCGAGGGCGTCATTATGCGAACCGCAGCGATCGGCGAGAGCAGTGAATCGCTCCGGCATGACGTGCAATTCTTGCGCGAGCTGTGGCAAGGAATTGAAGCACGAAGTGGAACATCTTCTGCGCCGTCATTGCTTCACCGCGAAGCGGATCTTGTCCATCGACTGGTGCGGGATTTGCTGACTGTGGAGATGGACGAGCTGTGGATCGATGATCGAACAGCCTTTCTCCAAACTGAGGCGCTTATGAAGCAAATGGCACCAGCGATGCTGCCAAGGTTGAGGTTGTTTGAGAAGCAGGGGCAAGCGCTATTTCAACATTACCGCATTAATGAGCAGTTGCATGAAGCCTTCGAGCGGCGTGTTCGTTTAG
Source organism: Paenibacillus sp. J22R98 (assembly GCF_059383835.1). Classification (NCBI taxonomy): domain Bacteria; kingdom Bacillati; phylum Bacillota; class Bacilli; order Caryophanales; family Paenibacillaceae; genus Paenibacillus; species Paenibacillus sp. J22R98. The sequence continues at coordinate 268,808 of NZ_JBXENW010000001.1, forward strand.
GCTGTGGCGGAGACTTGGTCTGGGATCAAACAGAGGCACTGACAGTAATTGACGTCAATACCGGCAAATTCGTCGGAACAAGCAATTTGGAAGATACAATATTCCGTACGAATTTGGAAGCAGCGGAGCAGATCGCAAGATTGCTGCGGATTCGCGACGTCGGCGGCATTATCATTGTGGATTTTATCGACATGGAGAAAGAAGAGCATCGGGACGAAGTGATGCAGCTGCTTGAGCGGCTCGTTCGTGCGGATCGAACCAAATGCCAGGTTGTCGGCTGGACAAGGCTGGGTTTGCTCGAAATTACCCGCAAGAAGGTCCGGGAGCAAACAACGTCTCCGGTCTTGCAGACGAATGAGTCTACCTCTTCACGGCAGTCATAACTCGTACATGCGAATGAGTTTATAAAAAGTAATTGCCATTGGGTGTTTGGATGTGCTATTATGTTATGGTGTCTGCAGAGGATATCTGGGCTGCAGTCAAATACCGCGCAGAACAGGTTTCTAAGCTCGGCCTTCTAAGGTCGGCACCTGCATCAGGCGAGTCTTCGATATAAGGAGGTGCAACATATGTTTGCGATTATTGAAACTGGTGGAAAACAGTACAAAGTTCAAGAGGGCGACGTTCTATTTCTTGAGAAGCTGAATGCTTTTGAAGGTGAAGAGGTAACGTTTGACCGCGTCTTGGCTGTTTCTAAAGGCGACGAGCTAGTAACTGGCGCTCCGGTTGTTTCCGGCGCTACTGTAACAGCTAAAGTCGAAAAACACGGCAGAGGTCAAAAAATCATCGTTTATAAATACAAAGCGAAGAAAAACTACCGCCGTAAGCAAGGTCACCGTCAGCCGTACTCCAAAGTAACGATTGGCAAAATCCAAGCTTAAGAGGTTAAATTATGATTACGGTCACCATTGAACGGCAATCCGCCGTTGATACACGGATCGTATCGTTTGCAATAGAAGGACATGCCAAGTTTGCAAAGGCAGGCAAAGATATTGTCTGTGCTGGTGTATCAGCCATTTCGGTCGGTACGGTAAACGCGATTGAGGAGTTGGCGGGACTAGCTCTCCCTGCTTCCATGAAGAGCGGCTGGCTCCGATCAGATATACCGGTAACGAGCGATGCGAGCTCTAACGAGAAGACGCAGCTGCTGCTGGAAGGTATGATCGTGATGCTGAATTCCATTGCAGCCTCATACGGGAAGTATGTTGATATTCGTCATCAATTTCGGGAATAAAGGAGGGAACATCCATGTTGAAACTGAATCTTCAGCTTTTCGCTTCGAAGAAAGGTGTAGGTTCCACGAAGAACGGACGTGACAGCCAATCCAAACGTCTTGGCGCTAAACGCGCTGACGGTCAAACGGTAACTGCTGGCAGCATCCTGGTTCGTCAACGCGGAACGAAAGTTCACCCGGGCAACAATGTTGGCATCGGTAAAGACGACACTCTTTTCGCGAAAGTGGAAGGCGTTGTGAAATATGAGCGTTGGGGACGCGATCGTAAGAAAGTCAGCGTTTACCCGATTGCACTTGCTCCGGTAGCGGCGGCAGAATAGTGAAAAATCCCTGGTCTGCATGCAGACCGGGGTTTTCTTTTTTTTATGAACAAAGCCATATGCAAAGATGATCTTTCTACTTTCTCGTGATATACTGTTTAAGGCTAGGAAAGAACAGGAAAGTAGGCTCGGCTCATGAATCGCATCGGAATGACCAAACAATTTGCGGCTGCATCCCTTTTGGTTCCTGCTGCTGCTGTTTTCATTTGGCCGGCGGAACTCTGGCTGCTGGCTGTGTTTATAGTCTGGGTGTTCCTTGTTGCTGTGTTCTGGATTCATACGGAACGAAGGGAACAAGAATCGCGGATGGCAAGGGCTGCTGCTGCGATGCAGCAGGCATCCATTCGAACGCTTAATCATCATCGCCATGATTGGATGAATGATCTGCAGGTCATATACGGATATATTCGAATGGGTAAAGCGGATAAGACCGTTCAGTACGTGGAACAGATAAGAGAACGGATGTTAACGGAGAGCAAGATCGCTAAGCTTGGCATTCCGTCGCTTGTTCTGTTTATACAGTCGTTTCGCACGATATCGCACTCATTGGTAATTGATGTGGAGATTGACGGTGATGTGAATTTAGCGGAGCTGCCGCTAGACGGTGAGCTTGCTGCGGAATCGATCGTAGGAATTATTAATGCCTATCGGTTCGCCATCAGACCAAGCACAGGCGATGCTGATCGGCTCGTTGTACGGATTACGCAGGACGAGCAGCAGCTAAGCGTATCTTTCCACTGTGAAGGTGTCATTAAAGAGATGGATGATTGGAAGATGAAATGCAAGCGGGCGCTTGATAATTCACCGCTTAAGCTGGCGGAGGACAGCCTGCAATCAGCAAGTGTCATGCTGCAGGCGCAGCTTGGGAAATAAACGGAGGCTAGGACATGTTTGTCGACAAAGCAAAGATATTCGTAAAAGGCGGCGACGGAGGAAACGGAATCGTTTCCTATCGCCGGGAGAAATACGTACCGAACGGCGGACCGGCCGGCGGTGACGGCGGAAGAGGCGGCGACGTTATTTTCCGCGTAGATGAAGGGCTTCGTACCCTGATGGATTTCCGCTACCAGCGGCATTTTAAAGGGGAGCGCGGCGAGCGCGGCAAAGTGAAATCGATGCATGGCGCTAACGCGGAGAACATGATTGTTCGGATCCCGCCGGGAACGGTCATCATCGATGATGAATCCGAAGCAATCATTGCGGATATGACGCAGCACGGCTCGGAGATTGTTGTAGCCAAAGGCGGACGCGGTGGACGAGGCAACTGCCGTTTCGCTACGGCGGCCAATCCGGCTCCGGATTTCTGCGAGAACGGTGAGGAAGGCCAAGAACGCACCATTACGCTTGAGCTTAAAGTTATGGCGGACATTGGCCTTGTCGGCTTCCCGAGCGTAGGGAAATCGACGCTGTTGTCAGTCGTGTCGGCTGCAACACCAAAGATTGGCGCTTATCACTTTACAACGCTGTCGCCTAATCTTGGCGTAGTTGATGTTGGCGATGGACGCAGCTTCGTGATGGCGGATCTTCCGGGTCTAATCGAAGGAGCAAGTGAAGGCGTCGGTCTTGGCCATGATTTTCTGCGGCATGTTGAACGTACAAGAATTATTTTGCACATTCTCGACATGTCGGGGTCCGAGGGGCGCGATCCTTTCGACGACTGGGTGAAAATTAACCAAGAGCTCAAGATGTACAATCCGATTCTGGCAGAACGCCCGCAAATTATTGTGGCGAACAAGATGGATATGCCGGATGCTGAGGAACAGCTTGCCTTGTTCCGCGAACAGCTTGAAGCAAGCGGCGATGCCGAGAAGCATCAGCTGGTTGCGATGTCCTCACTCACGAAACAAGGGGTTCAAGAGCTGCTGTACAAGGCTGCCGATTTGCTGGCGACCGTTCCGGATACCCGCTTGATCGAGGAAGTTAAGGATGTAGCGGAGCGCAAAGTATACACGCTCGAGCAAGAAGAAGATCGTTCGTTCAAAGTGGGCAAGGAGAACGAAGGCTTCTACGTGGAAAGTGCCACGATCGAGAAGTTCATGAAACGGGTTAACCTCAACAATTCCTACGATGCGATTATGCGTTTTGCTCGTACGATGCGTAAGATGGGCGTTGACGCGGAGCTTCGTAAGATCGGTGCGAAAGACGGCGATATCGTTCGAATCGGCGACTATACGTTCGAGTTCTTCGAGGGCAGCGATTTCTCCTATCACGAATAAGTAAAGCGAAACTGCTGCGGCGGTGTCTGTGCATGAAAGTGCAGACACGCTGCAGCAGTTTTTTGTTCATTCCAAGGATAAAATAGGTATAATGAGAATGTTGTGTTTCTCGATTGCCTATTGCCGCATTCGCCATTATTCGATATAATGTCCTCTATGGAAGAACAAATGTCTCTTGAGGGAGGACGGCAAGTGGAAGAACGATATTTTGTCGTCCGCGAGGACATGTTGCCGGAAGCGATCGTGAAGACGATCCAAGTGAAAGAGATGCTCCGGCGCGGCGAAGCCGCCACTGTTCATGAAGCGACGGAACGGGTAGGCTTAAGTCGAAGCGCCTTCTACAAATATAAAGACGGCGTCTACACACAGAATCAATTGAAACGGGAAGCGATCGTAACCATTTCCATGGATCTCGACCACCGGTCGGGTGTCCTCTCGAAAGTGCTTGGTCTTGTAGCCGGCACGGAAGGAAATGTACTTACGATTCACCAAACCATCCCGCTGCAAGGGCTTGCCAATGTCATTATTTCCGTTGATACCTCGATGATGAACGGCTCGCTGTCTGAGATGATTGACGGCATCCGCAAGCATGACGGTGTACGCAAAGCGACGATCATTGGGCAAGGATAGAGAATTTGAGAGTTGAATTGGAGGATATCAGAATAATGAAGCCGATCAGAGTAGGTTTGCTAGGGCTGGGAACAGTCGGTACAGGTGTGGTACGCATCGTAGAAGGACATCAATCCGATTTGGAAAGCCAAGTGGGTTCCCCGATCGTCATTGAGAAAGTACTCGTGCAAAATAAAAATAAAGTCCGTTCCATCAGCGTTTCTCCAGAGAAGCTGACAGAGGACGTTTGGGAAATTATCTATAATCCTGATATCGACGTCATCGTTGAAGTGATGGGCGGCATTGAATTAACGAAGAACTATATACTTGAAGCATTATCCCGCGGCAAACATATCGTTACAGCGAACAAAGATTTGATGGCACTGCACGGACCGGAGATTCTGGCTAAAGCCCAAGAGAATGGCTGCGACGTGATGTATGAGGCGAGTGTTGCCGGAGGTATCCCGATAATTCGCACACTTGTGGAGGGCTTCTCGTCCGATCGCATTACGAAGATTATGGGTATCGTAAACGGTACTACGAACTATATCCTGACTAAAATGAGCAAAGAAGGCGCAGCTTACGGCGACGTGCTGAAGGAAGCGCAGGATCTTGGCTATGCCGAGTCCGATCCGACTTCGGATGTTGAAGGTTTGGATGCTGCTCGCAAAATGACGATTCTCGCGACGCTTGGCTTCCGCGCTAACGTTGCGCTTGAAGATGTGGATGTAAAAGGGATTTCCTCGATCACGAAGGAAGACATTCTCTATGCGAAGCGCCTTGGCTATGAAGTAAAGCTGCTTGGTATCGCTGAGCGACAAGACGACTATATCAGTGTCAGCGTACAACCAACGATGGTCAAGCTTTCTCACCCGATCGCATCCGTTAACGGCGTATTCAATGCTGTTTATGTATATGGCGAAGCAGTAGGCGAAACGATGTTCTACGGAGCAGGTGCAGGCGAACTGCCGACGGCCACTTCCGTAGTCGCGGATCTTGTCGCTGTCGTGAAGAACCTGAAGCTTGGCGTGAACGGCAAACAGGAGAAGCTCGCTTATAAAGAGAAGAAACTCAAAACCGACGAGCAAATTGCTTCGAAATATTTTATGCTGCTCCATGTGGATGATCGTGCAGGTGTTCTTGCGCGCATCACGCAAGCTTTTGCCGAGTATGAAGTGAGCCTCGAGTCTGTGTTGCAACAGCCAAACCCGAGCATCCCTGAAGCGGAAATCATCATCATTACGCATGATGCCAATAAAGCCGCTGCGAAGAAAGTGCTTCAAGCACTGGAAGGCATGGAAGTCGTAAAAGCGATCAAGAGTGTGTACCGCGTAGAAGGCTAACTATAATTTCACATAAAGGAGTCCTATTTTCCATGAGATATCTAGGCTTGCTCGAAACGTACAAAGAATTTCTACCTGTCAACGAAAATACGCCGATGCTCACGCTTCAAGAAGGCAATACGCCGCTTGTACGTGCCGAGAACCTGTCCAAGGAGCTTGACTTGAACCTGTTCTTCAAATATGAAGGCTTGAACCCGACAGGTTCTTTCAAAGACCGCGGTATGGTTATGGCAGTTGCGAAGGCGATGGAAGAAGGCAGCACAACGATTATGTGCGCGTCTACAGGCAACACTTCGGCAGCGGCTGCAGCTTATGCGGCACGCGGGGGTCTGAATTGTATCGTGCTAATTCCGAATAACAATATTGCGCTGGGCAAGCTGGCCCAAGCGATTATCTACGGTGCCAAAGTCATTGCGATCAATGGCAACTTCGACCGCGCGCTTGAAATCGTTCGCGAGATTACGGCGAAGCACCCGATTACACTGGTAAACTCCGTCAACCCTTACCGGATTGAAGGCCAGAAAACAGCAGCATTCGAAGTTGTGGATCAGCTTGGCGGCGAAGCGCCTGACTACTTGGCGATTCCGGTTGGAAACGCGGGCAACATTTCGGCGTATTGGAAAGGCTTCAAGGAACTGCACGCACATGGCAGAATCACTTCGCTGCCGAAGATGGTCGGTTTCGAAGCTGAAGGCGCTATGGCAATCGTGAAGGGCGAACCTATTGCCGAGCCTGAAACGATTGCAACAGCAATTCGGATCGGTAACCCGGCCAGCTGGAAAACAGCTGTTGCTGCTGCGGAAGAGTCACAAGGCCAAATCAACTATGTGACGGATGAAGAGATTCTCGATGCGTACAAGTTGATCGCACGCCGCGAAGGTATCTTTGCAGAACCGGCATCGGCGGCCTCGATTGCCGGCGTTCTTAAGCTGAAGCGCGAAGGTGCATTTAAAGGCGGCGAAACGGTAGTTTGCGTATTGACTGGCCACGGCTTGAAGGATCCTAACATCGCCATTAAAAGTGTACAAGCAGAGCCTATCGTTGTTGATGACAACGAAGAAGCGGTCATGAACGCGATCCGTCAGCTTGAAGGTGCGGCAAAATGATGAACCGCCGGGTAATGGTAAAGGTCCCGGCCAGCACGGCGAATCTCGGTCCGGGTTTTGACACGCTTGGTATGGCGTTGTCGCTCTACACATGGATCGAAATGGCGATCCCAAGTGATGGAAACACCGTCATTGAATTGCATGGGGACGGTCTGGAAGGTATTCCAACCGATAAGTCCAATTTGATCTATAAAGTTGCGCAGCAGGTGTTCGAGGCTGCCGGTATGGAAGAGCCGGAGCTGCATATCGCGATGTACAGCGATATTCCGCTGACACGTGGGCTTGGCAGCAGTGCATCCGCCATTATCGGAGCGCTAACGTGTGCGAATGCGTTGATCGGCAAGCCGCTTAGCGACGATGCGCTGTTTCAGATAGCCAGTGAGCTTGAAGGCCATCCGGATAATGTCGGCGCATCCCTGTTCGGGGGAATCGTCGTCTCGGCCTGGGATGGATCGCGGGCGGAGAAGGTTCGGTTAGAACCGCATGCCGATATGGACGTGCTGGTAGCCATTCCATCGTTCCAGCTATCGACAGAGAAGGCACGCCATGCGCTCCCGACTCAAATCGCAATGAAGGATGCTGTCTTTAATGTAGGCAGCAGCTCGCTGCTGGTCGCGGCATTCGCAAGCGGCAACTTGGATCTGATCGCTTTCGCGATGCGAGATCGTCTTCATCAGCCATACCGGGCGGCAATGGTTCCGGGTATGGAGGAAATTCTGGATCATGCTACGGAGCACGGCGCTTTAGGCGTTGCGCTTAGCGGAGCGGGTCCGACGCTTCTTACGCTCGTTCACAAGAACAGCCCCCGTAAGGCGGAGCTGGAGGCTTTTCTCAGTGATACCCTAGGCAAACACGGCATTCAGGCAGAGACCATGTGGCTGAAGCCTTGTGCGGAAGGTCCCGAGATCACGGTGAGCGGCAACCAGCAGGAACAATCATTCATGGAACGGATTAAAGGAGAAGTCAGGGCATGATTAGCGTAGCATGTTTGACGAAAGGCTCAACGTCAGATGAAGCAGCAAGGTACTTATTAAACGGTCATGGTGCCGATATTCACTATTCCTATCATCGTATGATTGCGGATGTGTTTCTCTCCACCGCGGAAGGCAAGACAAACTATTCTATTATTCCGATTGAGAATACGATCGACGGTTCCGTTGGTCTGCATACCGATTGGATCGTGGATGAAGTAAACCTGCCTATTCAAGCGGAATGGGTATACCCTTCCATTCAAAACTTGATTGGCGAAGCGAACGAGCTAACGACTGACGGCGAGCTCGCGTACGACAGGATCGTTAAGGTGCTCAGTCATCCCGTAGCCATGGCGCAATGTACCCAGTATCTGAAGAAACACATTCCGCATGCAGAGCTTGAGCATGTTGGCAGTACTTCGGAAGCTGTGCGCATTGTTCGCGATAATCCGGGACGCGGCTGGGCGGCAATCGGACAAGTGTCGGCAGCGGCAGATAATGAATTGGCCGTGCTCGAAACGGCCGTAACCGACCATGACAACAACTTCACTCGTTTCTTGTTAGTGGGAACTGAGCCGTTTACGCTTCGTGACTCACAGAAACATAAGACGAGTATCTTGATTACGATGCCAGAGGATTATCCGGGTGCGCTGCATCAGGTGCTGTCCGCGTTCTCCTGGCGCCGCATCAACCTTTCGCGGATTGAATCCCGTCCAACGAAGAAGCAGCTCGGCAATTATTATTTCTTGATCGACATCGAAATGTCGCTGGATACGGTCCTGCTTCCGTCTGCTATTGCTGAGATTGAAGCGATCGGCTGTCAGGTGCGGGTGCTCGGAAGTTACCCAAGTTTCAAATATGCAGCCTCTGAATAGTCATGATGGCGTGATGAAATGCGCAAATTTGTAATTGAAACACCCGGAAAGTTAAAGCTCTGCCTCGTCTAAATGGGGTGGAGCTTTAACTTTTTTTTGTAAGGAAGGGTGACACTCGCCCATCTCATGCATAGGATGTAGGGATTGATAACGGGCGTTTACCACGTCTGCCCAAGGCGTACAAACGTGACAGGAGGTTTTTGACGGGTGAAAATTCATATTGTCAAAAAAGGCGATACACTATACCTCATTGCCCAGAAGTATAATGTTTCGCAGGAAGAAATCATGAAACTGAATCCTACTATCACCAATCCCGACGTGATTGACATCGGAATGAAAATCAAAGTACCGACTTCTCAAACGGGAAATATGGAGTTTATGCACCAGCATGTTGTACAACAAGGTGATACATTGTGGAAACTCTCCAAAGCATGGGGGATCCCGCTCAGTGATATGATTAAAGCTAATCCGCAGCTGAAAAATCCAAACGTGCTGCTGACCGGCGAAGTCGTAAATATACCTAAGCCAGGCTCGTCACATCATATGCATGAGACGCATATGCAAAGTAACAACCAACACGCAAACGGTCATCATCCGCTTCACCCTTCATCGGTGATGCAAGGCGTTCAAGGCTTGATGGGCAAAATGTCAACAGCGCCTTCGTTACTCGGCGGTAAGAAATCGACAGGTCAAAAAGCAAACACAGCGCCGGTTCCGACGCCGATGCCGGTGGCACCGGAGCAAATCGCTCCGACACCGATGCCAGAGCCGGCTCCAATGCCGATGCCGGTGCCTGAAATCATGCCTGCCGTTGAGAAGAAATATCCGGTCTACAATTCCTATGACCAGCATGTCGATTTATTCAAACAATACGGCGTTCCGGCCACTGAGGTTATGTCGCTTTATGATATGCCGAAAATGCCAGAAGCGGTATCTCCGGTATCGATGGGCGGCGGCTATGGGCAGCCGACAGCCGTATCACCGGCATCGATGGGTGGCGGCTATGGGCAGCCGACAGCCGTATCTCCGGCATCGATAGGAAGCGGCTATGGATATTCGACTCCGACAGCGGTATCTCCGGCATCCATGGGAAGCGGTTATGGGTATTCGAATCCGACCGCGGTATCCCCTGCATCGATGGGAGGCGGTTACGGGCAGCCGACAGCGGTATCTCCGGTATCGATGGGAGGCGGCTACGGTTATCCGTCTGCTGTATCTCCTGCTGAAATGGGTCCGCAAGGCGGCTATGGCTATCCATCTGCAGTCAGTCCTGCAGAAGACATGGAATGGTGTCCGCCGGTAACATTGCCATGGGGAGCGCCAAGCTATGGCTGGGGTCCGCAGGCTGTATCTCCGGCTGAAATGGGTCCACAAGGCGGTTATGGTTTCGATCCGTCAATGGTATCTCCGGCCAACATGGGCCCGCAGGGCGGTTATGGTTTCGATCCGTCAATGGTATCTCCGGCTAACATGGGCCCGCAAGGCGGCTATGGTTACCATGATCCGTCGATGGTATCCCCGGCCAACATGGGTCCGCAAGGCGGCTATGGTTACTATGATCCATCAATGGTATCTCCTGCTGAAATGGGTCCGCAGGGCGGCTATGGTTACTACGATCCATCGATGGTATCCCCGGAGAATATGGGTCCGCAGGGCGGCTATGGTTACTACGATCCGTCGATGGTATCCCCAGCGAATATGGGTCCGCAGGGCGGCTATGGTTACTATGATCCGTCGATGGTATCCCCGGCTAACATGGGTCCACAAGGCGGTTACGGCTACATGGGTGGCGGTCAAATATCGCCTGTCGTAGCAGGAGCTTCAACGGGGAAGAAAAATTGTAACTGCGGCTGCCATGAGAAACGCGATGACGAAGTCGAGCAGTTCGAAGAAGAAGACGCCCTGGTTGCGTCCCCGGGCAAATCGGCTTCACCGCGCAAAACAAGCAAAAAAGTAGTCGTTCGCCAAACACGCACCGTGAAACCGAAACGCCGCGGAAGTTTACCGTGGATTAATCGCTAAGCGATATAACGAAATAACCCCGGCAGTCATTGCGCGCATGGATACATGCGGCGATGATGCCGGGGTTATTTTTGTGAAATGAATAAGACGGCAACATCCATTTCTACTTAACGGAGCAAAATGTGCATAATTCTCCAGCAGAGGTGAGACACTAGCAAAAAAGGTAAAAAGGGGAGTTCCCGATGATGGAATTCAGCCTCTGGAAGAAATTGAAAAAAAGGTTGCTGCGAAATCGACGGCCGATGTGGCAATTAGGCTGTCTGCTTGCTGTGACCTTACTCTCGCTTACAAGCGTCCGTTCTGTACAAGCTATGAAGCAGATAAATCCGCCTTCCACCGGAGCAGGAACACGAAGCGTAATCGAAGTGCTGGCATCGCCTGCAGAGCAGGTGACCGTCAAGCTGCACCGTATTTTCTTATGCGGCGAAGAGATGAGCACACTTGGACAGATGACCTCGAAAGAAGCGCTTCGTTTACTCAAGGAGCATCCGGAGTGGACGGCCGTGCTTGATACAGAGGCAGCGGTGGTAATGGAGCAGCGCATTGACGACTTATCGGAAGCCTGCAAGCAAAGCGGCTATATCAGTATGGATAAGGCAGGCAACTTAACGTTATTTGATGGCTCTCCGAAGAAGGAGAAGGTGCTGCGTACTTTTTTTCAACTGGATGTCAACTACATGGAGAGCAGCTTGCCGAAGGAACGGATCGAGGAGCTGGTGAACGGAATTCGGATTACGGACAAGGACGAGTACAACAGTGTATTGTCCACCTTCAGTGATTATGCGGTCGATCGCACGGAGAAAGTAATGAAACGAGACTTCTGACCGGCTGTTTCTAACAGCCAGGCCCAATAATCGATCGGACGAGAGACGGACGCACGCAGCGTCCGTCTTTTATGTTGTTCCGGGAGCGTTCCCGAAGGACAAAACGCGTGTTCTCATCGTGCCTATCATTTGCTATAATAGATGGAAGCCAATTTTTGATCATACTATTTTTTGGCATGGGGAGAGAAGAGGCTTGCGTGTTTTAGGGATAGATCCAGGGATTGCAATCGTTGGATTTGGTTTCATTGACAAAATCGGGAGTAAGCTGGTTCCCGTCCAATACGGCTGTATTCAAACCGAGGCGCATACCCCTCAAGAGGAGCGGCTCAAGCAGGTCTACGAATCTACTTGTGCGCTGATGGATCGCTACAAACCGGATACCGTCGCCGTAGAGAAGCTGTTTTTCAATAAGAACGTGACGACGGCATTTTCTGTCGGTCAGGCACGTGGCGTTATGATTCTGGCAGCAGCCCAGCGCGGATTGCCTGTGACGGAATACACGCCTTTGCAGGTGAAGCAGGCGGTTGTCGGATACGGCAAAGCGGAGAAGAAACAGGTGCAGGAGATGGTCCGCATGTTCCTGAAGCTTAGCGCAATACCTAAACCGGATGACGTTGCGGATGCGCTTGCGGTGGCCATTTGCCACGCCCATTCTTCCGTTCTGATGGATAAAATTAACGGGGTGAACCGGAAATGATCGATTATGTACGAGGACGCATCGTCCATTTGGATACAGAGTTTGTCGTGGTAGATGTTCGAGATATCGGTTACCGGGTGTTTACGCCAAACCCGTACGCTTTTGCCAAGAGTGATGAGCCTGTGACGATTTATACCCATCATCATGTTCGGGAAGACGCGACGCTGCTCTTCGGCTTCGCATCTCGTGAGGAACAGGCTATGTTCCGCAAGCTGCTTGAAGTGTCCGGCATTGGACCGCGCGTGGCACTGGGAATTCTGGCGGGCGGTAAGCCGGAAACGATCGCGGCTGCCATCCAGCAGGAGAATTTGACGTTTCTAACCAAGCTGCCCGGCATCGGCAAGAAGACGGCGCAGCGGATGGTGCTTGATTTGAAGGATAAGCTTGATGCGATTCCGGGAGGCTTCAGCTTCGCAGCGGCAGGCATCGTACTGGACGATGGCGCAGACAGCGGAACGTTGTTCGGCGGCAATCCGAATTGGAAGGAAGCGCGAGAAGCACTCACGACGCTCGGGTATACGGCAGCTGAGCTTGATCGCGCATGGCAGGGCATGAAGGATGACGCGGCAGCTGATGAATCTGTGGATGCACTGATGAAACGGGCGCTGCAGCAATTGTTTAAAGGCTAGCAGAGAGGGGTAAGCGTGAATGGACGATCGGATTATTTCCGCCAACCTCATGATGGAAGATCAAGCGGTGGAGCTGAGTTTGCGTCCTCGCTATTTGGCTGAGTATATTGGTCAAACTCAAGTGAAAGAGAATCTGAAAGTATTCATTGAGGCGGCAAAGCTGCGCAAAGAAGCGCTGGATCATGTCTTGCTCTATGGTCCTCCGGGACTTGGCAAAACAACATTATCGAATATCATCGCCAACGAGCTTGGTGTTAATCTACGAACCACGAGCGGTCCTGCAATCGAGAGGCCCGGCGATCTTGCCGCGCTGCTGACGAATTTACAGGAAGGCGATGTCTTGTTTATCGATGAAATCCACCGCTTGCATCGGACGGTGGAGGAAGTGCTTTATCCGGCGATGGAGGACTTTGCGCTCGACATTATGATCGGTAAGGGTCCCAGTGCACGATCAGTCCGCTTGGAGCTTCCGCCGTTCACATTGATCGGCGCTACGACGCGAGCAGGTTTGTTGTCCGCGCCGCTGCGTGACCGTTTCGGGGTAGTAAGCCGGCTGGAGTTCTATTCGGTGGATGAACTTGCATTCATCGTGTCGCGGGCAGCGGAAATTCTAGGTGTGAGCGTTATTGGAGAAGCCGCGCAGGAAATTGCGATGCGCTCCCGTGGGACGCCGCGGATTGCGAACCGATTGCTGAAGCGGGTCCGTGATTTCGCACAGGTACGGAACGACGGGATTGTTACGCATGAACTGGCCCAGTCGGCGCTTGGTCTCATCCAAGTGGATCCGCTCGGGCTAGACAGTATTGATCACAAGATGCTCCGTGCCATGATTTCCATCTATCGCGGCGGTCCGGTGGGACTCGATACGATAGCGGCTACAATCGGTGAAGAAAGTCAAACGATTGAAGATGTCTATGAGCCTTATTTGATGCAGATCGGTTTCCTCCAGCGCACACCGCGCGGTCGCATGGTAACGCCGCTTGCCTACCGGCATTTGGGCCTCCCTGTGCCGCAGCAGCCAGGTGCTGACGCCGATAATGGTGAGGGAGGTAGCTCCGTATAATGGCCAAGAAAGAACGCAGTACGGATGAGAGCAAACGCGAGAAGCTTATTGTCTTGTATGATGGTACCTGCAACTTATGTCTGGGCAGTGTTCGTAAGTTAAAGGAGCTGCAGTCGACTGCCGTGCTGCGATTCATTCCGGTTCAGTCGTTAGATGAAACCTATGAGACCATCCCCGGTCTGGCATCGCTTAATACGGAGACTTTATTGACGAAGATGCATGTTGTCGAGGCAGATGGGACGCTGCATGCCGGAGCGGCAGGCGTCATTCGAATTATGCGTACGGTTAAAGGCTTAAGATGGCTGGCTTGGCTGTACCGTGTGCCCGGTCTTAGAATCGCGGCAGATGGAATCTACCGGGTCATCGCGGCGAAACGTTATGACTGGTTCGGCCGAACAGATGACAGCTGTCACGAAGGCGTTTGTGCGTTACCCAAAAAAGATTAATGGCGAGGGGGAATGGATGTTTTGCCGATGAAAGGCATAAACGTCGTTCATGCGAACGAATCCACAGAGCCGGCAGTGAAACGCTCAAGACTGCCGAAGACGATGCGAACATTTACGTTGCTGTTGACCGGAGTCATAGGCCTCTCGGTTTGGACATCTGTACCTTCCAGTGGTGCGGCTGTACCTAAACTGGATAATATACGTGTAGCCATCTTCCTGAATACCAGTAAGTATAAACTGGATACGGCGGCAGCGACCTTCAGTTCGGCTGCTGCGCTGCAAGTTGGCGTTCGTCAGCCTTCAGGCGTTGTCCCGATGTTTCAAAGTGCAATCGGTGAAACGACGAGATTCACTCTTGACGATTACAAGCCGCTGTTGCTGGAGACATCCGATTATATGACGGCGTTAGCCGCATATAAACGGCTCAAGGCAATGGGAGCGGCAGGTTTCATGACAGCGGTGAACGACTCTCGCGGTAAGGTGTATCAAATCGAAGAAGGTTCTTATGCCACTGCTGCGGAAGCGAAAGCTGCCGGAGACCGCTGGTTGAAGGATGCAACGCTGGCTGGTTATGCCGGCAAATCGAGTAAAGCAGACCTGATCGGACCGCTGCATTTGGATACCGGTATGGTCTATGCCTCCAAAGACGAAGCTGTGAAAGCGGCGCAGGCACTCGGCTCAAGCGGGGTAGAGGCTTATGCTGCCATGAAACAGACCGGGATGGATGCAGGTGTTTATACCGTCGTAATCGGCTCAGAGAGCGATCAGACGGCGCTCGGTCAAGTCAAAGCCCAGGCGCAGAAGGTGAACGGTGCCTTGACGCTGCGGCAGACGGATGCGGCATCCGCTTATTTCGTAATCCGGGACGACTACACGACGGTTGATTCAGCTTCGAAACCGCCTGTCTCGCTCTATTCCGTACCAACCGCAGGAGCAAAGCTATGGATTTCTGCAACCTCCACTACAGGCGTTAAGCTGATGGAACGTTATAATCGGAGCTATCGCGGGCAGTTTGAGGTAAGCGGATTAAACAATAAGCTTGCCGTCATCAATGAATTACCGTTTGAGCAGTATTTGTATGCCGTTGTAGGCGCGGAGATGCCGGCATCCTGGCCTGCCGAAGCATTGAAATCGCAGGCGGTTGCAGCACGTACATATGCGATTTACCAGGGATTTGGCTTTCAAGTTGCACATGTCGTAGACACTACACTCAGTCAAGCCTATGGAGGCATCGGTTCCGAGAAGCCTTCAACGATTGCGGCGGTTGATGCGACAAACGGCGAAGTGGCGATGTACAACGGCAAGGTCATCGAGACGGTATTCTCATCCAGTGCCGGCGGCGTAACAGCCGATTCGAGTGAGATATGGGGCAATAGCATCGGCTACTTGAAGAGTGCGCAAAGTCCGGATTCTTCGTCGGAGAAAGGGTTGTATCAGTGGTACCGGATCGCTCTCCCGAATGGATCGGTAGGCTATATGCGAGAGGATTTGCTGGAGGTTACCGATCAGAAGTCAAAGGTCGGACAACCCCTTCTGCGCGTGAATGCGGATGGTGCGAAGCTGCGTCCGATTCCGCTCATTCAAGACAATGTACCGGTCGTGGATCAGGCAAACCGTGGAACAATGGCCGTCCAACTGGAGAAAGTGCCGCAATCCAATGAAATGTCATGGGTAAGAGGAACGTATACGGCCGCAGAGCTATTGGCATTCACGAACGGTAAGCTGCAGAAGCCGATAACAGGCAAGATCGCGACACTGGAGATCAGTCAAAGCGGTCCGTCGGGGCGTCCCACTGAGCTGCTAGTGAACGGAGAGAAGCTGCAGGTGAAGTATCCGGATGTGTATCGCGCTGCGTTCGGAGGATTGCCAAGCACCTTGTTCAAAATCGATGAAACCGCCAGAATGACCATTGAAGGCGGCAATCATGAAGTAAGAGAACGCCCGACTTTGAATGATAACGGCACGATGTACCTCATTGGCGGAGATGGGGCAACGAAGGAATTGAAGGATCGCAATGTCTTCATCATGAATGGCGAAGGCGAAGTGCGGGCCGCGACGAAAGATCCCGGCTTCCGATTCGTCGGTTCCGGTAACGGACATGGCGTGGGCTTGTCTCAGTATGGAGCGCGCGGGTTGGCAGACCTTGGGTATGACTATAAATATATAATGCAATACTATTACAAAGACGTGACGATCGTTAAGGAATGAGAACTAGTCGATGAATGTAAATGAGTTTGATTTTGAATTACCGGAACATTTAATAGCACAAACGCCGCTTGCGGACCGCACGTCCTCACGGCTGCTAACACTAAATCGCGAGTCGGGTGCAGTGGAGCATCATACGTTTACGAAGCTGGCTGAGCTGCTTCAGCCGGGGGATACCTTAATCCTTAACGACACTCGGGTGATGCCGGCTCGATTGATGGGGATGAAGTCCGATACAGGCGCTAAAGTCGAGCTGCTGCTGCTCAAGCAGCTTGAAGGTGACCGCTGGGATACATTGGCGAAGCCGGGCAAGCGGTTAAAGGTTGGCGCGCAACTATCTTTCGGTGACGATGGTAACGGACAGCCTCTACTGCGGGCAACCGTGGTAGGGGAAGGTGAAATGGGCGGTCGCGAGATCGAGTTTCATTATGAAGGTATCTTCCCTGAACTGCTGGATCGGCTAGGAGAAATGCCGTTGCCGCCTTACATCAAAGAGCGTCTTGGCGATCGCGAGCGCTATCAAACGGTGTATGCCAAGCATGAGGGATCAGCTGCGGCACCGACGGCGGGTCTTCATTTTACAAGACCGTTTCTCGATCAGCTGGCGGCTAAAGGCGTGCATATCGGTTATATTACGCTGCATGTTGGTCTTGGCACGTTCCGTCCGATGTCGGTTGATACAATCGAAGAGCATACGATGCACACGGAATACTACGAATTAAGTGAAGAAACAGCAGCGATGCTTCGGTCCGCGAAGGAACGAGGCGGTCGAATTGTTGCGGTCGGCACAACTTCCGCAAGAACGCTTGAAACCGTTTCGGCTCGGTTTACGTATGAGGATATACAGGCTTGCAGCGGCTGGACAGATATTTTTATTTTCCCAGGCTACGAGTTCAAGCTGGTTAATGCACTGCTAACGAATTTCCACTTGCCGAAGTCAACGCTGGTGATGCTCGTCAGCGCATTAGCCGGACGGTCAGCAGTTATGAATGCGTACAAGGAAGCGATTGAACGGGAATATCGATTCTTCAGCTTCGGCGACGCCATGTTTATTTACTAGGACAGAAAGAGGAAGTGCACGAGTGGCAATCACATACGAGTTAATTAAGACTTGCAAGCAATCGGGGGCGCGCCTTGGACGCGTACATACGCCTCACGGAATTATCGAAACACCTGCTTTCATGCCGGTAGGCACGCAGGCTACAGTAAAGACGATGAGCCCGGAAGAACTGAAGACGATGGATGCTCAGATTATTCTGAGCAACACGTACCATCTGTTTATCCGGCCGGGACATGAAATTGTTCGCAAAGCGGGCGGCCTGCATAAATTCATGAATTGGGATCGCCCAATTCTGACGGATAGCGGCGGATTTCAAGTATTTAGCTTAAGCAATATGCGTAAAATCAAAGAAGAAGGCGTAGAATTCCGCAGCCATTTGAGCGGCGACAAGCTGTTCTTGTCACCTGAAGTGGCGATGGAAATCCAAAATGCGCTCGGCTCCGACATTATGATGGCATTCGATGAATGCGCACCTTACCCAGCCGATTACGACTATGTTAAGAAATCGCTGGAGCGTACGACACGCTGGGCAGAGCGCTGCTTGGCTGCCCATGCTCGTCCGCATGATCAAGGATTGTTCGCGATCGTGCAGGGAGGCATGTATGAAGACTTGCGCCGTCAGAGCGCGGCTGAGTTGACTTCCATGGATTTCCCGGGGTATGCTATTGGAGGATTAAGCGTCGGAGAACCGAAGAATCTCATGTACAATGTGCTTGATTGTACGGTTCCTTTGCTGCCATCTAACAAACCGCGCTACTTAATGGGCGTAGGCTCACCCGATGCGCTGCTCGAAGGCTCTATCCGCGGAATCGATATGTTCGATTGCGTGTTGCCTACTCGAATTGCTCGCAACGGTACTACGATGACGAGCTCAGGTCGATTAGTCATCCGCAATGCGAAATTCACAGAAGATTTCGGTCCGCTGGACCCGGAATGCAGCTGTTACACCTGTACGAATTACTCCCGAGCGTACTTGCGTCACTTGATCAAGGCTGACGAGACGTTCGGAATTCGATTGACTACCATTCACAATTTGCATTTCCTTCTAGAGATGATGCGAGGCGTGAGACAAGCAATCATGGATGACCGATTACTTGATTTCCGTGATGACTTCTTCAATAAGTACGGCCTGCACGAGAACGATAAAGGATTTTAAGGAAAGGGGTGAACTAATATGGGATC
Organism: Paenibacillus sp. J22R98; assembly: GCF_059383835.1. Classification (NCBI taxonomy): domain Bacteria; kingdom Bacillati; phylum Bacillota; class Bacilli; order Caryophanales; family Paenibacillaceae; genus Paenibacillus; species Paenibacillus sp. J22R98. The sequence goes on from NZ_JBXENW010000001.1 coordinate 287,610, forward strand.
AGCAGCATCTTTACTCCCGTTTGTACTTATGTTTGCGGTATTTTATTTCCTTCTGATTCGTCCGCAGCAGCGTAAATCGAAGCAGCGCAACTCGATGCTTAGCTCGCTGAAGAAAGGCGATAAAATCGTAACAATCGGCGGTATGCACGGAACAATTATGGAAATCTCGGATGACGTTGTTGTCCTTCGCGTCAACGATGCGACGAAGATTACATTTGACCGCAGCGCGATTAACACGATTACAACGAGCAGCGCGGCAGTTGCAGCAGCTCCATCTGCGCCAGTGGTAGAGAAGAAAGAAGATCAAGCAGAGAATATTAAAGCGTAATCCAGCAGTACTATTGAAAGAAGCCGGAACGAGAGAGGACTAGTAGTCCTATTCGTTACGGCTTCTTTTTATTCCCTATATGAGGGAGGGTTGACTCATAATTTCCAGCATTTGCGCACATAATGAACGTACGTGCTTGGCGCGATGGAGGTGGAGAACAGTGGGTAATTGGATGGAGATCATGTGGCGGACGTTAATGGCTGTCGTCTTCTTGCTCTTGATGACGAAGCTGCTTGGGAAACGCCAGGTTACAGAGCTGTCCGTTTTTGAATATATCACAGGTATCACAATAGGTAACTTGGCAGGGTATATTTCACTTGATACGGATGCGAAATGGTACTTGGGTATGTTGTCCTTAGGGGTATGGGTTGCAGTCTCCCTTGGCATCGAGCTGCTTCAATTAAAAAGCAAGAGAGTCCGAAACTGGATTGACGGGACGCCGACAGTATTGATTCAGAAGGGCAAAATACTAGAAAAGAACTTGAAGAAAGAGCGTCTGACAACCGATGAGCTGATGCAGCAGCTGCGTATGAAAGATGTGTTCAAAGCAGCTGACGTCGAGTTCGCGATCATGGAGGCGAGCGGAGCGATCAATGTGCTCCTGAAGTCCGAGAATTTACCATTAACCCCGAAGCAGCTTGGTATTAAAGTGACGCCGGAACGAGAGCCGATGGCAGTCATTATGGATGGCGTGGTGCTGACGGATCCCCTTCATGTGAGAGGCTTTAACGAGACATGGCTGGTCAAAGAGCTCAAGAAATCGGATCTTCGCGTTGAGGATGTGTTTCTGGCTCAAATTGACGATTTCGGCACGCTGACTATTGATTTGTACGATGATAAGGTTAAACAGCCGAAGAGTCAGAATCAAGCAACACTGCTGGCCGCATTGAAGAAATGCGAAGCAGACATGGAGATGTATGGGCTGCTGACAGCGGACGAAGCCGAGAAGCAGAAATATGCAGCCTGCTCTAAGCAGCTGCAGCACTTGATTGATGAGGTCAGACCGCTTATTTATCAATAGAACAAAAAGAGACCGCCCGGTTACACATGCAACCGGCGGTCTCTATTTTGTTTATTTCGCATCCTCGCGCAGATAAGTAATATTAGCTGCAGGTATGGATCCGTTGCGACGACCCCGGCGGAGCGACAAGTTCAATGCGCTTAGGCGCATGCCCATCGTGGAAGCGAATGTAGCGAGCACCAGGCCGCCGCACATGTCGATCAGCCAGTGGATACCCAGATAGAAGATTGCAAAGATAATGATTACGGCACAGATACAGCAGAACCATGCCCATCGTTTGATACCCGAGCGAACGGCCAATATCGCAAGCGTAACGGATATCGAAGTATGCAAGCTTGGGAAGCAGTTATCCAGGCCCGATAAGGCGCGGTACTGGTTCTCGAAATCCGGGAACACGTTTAACATCAGGAACGAAACGTGCGTCGGATCGTGATACCAGACTTCATTAACCGGCAGAAACAAGTAGAACGGGATCGCGATTAAATAGTTAATCATAATCGCGTAACATAAAGCGTAGAACATGCGTTTATTTTTGCTTCGTTTGGAGTAAATTCCGATTGATGCAATGAGCATCGCTTGGAAGACGACCACGTACATGAAAGCCAGAAAAACAGTTAAATACCGATTCTCAAACGTATGTTGAAGATTGGCGACGAAGTTTCCTTCAATCGATTGGAAGAATGTAGCGAAATCATAAGTGTACGTCATATGATGTTCGATGCGCATCTCCAGCTTGTTGCAGAACAAGATCAGCATCAATGCGCCGAAATGCAGCAAATATTTGCGGTTCAGTGCCATCTCTTTGAGAAATAATCCGCCAACCTTGAACGGGTTCGTTGCAGCTCCATACCAGATCAGAAGCGTCACCGTAATGGCCGAATAGATCGCGACCGTCGTCATGTTGTCAAACAAAGTCATGATACGTTCTTTCCTCCTAAAGCACCTTCGTAATTTCAGCTCGATCTAGTATATCACAATCTATACCCAAGTGAGACCATTTCCAAAAGTGTTCACAAACGGGACAAGCTGTCAGGACCGTTTGGTGTTCACGCCAATCATGCCGCCGAATGCTCCGCAAAGCAGCGTTTCGACCAGCATTGTAAATGTTCTGCCACTGATACCGGTGTTCGTGGAAAGAAAGCTGACTAGCAGTATCAATAAGCCATAGGCAATGCCGAGCATGCCGCCATAATACCATCCACGCATCCCGGATCTTCTGCCGGATACGAATCCGCCCGCAAGGGAGCAGTAGCCGTGCACGATCAAACTGTAAAGCGGCAGCTGGGTCTCCTGCATGCTCCCCCATCTCAGCATAGTCGAGAGCAGAATAGCCCCTAAGGCCAGCCAAATGGATGCATACAAAATGCCTGCGAGCATCGGTGAAGCCATGTGCACTTTAGGAACATTTTTCATGGCGTTGATTGGTTTCATATCGCTATCCCTCCAATTATTTACGCTCGTGTTCACGATTATTACAAGATATGGTCAAGCTGATCAGAATAGTACAAGTAGGCCCGCAGCAGCAGGGACTCCGCTTGATTACCAAATATTCGAACATCAACCTTCGTATGATGTACTTTGCAACAGGTGACAATAGTTGTACTTTGTGCTGGCATGAAACAACTACAGCTGGCAGCGATAAATCAGCCAGATGCGAATGCGGGGATGCAGCAGCCTCGCACTACATCCAAGGAGGGCGGCTCAAGTGGAATACTTGACACTGATGTTCCGGACGCTTCTCATCTACTTTATCGTGTTTCTCATTATGCGGCTTATGGGGAAGAGGGAAATCGGTAAACTTTCCGTATTTGACCTCGTCATTTCCGTCATGATTGCCGAAATCGCCGTCTTCGTTATTGAGGATACGGATCGCCCGCTAATGGACGGCATATTGCCAATGGTCTTTCTGCTCGTCATTCAGATCGTCATTGCCATCATTTCGCTGAAGAGCCGTAAGCTGCGCATTTTGTTCGACGGTGAGCCGGTTGTACTGGTGGAGCGTGGCAAGCTCAACCGTGAAGCGATGCGCAAACAGCGATATAATTTAGATGATCTGATGCTACAGTTTCGGGAAAATAAAACGAATATTGCGGATGTGGAGTTCGCCATATTGGAGACAACCGGGAAACTTTCCATTATTCAAAAGGATCGGCATGAGCATCACCATCGGGGGTCATCGAGTGAAGAGGGTCAGGGAGGGCAAGGCCATGGGCAGGATTCCCATTTCCCGAAGCCGTTCCCCAAAAATTACCGCTTCGAAACGCTGCCCGTGCCGCTCATTATGGATGGTGAGATTCAGAAAACGAATTTGGAGCAGCTTGGCAAAGACCGCTTCTGGTTGAATAATCAGCTGCGTCAGCGTGGAATTACAGATGTAAAGCAAGTATTCTTATGCACGATCGACCATCGGGGCAAAATCTTTCTCGACGCAAGACGGGGGAGACATCCACATAAGTAAGCGACTTACAGACGGACACCGGCTTAACTATAAGCCGGTGTTTTGTTAGGATTTGAACCATCTGCCGAGATAAGGGATGCGCTCTGCATCATAGCGGTCGATGATGCGCATTAGCACCATGAGGATGAGATAGACGATAATGCCGGCTGTGCAGGCGACGAACAGGTTATGCCACAAGGCAGGCAATACCTGCAGGTTCATTACCCATAATGAGGCAGCTCCCATAATGAACATTGCCGCGCCGACTTTGAGGAAATCAAGGATGTCCATGCTGAAACCAACGGAGCGAACAACGGCAATCCAGTGCAGCACCGTGACAAGTACGATATTTACGTTGATGGCGATTAAGGCTCCGTATATGCCAAGGGATGGATCTGATGCGAGCTCAACGATGAGAACAAGCTTCACAACCGCGCCGATAAAGGTGTTCATAAGAGCGGTGGTCGGTTTATCGAGCGCTTGGAGCGCTGCTTGAAGCGGAGCCTGCAAGTAGATGAATAAGCCGACAGGGGCCATCCATTGCAGCATCGGCGCAATTTCAACATGGTTGTAAAGAATACGGCAAAGCGGTTCTGCGAAGAGAACCATGACAACAACGAAGGGAGCCCCCGTTACAAGCGAGAGGCGCATCGACTGATGCAGCCGTTTATGGATCGTTGCGCGGTCGCCTTTGGCTGCTGCTTCTGAGAGGGAAGGCACAAGCGAAACGGCAAGGGAGTAAGTGAGTGCAGTCGGGAGCAAGAGAATCGGAATGATCATCCCTTGCAGGGCACCATATTGGGACGTGGCCACGCCAACAGCAATCCCTGCCGCGAGCAAAGCACGTGCTGTCAGAATGGATTCCAAGAGGTAGGATAATGACCCGATCATCCGGCTGCCGGTTACAGGAACTGAAAGACTGATCAATCGGCGCATAACCGGAACACGCCGTTTATGAAATGGAATATGGGATTTTAAACTGCCAATGGTTGGCGCTGTACCTTGTAATGCAGTCTCAGATTCAGAATTCTCTCTGATTACTGCGAGCTTGACTCGTTTACGATCCATGGCATATTGCCAGAGCAGAACGACAAGACCACCGATCTCTCCGACCACCACGCCGAGCATGGCTCCTGCAGCTCCCCAGGCTAGTCCAAATGGAAGCAGCCACTTCGCGAATAACAGCGCAAATACGATGCGAATCACCGTTTCGAGCGTTTGCGAAAGGGCAGTCGGGATCATGTTCTGCTTGCCTTGGAAATACCCCCGATAGACCGATGAGATGCCGATTATGAGCAGAAGCGGGCTCATCATGAGGAACGTCTGATAGACGCGCGGATCTGTCATAAGACGTGTCGTAATCCATGGCGTCAGCCAAACAAATAAGCCGGTAAGCAGAAGTGATAGCAGCACTGTAAGTGCCATGGCCGAACGGAAGATTTGCTTGACCCGTTTAGAATCGCCCTTGGATTCGGCTTCGGCGATCCATTTGGCCACCGCAAGTGGAATCCCGCCGGTAATGATGGTGAGCAGGACGATCAAAAACGGATATCCGAGCTGGTACAACCCTACTCCCTCTGCACCGATGATGCGGGGAAGCGCAATACGCGGTACAAAGGCAAGGATACGATTCACAATGCCTGCAAGCAGCAGAATCAACGCGCCTTTAATAAAAGATTGCTTCGTCACAGTCGGTTCCTCTCCCTTTACGTTCGATCCCTATCGTTCACTTCCCATTACCAGCAAGACCTGTCCTGTTCTATCCTTATGCTTATGCGCAGCATGTCCGAATCCATGTCATTTTTTCAAGATGCCGATGGGAGAAGCAGGAATGTGAGGAGAAGACATCGAATGAATATAGGATAAAGGGCATAGTAACGTGAGGAGGTCGTGAGTATGACGGGCGAACTATTACCATTAACGAATGAAGAATGGATCGCGACCATCGAGCATTTATGTGATAGCAAAGCGGATGAATTCCGATTGATCGGTTACGAGCATGTAACGGGAAATGATATTTGGCAGTGCGTGAAGGACCGGTACACCAAAACAGGCGAACCGGCCATGCATCAGGTCGTCAACGATATTTTGTCGCTGAAAGTGACAAAATTTATGAACTTTTTGACGGTAAGTGCCTATAAAGGGACCCATTTTTAACGAGTGGGCTCTTTTTTTTGACTCGTTTTTCAGGCATCGCTATAATAGGAATGTTGACACAAGAGAATTTAAGGGGGAACTGAGGGTATTATGAATCGTCTGTTAGCATTCGTACTCATCGTCGTGCTATCTGCCGGCGTAGTAGCGGGAACAAGCTCTTGGCTTTTCAACGACGTAAAACTAGGACTTGATTTGAAAGGCGGATTTGAAATCCTGTATGAAGCTCAGCCTATTGAGGCTGGCGGAAAAGTGACGAAGGAGTCTCTGATCGAGACGGCTAAGAGCCTTGAGGCACGTGCCAATGCAACAGGTGTAGCAGAGCCGGAAGTAACAACAGAGGGCAGCAATCGGATTCGCGTGAAGATTGCGGGCGTTTCTGACGAGAACAAAGTGAGGGATATCCTCAAGAAGCCTGCAGAACTGACATTCCGCAGTGCGCGCGGCTGCGCAGCTGATAAAGGATACTGTAAAGTCGAGCTTCACGGCAGCGACTTCAAACAGAACGGAGCTTCGGTTCACCAAACGAACCTGAATGCTTACGAGATTTCTATTAAGCTCAAAAGCGCAAGTCAATTCGCTGAAATCACACGCGAAATTGCTAAGCTGAGCCCGAACAACCAATTGGCTATCTACTTGGATGACAAAGAGTTGTCCGCGCCAAACGTTGCGGCCGAAATTAACAGCAACGAAGCGGTTATTACGGGTAACTACACGCGTGAAGAAGCGAATGACCTTAAAAATACAATCAACTTAGGTGCGTTGCCGCTTAAGCTGACCGAGAAATACACGCAAAGCGTCGGTGCTACGCTGGGTAAATTGTCCCTGAAAGAGACAATTGTCGCCGGTGCTATCGGTACTGTGCTGATTTTGCTCTTCATGATGGTGTTTTATCGTTTACCGGGTCTTATCGCGAGCTTCTGTATCGTTGTTTACATCTGGTTGCTGCTGCTCGGCTTCAACTTGATTGATGCGACGCTCACATTGCCGGGTATCGCGGCCTTCATTCTCGGAATCGGGATGGCGGTTGACGCCAATATCATTATGGCGGAGCGGATTAAAGAAGAAATGCGCAGCGGCAAGAGCATTCTGTCGTCGCAAAAAGCAGGCTCCAAGAGTTCGTTCCGTACGATTATCGATGCGCACGTTACAACAACAATCGCTGCGCTCGTATTGTTCTTTATCGGTGTCGGCTCGGTTAAAGGTTTTGCAGTAATCCTGCTTCTAAGTATCGTTATCAGTATTTTGACGAACGTATTCTTCTCTCGCCTGCTCCTTACTTTGATTATCCGCAGCGGCATTGTGAAGAAGAAATCCTACTTCGGTGTCAAGGAGAGTGAAGTACGTGCGCTTTAGTGGATTTGCAGAGGTTTCGGATCGTAAGTTCGATTTCGTGAAGAAGGCTCGATACTTCTTTATTTTCTCGATTATTATTACGGTGCTTGGTATCATTACACTGGGCGTCCATGGCTTAAATTACGGGGTCGACTTCCGTGCCGGCTCGAGCGTTGATATTGCAGTGAAGAAAGATTTGACGGGTCAGAAAGATGAGATTGAGAAGTACCTGAAGGATAACGAGTTTGGCGAACCTGGTTTAACGGTTGGTACAAGCCGTGTCACGCTTCGTTTCGACGATGTGCTGACAGATGCGAAGGAGAAAGCGCTGAAGCAAGGCTTTGCCGAGAAATTTGACAAGGACGCTTCCGCCGAGGTAAATACGGTAGACGTTGAAATCGCCAAAGAGCTTCAGACGAATGCACTTTATGCGGTCCTCGTAGCCAGTATCGGTATTGTGATCTATGTCAGCATCCGGTTCGAGTGGCGTTTCGCCATTGCTGCGATCGTCGCTTTGCTCCATGATGCATTTATCGTAATCAGCTTGTTCTCGATCTTCAAACTGGAAGTGAATCTGCCTTTCATCGTAGCGATCTTGACCATTATCGGTTATTCCATCAATGATACGATCGTTATCTTTGACCGGATCCGTGAGAATTTGCGATTCGCCAAACTCAAGAATGCCGCGGATATTGCTAAACTGGTAAATGAGAGTATCTGGCAAACATTGACGCGTTCCATTAATACGGTTATGACGGTTGTCGTGGCTGCGCTTTGCTTGCTTATCTTCGGCAGCGAGTCCATCAGACTGTTCTCACTGGCGATTTTGTTTGGTCTTGTCAGCGGAGCTTATTCCTCGATCTTTATCGCGAGTCAACTCTGGCTTGTCATGAAAAGGAAGCAAAAACCAAAATCAGCAGTCAAGTCTCCGGCTGCATCGTAGTATGATTAGTAGAGGGTGGCCGAACCTGGCTCATCCACATGAACAAAACTTAAGCGAATATGCTTGAACAGGAGGCGTCCATGACAGCGACCCAACGTTATGCCAAAGCCGAGTCTGCCGCATGGACCGGACTTATAGGTAACGTCTGTATAGCAGTAATTAAAGGCGGAATCGGTATGTTGTCAGGCAGCAAAGCGTTACTGGCTGATGCTTGCCGTTCCGCTTCGGATGCCGCCGCCTCATTCGTCTCCTTAACAGGTGTCCGTCGATGCAGGCAGCTGGGATCGCCCCATGCACCTGTACCGGCAGCCAGAGGACGTGCGGAGGCAGCAACCGGCGTAGTGGCATCCATTCTGCTTATGATTATAGGTCTGGAAATTGGCATCTCTGCCATCAAATCCATCGCAGACGGTGTTGATGAAGCACCTGGCTGGCCTGCAGCCCTTGTCGTATTCCTTGCTTTCATTCTTAAAGAGGTTCGCTTCCCGATCAAGGAACGGGGAGCGGACTTATATGCTTCACTTGCAGCGCTTGTCGGAACAGGCGGTGCAATGCTGGGCAAGCCGCTTGGCATGCCTGTCATGTATTACTTGGATCCGGCAGCTTCGCTGATCATCGTTGTGATTGTCTTCTCCAGCGGGTACCGAGTCGCATCCGCTTCCGTTATGCGCAGCCGGTTCCTGGAAGTCGAGCCTGCTGATATGTCGGAGCTCAAAGCAGTCGTGCTTCGCATGGAAGGCGTAATCGGCGTCGAGGTGCTTCGCGCCAGAGAGCACGGTCATTACGCAGTTGCTGATGTGGTCATCAGCGTCAATCCGCGCATTTCGGTGCTGGAGGGCAATGAGATCGCGAAGCGCGTGAAATATTTTCTGATGAAACGGTTCAGTCATATGACAGAGGTTACTGTTCATGTGGAACCGTATGATCCGGGTTACCCGTATAAAACAAATCACGATCCCAGTCAGGAACAACTACCGACGCTACTGCAATAGCAGCAGCGTTGATTTTTTTTGAGAAAAGAGGTGTCAGGCCAATTGATGCAATCCAAAACACGCTGGAGTCTCGCTTCGTTTGATTTGGAGGGAGAGGCGCGTGCAGCCGGCTTAGCGCGCAGCTTGTCCCTTTCACCGCTTGTCGCGAGACTGCTGGTTCAGCGCGGCTACGACCGCGTTGAATCTGCGCGTCAGTTTTTGAACGGGGGCATCGAATGTCTGCATGATCCTTTTCTGCTAAAGGGCATGAATGAAGCCGTAGCTCGCATACGAGCGGCGGTGGAGAGCGGCGAACGGGTGAGGATTTATGGCGATTACGACTGTGATGGCGTGTCGTCCACGACACTCATGACGTATCTGTTCACGCGGCTTGAGCTGAATTTTGATTATTATATCCCCCATCGAACATTAGAGGGGTATGGTCTCAACAAAGCTGCCCTACGCGCAGCTGCCGATATTGGCATTACGCTGATCGTGACCGTCGATACCGGTATTAGCGCGGTTGAAGAAATCGCCTATGCAAACGAGCTTGGCATCGATATTGTGGTTACCGATCACCATGAGCCGCCTCACCAGCTTCCGGAAGCCTATGCGATCGTGAATCCGAAGCAAGAGGATTGCGGTTATCCGTTCAAGGGGTTGGCCGGTGTAGGTGTCGCGTTTAAGCTTGCGCAGGCGCTGCTGGACGAACCTCCGATAGAATGGACGGATGTCGTCGCGTTAGGGACGATCGCCGATCTTATGCCGCTTACAGATGAGAACCGGGTGTTAGTTAGATTCGGGCTGGAGCAGCTTCGTCAAACCGACAAGCCGGGCTTCCGAGCGCTTGCCGAGGTTGGGGGCATCGAGCTGGCCTCCCTGCAATCGTCGAATGTGGCATTTGGGATGGCGCCGCGTATCAACGCAGCGGGCAGACTCGAGCATGCGCAGCAGGCAGTGGCACTGCTGACTTCAACAGACCATGAGACGGCAGCCGCGAGCGCGATCAGTCTGGATGCGTTGAACCGTCAAAGGCAGCTCATTGTAGAGACGATCGTGCAGGAAGCGCAGGACATGTGGACGGCCAAATGCAAAGCGGCAGCGGAAGCAGGAGTGCCGGAGCCATCCGTTATCGTGCTTGCAGGCGAAGGCTGGAACGTGGGCGTTGTCGGCATCGTGGCATCGAAGTTTATTGAGAAATACTATAAACCGACGCTGATTCTCGGGATCGATGGTGAAACAGGCAAATGCAAAGGCTCTGCTCGTTCTATCGAAGGGTATGACCTGCACGCGGCATTAACCGAATGTGACGCGCTTCTGGATCATTACGGAGGGCATCAAGCGGCGGCTGGCATGACCTTGCATCGAGACAACCTGGTGGCCTTTGAAGCACAGCTTAGCGCGCTTGCCGACAGCTGGTTGACGGAAGAAGACTGGATTCCGAAAACGATGATCGATTTGACCTGCAAAATGGAAGATGCGACGCTGCGCGTCAGAGAACAGCTCGCGCACCTGGAACCATTCGGTATCGGTAATGAAGCGCCGAAGCTGCTGCTGACAGGCGTCACGCTTGCCGATCGCAAAGCGATGGGGAAAGAGAGCAAGCATTTGAAGCTGTCCATCAGCGGACAAGGTAAAATGCTCGATGCGGTCTGCTTCGGCAGCGGACATTTATCCGAACATCTGTCCCATGGTGCTGCCATTGAACTGGTCGGAGAGCTTTCAGTAAACGAGTGGAACGGGCAGCGAAAAGCCCAGTTTATGGTGAACGATCTGCGTGTTCCGCATGTTCAAGTCTTCGATAAACGTACGGACGCCGGCAGCGAATCGCTCCGTGCACTCAGCAAACAGCTTTCTTCAGGAAATTACCGAGCCCCTGTTGTCCTGGTTCCAAGTGAGGCTTGGCTCGAGGCAGCTCAAGCTTCGCAGGAAGTCGTGACAGACGTATCGTTTATGACTTATGATGCCTTTGTACAGCAGCAGAAGGTCACATGTTGCCATTTATTCGTGTTTGGCAGACCGCAGTCTGCCGAGAAGCTATCATTTGCTCTTGCAGCCTGTGAAGGACTTGAAGCCGTTCATCTTCATTACGATATTAGCCGAGCCGGAGCGGCATTCCCAACCCGGGAGCAGTTCGGGGAAATGTACAAGCTGCTGCGACGCGAATGCCCGATGGATGAAGAGGGCATAAGTAAACAATTGGCATCTAAGCTCAGCGGAATCGCCGAATCCTCCATAGCGTTCATGATAAAGGTGTTTACCGAATTGCAATTTATTCAGACCGAAGAGGGTTTTGTGAACCTAAGCCCAGTAACAGTGAAGCGAGAGCTGTCGCATTCAACGGAGTACCGTGAAGCGCAGCGCATTGCCGAACTGAACGAAATCATTAGTGCACCGATTAAAGCGATGACCGATTGGATCACCAAAGAAGTGCAGAACTCATTATTACACCTAAACGAAGGAGTCGTTATTTCATGAATTACAAAGACTACATCCGCATCATCCCAGACTATCCACAGCCGGGAATCCGTTTCAAAGACATCACTACGCTGACAAACAACGGTCCTGTTTATGCGCATGCCATTGATGCTATTCGTCAAGCGGTTGCCGACAAACATATCGACCTGGTTGCCGGACCGGAAGCCCGCGGGTTTATTATCGGCGCTCCGCTTGCCGTCACGCTCGGCGCTGGATTTGTTCCAATTCGCAAGAGCGGCAAGCTGCCTGCTGAAGTCATTGAAGCCAGCTACGATTTGGAGTATGGCAATGACAAGCTGGCTATTCACAAAGATGCGATCAAGCCGGGTCAACGCGTACTCATTGCAGACGACCTTCTTGCGACCGGCGGTACGATTGCGACTTCGATCAACCTCATCCGTCAGCTTGGCGGTGAAGTGGTCGGTGCAGTATTCCTGATCGAGCTGGGCTACCTGGATGGCCGCAAGAAGCTTGACGGAATCGATATTTTCTCGCTTATGACGTATTAATTAACGTGAGGTTACCATGGCGCCGGACATGGAAGGGCAACCTTCTGCTGTCCGGCGTTCTCTGTACCTGCCTGTGCCGGCATAGCGAGAGGTTGACGGAAAGGCTTTAAAACAGGCATAATAATAGGAAAACTCGGGCGAATCTGATTATCGAAGTTAGGTTCATCACTTTAAATGATTTGGGAAGCAAAACGCGAGGCAGCGTGCTTTTCCGGAAAGGGACATTCATGGGCATAGAGCAGTTACTCGACAAAGCATCGACCTATATGAAGGAGCAAGATCTGACACGGATCAAAGAAGCATACGAATTTGCCGATCAAGCCCATCACGGGCAAGTGCGTAAATCGGGAGAGCCGTATATTTTACACCCTGTCGCCGTAGCTGAAATTCTCGTCAACATGCAGATGGATGTGTTGTCGATCATCGCTGCGCTCCTTCATGATGTCGTTGAAGATACAACTGTCCCGCTTGAAGAGGTCAGAACCCGTTTCGGTGAGGCTTGTGCCGCTGTTGTAGACGGACTCACGAAGCTGGAGAAGATTCAATTCCGCTCCAAGGAAGAGCAGCAAAACGAGAACTACCGTAAAATGTTCGTCGCGATGGCACAGGACATGCGTGTTATCCTCATCAAGCTGGCTGACCGTCTTCATAATATGCGGACGCTGAAATATCAATCCGAAGAAGCACAGCGTCGTATCGCATACGAAACGTTGGAAATTTTCTGTCCAATCGCCCACCGGCTCGGGATCTCGGCCATCAAGTGGGAGATGGAGGATATTGCGCTTCGTTATTTGAATCCGCAGCAATATTATCGCATCGCCAACCTTATGAAGAAGAAACGTGCAGAGCGGGAGCAATATATCGCAGATGTTATTACCCGGATCACGGAGAAGCTTGAGGATATGGGGATCGAAGGCGACATTTCCGGTCGTCCGAAACATATTTACAGCATTTATAAGAAGATGACCGCACGCAGCAAGCAGTTCACGGAAATTTACGATCTGCTGGCGATTCGGATCATCGTTGACAATATTAAAGACTGTTATGCAACGCTCGGTATCATTCATACGTTATGGAAACCGATGCCCGGCCGTTTCAAAGATTATATTGCGATGCCCAAAGCGAACATGTACCAATCTCTCCATACGACGGTTATCGGTCCTACAGGTGAGCCGACCGAAGTGCAGATCCGGACTTGGGATATGCATCGCACGTCCGAATTCGGGATCGCTGCCCATTGGGCTTACAAAGAAGGCGGCGTCGTTCCGGGTGGTTCATTCGAGGAGAAAATGACATTATTCCGCGAAATCATTGAGCTTCAGCATGAAGCCAGCGATGCATCCGAATTTGTCGAATCGCTGAAGATGGACTTTTTCTCTGACCTTGTATTTGTATTTACGCCGAAAGGTGAGGTTTTCGAGCTGCCGGCCGGCGCGGTGCCGCTTGATTTTGCCTACCGGATTCATACGGAAGTCGGGAATCGCACCATTGGCTCTAAAGTTAACGGCCGAATCGTGCCGCTCGATTATAAGCTGAAGACCGGCGATATCGTCGAGATTCTGACCTCGAAGCATTCCTATGGCCCAAGTCAAGACTGGATCAAGATCGCTCAATCGTCGCATGCACGCAGCAAAATCAAGCAGTGGTTCAAGAAAGAACGACGTGAAGAGAACGTTGTGAAAGGCCGTGACAACATTGAGCGCGAGCTCAAACGTCTGGGACTTGAAGCGTCCGCCTTTATGTCGGATGCCCAGCTGCAGGAAGCGGCTTATAAATTTACGTTTAACGATATCGACGACATGCTGTCTGCTGTTGGATTCGGCGGCATTACCGCTGCTCAGATCGTAACGAAGCTGACGGAGAAAATGCGCAAGGAAGCCGAAGAGGCGAATCAGATCGAGCTTACGAACGAGATGAAGGAGATGAAATCCTCCCCTTCGCTTCGTAAAACCCGTCCGACGCACGGCGTATCTGTTAAAGGAGTAGACAATCTGCTTGTTCGGTTTGCACGCTGCTGCAATCCGGTACCCGGCGATGCGATTGTCGGGTATATCACACGTGGACGCGGTGTATCGGTTCACCGTTTGGACTGTTTGAATGTGAGCCCTAATGGAGATGGGGAAGAAGCTGCTCGCGTAATAGAGGTAGATTGGGAACAGTCTGTCGAGGCGAACTATAGCGTTGATATTGAAATTACCGGCCATGATCGTCCGGGATTGCTCAATGAAGTGCTGCAAGCCGTGTCCGAGAGCAAAACAAATATTTCGGCCGTCTCCGGACGTTCGGATAAGAATAAGCTTGCCATGATCCATATGACGGTGTTGATTCGTAATATTGAGCATTTACAATCCGTGGTTGAGCGTATTAAACGGGTGAAAGATATTTATTCCGTGCAGCGGATTATGCAATAAAGGCAAATAAGGTAATAAACGCAGATACTGATTTTTGATTACGTTTGGGCAAGGAGAGTTTGTACGGGGATGAAAGTAGTTGTGCAACGAAGCAAACAGGCGTCTGTATCCGTAGACGGGGAAACAGTCGGCTCGATTGAAATGGGACTGATGCTGCTCGTAGGCATTACCCATGAGGATGATGAATCCGATATCCGCTGGATGGCGGAGAAGATTGCGGGCTTACGCATCTTTGAGGATGAAGAAGGTAAAATGAATCATTCCGTCAAAGACGTGGGCGGTGCGATTCTTTCGGTATCGCAGTTTACGCTATATGGCGACTGCCGCAAAGGCAGAAGGCCGAATTTCATGGCAGCGGCACGACCGGAGCAAGCGGAAGCGCTGTATGACGCATTTAATAAGCAGCTCGAATTAAGTGGACTAGCTGTGGCGACCGGCAAATTTGGAGCGATGATGGACGTGTCATTGACCAATTGGGGACCCGTTACCTTGATTATCGACAGTAAAGCTTAACCCAAGTCTCTGTTGGTTTAAGTGTTAGAATAGCTGCGAACGGGAACACTATCCTTAGACGTGCACAGCTCTACTCGTGCACGACAACGGTGGGGGGATTCTCGTTATGCATCAGTCGCGTAAGGAGCAAAGTGTCGAACGGGTTTCGCGGAGGCTGCTTCATGCGGATCGACGTGAAGCACTCATTTTCGCGGAAATGGAAGAAAATATAGAAGCCTCCGCCGACTTCGGCGGCTTCGCTGCAACGCCCAGACGTTCGCCGGTTGGCGAGCATATGTAACGGAACAGGAAGGACGGGCCGCTTCTTCGTCGAAGCGCTCCGTCCTTTGCTGTCGGTTGCTGCGGAAAAGGTGAGAAATCGCTTTATATTTTGTAACCAAACTGTAATGTGTTTAAAATGATTCTCTAACATGGGCGGGCTATAATAAAAGCCGACCCCCTTTTTTGAATATATTATTTGATGGACCTACAACTTGTTTGTAGGTCCCTTTCTTTTGTGGAGACCCCCTAAATCCCCCTAGAAGGGGGACCCCGAGGGACCCGTCCCTCTGGACACCCGGAATTTGAATAACGTCGGAGTTACAGTGTACCGCTCGCGATTATCGTTTGGGTAAAGGCGCGCTTTCGTCCCATACGGGACACGCTTTACTTCTGGCGGGGTTTATCGACCTGGTGTCCCTCACGGGACCATCCTAACGTGGCCGCCTCAGAGGCGCATGTGATCGGGTGCGTGCTTGTGCTCGCTTTCGTCCCATACGGGACACGCTTTACTTTAGGCGCGGGAAGGGATGGGGTTACCAGGTGCTCGCGGCTTTGCCGCTCGCACGGTAACCTGGAGGCCCGCTCGTAGCCCGCGGGGATGTTAGTGGGTTGGTCGCTTTCGCGACCTAAGAGCGAAGGGCATGGCCGCTATCGCGACCACAGGGCAAGAGCAGGGGCGAGGTATGTGGTGCAGTGATATGGGCATAATGGGAAGTGGAAATGATTGTGCGTTGATCTCTTGACACACGGTAAAGTGAACGGTACAATAAAGGTTATATTATGTCGATCCGTTGAAGGGACCGATTCGTTCTACCCGCACCGATTCAGAGAGGGATTCCTTGGCTGGAAGAATCCTTGGCGTGCTTGAGCGGACAGACTTCCCAGAGGACATGCGGTGAACCTGCAGGCGTTACGCTTGCTCATTAGCTGTATTGCGTAGTCGGGCGTTAACCGATTGAAGCGAATCAATTGCATTGATTCGGAATGTGGGTGGTACCACGGTAGCTTTGTATTTTACAAGCTCTCGTCCCTTTGCCTTTTTTGAGGCGGAGGACGAGGGCTTTTTTTGATGATCATCTCTGATCGCAGTACTTTTAGGGGGAATGGACATGGGCTTTCAGAAGCCTCCGGGCACGCAGGACTTTTTACCGGGCTCGGTAGAGAAATGGCAGTTTGTCGAGAGCAAAGCGCGTGAGATTTGCCGTCGCTTTAACTTCCGTGAGATCCGCACGCCGATGTTTGAAATGACGGAGCTGTATAAGCGCGGCGTCGGCGAAACGACCGATATCGTGGAGAAAGAAATGTACACCTTCACCGACCGCGGTAACCGCAGTTTAACGCTGCGTCCGGAAGGTACGGCAGGCGCGGTGCGTGCGTATGTCGAGAACAAGCTGTATGGCGAGCCTGATCTGACGAAGCTGTATTATATCGGGCCGATGTTCCGTTATGAGCGTCAGCAAGCTGGGCGCTATCGTCAGTTCCACCAATTCGGCATTGAAGCGCTTGGTGCCGTAGATGCTGCGCTGGATGCTGAAGTGATTGCACTTGGCTATACGTTCTACGCCGAAGTGGGATTGAAAGACGTTCGCGTTGAAATCAATTCTGTCGGCACACCGGCTGTTCGGGCAGCGTTCCGCGAGAAGCTGCTTGGTTTCTTGGAGCCCAAACGCGAGATCCTGTGCAAGGATTGCCAATCGCGTATGGATCGTAACCCGCTGCGGGTGCTGGATTGTAAGAATGATCAACATCATTTTGAAGGTGCGCCTTCCATTCTGGATAGCTTGGATGAAGAGTGCAGCACACACTTCGAAGCGCTGCAAATGCATTTGACGGGAATGAACATTCCCTATTCCATCAATCCACGTCTGGTGCGCGGTCTTGATTATTACACGCACACAGCCTTTGAGTACAAAGCTGAAGGCATCGGCGCCATCGATACGATCGGCGGCGGCGGTCGCTACAACGGGCTTGTGGCCGATATCGGAGGACCGGATCAGCCGGGCGTAGGTCTTGGGATTGGTCTGGAGCGTACGGTTATGCTGCTTGAGAGTCAAGGCGTGCAGCTGGCCAATTTGCATCAGGTTGATGTGTACATGGTAGGTCTTGGCGAGGCGGCTGATCGCGAAGTGACGCGTCTGCTGCACGGACTGAGAATGCGCGGTATTTCCGCGGAGCGGGATTATCAAGGTCGTAAAATGAAGGCGCAAATGAAGTCTGCCGACCGCCTTCAAGTTCGATTCACGGCTATTCTCGGCGACGATGAACTGGAACGCGGGGAGATCATGCTGAAGAACATGACAACCGGTGAACAGCAGTCTGTTGCGCTTGATCAGCTTGCTGATGAAATTTTGAAATAAAGCAACGCCCCATAATTCCATTATAAAAGGAGCCTCTAACCTATCATGATGTTAAAAACTCATTCATGCGGAACACTGACGAAAGCAGAAGTAGGACAAACGGTTACATTGAACGGCTGGGTACAACGCCGCCGTGACCTTGGCGGAGTATTGTTTATCGATCTGCGCGACCGTACAGGAATTGTGCAAATCGTATTCAACCCTGATTTCTCGGGCGATGCACTTGCGATTGCAGACCGTGCACGTAATGAATTCGTGCTTGCCGTTCGCGGTCAAGTCGTAGAACGTGATGCGGAGACGGTTAACAAAAACATCGCAACTGGCGAAATTGAAATCCGCGTGACGGAAATCGAAATTATGAATGCTGCGAAGACGCCTCCATTCCCAATCGAAGATGGCGTTGAAGTGGATGAGTCGCTTCGCCTGAAATATCGTTACCTGGATCTGCGCCGCCCTGAGATGCAGAAGACGCTTCTACTTCGCTCCAAGGCAGCTAAAGTGTTCCGCGACTACTTGGACGGTCAAGGCTTCATCGACGTTGAAACGCCGATTTTGACGAAGAGCACACCGGAAGGCGCACGTGACTACTTGGTTCCAAGCCGTGTTCACCCGGGCGAGTTCTTCGCGCTGCCGCAATCGCCGCAAATTTTCAAACAGCTCCTTATGGTAAGCGGACTTGAGCGCTACTACCAAATCGCCCGCTGCTTCCGCGATGAGGATCTTCGTGCAGACCGTCAACCGGAGTTCACGCAAGTCGACATCGAGACTTCCTTCTTGTCGCAGGATCAACTGCTGAACCTGATGGAAGAGCTTGTTGTTAAATTGTTCCGTGAAACGGTTGGCGTTGAAATTCCTACTCCGTTCCAACGTATCACGTATGCGGATGCGATGAACAAATACGGCTCTGATAAGCCTGACCTGCGTTTTGGCATGGAAATGGAAGACATTACGGATATCGTTGCTAACAGCGACGTGAAAGTATTTGCATCCGTCAGCGCAAGCGGCGGCGTCGTGAAGGTTCTGAACGCGAAAGGTTGTGCGAGCTGGAGCCGTAAAGAGCTTGACGATCTACAGCCGTTTGCAGCGCGTTACGGCGGTAAAGGTCTGGCTTGGGTAACGGTGAAGGAAGGCGAATGGCGCGGCCCGATCGTGAAATTCTTCAAGCCCGAAGAAATCGCAGCGATGACGGAGCGTCTTGGCGTAGAAGAAGGCGACTTGCTGCTGTTCTCCGCGGACAAGAAGAAAGTCGTTGCAGATGTTCTTGGTAACTTGCGTCTCAAAATCGGCAAACAGCTTGGTCTGATTGATGAGTCCAAATTCAAGCTGGAGTGGGTTGTTGACTTCCCGCTGCTTGGCTACGATGAAGAAGCGAAACGTTATGTGGCGGAACACCATCCGTTCACACGCCCGAACGATGAAGATCTGCCGTTGTTCGAAACAGATCCGGGCGCAATCCGCGCACAAGCTTACGACCTTGTACTTAACGGCTATGAAGTCGGCGGCGGTTCGATGCGGATCTACAAACGTGACGTACAAGAGCTTATGTTCAAAGCACTTGGCTTCTCCCTTGAAGAGGCGCATGAGAAATTCGGCTTCCTGCTCGATGCTTTCGATTACGGAACGCCACCGCACGGCGGATTTGCATTCGGATTTGACCGCCTTGTGATGCTGCTTGCCGGACGCACGAATCTTCGTGAGACGATCGCGTTCCCTAAAACAGCCAGTGCAACAGATCTGCTCAGCGATGCGCCATCCGAAGTGGATATTTCCCAGCTTCAACAGCTGCATATCCGTACAATTCAGAAGCCTGCGAAACAACCTGAGGTTGCAGCAGCCGGTGCTCCCGCACAGCCAACTAACTAATCCAAACAGCCGGCTTTCGTCCGCGTGTAGCGGCGAGAGCCGGATTCTTTATGTTTATCGCAGGTACAAATTTAAGCCAAGAGGTGTATTTCGATTATGCTGCACCAATTTTCACGAACGGAGCTCGCCATCGGTCCCGAAGGTCTGGAACTGATGAAAGGCAGCACGGTTGCGGTGCTCGGTATCGGCGGTGTCGGTTCCATTGCCGCAGAAGCGCTCGCGCGGACAGGGGTTGGCCGCCTGATCCTCATCGACAAAGATGTTGTGGATATTACGAATATCAACCGCCAAATACATGCACTCACCACGACGGTCGGGCAGCCCAAAGCGGATCTCATGCGCGATCGCATCAAGCTGATTAATCCGGATTGCGATGCGATTTCGCTGCGGATGTTCTACACAGAAGAAACGTACGAGAAGCTCTTCGAATATCCGCTCGATTATGTTGTTGATGCTTCGGATACGATATCCTATAAGATTCATTTGATCAAACAGTGTTTGGAGCGCAAAATCCCAATCATCTCCAGCATGGGTGCGGCAAACAAGATGGATCCGACCAAATTCCAGGTTGCGGACATTTCCAAAACCTCGATGGATCCGATCGCACGTGTCGTCCGCCAGAAACTGCGCAAAGACGGCATTAAGAAGGGCGTAAAGGTCGTATTCTCGACCGAAGAGCCGATGAAGCCGCGTGAGGATGTCACGCAGCGGATCGTGCCTGAAAATGCGCCTGAAATTCGTAAAGCACAGCAGCCGCCGTCCAGTAATGCTTTTGTCCCTCCGGTTGCGGGACTTATTATGGTGAGCGTAGTGGTGAAAGACTTGCTCGCTAATGGAGGTATTTCCTAGATGAACGCGGAACTCGTTAACAAATTACGTCTATCGCTCGATATGCGCATTGCGGTACTGGAAGCGCCTGCTCCTTCCTATGAGGAAGAGCTGGGTGTGGAGGACCACGAGCCGTTCGATGAAATGGACGCCGGCACCTATGATTTTGTCATGCTGTTCGCCAAGGACATTGCAAGCTTGAACGAACATGCGCCTAAGGCGCTTAAAGCGGTTAAGAAAGAGGGGCTCCTCTGGATCTGCTACCCGAAAGGGACGGCCAAAATACGGACAGATATTAACCGTGACCGCGGCTGGAAAGTCGTTAAGGAAGAAGGCTGGGAAGGGGTGGCACTCGTTTCGATCGATGAGACGTGGTCAGCTATGCGTTTCCGTCCAGTAGGTATGGCTCAGACTTCAGCGAGAGCAAGCCGTGCTGCCGATATCGGCCGTACGACCACAACTGCAACGAAGGAACTGGTTATTCCGGATGATGTCACTGCAGCACTTGCAACTAAGCCGGAAGCAGCCGCTTTCTTTGCAGAACTCGCTCCTTCGCATCGCAAAGAGTATATTCGCTGGATCAATGAAGCGAAGCAAGAAGTGACGCGTGTGAAACGCATTAATGAAATGGCGGAAAAGCTGCAGAAACAGCTTAAACGTCCGTCTGATAAATAACGCAAACAAGCCCGAATTTTGCAGGTGAATCCTGCAGATTCGGGCTTTTTTTTATTGGGAGATTTGTCCCAGTCAACAAAAGTTGCCTTTGACAAACTTTTTTGTATGTGTACAATGAAAGTAGGCAACAACAGTTTCACTCCTGCATATGTGTAAGGAGTATACAATACATTTGATGTTTACATGAGGTGAGAACAATGAGTGATCAATCGGCTCCGCTGGCACCAGAGAAAGGCTGGCGAAATCCAAGAACGTCGAATACACTGCCGGAAGTGTATCGTTCCATGAAGATTCCGAAGACGGGTTCGTGGTTTCGTAAATTTTTAGCATTCGCAGGACCGGGTTATCTCGTGGCTGTTGGCTACATGGATCCGGGCAATTGGGCGACTGACTTAGCGGGCGGCTCAAAGTTCGGCTATACGCTCTTATCCGTTATTTTATTATCCAATCTCATGGCGATTCTGCTTCAGGCACTTGCCGGCAAGCTTGGTATCGTAACAGGACGCGATCTGGCACAAGCTTGTAAGGACCATTACAGTAAACCTGTCGCAATGGGATTATGGGTGCTCTGCGAGCTCGCTATTGCTGCTTGTGACCTGGCAGAGGTCATCGGAACGGCAATCGCGCTCAATTTACTGTTTGGCATACCGCTCATCACGGGCGTCATCATAACGGTACTGGATGTACTGCTCATTCTCCTTCTGCAGAATAAGGGATTCCGATATATAGAAGCGCTTGTTATCGTGCTGATCGTGACCATCGGCGGCTGTTTCCTGGTCGAAATCTTCTGGTCGCAGCCTCAAGTAGGCGAAGTCATGAAGGGATTTATTCCGAGCTCGGAGATTATTTCGAACCCGGCGATGCTGTACATCGCGATTGGTATACTAGGTGCGACAGTCATGCCGCATAATCTGTATTTGCACTCCTCTATCGTACAAACGCGTCAAATCGAACAGACCGAGCTTGGTAAACGCCAAGCGATCAAATATGCGACTTGGGATTCCACCATTGCTTTGTTCTTCGCATTATTCATTAATGCAGCTATTCTCATCATTGCTGCTGCAAGCTTCTATGCGACGGGGCATACGGAGATAGCGGAGATCGGCGAAGCGTATCACCTGTTAGCCCCTATGCTGGGAACAACAGCGGCAAGCGTCCTCTTCGGTGTCGCGCTGCTCGCAGCCGGCCAGAATTCAACCTTGACCGGCACGCTCGCTGGCCAGATCGTCATGGAAGGCTTCCTGAACATCCGTCTGGCACCATGGCTGAGAAGACTGATTACGCGGCTTATCGCGATCATCCCGGCCGTTATTGTTACGTGGCTGTACGGTGCTAGCGGAACAGCGCAGCTGCTTATTCTAAGTCAAGTTATCTTGTCGCTGCAGCTCTCATTCGCCGTCATTCCACTCGTTAAATTCACAAGCGATAAACAGAAGATGGGTAAGTTTGCAAATCCGCTCTGGCTTAAATTACTCGCTTGGATTGTCGCAGTCGTCATTGCGGGATTGAATCTTTACTTGCTCTATCAGACATTTTTCGGCTAATTAACGCCAATCGTATCAGAAGACCTTCTCCGAACAGGGGAAGGTCTTCTTGCTTGTAGGGGATGCGTAACAATAGCGAACGTTTGTGCTAGTGTGCTATGATAAGCAGGAAAGGAACGGGTGAGCGATGGATTTATTTACCTATCAGAATGAGGAACAAGCGCCAAGAGCAAAGCTGCTCGCAGACCGTATGCGCCCTCAAACGATTGAAGAATATATCGGCCAGTCCGACATTGTAGGGCCGGGCAAGCTGCTTCGACGGGCAATCGAAGCCGATCAGATCACTTCCATTCTGCTGTATGGACCACCGGGCTGCGGCAAGACGACGCTTGCGCATATTATCTCGAAACGTACGCAAGGGGAGTTTGTGAAGCTGAATGCCGTGGATGCGTCCGTCAAGGACGTCCGGGAAGTGATTGAGCAGGCAAGGATCACCAAGTCGATGTACGGCCGCAAAACGATCCTGTTCTTAGACGAGGTGCATCGCTTCAATTCGGCGAGGCAGGACGCGCTGCTGCCGGCAGTTGAGCAGGGAATCATCATCTTTATTGGGGCAACTACGGAGAATCCGTTCCATTACGTGAACGGGGCCTTGCTTTCGAGATCGACGCTGTTTCAACTGGAGTCGTTGACTCGAGAGGATGCACTTACCGCCATGCGCCGGGCACTGGCAGACCGCGATCGTGGTCTTGGGTTTATGGATTTAACAGTCGAGGATGAAGCGCTGCAGCATATGGCATCCATGGCAGGCGGAGATATTCGTCGTGCCCTGAACGCGCTAGAGCTGGCAGCCGTGACGACACCGTCACAGCCGGATGGCTCCGTAATTGTGACGCTGGCAGTCGCGGAGGAGTCTATTCGCAAGCCGACCATTCGTGCAGACGAATCGACACAATACGACGTGCTGTCCGCCTTCCACAAGAGCGTGAGGGGTTCCAGCGATGCTGCATTATTTTGGTTTCTCTATGCCGTAGAGAAATTGGGCATGGATCCCATGACATTCATACGGCGGCTGATCGTAGCGTGCAGCGAGGATATTGGTCTTGCGAATCCGCAAGCGATGGTTCAAGCGGTAACGGCGATGGACGCTTATCATAAGATTGGCTGGCCGGAAGCGAAGTACAATATTACGCAAGCGATTCTGTTTGCAGTGGAAAGTCCGAAGTCCAATGCCGCTGCAGTGGCGATCGGGAATGCCATGAATGCCATTGAACAGCTTGGAGCAGCCGAAGTACCGCATCACTTGCGGGATACGCATTACAGCGGTGCTGAGCGTCTTGGCCATGTTGGCTACAAGTACCCTCATGATTACCCCGGGCATTATGTGAAGCAGGTGTATTTGCCTGAGCGAATCGCGAAGAAAACCTTCTATCATGCCACCAATCAGGGGATGGAGGACAAGATTCGACAAAATCAGGAGCGGCGGAAATGACGAAAATAACAGCTGAATCCCCAAAAACGTTAGCAGGAGCTAGAAAATAGCGCATAAAGGCCGACCTTTATGGAATAAACATAACTAGAACCGCGAATACGGGCTAGAAGGTGGGATGACGGCATTTGACGTAAAGTTGCTTCATCGACTACTCTAGTATTATAACGTTTCTTTATAATTTTAAGTTCCAGAAGGAGGTGCACCTGTTCGTCGCAATTGCGGCAAACAGGGAATCGTTGAGTAGTGACCCGTTACCCATATTGTTAAACTTACTTTTAATCGTTTTACTTGTTTTTCTGAATGGTTTTTTCGTAGCTGCGGAATTTGCCATGGTGAAAGTAAGAAGCAGCCGGATTGATTCACTGGCGCTGGACGGCAACCGCCGTGCCCATTTTGCATCCAGGCTAACTGGCAATTTGGATGCGTACCTGTCGGCTTGTCAGCTAGGTATTACGCTTGCATCGCTTGGTCTCGGCTGGGTAGGTGAGCCCGCCATTGCAGCGATGATTGAGCCTGTGCTCGAGAAGTTCCATTTTAGCCCGGTTGCCATATCTACGGTTGCGTTTATTATTGCATTCACAATTATTACGGTATTGCACATTGTACTTGGAGAATTGGCTCCCAAAACCTTTGCGATTCGCAAAGCTGAATCGGTCACATTGTGGACGGCTATGCCGCTCATAGGTTTTCACAAAATCATGTATCCGTTTATCTATCTGCTTAACGGTACAGCCAACTGGATGCTTAAGCGTGTTGGTATCGAACCTGCGGCAGAACATGAATCCGCCCATACCGAAGAAGAAATTCGCATCCTGATGAAGGAAAGTCATAAATCCGGACTAATTGATAACACGGAGCTAACGCTTGTCGATAATATATTTGATTTTGCCGAAACCCATGCGCGGGAGATTATGATTCCACGTACGGAAATGACCTGTTTGTATGCTAACCTGTCGTTCGACGAGAACCAGGCCATTGCGCTTAAAGAGATGCATACTCGCTATCCGGTTTGCGACGGTGACAAGGACAATATCATCGGATTTGTCCACATTAAAGACTTACTTAAAGTGACGCATCAAGGCTTGCCCGATATTCGCACGATTACGCGTCCGATGACTACCGTGCCTGATTCCATGCAAATCAGCAACCTGCTTAAGCTGATGCAGAAGAAGAAGACTCAGATCGCCATTCTTATCGATGAATATGGCGGAACGTCCGGACTTGTAACGCTTGAGGATATCATGGAAGAAATCGTCGGTGAAATTCAGGATGAATTTGATGAAGAACGCCCCGATATCGAGCCAAGAGATGACCAATCCCATTCCATCAACGGCATGATGCTGATTGAAGAGGTAAACAGCTTCTTCGGATTGGAAATCGAAAGCGACGATTACGATACGATCGGCGGCTGGTTTTACGCACAGATCGAGAATCCTCCGTCCAAAGGCCAACGTGTCGTGCATCCGGACGGCTTTGAGTTCGTGATCGAAGAGACGGATCACTTACGGATATCCAGAATCATCATCCGCAAACAGGGAAGCCACGTAGAAGAAGAAAGTATCGAATTGCAAGCAGAAACCGGCTAACCGCCATCATAATACTCATAAGAAGCTGCCCCAAAGTGCAAGATGACTTTTGGGGCAGCTTTTGTTTATATCATTTGATCAATGATACTTTCTTATTACAGACAGCCGCCAATTCGCGGTTAAGCCAAACAGCAGCATCAAACAGCCGACTACGAGCATAATGGCTCCGGAACCATACAGATCTGCGTAATACGAGGAAAGAACAAGACCCAAGGAAGGCGCTACACCCGTTAATGAGCCCAATGTGCCAAACATGCGACCCTGCAGCTCCTCAGCCACTTCTACGCGCAGCATGATGTTAATGAGCAAAGTACAGAAGGAAAACATAAATCCAATCAACACGATAAGTGGAATTGCAGCCGCTGCGCATTCTGTTCTTGCAAGCAGCATGTAGAGTGGACCGAGCAGCATGAGATTGATCATAATCCATTTCCCACGATGCCGCATACGGCTGCCGAGCAGCACAATCAGGCCAGAGCCGGCCATATAGCCGATCGGGATACAGGCTTCAATAAGACCGAATTCAATAGGAGAAGCATGCCATACTTTAACGGCCATCACTTGTGTCAGCATGAAAGCAGTCATGAAGAATAGCAGCAAGCTTGGAATGAGAATCATAACCGACTTTGCGAAAGGATTGCTGCGTACGCTGCGCATGCCGTCCATAAAAGCTTCTTTGAACGTCGAGCTTGACTTGTTCATCATCGAATTATTCGGAACCGATGTGGCGGTCAGTGAACCGGCACTCCACACGAGCAAGAACGAAGCCAAATACATCAGAGCGTCAATGATTATAGCCCAAGCCCCGCCGAAAGCCGCTACGAATATTCCACCTACTGCAAAGCCGACTGTTCGAGCGATGTTGTCCGAAATATTCATAAAGCCTACTGCGCGCTGGATATGAGCCTTTCCAACGATAGGTGTGATGGAGGCTTGCAAGGCGGGGGATTGAAATAATCCCAGGATGGTAACAAGTGCAGATAAGACAGCTATGATGGCAAAAGGCGTATGAGACAATCCGACACAGAGAGCGATGAGCAGCACGACTACAAAGCGCAGCAGATCAGCGACTAGAATGACAGTCCGCCTGTTCAGACGATCGGTGACGGTGCCGGCTACCGTTCCAAGCAAAGCGCTGAGCACAAGATTGGTCACCATCATGACGGTCATCAGCTTAGCGCTGCCGGTAACGCTGAGTACCCACAGGTTAATCGCGATGCTGTGGAAGGAGTTGCCGAATATCGATAAGGTATAGGCGGTAAAGAGATGAATGAATGGAATATTGCGGGATAAAGCCGTCGATGTTGACTGTTGAGATGGTTTTGAAGCTTCAATCGGAATGGACATAGGTTGAGGAATACCTCCTTATGATGGGCAACTTAATCGTTTAAGTAAATCGCAAAAAAATTTCTATCGCACGGAAACACGAAAAATAGTTTGTTCTTCATGCGTCGTTATTTCACGCTTTGAAAGCAGCATAGTCATGACTGAATAAGCAAGCTCTGCCTTGCTGCTGAAGGTAATGGGAATGATGTCGTTTCTTAGCATTTCCGGGCAACCGCATGTGCAAATAACGGCAAGTTTCTCCATGATCCCCTTATTACAGATTTGATTCGCGGCGAATTCATTCATGACGATCGCCTGTCGATATGGCAGCCCAGCAAGAAGCAGCGCATCAAGTTCATTCAAATTTCCATATGTGTAAGTTGGAATTTGAAGGGCAGTCGCACAATCCTCGATGAAGTTCATATAACCGGAATTATTACTTTTCCCAATCAATAAACAATGTGGAGCATCAAGCGCTTCAGAAGCCTTAATCAGCGCAGCTTCATGATCATAGGTAACCTGCTTAAACAAGTTATCCGGAATCAGACTGTCAATAAGAATCAGAGGGACGCCCATCCCGAAATTCCCGGATACCGTATAGAAAATATCGTCCATCACATCGAGCAGAAACACGACGTCGAGCTTTCTTTCCGTAATGACATTCAGGGAAGCGGGATCTGTCCCGTCAAATGTAAGCATGATCATATGGTAGCCTGCAGCAGTGAGGAGGTGCTCCAGTTCGCTGATGAAAGCCAACTGTTCGAAGGAAGCTCGCGGCGTAAGGGGCTTGCTATCGCTCTTGTTGATAAGTACACCGGCTAAGCCTGTTTTGTTCTTGATCAGCGAGCGGGCGGCTAAATTCGGCACATACCCAATTTCCTTAGCGATTTGCAGCACTTTCATCCGAGTGGATTCCGGTATGGACTGATTGTTGGCTTTATTGATAATATAACTGACGGTTGCAACGGAGACGCCGGCTTGCACCGCAATATCCTTCATCGTAACTTTACGCATAAGTCCGAATCATCTCACTTTCATTGGGGGACTGTCGCCTTAACTCGTGTTCAAGTAGTAGAATATCATATTCTACGCTTAACTTAAACGATTAAGTAAAAATCTCATAGCAGCATAAAAAAAGCATCTCCGATCATGAAGATCAGAGATGCCGCAACACGTATAATCAAACTTACTTGTTCACAATATCAATCGTTCCGCCGCCCAGACATACATCGCCGTCGTAGAAGACTACGGCTTGCCCAGGTGTAATGGCTTTCTGCGGTTTCTCGAACACGACATCGCCTGTTGTGCCATCTTCGTGCAGCGTCAATGTGACGGCTTGATCGGCCTGCCTGTACCGGAATTTCGCTGTAACCGTTATGGGTCCTTCCGGAATAACCGGAGAGATCCAGTTAATTCCGGTTGCAATCAAGCTCTTGGAATACAAACTTGCATGCTGGTCACCTTGCACGACATACAGAATGTTCTCTTTGAGATCCTTGTCCGCTACGAACCAGGGTTCGCCGTTGCCGGAGCCGCCGATTCCAAGGCCTTGCCGCTGCCCGAGCGTGTAATACATCAGGCCATCGTGACGGCCTTTCGTTTCGCCTGATTCAATATCAATCATCGGACCTGGCTGAGCAGGCAAGTAGCCGCTTAGGAACTCCTTGAAATTGCGTTCGCCGATAAAACAGACGCCTGTGCTGTCTTTCTTCTTAGCCGTATGAAGACCGAATTCCTCGGCGATTCTTCTTACTTCGGGCTTCGGAAGATGACCGATGGGAAACATGGCTTTCGCCAGCTGATCTTGACGAAGCGCGTGCAGGAAGTAGGTTTGATCCTTGTTGGAATCTACGCCTCTGAGCAGCTTAGCTTCCCCGTCAGCTGTTCGTTCCAACCGCGCGTAATGGCCGGTTGCCAAGTAATCGGCGCCAAGCTCAATCGCTTTCTGCAGGAAGTCGCCGAATTTAATTTCGCGATTGCACATAACATCCGGGTTTGGCGTACGACCGTTACGATATTCATCGAGGAAATAAGCAAACACCTTATCGAAATAGGCTTTCTCGAAATTAACCGTATAATAAGGAATGCCGATTTGATCGCAGACGCGGCGAACATCTTCCGCATCTTCTTCAGCCGTGCAATGGCCGAACTCGTCGGTATCATCCCAGTTTTTCATGAAAATGCCGATGACATCATAGCCCTGCTGCTTGAGCAGCAATGCAGTAACGGACGAATCCACACCGCCGGACATGCCTACAACGACTCGAATAGAAGAATTGCTCATCTTAAATACCACCGCCTTGATAGTTCAAAGCCGTTCCGGAGAAGCATTTTCGCCGTACGACCGATTCAATTCATCTATTGTAGCATAGATTGCGCATGATTTTCATGAAAGTGTCATGGTTTTTCAACAAATTATGTTTCCGATATGTTAACATAGATATGATATGGGAATACCATGAATTGTAATCCATGATCGCTCCAGCCTTTAAATACGATATAGTTTAGCCCGGGAAGAGGTGTCGCAGTTGAAAATTTCAACCAAAGGCCGGTACGGTCTAACCATTATGATGGAGCTTGCAGGTAAGTTCGGAGAAGGTCCAACATCATTGAAGAGCATCGCAGAGCGGAATCATCTTTCAGAGCACTACCTCGAGCAGCTTATTGCACCACTGCGCAATGCGGGTCTGGTGAAGAGTATTCGCGGCGCTTACGGCGGATACATTTTGTCGAAGGAACCGCAGGAAATTACGTCCGGCGATGTCATTCGTATTTTGGAAGGGCCCATTTCACCTGTCGATTTCACGGAAGAGGATGACCCTGCTAAGCGGAATTTGTGGCTCAGAATCCGCGATAGCATTGCCGAAGTGCTTGATTCGACAACGCTCGCCGATCTCGTGACATATAAAGAAGAGGAGCCTCAGGACTCCTACATGTTCTATATTTAAGGATGATTGTATAATGGAACGAATTTACTATGATCATGCAGCAACTTCACCTATGCATCCCGAGGCAGCGAAAGCGATGCTTGAAGTTATGACCGGTATTTACGGTAATGCTTCGAGCACGCATAGCTTCGGTCGTGGGGCAAGACAGCTCGTGAACCGTTCGCGCGATATAATAGCGCACGGCATCGGCTGTACGGCCGGCGAGCTAGTCTTTACCAGCGGTGGAACAGAAAGTGATAATACAGCGCTTATTGGCGCTGCCAGAGCTGCCCGCAAACAAGGCAAGTCCCATATCATTACGTCCGCAACGGAACATCAGGCAGTGCTCCAAACTTGCAAAGCGTTACAGCGCGAAGGTTTTCGCGTGACGATTCTGCCGGTGGACGAGCAAGGCCTAGTACACGTCTCTGACGTAGAACAAGCTATCGAAGCGGATACAGCGCTAATTAGCGTCATGTATGTAAACAATGAGACCGGAACGATTCAACCGATTGCAGAGATCGGTGAACTCGCCCGGTCTCGTGGCGTGCTTGTACATGTCGATGCGGTACAAGCGTTAGGAATTATTCCGATCGATTTGCGTCAGCTTCCGGTCGACTTGATGAGCTTCTCAGCTCATAAGATTAACGGGCCTCAAGGTATTGGTGCTCTATATATCCGCAAAGGCACGGCTGTGGAACCGTTGCTCAGCGGCGGCTCGCAAGAGCGCAAACGGCGTGCGGGTACTGAAAACATCGCAGGTATCGTTGGATTCGGCAAAGCGTTTGAACTTTCTGTGAATTCGATGGCAGAACGGAAACTTTTCTTAGACAAGCTTCGTTATACATGGATAGAACGGCTGCGCGAGATTGCAGGGACAGACCGACTTATCATCAACAGTCCTGCTGAACACTATGCTCCTCACATTCTGAATGTGAGCTTTATAGGAGTAAGCACGGAGTCGATGCTGATGAATCTGGATTTAGCCGGAATTGCGGCATCCGGTGGGTCTGCTTGTACATCAGGAGCCATCGAACCCTCGTATGTGCTCATAGCAATGAAGGTTTCGCAAGAAAGACTAGCTTCCGCTGTACGTTTCAGCTTTGGTTTGGGGAATACTATGGAGGAACTCGAACTGGCCGCCAAGAAAGTTGCAACTTTTATGGAGCGCGTTCGTACTAATGCCTAGGAGGCTCTGCCATCGATGTTGCGTTTACAGCATTTGATTGGTCTTCCTGTCATCGAAATGAGTGCCGGCAAGCAAGTCGGACATGTGAAAGATGCATGGTTTGACGAGCATTGGCAGCTTGGCGGAATCATATTGGACGCCGGCAGACGGTTTCTGACTGCGATGAAATCAGTGATCTGGAAGGAAGTTATGGTTTGCGGTGAGGATGCGGTCATTATTATGAATGAAGCGTCCGTACGGAAGTCGAAACAAGCCGATATTCAGCGCTCTTTTCATACCGGATCGATCCGATTGAAGGATTTACCCGTCATAACGGTGGATGGAGAACAACTTGGTCGTGTATCTGATGTTTATTTTGACGAGATACAGGGTACACAAATAGTAGGATATGAGCTGACTGACGGATTTATCGCGGATATTATGGAAGGCCGCAAGTGGCTTCCTGCTCCACGGCAAGCTGATGAGGTTATGCTTGGCGAGAATGTAATAATAGTACCGGCCGGAAGTGAGGCTTTTCTCTCACCGGTCGCAGTTTCTGAGTCGGATATAGGGAGAAATGAATTATGAAATGCCCAAATTGTAGTTCGAAGGATATCGGAAAGATCGGATCACACCAGTATTACTGCTGGGGCTGCTTCATTGAATTGACGGTTAACGGTGACAAAATGTCGGTCTATCAAGTAGAAGAAGACGGCACATTGAGCTCACTTGATGATTTGTTTTTTGAAGACGAAATGCCGCAGGTTCATGCGAACTAAGCGGAATTTAGTGGAAGAGGCGACCTTGCTCAAGGTCGCCTTTTTTGTGTTCACGGCGATGCCGAACAATCGGAAGGATGATTTGAACAACTTGTACATATACTGACAGTAAAGGGTATCGCGAGTCGAGGGGGAGTGAAGCCGTGGAACGGTTTACGAACAACCGTCTGTTTGCATGGCTTGTCTATCTCATATTGGGGCTGACGGCTCTATATCTATTGCTGCTGTTAAAACCGATCATCATCCACATTTACGTTTTTTTGCGCGCGGTTCTGGCACCGTTTCTGATTGCGATGATTATATCGTATGTACTCAATCCGATAGTCAGCCTTCTGAATGAACGCAAGGTGCCGCGCACGATCGCGGTGCTGCTTATTTATGCCGTTTTCTGCGCGTCGCTTACGGTCGTGCTTGTGAACGCTATTCCGATGTTTTTGGATCAGCTCAAGGAACTGAACCGGCATATGCCGGACATCACCATGCAGGCTAGGAGTATGGTCAACGACCTGAACAACTCGTCCTTTCTCCCGGAGAGCATCCGATCCGGAATAGAGAAGTCGCTCTATAAGCTGGAGAAACAGGGCTCCGATGCCATATTTGCGTTTATCAACAACATTGGTGAAATGATTAACGTGATCTTCATTGCGTTTATTATCCCGTTCCTCGCTTTCTACATCTTAAAGGATTTCGAGGTGTTTGAACGAACGCTGCTCACCTATGTACCTAAATCGCATCGTAAGCATGCCGTTCGATTGCTCAAGGATATCGATCATGCGCTTGGCAGCTATATTCGGGGGCAGTTCCTCGTCTGTGTTATTGTCGGTACGCTGGCTTATGTTGGCTACTTGATTATCGGCATTCCGTATCCGCTCCTTCTGGCGAGCGTTGTCGCGGTGACGAACATCATTCCGTATTTGGGCCCGTTCTTCGGCGCAGCACCTGCGCTTATTGTGGCTTCTACCGTTTCGATCAAAATGATGCTGCTGGTTGCGGTCGTGAACTCCGTCTGCCAAATTCTCGAGGGGAACATCATTTCGCCGCAAGTGGTCGGAAGAACGCTGCATATGCATCCGTTATCCATCATTTTTGCCCTGCTGGTTGGCGGGGAGCTGGCAGGCATTGTAGGCATGATATTGGCTGTGCCGATCTTTGCCGCGGTGAAGGTTATCGTGCAGCATATCTTCGCCTATTATGTTAGGCGAAAGACGATTTGACAGACCATGCCAAAAGTCGCTATACTTATGACAATTACGCCTGACTATCAATAAAAACGTTGATGAAACCGTAGTAGGTCATAGACCGCCAAGCAGAGAAAGAATTCCTTCGCGCATGCCGATTGGGCTTCGCGTTGGCTGAGAGAATTCTAGGGGTGAAGGATGACTGAAGGCTGGTTTCGGAGTGTGAATGAACTTCACCGGATCAGACCCGTTAACGTCTGTCTAAGGAGATCGTTTGTGCCTGCTCATCGTGAGCGGCTGGGGCGATAACCAGGGTGGTACCGCGAATGATTCGTCCCTGTTTTTTAGGGGCGTTTTTTTGTTTTTATTTTAAAATTGGAGGCTGAACCGTGATGAAAGCAAGTGAAATCCGTTCTAAGTGGCTCGCATTTTTTGAGAGCAAAGGGCACAAGATTGAGCCCAGCGCTTCATTAGTTCCTCATAATGACCCTTCATTGCTATGGATTAACGCAGGGATGGCACCGCTGAAGTCTTATTTTGACGGTCGCGTTATTCCTGACAATCCGCGGATTACGAACTCGCAGAAGTGTATCCGTACAAATGATATTGAGAATGTCGGTAAGACGCGCCGTCACCAAACGATGTTTGAAATGCTGGGCAACTTCTCCATCGGCGATTACTTCAAAGAAGAAGCGATTACTTGGGCTTGGGAGTTTCTGACCAGCAAAGAGTGGATCGGCTTCGATCCGGAACGTCTGTCCGTCACGGTTTATCCTGAAGATGAAGAAGCCTTCCGTTTCTGGAATGAGAAAATCGGACTTCCGGAGAAGCGCATCTACCGTTTGCAGGATAACTTCTGGGACATCGGCGAAGGCCCTTGCGGTCCTTGTACCGAGATTTTCTATGACCGCGGCGAAGCTTTCGGCGATCTGAATGATCCGGAATGCTGGCCAGGTGGAGAAAACGAACGTTTCCTGGAAGTATGGAACCTTGTATTTTCGCAATATAATCATAATAAAGACGGCAGCTATACTCCGCTTCCGAATAAAAACATCGATACAGGCGCTGGTCTGGAGCGTATCACTTCGATTCTGCAAAATGTAGACTCCAACTTCGACACGGATCTGTTCCGCCCGATTATCGATCGGACCAGCCAAATCGCAAACGTAACGTACCATGCGAATGCGGACACGGACATCGCGCTGAAAGTGATTGCCGATCATATCCGTACCGTGGCGTTTGCTGTTGGCGATGGCGTCATGCCTTCCAACGAAGGTCGGGGCTATGTCATCCGCCGTTTGCTTCGCCGCGCAGTGCGTTACGGCAAAACACTCGGTGTGGATCGTCCGTTCCTGTATGATCTGGTGAAAGTCGTTGGCGACATTATGGGCGGCCACTATCCGGAGGTTGTGGAGAAACGCGAGTTTATCGAGAAGGTTATCCGTACAGAGGAAGAACGTTTCCACGAAACGCTTTCTGACGGTTTGGCACTTCTGGGTGAGCTTGTGAAGACGGCAAAGGCTGGCGGTCAAACGCTGATCAGCGGTCCCGATGCGTTTAAGCTATACGACACGTATGGCTTCCCGTTCGATTTGACCGAAGATTACGCGGCTGAGCACGGCATGACTGTTGACCGTGACGGCTTCGACGCTTCGATGGAAGAGCAGCGTACACGCGCACGTGCAGCTCGTCAGGACACTGGCGGTATGAATGTGCAAGGCGGGCCGCTTGCTGATTTCACCGTGAAATCGGAATTTGTGGGCTATCAGGATCTGACGCTGGAAGGCGCGAAGGTAATTGCGATCGTTAATGGCGATGCTCTCGTAGACTCAGCGGTTGAAGGCAGCCATGTGCTTGTTATCCTGGATCGTACGACGTTCTATGCAGAGAGCGGCGGTCAAGTGGGGGATAGCGGTACGATTACAGGCAACGGGTTCACGCTGACGGTTGAGAATGTGACAAAAGCTCCGCATGGCCAGTCGGTGCATCATGCCGTTGTCGCAAGCGGTACCGTATCGGTAGGCGATCAAGTTCAAGCGGCTGTTTCCACGCAAACGCGCGAGGATACGATTAAGAACCATACGGCAACGCATTTGCTGCACCGTGCGCTCAAAGATGTGCTCGGCGAGCATGTTAATCAAGCGGGCTCCCTTGTTGAACCGGATCGCCTTCGTTTTGACTTCTCGCACTTTGGCAGCATCAGTCAAGAGGAGCTTACGGAAATCGAACGCCGCGTCAATCAACAAATTTGGCTGGGCACGACGCTCCAAATCGACTACAAATCGCTTGCAGAAGCAAAAGAGATGGGCGCTATGGCACTCTTCGGCGAGAAATACGGCGATGTTGTGCGTGTCGTTCGCGTAGGCGATTACAGCCTGGAGCTATGCGGTGGCTGCCATGTGACCAGCACAGCGCAAATCGGCTTGTTCAAGCTGGTGAGCGAGAGCGGTATCGGTTCAGGTGTTCGTCGTATTGAAGCTGTAACAGGCCGTAATGCGTACCTGTACATGGAAAGCCAGCTGGATCTGTTGAAGCAAGCAGCTGCACAGTTGAAGTCGAACCTTGCGGATGTGCCAAAACGCATCGAAGCGCTGCACGGTCAAGTGAAAGAGCTGACTCGCGACAATGAATCGCTGCAAGGCAAGCTGAGCCGTATCGAAGCGGGTTCCCTGGAATCGAAAGCGAAGGTAGTGGGCGACGTCACTCTGCTGGCTGCAGAGGTTAATGCTCCTTCGATGGATGCACTCCGCGGTATCGTGGATGAGCTGAAAACGAAGCTGGGCAATGCGGTAATCGTGCTTGGTGCGGTTGCAGACGACAAGGTAAACCTTGTTGTAGCCGTTTCACCGGAGCTCGTGAAAAAAGGCTTCCACGCCGGCAAAATCATCAAAGAAGCAGCTGCAGCATGCGGCGGCGGCGGCGGCGGACGCCCGGATATGGCCCAAGCCGGGGGCAAAGAGCCATCTAAATTGGGTGAAGCGCTCCAAATTGCCGAAGAACTGGTTCTATCACAAACAAATGTGATATGATAAGAGTATTAAACGGCTGTTAAGCGGCTTGGAAAGTGAGGTGCTGGCGATGAATTCGATGGACAAGACAATGAAATTCGACGTGAAGGCGGAAGGGCTTCAAGCTTCCTCGAGGGAAATTATGCTGTCTGTATACGATGCGTTGCTCGAGAAGGACTATAACCCGATTAACCAGATCGTGGGTTATCTATTGTCCGGAGATCCCGCATACATTCCACGGCATAACAATGCTAGAAGTTTAATTCGCAGGAAAGAGCGAGACGAGCTTATTGAAGAACTTGTCCGTTCCTACCTGAGTCAGCACAGCAAATAATTACCTTCAAGGAAATGAGGCAATCTGTCGTATGCGTCTTATGGGATTGGATTACGGTGACCGCAGAATCGGCGTTGCCGTCAGTGATGCATTCCGCTGGACCGCGCAAGGTTTAGGCGTCGTTGAGAAACGCCGCGATAACAGCGAAGACGAAGTCATTGCCAAGCTTATGGTTGAACACGAAGTATCCGAGATCGTAGTCGGTTTACCGAAGAACATGAATGGCACCATCGGGCCGCGTGGCGAAATTTGCATCGCATTCGCACAACATTTACAGCAAAAGCTAAATGTACCCGTACACCTTTGGGACGAACGGCTCACGACCGTTGCCGCAGAGCGCACATTGCTCGAGGCAGACGTTAGCCGTAAGAAGCGAAAGTTAGTGGTGGACAAAATGGCGGCAGCGCTAATTTTGCAAAATTATCTCGATTCTAAAACGAAAAGGTGAGGGTAACGATGACAAAGGACAACATGCAGTTTGAAGAGCCGGAAATCATCTACATTCCGGATGAAGACGGCAACGAAGAAGAATTCGAGGTAGTCATGAAGTTCGAGGTAGACGGCTCTGATCAGAAATATATGATGGTGGTTCCGCTCAACGTGGATTCCGAAGACGAGCAAGACGAAGACTCCGATGAAGTCTACGCTTTCCGTTATGAGGAAGATGGCGATGATTTGAAACTGTATACCATTGAAGATGAAGAAGAGTGGAACATGGTTGAAGAAACGTTCAACACCCTTCTTGCTGAAATTGACGATAACGACTAGGATTGGGGTCCATGGGATCCATTTAGTGCCATAGTCGAAGGGAGCTTAACGCACGTGTCTGATGTAAAACGTATTTCCGTTCTGAAGGACATCTACGGTACGGAAGTGGACCTGATTGGAGAAGAAGGCGCTACGGAACCATTCCAAATTATCGCCGAATTCCAAATGGGAGACCACTCCTACGCAGGATTGCAATCGCATGACATGCAGAAAGAAGACGAAATCGCATTCTTCCGCATTACGTTCAAGGAAGGCGCCGACCCGGAGCTGGAATCCATTGAAAGCGATGAAGAGTGGGAGCTTGTTTCTGAAGCTTATGACGATTTGCTGTTCGAAGGCGAAGATCAGCCTTAACATGCACCTCTAGCTTTAAACAGGGCAGCAAGGGCCCGGTTTTACTTATAGGAGTTCGGAAGGGGCGGCGCCGACCGCCCTTTTTCCGCGCTGATATAGAAATGGAGGATAGGTCGCTTGAGAAGAGCAGAGCATCAGATTGCAGAAGATTCACCGGATGAAGGAGCCATGCGGCCCTCCGGACCAAGACGCGGACGCATTACATTCTGGGTGATCGTATCGATACTCAGCTTTATGCTTATTACCGCGGGAAGTCTTTATCTCTACATCTGGAATGGCTTACGGCCTGCACCGGCAGGCGATGTAGTTCAAGTGGAGCTGAAGAAAGGGACATCTCCATTTCGATTTGCTGAAGTGCTCGAAGATCAAGGGATTATTCGCAATGCTTTTATTTTTAAATATTACTTGCGTTTGAAGGATGAAGGACCGCGGTTTCAAGCCGGTGTGTACGAGCTGTCACCGGGGATGGACAAGGATGCCATTATTGCAAAATTGAATGCCGGAGAGACGTTAAAGGTAGAAACAATGCGTTTCACCATTCCGGAAGGGTTTACGGTTGAGCAAATAGCGGAAACACTAGATAAAGCAGGCTATGCGAAGAAAGCGGATTTCATGGCGCTTGCAGATAAGGACCAAGTATGGAGCGACGTGGATGCCGTGAAGAGCATTCCGAAGAATCCGGACCTTCGCCATCGGCTAGAAGGATATATGTTCCCGGACACGTATGAGCTTGTGAAAGCAAGCAAGCCGGAGGATATCATCAAACGTCTGCTGCAAGAGCTGGATCATAAGCTGGATACGCTCCCTGAGAATTGGGAGGATTCGCTTGCTGCCAATAAGGTTGATTTTCATGGCATGATGACGATTGCCTCGCTTGTGGAGCGTGAAGTTGTCGTGGATGAAGAACGTCCAATTGTTGCTGGCATTATCTACAACCGACTGAAGAAAGGCATGCCGCTTCAGATTGATGCGACCGTGCAATACTTACTTGATAAACAGAAAGAACGGCTGCTTGTAGACGATTTGCAAGTGGACAGCCCCTACAATACGTACAAAGTTAATGGTCTCCCTCCAGGGCCAATCGCATCTCCGAGCTTGAAATCGATCGAAGCTGCGCTTTTCCCGAAAGAGACGGAATACTATTTCTATGTGACGAAGAAAGACGGCAGCCACGAGCATCTGTTTGCGGAAACGCTCAAGGAGCATAACCGCAACATCGAGAAGAGCAATCAAACGGCTGGACAATAGGAGGATTTACAATGGCAACAAAACCGGAGCTGCTCGTTGATGCGGGTTCTCTTGCGGATATGGAGCGGCTCATTGCTGCAGGTGCGGATGCATTTATACTTGGCGAATCCCGCTATGGGATGCGTCTGCCAGGAGAATTTGACCTAGCCCTGATGGCAGAAGCAGTGAAACTGGCACATTCGCATCAAGTTTCCATATATGCAGCGGTCAACAACTTGATGGATAACGAAACCGTTGATTCTTTGCCTGGCTACATTCGTGGTTTGGCTGAAGCGGGTGTAGACGGATTAGTATTCGGCGATCCTGCAGTACTGATGACTGCGCGCGTTGAAGCACCGAACATGAAGCTGCACTGGAATGCGGAGATGACCTCCACGAACTACGCGACAGCGAATTATTGGGGACGCCGCGGTGCAACAAGGTTCGTTCTGGCGCGTGAGCTGAACATGGACCAAGTCATCGATGTGAAATCCAATACTACGCTTGAAGTACAGGTGCAGGTGCACGGTTTGACTAACATTTATCATTCTAAGCGTCCGCTTGTTCAAAATTATTTCCAGCATCAGACGAAGGATGGGGAAACGATTGAGGTTCCGGTTCATGGCAAGCGGGAAGATGGCTTGTATTTAGTGGAAACCGAACGTCCCGATGAACGTTTCCCGATCTACGAAGATGCTGGCGGAACCCATATTATGAGCTCTGATGATCTGTGCATGATCGAGAACTTACATGAACTTATGGAAGTTAATATCGATAGCTTTCGGATTGAAGGACTGTTAAAATCAATTGAGTACAATGAGACGGTCGTTAAAGCGTATCGTGCTGCAATTGATGCCTATTGTGAGGATCCGGAAGGTTATGCCTTCAACGAAGAATGGTTGGATAGCATTGTGAAAGTACAGGATCCGTCCCGTGAGCTTTCGTACGGATTTTTCTATAAGGAACAAGTATATTAAACGTCACCCATGGAAGTTGTGGAGGTGAAGCAGGTGACCACAAAAACATCCCCCCGCTTTACGGGGAAGAGAAATCGTCTAGATAAACCGGAGCTGCTTGCCCCGGCAGGTAATTTGGAGAAACTTAAGTTTGCCGTACATTACGGCGCAGATGCGGTATACATCGGCGGTCAGAAATACGGCCTTCGTTCCAATGCCGATAATTTCACCTTTGCTGAGATGAAGGAAGGCGTTGAGTTTGCGGCGCGTTATGGCGCGAAAGTGTTTGTTGCAACCAATATTTATGCCCATAACGAAGATATTAGCGGTCTGGAAGAGTACTTGCGTGAGCTCGAAGCTGCCGGTATTGCTGCGATCATTGCTGCCGATCCGATCATTATCGAAACAGCACAGCGAGTAGCGCCTAAACTCGAGGTTCATTTGAGCACGCAGCAGTCGACGCTGAATTGGCAAGCTGTTCAGTTCTGGAAAGAAGAGGGGTTACCGCGTGTCGTGTTAGGCCGCGAGACGAGCCTCGAAGAAATTTCGCAAATTAAAGCGCATGTCGACATCGAGATCGAAGCGTTCATTCATGGCGCAATGTGTTCTTCTTTCTCGGGGCGCTGCGTACTTTCAAACCATTTCACGGACCGGGATTCCAATCGCGGAGGCTGCTGTCAGTCCTGCCGATGGAAGTATGATATCTACGAAGACGACCTTCAAATGGTTGGACCTGAAGCGGATAAATTCACGATGGGCTCCAAAGACTTATGTATGATCGAGCACATTCCGGACTTAATCGAGGTTGGCGTGGACAGCTTCAAGATTGAAGGACGGATGAAGAGTTTGCATTACGTTGCTACAGTCGTGAATGCTTATCGTCAAGCGATCGATTCATATATGGCAGATCCGGACAATTACGAGCTGAAGCAAGTGTGGCTGGATGACATTCAGAAAGCAGCGAATCGTCCGGTTAATACAGGTTTCTTCTACGATACGCCGGGACCTGAAGACCATATTTATGGACCTGAAGATAAGGCTGCACCTTACGACTTCGCTGGCGTTGTTATTTCGTATGACGAGGCAACAGGACTTGCGGTTGTTCAGCAGCGAAATCATTTCAAACCGGGTCAAGAAGTGGAATTCTTCGGACCGAACGGTACCTTCTTCAAACAAGCCGTTGGCCCAATTATGGACGAGAGCGGCAATGCACTTGATGCAGCCAGACATCCGTTGCAGCACATCGTGCTGAAGACGGAGCATCCGGTGAAACCGATGGACATGATGCGCAAACGAGTTCGTTAATAAGCATTTGGACCCAAATAATCCTAATCGATCGATCGATTAGGATTATTTTTTTTTTGAGAAAATATTCCCTATTTCCCTAACAATACGGAGATATGAAGCCGATATTAAGAATAATGCGTGTATTTTGTCGATAATTGGATTTGCGTGACGTAGGCATTTAGCAGCTAGTGTAAGTCAACAGACACATACCCACACGAACGCACCAGCTCCACACACGGAAAACTATCCTCAGATTAGGTGGTGTCATGAAGTGAAATTGAAGTTGAATTTGAAGAAAGAAAAGATGAAAACGCAAACAGAAGGTGAAAGTAACGGGGCGAATGTGAAAGCTTTATATTCTTCCTCCATAAATGGGATCAAGAATGTAAAGCTGACGAATCCGATTAAGTCTGTTGGACTTATGTTATTCCTTATTATTTTCAGCGCGATTCTCGTTTGCGTACTGGTAGTCGGACTGTTCTCCTACTCGACCTCGAAGAGCATCATCAAGAATAAAGTAGCGGATTCCAGCGCGGTGGCAATTGCTCAATCCAAGGGTAAGCTTGATTTAATGTTTAAGAACTATGAAGCTTTGTCGATGCAGATTCTGCTCGATAAGATTGTTCAAGACAATTTGTTGAAGTATGAACAAACCACGGACGACTATGAGCGTTTCGATGTGATGAAGAAGCTTAGTGATTCTATTCAATCTTACATACTCGGCAACTCGACGATTGTTGGTGCGGCAATCATCCCAATCGGAAGTGATGCGGCTTCGGTAACGGTTGGTTCATCCAGTATCAGTACGGAAGATGCGAAAGATACGGAATGGATGAAGACGATTGTAGATGGCGGCGGTAAATTGATGTGGCTTCCTGCTCAAGTGAAAGGGTACAGCGGCAGTGCATCAGAGCCAACGATTGCGATGGGCCGTGTGATGAAGAACACGGTAACGAATGAAGGCAAATTTATTATGATCGTTGAGATCTATTTGAAAGAGTTCTCTAAGCAGCTAGAGGATCTTAAGATCGGCGATAATAGCGATGTCACGATTGTCGATAGCGAGAATAAATTGGTTTACAGCAAAGATCTAGCGCAAATCGGACAACCGTCCCCGATTGCGATTTCAGCGAAACAGAAATCCGGATCTACTACACAAGAAATCGCAAGTGGAGAAGTACTTGCTATGTATAATCAATTCGCAACGGTAGACTGGAAGTTGGTTG
The DNA here is from genome assembly GCF_059383835.1 of Paenibacillus sp. J22R98. Lineage (NCBI taxonomy): Bacteria > Bacillati > Bacillota > Bacilli > Caryophanales > Paenibacillaceae > Paenibacillus > Paenibacillus sp. J22R98. The sequence goes on from NZ_JBXENW010000001.1 coordinate 329,794, forward strand.
GATCGGTTCCGGTAGCTGAGCTTGTGAAGGATGCATTGAAGATCCGGAATGCCACTTATATTATTGCAGGTATCGCTGCATTGTTAGCGATTGGTATCGGTTTGCTCGTAATTCGCATGGTTGCTATTCCGCTCGTTAGTTTGCGCAACCTGATGAACGAAGGCGAACGTGGTAACTTGACTGTTCGTTCGACGATCAATAAGAAGGATGAAATCGGTCAGCTGGCACAAAGCTTCAACCAGATGATGACCCAAATTACCGTGCTTGTCGCCCAGACGAACCAATCCGCACAGGATGTTCTGGCCACAGCAGGCGAGCTGTCTGACGCTTCGAAGAAAACGGCAGTATCTGCTCGTGAAATCGCAGTTGCGACCGAAGAGATTGCCAACGGTGCAACGAGCCTTGCGATGGAAGCAGAGAAAGGCAGCGACCTTACTTCGGAAATCAGTCAGCAAATGCAGCAAGTCATGACTGCGAATCAAGATATGGGCCAAGCTGCAAGCGAAGTGGAGAAAGCCAGCCGCCAAGGTACGGCATATATGAACAGCTTGATCGAGAAAACAGGTATGACAGAAGAAATGACGCGTTCGATGGTAGAGAAGGTTGACCGCCTCAAAGAAAGCACGCGCTCCATTCGTAAAATTCTTGAAGTACTCAATAATATGACGAAACAAACGAACATTTTGTCACTGAATGCAACAATTGAGGCAGCGCGTGCAGGTGCGGCCGGTAAAGGATTCATGGTCGTAGCGGACGAAATCCGTAAATTGGCGGATCAATCCCGTCAGTCCATCGATGTTGTTGGCCAAATTACAGAAACGATCCAAAAGGAAATCGACGAAACGGTACATGTTTTGTCTGATGCTTATCCGATTTTCCAAGAGCAAATTCAGTCGGTTAAAGAAGCGAATCAAATTTTCTTGACCGTTCAAGGTCAAATGGGCGATTTCGTTGGCAGCCTAAGCTCGGTAACAGATTCCATTAGCATGTTGGAGCGCTCGCAAGTGGTTCTCTCCGAAGCAATGGGCAATGTCAGCGCAGTTGCTGAAGAATCATCCGCTACTTCCGAGGAAGTGGCATCGCTGAGCAATGAGCAAAACAGCATCAGTGAGGGACTTGTTCGACTATCCGATAAACTTGAGACGGTATCAACAGGCCTTAAAGAAACGCTTAGCCGTTTCCGCACCTAAGGAATGAAAAAGCTGACACCGAGCATTCGATGTCAGCTTTTTCATTTACACTGGCACAACGAGAAAGAGGCGGGGGGACTTGATCCCCCGCCTCTTTACGATTTCAACATATTAATTAATCTCGGCTCTGCGTAAAGATCATAATGTACTTGATCAGCTCGAGCAGCGAAATCAACGCTGCTGCGACATAAGTCAGTGCTGCGGCATTAAGGACTTTCGCTACACCGCGTTCTTCCTCGTTTGTAATAAAACCTTCGGAGATCATAATTTCACGTGCTCGACTGCTTGCATTGAACTCTACAGGCAAAGTAACGAGCTGGAATGCTACTGCACAGGAGAAGAACAAGATACCAAGTCCGATCAGCCCAGTGGCTTGAAACAGGAAACCGGCGATTAGCAAGAAAGGTGCTACTCCGGAAGCAAAGTTAACGACTGGGAAAATTCTATGGCGCAATGCCAGCATCGGGTAATGTACGCTATGCTGAATCGCATGGCCGACCTCGTGACAGGCTACAGAAACGGCTGAGATTGAGTTCTCGTAGTACACGGGCTCTGACAGTCGTACAACGCGGTGTATAGGGTCGTAGTGGTCAGAGAGCGTTCCTGGCACCGGTTCAACCGGTACATCATGCAATCCGTTGCGATCGAGCATCATGCGAGCGGCCTGATAGCCTGTTAGACCGCTGTTAATTGGAACTTCCGACCAGCGGTTAAATGTGCCGCGAACTCTGAACTGTGCCCATACCGATAAAATGAAGGCGATGATGATAAGAAAATCCATTGGGTGAAAAAACATAAATAGTTCCCTCCATTAGTGTTGAAATCCTACATGAGGCCGCCTTTGTTAATAAGAAGCATCAAGGCTTCGACGCATGCGGCTGTTTGAGGCACCAGTCGTTTAAACACCTGCTTGGCCTGCTGGGGCTTCAATTGGTTCAGGACGGGTTCGATATCCTGAACTTCACGTTGCAGCTGTTCCAGATGAAGCTGGAGCTCCATTAGCCTGCCGGACACTTGATCCTCTGTCGAGACTTTGCGCCAGCCTGCCATATTTGCCTTGATTTCATCGAGCGTATATTTGTCTTTCTTCAACTGTACTATACGTTTGAGCCGATTCAAGGTTTCATCACTATAGAGACGATAATTTTTGGCTGACCGCCGTTCGGGTTCGATAAGACCCATTGATGTGTAGAAATCGATTGTACGTGGACTTACGCCGGCTAACTTGGATAATTCACCAATCCGGTGCAGCGCATGTTCGGACAATGGAATCACCTCTCTCTTTAAAACGGTTTGGGCTTCATTCTTCTAGTACCTATGATACAGAATCTATAACCATACAGTCAAACGTAATGCTTTGACGAATTTTGTTAGTAGTAAACCTAACATGAGGCTTAGCTACTAGATTGGATAATCGTAATTTATAGGAAGGATGTGACATAGGATAGGAGAAGAAATCGTTCAAAACGCGAAGGATAAGGCGGTGAAATGGCGGTTTTGATGCCTAAACTGTAAAAAAACTTAACATTCGATTCATTTGAAGAAGCGAATGTTAGATTTTTTTCGAGAAAGTGAAAAAACTGTATTGTCAAAAGTGGTACTTCTGACTATAATGACATTAAGTCTTTCCTAGCATGTCAAGAAACATTACATTAGGGAGTGGTCGTAGTGGTCAAAAAGTTGATTTTATCTTTAGGTGCTCTTTCGTTGTTATTTCCAGCAATGGCTTTCGCAGACGACCCGTCTGCAGGAACACTGAACATGGGTTTGAACTCGATCTGGGTTCTGGTCGCAGCAGTGTTGGTTATCTTGATGCAAGGTGGATTTATTCTTCTTGAATCCGGTTCGACACGCATGAAGAATGCCGGGCATATTGCCGGTAAAACAATCTTCACATTAGGACTTTGTACCTTGGTTTACTGGGCAGTAGGTTATGCATTTGCTTTCGGCGCAGATAACGCTGAGAATTCAATCAGTAAATTTATCGGATGGGGCAGCTACTTATTCGCTCCTGCAGTATCTGCAGCAGAAGGCGAAGCACTTCCTTCCACAATCTTCTTCGTATTCCAACTGGCTTTCGCCGCAGTATCGCTTTCCATCGCATGGGGCGGTTTCGCAGAACGCGCTAAGCTTTCCGCATACCTGGTCTTTACCGTATTGTTTACAGCACTGATCTATCCGGTCATTTCCCACTGGATCTGGAGCCCATCCGGCTGGTTGTTCGCTGAAGGCGCACAAGACTATGCTGGTTCCACAGTAGTTCACTTAACGGGAGCAATTGCAGCTTTCGCAGCAACCGTACTTCTGAAGCCGCGTATCGGTCGCTTCAATAAAGATGGCTCCGCAAATGAAATTCTAGGTCATAACCAAGTATTTGGTGCTTTGTCTGTTCTTATACTATGGGTTGGTTGGTTCGGCTTTAACGCAGGTAGCGCACTCGGTGTAGGCGATGGATTCTTCGGATACGTTGCCTTCAACACACAACTCGGCGCAGCAGGCGGCGCAGTAGCAGCACTCCTGATCTCCTGGCTGGTAAACGGCAAAGCTGATATTACAACAACATTGAACGGTGCACTTGCAGGACTTGTTGCGATTACCGCAACTTGCGCATTCGTTGACCCTTGGGCAGCGGTTGTAATCGGTTTGATCGCCGGTGTTCTCGTATTCTTCAGCGCTAAATTCTTCGAGAAAATCAAAGTTGACGATCCGATCTTTGCGCTTTCCGTACATGGTGCGGCAGGGGTTTGGGGTACGCTGGCAAACGGAATCTTTGCTACGGATGTACTTGCGAAGAAACTTAACGTTGGTCAAGGCGGTATTATTGATACAGGCAACTGGCATCAAATGTGGGTACAGCTTGAATCCGTACTCGTTTGCGGCGGCTATGTACTCGTAGTTTCCTTCGTATTGCTAGGAATCATGAAAGTTGTTATGGGCCTTCGCGTTACGGAAGAGCAAGAGATTATCGGTCTTGACCTTTCCGAGCATGGTACATTCGGCTATCCGGAGCAAATGAAAAAAGCGCAACAAAGCATGTAAGAGCAGCAAGCACAGCCTTAATAAGTTGTTCGATATACTGACATAGGGGTGAGCACAGCATGAGCGATCCGGTTCGTGCGAAGCTGCTTACACGCATCGGGACAACCGATGATGTGGTGACGCTGCGCGGCTTGCGGGATCAAATCCACGAGCGAATGGAAGCTCTGCACGCGAAACAGCCAATTGAACAATTTAATACGGATCTGAATGAGGTACATGACGCATTCATTCGTCGGGCGATCTCACTTTCGGAAGGGCAAATGGCACGGCTGGGGCATGGTTCCCCACCCGTGCCTTACGCGTATTTATTGTTCGGCAGCGGAGGCAGGGCGGAACAAACGCTGTCAAGCGACCAGGACAGCGGTATGATTTACGACGATCCGAAAGAGGAGTCGATGCGGGAGCAGGTAACGGTTTATTTTCATACCTTCGCCGAATTGATTGTCGCCATGCTTCAGAAGCTCGGTTATCCGCCTTGTGAAGGAGAGGTCATCAGCTCGAATCCGTTCTGGTGCCAATCGCTCTCACAGTGGAAAGCGAAGCTAGACAGCTGGTTTGAAGAGCCGGACTGGGAATGTGTCAGGTATCTTCTCATCGTAGCCGACAGTCGAATGATTTATGGTCAGAATCAGCTGCTGCAATCATTGAAGGATCATTATTATACGGATATGTTAAATCACCGTGTCATCGTTCGTCACATGCTTAACAATACGATGCGACATAAAGTGCTGATCGGTGTGTTCGGCCAGCTGCTTAAAGAACAATACGGCACAGACGCCGGCAGTTTGGATCTGAAATACGGTGCGTATATTCCAATGGTCAATGCGATGCGATTGTTAAGCATACAAGCAGGTGTGCGTGAAACGTCGACAATCGCGCGGATTCATCGATTACGTCAGCTAGACGTCTTAACGGAAGAGGACTGTGTCATGTATACCGGCATTTTTCGTCTATTCATGCGTCTTAGGCTGATGAGTACGGAGAAACGAGAAGATGGGTTATATATGAACAACGGCAAACTGCCGCAAGTGAAGCTGACGAAGGAATTAATCGAGGAGCTGAAAGCCGGACTCAAAGGCGTAAAGAAGCTGCAACGCTTCGTTCAAAAGCAGACGACGGGAAGGCTCTAGAGCAGCGGAGGGAGAACCATGAAGGAGCAAAAAAGTGTAGGCAGGATGTGGCATTTATACAAAATGGGCGGAATTACACCGGCGATTGCTTCGATGATGGGCGCTCAAAACGCACAGCAAATGGCCTTCATCCGCTCGATGTCGAAGGAGCAGCGCAAGGAATCGATTATGGACCAGCCGCTGCAAGATATGGAGGTCGTCGTATTTGATCTGGAGACGACCGGATTCTATCCGACAAACGGGGATGAAATCTTATCGGTTGGCGCTGTGCTCGTGAAAGGGGATCAGCTTGTAGAAGGCGGAACGTTCTACAGCCTAGTTAATCCTAAACGAAAAGTGCCAAAGCATATTACGGAGCTAACCGGGATAACGAATGAGATGGCCCGGGATGCACCGGATCTGATGCAGGTGCTTCATGATTTCATGGAGTTTGTCGGCAAAAGATTGCTCATCGCACATGCCAGCGGCCATGACAAGCAGTTTCTCAATGCCGCGCTGTGGCGGACATCGAAGGTTAATCTGACACATCGCGTGCTTGATACGATGCTTGTAGGGAAATGGCTGGAGCCCAATCGGCTCACGTATAACTTGGACGACATGCTCACATTGAGCGGAATTGAAATAACGCAGCGGCATCATGCGCTGGAGGATTCCCTCATGACAGCCAAGCTGTGGATACATTATTTGAAGCGAATGCATGATCGAAATGTGATTACACTTGAGGACTTATATGCTTATTTGAGTCAACATTAACGGTGTGAAGAGACCGTTCTCCGCCCAATAGGGCTGAATAACCGGTTGGTCCATCTGTTGCAGCGATACGATCCAATAATGAATGCCCGATTCCGAAGTATGCAGGCCATTCCAATCCGCAATGCTTGGGATCGGCTTTGACGAGGGATGGGAGTGAAAGTAGCCGACAAGCGATTGTCGGTTTTTTTGCATGCTGTAATAGACCCGAATCCATTCCTCAGGATCGAACGCGAACCGATTCGTCGGCTGATGCGACCGATTGCGAATGGCATGAATGCCTGTTACGGTCACGAGAGGCTGCCTTTCTTCCCTGGTTGGACCGGTCAATATCCCGCATGCCTCCTCTGGTAATGCCCTTACGCAGCATTCTACGAGGGCTTGATAGGCATCGGTTGTCATTGTCGCTTGAGTTAGCCCTGCTTTAGCAGCATTAGATTCTGAATCGTTAACGGCTTTGATGAAGTTGTTCATCTACACAATGCCTCTTTTCATTTCGAAGGTCATTGTCTCATTATAGCGATTCCTTTCCTTGGAAGACAATGAGCGGTTTTACTGCGTATCGCCGGCCTTCTTAGGCGGATGGACGAGGAAAATAATGATGAGAAGGGCGCCAAATGAGAGCACAGCGACAACACTGTACAGCAGAGTGTCGGAACGTTTGGCCATCCAACCGAATAAGGGAGGACCAAAAGCGACACCGAAGAAACGTAAGCTGCTATAGAGGGAGGTGACCATTCCCCGATGCTCACGATCTACCGAGCCGGTAATGAGTGTATTCAAACAGGGGAGCAATAGTCCGGTCCCGGCGCTGCTGAGTGCCGCGAAGCCGATTAATGCATATACACTGTTGTGGATGAAAGCAGCGGCTGCCAATGCCAAGCCCATCACGGTTAAACCGATGATCATGAGCCGCCGCATGAGTGCGCCGTTATTTTTGATTTTGCGGCCGGTTACGTAAGCTGTAATGACTAAGAAGAGGAGCGGGATCGCCAGAACGCCACCTTTCGCGACGCCGTCAATATTGTAGGGGGCCTCTTCTAAGACGTCGGATAGCCGGAATAGGACGCCGAACAGGATAAAGAGTCCAAGAGAACCGGATACGAAGGCAGAGATGAGCCAGCGCCCTTTCTCCTTGAAAACCTTGGCGATACCCGCAACATATTGTTTGACGGGCGTTTTCTCTTTATTTTCTTTGGGCGGTTCCTTGATTAAGAACATCATGGCGAAGAATGACCCTGCACAGAATAATGGAAAGGCAAACAAAGGGGCATACCAAGCCATTAAGGCGAGCAGAGAACCGATAATCGGACTGATGACTTTTCCGGCTCCATTCGAGGCTTCGATTAGCCCCAATGCTTCGCTTTCGCTCCCGTCCTTGTACATGTCGCCGACTAGCGCCATTGCGATGGGTGAGGTACCTGCAGCGCCTATTCCTTGGAGCGCGCGTGCGGCAATAAGCAGCCAGTAGGCATGCATAACGGCTCCTATGCCTGCAACTATCCCCGCAATTCCATAGAGAGCTAGAGAAGGCAGAATAACGGCTTTACGAGTGAAACGATCGGATAAGTATCCTGAGATCGGAATGATGAGACCGGCTGCAACCGAGAACAATGTAATAACAAGACTTGCTTGAAATCCTGAGATGCCAAGCTCCTTCTCCATATCCGGCAAAATAGGGACCAACATCGAATTACCTAGTACGAGCACGAGCGGTACAGTTGCGAGCGCTCCGTATTCAAGCCATTTGCCTTTGCCCTGTTCACCTTGCTTTTGCTTGTTCTTACTGCCGCTGCTCGATTCGCTCGTGCGCAGCTTGCCCGGTTTCCCTTGGGTCCATCCGGATTTCGTTGCTTGCTTCATTAGAACAGCTCCCATGGCGAATTTGTGTCATCTCGACGGTAATGTTCCCACGAACTTGAGCATCCATTCCCAAGCGTGGTAACATGTAGGAAGGTTGTCCAAAACAAGATATTGCATACGAAAGAAGGCGCAGGGATGAAACGTTCGATCGTACTGATCGTCATCGTGCTGGTATTGGCCGGTGCCGCAGTATACCAAAATAGAGGCAAACATAACGAAGCGCTTGCCGCTTCGAGCGACATGCTCCCCAAACCGGGCTATACGGCTCCCACACTGGAGCTGCCAAACTTAACGGATCAAGCAACAGCCATCGGCGGTAAACGCGAGAAGCTGCTCATGGTGAATTTCTGGGCATCCTGGTGCTGGCCTTGTGAGATGGAGGCGCCGGATATGCAGGCACTATCGGAGAAGTACGGCGATAAGCTGGAGCTCTACGGAATCAATGCAACAAGCTTGGATAAAGAGCGTCAGGCAAGAGAGTTTGTCACCGAGCAGAAGCTTAAATTTCCTATCCTGATGGATCGGGACGGCAAAGCGACAGACTTGTACAAAGTGAACACGTTCCCTACTACACTCTTGATAGACAGCAACGGGATTGTAAGAGAGCGGATAGGCGGGGTCATTTCCAAGAGCAAATGGGAAGCGATCATCGACAAATGGATTGATGTGCAAGAAGAGCAGCATACAGGCACATAACTACAAACCATGCGTAAAATAAAGAACGCCGTATCAGCCCATTAAGGCGGATACGGCGTTCTGCCGTTTAGTGATTGACCAATCCGAACTGTTCACGAGGTTCATCCATGGCATTATCGATCTTGGACATATTGAGCAGCGCATAACGAATGCTGTCCACCAGCGCTTCCCAGCTTGCTTCAATGACGTTGTTCGAGACGCCGACTGTGTTCCAAGTGTTCTTGAAGTCTGTCGATTCCATTAACACACGGACTTTGGCAGCCGTTGCATCCTTCTCATCAATGACCCGAACCTTGTAGTCGGATAAGTGGAAGTCGTTAATGCTTGGGTAGAACTGCTCCAGCGATTTGCGAAGCGCATTGTTCAGCGCATTAACCGGACCATTGCCTTCAGCCGCCATATAAACGGTTTGGCCTTCGACATTTACCTTAACGATCGCTTCGGCATTCATGTTGTTGCCGTTTGTTTTCTCAACGATCATTTTGAGTGATTCCAACTTGAAAATTTCTTTCATTTCGCCGAAGGCATCGCGCAGCAGCAGCTCGAGCGATGCATCGGCACCTTCGAATTGGTAGCCTTGGTGCTCCAGATCTTTGATCCGTTCCATAATTTCTTTGGTCTTGTCGTTATTCGCATTAATATCAAGTCCGAGCTCTTGAGCTTTGGAGATGATATTGCTTTGACCTGCAAGCTCAGAGACGAGCACACGCTGCTTATTGCCGACCAGCTCAGGGCGGATATGCTCGTACGTCTTGGAATCTTTCATAATCGCGGAAACGTGAATGCCGCCTTTATGCGCGAATGCAGCGTTACCGACATACGGCTGTGCTACAGGCATGTGGACATTCGCGATCTCGCTGATATAGCGGGCAGTATTCGTAAGGGATTGAAGCTGATCGTCACTCACGCAGCGATAGTTCATTTTGATTTGAAGATTCGGGATGATCGAGCATAGATTCGCGTTGCCGCAACGCTCGCCGTATCCGTTGATCGTGCCTTGCACCTGGCGAGCGCCGGCCTGTACAGCTGCTAAAGTGTTAGCTACCGCAAGCTCGCAGTCATTGTGCGTATGAATACCGATCGGTGCGTTAAGCTCCATTCGGATACGTGTGACGATATCATGCACTTCGCTTGGCAATGTGCCGCCATTGGTGTCGCAAAGCACGATCCAATCCGCGCCGGCATCTTGCGCTTTACGCAGTACCGAGAGCGCATATTCAGGGTTATGCTTGTACCCATCAAAGAAATGCTCCGCATCGAAGATCGCTTCAACGTCATTGCGTTTCAGGAAGGCAAAGGAATCATAGATCATTGCCAAATTCTCTTCAAGCGTCGTCTGCAGAGCGGTATGTACATGGAAATCCCATGACTTGCCGACCAGCGTCGCAGCAGGTACACCGGACTCGACAATGCGCAGCAGGCTGCTATCTTGCTCTGCCAGTGAATTTTTGCGTCTTGTGCTGCCGAATGCGGTGATCTTAGCTCCCAGCTTCAAATGCTTGACACGTTGAAAGAACTCGATATCCTTGCTGTTGCTGCCTGGATTTCCGCCTTCAATATAATGAACGCCAAGTAAATCAAGCTTCTGGGCAATTTTTATTTTGTCGTCTGCGGAGAGGCTGATTCCTTCGCCTTGCGTGCCATCTCTCAGCGTAGTATCGAAAATGGAGATTGTGTTAGCCATCATTTGCAGAAGCCCCCTTCACTAGTAAATCCTATGCGTAGTCATAATTTTTTATTATAGCATTACTTGTGCGGTGCGTAAATGTTAGGTTGCCACTCCCGAAAAGCCGCAAGTTGACTGGCCTTATCGGCAATTGTATGCTGAAGTGAGAAGCATATTTTGCGGAATAGGAGGAAGTTGGCCATGTCTGCGGATCAACAGAAACCAGCTGCTAAGAACCGGATTATTTTGCATCTGGACATGAATGCATTCTATTGCTCTGTACATGAAGCGGAGGAACCGCATCTATATAAAGGAAAGCCAACAGCGGTTGCCGGCAGCGTAGAGCTGCGCAAGGGCATTATTGTCACTTCTTCCTATGCAGCCCGCAAGCAAGGGGTGAGGACAGGGATGACCGTGCGTGAAGGAATGCGCCGCTGCCCGGATCTGATACTCATTCGCCCTGACTTTGATCTGTACCGCACCTATTCGCGAGGTTTCATGTCTATTGCCAGGCAATACACGCCACTGGTAGAAGCGATGTCAATCGATGAATGCTATATGGATATTACAGGCTCATCCACTTTCGGAGAACCACTGGAAATTGCGCATGCCATTCAGGATCGCATTCGCAACGAATGGAACCTGCCATGCTCGGTCGGCGTCGCGCCGAATAAGCTGCTGGCGAAGATGGCCTCAGATATGCAGAAGCCGAACGGGTTCACCGTGCTCCGCATTCGAGATGTTCCGAAACTGCTGTGGGATAAACCATGTGACTCGCTGTTTGGAATCGGGCGAAAGACAGCTGATAAACTGACGAAACTCAATATACGAACAATCGGGCAACTGGCGGAAGCCGATGAAGCCATGCTGACGAAACATTTTGGCGTACTCGGTTCATGGATGAAATCGGCATCGTATGGATATGATCATTCGCCGGTTAATGCAGCCAGAGAACGGAACAAATCCGTCGGTCATACGACGACACTGCCCAAAGACGTGAAAGATCGCGCGGATGTGCACCGGATCTTGCTGAATTTGGCCGATCAAACCGGACGCAGAATGCGTCATCAGAAAATGATGGCATCCACCGTACAGATCGTTATCCGCAGACCGGATATGACTACAGTGAGCAGATCCATTACGCTTCCTGTGCCTACAGATTCCGCTGCAGACATCCATAAAGAAGCTTGTAAACTATTCGATAAACATTGGCCGCTTGGCGAGCCTGTCAGGCTGCTAGGGATCACACTGCAGAATCTATCATTGCAGGAAGAAACGGCTGTTCAGCTAGACTTGTTCGAGTATAAAGAGCAGCCAAAGAAAGCCGCACTAACGAAAGCTATGGATATGCTTCGCGATAAGTTTGGCGAGGATGCTGTCCTAACGGCCGGCATGCTTGGAGACGATCCTTCCGCATTAATTCGTAACAAACGAATTAGGGGGACATCCTTGCAAACAGACGAGCATATGTTATATAGTGATGAGTGAGGGTTGTTCGCTAAAAAACCACACAATCGTAAGTTTCTTGGCTTACAATTAATAGGAGGGAATACGATGTCGAAGTTTACTTGGGTTGAAAAAGATACGTGCATTGCTTGCGGAGCATGCGGAGCAACGGCACCGGACATTTACGACTACGACGATGAAGGTCTAGCAGAGGTTATTTTCGGCAGCGACGGTAATCACGGCAATACAGAAATTCCATCTGACCTATACGATGATTTGCAAGACGCGGCAGACGGCTGCCCGACGGATTCCATCAAAATCGCAGACGCTCCTTTTAATAACTAATTCTGCTAAATAGGATTGAAGAATAATCCCATTTCTTGTTTCGACAAGAGGTGGGATTTTTCTTGTTGTTTCGACATGTTTATATTGCCATATCTTCTGAAGGTGAACTAGAATAGAAGGAAGATTACTAGGAAAAATTTACTGATTTTTGCGGGATTAGGGGGACATTATGCTTAGGCGGAAGTGGTTGATAACAACGGCCTCAGGGCTGCTGATTTGTTTGTTCTGGTCGTTTCTAAGCAGCCTGGGAACAGGCGGCACGCTAGGCCGGCTAGAGTCGATTTTGCAGGATAACATCATGCAAAAGGCAGATGCGGATCGTGCACCGAATGTGAATATCAAGCTCATCAAAATCGACCAAGCCTCGCTCGACAATTTAGGACAATTTCCATGGGACCGTGGACTCTATGCACAGCTAATCTCGATGTTGGCGGAAGCGGGTGCTAAAGCCATCGCACTGGACGTCGTGCTGGCTGAACCTGGGAATGATCCGGAGAGCGACAAGCTGATGGCAGAGTCGATGAAGAAGTACCCCAATGTCATCTTACCTGTCGTCTTTAACTTCAAGGCGAGACAAGATGAAGCCGGAGAGATTGAAACGGAATCGATTTCCTATCCTGCCGAGACAATCGGAGCAGGACCTGATCAATTAGGACATATCAATGTCCTACAGGACAAAGACGGAACAGTCCGTAAGCTGACGATCGGATTGAAAGATGATAAAGGCCAAGTGATTCCGGCATTCAGTGTGAAGCTGGCCAATTATTTGTTGGATCAAGCGCATCAAATTGCGTGGAATGAGGAGAAGAAAGATTGGTATCGCGGAGAGCAGCGAATTCCGGCAGACAGCCGTAATCAGATCGCCACGGAATTCTATACGGAGCCTCGTGAAGAAATGAGCCTAGCAACAGGTTATGATTCACAATCCTTCTTCGATGTGCTCTCTGGAAATATCCCGGCGGATTACTATCAAGGCGATGTTGTGCTGATCGGACCATTCGCGCCGGGCTTGCAGGACGAGTACTTAACTCCGCTCAGCCCGACGCTGAAGATGTATGGAGTTGAGATTCACGCCAATATGATTCAGTCGCTGGTTGCCGGGAAGTTCTCAACGAAAGCAAGTCCTGTTGTTAATTATGCTTTGATCATTCTACTGACGCTGCTTGCAACGCTTCTATTTGAACGGGTTACCGGCAGGAAGGCGTTTGCCGTATATGGAGCACTCGCAGCAGTATTTATTTTGGTGTGGATAGAGCTTTATCAGCTTAAATCATTCTTTATCACCTTTACCTATCCGTTCTTGGCATTAACTACGGTCTTCATATGGTCCGTCGTCAGCCATTATATTACGGAACGAAGAGAACGCAGCCGGGTCACGAATATTTTTGGACGTTTCGTGCCGCGTACGGTCGTGGATGAAATGCTCGCTTCCGGCGAGGAAGTAACAGTTGGCGGTCAACGCCGGGATATCAGCGTTATATTCGTCGATATTCGAGGCTTTACACCGATGTCCGAGAAGCTGGAACCGGAGCAGGTTATACAAGTTCTTAATGAATATTTGGATATTTGTACGAAGGCTGTTTTCAATTGGAATGGCACCCTCGATAAGTTCATCGGAGACGGTGTGATGGCGATCTTCGGCGCGCCGATATCGCAGCCGAACCATCCTGAGCTCGCTGTGCGTGCCGCGCTAGAGATGAAACGCCAATCGGCGGAGCTCGAGGAACGTTGTTTGCGCGAGATTGGTGTCCCCGTTCGATTCGGTGTCGGCGTGAACAGCGGCCCTGCCGTTGTCGGCAACATAGGCTCTCAGATGCTGCGGCTTGACTATACGGCGATCGGCGATACCGTCAATCTGGCAGCGCGATTGGAGTCTAACGCGAAGCCGGGGCAAATTCTGATCAGTGAAGAAACACTGGCCCGGGTGCAGGGCAAATTCATTACGCAATCGATCGGCGAAGTGAAAGTGAAAGGGAAAGAGAAGCCTGTCCTGGTTACGGAAGTATTAGGCGAGGCGGATGAACATAGCGAAGTGGATACTACGAATAAAGAGGCGATCTAGAAGGATCAGCTGAAAGGGAGAGTAGGAACATGATCAGCACAAACTACCGCAGGCTGCTCACGATGTTATGCTTGCTGCTCGCGATAGGACCGGCTTCATTTTTCGCAGGTGCGGGTAAGGCTTCGGCTCAAGTGATGCGCGTTGCGATCGTAGATTCGATGAAAGGTTCCGTTTCTGTTCTTAAATCGGGCGGAGCTAAGCCATTCGCGGCCTTTAAAAACATGAGCTTAAATGAAGGCGACCAAATTGCAACGAGTAAAGATGGCAGTGTTGTGCTTCAGCTAGCCAGTGATGATGCCAATAAGGATACGATTACAATCGGTCCAAGCTCTCAGGTTACGTTCACGAAACTGAAGGAAGCGAGCGGCACCAAAACCAAAATGAGCGTATGGGCAGGCTCGCTGTGGGTGAAAGTGAAATCCGTTTCCAATGCGAATGATCAATTTGAAGTGGAAACGCCAACCTCGATCATGGGCGTACGCGGAACTCAGTTCTTTGTCGGCGTCAATCCGAGAACGGGGCTGACGAGCGTGTTCTTGGCAGCCGGCGTAATTGAGTCCATTACAGGTGGTATTCGTCTTGGGACAGATGGGGAGTCGGAGCAAGATGATACAGTCTTGTTGTATCCAGCTCAGCAGCTAGATGAAGCGAACGATGCAGACGGAGAAGGTTTAATGACCTCCGTTTCGATCATGGATATTACAAACTTCATTAATAACGCTTCTCCGGAAATCATCAAAGCCATCCTTGAGGATGCCGCTAACATTCGCAAGGAGCAGGATGAAATGCTGGAGAAAGCGAAAAACAGCATGGATGATCCTGCGGGCAAAAATAACTTCGGCGGTACGATTAAATCGCAAGAGGATCTGCAAGCAGCAACCGATAATTTGACGAACCTGCTGTCGATCATGGCTCGCGAAGCGGTGGAGAAGCAGAAGATCGATAAATCTGTCATTGATCAGATTAATAAGGATGCCAAAGAGAAGCTGCTAGACCTGGACACAGTTGCAGAGCTGAAGCTTTCCGAAGCAGATAAGTTGAAGCAGAAAGCAGCTGAAGAGCTCAAGGAGAAGCAGAAGAAGCTTGGCGAAGCCAAAGAGAAGCAATTGCAGGAACAGAAGGAAAAAATGGCTGAAGCCGTAAAGAAGGCGAAGGAACAGCAGGCGAAGCTGGCCGAAGAGAATCGGAAGGCTTTGGACGAACTAACGAAGAAGCTGGAGCTGCTTTACTTCGAGAAGCTGACTAAAGCAGAGCAGGACAAGTTTAATGCGGACCGCGGGGAAATCGCGAAAGAGCCGATTAAAGAGAATAGTTCAAGCAGCGGTACCAACAATGGTACATCAACGAATGCGCTTGCCAGCTTGAAATTCAGTCAAATTGCCTATGCTACCTCGCCGCTCATCCTGTCCGGTCCTACGGGAGCGGTCGATCTGGAAGTCGAGTTTAGCGGGTTTATCGATTCACGTAAAATCAAAGGGTATCAAATTGAGATCGAATACGATGCAGGGCCGGCCACTTTCGATATAGGCAGCTTTGATGGCGCATCAACTTCCCTCAATTACCGCTCCGGTGGAGGCGGTTTCGTGGTTGAGCCTGAAGGAAAGAACGTATCAGGCGCAAACAGCGTAGACGACTATCGGATCGTAGACGGCGAAACGAGCAAGACGCTGGTTTATACGGTAGCGAAATTCTCAGGTGATTCTGTTCAAATCAGTAATGCCACGTCGGTCTTGAAGCTGCCGTTCCTTGTCAGAGCGATAATGCCTGGCAATGAGGAAATTGGCCCGGATACACTTGCAACGCCGATTCACTTCCGGATTAAATCCATTACTGCTGTAGATGCAGCCGGTGTTCCGGTAGCGACTGTTAAGGGACCGGAGCTAACGCTTCAAGTGAAGCCCGCCAAAAATTGACGTAAGGGGAAAAGCAGCTCATGATCAATAAACAGAAAACTGCCGCGCTTACACTTGCAGCGGCGGTACTGCTAGGTTCATTCAGCAGCAACCTATATGCTGCTTCATCTACAGCGACGGTTGATTCCGTGCTTAGAAACAAACCGCTTTATGAGGTGTATACGGCGGCAGGCACCGGCGCTTATGAATTGACTAATGGCAAATCAACGGCAGCAGCATTTCGCGAACCGACATCGCTGCTCTATGATGCCGGCGCCGATGCCTTTCTGGTTGCAGATTCCCGCAATCAGAATTTGCGTGTTGTGACACCTTCGCAGACAGCTACTGCAGCGGGGGTTTACATCGGAGATGACGAGTTCAATTCTCCACTTGGAAGCTTGGTAGATGGTTCCGTAGCGGAGTCCGCATTTAATCGTCCATCCGGATTGGCGGAAGATGCGAGCGGTGCCGTTTACATTGCAGATGCCGAGAATAATGCAATCCGTAAAATTTCGAATGAAGGTAAGGTGACAACCCTTGCCGGGAATGGAATCATTGGCTCGGCTGACGGCACCGGTGAAGCAGCGCGCTTCTATCATCCGCTGGATCTGGCTGTTACAGGCGATGGCGTCATTTATGTGGCGGATACGTTAAATCATGTCATTCGCCAAATCAAAGCGGGCAAAGTGACGACGCTGAACGCCGCTTCGACTCGGATTATCGAATATTTCCCCGGCGTAGTCGAAGGCGTCGGCGATTATGCGGACGGCCCGCTCAGCCAAGCGAAATTCAATGAACCGAGCGGCCTTGCACTAGATGCGAAAGGCAATTTATATGTTAGTGATACCGGCAATAATCGCATTCGTTATATTGATTTCAAAACGCAGACAGTTACAACGGTTGCCGGAGGCGTAACGGGTACGGCTGCCCAATATGAAGCCAAAGCTCCATACGCGGAGGGCGGTTATGCCGACGGCAAGGCAGCGGCTGCTAAATTCCAAACGCCGCGTGGATTGACCGTCACACCGGAAGGCGGCGTACTTATCGCCGATTCGCTCAATCATGTTATCCGTTATTTGAATCAAGGCGTGGTAACGACGGTTGCGGGTACGCCCGGTGAAGAGGGCAGATCCGGCGGAGTTGCGGGAAGTGCGACACTGAATCGGCCGACCGATGTTGTATGGATGGGACAAGGCGCATTCGGAATTGCGGATGCTGGAAGTAATACGGTTCGAGTAGTAGTCCCGTATACAGTGCCAGAGCAATTGAAAGCTGATGGAAGCATCCATTTGCTGTATCATCAGAATGTGATCCACTCCGATGCGGCGCCGATCATTAAGGCGGGAACAACGTTCGTACCGCTTAGAGTGCTGACCGAGAAGCTAGGTTTCCAAGTGAAATATTCAGGTGGATCGGCTGTGCTGGCGCTTAATGGCGTGAGCTATACGGTGAAGAGCGGCTCCGCTCAAATCGTGAAGAAGCTGCCAAGCGGAGCATCCGAAACATTGACACTTCGCTCGGCATCATTCACATCTGACAGCAGATTATTCCTGCCGGTTCGTTTCTTCGCGGAGGAGCTTGGACTTGATGTGCAGTGGTTAGCCGATTCCCGATCCGTCTTGCTGCGCGATAAGAAATTCTAAGATCGTACATTAAAATTTTCACAAAAAAGCTGTGCGGTGCAAACCGTACAGCTTTTTTTGCCGATATAGTAGCTACAACAATTCGAAGAACCGGAGGTTCAGTTTCATGTTCGAGGATCAGAATGACAAATCCTATTTGAAGCGCTACGTACAGAACCATCCGACCAATCGAATGGCGTGGTATCTACTAGGCAAACAATATATGGAAGAAGGCAAGGAAGCGAAGGCCAATTACTGTTTTCTGCAGTCGGGCAGTGTGTATGAAGCCTATGAACGTAAGCAGCATGAGCTGGCTCATGATCCGAGCGTTATGATCGAGCAGTGGAATAAGAAGCGACGGGTTAGAAATCTATTGATCCGCGTTTCTATTGCTTCAGTAGTCTTTCTCGGGATCGTACTGGCAGCGCCTTTCGGGATAGCGAAGGATGAGGCAGAGCAAGATACCGGCAAGGATACCGCAGCTATGCAGAGTCAAACCAATGCGAAAGATGAGCTGAGGGTTGCCTTCATTAAACCGGCAGGAGAGAAGACATTAGGCAATGCACTAGGAGCTTTGTTAACCGGTGGGGGGAATGTCTCGCAAACCGGATTAGCAGTCATGCTGCAGCGTGATGGGAAATGGAGCATATGGACAGGGAAGACGCGTATATTGGCGGAGGCGAAGCGGGAAACGAAGGCTGATGCTGCCGCGGTTCGTCTGCTTGATCGTCAAACCTGTGATTGCCAGCCGGGAAATACAGCCTCGGCTTACAAAGCCTATACCGAGTGGAGCCGCGAGCAAGAAATGCGCTGGACGCTTGGGAGTGCGATTACGCACTATCACGAGCGTACTAAGGCTTGGCCCTCCGGTATGGATGATCTGACGCGCTCTTATCCGAATAATGTCCTGTCCGGAACGTCGCCGCAGATGAAGAAGCTGTTTCCGGAGCTGCTGCAGGCAAGCAAGGATCGTGCAGCTGGGAAACCTGCAAGTGGTGGAGGTTCAACAACTAATGGAGGGAAAGCCGGAAGTGAAGGCTCAATTTCCAATTCAGCCTCGCAAACCACGGCTTCCGGTTCTTCCGAGACGAAGCTCTCCGATGAACCGTTATCGATTATTGTAGATCCAGACAGCCATCAGCTTGCAGTCGTCTCCGGTGATATTATTGTCCGCAGTTATACCGTAGGTCTTGGCGGCAAGAAGACACCATCGGGTCAGTTCTTCATCAGTGAGAAGGTGAAGAATCCGAACGGACGGGATGACAGCGAATTCGGCAGCCGCGGCATGACGCTCTCCAATACCCTTTATGCGATTCATGGGACGGATGATCCGGATAGTATTGGGAAGGATGAGTCACATGGCTGTGTGCGGATGAATAAGAAGGATCTGGAGGAGCTGTACGATCTGGTACCGCTCGGAACAAAAGTGGATATAAAAAGCGATGTTCTCCCCGGCGCTGCGACCCCGGCTGCTGAGCGTTTCCGCTTGAAGCCGGTGCAGGACGAGACGAACACCGCTGTTGTTTATCGCTGGTTAAGTTAGAACGAGATGCTATTTATTATCAAGAATTAGCAGCACGGCCATCACGATGACGACAACACTGAAAATTGATCCAATCCAAACGAGCGCCTTCTTATTGATTTGTTCTTTGGGCTTGCTCTTCATAATGGGGGGTCTCTTCTTGGCTTGGCTCATGTGGATCAACCTTTCTTTTACTTTAAGTGGGTTTGTACCCTTATTGTAATCGTTTTCTTACCTAGATACAACTACTCTACCGGTTGTAAATAAGGGGTTTGCGCGCAGGAAAGCCGCGGCAGGCTCTTTCTTTTTCCCTTCTAACACGTTAAACTGTTCGGTAGAGCTAACACGAAGAACGGAGTGAGTTACGTTGTTGTATTCAAAATTGGCCAAGCCTTATTTCTTCCGAATGGACCCCGAGAAAGCCCATCATATGGTCATTGATGGACTACATACCGCAAGCCGTGTACCGGGAATACCGGCACTGATGCGTGCGATGTACGGTGTTCCGGAAGCGAAAGAGCTTGAAGTCGATCTGTTTGGCCTCCATTTTGCCCATCCGATTGGACTTGCGGCAGGTTTGGATAAGAATGCCAAGGCTGTCGATATGTTCGCGAATATCGGCTTCGGATTTGCCGAGGTAGGAACAGTTACACCTAAAGGACAGATCGGCAATGATCTTCCGCGATTGTTCCGGCTGCCATCCGATGAAGCGCTGATTAACCGAATGGGCTTCAATAATGAGGGTGCGGCTGCAATGGCGGCTAGACTGGCGCAGGATACGAACAGACGTATACCGATCGCGGTCAACATAGGTAAGAACAAGACAACACCGAACGAACTGGCCCACGAGGATTACCGTGCTTGCTTGCAAGCCTTATATACATACGGCGACTTCTTTGTCGTCAACATTAGTTCTCCGAACACCCCGGATTTACGGGCGCTGCAGCATGGTGATGAATTGAGACTTCTGTTATCGACCGTAATGGAAGAAATGGCTGTTCAAGCAAAGAAGAACGGCGGTACGCGGAAGGCGGTTCTGGTCAAAATCGCGCCGGATATGACGGACGAGCAGCTCGGCTATACGGTTGATACCATTAAGGCGAGCGGCGTAAACGGCATTATCGCAACAAACACGACAATTAGCCGTGATGGCCTGCAGCATGCGAATGCGAAGGAAACAGGCGGCTTAAGCGGGAAGCCGTTAAAGGACCGATCAACGGAGGTTATTCGCGAGGTCTATCGACAAACTAGCGGAAAACTGCCTATTATTGGTTCAGGCGGCATCTTTACTGCTGCAGATGCATACGATAAAATTCGCGCAGGTGCAAGTCTTGTTGAAATCTATACGGCACTCATTTATCGGGGGCCGGAATTGCTGCGGGAACTTGCGGACGGGCTGAAGGATGCCTTGCGCAGAGATGGATTTAAGTCGATTAATGAAGCAGTAGGAGCAGATCATCGGTCTTAGACAGGAGGCGGCCGGATGGACGGTAGAGACTGGGGACTTTTTTTGCAGCCTTACGAGCAAGCGGTAGAAGAATTAAAGGTGAAGCTGAAGACGCTTCGCACGGAGCTAAAGAATAGGGAAGCTTATTCACCGATCGAGTTTGTAACCGGCCGGGTCAAGCGGATTTCCAGCATACTGGAGAAGGCGAAACGGTTGTCGGTGCCAATGGAGAATATCGATACCGGCATTGAGGATATAGCGGGCATCCGCATTATGTGCCAATTCGTCGATGATATTCATCGCGTAGCGTCATTTATACGGTTACGGCAAGATTTGAAGCTTGTTTATGAGAAGGATTATATTACGAATTTCAAAGACAGCGGCTATCGAAGCTACCATATGATCGTCGAGTATCCGGTGCAAACGGCTATCGGACTCAAGCATGTATTGGCTGAGATTCAAATCCGTACGCTGGCTATGAATTTCTGGGCGACGATCGAGCACTCGCTCAATTATAAATATAAAGAGAGCCTACCGGATGAGGTGCGCGGCCGTCTGAAGAAAGCGGCGGAAGCGGCATCTGTGCTGGATACCGAAATGTCGAGCATTCGCAAAGAGATTCTTAACGCACAGCGGGAATTTGAAGAGAAGTCGAATATGGTATCCAGCGTGCTCAGCGATATTCAGGAGCTGTATTTCTTCCATCGCGTTCGTGAAGCCGTTCAGTTCCAACTGAGGTTTAATGAGCTGTGGGAGCAAGAAGACGCCTATGGAATCCGGATGCTGTCCGATGAAATTCGCACAGCCATCAATCGGGCGAAGAAAGGCGGCACAACTTAAGTGGGAACGGATCATACGTATGATGAGAGGTTCGTTCACTTTGTAGTGCTGTTTAATGTAGATGAGGATTATTTCGAATGCCATGAAGTGATGGAGGAACTGTGGCTCGAGGAGGGCCGCAATGTCCTCTATCAAGGGCTTCTTCAGGCGGCAGTTGGCCTGCATCACTTCCGTAATGACAATTTCTCCGGTGCGGTTAAGCTATTCACGCAGGCGGAGAATAAGCTTGTCCATTATCCGGACGAGCTGATGGGATTGGACTTAAAGCAGCTGCGGGCAGATATCGCCCAAAGCTTGGCACCGCTTCGTGCGTGGCAGGAGCGAGGGGCAGCGTCCTCTGGCGAGGCACCGCCTGCTTTTGCTCCATTCCGCCTTGCCGTGCTCGATGCTGAACTGCGCGAACTTACGAAAGCGCTTGCGGAAATTCCGTTAGAAAATCGTCTTCATGGAGAGGATTAATCGATGATAGAGGTTCAAGGGTTAACGAAGGTGTACCGCGTCCACGTCAGGCAGCCCGGCTTTGCCGCTTCCCTGCGAAGCTTATGGCACCGGGAATACCGGGAAGTGCGAGCGGTAGACGGTATCGATTTTCATATCCCGGAGGGACAGATTGTTGGCTTCCTTGGGCCAAACGGGGCGGGCAAAACAACGACAATGAAGCTGCTAACAGGTCTTCTGCATCCGACTTCGGGTCAGATCAAAGTGGGCGGCTTTATTCCGTTTCAGCAGCAGAATGCGTTCAAGAAACGAGTGAGCCTTGTGATGGGACAGAAAAGCCAGCTGATCTGGGACATCCCGGCCTCTGAAACGTTTCTCATTCACAAAGAAGTCTACGATATTGCGCCGGCTGATTATCGCCGGCGGATCGATTATTTTACGGAAATGCTGGATCTCTCCGCAGTAATGGATAAGCCCGTTCGTCAACTGTCGCTCGGGGAAAGAATGAAATGCGAGCTGGTCGCCGCACTGCTGCACCGGCCTGATCTGGTGTTTCTCGACGAGCCGACCATCGGACTCGATGTGAATATGCAGGAAGCGATGCGCAGGTTCATCTCCTCGTATAACCGAGATTATAAAGCAACCATCCTGCTGACAAGCCACTATATGGCAGATGTATCTGCTTTATGTGAGCGGGTGCTGGTTATCAACCACGGTAAGTTGCTCTATGATGGCGCAATCAGCAAGCTCATTGATCGGTTCTCGCCGTATAAACGGATTTCCCTGGTATTAGGTGATCCGGTTGCGGCAGAAACCGTTCAAGCGGCTGTACATAGCGGCGGCGGAAGACTTGTATCGTATGTGTATCCACAGCTCGAAGTGGAAGCACCGCGCGAGGATGTGACCGGTTTATCGGCTAAGCTGCTCACTTCGCTGCCCGTCGTAGATTTGACGATTGAGGATCCTTCCCTAGAGTCGGTCATCGGAATGGCTTATGCGAATGGAGAAGAACCGCAGCAGGAGCAGGTCCAGCTGCCGAAGGAGATCGGGGTATGATGCTTGCGGCAGGGGCTTTCTGGCGTAAGTATGCGGTCGTCTTCAAAGCGGATTGGGCGATCATGATGGCCTATCGAAGCGAGAGTTTAATCTGGATGTTCGGTGCATTCGTGCAGCCTCTGGTCAGCTTGGCCGTATGGACATCACTTAGCGGCAGCGACTCTATTGCCGGGTATCGTGCATCAGATTATGTGCTCTATTTCTGTGCGGTGCTGGTCGTGGACCGTCTCACGCGATCATGGGATGTTTATGAGCTGGACAATGATATCCGGCAAGGGACCTTCTCTGGTAAACTGCTTCGGCCTTTTCATCCGATCCATTGGAGTATTAATGGGAATCTCGTCTACAAAATCTTCTTCGCGGTGCTGATGATTCCGTCTTGGCTCATTCTTGCCCTGTTCATTCCCTCGATGCGAACGACAGTCGGGCTCGGAACGTTTGGTCTTGTGCTGCTTGCTGTTGCGCTATCGTCGGCGTTACGGTTTCTGATCGGATACATGTTCGGCTTGCTTGCATTCTGGAGCAATCGGGCGACTGCAGTGTACGCCTTGTACGAAGGGGTTCATCTGTTTCTATCCGGACGGATCGCACCGTTGTCGATGTTTCCGGATTGGGTTACTTATGCGGCTAAGTATTTGCCTTTCTACGTAACAGTCGCGTTCCCTGTTGATCTGCTTACGGGTAGATTGCAAGGTGAGCCGCAGCAAATCTTAGTTGGATTCGTACAGCAGCTGGGCTGGCTTCTCGCATTGCTGCTCTTATTCCGTGTCATGTGGCGGCAGGGACTTAAACGCTACGGCGCGTCGGGAGGATGATGGCGATATGAGGCGAGCTTATCGATTGTTTCGAACTTTCTTCCATGCGTGCCTGGCTGAAGAATTTGAATACCGGGCGAACTTCGCGGCAAATTTAGGCTCCACTTTGTTCTCGCTTGCGATGTCGATTCTGACGGTCGTACTATTCTTTTACCGTTCGTCTTCGCTTGGCGGCTGGTCGTTTGATGAAGTACTTGCCCTTCTGGGCGTATTCAATGCGCTGCATGGCTTCGTGGAGCTGTTTCTACAGCCCAATATGTCGCGGCTGGTCGCGCACATTCGGCAAGGGACGCTCGACTTCGTCTTGCTGAAACCGGTGGACAGCCAGTTTTTCGTCAGTTTCCGGCATCTCGTGCTGTGGCGTTTCGCCGATATTGGTCTGGGGCTTGGTTTGACCGGTTATGCAGTATGGCGAATAATGGGGCTGCCAAGCGTTAGCGGCATAGTGATGTTTGGTTTGTTGTTTATAGCGTCGCTTGTTATTATCTATGCGCTCTGGACAGGCATGATGGTCATGTCCTTCTGGGCGGTTAAGGTCGATAATTTGGCGTTCCTGTTCGGTTCGTTATTCGAAACATCACGATATCCGGTCAGCGTCTATAAGGGTGCGCTTCGATTAGCTCTCTTGTATGTCATGCCGATCGGGCTTGTGACGACGGTTCCCGCTGAGGCATTAATAGGACGGTTCGATGCCTCGCATGCAATCGGCGCTTTGCTGCTGGCGATGCTGTTTCTACTCGCGGCTCGCTTGTTATGGAAGCGGGCATTGCGGGCTTATACGAGCGCCAGCAGCTAAAATGATAGTCCCCGTTTGCGGCAGAATGCCCGCGGGGGCTGTTTTTGTTTTTACCCGGGTGTTGGTCAAGCCAGCGCCTTTATTATACAATGGTTGAAGATGATGCATGTTGGAGGCGTAAAGGGAATGGCAAAGCGGATGCGGCTGGATAAGCTGCTGGCAAATATGGGGTTTGGAACGCGCAGTGAAATTAGACGGGCTGTGAAGCTGGGAAGAGTGACCGTGGATGGTGCGGTGGTCAAAGATTTCGGCTTGCAGCTTGATCCTGAAGCAGCGGTGGTACGCTTCGATGAAGAAGAAGTGATTTATCGCGAGACAATCTATGTCATGCTGCATAAACCGCAAGGCGTGGTATCGGCGACGGAGGATTCGCGAGATCGTACCGTGATCGACTTGTTGGATCCTGAGGATCGGGTGCTGCAGCCGTTTCCGGTTGGACGGCTGGATAAGGATACAGAAGGATTGCTGCTGCTGACAAACGATGGGAAGCTGGCACATGATCTGCTTTCCCCGAAGAAGCATGTACCGAAGCTATATGAAGCAATCGTCCACGGAGACGTGGATGCGCGTGATCAAGCGGCTTTCGCAGCAGGCGTGACGCTGGATGACGGCTATGAGACGATGCCGGCCGAGCTTGTTATTGGCGAGAAGGAAACCAAGGAAGACGGCATTTACAGCCGGATTACGCTGACCATTCACGAAGGGAAATTTCATCAGGTGAAGCGGATGTTCGAAGCCGTCGGCAAGACGGTTGTTTATCTTCGCCGCAACGCGATGGGACCGCTTCAGCTCGATCCGGAATTGCCGCTTGGATCCTATCGTCCACTTACAGAAGAAGAATTAATGCAATTGCAATCCGTTCATAAGAAGGCGGATGCATCCGAAGACTGACGGAGATAAAGAGAGGCTGACATAGGATGGGAACAATTAACTACGATATTATCGCATTAGATGTTGATGGAACGCTGTTAACGGACAATCATGAATTGACTCCTGCCGTGAGAGAGGCCGTAAGAGAAGCTCACGCACGTGGCGCGGAAATCGTTTTATGCACAGGCAGAGGGCCGGCTAATGCATTGCCTGTACTGGATGCGCTGGGGTTATCGGGTACGATGATTACTCACAATGGCGCAGCTACAATCGATGCGGCGCAGCGTAAAGTGCTGCACCAATATAGCATAGATGCCACTGAAGTAGCTCGGTTCCGTGATTATAGCTTACAGGGCGGGCATCATTTTGACATTAATACCGCGTTTGACATGCTGGTCGAAGGGATAAGTCCGGAGGCGGCAGAGATGTACCGCAAGTACGAAGCCAAACCGGTCATGCGCGATCCGAAGGATCCGTTGCCGGATGGACTTGTGAAATTTACGTTGTTCGGCAGCATTGAAGATCTCAATCTCATTGAAGCGGAATGGAATGGCTGGGAGCATGGGCTGCAGCACATTCGCAGCGGCGACTATTTCATCGATGTTCAGCACAAAGAAGCGAGCAAAGGAACGGCACTGCGGAAGCTTGCCGAAGTGCGGGGCGTCGATCCGAGCCGCGTGATGGCGATCGGGAACTATTTCAACGATGTGGGCATGCTGAAGTTTGCAGGTCTCGGTGTTGCGGTTGCGAACTCGCCGGATGGCGTGAAGGAAGCGGCGGATGTCGTGACCCTATCCAACCAAGAAGATGGCGTTGCAGCAGCACTACAAACCTACGCGTTCGTATAACATGAAAAACCGTCGAGGGGGTTAAATCCCTCGACGGTTTTTGCATATCAGATCGTGGCTATATTCCTACAGGATTAGTACATAAACCCGCGGGATACGATGACCAGCAGTATGAAAAGTACCAGGATCACGCCAGCAGAAGTAAAGCCTCCGTGCATACCGGACATGCAAATTCCTCCCTTAAAGGTAATTTCCGGCGCCAGATTGTGCAACTTGCGGTTGTTTTCTTGGCACTCGGTATACAGTATTGTATGAAATCTACGTCACAGCGATTGGACAGATGCCCTCGTTCTCTCACAATTGGGCATTTGTCTTAGGGAGAATGTCTTCGGTTTGAGACAGTCGTACCTGAGACAGATGGAGGCGTTACAATGCCTATAGACGTTTGCGGAATGGTCAAGTATGCTAGGAAAAACAGGTAATTAGTGGGAATGGAGGGGCATCTATGAACGTTATTTATAAGGAATTTGAAATTAGCGATGATAAAGCACGGCTGAATCTAGAGACTGTGAAACGGTTTTTGGAACAAAGCTATTGGGCAAGCAATCGCTCGCTTGAGCGCGTGGAGAAGTCGATCTCCAATTCGTTAGTTTACGGGATCTACAAAGGGGATACACAAGTAGGCTTTGCCCGGGCTGTGACGGACGGCGCGACGATGTACTGGTTATGCGATGTTTTCATAGATGATGCCTTTAGAGGCCAAGGACTTGGCAAGAAGCTGGTAGAAGTGATAACGGAATCGGAGCCGCTCAAGGAGCTAATGGGGTTGCTTGGCACACGTGATGCTCATGAATTGTACGAGCAATATGGTTTCATACGGGACGGAGATCGTTTTTTGCGAAAGCCGTCTTCCTACAGCGTTTAAGGATGGGAGTGAACATACGATTTGATCACGATTCGTACGGAAACGCCTGCCGATCATGAAGCGGTTCGGCAGGTGAATGTGGAAGCCTTCGACAAGAGGGAATATGAAGCGAAGCTTGTGGAGCAAATTCGATCGTCGGAATCTTTTATCGAATCCTTATCTCTTGTTGCTGAATCGGAGCAGGGCGTTATCGGCCATGCCTTATTCAGTAAAGCAAGTATCGTAGTCGGCGAAACGTACCATGAAGTTATCGTGCTCGCGCCGATCGCGGTTCTGCCCGGCTCTCAGAAGCAAGGTGTTGGCAAGAAACTGATCGAAGTGGGTTTAACGCGCAGCCGTGAGCTCGGGTTTCCGGGGGTCTTACTCATTGGGCATCCGGAATATTATCCTCGATTCGGTTTCCGGCCGGCACGTACATTTGGACTAACACTCAAGCAATTTGAAGTGTCGGATGACGTATATATGGCAGTAGAATTGACCGGTGGAGCATTGCTTGCTTTAGAAGGCGGGGAATTGAGATATCCTGATGCGTTCTTCGGCAGCTAAGAACAGAAGCAGTAGACCGGCATTTATGAACGAGGTGACTTCGCAGTGGTAACTGTAGAGACGGAAGTGTTGATCGACGCGCCTATTGAGGTGTGTTTTGACTTAGCCAGAGATATAGATGTGCATACCCGCACCGTATGGCGTCATACGAAGGAGAAAGCAGTTGCCGGCGTGACAAGCGGTCCGATCGGACTGAACGAGACGGTGACCTTCGAAGCGACGCATTTCTTCGTGAGACAACGTTTGACATCGAAGATTACGGAATTTCGTGCGCCGTATTTCTTTGTGGATGAGACGCAGCGCGGGGCTTTCAAGTATTTGCGACATGAGCATAGGCTCGAATCCCAAGAAGGCAAGACGCTCATGAAAGACAGACTAACCTTTGCCGCTCCGCTTGGCCCGCTCGGCTGGGCAGTGGAACGACTCGTATTGAAACGATACATGCGTCGCTTCCTTGAGGATCGGAATATACAGGTGAAACGCATCGCAGAAGGGCGCAAGGAGTGAACGCAATGATCCCTACGAAGCCATTTCCGGTACTTGAAACGTCGAGACTCCTCCTTCGCCAATTAAACGAAGCGGATGCCGGAGCGTTATATGATTATTTTAGACTGGATGAGGTAATTGTCTATTATGATCTGGAGAGCTTCACAGATCGGCAACAAGCCGTGGCGCTTATCGAAAGCTGGAACAACCGTTTCGATCGCTCGGAGGGGATTCGCTGGGCTGTAACTTGGAAAGAGACCGGCGATGTCCTGGGAACATGCGGCTATCACAATTGGGCCAAGGAGCATTATAAAGCCGAAATTGGCTATGAGCTTCATCCTGGCTACTGGCGCCAAGGCATCATGACCGAAGCGCTGAAGGCTATTCTGGCTTATGGGTTCAAGGAGATGGAATTAAACCGAATCGAAGCGTTTATCGATCCGGCCAATGACAGCTCACGGAGGCTTCTTATGAAGAGCGGCATGCGTGAAGAAGGACTAATGCGCGATTATTTCTACGAGAAGAACAGCTTCGTGGATGCGGTGTTGTTTGCGGTTCTGAAGCGAGATCAAGCTATGTAGGAGGCGAGTCGTATGAGCTTCATATCCGGATTTGCGGTTAACGACGGTGTGCGCATTCATTATTATGATTCGATCAACCATGAGAGTCCAGATCGCAAGCCTCTGCTTATATGTCCCGGCTTATCGGAAACGGCAGAAGATTACGTCGATTTACTCGCATATCTGCTGCCCAGACGATGTGTCGTTCTTTCTTTCCGAGGCAGGGGGAATAGCGACACGCCGGAGAGCGGCTATCATTTGGACGAGCATGTGAGTGATATCGAAGCTGTCGTTCATACGCTTGATTTACAGCAATTTCATCTGTTCGGACATTCCAGAGGCGCTTCATATGCGCTGGGTTACGCCGAAACACAAAATGCGCGGCATATTCTCTCCCTACTATTAGGCGATTACCCGCCGGAGCATCGTCTAATGCCAGGCGATTGGGCTGACGCGTACATCAATGATTATTTGATCCCGTTTCAGCGAACTTCGAATATACGAACAGAAGCGGTGAGGGGCATTGGGCGAGAATCCAAGCTTGTTGCTCTCGACGCTCCGTCTGCACTGCAGGCACTTATTTTACGAGGAACACTAGATGGATCGCTCATTGATGATTCAGATTTGCAGCGATATCATGACAAGTTCCAGCATCTAAAAGTAGAGGGATTTCATCGCTCCGGCCATGACCTCATGGGTACGGAGAGGGATGGTTGTTATGCGGCCATTCGAGATTTTTTGGCAGCTGTAGATTCGGTAAAGGGGTAAAATAGGATGCTCACGATTGGATTCGGTAACCAAGGTGATCTGGAGACCGCTCTGAGCTGGGATCGCCATACGCCAAAACATATCCTGTCATGGAAGCTCGATCACGAGGATATTATTATGGCAGAGCAGCAGAACGAATGTGTGGGATACATCAAGCTGGAGCATCTATGGTCACAGTTTCCGTATATCGGTTTAATTAAAGTGAAAGAAGAACTGCGTGGAAACGGAATCGGCAAGCAAATGCTCGAATTTGTGCAGGTCCATCTCAAGCAGCAAGGAGCGGCGAAGCTTTACAGCTCTTCGCAAGCCGATGAACCCGCACCTCAACTGTGGCATCGCAAAATGGGCTTTATCGAATGCGGCATTCTAAGCGGTATCAATGACGGCGGTGTTGGTGAACTGTTTTTTGTGAAGGAGCTCTAATGTTTGCGAGGGGCATGGAGGCGGTCATATGAATGTTATCATCGTAATTTTACTTCTATTCATAGTTATCTTGTTAATCGAAATAAACAGCAAGCTTCCGAAACGATCGAAACGCGATCCCGGAAAAGAAGCCTTGAACCGGGATTTGCGAGCAAGGCGCAAGCAAGAAAAAGAGGACCACTAATCATAGAGGTGATGATATGGGTACAGCTTATTCATCCATTCTTCCGGAGCATGCCGAATTTATCGCGAATCAGAAAATGTTTTTTGTCGGAACAGCCGCCGCTGAGGGTCATGTGAATCTATCGCCCAAAGGCCATGATGCCTTTCGCATCTTGACACCTAACCAAGTGGCCTATCTGGATCTAACCGGGAGCGGGAACGAGACGAGTGCACATCTGTCGGCTACCGGCCGCATTACCTTTATGTTCGTAGCTTTTGAAGGAAAGCCGCTTATTCTGCGATTGTATGGCACGGGACGTGTTGTTCTTCCAAGCTCCCCGGAGTGGGAGGAGACTGCAGCGCCGTTCCACTTGTATCCGGGCTACAGGCAAATTATCGTGGCTGACATTGATATTGTCAAAACCTCTTGCGGCTTCAGCATCCCGTATTATTCGTATGAAGGGGAACGTGATTTACTTCTCAAATGGGCGGTTAATCAAGGAGAAGAGAAGCTGGTGCAATATCGCGCCAACAAGAATAGTACCAGCATGGACGGCTATCTGTCACCAATAGGGATGGAGTTCGCAGCAGATGAAGGATGATCATACGAGTTCTCTTAGCGACGTTCAGGCACAATCAGAGATTGACATGGACGATGAAATTGCACTCGCGGAGCAATTGAAGCTGATATTGCGGGGGAACGAATCACTGATGCAAGATCTTCAGCTCGTTGCTAGCTTGCGGCTTCCACAATGTTACCTTGCAGCAGGTTACATACGTAATTTGGTTTGGGATCATCTGCATGGTTACCCTTACCGGGCGACACATGAGGATATCGATGTGGTCTACTTCGATCAGGGGCATCTCGATGAAGAGAGGGATCGCGAAGTTGAGCGTCAATTGGCGGTCTGCACCGGGAATACGAAATGGTCGGTCAAAAATCAAGCCAGAATGCATATTCGCAATGGCAGCGCCCCTTATCTCTCAACGGAAGATGCGCTCATGCGCTGGCCGGAAACGGTCACTTCAATCGGTGCACGATTGAATGCTCGAAATCAATTGGAGCTGTGCTGCCCGAACGGTTTATCTGATTTATTCCAGATGCAGGTGCGTCAGAGTCCTTATTTTGAAGATCGGGCGTATTATTTGGAGCGTATTCAGCGGAAAGCTTGGCGCACACTCTGGCCGAAATTAGTAGTTGTGGAATAAGACAATTTGGAAGCTGATGCTCAGTGGTGCGATTTTCGGTTACAATAAGTATAGTTATACGAATATACATCTAGATAGATACTGGGGTCTGACCACATGAGCATGGTAGTAAAGGGAATTATTATTGGATTATCGATTGCAGCACCGGTGGGACCCATTGGCATTTTGTGCATGAAGAGAACGATTAATCAAGGACGCCTGTATGGCGCGGTAGCCGGTTTAGGTGCGGCGACCGCCGACGGCATTTACGGGCTAATTGCCGCTTTCGGATTTGATGCGATTACGAGCGGGTTAGTAGCTCAGCAGATGTGGATTCGATTGATTGGCGGGTTGTTCCTTTGTTATTTAGGCTATCAATCCTTCCGCT
This sequence comes from Paenibacillus sp. J22R98, assembly GCF_059383835.1. Lineage (NCBI taxonomy): Bacteria > Bacillati > Bacillota > Bacilli > Caryophanales > Paenibacillaceae > Paenibacillus > Paenibacillus sp. J22R98. The sequence goes on from NZ_JBXENW010000001.1 coordinate 361,513, forward strand.
CCAGTGCGGCGGATGCGAGCGTGGAACCGCGAATGAGCCGTAATGTTGCAGCTGCTTACGTCACGACCTTTTTGTTGACCATTACGAATCCAATGACGATCTTATCGTTCCTCGGTATTTTCGCAGGGCTTAACATTATGGACTCATCTACTGCGGATTCAGTAACACTTGTAGTCGGTGTTTTTGCGGGTTCTATGCTCTGGTGGTTGTTCCTAAGTGTTGTCATCGGGGTGATTAGAGAAACCTTGAATGCCCGTGCCATGCTTGTGATCAATCAAATCTCGGCATCGGTATTACTGGCTTTCGGGGTCTATTCGCTCTTTCAGGTTTTCTCGTCGTAGACACAAGACATGGATTTGAACAAAGCAACTAGAAGGATGATGGACCTATGAACAAACTAAATGTAACATTGAAGACGAAACATCTTACGCTTCGGATGATTGACGAATCCGATACGTCGAAGGTTTATGATTTTGTCCTTCGGAACAGAGAAGCGCTAGTCCCATGGGAGCCGGTCAGAACCCATGAATATTACACAGCGGAGTATCAGAAACAGCTTATTCAAAGCGATATGCAAAGCATTCACAGCGGGCAGAGCGTGAAGTTCTGGATTTGTAAAAACGATCATCCGAAAGGGGATCTCATTGGGACGGTTACGCTTAACAATATCGTCAGAGGGGCGTTTCAATCCTGCCACCTCGGGTATAGGATGGACGTCGCTGAGCGAAACAAAGGTTATATGAAGGAAGCGCTGGCCCATACGATTTCATATGCATGGCAAGAATTAAATCTACACCGCATCGAGGCGAATATTATGCCGCGAAATACGGCTTCCCTCAAAGTCGTGGAGCAGCTTGGTTTCAAGCATGAAGGACTGGCGAAGGATTACCTCCGCATTAACGGGGAATGGGAGGACCACATTCATATGGTGCTGCTGAACCCGTCATGGGATGAGTGATATCGGTTAGTCGAAGGCGAGCATGCATCTTAAGGGCATTCCAGTTGAAGCGGGTTTCGTGGTAAAATAAGTAGCGTGTCTCCATCGGAGATGTAGGAAGCGAAGGTAACGGAGAAATGCTATCACTGATGAAATCAACGCCTGAATATATCGCTAATGAGCTGGCGGTTTTGAACTCAAATCCGTATTTTAATTCTATTTCCAAAGATAAAGAACAGCTGACGGATGCAGACATTGCTGCTGATTTGAAGGATGCAGAACAAGTCGGAGCTGAACGATATATCATACGTGAGCAAGGAAACGACATTGGTATTCTCGAGTTTCTTATGCACAATCCCAATGATTCCTGTACATGGATTGGTTTGTTAGTCATTCATGGCGCTTATCAAGGGCGAGGTTATGGGCATGCTGCATTGGAACTGTTCGATTCCATCATGCGTGAACGCGGCGTGACTTCTCATCGGCTCGGCGTATTGCTTTCGAATGCGGCGGCTCATACATTCTGGCAGCGTAATGGCTGTGTGCAAGTAAAGCCTGCCGTGCTTCCTGACGGTAAAGATATCATCATTTATGAACGTACCGTCCGTTAGTTGGATGAGAAAGAAATTATAAGACGGGAGCATACATACGATGTACAGAACGGCGACGCTTTGCTTGCTGCTAAGCTTTCTTCTGCTGCTTAGTGCCTGTACAGCCAAAGACGAACCTGATAAAGACCAAGGCCCGGTTACCGGTGAACAAATCGACTATCAAGAGACAGGCGCCAATCGCGTCATGAACGCATATGAGGAATCCATGGTCGAGGCGATCAACAAGAAACGGTTCTCTTTGGTGGAAGGCTTGCTGGACCCGGCCGGTCCCCTCTATAAGCAGCAAGAAAGCCTGGTAAGACGGCTAAGCGATAAGAATATTAAAGAAAAGCTCATTCGCTACCAAATCATGAATATCCAGAAAATCAACGGTGAATACAAGTTTTATATTATCGAGAAAATCGGCATCTATTATGCGGATGGCCGTTCTTCAATAAATGAGTACAATTGGATCTATACAGTAACGGAGAACACAAGCAGTAAGTCGTTTAAGGTATACAGTATTGAACGGTGGGAATAGAACGGCATGTTAAACATAGGCGGGCAGGTGAAGGCTCCATCTGAGCTGTCTGCCTGCCTTCCTTGCAACTAAATAAGAATCGAATTACGAGGTGCAACTATCATGAGAGAACTAGCGTTTGAGAACTATACAGACCAATATTTGGAACAAGTGCGCCAAACGTACAATTATTTTGTGGAAAATACGACCGTTTCGTTTGATATGCAGCCGTATTCATTGGAGCAGATGAAACAGTTAATCGAACCGACGGCTGATATCTATCGTTCCTATATCGTAAAGCTGGATGGGCAATACGCCGGTTATGCACTGCTCACTCAGCATAAGAAGCGCCCTGCGTTTCAGGTAACGGCGGATGTAACGATTTATCTCGATCCGGCATTTACGGGCAAGGGGATTGGCCGAGAAGCGATGGTGTTTATCGAAGGGGTTGCGAGGGAGTTGAAATTCCATTCCTTGGTAGCACTGATCTGCACCGAGAACGACAGCAGTATGGCGTTGTTTAAGAAGTTAGGCTACGAGCAAGTCGCATGCTATAAAGAAATTGCTTACAAATTCGACCGCTGGCTCGACTTGGCGTCCTTTCAGAAGATTTTGAGATAACAGGTACTCGATAATGACTTGTATGGGCGGGATGCTGTGTGATTCATGGCAATCGAATGAGCGTCGCAGGTAGAGCTGCGTTTATAGCCGTTATCATCCTAGCGGCGACCAGCTGCAGCAATAAGGCGGCAGATCTGGAGCAGCAGGTGGTAGCACAGCAGAAGCAGCTAACGGAATTGCAAGAATCAAACAATAAGCTCGCCGCACAGCTGAAGGTATCGGAAGGGAAAGTTGCAGCGTTAACGACTGAGAAGGAGCAGCTTACTGCGCAGGCTGGGGAGCTTACCGCACAAGCTGAACTGCTTACCAAGGAAAGTGAGCAGGCGGCACTCATTGATAAGGAAATTCCAACTGACGTGTTAGCGTTTCTATTTGATTACTTACATACCGTTCAAGTAAAGCCAGATGCTTCAGCAAAAGTATGGAAAGACTACTTTGTCGATAGCGAAAGAACCAAATGGTTTATCGATGCCATTCTTTCGCAACCGGAGCTCTCATATACCAAGCTGACCTATCAAGGAGAAACAGTCTACAAGAAGCCGGGCAAAACGAACCGAATCATCGGTATCAATGCCTTCAAGGCAGATGAGCGGGTTGACGCCTATTCCCTTTCCAATGTGAATCATGCAGGCTGGAAAATTGTCGATGTCGATTAATAGGACGGATTTTATGGTGAAGAAGATGATCGGCCTAATTACGATCCTCTATTTATTGCTGCTCTTCTATTGGATGTTTATCGGCTTTGGCCGCTCGGGAACGCAGTGGTCGGGCTATCGCTATAATCTCGTTCCGATGCGTACCATTAGACTGTATTTCGATCACGCAGACAGCTTTACACCTACGCATTGGCTGGTTAACATCATAGGTAATGTGGCGGTGTTTGTCCCATTCGGTCTCTCGATTCCGTATTTATTCCGTGTTCGAATCCTGCGTTTAACGCTGCTTAGCGTTATCGTGCTATTCATACTCGAACTGCTGCAGCTGCTGCTTCATCGCGGCAGCTTCGATATTGACGATATTCTACTAAATACGGTAGGCGTGCTCGCAGGAGCGGGATTCTACAGCATGATTCGAAGGCGGGTGTGCTAGCTGTGTATAAAGCGATTTTGTTCGATTTGGACCAAACCCTGCTGGACTATAATACAAGCGAGTTCGAGTCCATGCAGAGCACCATTATGCATCATAGGCTCCCTGAACTTGCCGGCTTTGAATGGGAAAAATTCCGATCTTTGTATGCTGCAATCAATTGGACGTATTGGATCGAGCGAACGGAGCGGAAACTCCATATCTCGCAAGTGTTGACCTATTCTTTTCGCGATACGCTCGTGCAATTGGGACATGATGACAATTTATCGATCGATTTAGCTCAGACGTACTGGGAGTTCTTCTGTTCCAACTGCCATCTTATGGATGGTACGGAAGAGTTGCTCTCCACACTGTATGGCCGTTATCCGCTTGGCGTGATATCGAACGGTGTTGGCGAGGCACAGCGAAAACGGCTAACGGCAGGCGGTCTTTCGCATTATTTTGACCATCTGTTCATTTCGGATGAAGTGGACTGCCGAAAGCCGGAGCGGCGAATATTCGATCTAGCCATTCAATCACTCGGTGTGAACCGGCAGCAGGTGTTGTTTGTCGGCGATTCCTTAACCGATGATTACATCGGTGCGCAGAATGCAGGAATTGATTTCTGTTATTTCAATCCCGGAAGAGGATCGTTTGATCCGATGATTCGACCGACGTTCATGATTCATTCTTTAGCTGAGCTGCATGCACTATTGGAAGTGCCGAACGAGTAGTAGAGAGAGGAAGAGGACATCCGTGAAATTCAGACCTTGTATTGATTTGCATCATGGCAAAGTAAAACAAATTGTCGGGGAAACCCTTGGCGCGAGCAATAAGCAGGTGGTCGAGAACTTTGTATCCGAGCATGATTCGGACTATTACGCAGCTATGTTCAAACGTGATCGGCTTACCGGAGGACACGTGATCATGCTTGGCGGCGGCAACGAGGAAGCGGCTTTATCCGCATTGCGCGCTTATCCGGGCGGATTGCAGATTGGCGGGGGCATTCACGCAGAGAATGCTGCTCGATACTTAGAAGCAGGAGCTACACACGTTATCGTAACCTCTTATATATTCCGAGACGGCGAGCTCGATATGAATCATTTGCAGCGGATTGTCTCTGAAGTAGGCAAGGAGAGGCTCGTAATCGATTTAAGCTGCAAGAAGCGGGATGACGAATGGTTTGTAGTGACCAATCAGTGGAAAACATTCAGCGAGTTCCGAGTCAATGAATCGCATCTTCGCGAGCTGGCTCAATATTGCGACGAGTACTTGGTCCATGCGGTAGACGTAGAAGGCAAACGTACAGGTATATTGGCAGATTTGGCGCAGCAGCTTGCCGGTTGGGTGACCATTCCAACCACTTATGCCGGCGGAGCCAGGTCGTTTGAGGATTTAGAGCTTTTCCGTTCGCTTACGTCAGGTAAGCTTGATATTACAATCGGCAGTGCTCTCGATATATTTGGCGGCAGCTTATCCTATGATGAAGTTGTAACCTACTGCGGCAATCGCTCGTAATAGAGGTATATTCTAACAATGAAGGAGGGGTGATCAAATGGGTTCGATGGATCCTTTTACAGCAGGCGATCGTATGTTCAGCTTCATGAGTATTATTTTTCCGTTGATGTTTCTACTTGTGTTTGGTTTGATCATCTACGGCATCATTGCCTCTATTCGTCAATCGCAGCGGAATAACAAGCAGCCGATCTTGACCGTTCAAGCGAATATCGTCAATAAGCGGACGAATGTGAGAAGCAGTTCAACCCATCATCACAATAACGATGGCATTCTCAATCATTCATCCAGCACGAGCACGGACTACTACATTACGTTCCAAGTGGAGAGCGGCGATCGCATGGAATTTGAAGTGAGCGGTCAGGAATCCGGCATGCTGGCTGAAGGCGACACCGGAAGATTGACTTTTCAAGGTACCCGGTACCTAGGCTTTCAACGGTAAATGAAGTAAAAGTAACCGATCCGATAAGAGTGGCCCGAACCTCACATGTGAGGCTCGGGCTTTTTTGATTTGCGTACTCACGTACTAACACTTTCCAAATAAAAAGGCCGCAATATCACACAATTCAAACGACGATTAAGAACTTACCAAATATTTAGGTTCTATAATCAGTGTAGTGGTAATTCGAAGGAGGTACGCAATCTTGACACAGAAGAGCATGCGTATAGGTGAACAGATATGAAGCTGCTGGATTTCTACAAAGACCTGTTTGATGAAGCTACGAGTCGATTTGAACCTGTATGGCAAGTCGACGAAGATTATACACATGGATTCAGATGGACCAAAGAAAATTACCCCATTCATGAGCAGTTTCGAATAACGGATATGGGGGATGAGCCCCCGATTGTGATGTTCTCGGTTGCATTGCCTGATACGTACGCCGAAACGAATGTGTTTGATGAGGTATACCGCTATCCGACGCACAACGAGATGTCGATTGTCATCATGAACCAGAAAATTTGGGTCAACGCCTCGTTATGTACCAGCAAGATGGAGCATTCCATATTGGGTTTTGTGCATAGCGCCAGAAGCGAGATTATGAACATATTTGATTGTGCCATATTGACAGTTGACGTTGCTCACTTGAAAGAATCCGAGAGATACATGCCATAAACAACCCATTAAAACCAGTAGGAGGTTCAGACGGTGTCGAATTATATCGTAGTAGGGTTGAATGAAGAGAAGTTTGCACTTCCAATCACAGCTATTCAAGAAATCATAAAGGATATGCCGGTTACGGAGATTCCGGCTGCGAGGGCGCATGTCAGAGGGGTCATTAACCTGCGAGGGACGATTGTGCCGGTCATCGGTCTTCGATCCAAATTCCGTATGGTGGAGAGCGCTCCTTCAGCTGCTTCGAGAATCGTAATCGTGCAAACACCGGATGGAGAGCCGGTTGGACTATATGTCGATCGTGTAGAACAAGTCGCTTTCTTCTCGGAAATATTGCCTACTCCGGACGGCATCGGCGGAGCGAACGCAGGCTATTTGTCAGGGATCGGGAAAATCAATGAGCAATTGGTCAGCATCCTCCACTTGCCGGCCATTCTTAATACCGGAGGTGGACTTGGATGAGTGAATCTTTCGCAATGACCTATCTGGGCGTATTCCTGGATGAATTGGAAGAACAGCTGCAGGTGCTGGATGAATCGATTCTGGAGCTGGAGAATGGCGGCAATTCGCCGGAGACCATACAAACGATTTTCCGTGCAGCACATACATTGAAAGGTTCATCCGCCGCGATGGGCTTCCACTCCATGAAAGAAGTGACGCATAAGGTTGAAAGTGTATTCGAATTGCTGCGGCAGAATCGCCTGCTTGTCAGCAAGTCGCTAATCAACGTATTGTTCCAATGCATCGATTATTTGAAAGCGAAGAAAGAAACGCTGCGCAAAGGCGATTTCAATGATGAACCGATCGAAACGCTTGTAGAACTGCTTGATGGTATTATGAATGACCAGCCTGAGACGGTAAGTGTGGCGCCAGGCAATAACACGGGGAATGAAGCCAAATCGCAGCTTTTCCAAGGGTGGAGCGAATCGGAGATCGCGCTTCGTAACGAGAAGCAGAGCGAAGGTATTCCTTCCTACGAGGTAAGTATTACGCTGGCTGAACATGTGGACATGCCTACCGTGAAAGCGATGGTCATTCTGCGTAATCTCGGGGAGCTCGGTGAAGTAATTGGAACGACTCCGCCGATTGGCATGTGGGAGCAGGAAGATCTGCTGCGCTCCGAACCGATTTACTTCTTGCTTGCGACGGTATCCTCGGAATCGGACATTATTCGTAAAGTAGAAGAAGCATCGCAAATCTCCGAGTTTAGCGTGAAGTCGCTGATGGTCGAAGGAGCGCAAGCTGCAAGCCCGACGAAGGTCGTGAATCAGCCCATCCTCAGCGCTGAGCAATCTACAATGGCAGGCGCATCATTCACCGGAGATCAGACGGCCGGCGCTGCGCAGTCAGATGCCAAAGTACAAATTCAACATACGGTGCGAGTAGACGTTAACCGTTTGGAGCATCTGCTCAATTTGGTTGGAGAGCTGATTATCGACAACACAAGAATTAGGGAAGTACGCAGACGGTTCGAGGAACGCTTTAAGCAGGAGCCGGAAACGGTGTTATTAGGCGAAATTACGGATCATCTGGGCCGAGTGATCGCAGAACTGCAAGAAGGTACGATGAAGACTAGAATGATGCCGATCGAACAGCTGTTTAATCGATTCCCTCGGTTGGTGCGCGACGTTGCCGACCAATCCGGCAAAGAAGTGTCGTTTGTTCTGGAAGGAAAAGAAACGGAGCTGGACCGTACACTCATTGAAGAAATCGGCGATCCGCTCATTCACATTATCCGGAATGCGATTGACCATGGTTTGGAAACGCCCGAAGCCCGTGAGAAGCTTGGCAAGAACCGCAAAGGTAATCTGTTGCTTCGTGCCAGTCATCAAGAGAATGCCATCGTCATTACGCTCGCAGATGACGGACGCGGGATTGACCTGAATAGGATCAAGCAGAAAGCGATTCAGAAAGGGTTTATTTCGGAAGATGAAGCATCGCGGATGTCGGATAAAGAGATCATCGGTTTGATTTTCCACTCGGGCATGTCGACCGCGGAGCAAGTAACAGAGCTGTCAGGACGCGGCGTAGGCATGGATATCGTTCGGTCTCATATTGAGAAGCTGAACGGTATTATCAATATCGAGACAACACCCGGTGAAGGCACAGTATTTACAATCAAACTTCCGCTTACCTTAGCCATTTCCCGTTCGCTGCTTGTTCAGATGGGCAAGCATACATTGGCCATTCCGCTTACGAATGTCGTAGAAACGTTCCGGTTAACGCCTAATGATGTGCAGATCGTCAATGGCGAGGAAGTGTGCGTCGTTCGTGGTGAAATTTTGCCGCTTGTCCGTATGCATCGTCGCCTAGGCACTTCGGAGAATGAAAGCAGTGCCAAAGGTTACGCCGTTATGATCGGCCTTGCCGAGAAGCGAGTTTGCCTGTACGTGGATAAGCTGATCGCAAACCAAGAGATTGTCATGAAGTCATTAGGCTCCTATTTGGGGCAAGTCGCCTATGTTTCCGGTGCAACCATCCTCGGTGATGGCAGAATCGCTTTAATTCTTGACGTAAATGCCGTCATTCGCGATTCCGGCGCAACGATCAGAAAGAGCGATAACAGCGAACAGCAGGCTTCCGGCCGCAAGGTTAAACTGGTTACCTTTGATTTGGAGAAAGAACACTACGCGCTTGATATCAACCGGGCCAAAGAGATCATCAAGGTGCCGTCGATCCTTAGAATGGCTAACGCTCCTGCTGAGGTACTCGGTCTGATGAATTTGCGCGGAGAGCTGCTTCCGGTCATCGATATTAAAACCTGCTTAGGTATGTATCCTACTGAACCGGATCAGCATTCTCGGATCATTATCTTGAACGAGGATGGACGCGACATCGGTATATTGGTTGATCGCGTGAAAGAAGTTCAGCACGTTCGGGACAACCAGATAGAATCAGCTCCTAAAGATTTCGCGATGATATCGGAACAATATATTGGCGGCATTTGTAAAACCGATGACCAACTTGTGATCATTTTGAAACTCGATAGAATGCTGCGGTCGAGGGGTTGGGATCTAATTCATGCGTAAATTTCTAGGCTTAATGGAACGACCGGAGAGATACGGCGTATTGGTCGTTGATGATTCTGCCGTGATGCGGCGAATGATCATTACGCTCATTGAGAAGGACCCTAAACTATGGGTCATGGGTACGGCTGCAAACGGACAGGAGGCGCTCGACCAATTGGTCGAGCTTCAGCCTGATCTTGTGACGATGGATATTGAAATGCCTGTGCTCGATGGCCTTACAACCTTGAGCCAATTAATGATCCATTATCCCATCCCCGTGATCATGCTTAGCAGCTACACCGATGAAGGGTCTTCGCCTGCGTTGGCGGCACTTTCGAAGGGTGCCGCAGATTTTTTTCATAAAGACACATTGTTTCAATTTCCTCACAATGAGCAAGTCGAAGAGGAATTTCTGCTTCGCTGCCATGCGGCGATTGAAGCGAAACCATTCTGGAAGAAGCTTGAGCAGGATGAATTGACTAATCGGGAATTCAAGCTGCTGCTGGAGTTTATGACGGGCTGTCTCGTTGGTGAGAATACGATTCATGAAGAATTGAACCGTACGATGAGACTCTTGAATGGCATTTATGCTTCGGTGATCAAGGTTGACGGACAATTTACGTTTATGGACTTTAAAGGTGAGTTGTTGTACCGGTTTGGAAAGTCCAGTCAAAGTTTTGTCGGGCAGCCGATTGATCGTGTGTTCCAGCCTGAAAATGCGGCGATTCTAAATGAGCAGTTTCAGCGGGCGTGGAATGGAGATCAGTCCATCAGCTTCGAGATGGAATGGAAGAAAGCTTATTTCCTGCTCGTGTTACGTCCTCTGCGAGTAAATGGGGTTGTGAAGGAGCTGATCGGCGTTTGCTTCGAAGTGACGGATCAGAAGCGCATGGAAGAGAAGGTTCATTTTCTGCTTAATCATGATCAGTTGACAGGTCTGCCTAATCGGAATCAGCTTCAAGATGAGATGGACCGAGTCAATACGCGGTATGATCGATTCGCTGTGATGTACTTTAATTTCGACCACTTTAAATTAATTAATGATTCTATCGGGCATCAGAAGAGCGATTCCCTGCTTCAATTATTCTCGAGACGGCTGAAGCGGATTACAGATGATAAAACGATGATCATTCGGGCAGGCACTGACGAATTTATTTGCATTATTGGAGATGCCTCCGCGGAAATTACGTACCAGAAGGCGCAGAATCTACTGGATACGATTAGGACGCCGGTTATGCTCGACGGACAAGAGATTCATATGACGGCAAGCATTGGGATCAGTCAGTACCCGGGGGATCATCGAGATAAAGAGATGCTCATTCGTTATGCACATATGGCGATGAATATTGCGAAGAGCGATGGGGGCAATCGTCTTCAATTTTATGAGCCGCGTTTCCATGAACAAATCCATCGTAAGATGGATATCGAGAACCGACTCCGCAAAGCGATTGAACGCAAGGAATTTCTGCTGCATTTTCAACCGATCCTCAATGGCAGAGATCGTCTTATAACAGGCCTTGAATGTTTAATTCGCTGGCAAAGCCCGGAGCTCGGCCGCGTATCACCGGCAGAATTCATTCCGATTGCAGAAGAGACCGGACTGATTCATTCGATCGGAGAATGGGTGCTGCTGGAAGCTTGCCGGCAAAACAAACGCTGGCAGGAGGAAGGGCTGCCGAAAATTCCGATTGCGGTTAATTTATCGACGCAGCAGTTTAACGACGGTAAAATCATCGAACGCATTGAGAATATATTGAATGAGACCGGGCTGGAAGCGCAGTACTTGGTGATCGAGATTACCGAGAGTATGACGATGAATAAGCATCATGCCCTAACGTTATTGCGGAACTTGAAGAAGCTTGGGGTTTCCATTGCGATCGACGATTTCGGCACAGGCTATAGCTCTCTTAGTTATCTTAGCGAGCTGCCGATCGACAAGCTGAAAGTAGATCAATCCTTCGTAAAGGGGATGGACCTGCACAATGTGAATGCCTCGATTGTAAATACCATTATTACAATGGCGGAGAACTTGAAGCTGCAGGTTATCGCTGAAGGGGTCGAAACGGAAGAGGAGTGTAAACTGCTGCTTCAATACGGCTGCATGACGATGCAAGGTTACTTGTTTGGGCATCCGATGGGGCCGGAAGCTGTAAAAGAACTGTTAGCCTTGGAACAGCTTGTCTAGCAGCGCTATTCGATAGGCAGTATACGAGAAGAATCCAGTAACGGTACGTTACTGGATTCTTTGTTGTAAGGACGGCAACAGCGTATTCGTATGTTACATGATTAGTTTATAGCCAACGCCCCAGACGGTCTTAATAATTTCGGGCTGCTTCGGATTCTCTTCTATCTTCTTGCGTAAATTCGTTACATGGAAATCAATGGAGCGTTCGTTAATGAAAGAATCATAGCCTCGCAAGCTATTGACGAGGGCCTCTCTGCTGAAGACTTTCCCGGGAGAGTGGAACATCAGACGCATGATTTCGAATTCGGAGAAGGTCGTCTCGATCATATCGCCATGGATGAGAATATGTCTGCTATCCATATCCAGATTAATACGTTTCAAGGTATCGCTGGACAATCGGTCATTGTACGCTTCAACAGGCTTGGGCGAGGTTCGACGAAGGACCGTTTCAATGCGGGCTTTCAACTCCTGCAAACTGAAAGGCTTGCATATGAAATCATCGGCCCCTTCGGTCAACGAATGAATCTTCATCGAAACTTTCGTTTCGCTGGAAATGACGATGATGGGGATTGTCGTAAATTGTCTAAACAAAACACAGGGATTAGCATCCTGGGTGTCCGGCAGAATCAGATCAAGCACGATGAGATCCGGGGGGGCGCACTGCAGGGAAGCAATTCCGCTCGCGGCAGTCGACATCCGCGTCACGTTATAGCCTTCTTCTCTTAAATAAAGCGAAAGCATATCGCCGAAAATGATATCGTCTTCAACAATCAACAAATTCGTCAAACAATAACATCCCCTTGCAAATAAACATAGTCTTGTATTTTTCGGACAGGTTAAGTATCGTTGTAAGTACCATTATATATTGTCGAATCGTGTCAGTCTATCTCCTTTCGCGTCGAATAAGAGGAGGGAATTTCATGTATAAGGATTTATTGTTTAATTTTACCTTACTCGGCCTATGTGTTTTCCTCATCACGCGCTTATATGTCAAACTAAAGTCCGGCTCCCGCTTACGGCTCATTATCGCCATGGGTATTTCTAACGCCTTGGCTGCGATTCTCTTAGGTCAGTTTGGTTATGAAATCGGTCATGGGATATCAGTCGATCTGAAGACGATTGCGATCTTCATAGCTGCTGAGCTTGGTGGACCGTTTGGTGCGATCATCACTTTTATCGCGATGATGGTGTTCCGAGCAGCACATGATGCCATTTACTTCTACCACATCGCAAGCGTCGGTTTCTTCATTCTATTAATCTGTATCGTTCTGCACCGCTATGTCGCAAATTATTGGACACGATGGTGTTTGATGATCCTATCTCCCCTCCTTTGTATCCTCATTTATGATTTGTTATTTGATGCAATCACGTCTGAAACCGAATTAATGCTCTGGTCTTGTTATGTCATGTTAAGTGGTGCGCTTGTCGCGGCTTTCCTGCAATATCTGCTGAGCTCAGATGCCTATCGATCGGAGCTGCAAGGTGTCAAAATCGATTTATCCGAAATGTTGAACAATCAGCCAGGATTCTCCTTTAAATTAATTCGCCGAAAAAACAGTTTTATCTTCTCCGTCATGGGGGGGCAGCTGCTGCCTCATATCGCATTAAAACCTTCCGATTTCTTGGGTAAATCGATAGAGGAAGTGACAGCACTCTCGAAAGAAACAAACCGGTTTCTTGAAGAGCGTTATGTAGATGCCTGGAAGGGAACTATGCAGACCTACGAACTGAGTATTGAAGACGGTATTTTCATGACTAGGCTGTGCCCCGTCTATACCCATGGTGTTGTTACAAGTGTAATTGGCTCGGTCACCGATATTACAGAGCTGAAAGCAGCGCAAAATCGAATTCAGGAGAGTGAGGAGCGCTACAAGGTTATTGTAGAGAGCTCGCAGGATTGTATCGTTAGTTTGACACCTCAGGGAGAGATTATTTCCATTAATGCTAAAGGACTGAGTGTGTTCGAATGCAATGAAATGCCGCAGCTGAGCAGTTTGCATGAAGTGCTCGATATCGAGGATTGGATCGGCTGGGACGCCAAGTTTGCAAGCGCATTATCCAACCTGCAGGTAGAAGTGTTTGAGGCGAAAATTAGGGTGAAATCAGGACAAACGATCGATTACTATGTGACGCTCTCGCCGATTGTTGGAACTGATCTGGAGGTTGTGGGCTTGACTGCAACCTTGCATGACCTGTCTGCACTAAAACGAAGGCAAGAAGCCGATCAAGCCAATAAAGCCAAAAGCCAGATTATGGCCAAGGTGAGCCATGAAATTCGCACACCGCTCAATGGGATCATCGGCCTCTCGCGCTTGCTGCTCAATACGGAGTTGTCATTTGTCCAGAAGGATTACACGGATAAAATTATAACTTCCTCGCATTTGCTGCTTGGATTGATTAACGATATTTTGGACCTTTCCAAGCTCGAAGCCAGCAAGATGATGCTGGAGCAAAACTCGTTCAATTTGGATGACATGCTCTGTGAAATTACAAATACACTCAGTGTGTTAATGGACAAAAAGCAAATTGAAATTATTTTGGACACACCCGCCGAGCTTCCGGACCTTGTGCTTGGTGATCCGCTTCGGATGAAACAGACATTGCTGAACTTATGCAGCAATGCGATTAAGTTTACGGAGCTTGGCTATGTTCGTATTCAAGTAGTGCTTGTGAAACAGACGGACAGTACATTGTCGCTGCGTTTCTTGGTTGAGGATACCGGAATCGGGTTGTCAGAGGGGCAGATCAGCAGACTGTTTGAACCGTTCTGGCAGGGCGATTATTTAAATCAGCACAGCGGAACCGGGCTTGGCTTGTCGATTGCCTATCAGCTTGTCGGCTTGATGGGCGGGGAGCTCCAAGTGGAGAGTATGTGGGGTGTCGGCAGTAAGTTTTCGTTCACGCTGGAGTTTCCGATTGTGCAAAATTGCAACCCGGACAGCTGGGATTTGACACTTATCGGCGGACAGCTGCATGTTCTTGTAGTCGAGGATCATGAGGTCGCGCAAGAAAGCTTGAGTCAGGTGCTGGAATCCTTCTCCTGTATTGTCAGTACGGCGAACAATTGGAACAGCATGTTCAAGAAGCTGGAAGAGAGTAATGAGGTGCTCGGCCAAATTACATGTATCGTTCTGGACATGGAAATTGACGATATGTACGGTCAGTATTCTTGGGAAGAGCTAATACGCATCACTAGAAAACGAGGCATACATATCATTACGTTATCGACAGCCTATGCGAGAGAAGAGCTGCTGTCGATGATGAAGGACGATTATCCCGATGACATGCTCATCAAACCGATTAGCCGCAAAGAGCTTTTCCGAACAATGAACTCGCTCCTCTATCCATCGCTGAAGCATCGGTCAGACCATAGTGATTCATTCACCGTGAAGAGCAAGTCGATCCATTTGCTGCTCGTGGAAGACAACTTTATTAATCAGCAAGTAGCTCGTGAAACACTGCTTATGCATGGTTTTCAAGTAACTGTGGCGAGTTCCGGGCAAGAAGCGCTCGAGCTGCTGGAAACGACAAATGTGGATCTGGTGCTGATGGATATTTTTATGCCGGAGATGGACGGCGTAGAGACGACCATGCAGATTCGCTGTAATGATGCTTATAAACAGATTCCGATCGTGGCTCTAACGGCTAATGTGCTCAAAGAAGATCATGATACGTACATTGCGGCGGGGATAAATGAAGTGATCCTCAAGCCGCTTGATAGTAACCAGCTGCTGTCCGTGATCCAGAAATGGCTGCCAATGAAGGCTGCTCCCGCAGGGATTCCGCTGGATAAATTACGGCAGCGACTGGATGGAAATACAGCCATTATGGATCATGTGCTGAAGCTGTTTAAGAAGGAATACGAACATTTTACCGGACATGCCCTCATTGATCTGGAAGAAGGAAACGTTGTGAAAGTGAAACGGGATATACATACGTTAATTGGCGTAGCCCGCAACTTAATGGCGGACGAGCTTGCGCAAGCTGCAGCGCTATTCGAGGAGGTGTTGATCGAGGACGCAGCAAACTGCAAAGGCCAATTGCTAGAGGTTCAACGCATATTACGCCAGACCATTGATTCCATTCCTGAAGAAGTACAGTACTAAACAGTCAACGATAGGGGGTATTGGGAATGAATATTCGTACGAAGCTGCTAGGATCTTTTGCACTTGTTATCGTTCTGATGGTCGCACTGGGTTTGCTGGCTTATACGCATATGACGCACACGAAGACATCTTATACGGAGATGCTGCAGGATGGGGATGTTCGGTATCAGCTCAAATCCTTGCAAAATACAATTACCGGTATGTCAAACGATGAGCGTGCTTTTTTACTGTCAATGGACAAGCAGTTTGAAAGTGAAATCGCGGATAAGAATAAAGCAGTTGAAGATTTGCTTGCGAAGATTCTCTCGAATCCGACTTTGGATGAAGCGAATAAACAAACGATCGAACAAATCAAAGCGATGTTCGCGAAGTTCCATACCGACAGTACACAAACATTGGAGCTTATGAATGCAGGGAAGAGCAAGGAGGCGCTGGCGCTTCATTTCGGTGAGGAACGGTCGTCGCGCAAAGAAATTGAGAAGATTAATAATGCATTGCTTGCCAGTGTCGATGAAGAGATGGCAGCTGACGTCATTGACCGTGATCTAGAGGCGAAGACACAAAATCTGTGGATGATGTGTCTATTCGCTGCAGCGCTGCTCGCTGCAATCATCCTGGGGTTGCTGCTCACGCGCTCCATTACAAGACCGCTAAAAGTAATCAATAAGCAGCTCCGTGAGATTGCCGATGGTCGCGGCGATTTAAGCCGCGATCTGGAGATTCGTACGCAAGGTGAGCTTGCTGAACTGGCGACATCCTTCAACCTCATGATTGCGAATTTAAGAACGATTCTGTCCAGAGCCATGGGTACAGCGAAGCAGGTGTCGTTCTCCTCCGTACAGCTTAGTGAGAGTGCGGAACAGACAACGCGAGCAACGGAGAATATCGTAGAAGCGACGCAGTTTATCGCTATTCGTGCAGAGCAAGAACAGGAGCAGCTGGCCTCTGCTATCGACGCGATTTCACAAATGTCCGAAGGAATCGGCAGCGTGTCGGAAGCGAATGAGGAAGTAGCCAAGCTTGCATCCGCAGCCTCCGAATCTTCTGCGCAAGGGACTCAATCTATTAAAGAAGTGCTTCATGAGATGAAGGAAATTCATGAATATGTGCAGGATGCTTCCGGTGTTATTCTATCTCTTGAGAAGCAGTCCCAAGAGATTGGCGGAATTACGAGCATGATCTCCGAAGTGGCTAACCGAACGAATCTGCTTGCGCTAAATGCGTCGATTGAAGCTTCGCGTGCGGGGGAGCATGGCAGAGGGTTTGCAGTTGTTGCCCTTGAGATCCGGAAGCTGGCGGAGCAGTCTAAGGTTTCCGCGCAGCAAATTACAGAGCTGATTCAAGAGATATTAAGTCGTGTGAATCAGGCTGTGGTGAGCATGAACAACGTATCGAAGAAAGCGAGCAGCGGGCTTGTGAAAACAACACAGGTAGATCGCTTGTTCCAATCGATCGAGACGAGCATTGAAGCGGTATCGACGCGAGTTCAAAATACGTCCGAGACGACGATTGCGCTTGCGGATTCAAGCCGCATCATAGTTCGGATGGCCGAGACCGTTGCCGCGGCGAGCAACGAAGTAGCCGCGTCTTGCCAGAACAATTCGGCGGCAACAGAGGAGCAGCTGGCTACGATGGAGGAGATTTCATCTGCTTCCTTGGAGCTCACGAAGCTGGCTGATGATTTGCATGCCGTACTTAATGGATTCAAGCTCAGTTGATCCATGAGGTTAAGGGAATCAATAATTAGAGAGCTGGAAATAGAAACGAAATGGAAGGGAACTTGCTGAAAGTTCCCTTTTTGTTTTCTATTTTTGACATGTTATCATGTTGAATTTAAATGGCGGTTTACTTTCCATAATCTTATGGGGCTCTACAATTTCCGATATTTCTATCCGACCGCAATTCGCGAATTCTTGCTTGATGGAGTCGGCGTCATAAAAGAACATTTTCATGCCTTCCATAATCTCGTAATAGTCTTTATCCAGCTGCTTGCCTTTCCCGTACATAGGAGCATCCTTGGAGATCGTAGTAAAAATCATATATCCGCCTGGCTTTAACTGATCGTAGCAATCTTGAATGAATTTCGATCGCTCATCATGATTCAATAGGTGAATCAATGCGTAACAAAATATACCGTCATACAGCTTGTTATCAAACGGCATATCCGTAACTGAACCATGAAAAATATCCATTTGGAGGCCTTCTTGACGCGCCAAATCAATCGCTGTTTGGGAAATTTCAATCCCTGTAACTTGAATGCCGTTGTCTATAAAAACCTTCGCGTTTCTACCATATCCAACGCCGGGTATTAAGATATCCTTAACCTTCTTCTCTAGGAAAAAGTCCTTGGCTACGATTGCTGAATCTGCAGGTTCAAAACCCCACATCATTTGATTCGCTACGAAACTGGATTCCCATATTTCAGTCATATTCGATCTCCTTTAAGCTTATAGTGGCTTCACTTAGGCGTCGCTGCATCACTATGAAATGCTGACCATCAAGGTTCAGTATATCCTATTGCGCGGGATTGCAGAAATGAGAGCCGTTTATATGGATTGTAAAAGACAGGAGAATAAGCATAGCTTTTCATTCTGCAAGCGATTACAATGATAGGGTGATATTCTTCTGATTATTTATTCCAGTATAAGAGGAGAGGCTGACGAATGGCAGGAAATCGTGCAGTAGTGTATGTGGAATCCGGAAAAGTTGAAGTACGGGATATTTCGTATCCTGATCTGGTTTTGCGTGACGGCCCCGGTGTTAATCCGCTTAATGTCGGCAGAAAATGCGATCACGGCGTCATCCTTAAAGTAATTACTACTAACATATGCGGAAGTGACCAGCACATGGTGCGCGGTCGTACAACAGCACCGAGCGGTCTTGTGCTGGGTCATGAAATTACGGGTGAAGTTATTGAAGTCGGTCGCGACGTAGAGTTTATCAAGAAGGGCGATCTTGTATCTGTGCCTTTCAATATTGCATGCGGACGCTGCCGCAACTGTAAAGAGCGCAACACTAACGTATGTTCGAACGTGAATCCGGATCGTCCGGGCTCGGCTTACGGCTACGTTGATATGGGCGGCTGGGTTGGCGGCCAATCGGAGTACGTGATGGTGCCTTATGCGGACTTCCAATTGCTGAAATTCCCGGATAAAGAGCGCGCAATGGAGAAAATCCTTGATTTGACGATGCTCTCCGATATTTTCCCAACCGGATACCACGGTGCTGTTAGCGCAGGCGTGAAGCCGGGTTCCACGGTTTATATCGCAGGTGCCGGTCCTGTCGGCCTTGCGGCGGCTCACTCGGCTCAATTGCTCGGCGCAGCTGTTGTTATCGTAGGCGATCTGAACAGCGAGCGTCTTGCGCAAGCAAGAAGCTTCGGCTGCGAAACGGTCAACTTGCGTGAGCATGCGAATTTGGCTGAACAAATCGACCAGATTCTTGGTGTTCCTGAAGTGGATTGCGCCGTTGACTGCGTAGGCTTCGAAGCGCATGGCCACGGTAAATCGCATGGTGAAGCACCGGCAACCGTGCTGAACTCCATCATGGAAGTTACGCGTGCCGGCGGTAGACTTGGTATTCCAGGCTTGTATGTAACCGGCGACCCAGGCGCGGTGGATGAGGATGCTAAAATCGGCACACTCAAAATCCGTTTCGGCCTCGGCTGGGCGAAATCCCATACGTTCGTTACAGGTCAAACGCCGGTTATGCAATATAACCGCGATCTGATGACGGCGATTCTTAGCGGCAGAGCGCAAATTGCGAAAGCAGTTAACGCGACATTGATCTCGCTCGATCAAGCTCCTGAGGCTTACTCGGCATTCGATCAAGGTGCTTCCAAGAAGTTTGTTATCGATCCACACGGCTCTGTCCGTCGTTAATCGAATAATTGATAAGCTGCCTCAAAAGTTGATTGTGACTTTTGAGGCAGCTTTTTTGTTTGAAGAGGGCGGCATGTTCAGGGCCACACGAATGGGTTGAACTAGCTGATCTGGGCTTGTGTGAGGAGGAGAGAGAGTAATGAGAGTTCTAAAAACGAACTCTCACCGTCGCAACCTTGCAGAAAAGAAGCTGAGAGTTCTAAAAACGAACTCTCACCGTCGCAACCTTGCAGAAAAGAAGCTGAGAGTTCAGAAATTGAACTCTCAGCGGTAAAACTAACTAATCAGGTGCCGCATGAGGAGTTGAGAGTTCGAAAAACGAACTCTCACCACCGAAACCGCGCAGAAAAGAAGCTGAGAGTTTAGAAATCGAACTCTCAGCGGTCAATTAAACTAATATCCATCTCTCAACTCCTGAAACTCTCCCAAAAGGCCAGAGCCGAGAGCTGAGAGTCGAAATCAAAAACTATCCCAAACAGCCCCAGCCCAAAGGTGAGAGTCGGAAAATCCGACGTTCAGCGGTTAAACTAACTAACTTGGCTACTGGCTATTGTGAGTTTAATCGCGGATTGGCGCAAGAAGCATCAGGACGGATGGCTGCAGAAACTAGTGAATCGTGGCGAAACTTTTAATAAATTATGGTATATTAAGAGAAAAGCGGCTTGTTAGCGGATTCGGGGAGGAAAACTTTCAGTGAGAACGTTCGGTTCAGGCAAATCGATTCGTAAAATGGACAAAAGCACGTATGAGCAAGCTCCAGCCAATCGTGCTAAATCCGATTCGATGGCTCATGTGCAGCGTGCGCTGGCCAGCGGTGCGCCGCTTCAGGCAGCTGACATGCACACGCTGCAGCGGTCGATCGGCAACTCGGCTGCTAGGCAGTTGACCGCAGTCAGCGGGAAGCCAATCATGGCCAAAATGACGGTCACTCAGCCAACCGATGCGTACGAGCTGGAGGCGGATCAAGTCGCGTTTCGTGTAGCTAGCGACTTGCAGTCCGATTCGAAGGATAGCGATTCCGCAGCACAGCGAACGGAAGAGCAAGGCGAGTCCGAAGAAGAAGAGCTGCAGCTGAAAGCGGAGAGCGCCGGAGCGATTCAGCGTGAGGAGCAAGGCGAGAGCGAAGAAGAAGAGCTGCAGCTGAAAGCGGACAGTGCCGTAGCGATCCAGCGTGAGGAGCAAGGCGAGAGCGAAGAAGAAGAGCTACAGCTGAAGGCGGACAGCGCCGGAGCGATCCAGCGTGAGGAGCAGGGCGAGAGCGAAGAAGAAGAGCTGCAGCTGAAGGCGGACAGCGCCGGAGCGATCCAGCGTGAGGAGCAGGGCGAGAGCGAAGAAGAAGAGCTGCAGCTGAAGCGTGATCCGTACTCGGTTATCCAACGTGCTGCTGAGGGTGCTCCAGCAGAGGCTAGCCCGGGAGTTGAAGAAACGATCAACGAGCTTCGTGGTAAGGGTCAGCCTCTGCCGGATCGTCTGCGTAAACAGCTGGAGGATTCTTTTGGCGCTGATTTCAGTAAGGTTTCGATTCATACGGATAATGCGGCGGATGATCTTGCCAAGAAAGTCGGCGCGCGCGCATTTACAACCGGAAATGATATCTTCTTCCGCCAAGGTGAATATAAGCCGGGTACAGCAAGCGGGCTCCAGCTTCTCAGTCATGAGCTCACCCATATCGTCCAACAGAACTAATCGTTAAGAAGTATAAAGCAAACTATTCCGCTGAGGAAAGTTTGCTTTTTTTTGTTTTGTCATATATCCATAAGAAAGTCAATAAATAGTTACCAAACAAACCCGTGGACATGGTAAACTGATTACGGGTCAACCTAAAAGCGTTACAACACTTTGTGGGAGGTCATTCGCGATGCATAATTGCACTTTAGTTACGAAACCTGCCTTAAACATGGTCGGAATCAGCTATTGCGGTCCATATTCATCGTTTCCGGATGAAGCGATTCATCTGCAAAGCGAGTTTCGCTCCAGAAAGCATGAAATTGAAGGCGAAGTAAAGACAACCGTGCTTTACAGTCCTTATTTCGGCAACGAAGTATTTGCAACGTATTGGGCGTGTTTTGAGGTCCCCCATCTGAAACAGGTGCCGGAAGGCATGGTGCAGTTTACAATTCCGCAGCGCACCTACGCAATGGCAGCATGTACAAATAAACGCATCGGTGAAGGCTACGAGCAGCTATCGGCTTGGATGAACGAGGAGAAGCTGTTAAAGAGGGAAAATGCGGTATCCCTTGAAATCTTTTATATTGACGAACACTTGGAGGAGGAGCAGGTCGAACTGCTGATTCCCATTGTAGAACAATAAAGCTTCGTTCAGCTGGCTGCCTGCACCGTAAGAAGGAGAACTAGAATCAATCATGACAGCAGCCAAATTTTTCACACACCCGTTAGGCATAATTGGAGCTTCCGTCAGCGCAACTTTGCTCTGGGGAAGCTCTTATCCGTTTATTAAACTGAGTTACGCAAGGCTTGGCATCGGATCGCATGATACGCTGGAGCAAATTTTATTCGCAGGCTACCGCTTCACTTTGGCCGGTTTGCTAATTCTGGCTTATATGCTGCTCCGAAAGGAAAAGCTTCGTTATCAGCGAGGCAGTGGCGGAATGGTCGCGTCCATTGCGTTGTTCCAAACGGTTCTGCAGTACATTTTCTTCTACGCCGGATTATCAAAGAGCGCGGGCGTTGTAGGTGCAGTTATTGCCGGGACGATCTCGTTCTTCCAAATCGCATTGGCGCATTTCTTGTACAAAAATGACCGAATCAATGGTACCAAAGGTCTCGGGCTACTTGTTGGTTTCTTGGGGCTGCTGGTGCTTGGTTTATCCAAGCATGACGGCAACAGCGGACTTCATTTCTCTCTGGGCGAAGTGCTGCTTATAGCGGCGACACTGTTTAATGCGATTGCAAATTTACTATCCAAACGAGCTGCGGGTTCATACAGCATCCCGTACATTAACGGCTATCAAATGCTCATTGGCGGGATTGTGCTAAGCGTCATCGGTGCATGGAAGTCGGGCTGGGCTCCGTTTCATTTTGACGGCATCGCGCTGCTTATGCTTCTTCACTTGGCACTCGTATCGGCACTTGCGTTCATGCTCTGGAATAACGTCATGAAATACAACAGTGTAGGCAGTGTATCGATGTACCTGTTCCTCATTCCGGTATTCGGTGTGCTGCAATCCGCGATGTTCCTAGGTGAGCCGCTTTCTGCTGCAGTACTGGGGGCTTTAGCGCTGGTCAGCGCCGGGATTGTTATCGTAAACCGGCGTAAACGCGAGGTGAAGGTCGATCAAGCCGCATAATGGATTAAAGCTTGGCATAACAGCCGGACTGATTGCTGGTCTGCTGCTCGCCATGCTGCTCAAAGGGTTCCAAGCGTTATCCGGCAAACAGGTGTACACGCTGCTGCTGAATATCGATTGGCTGCCGAATATGCCGAATCGACTGCCGGAAACAGTGGAGTTTGCGCTCCATCTTGTCGTTTCGGTACCGATCGGCATTCTTTATGTGTGGATGACCAGGAGAATGAAGATCCAGCGACAATGGATGATTGGACTCCTAATCGGTCTAATTACGGCGATCACATGGTTTCCGTTAACTGCGTTATCTGACCGAGTTCCCACAACTTCGGACCTGTTGGCTCTACTATTATGGCTGTTCGGTCATATCTGTTATGGATTAGCGCTTGCCTTAGTGACTTCTTTACAGAGACGAGGCAGGTCCTGCACGACCAACCTACATAAGAGGTGATTGATACGATGTCCATTCCGATTTCGATAATTGATGCATTTACGTCCGTCCCTTTCCGTGGCAACCCGGCTGCCGTATGCTTGCTTGACGAAGCGTGGGACGAACAATGGATGCAAGACGTAGCTGCGGAGATGAATTTATCCGAGACCGCATTCTTACAGCGCAGAGAGGATGGCAGCTACGATCTTCGTTGGTTTACGCCGACCGTTGAAGTGGATTTATGCGGTCATGCGACCATGGCTAGCGCGCATTTCTTATGGGAAAATCAACATCTCGCAACCGATCGAACAGCATCCTTCCACACGCGCAGCGGGCTGCTCATGGCAGACCGGACAGAGAACGGGATCAGGCTGAATCTGCCTTCAGAGCCTGCTCAACCGATGAAAGCGCCGGAAGAACTCATTCAAGGGCTTGGTTTAATTCCGCGGTATGTCGGAATGAACCGCATGGACTATTTGGTCGAAGTCGACAGCGTTCAGACCGTCCAGACGTTAAAGCCTGATTTTGCGATGCTGGCTAAGGTTGAAGCAAGAGGGATTATCGTGACAAGCAAGGGCACGGGGAAACCGGGCGATTATGATTTTGTATCACGCTGCTTCTATCCGGCATCCGGATGCAATGAAGATCCTGTTACAGGATCAGCCCACTGCGCACTTGCACCATATTGGCAGCGACGGTTGCGTCAGACTACCTTTATGGCCTATCAGGCCTCTCCTAGAGGAGGCGAGCTGTACATCGAGCTAGAGAATGATCGCGTACTGATGTCCGGTCAGGCCGTAACCGTAGTGAAAGGGCAGCTTACCGGTCAGTAGGTGAAAATCCCTATCTAGATACAAGCAGCAACTTATGCTATAATTGCATATTGCAATTGCATAAAGGGGAAGGTGTGGAACGTGACTTACGAGATTCCGAAACATATCGAGCAGTTCGGCGAAGATATTCAGGAGCATGAGCTCAGATATCATAACCGACGGGTGATCGTTTCCAAGGAATTTACTTTTGATAGTGCGCATCATTTGCATTTATATGAAGGCAAGTGCAAAAGCCTGCACGGCCATACTTATAAGCTTCAGACGATTATGTCCGGGAAGACGGATCATCGTGGACTAACCATCGATTTTGCCGATATGAAACGGATTGCCAAAGAGCGGGTCATCGACAAGCTCGATCATCGTTATTTAAACGAAGTGCTGCCACCGATGAATACGACGGCAGAGAACATGGTCGTTTGGATTTATGAGCAAATCCACGATGCGCTTCTTGAAGAAGGGCATTATCCGAATATCCGCATTGAAGAGATTCGCTTATGGGAAACACCGACGAGCTATGCGGCTGTAACGCGCGATATGATGGAGGCGGACGAGAATGCCGGATAAGGATACAGCGCCGACTGAGGGGCGCTCCATTCGGCTTCCTATGGTGGAAATTTTCGAAACGGTCGAAGGCGAAGGCACACGTGCCGGGTTTCCGACCGTTTTTGTACGTCTGTTTGGCTGTAATTTGCGCTGTGTTTGGTGCGATACGAAGTACAGCTATCCACCGGCAGAAGCAGAATTTACGATGACGATTGAAGATATTGTGTCCCAAGTGGAACTGCAATATAAAGCCGAGCATATTTGCATGACCGGCGGCGAGCCGTTGTTATACGGCAGTCGCTCGGCAGCGCTGCTGCAGGCGTTATGTGATATCGAGCGGATCAAAGATGTACATGTGGAGACAAACGGAGCGATTGATCTTGCACCGTTCCTTCGCGATATCCACTCTTCGAAAGCTCGATACATTATGGATTATAAGCTTCCGGATTCGGGGGAGAATGCGGCGATGCTGCACGATAACTTCGCATTGCTGAGGGAGCAGGATGAAGTGAAATTTGTAATTGCTACGGACCGAGACTTTGATGCTGCTGTGCAAACGCTGAAGGATTATCCGACAGCTGCGCTCGCGCTGTTTAGTCCCGTGTGGGAGAGCATGCCGCCTGCGAAGCTGGTGGAAAAGATGCTTGCAAGCGGACTAACAGGAGTGAAGCTGAACTTACAGCTGCATAAGATCATTTGGGATCCGGCTAAGAGAGGTGTGTAAGGGATATGAAAAAAGCGGTTATTATTTTGAGTGGCGGTTTGGACAGTACGACTTGCATGGGTTACGCCAAAGAAGCGGGGTACGAGCTATACCCGATCACATTTAACTACGGACAGCGTCATATTATGGAGCTGAACAACGCGCGCGCGGTTGCTGAATTTTATGGCGTAAGCGAGCGCTTCAAAATCATCGAGCTTGGATTCTTGCGTGATTTTGGCGGAAGCGCATTGACGGACGATACGATCGATGTTCCTAAGATGGGTGCAGATCCGGTTCCGGATGAAGCCGGCGAAATACCTGTAACGTATGTACCGGGACGCAATTTATTGTTCTTGTCCATTGCTACGTCGTTTGCAGAAAGCGTTGGCGCAGAAGCGATCTATATCGGCGTAAATGCGCTGGATTACAGCGGCTATCCGGATTGCCGGCCTGAATTCATCGCGAAGGTGGAAGAGGTTATTGCAATCGCGACTAAAGTGGGTGTAGAGGGTAAACCGATCTCCATTGAGACGCCGCTCATTCATCTGACGAAAGCCGGCATCGTAGCGGAAGGTATGCGTATGGGCGTTCCTTATAACCTGACTACCTCATGCTATAACGGGGAACCAGAGGCTTGTGGCGAGTGCGACAGCTGCCGCCTGCGTTTGAAAGGGTTCGCTGAAGCAGGCACGACAGACCCGATTCCTTATAAATCCTAATAAAAAGACAGTTCATGCAACGAGGGAGCATCCCTGCCGCGTGAACTGTCTTTTATTGTGCAATATTCGGCGAAGGCCAGGCACAAGGCAAGCTGCTAGGCAAAGCTCAAATCCTTAAGCTTGCGAGCTCCGTTTGGCCGTTTCATCAGAGCTCCGTGTCCGCTGACGCATCGAGGAATGAAGGGTAACTTTGTTCTTGCCGGTCGTCTTCGATTGATACATCGCTTCATCTGCTTGACTTACGATCTCTGCGATAGACGCGCCTTCACGGCTCGCACTAACGCCGA
This sequence comes from Paenibacillus sp. J22R98, assembly GCF_059383835.1. Taxonomy (NCBI): domain Bacteria; kingdom Bacillati; phylum Bacillota; class Bacilli; order Caryophanales; family Paenibacillaceae; genus Paenibacillus; species Paenibacillus sp. J22R98. The sequence continues at coordinate 387,875 of NZ_JBXENW010000001.1, forward strand.
CGCTAATGGTGACCATCGTCTCTTTCTCAACCCGGCTGCGGATGGTTTCTGCCACGACCTCCGGCTTCACGTGAGGTGCAGCGACAAGACCGAGCAGCTCTTCGCCGCCATATCGGCCAGCCGTTCCGATCCCAGCTGTTTCTTCTTTCAATATTTCAGCGACCTGCTTAAGGACGCCATCCGCTTTATGGTGACCCTGCGTATCATTAAGCTTCTTGAAGTTGTCGATATCACAGAAAATGATGGCAATCCGCCGCGTATCTCGAAGCAGCTGTTCCGCTTTCTTCGTGAAGTGACGCCGATTGTACAAGCTTGTTAGGCCGTCCGTAATTGACGATTGGAAGGTCATCAACAACCGTTCCAGCACCCACTCGAACAAGAGCAGGAAAAGAAGCGTATAATAGATGACAGGGAGCAAGTGGCTTAGAATGACAAGCATCGGGACTTTCCCGTGAAATACATAGCCGTCCGCCAAATCGGACAGCTGATAGATAAAATAAACGATCAGGCTTGCTGAATAGTTAAACCGTTGATCAATGCCTCGTAAATTCAGCAAAATGATAAAGTTCAAGATGAGTCCGTAGAAATCAATTGCCAGCAGCTGCGTTTGAGCCGCATCGATGGATTCATTCACGGATTCGGTTGATAGTGAGAGCTGGGCTCCGGTCACAAGGATCAGCCCGATAAACATAAGCAAGAATGGCATACCTTTCAATCTTGTGCTGGGTCCGGTATACAATTTCATGAAAACAAAGTTTATAATAATAAATGAGAGCAAACTGACAAACGATTGCGTCAGCTCCAGGTAAGGCGAAGTCGATTGGCCAGGGAACGATAACCCGATGATGAAGCCGTTCTGCAAGATGACAATCGGAAGTACGACAATCAGAATGAGATAAGTGCGGTTGCGTCTGTAACTCTGATATAGCTTGACGGCCATAAAGAGCATGAGAACGAGAATGGTCATTACACAAGCAGATGCGAAAATTTGTCCGGTAGATCCGGCGAGCCACTGTAGAATCGTCATGTTAAGACCACCTAAGAAGAGGGTAAACGCAGGGAGTATGCAGGCTGTAAAGTAATCTTGACTCAACTTTACAGAAACGTATGTTCTAGTATATCATGTTTTTGGCAGGTCGAGAAGTATAATGCAAGTTTGATTGAGGAGGCTTTGCACATGAACATTTTGCAGGCATTGTTTTTTCCTCCGGAGCAACCGGGCGGCGTGTCCTCAATGGTTCCTTACATTCAAGAACGATTCAATAAAATCGGTTGGCCGATGGAGTTATTCTCCCTTCCGAAACGGGTAAGGGGAAAGGGCCAAGAGCCTGTAACGTTCGAAACATTCGATATTAGCAATTACGAGGGTAATCCCATTATCGATAAATATTTGCAAACCTATCGCGATTACGTTTGGTGGACGAAGCTGCGCATTCAGAAATCCTATGATCTCATTCATGCCCATCATCCGATTCCGGCGCTGGTAATGAAACAGCTTTATCCGGATACGCCGCTTGTGATGACGATTCATTCCAGTTACGAACGAGAGCTTATACTAAACGGCAAAATCATTGAAGGCGGCATGGAGCATCGTTTCTTAACTTCGATCTACAAAGAGCTTGAGCTGAAAGCAGATCGGATCTTGACGCCGTCAGAAGCATTCCGCAGTTATATGCGTCCATATGTGAACGATGCGGATGAAATCCAGGTCATTCCGAACGGGTTTGACGAGAAGCGATTCAAACCGATCTCCCATGAGAACGAGGTCGTACAGCTAATTACGGTATGCCGCCTTGTCCCTGCTAAAGGGTTGGATATTCTGCTGCATGCCTGCGCGCAGCTGAAGGCGCGCGGACAAAACTTCGTCCTTCATATTATCGGCGATGGACCCAGCAGACCTGAGCTGGAGCAGCTTGCTCAGAAGCTGAACTTGTACGATGACATTATCTTCTACGGTTACATGCTGCATCCGGAAGAGTTTATGCCTTTCTTCGATGTCTTTGTACTGCCGTCACGCGCAGAAGCATTCGGCTCTGTGTTCGCTGAAGCAGCGCTTTGCTGGCTGGCACTGGTCGGGACGAATGTAGGCGGAATCGCGGAGCAGATCGATGATGGAATCAATGGTCTATTAGTAGAACCGGAGAATCCGACCGCGCTTGCGAACGCGCTTGAGAAGGTCGTTTCGGATCAAGATTTCCGCTACAATATGGCCCGTGCGGCTTGGAATAAAGCGAAGCGCGTCTACTCGTTACAGCGGGTAATCGCGCAATTGAAGCAGGTTTATACGGAAATAAATCCGGATGCGGACGCGACAGAATAGGGAGTTAGGACATGGGAGTCTCATTTCGATTTATTCATGCGGCGGATTTGCATGTCGACAGTCCTTTCCGCGGATTGACGGAGGTGCCTCCCCATATACGGGAGGGACTTGTGTCCTCGACCTTTCAGGCTGTTAGCAATTTGGTCGAGGCGGCATTGCGCGAAGCAGTTGATTTTGTAGTTATTTCCGGTGATCTCTATGATATGGCCGACAGATCGCTCCGTGCGCAATTATCTTTGCAGCGGGAGTGGCAGAAGCTGCATGCCCAAGGCGTGCGGCTATTTGTTATTCATGGCAATCATGATCCGCTGTCAGGCTCACAGGCTAATTTAGATTGGCCATCGTCGGTCCATTTCTTCGGAGCGGATCAAGCGGAAGCTGTACCTGTCTATACGAAAAATGGAGAACTGGCTGCTCATGTCCATGGCATCTCCTATGGGACAAGGATTGTGACCGCAAATTTGGCGTCACGCTATAAGCCGGTTGCCGATGGATCCTATCAAATTGCGCTGCTGCATGGCACGGTGGATGGGCATGCCGGACATGATCCTTATGCGCCATGCAGCTTGACTGAGCTGGTAGGTGCAGGGTTCCAATACTGGGCGCTTGGACATATCCATCAACGCGCCGTGTTACATAGTTATCCGCATGTTGTTTATGCCGGCAATACACAAGGCAGACATGCCAACGAGACCGGCGCGAAGGGCTGTTATCTCGTAGATGTAAGCGATACCTTCGAGACAAAGCTGCAGTTTCTCCCTTTGGATACGATTCGTTGGGAGACTTTACGAGTCTCTATCGCAGGTATTCAGTCCGAGCAGGAACTGCTTTATGCAGTAGAACAAGCTGTGATAGCGGCAGCGGCGAATGGTGAAGGCAGATCGCTCATGATTAAGCTGCGCTTAGAAGGCCGCGGTCCGCTGCATCGTCTTTTAACGGATGCAGTAGTAGTCACGGAGCTGCTAGTTGGATTAAGGGAACGAGTCGGCGAGCTTGATTCAACGTCAGGTTACATACCAGGGACGCAGTGGAGCTGGGTTTATAGTTTAGAAGCTGCAACCGGAGCAGAACTGGATCTGGATGCTCTGGCAGCAGAGGAAAGTTTTACAGGTGAGCTTATTCGGAGCAGCAATGACGCACAAGCGGACGAGCTAGCGATGCAGCAGCTGCTGGATGAAGCCCTTCAATCGTTATCGAGCAATGCCAGAATTCGAAAAATGTTGCGTGTTCTACAGACGGAGCGGGCTGCAGGATGGTTTGAGCAAGCAAGGGAGCTTGCGGCCGGAATGCTGACTGAGGATGCCGATGGGCAGAGAGAGTCGTCACCTGAGCAGGAAGCAGGACAAGGAGGCGATCGAATATGAAGCTTCAAGGACTTCATGTAGAAGGTTTCGGGAAGCTGAGCGACCTTCAGTGCAAATTTGATGCGCCTGTAACGATTGTCTATGGACATAACGAGGCCGGCAAAAGCACCATGCTTGGGTTCATTCGCGCTATGCTGTTCGGTTTTGCTACTAAAGGCAATCCGGCTGAACGGCAGGAGCCTGTAAATGGCGGCCGACACGGCGGACGATTGTTTTTCCAAAATAGCGCGGGACAATCTTATGTGCTGGAGCGTTATAGCAGCGCTGCCGGGAAAGTGAATATTCGGCGGCTTGAATTGGATGGAAGCAGCGGAAGCGGCGGAAGTAGTGGAAGCAGCGGAATGGAATCACTCACGCAGTCGATATGGGAGCGTTTATTTCTTGGCGGCGTCAACGAGCGATTGTTCCGTGAGCTGTTTGCTATCTCGTTATCGGAGCTGCAGGCTATCGGAATGCTGGAGGGCGATGAGCTCGGCAAGCAGCTGTATCACGCCGGCTGGAATGGCGGAGGTGCGATCGCGAAGACCGAGAAGCTGCTGCAAACACAGTTAGACCATTTATATCGCCCGCGCGGCAGTACGCAGCAAATGAATAAATTAATGAAGGCGCTTGATGAAATCGACATACAGCTTCGTCAATCGGAGGATAGTATCGTCGCCTTTAATGAACTGAATTCATCGCTTTCTGAGATCGAAAGCGATCAGTCGCATGTGGAAGAGCGGCTTCCCTCATTGCGAGAGACGGAAGCGCTGCTGACAAGAGCTGTTCATCTGCGCCAAGCGTGGATCGAGCGGCTTGCACTGCTCCAGGAACAGGAGGCTTACGGCGATGCGCCAAGGCTGGTTGCGGATGCGCGTGCGAAGATGGAGGCAATAGCAGCGGAGCTTATTCGTTTGCATGCTGAGCGTCAGCATAATAATGAATTAGGGCAGAGGCTTGCACAGCAGTTGGCTTCATTGTCTTACGATGATCAGCTGATCGCTCGAGAGCATGAGATTGAAGCCTTACTGCTGTCTGCCGAGCATATAGCCGCGTCCAAGCAGAGTGCCGCAGAGCTATTGGCGGAAATGCGTGAGCACGAGGAGACGGCTCGCCGACTGATCCACCGCATTTCCCCGACATGGACGGAAACGGAGCTGCGGCAGTTCCCAATTGGAGTCGCAGACCGGGAGCAGGTACGGGTATACCGTGTCGCGCTTCAGGAAAGCGCGAAGGCTAAAGGGCAAGCTGAATCAGAGCTTCGCGCAGCATCGCAGCAAGTTAGGGAAGTGGCTGGACAGCTTTCAGAATTAGATGCGGACAGCGGTGTAAGGGCTCTTGGGACGTCTGTAGTCTTCGAGCTGCTCCCGGATTCCTCGGAAACGCTTCGGCTTGCTGCACGTCAGTTCGAGGAAGCTTGGCATGAGCTCGAATTGGCCAGGCTCCGCGCCGCTTCGTCGCAGCGTTCAGGTGAAGAAATGCAGCAGAATCAGGGCGAAGAGATGCGATCTGCGCTGCTGCGGGTTGGAAGCAGCGCTTATTGGGCTGTCGTAGCCGTTACAGCGGCCGGCGCAGCCGTGCTTGTCGCTATCGGCGAGCCTGTCGCTGCGGTTGTCGCGGGTGTTGCTGCAGTTGCGCTCGCGACGCCGGCGTTGATGAGCCTTGCGAAGCCGCCTGTCGGCGCTTCGCGCGGTCGAGCAATCGGGCGAAGCCGAGCAGGACGCGGTCGCGCACATGAGGCTTCCTCTGGGGCGGCAGCTGCGGCCGATGCACTGCTTGCCGACGCGGAGAAGCGCGTCGTTGCTGCGGTGCAGCAGCTTGTTCGCGAGCCTGCGGCAATAATAGCTGCGCTGCTGGCACGGGAGCAGCTCGAAGCTTCTGCGGCGCAGCAGGCCGAGCTGTCGGCGGCATGGCGGCAATCCGCCGCTGCCAGAGATGGCCGCGCCTCGACCGCGCCGTCGCTGCGCGAGGACTTCGCTGGCGGCGCGGCGGCAGGCTCGCCTGCGCAAGTGCTCTCGCGTCTGCGCGCTGCCATCGACGCGCGGCATGACGAGCTTCGCCTGCGCGCAGGCACCGCTGAGCGCCGCGGGGAGCTTGCTCGCCGCCATGCGCGTCTGCGCGCGCAAGAAGACGCCGCCCTCGCCGCGGTGGACCACGCGGCCGAGGCGGCTGCGGCCATCGCGGCCAGATGGCGCGATTGGCTGACCGATTGCGGCTTTCCGGCTTCGCTCACGCCGGAAGCAGCCGCGGAAAGCTTCGATCTTGCCGAGCAGGCGCTGCTGCGGCTGCAATCGCATGACCGTGCAGCGGGCAAGGCTGCACGGCTGCAGGCGGAGGTAGCCGCCTTCGAAGACGCGGCCCTGCAGCTTAGCGCGGCGTTCCCCGCGGCGGCGAATCGCGCGCATGGCGACGCGGCCGCAGCCGTTCGCATGCTGCACGCGGAAGCGAGCCGGCATGCGGCGGCAGCCGGCCGAGCCGGGGAGCTGCGAGCGCGGCTGGCGGAGCTGGAGCAGCAGGCATCGCAGCTGGCCCAGCTCACGCTTGACTTGGAAGCGAAGCAGCAGCAGTGGTTCGCGGCCGCGAAGGTGAGCAATGAGCTGGAATGGCTGGAAGCCTTGCAGCGTTCTGAGCGACTAGCGGAACTGGAAGCGGAACGATACAGACTGGATGCGGAGCTTACTGCGGGGCTAACAAGCGGACAGCGCGAGAAGCTGGAGACTTGGTATGCCTCTTGCGATGGCAATCAGCTTGTACAGATGCAAGTGGAAGCAAAGCGCGAGCTGAAGCAGCTGGAGCAGCGCAGAAGCGAGCTGCTTGAGCAGAGCGGCCGCAAGCGCCAGCAGCTGGAGCAGCTGGTGCAAAGCAGCGGCAGATCGCGGCAGATTATGGAGCGTGAGCAGGCAACGGCTGCGCTGGAACAGCTGGTTGAGCGCTATGCGGTAGGTGCGATCAGCATGACGATGATTCGCCGAACCAAACGAATCATGGAGGAGCAGCGTCAGCCCGGTGTTCTGCGCGAAGCATCGCGGATAATGGGCCGACTTTCTCAAGGAGGCTACAAGCGGATTTCGATTCCGGAGGGCGAGCAAACGATCTCGCTGGAGACGAAGGACGGAAGGCTGGTAGAAAGCAAACTGCTCAGCAGAGGGACTGCTGAGCAGTTGTATCTGGCGATGCGTTTAGCGCTCGCGGATGAGGCGGCAGCCTCAAATGAACTACCCCTTTTACTGGATGATCCGCTGGTTAACTTTGATCTGACCAGGCAGAGAGCCGCCGTCGAAGTGCTCGGTGAGCTTGCAGAACGCAGGCAAATTGTGCTGTTCACTTGCCATGATCATATGAGAGACTTAATACGTACGATTTTACCGCAAGCCGAATTCATCCATTTATCTTAATGGATCGTACCGCACACGATTCATTCCCCTATCGGAGGCCGCTGCTTAATCAGCAGCACCAGCCAACCCAGGCTGATGAGCCCAAAGAGCGGATAGAGCGTGGAGAGAAGCGGGCCGAATCCGATTTGGCTCGCTACATAACAACAGGCCAGAGTCAGAATTGTGAGCAGGGTCCGAGAGAGTTTGAGCCGTTCCTGCATCTGCAGCGTCAGTCCGTACACATCGGCAATCAGCGTTGTGAAGATTTCGGCAAAAATCAGGAAGATATAGATCCACTGAATGCCATGCCCCAGCTGGCGTGCGATACCGCCCATCGGAATCGCAAATTGCTGAATGCCCGGCATGTACACGGATAACGCGATATGGCCGGCAAGCAGCATGAAGCCGATCCCGATGCCGCCGATCCACGAGCCGTATACAATCGTTTTACGGTCTCGCATTTCTGCGCCAAGCGGTACGAGCACGGCCTGTGCCATCGATAAGTTGAAAGCGGCATAGAGGAATGGGGAAGCCCAAATGGAGATCGGCGAATGGTCGCTTGTCAGGAGCAGCCACCGATCCGAGCCGGGTGTTTTGACCGTATCGATGATGATGAGCACCGTGAAGAGCAGCATGACCGGCACCACGATCGCATTGACCGTCAAAATTGCATTCATCCCTTTACGCAGCAGGAAGAAGCAGCCGACCATCGTGATCAGCAGGCCTGATTGATAAGAAATATTCCAATTCTCGGAGAAGATGGCGCCTGCGCCTGCGAGCATAACGGCACAAACACCGAACAAAACAATGAGCATGAAATGACTGATCCAGCGTCCAAAACGATCGCCGAACAGCACTTTATTGACGTCTTCGTAGGATTTTGCCCTGACGTCGCTGGCGATCAGCATCATTTTGGCGCCAAGCCAAACAAACATGATCGTAGCCATTAGAATCGTAACGGCACCCAGAAAGCCAAATCGAGTAAAAAATTGCAAGATCTCTTGTCCGGTTGCAAAACCTGCGCCAACTACCGTACCCATATACGTAAACGCGATTTGCATGATTTTACTCGCTCTTTTCATCCTTTTACATGACCTGCCTTTCGTACAATACCTACTAGTAAAGGTATGTCCGACCGAGGACAGGCATGACTATTATCCTTCTTATAAGAGAAAGCGGTGGATTTGCCGGTATGGCTATAGTTGTTGCCATTAGTGTTTTCTCTGCATCCCTCGCGCTGATTGTCTGGAAGCCAAAAGGAATTCACGAAGCCATTGTCGCCTTTCTAGGTGCGGCATTGCTGTTCGTAGCCAGGCTTCTTACGCCGGAGGATGCGGCTTATATATGGAGCTTTGTTTGGAATGCGACCTTTTCCTTAATCGGCATTATGCTGTTTACGGCGCTTTTGGATGCGAATGGTTTTTTTCGATGGGCGGCGCTTCATATTGTACGATCCTTTCATCATAAGCAGCTGCGCTTATTAATCGGATTGTGCGCACTCGCTGCGGCAATCACGGTGTTCTTCAACAATGACGGCACGATTCTGATCATGATTCCGATTGTGCTTGAAGTAACGGCACTGCTTCAGCTGTCACGCAGGAGCCGCATTGCGTTCTTGCTTGGGGTAGGCTTAATGGCAGATACCGCGAGCGCGCCTCTAATGATGAGCAATTTAACGAACATTTTGACAGCGGATTTCTTTCACCTGACCTTCGGGGAATATGCCAGAACGATGATACTACCGGGAATTGTAGCGATACTGATAACGATTGCGGTTACGGCAGGCTATTTCGGCAGAAGCATTCGCACGGAGGAAGAGAGACCCCATGCGCCGCAATCCTTTCCAGATCCGACTTCGGCGATTGGCCATAAAGGGCTGTTTTACCTCTCTTGGGTCATTATTGCGTCGATTATGGCAGGTTATTTATTAGCGGATAAAATGGGAGTTCCGGTAGCGGCCATCGCTCTGACAGGAGCCGCTGTCCAGTGGCTGGCAAGTATGGTTGTCGGCCAAGGGAACGTGAAAAAGACGCTTCGAGGAGCGCCTTGGTTAATCGTTGTATTCGCATTGTCGATGAATCTTATTGTTTACAGTATGTATCTGCACGGTGCGGTCAGCTGGTTCCCCCACGCTATCGAACCTTTGACGGATCAAGGACCATTGCTTGGCATCCTTGGCTCAGGCGCTCTGTTCTCGCTGCTCAGTGCGGCAGTCAATAACTTGCCTGCAGTGCTCGTATCCTCGCTGGCGATCGAACAGACTGCCGGGCCGCATTATTTGCCTTACGCCAGCTTGCTCGGCACTTCTGTCGGCGCGAAGCTGACACCGATCGGTTCGCTCGCAACGCTTCTGTGGCTGCAATTGCTGCGCAGAGGCGGCATTGATATGTCTTGGCGCGAATACGCCAAATACGGGCTGCTGTTAACCGTACCGATTCTGCTTAGTGCACTCTTAACCTTGTGGCTTATCTTGAAGTAGAAAGAGCTTCATCGAAAGCACCTTTTTCGTTTGAGGATCAAGATCCAGCTTCAGCAATGCTCCGGCAGCTTGATAAGCGAGTACGCTTGCGGTATGCGTTGTCGGTTTCCCTAAAGCTGTAGTTACGGCGTTCTCGCCGTCACCCACACGAAGCCCGCTCAGGCCGCTTGAAATATTCTTCTCGAAAACTTCCACAAACCGGACTTTCTTATCCGAACCATATCCGACGGAGAATCCGGCATATTCAATAACGGTAATGGTCTCTTTCTCATCATCGATTGTATAATTGTCCGTTTGCTTGCCGAGTCGTGTATCCAAAGTAGATTTGGCATCACCGATGGCGATGCCATGAAGCTTAGGCGCTTTGGCATCCCACTTCGGCTCTTCTTTCACTACAGCCTGCTTTGTTCCGGCCTTACCGGTGGAGGATTCTGTCTTCGCATCCGCGATCGTTGCGTCCTGCGAGGAATTCTCCTCGAATAAGGCCTCTTGGCCGTCGCCTTTTGCAACATACGCTTTCTGAGGACTGTCGGAATGGTCGTCGATCAGTGACCCGGCTTGTTCAGCCGTTAACCGGCTCGTAGTTGTACTTTCGATTCCCGCGACGCCAAGCGAGCAGCTTGAAAGCAGGAGAAGCATCGTGCAGGCGGCAGCTGTATAGGCGATTTGTTTGGTAGTTAAGCTCGATATCATTCGTGTCATTCGTGTCACACCTCCTTGATGTTCGTCCAGCATCCGACCACTTCGTTGTTATATAGTTAGACGTTGGCAATGGAAAAAAGTTGCAATGATTAGCGCAGTTTTCATGTTATTTTTTGCCGATTAGTTGCGCTTTTGGTGCCCCATATGATACCTTTAACGGAAAAGATTTTTTTGGTGGAGGGAAAGCGAATGGAACTGCTAAAAGAACGCATACTGCGTGAAGCCTCTATTCTAAATCAAGATGTACTTAAGCTGGATGCCCTGTTAAATCATCAGGTCGACCCGATTCTTACGCAAGAAATGGGTAAAGAATTTGCGCGTCTATATGCTGAAACGCCGATTACGAAAGTAATCACAGTGGAATCGTCCGGCATACCGGTTGCTTTTACGACAGCCCTTGCGCTTGGGGTACCGCTCGTTTTTGCACGTCGGAAGAAAACACTTATCGCTGATCCGGATGCCTATTGCGAACGCGTACCGTCATTCACGAAAGGCATTGTAACGGACATTATGGTTTCCCGTCAATTCCTAACGCCTGATGATACCGTACTGTTCATCGACGATATCATCGCTAATGGCGATGCAGCACGTGGTCTAATCAAAATTATTGAGCGTTCCGGTGCAACCTTGGCAGGACTTGGCATCGTCGTGGAGAAATCCTTCCAGGCCGGTGCTCGTACGATTCGCGAACAAGGCATTCGCGTAGAATCGCTGGTGCGAATTGCTTCACTGGATGGCGGAAAAATTCGTTTCGAATAAGTTCCAGTTAATTTCCATGATCATCATCTTTTCGAGTTGAATGAATTGGCTTATAATGATCGTAAGTGACGGATTGGAGGCACAACTATATGGGACAATTATCTGCTGATTATTTAGTAACCAAATTGTCGGAAGCGAAGAACCATTTCGAACGTGCTCTTGACTGCAAGCATACTGATTTTGATGACTTGTACCCTTATATGATTGAGCATCCGCAGTTTTTCTGGTATAAACGGTATGTTGCATGGTCCGAACTCCTTACGATTGTGAAGCTCTCGACAGAGCTAGAGATGGATTGGAAAGAACAATTCACCGAGAAACAAGCGGAGTATATCACGAGCCGTGTCATGTCTTCCCGGGTTCTGGATGAATGGTATGAAACGAATGATTCGAAAGAGCATGTTAGCTGAGCGCAGAACTAACAAGTGAATCGAAAGACCTCAATGCTGGCATTAACTGCCGTATTGAGGTTTTTTTATAGAAATGGAGCGATTGAGGATGATATCGGAAGAACAGTTGGATCAATTTCGGGTTGCCGGAACTTCGGTGCGTGTCGTGAGAGATGGGATGGAAGCCAATGATGTGCTGGGCATTGTTGTTGCGTGGGATGCGGACTCCGTCGTCATTCGCAAGCGCAGCCGCAGAGTAGTAAAGCTTAGCAGAAGCTATGTTTATGAGCCGGTGACTGCACCTCGAACAGAGCTGTAAGCAAAAAGTTGAAACAAAATGCAGGTTCATTCGTATTGTTGTAACAAACGTTACTGGAGGTTATATGAATGAAATGTCCTGTATGTTCAGATGTTCGTATGCGCGAGGTAGAGAAAGACGGCGTTCTGATCGACGTTTGCCCGGATTGTAAAGGGGTATGGCTGGATCGCGGCGAGCTGGACAAGCTTGTACGCGGTGTCAAAGAGGCTCGCGATGATTATGACCGCTTGGAGCGCAGCGTGAATGTCAATCCTGCGTATTCGCCGAATGAGACTCATTACGACCAAGATCGTGATCGCCACCGCAGTCAGGGTCAGGATTACAATTACAATACCGGCAAAGGCTACAGCCAGAACGGGTATGACTCTCACGGGTATGATAAGAACGGTTATGACAAATACGGTAAGCCGCGCAAGAAGAAAACGATGCTCGATGTTTTCGGAGACTTGTTCGATTGATCTATAGTTAGAAAATTTCAACTTTCGTTCTTCATCTTGACTTCGCCTGAACCGGATGCCATAATAAAAAACGTGATTGCAGCTTGTATGCAACCACATCTGCCAGATGCGGTCGTGGCGGAATTGGCAGACGCGCTAGATTCAGGTTCTAGTGGTGTAACAGCCGTGGAGGTTCGAGTCCTCTCGACCGCACCAATTATACAAACACAGAGAAGCCTTGCCTATGCAAGGCTTCTTTTTTTGCACTTAAGCTGAGGTAGATCCCTTAACGCAAGCCTCGGGGGCTAGTACGGAATTGCCTAGGACTCAGTCCGAAATGCGCGGTGAAATGCCGCGTGAACGAATGGATCGACGTGTAACCGAGCTTCTCTGCAATGGCCGTAATGCTGAGATCGCTCTCCTGGATAATTTGCGAGGCTCGCTTCATTAATTGTTTGTGCTGATAAGCTTTAGGAGTCAAGCCGGTTTCGCGCAGGAACAGCTCGTGAAAGTACGTCCGCTTCAATCCGCATGACCTCCACCAATCCGATACGGGCTCTCTTTTCTCCGGATGGGCATCGAGCCTAGCCAGCAGCCGAACGATCCGATAGTCGCTCGGCTGATGCGTATGGACGGCATTGTACCAAGCCAGCATCCAGCCGTAAAACAAGCTGTTAACCGTTTCTTGCCGATGGCAGCTTAAATCCTCGAATGACTTGGAGATGAGATGCAGCAGATCGAAGAGCAGCGGATGTGCCTGCAGCGAGAAGACGCTTGGCATGCTGTCCAGCTCTTCGCAAGGTAATGTCGGTGTGGCGGTATGCGGCTGAAACTTCTCCGGATATCGGAAGAAGAAGCGATTCAAAGAACGCGGTTCCTGCTGCTCCCATAGATCGAAGTAGAGATTGTAGGAAGATTGCGGATGCTCCGGTGAGAAATGAAAGGCATGAGGTTGACCGGGACGCAGGAAAACGAGCGTTCTTCTGCCGACGGGGTACCGTTTGCCGTCGACTTCCATCTCGCCGGGTCCGTCCGGGAAGAGATGCATGGCGTATACGCTGCAGGTCCGAAGCCCTTCGTTTGAGCTTCCGTCATATTGATAGGGCATATAGTCCCCAAGGAATGGAGTAAGTTCTGTCAGTTTCTTCACCGCGGTAATTCCTTTCGTTACCGGATTTTTCGTTAACTTTTGGATGAGTGACCAAATACGAATATACCTTTCAATGATACGATAAATAGAGGAAATTCGAAATATGTACCTGCTTTCATGTACGGATGAAAGCATCAACTTCTTCAAGGAGTGAGCGATGATGAAAATATGGTATGACCGTTCCGCTTCGAATTGGACGCAGGGACTGCCGATCGGAAATGGAAGCCTGGGTGCCGTTGTTTGCAGCGGAGCGGAGACCGAGACATGGCACTTGACGGAAACGACTTATTGGTCGGGCCAGAGTGAGCGAACGCCCAGCCGTTCTGAGGGGAAAGCAGGCTTAGCCGCAATGAGAGAACTGTTCTTCGAAGGCGATTATGCCAATGGCGAACGACTAGTTGAACAGCAGCTGATGCCGACGAAAGGTAATTTCGGAACGAATGTGTCCATGTGCGATGTGAAGATCTATTTTGGCCATTCGGAGGAAGGCTTTGCAAGGGAATTGGATCTGGAGGAAGCGATCGTACGCACCGGCTATACTTCAGGCGGCACGCGATATGAACGCGAAATGTTCGCGACGCATGCCGATCATGCTATCGCAGCTCGTTATAGAAGTGATCAGCCGGGTTCACTATCTTTTTCAGTCGCAATCGAAGGCAGATCTTCTACTTTCCATTCATGGGCAGGAGCGAGCGAAGAAGGAAGCGGTTCGCTATATTTCAACGGACAAGCCACCGAGAACGTACACAGCGATGGCACATGCGGTGTGAATGGACGAGGTATAGTGAGCGTAATCGTACGCGGCGGAACGGTGAGTATTCAAGGAGATGCGATAGTCGTAGAGCAAGCTGATGAGGCATGCCTCTATTTCACGGCAGCAACCGATTACGGCAGAGTGGATGAGCAATGGAAGGAAGAGCCTGCATGGAGAATAGAAAATGCGTCCCATAAAGGGTTCGATGCTTTGAAAGCCGCGCATATTGCGGATTACCGCAAGCTGTATGAGCGCGTAACCATTGCGCTTGCTTCGGCATCGTCTCGTTCGGAAGAGCTCGCAACCGTTACAACTGACAAAAGAATGCTGCACATGCGCGAGAATGGCGGTCATGACGATCCGCAGCTGTTCGCTTTGTTCTATCAATATGGCCGTTATCTTATGATTGCCGGTTCCCGTGAGGACTCCAGGCTGCCCATGCATCTTCAGGGAATTTGGAACGACGGGGAAGCGGCGCGCATGGCGTGGAGCTGTGATTTCCATCTGGATGTGAACACGGAGATGAATTATTATCCGGCGGAGACCGGAAATTTAGCGGAATGCCATCTGCCGCTGCTTCGCTTCGTGGAGCAGCTGGCGAAATCCGGACGCCAAGCGGCACAGGATTTCTACGGCTGCGAGGGCTGGGTAGCGCATGTGTTCACGAATGCTTGGGGATTCGCGGCACCGGGCTGGCACTACTCGTGGGGGCTCAATGTTACCGGCGGCCTATGGCTGGCGACTCAGCTTATTGAGCATTACGAATTTAGCCGAGACGAAGTTTTTCTGAAGAATCTCGCCTATCCGGTATTGCGAGATGCGGCTATATTCTATCTGGATTATATGGCGGTTCACCCGGAGACCGGACAACTGGTCACAGGGCCTTCCAATTCACCGGAGAACAGCTTCTATCCGGGCGGGGTGCAAACAGCATCCTATACGATGTCGATGGGTTCGGTCATGGATACGATGCTTGTACGTGAACTGTTTGAATTTCTCATCGATGCCTCATCGCGGTTAGGAGCTGATGATGCCTTTTGTTCACAAATGATGGCGGCACTGCCGCTTCTCCCGCCGCTTGCGGTTGGACGAGGCGGACAGCTGCAGGAATGGCTGCAGGATTATGGCGAGGCTCAGCCTGATCATCGCCATTTATCGCATCTGTACGGATTGTATCCGGGTAGAGAAATTACACCGGATGGCACGCCTGACCTTGCTGCAGCAGCAAGGCAGACACTAGATAATCGGCAGCGTGGCGCAGATTTGGAGGACGTGGAATTTACGCTTGCTATGTTCGCAGCGGGAAGAGCCAGACTTCATGATGGGGATAGGGCACAGGAGCATCTGACCTACTTGATCAGCCAGCTCTGCTTGGACAATATGCTGACTTACTCCAAATCCGGTATCGCTGGAGCGGAAGTCGATATCTTCGTCGTAGACGGAAACTTCGGCGGTGCTGCCGCATTCGCAGAGATGCTGCTCCAAAGCCATGCCGGCGCAATCCATCTGCTGCCTGCACTTCCGCAATCATGGACGAACGGCCGATTCGCCGGACTTCGCACGCGCGGAGACGCCGAGGTCGCCGTGCAATGGGAGAACGGCAGCCTTGTTAGCGTTACCGTCAGGGCGAACAAGCCTCTCGAAACAAAACTGCGGTATGGTCGCATGGTCATAGACTTGCACTTAGCAAGCGGGGAATCTCGTACTTTCAACGGGGCATTGGATTAAATTGTAAGATGAGAGGGAATGAGCGGAATAGATGGAAAATGAAGGTGAGCGGCTGAGGGGAAGTATCCTTTCAGTTGCTTTTCTTTTATATAAATGTCGTGCGGTGAGCCGAAATTTGTACGATAATAGAGTGCAGAGGCGTGGTAGCGCTAACATAGATAAAGGGAGGGGCGCCGGATGAAGAAGTTTTCAAGCGTGTTTCGAAGCTTCTTAGTTTCTTATATCGTCATATTAATCATACCCAGCATTGCGGGATTCATATCTTATCGCACCTCCATCTCCGTTACAGAGAAGCTGTCCATCCAGAATAACGTTATACAGCTCCAGAAGAGCAAAGAACTGCTGGAGCGGCGGATGGCAGAGGTCGAAGGTTTCACGAGACAGCTCGCCATCAATCCGGACTTAAGCGTATTGATGAATGAGAAGAGCACAGGCGACCAAACGAATGTGTACGGGATCTGGAAAATGCTGCGCAGTGTCCTGACGTTCGGACAAACCAATGATTTTCTGCAGCAGTTTTATATTTATTTGGGCAACTATAATGTCATCCTGACGCCGGGTTCTGCCTATTTCCGACCGGAGCATTATTATGATAACTTCCGTTACACGGACCAGACGCTCGCCGAATGGAAGCAGACGGTGCTCGGGAAAACGCATCGCAGCGAAATCATGCCCCTTCGCAAATTTAATAATAAGGGTACACCGACTTCTGTTGTAACGTATTTGCAGTCTTTCCCACTCGACAGCTTTAGCGGCTCCTCGCCTGCCGTCGCCGTGGTCATTATCGACGAGAAAACGATCGCGAATTTATTAACCGGTATATCGGACAAATACGGTGGTTGGACGCAAATCAGCGATGCCAACGGACAAACGATTGCTTCGACGGGTACCGGTTTGCCAGATATGAAGGTATTGTCCAACGACCCTAAATTTGATCCGAATCAAACGAGTCAATTTTACGATGATGACCTCGTCATCACGATCCATTCGGAGACGAACGGCTGGGTTTATCGTTCCGGTATTCCGAGACATGCCTTATTGGAAAATGCGAATCAGATCAAGTTCATGACATGGTCAATTACAGGCATTGCACTTGCGATCGGTCTGCTGGTCGGCTTATTGCTGGCTTATCGCAACAGCGTGCCTATTCATAAGCTGGTTTCGGTCGTGAAGGAGCAGTTCGGCAAGGTGGAGACGGCTGAGCGGAATGAATACGATTTCCTGCACGGGAATATTGCCGAAATGATCCGGAGCAGCAATCAGCTGGAGTCTGAGCTGCACCGTCAGCTGCCGCTCATTCGGGATGCCTTCTTGAAACGGTTAATTTCCGGGGAGCTGCAGACAAGGGAGGAGATTTTCGCCGCTGCTTCTCAAGCGAATACCGGCATTTACGGCCATTCCGGGTATGTGTGCATTCTGCATGTGCAGGGTTATACCGGAATGGACAGCGTTGAAGTGCTGAATGAGCTGCATGCCGCACGTCTCATTCTGAAGCAAGCGCTGCTTGATATTGCCGGCTTTATGTTGACAACCGATTGGGGCTCCGACCGCTTCGTCATCGTGTTCGCTTGCAAAGAAGCGGAGACCGGTAATGCGCTCGGACGCCATGAAATCGCCGCGCTGCTCGAGCAGCTGTCACGGCAAGCTTTTGCAGATTACCGCATTACGTTTACGGCTGCGCTTGGCGATGAATTTGGATCGGAAACCGAAGTGAATGTCTCCTACGAGCAAGCGAAGCAGACGCTGGAGCATGCGCTGCACGCGGATCGCAAAGGTGTCGTTTGGTATGATGAAACGAGCATGGAGAGTGCAACTTATTATTATCCGCTTGAACTGGAGCTTCGTTTGATCGGGACGATCCGGGCAGGGGAAACGGACGAAGCAAGACGAATTGTCCGTTCCGTACTTTCGCTTAATACCGAACAGCGCGAGCTGTCGGTCGAGATGTGGCACCAGCTGGTTGGAGAGGTTAAGGGTACGCTCTTGAAGCTGCTCGATCAGAAGACCTTCATGGAATCCGGTATATTCGAACAGTTGAAGGATCGGGTTATTGCCATTCAAGCGCTGGATAAGCGTACCTTCCAGGCGGAAATCGAGGATATTGCCGATGCGATGTGCGCGGTAGTCGTCAGCCGCAAGAATGACAGTCACACGAGAACGGTCGACGGTATCAAAGGTTATATCGGCGAACACTTCTCCGATTCGGAGCTGACGTTATACCGGATTGCGGAGCAGGTGGAGCGGCCTGAGAAATACATTTCGCAGCTGTTTAAGGAAGTGACCGGCTCCAATCTATCCGATTATTTGGAACAGGTACGGATGGAGCATGCCATTACTTTACTGCGCGAGAATCGATATACGGTCGATGAAATATCATCCCGAGTCGGCTATAACAGTTCCCATTCGTTCCGCAGAGCATTTAAACGCGTTACAGGCGTGTCACCAAGCTCGTACCGGCAGACTGCCGAGGGTTGAAAGGAGGATTTGCATTGAAGAAGGCTGCTCGTTCTGTTTGTGCCGCAATTGCACTTTGCGCACTCCTCTTCGTACTTCCTGCCTGCGATTATATCAAGCAGCAGGACAAGTCCGCAGCTAAACCGATCCGCATCAGCGTTTTCGCGCAGCAGGATTCGGATCAAAATTTGAAAACGAATGAGTTCTCGCGAACACTGGAGCAAAAGTTTAACGTCTCCTTCGACTGGAGAACGATTCGCTATGAAGGTGCGAAGGAAAAGAGACAAATATCGCTGGCGAGCGGAAATTATCCCGATGCTTATATCCTGACGAGCTATATCGATCAATTCACGCAGGCGGACGTTCTTCGTTATGGAAAACAAGGGATCTTCTATCCGCTGAATGACCTGATCGAACAATACGCGCCGAATATCAAAGCAGCCTTCGATAAAGAGCCCGGACTTCGCGCGCTAAATACGGCGCCGGATGGCAATATCTATGGATTGGCCGCATTCAGCGACTGTTTCCATTGCTCCTATCCTTATAAACTATGGTTGAACGACAAATGGCTGAAGAAGCTGCATCTGAAGATGCCAAAGACGACCGAGGAACTCCGCGAAGTGCTAAAGGCGTTCAAGAATGGCGACCCGAATGGCAATGGCTTACCCGATGAAATTCCGCTTAGCGGCTCGACGGAGGATTTCGGTGTGCGTGTGCTTCCTTTTCTGATGAACGGCTTTGTTTATGACGACGATCGCACTTATGTCGAAGTGGCCAATGAGAAAGTCAGTTTGGCGGCGGACAAGCCGGAATGGCGCGAGGGACTGAAATACGTTAAATCCTTATATGATGAAGGCTTAATTGACGTAGGTGCTTTTACGCAAAATGCGGATGCATATAAACAGCTCGGCGAGAATGCCGGCGCGCAAATATTGGGAGCGGGGACGGCCATGCATCCGGCGATCTTTGTTGACACGGGGCTTGGCAATAAACGGGGCAACGATTATGTACCTGTTCCGCCGCTTCAAGGGCCGCATGCGTCATACGCGGTTTATTATCAGTCCGGCAGCACGCCTGGTGCTAAATTTGCCATTACGGATAAGGCGAGCCCGGAAGCGCGTATCGCACTCATTCGAATTGCAGATTATCTGTATACGCCCGAAGGCCAAGCCGGTGCGGAAATTGGCAAGGAAGGTCTCGATTGGCGAAGACCGCTGGATGGAGAACAAGCGCTTGATCCCAATATTCCGGCGAAGTTCGCGAGTATTGTCGTGAAAGAGTCCGATGCTCACCATAATACGAGATGGAGCGGGATGGGCCATTTCTATATGCCGAAGTCCTACAGGAACAGCTGGGTGCAGGATATGGACATTTATTCTCCAGCCGGATACGAGAGAAGGCTATATCAGGCGACGGAATTATACGCCGGACATGAGCCTAAAGAATTTTTCCCGATGTGGTCGGTCTGGATCGACTCTTCGAATGCAGATGAAGCAAGTCTGTTGCAATCGAATATTAAACACGAGATTGACGAGAGAGCGATGGCGTTCATAACAGGCCAATTGGATCTCGATAAGGATTGGGATGGATACGTAAACGGGCTTAAGGCACTTGGCTCGAACCGTTACGTTACGATTTTGCAGCAGGCGTACAACCGATGGATTGCTCAAGAAAATACCAAATAATCACTTTAGCCGGCCGCGGCAGATGCGGCCGGTTTTTTTGTGCCTGTTTAAGAGGTAAGGACGCTCAGATGGCCGTTTTATGGGGAAATGTCCCCCTGATTTCGGGATATCTGTACGCTAAAAGACGTAATTGTACCTTCCTCGAGGTGCCGAAAATCACCTATGATCGATTCTGTAGAAAGCGCTGTCACACATCAAGGATGGATTCATAGGAGGGGATTGTTTTGGAAGCCGCTGGCAAACGTCTCGGCGCAAGAAGAAGTTTCGCAAGACATTGGCAATTGTATCTCGTCGTCACGCCACCGCTTTTATTCTTTATTATTTTTAAATACTACCCGATGTTGAACGCTGTTCTTGCCTTCAAAGACTATTACGTGACGAAGGGGATCTGGGGCAGCCCATGGGTTGGCCTTCACAACTTCAGAATGTTCTTTGAGAACCCGGTGTTCAGTACGATCGTGAAGAATACGCTTACGCTTAGCTTCTATCTGCTGCTTGCCGGATTCCCTGTTCCGATTGTACTGGCGCTCATGTTAAATGAAGTACGCGCACAGAAGTTCAAGCGTTTCGTGCAGCTTGTCACCTTTGCGCCGTACTTTATTTCCACGGTCGTCATGGTCTCGATCATTATGCTTTTCCTAGCGCCGAGGCTTGGATTTGTAAACGTATTCATGAATCACTTAGGTCTGGAATCCGTTAACTTCCTGGGTAACCCGAACATGTTCACATCCATTTATGTATGGTCGGATATTTGGCAGACAGCCGGTTATTCCGCCGTTATCTATTTGGCAGCACTTGCTGGGGTTGATCCGACGCTATATGAAGCAGCTAAGGTGGACGGCGCATCTCGCTTCCAGAAAATTTGGAACGTGGATTTGCCGGGCATTCTGCCTACTATCTCGATCATCTTGATTCTAAATGTCGGTAACGTCATGGCAATCGGCTTCGAGAAAGTGTATCTGCTTCAAAATAAATTAAATATCGCCAGCTCGGAGATTATCGCGACATACGTGTATCAAATTGGTTTGCTGAATGCGAATTACAGCTTTGCGACGGCAGTAGGTTTGTTTAACTCTGTCATCAATCTTGTCCTGTTATTTACGGTAAACGCAATGGCACGACGGTTTTTGAAATCCAGCATCTGGTAATGAAGAGGTGTTTACGTGGCTAAGGTAGCGAATCGAATCAAAGAATCATCCGGCGATAAAGTGTTCCTAACCGTCATTTACATCATTCTGGCCCTCGTGCTGGTGGCGGTGCTCTATCCATTAATCTACATTTTCAGCAGCTCCTTCAGCAGCCCGGCTGCCGTATCGGCGGGACGTGTTTGGCTGTGGCCGGTAGATATTTCGTTTAAGGGCTACGAATCGCTGTTCAAGAATCCGCAAGTATTAACGGGCTATGGCAACTCCTTGCTGTATACCGCGGCAGGCACGTTAATCAGTGTTATGTTGACGGTCATGCTGGCATACCCGCTCTCACGGTCAACGTTCTTCGGCCGCAATGTGATTATGATGCTTATTACGTTCACGATGCTGTTCAGCGGTGGACTGATTCCAACTTATCTGGTCGTGAAGAGCATGGGCTTGATCGACACAAGATGGGCGCTAATCATTCCCAACGCGGTATGGGTGTGGCAGGTCATCATTGCAAGGTCGTTCTTCCAGCAATCCATACCTGCAGAGCTAGTGGAAGCAAGCGAAATCGACGGCTGTACGGATATCCGCTTCATTCGCAGCGTGGTGCTGTCACTGTCCAAGCCCATCATAGCCGTTCTCGTTATCATGTATGCGGTCGGCCAATGGAATGCGTACTTTGATGCCCTCATTTATCTCAAAACATCGAGTAAGTACCCGCTGCAGCTGATTCTGCGGAGTATCATCATTCAGAACAACAGCGGCAGTTCCAATATGGACGCCATGAAGCAGGTGGAACGGCAGCAGTTGGCTGAGCTTTTGAAATACTCGCTGATTGTTGTGGCAACACTGCCGGTGCTCATTATTTATCCGTTCGTACAGCGTTATTTTGTCCAAGGGATGCTGGTCGGGTCGGTTAAAGGCTAAATCTGAATGCGGTATTGAAAGGAGTGATGCCGTCTTAAGCGCATCGGTTATCAGGCTGTGCTTGATCTACATGGTGATGGTGAAACAAACCAAGCAGAACAACTAAAAGGGAGCGATTACACGTGTTAAAAAAGAGAATGGTAAGCTTGCTCGCAATTGTCATGATGACGACCATGGTAATGTCGGCTTGCTCCAAAGACAACGGAAGCAGTAATACGACTTCGAACACAGAACCTACAAATGCTGCATCGACGAATACGAACGAGCCTGCTGCAACAAACACGGCTACACCTGCAGAGCCGGTTGATATCAAGCTGTTCGCCGTTCAAGAACAGGACATCAACCTTGAAACAAACAAGTTCACGAAATTCGTAGAAGATAAATTCAACATCAAATTCACGTTCGAAGCGATCCCAGGCGACGGTGCTAAGGAGAAACGTCAAATTTCCCTAGCGAGCGGCGACTTCCCGGATGCTTACATGCTGACGGCGTACATCGATCAATTCTCGCAAGCAGATCTGATCAAATACGGCAAACAAGGCGTATTGATTCCGCTGAACGACCTGATCGATCAATATGCACCGAACATTAAAGCAGCACTAGACAGCAATGCAGACTTCAAAGCATTCAGCGTAGCGCCGGATGGCAACATCTACGGTCTGCCTGCTTACTCCCAATGTTTCCACTGTTCATACCCGAACAAAATGTGGTTGAACACAGGCTGGCTGGAGAAGCTGAAGCTTGAAATGCCGAAAACAACGGAAGATTTCAAAAAGGTTTTGGAAGCGTTTAAAAACCAAGATCCAAACGGCAACGGCAAGAAAGACGAAGTACCGCTCAGCGGCTCGACAGAAGATTTCGGTGTTCGCGTAGTGCCTTACCTGATGGACGCATTCGTTTATGACGACGACCGCAACCATTTGATGATGAAAGACGGCAAAGTGGGCTCCTCTGCTGTAACGGACGAATGGAAACAAGGTTTGACGTACATTAAATCGTTGTTCGACGAAGGTTTGATCGATCCGGGTGCATTCACGCAAAATGCTGAAGCATTCAAGAAAATCGGTGAAAACGGCGATGCGCAAATTCTCGGCGCAGGCGCAGGCATGCACCCGGCTATTTTCTTAAACATCGATCATGGCAACAAAAACTCCAAAGACTACAACCCGGTTCCACCGCTTACAGGTCCAAACGGCGTTTCGCTGGCAACACATGACGGCGGCGGTGTTTCCCCTGGTGCGAAATTCGCGATCACAAGCAAAGCAAGCAAAGAAGCACAAGTTGCACTGATTCAACTTGTTGATTACATGTTCTCCCCTGAAGGCCAAACAAACGGCGCATCCGGTATGAAAGACATTGACTGGAGAGATCCGAAAGACGGCGAAGTTGCACTTGGCGAAGGCGTGAAACCGATGGTTGCTCCGATTCCAAGAGCAGAAGGCGAAGCTCCTCGTAACGCTGGTTGGAGCGGTATGGCTCATTTCTACATGCCAAAAGAATACCGTGACAGCTACGTTCAAGGCACGGACATCTACGATTCCGCGAACTATGAGCGTCGTCTGTATCAAGCTACGCAGCTCTACCAAGGCCATGAGCCGCAGGAGCTATTCCCACTGTGGGCGATCTGGCTCGATCCGGCTGAAGTAGATGAAGCTACAATGCTGCAAACGAACATCAAAACGTACATCGATGAGAATGCACTGCAATTCATTACGGGTCACAAGAGCCTTGACAAGGATTGGGACAGCTACGTGAAAGGGCTTGAAGATTTGAAGCTCAATCGCTACCTGGAAATTTTGCAAAAAGCATATGATTCTTCCACGTTCAAGAAATAAGAATGGCAAGACAACCGGGCGCATTATCGATGCATAGGCGCCCGGTTTTTTTAATGCTAATTATGCAAAGGGGATGAATGATGTGGTTCAGGTTCGGGCAGGCAGAACATTTCGCTTATGGGTGATTGTTGTTTTGTTCATCGTTGCACAGCTTGCCGTAGTTGCACCTAAAGAAAACACAGCATATGCAGCAAACAATGGGCTCGGCGCTAAGCCTTACATGGGTTGGAGCAGTTACAGCATGCAAGTGTACAGTGGTAATTCATCGTGGATCACAGCAGCGCAGATCAAGGCGCAGTCCGATGCCATGCATACGACGCTGCAATCGCACGGCTACGAGTACATCAACATCGATGCCGGCTGGAACGGCGGTATGGACGGCTACGGCCGGCCGGTGCCGAGCACAACGCTTTATCCGAATGGTCTTGGCGAAGTTATCGATTATGTGCACAACAACGGCCAGAAGATCGGGTTATACATGATTCCGGGCTTGGCGCCGCAAGCGTATACCGCGGATCTGCCGATCTATAACGCGCCGGGCTGCTCGATGCAGGATATCGCGGTATTGCCGCTGACAACGGCGGATTACTGGGGTCTGGGCTACAAAATCGACTTCTCGAACCCCTGTGCGCAGAAGTATATCGACTCCATTGCGGATTTGCTGGATTCATGGGGCGTGGACTTCTTGAAGTTCGATAGCGTTACGCCGGGTTCCGGTCATAACGACACGACTATCGATTCCCGCGGCGATGTTGCCGCATGGTCGCAGGCGCTTGCACCGCATGGCATCTGGTTCGAGCTGTCCTGGGCACTCGACCACAATTACGTCGACACTTGGAAACAGTATGCGAATGGCTGGCGTGTCGACTGGGATGTGGAATGCTACTGCACGAATACGGCGCTGACCGCATGGCCGAACATCGCCCGGTTATTCCCGGATGCGGCGACATGGTGGCGGGATGCCGGCCCAGGCGGATGGAATGACTTCGATTCGCTCAACGTCGGTAATGGCGCCATGGACGGGTTGACGCAGGATGAACGGCGCACGGCAATGACGCTGTGGGCGATGTCTTCTGCTCAGCTGTATACCGGCAACGACCTGACGAACCTGGACAGCTTCGGCATCAGCCTGCTGACGAACGATGAGGTCATCGCCGTCAACCAGGCCGGCCGGCCGGCGCATCCCGTCTCGACGGCAACCAATCAGCAGGTTTGGTATGCCAATAACGGAGACGGCTCTTATACGGTTGGCTTGGTGAATCTCGGCAGCGCGGCAGCAACTGTGACCCTGAACTGGAGCGACATCGGCTTGAACGGCGCAGCGAGCGTCCGCGACTTGTGGACGCATACCGATCTCGGCTCGTTCAACACCGGTTATAGTTCAGTCAGTTTGCCGGCGCATGGCTCGCGGCTGCTGAAGGTGAGAGCGGCAGGCGGCTCGGTTACGGCCAATGACGACGATACAGGCGTCAAATATACGGGCAGCTGGCAGCGCAGCTACAACCGCGGACTCGGCGACTACCAAGACGATGTTCATTTTACGCAAACGAACAATGATTATTTCGAATACACGTTCAATGGAACTGGCGTGGAATTGATTACGGAGAAGGATTCTTCTCAAGGCAACATCGATATTTATATCGATAATGTCTTGAAAGGGACGATCAGTACGTTTAATGCTACTCGGCAGCTGCAGCAGACTGTATATGCAATTAGCGGCCTCGCGAACGGCACACATACGCTGAAGGCGGTCAAGAAATCGGGCACTTATATGCTCTTGGACAAATTGCGCTTCAACGTACCGTCCGACATCGCTGTCAATGACACGGATACAACGATTACTTACTCCGGCACGTGGACGTATAACGGCAGCAGAGGCTTCGGCGATTATCAGGACGACGTGCATTACACGTCGACGAATAACAACTATGCGCAGTATACGTTTAATGGTACCGGCGTTGAGCTGGTAACGGAGAAGGAAGCAGGGCAAGGGGATATCGATATATATATCGATAATGTGTTTAAAGGTACTGTAAGTACCTATAACGCAACTCGGTTGACGCAGCAGAGCGTGTATCGGATATCCGGCTTAACGAGCGGCAGCCATACAATCAAAGCGGTTAAGAAATCAGGCACGTACATGCTTATTGACGCGTTCAAGGTCATCTCCAATAAAACGCAAATCAATAATACGGACGCGGGACTTACGTATTCCGGAGCGTGGTCATTAAACGGCAACCGGGGGTTCGGAGATTACAACAACGACGTCCATTTTACACAAACGAACAATGATTATGTCCAGTATACGTTTACGGGAACAGGCATTGAGTACATCACGGAGAAGGAAGCGGGGCAGGGCGACGTTGATATTTACATCGATAACGTCTTCAAGGCGACGGTCAGTACGTATAATGCTACAAGGCTTACGAACCAAGTTGTCTATCAGACTACGGGTCTGACCTCAGGCAGCCACACGTTCAAAGCGGTGAAGAAAACAGGCACCTATATGCTGCTGGATTCACTCCGAGTTACACCTTAATAGAAAGAGGGCGGCTCTTCGCAATTGCGGAGAGCTTGCCTTGTTGGAGGATAAATAATGAATAATATGCTGAATGTAGATTCATATTGTACAGTCCGCGAGGGCTTGCCGCGTTTCCGGAAGAAGCTGAGTCAGAACGAGCCCATTACCGTCGCTTTTCTCGGAGGATCAATTACGGAAGGCTACGGCGCTTCCGATCCCGACCGCTCCAGCTGGCGGGCGCAAACGGAGCAATATTTGCAATCTGCTTATCCTGCTGTGGAATGGACCTTCGTCAATGCTGGGGTTGGAGGAACGAATTCCACGCTCGGCGCGCATCGGTTTCAGGCGCATATCAGGGACGAGCACGACATTGACCTGTTGTTCATCGAATTCGCGGTGAATGACAGTCAGCACCGGGAGCAAACCGCTGAAGGAAGAGCAGAAACGATCCGTGGCATGGAGGGAATCGTTCGTCAGTGCCGCAGGCTTTCTCCACAGGCGGACATTGTGTTCCTCTATTCCGCGGACGAGAACAATCTGAGAGAGAAGGAACCTTTCTTCATCTCTGTTCATGAAGAGGTTGCTGCACATTATGGTCTGCCATCCGTGTCGTTCTTCCGCAGGGTACGTGATTGGCTCTGGGCAGGCGGCGGGACATGGGAGCAGCTTGCGCCGGATCGCACGCATCCGAGTGATGCCGGATATGCTTTCTATGCGGATCTATTGGTGGCATTTCTGGAAGGGGCTTTGGAGGAAAATACAGCTGAAACCCTGGATGTGATTTCATCCAACCTTCCGGTGCCGTTGCTGGAAGGCTCTTATGAGTACGCTGTTATGCGGGATTTGTCCACGGCCTACGATATGAAGCTGCTCCGGAAACAGGAGAGACCGGACAACATGGTCAACTGGCGATATGCTGCCGATCACCTGGCCTCTGATGCACAAGAGGCGGCGTTCAGCTTCGACGTGAATGGGCGAGGAGCGGGATTGCTGCTCATTTGCGGGCCGGATTCCGGTATGCTGGAATTCGCCGTTAACGATGGGCCGTTCCGGATCGTGAATCCGTTTGATGAATGGTGCCCGATGTTTTGGCGTCCAGTGCCGGTGCAGTTGGCGTTGCGTTCGCAGGTGGAACCGATGCGAATTACGGTGCGCAATACGACGATGAAGGATGAGCGAAGCACCGGGACATGGCTGCGAGTGCTTGCGCTGCTGGAGCATTGATAACTATTGTTAAGAAAATATTGACTTTGCCTAAACAATTATGGTATTTTAATAAACGCCGCTTCTGATTTACTGAAGCGACGACAACTGCCAGATGCGGTCGTGGCGGAATTGGCAGACGCGCTAGATTCAGGTTCTAGTGGTGTAACAGCCGTGGAGGTTCGAGTCCTCTCGACCGCACCATCATTCAAACCACAACCCTTCGATTTATTTCGAAGGGTTTTTTTGTCGTTATTTTAGAGATTGCTTCGCGGGCGAAGCAATTACGATCGAGAACAAACTAATAGAGATGGTAGGATATGTTTTTTTTTAGTTTCCACCTGAAAATCCACCGCCATAGCAGCCCTCCGTAAACGAACTATATACCATATTTATATGGAGTAAATGAAAATGAAGTATATCTAATCGTCGAAAATGGAGCGGTTACCTCTTTTTACATCGACTATATTGTCGAATCTATTAAATATTTCCTAAAAAGATATATTCACTATTTACAATTTTGTAAATTAGTCATAAAATGAAAACGCAAACAATTGTCAGGTTATACCTATTTCACATAATCAAGGTATACCTTCAAGCAGAGCGTCCAGAGAGGAGGCCATCCATACTTTAGCAGCTCAGCAAGGGTTTAGATGCAAGTTACTACTTTTTCTAACCAAGGGGAGGACAAAACAAAATGCGTAATGGAAACAAACGTAGTTTGATGGTCTCGGCAGCAGCATTGATGGTAGCTTTTTCGGTAGCAGGATGTGGCGCTAACAACAATACGAATAACACAACGACTAACACAGCTTCCGAAGGAGCAGCAAATACAGACACGGCGGCAACGACGAACGAAACCAATGCCACGAACACAGCTGAAACTGCTCCGGCAGAGAGCGCAGGCGATCTGAAAGGCGCGACAATCAAAATCGGTCTATGGTGGGACGGCGCTGACCCGCGCCTGATGGAAGAGAAAGATCGTGGTCCTGCGGAAGACGAGCAAATCGCGTTAATCGAAGCGGCTGAGAAGAAATATAACGGCAAAATCGAATTCGTGAAGTTCGGCGATTACGGTAAATATGTTGAGAACCTGACAACGACATCGCTTGCAGGCGATCCGTTCGCGGATGTAGTCGTGCTTGAGCTGTTCTGGTCATTCCCGGGTCTCGTAAACAAGAATTTTATCCTACCAATCGACGATATGCTGGATTTGAGCGATTCCAAGTACATTCCTTGGATGAAGAACGGCGGCAGCTACCAAGGCAAGCAATACGGATTCATTGATTCTCCTCCTTCCCCATACGGTATCTTCTATAATAAGAAGCTTGTGCAACAGCTCGGCGTTGAAGATCCATACGAATTGCAGAAGAGCGGCGCTTGGACATGGGATAAATTCCGCGAGCTGGCTAAAGCTGCAACGAAAGATCAAGACGGCGATGGCAAAACAGACGTATTCGGATACATCGGCGATATGAAAGTAAGTACGGAGCAATTCGTTTACGGTAATAAAGGCTCGTTCGATAAAGACGAGAGCGGCAACATGAAGTTCTCGATGGACAGCGCAAACTCGATCCAAGGTCTTCAGTTGGTAGCGGATATGTACAATGTGGATAAATCGATCCTGCAGCCGGCTCCGAAAGACGGCAATGACAAAGCCTTTATCGCTGGAAAAAGCGTCATGTATGGCGGCTTTAGCTGGGAGCTTGGCGGCTTGAAGGACAACATGAAGGATACAGAGCTTGGGTATGTCTTCTTCCCGAAAGCGCCTAACGCGTCGGATTACACATCCTACACGCCTTACGGCAACATGTACATGGTTTCCAAATACTCCAAGAATCCTGAAATCGCTATGAAAATCATGGACGAAATCAGCTTGCACGGCAAAAACAAAGAGCTTGCCGTAGAAAGCTGGAAAAACCAATATACGCCGGATGCACTTGATACGCGTACGCAAATGTACGACAAAATCGATTACAGCGGCAGCTACATCGCCATTCCGGATGCGGACAAATTGGTCGACAGCGTACTGAAGGACATTACGGAAGGTAAAGTAGCGCCTGCTACAGCCGTAGAGAAAGTCAAAAATCAATTTGATGCAGGCATCTCGAAGCTGCAAGCGGATTCGAAGTAACGCAATCAGCATATTTCATGTAATTTGAACGGGACACCCTCAAATCGGCTTTGATTTTCAAATGAAGACGATTTGGGGGTCCGTTTTTGTGAGGGGAACTATGAGGCGATCCTATACCAAACTTATTTCGATACTCGTTATCTTATCTGCCATCATCTATTTTGCGGCAACAACGATAGGGGGCAACTCAGATCGAACGGCTTCCGCCGAAGATCGCCCGCTTGACACTGCAAGTCTAATGAAGCTGTCGTCTTCGTTTAAGAAAGGCAGCTACGATGAATATTTGTCCAAGCACAAAGACATTCCCGAGCCAGAGTCAGACATCCTGATAGAAGCCGAAAGCTTTAATCAGGTATCAGGCATGAATGCATCCGTTGTGGAGAACTACGAAGGCGAGCAAGGGAAGATGGTCTCGACGGAAGAAACGGGATCGATTTCATGGTCCGTGGACGTAGAGCAAAGCGGCTTATATCAGATCGATATGAAGTATTTTACCGTTAAGGGTAAAGATTCGGACATCGAAAGAGGTCTGAAGATCGACGGAGAGACCCCTTTTAATGAAGCGAGAAGCCTTGTCTTCAGCCGCATTTGGAAGGATGAGAAAACCGTTTTTGATCGCGATGATAATGGCAATGATTTGGCGCCTAAGCAGATCGAGGTACCGATGTGGCAGGAGTCGCTGTTTGAGGATGCAAGTGGATATTATGAGCAGCCGTATCAGTTTTATCTTAGCAAGGGGAAACATGAGCTGACGCTGACCTCGAGTAAAGAACCGCTGGTCATCGATTATCTGAAATTAACCAAGCCGAGTAAGACCATAGCCTACGATGAACTGGAGAAGCAATACAAACAGAAGGGCTACAAACCCGTCGAAGGCTCATTTTTGAAAATTCAAGGGGAAGCCTCTTCGCTGAAATCAACGCCAATGCTCCTCCCTTACAATGACCGCTCAAGCCCGGCTGTCGAGCCCTTCCACGCATCGAAGCTGCGTAACAATGCGATGGGTGGCTGGACCTGGCGTATGCCGGGACAGTGGATAGAATGGGAAGTCGAAGTGGAGCGTGACGGGTTATATCAAATCGCCTTCAAGAATCGGCAGAATTATTTGACTGCGATGTCGGCACTAAGAACACTTACGATCGACGGCCAGCTTCCTTTCAAGGAAGCGCAGCGAATCGGTTTCGCATATGACTCCAATTGGCAGATGAAGGTGCTGGGTAAGCAGAACGATAAACCTTATCAGTTTTATATGACCGCTGGCAAACACACCATCCGGCTTGAAGTAACGCTAGGCGAGTTAGCGCCTGTACTGCGGACCGTGGAGAACAGCGTATTGAACTTGAATGCGATGTATCGGAAGGTAATCAGCTTTACGGGCATTGTGCCGGATCAGTTCCGGGATTATGCGCTGGATAAGCGGATTCCTGAAATGTCTACCGTTTTCCGGGAGGAAAGCGATCGTCTCTATGCGATTGCCCGCATGATTCAAGGTCCTGATGATGGAGGGAACGACCGTTCTGCTCTATTGAATACACTTGCCTACCAGTTGAAAGACTTGGCAGACCGTCCGGATACGGTACCAAGCCGAATTGATGCTTTCAAAAGCAATGTTGGAGCACTGGGATCCTGGATGCTGATGATTAACGAACAGCCGGTTGCAATCGATTATTTGATCGTTTCGCAGCCTGGTGCGGAGCTCCCGAGTCCTGAAGCGACGACATGGGCGAAATTCAAATCAAGTCTAGCTTCGTTCACAGCCTCCTTCTATGAGAACTATGACGACTTCAGCAGCAATGACGCAGGGGATAAAGTCATTACCGTTTGGGTGACATCCGGACGTGACCAAGCGCAGATCCTGAAACGATTGGTCGATGATAATTTCACGCATGACACGGGGATTAAAGTGAACCTGAAGCTGGTATCCGCGGATATTCTGCTCCCATCCACGGTTGCGGGCAAAGGACCTGATGTTGCGCTGCAAGTCGGCAACGAGGTCCCGGTAAATTTCGCAACACGAAACGCGCTGCAGGATTTGTCCGTATTCCCTGACTTCCGTGAGATTACCGAACGGTTTAACAGCAGTGTCATGGTGCCGTACGCATATAACGAGAAGTATTATGGGCTGCCTGAGCAGCAGACGTTCCCAGTCTTGTTCTATCGAAAAGACATCATCGAAGATGAACTGCATCTGAAGGTGCCGCAGACATGGGATGATGTGTACGCACTCATTCCGGAGCTGCAGAAGCATAACCTGCAATTCGGTTTGCCGCAGAGAGGACTTAATGCGCAAGGCAATGATGTCGTCACGACGGATATCATTACGCTTCCGCCAAGCCCTACGTTTGCCATGCTGCTCTATCAGCATGATGGAGAATTCTATAAGAATAATGGTATGGCTACCGGATTGGATGAAGAAACGGCGATCGAACAGTTCAAGAAATGGACGGATCTGTATGTGAATTATAAGCTGCCGATCCAGACGGATTTCGCGAACCGTTTCCGTACCGGGGAAATGCCAATCGGTATCGTGGACTATACGATGTATAACAAGCTTTCCGTGTACGCACCGGAAATTAAAGGACTATGGGGATTCGCTCCTGTTCCCGGCACGAAGCAGCAAGGCGGGGCGATCCGCCGGGATGTCGGTACGGGAGGCACGGCGGCAGTCATGTTCGAGCATACGAAGGACAAGGAATCGGCTTGGTCCTTTATGAAATGGTGGACCAGCAAAGAGACTCAATTGGCGTTTGGCCGCGAGATGGAAGTTCGGTTAGGAACGTCCGCTCGTTATCCGACCGCGAACATTGAAGCGCTGAAGCTGCTGTCATGGCCTGTCCAGGATTTAAACACGCTGCTCGAACAAATGAAATGGACGCGGGGGATTCCAGAAGTGCCAGGCGGGTATTTAACCGGCCGGAACATTGATAATGCCTTCCGCCGTGTAGTCGTACAAGGCGAAGATCCGCGAGAAACGATGGATTTCTATGTTCGATACATGAACGAAGAGATTAACGCGAGAAGAAAAGAATTCAATCTTCCCTATGAGAAGTGAGGGGACTCCCAATTAGTGCGATAACGTTTAAGAAACTAAGCCATATCAAGACCGAATTGGTCAAGAACAAACATGCGCTTGTCTTGATGGCGCCCTATTTTCTAATATTTACCGTATTTACGGTCATACCGGTATTCATGTCGGTTATTCTCAGCTTTACGTATTTCAATATGCTGGAATTTCCGCGTTTTGTAGGCTGGGACAATTATGCCCAACTATTCGTCTCCGACGATGTGTTTCTTATTGCAGTGAAGAACACGTTCTTATTCGCCTTTATAACTGGTCCGATCAGCTATGTGGCCTGCTTCTTATTCGCATGGCTGATCAATGAATTACCGCCTAAGCTGCGCGCCGTATTGACGCTCATTCTGTATGCGCCATCCATTGCGGGGAATACCTATTTGATCTGGCAGACGCTGTTCTCGAGTGATTCCTACGGTTTCATGAACTCGTTTCTAATGAAGTGGGGCTTTATTCTGGAACCGATTCAATGGCTGCAAGATCCGCGGTATATGCTTCCGATTCTGATGGCCGTTCAATTGTGGCTCAGCTTGGGTACGTCTTTCCTTGCTTTTATCGCCGGTTTACAGAACGTGGACCGGACCTTATATGAAGCAGGAGCGATCGACGGAATCCGTAACCGATGGCAGGAGCTGTGGTTTATTACGCTTCCGGCTATGCGTCCGCAATTGATGTTCGGTGCCGTCATCCAGATTACATCGGCATTTGCGGTAGCTGAAATTTCGATTTATATGATCGGTTTCCCAAGCGTGGACTACGCCGCTCATACGATCGTTACGCATTTGGTCGATTATGGAACGATCCGTTTCCAGATGGGTTATGCATCGGCAATCGCGACGATATTGTTTGCGATTATGATGATTACGAACTTGATTACGCAGAAGCTTCTGAAAAAAGTAGGTGAGTAAGTCCGATGCCACTGAAGTTCCTATTGAGAAAACGGCTTAATCGCTCCTGGTCGGTCGATATTCTGCTCTTTATTTTGCTGGCAGGTGTCGCTGCGTTTATGGCGGTTCCGCTCGTGTACACGATTAACAGAGCTTTTATGCCGCTGGACGAAATCTTTGCATTCCCGCCAAGATTCATCGTTCGTCATCCGCAAATGAAGAACTTCACGGATTTAGTCGGCATCTTCGCCGACTCCTGGGTCCCTTTCTCGCGGTATGTATTTAATACCTTCTTTATCGCGATAACGGGAACGACGGGACATGTAATCATCGCTTCGGCTGCCGCGTATCCGCTTGCGAAAGTGAAATTCCCTTTCCGTAATGCGCTATTCAGCCTCGTGGTGATGTCGCTTATGTTCACGCCTTACGTGACCCAGGTTCCGAACTATATGACGATCTCATGGCTTGGCATGATCAATACGTATTGGGCGATCTTGCTCCCGGCATTCGGTTCCACGCTCGGTCTTTATTTGATGAAGCAGTTTATGGAACAAATTCCGGATGCATTAATTGAAGCTGCGAAGATCGACGGCGCGACGGAATACCGGATATTCTGGCAAATCGTCATGCCGATCGTGAAACCGGCCTGGATGACGCTCATTATCTTCTCGCTTCAGAGCTTGTGGACGAACGGATCCGTAACGAGCCACAAATATATATACAGCGAACAGCTTCGTACGGTGGATGCGGTCTTCGGTCAAATCGCGAGCGGGGGAATAGCAAGAACAGGACCTGTTGCGGCTGTGACGCTGCTGATGATGTCTGTTCCGATCGCGGTATTCATCTTAACGCAAAGCAAAGTCATTCAAACGATGTCCACATCGGGGCTGAAAGAGTAAGCAGGGGGGAGCCGGATTTTGACAGCCAAAAGAACGATCGTAACGTTAATGCTGGTTATGCTCATGCTCGGTGTATGCGCTCCTGCGTCCGCTGCCTCATCGGATGGGTACAACTACTCCTACTGGGGAGAGGCGGTGCCGGCGCCGGATCCATACCGCGCCGCTGAAGTCATTTACGGGCCGGATTTGAATATCGGGCCGATGGTTTCGCCGCAGGATATGTATATATCGAGCGCGGGCCATATTTATATAGCGGATACAGGCAACAGCCGTATTGTAGTACTCGACAAGAAGCTGGACGTAGAGCGCGTCATTACCGAATTTGATCATGCAGGCAAGAAAGATACGTTTAACCAGCCCGAAGGGGTTTTCGCCGACGCGAAAGGGCATCTCTTCGTGGCAGATACGCAAAATCGCCGAATTATTGAGCTGACTGGCAAAGGCGAGTTTGTTCGTCAAATCAACGAACCTAAGTCTACGCTTATCCGCGAAGGGTTTCAATTTACGCCGATCAAACTGGTCGTAGATAAAGCCCAGAGGTTATATCTAATAAGCCGCGGTTCCTATGAAGGGATCATGGAATTTGATTCAGACGGCGTGTTCAGTGGATTTATTGGAACGAATCGAGTGAAGTTCAGTCCAATGGATTTGTTCTGGAAGCGCATCTCGACCAAGAAACAGCGTGATCAGATGGAACAGTTTATTCCGCTGGAATTCAATAATATCGCCATCGACGATGACGGGTTTATGTATACGACAACGGTGGAAGAAAACTCGAACAGTCCGATCAAGAAGCTGAATCCATCCGGTGTCGATATTTTGCGGAGCAAAGGCTATTTCCCGCCTAAAGGGGATATTGGCACGATGGAAGTGGGAAGTTTCCCGGGAAGCTCCATTTTCGTCGATGTCACGCAGGATGCCGGTGGCATGTATAATGCTCTGGATTCGAAACGCGGTCGCATCTTCACGTATGACAAAGACGGGAATTTACTCTACATGTTCGGCGGATTAGGCGCGGAGCAAGGGAAATTCCGTACTCCTTCGGCCATTGGGTTGCAAGGTGATCGCGTTATCGTACTGGATAAGGATAACAATCGGTTGACTATTTTTGAACCGACCCGTTACGGAAGTTTGATTCGCGATGCGGTTACTTCGCTCTATAACGGGAAAGTGGAACAATCGACTAATGCTTGGGAGCAAGTGTTGAAGCTGAACAGCAATTTCGAGGTTGCGTACATCGGCATCGGGAAATCGCTGCTCAAGCAAGGCGATAACAAAGCAGCGATGACGTATTTCGAGCTTGGCAACAACCGGGAAAACTATTCAGAGGCTTTCAAGCGCTACCGCAAAGAAATCGTCATGGATCGCTTCGGCACAATCGTGCTCAGTCTGGCAGTTGCAATCGGTATTGTTGTTGCGATCGTTAAGTTTGCCAGAAGAAGAGCTGCGAGCGGCTATTACAAGGAAATCGGCCCGCTCAAGAACCCCTTCTACACGATGCTGCATCCGTTTAATGGCTTCTGGGAGATGAAGTTCGAGAAGCAGGGAAGAATCAAGATTGCTGGTTTCATCTTGTTTCTACTGGTCTTGCTCACCATTGTGAAGCGCCAGTACAGCGGTTTTGTTGTCAATTTCAACAATCCCGCCGACCTGAACAGCATCAATGAGCTGAAATACATCATCCTGCCGTTCCTGCTCTGGTGTGTGGCCAACTGGTCGCTCACAACGTTGATGGACGGCGAAGGTAAATTTAAAGAAATCATAATGGCTACAGGGTATTCCTTAATGCCGTTTGTCATTATTTATTTGCCGCAAACGCTGTACAGCAGGGTTATCACGGCAGATGAGAGCTCCTTCTATTATTTGCTCGATACCGTTGCGATTGTTTGGTTCATCGCATTGCTGTTCGTTGGAACGATGACGATTCATCAATACTCGGCTGGCAAGACGGTTCTAACGATGCTGCTCACACTTGTCGTCATCGGGATCATGTTGTTCCTGGGCGTTCTGTTCTTCAGTATGCTGCAGCAGATGATCAGTTTCATCCTATCGCTCTATCACGAGCTTTCGTTTAGAGTACGATGATTGCCGAGGAATCTTGTTTATTTGGAGGGGAACGGTTGTGATTCATAGAAAGCATGTCGTCATTGCTGCCCTCTGCGGATGCTTGGCAGCTGGCACTGCCATTATCAATTACGCTGATGGGGATGCGGCAAACGTCGGCGGCGCGGGAGACAAGTCAGTTAGATCAGCAGCAGCTTCCGGTGGAGAGAAGTCCCTGAAAGGCGAGGTGTCCATAGCCTCTTTGAAGCTAGCTGCGGATACGGCCGTGCACACGACGAATACATCGGAAGAGCTGGCTTTGCTTAAGCAGATGGAGCAGCTGTCGGAGACGGAAACACTTGCCTTGTTCATCAATAAAGAGACAGCAGAAATTGCGGTGAAGGACAAACGCGACGGATATGTATGGTTCTCGAACCCGGTCGGGCATGAGAAGGATTCGTTAGCATCACCGCTCTATAAATCCGAGCTTTCATCGCAGCTGCTGCTTACGTACTATAACGAGAAGGGCCAAGTCTATCATTTCAACAGCTATGATGACAGTATCCAGAAGAAACAATTCGAGATATCGGCTACTAAGAATGGTGTAAGAATCGTCTACCAATTCGGTAAGGCTTCCGGCGGTACCGATAACATTCCGGCCGTAATCAGCAAGGAACGTTTCGAGAAGCTTATCTTGGACAAGCTGCCGGATGACGATGCGCGTAAGCAGGTTACGTATAAGTTCCGTCTCAATCAAGAGAAGCAGGTCTACGAAGTCCGCAATTTGCAGGATAACGTGAAGCAGGAGCTTTCGGGTTATCTGACAGAAGCGGGTTATACGAAGGAAGATGCTGCTCAGGATAATCAAGAGAACGGCGCCGAGGTGGCAGCTTCCGATGAGCAAGCTGCATTTACAATCCCGGTTGAATACGCCTTGGACGCGGATCAATTCATTGTCTCCATTGCTGCGAAGGATGTCCAATACAGTCCGGACTTCCCGCTTGCCTCCGTCCAGGTGCTGAAGCACTTCGGGGCGGCAGATAATAAGAAACAAGGCTATATCTTCGTACCCGATGGTTCGGGTGCGCTCATTCAACTGAACAATAAGAAGTTAAGCGCCGAGCCTTTCAAAATGCCGGTTTATGGTGAGGATGGCAGCTTTGACGTGAAGGAGCGAGTGGTGACAAGCTCGCCTGTACGCTTGCCGGTGTTTGGGATGAAGCAGAATGATCATGCTTTGTTTGGTATCATCGAGGATGGCGACGCGTTGTCGAGTGTGCTTGCCGATATTAGCGGCAGACATGATAGCTATAATAGCGTCAATTCGGAGTTTCAATTTGTTGCGATGGACTATTATACGCTGAGCTCAGGGACGAAGACGAGCTCTGTCCCTATGTTCCAACAGCAAACTTATCAAGGCGATCTTCGTGTCCGGTACAGCTTCCTGTCAGGCAGCGCTGCCGATTATGTGGGGATGGCAGGTGCCTATCGGAATTATTTGACCGACAAGTACAAGCTGAAGAAGCTGGATGAGAAGGCCAATGCACCGTTCATCCTCGAGGTTGAAGGGGCGTTCCGCAAGAAGAAATCATTCCTTGGCATTCCCTATTCGGCAACGGAATCGTTAACGAGTTATGATGAGGCTAGCTCCTTGCTGAAGCTGCTGAATACACAGGGGATCGATGATATTGCGCTTCGTTATGTGGGCTGGTTTAACGATGGCATCCGTCACAGCTCTCCGAAGGATAT
This sequence comes from Paenibacillus sp. J22R98, assembly GCF_059383835.1. NCBI lineage: Bacteria > Bacillati > Bacillota > Bacilli > Caryophanales > Paenibacillaceae > Paenibacillus > Paenibacillus sp. J22R98. Next base: position 426,175 of record NZ_JBXENW010000001.1, read on the forward strand.
CGAGCTGGAAGGTGCTCTCGGTGGTAAGAAGGGGCTTCAACGTCTGATCGCTTATACGGAGCAGAATGGAATCGGCCTATATCCGGACGTGGCGTTTCTTGAGAAATATAAGGGAGCCAAAGACAGCGCGGATTTGCTAGATCGCCGCAGTGCAGCCGTCTATAATTACAATCCTGTCATGTATGTGAAGGACAGCGATTCCTTCTCGCATTACAAGCTGTCCACGAACAAACTGCCAAGTACGGTAGATGCGTTTACGGGCGATTTCAAGAAGTTTGGCATAAACGGCTTGTCTTTGCGGGATATGGGGAATGAAGTGAATTCGGACTTTGACCCGGATGCATCGGTTGACCGTCAGGCTGCACGAAATACGATCTTGCATGAAACGGACAAGCTGAAGCAGGAAATCGGCCGGCTCATGGTAAGCGGAGGCAATGCTTATACACTTCCATATGCCGACATCGTCGTTAATGCACCTACATCCAGTAATCGATTGAATATTACCGATGAGGATGTCATGTTCTACCAGATTGCCCTTCACGGTTATGTGGATTTGTCAGGTGCACCGTTCAATATGGATGATTATCAGAATCCGCGCGTATCGATGCTCAAAGCGCTTGAAACCGGTTCGAATATCTATTACGCCTGGTACTATAACGAGGCATCGGTTGTTAAAGATACCGCTTATAACGATCTGTACGCGCTCCATTATGCAGATTGGTTCGATGAAGCGGCGAGCTTATACAACGAAGCAAACCCGATATTGAAACAAGTGCGGAATCAAATCATTACCGGTCATCGCACACTTGCTAATCGGGTTGTCGAGACTACGTTCGAGAACGGCATGTCCATCATTGTGAACTACAATCCAACGGCAGTACAGGTGAACGGCATGGAGATCGGCGCCGAAAGCTACCGGTTAGGCGGTGAATGACGATGTTTAAAAAACCAATGACACTAAAACAGAAAAATGCATGGTTCGGAGTTCTGTTTGCATCGCCGCTCATTTTCGGGATGATCCTGCTGTTCATTTTGCCGCTGATTCAATCGTTTCGTTACAGTTTAAGCTCGCTTGATATGGTAGAAGGCGGCTTTAAGGTTACGTACGAGGGCTTCGATAATTATACGAGCCTATTTACATCCAATCCGGATTTCCCTCGGACCTTGGCGGAATCGCTTGGCAACATGGTGGTGAACGTCCCGCTCATTCTTATATTCAGTTTGTTTGCAGCGGTGCTGCTCAATCAGAAGTTTGTCGGGCGTCCATTCGCCAGAGCCATCTTCTTCTTGCCGGTTATTCTGGCTTCGAGCGCCATTGCGAATCTGGATATCAGCAGCTTTGTCGGCGGTGGCGCAATTCCGTCTGGCAATGGAGGAGACGGGGAATCGAATGCCCTGCAGAGCTTCGAGTTAAGTAAAATGATGATCGAATCCGGGTTATCGCCGGTTATCGTGAATTATATTACAGGTGCGGTCGATCGGATTTACGAGATTATCAGCTCGTCCGGCGTGCAAATTCTTATTTTCTTAGCAGGCTTGCAGTCCATCTCGCCATCCTTGTATGAGGCTTCCAAGATTGAAGGCGCGACAGGGTACGAGAGCTTCTGGAAAATTACGTTTCCAATGGTTACGCCGCTCATTCTTACGAACATGGTCTATTCGATCACCGATACGTTCAGCAGTAACCAGATTAACTTGTTGATCTCGGAAACGGCCTTCAAAGTATTCGATTTCGGTCTTAGCGCCGCGATGTCGTGGGTGTTCTTCCTATGCGTCGGCCTGATTCTTGCCGTTTCAGTCGGCCTAATCTCACGCAAAGTGTTCTACTATGACTAAATGGGGAGGTGAGTCTATGAAATCGTCTACAGCTTATGCCGATTTATTCGTAAGACGGTACAACCCGGTGGAGAAAACGAAAGGTTTCGCGTGGAGACTGATTAGAGCCATCCTCATTCTCGGATTTTGTTTCGTAATCTTGTTTCCGCTATTCTTGCGAATCTCCATCGCCTTTCGCAGCAAGGTCGATATCTACGATCCGACGGTGCTCTGGATTCCCAGACATTTTACGCTCGATAATTTCAAAATCGCGATGGAGTCCTCGCATTACTTGACTTCCTTGCTGCATACGGTTTACATCACGTCGAGTACGACGATCATCCAGATGGCTTCCTGTACACTGGCCGCCTACGCGTTTGCGCGACTGAAGTTTAAGGGCAGCGAGATTCTGTTTGCACTCGTCATCTTCACGATTGTTGTGCCGCCGCAAACGATCATGATTCCGCTTTACCTGACGTATCGTTACTTTGATCTGTTTGGTCTCATTCACTTGTTTACCGGCAAGAAAGGGCTGAATTTGATCGATACGTTCTGGCCGTTTATTATTTCGGCCGGTACGGCAATGGGGCTGAAGAACGGACTCTATATTTATATTTTCCGTCAGTTCTTTAGAGGGATTCCGAAGGAAGTCGAGGAGGCCGCACTGGTTGACGGCGCAGGGGTGCTTCGCACATTCTCCCGCATCATGCTGCCTAACGCCATTCCTGCCATTATCACGGTGCTTCTGTTCTCCGTCGTCTGGCAATGGAACGACAGTTATTACGTCAGCTTGTTCCTGAAACAGGTGAAAGTACTCTCTACGAGCCTGATGGATATGGGCGTTGGCATTAAGGAACCGGACCCTGTGTATACGTCCATGCTGCTTAATACAGGGGTGCTCCTGACGATCGCGCCGCTTATTGCCATGTATCTGTTTGTACAACGGTACTTTGTGGAAAGTGTAGAGCGGACGGGGATTACAGGCTAGCACGTAATCCGTATAAAATCTGTTGGATTAGTAAGACAATAATAGATATACTGAAAAAAATAGAACTAATTAGGCTGAGGTGTGAATTCTGTGCTGAGCGACAATAAGCCGTTATACAGTAAAATACTCGGAGTTTTGCGCGAACGCATCTCTCAAGGGGAATATGTTACCGGTCAGCAGCTTCCGACGGAACTTGAGCTAGCGGAGCAGTTCGGCGTCAGCCGCATTACATCCAAACGTGCATTGATAGAACTCGAAAGAGAAGGTCTGATCTATCGGAGAAGGGGCAGCGGCAGCTTCGTTAAGAAACAAGATGATGTTCGTCCTGAATTGGAATTGAGGGAGGCCTCTCCTTCCAGCCGAATCGTTTCCATGATCCTTCCTTTTGTTACCGCTCACAATACGCTTGAGCATATGCAGGGTGCGGCCAAATACGTAGAATCCAAGGGGTACTACCTCAGTATCCATAATAGCGATTGGAGCAGTGAACGAGAGCGCGAGCTGCTGCATTCGCTGCCTAAGAGAGGGACATCGGGCATTATTTTGTACCCGGTCAGCACGCAGAAGAATTTGGATGTTGTCCATGCGCTTCATCTAAGCGAGTATCCGATCGTAACCGTCGACCAATATTACAGCCTGCTGACAATGGGGAGCGCCGTTTCGGATAATTATGAAGGCGGTTACCAAGCGGCATCTACGCTCATTGAGCTGGGCCATTCACGTATTGCTTTCATATCTACGATCGGCATTCAGTACCGAAGTACAGTACGTGATCGCTTCTTCGGCTATAGTAAAGCGCTAAGCGATCACGGACTTCCTGTGGATATTGAACTGATCTTCAGCGACCTGCCACGGGAAGCAGAGGGTGCTCCGGCGACTCGGCGGGAATTTTACAAGGATTTGTTAGGGAAACTGATGAAGCTGCGCGTGACGGCGATTCAAACCGAACATGACATGGTCGCTTATGATTGTATGAAAGCGGCTATCGATCTGGGGATCAAGATTCCGGAGGAACTGTCGATTGTAGGTTTCGATAACAACGATATGTCGCAGCAAGGCGATATTCCGATTACAACCGTCGAGCAGAATTACGAGGAAATCGGAAAACGTGCTGCAATGATGATCATCGATCAATTAGAGAACCATGTCATCCAACGCGAACGCGCTGTGATTCCAGTGAAATGGATTTCAAGACAGTCGATTGGACCCGGACCTGACCTGAACGATTAAGTCTCGGGTTGCTATTCGCCTCCTAGTGAGCCTAATGCTCGCAAGGAGGCTTTTTTGCGTTTAAGATATACCTTGATCTTGCAGTAATGTTATTTGTTATATCTAATATTTACATATTCTATGTGAAAACGGTATAATAGTTGTGAAAAATGGAATCTGCGTTCGAAGAAGATATAACATAATTCGAGGCTGGAGGCTGGATCAATGAATTTCAGCGGAGTACCGGAACCACACATCAAGAAGTATGCACCGGAGCATTACATGTGCCGCAGAGCGACTGAACCCCTTGTATTGGATGGCAGGTTGGATAAACCCTTTTGGGCAGATGCACCATGGACGGCTGAGTTCGTTGATATCGAAGGCGATTTAAGACCGAGGCCAAGCAAACGGACGCGAGTCAAAATGTTATGGGACGACGAATACTTCTATTTCGGCGCCGAATTGGTGGAAGATCAAATTTGGGCCACATTGACGGAACGGGACTCCGTTATTTTCTACGATAATGATTTTGAAATTTTCATTGATCCTGACGGTGATTCGCACCAATACTACGAATTTGAAATCAATGCCCTGAATACCGTATGGGATTTGCTGCTAGTGAAGCCGTACCGTGACGGCGGGCCGGCCGTTAATGCATGGGACATTGCGGGGCTGAAGACAGCGGTTCACATCGATGGAGAGCTCAACAATCCACTCGCTGCTAATCGCTCCTGGAGCGTTGAAGTGGCCATGCCTTGGAAGAGCTTACTGGAATGTGCTGCTGAGGGGCGTCGCCCGACACCGGGACAATTCTGGCGCGTTAATTTCTCCCGTGTGGAATGGCAGGCCGAAGTGAAAGATGGACGCTATGAGAAAGTAATCAATCCGGCTACCGGCAAGTCATACCCGGAAGACAACTGGGTCTGGTCGCCGATGGGAATCGTCAATATGCATTACCCGGAACTATGGGGATATGTAGTATTTGCCGGTGAAGAGAGCACCGATAGCTTCACGCTGCCGCAGGATGAAACGATCAAGTGGCAGCTGCGCAAGCTGTATTATCGTCAGCGCAATCATTTTGCGGAATTCGGTGTGTTTAGCGGGGATCTGGCCTTGCTTATGGGGGAAGACACGTGGATGATCCAGCCTCATATGGAATGGACTTCACGGCTATTTCAACTATCGGCGCCTTCCATGGATGGCAGCTCAACGTTCTATATTCGAGAAGATGGGAAGCTATGGAGGGAGTGAGGCGGCATGTCCTTAACATCTGCAAGGTTTTCATTAGATGAAGAAACACGCACGACGATCGAGCGCAAGTTCGAGGAGAAGCAGCAGCTTGCCAGTGCGAGGAAGAGAGAGCTGTTCCGTGTATTTGAGGAAGATTTGAGCGCAGAAGAGCATATGGCACTTAAGTTTCTCTACGCCTATATGCCACTGAACGACCTGGCTGATTACGATGGCAGCTTGTTTCTGAGCCACGTTCGTAAGACGTTGGAGATTCGTCGTCGGATGCCTTGGGGCAATCGAGTGCCGGATCATTTGTTCCTTCATTTTGTGCTGCCCTATCGCGTCAACAACGAGAATATCGAGGATAGCCGGGGCATTATGTTCGAGGAGCTCTTCAATCGCGTGAAGCAGCTGTCCATGGAAGATGCGATCTTGGAAACGAATCATTGGTGCTACGAGAAAGCAACATACATCGGCAATGATCCGCGAACGGTCTCGCCGCTGACGCTGATTCGTACAACGCTCGGACGATGCGGGGAAGAGTCGACTTTGGCTGTTGCAGCGCTGCGCAGCCTCTGTATTCCGGCGAGGCAGTGCTACACGCCGCGCTGGGCACATTCGGACTCGAACCATGCCTGGGTGGAAGCGTGGGCGGAAGGCAGCTGGCATTTTATCGGGGCATGCGAGCCTGAGCCGCGGCTCAATGAAGGATGGTTCAGCGCGCCGGCGCGAAGAGCGATGCTTATTAACACGCGCGTACCTTCGCAATATCCGGGGCCGGAATCGATAACCCTCGCGCACGAATGGTACACGGAAATTAATTTGCTGGATGGGTATGCACCAAGTCGCAACATAGTAGTAAGAATTCAAGACATGGATAGTCGTCCGGTATCAGGTGCTGCCGTGTCGTTTCAAGTTTATAATTTCGCGGAATTTACACCGATCGCCAAATTAACGACAGATGCTAATGGTGAAGTATCGCTTACTACAGGCTATGGAGATTTGCTAGTTCGCGCCGTAGACGGATCTATGTGGGGCGAAAGTAAACTATCCGTATCTAAGCAGGACTCGTTTATCCTTACGATTAGTACTCAAGAGCAGCAAGATGGCATCGTCGAGTTCGATATGGTTCCTCCGCCGGAGCTGCCTGCCGATGAAGCGTCAGCTGTATCGGAAGAGGCGCTTCAGCAACATCGCAACCGACTGCAGCAAGGGGCAGCCATTCGCAAAAGCTTCGAGGATACGTTTGTTAGTGAGGCACGCGCGGGTGAGATTGCTGATGAGCTTGGTCTTCCGGCAGAGCGAGTATGGCCTGTTCTTCGCAAGGCGCGCGGGAACAGTCATGAAATCGCAGCTTTTCTGCAGGAGCAGACAGCAACATATGGAGAATGGCCGCTGCGCTTGCTTGAGAGCTTAAACGATAAAGATTTGACCGATACGTTCCGCCCTGCGTTGCTCGATCATTTGAAAGGGTCGCTGCCTTATGCGGACTTATTTGAAGAAGACATGTTCTCGCGTTATGTACTGTGTCCGCGTGTTTTGTTCGAAATGATTGGCCCTTATAAACAATTTTTTCAAGAAATATTGCTTGCAGAAGAGATCGCGGACTATCAGCTGGACCCAACTAAGCTTGTCCGTCATCTGCTTCTGAAGTTTGAAGTTGTCGAGGATATGACGTACTATCAAGGGTCTGCGATGCCTTCCGGCAGCTATCGCCTTCTGAAAGGCGACCGTATCTCACGTGACATTCTGTACGTGGCGCTTTGCCGGAGCATCGGTATTCCTGCGAGGCTTCATCCCAGTGAGCGTAAGCCGCAGTACTGGCTGAATGATAGCTGGCATGATGCTCGTTTCGAACAAGTAAGCACTCTTACTCCGACTGCGGTGATCGGGGAAGTGCTGCTGAAGCGTGATCCGGAAGCTCCGGCTGATGCGGAAGAGGCAGCCTATTTCCGGAACTTCTCTTTTGCCAGACTGGAGAATGGCATGTATCAATCGTTATTTTATCCACATGGTCAAACCAATGTGTACGATCAGCCCTTTGAGCTAGAAGTGGGCCGCTATCGGATGACGGCTGGTACGAGGCAGAAGGACGGTTCCGTGCTCGTTCGCTTTACTTATTTTACAGTACTGGAAGGTGCGCGTGGGGAACTGCCTTTGTCGTTCCGGTATCCGAGTAGTGAAGTGCCGGTCATTGGGGAGGCTGACCCGACTTGGCGATTTACTCGCCAGGATGGAACATCAGCAACACTGAGCGAATTGACACAGGGCAGAAGCGCAGTGTTGGCATGGATCGAGCCGGAGCGCGAGCCTTCCAAGCATTTGCTCCGAGAAATTAAAGAGCTTGTAGGTGCTTATGATGCACTTGGCATGCCTATTATCATGGCTGACGGTGAGGAAGGCCGGACGGCATCTTTTGAACCTGCTTCCTATGAAGGATATCCGGTTGATTTCTCGTTCGTTCACGATCGTGATTTCGTCATCCACCAGGCAAGCGGAAAGCTTCTTGGGTCGGATGCGGCGTCCCTTCCATTCGTAGTGGTCGTAGATAAAGAAGGCGGCATTCGATATGTAACCGCAGGCTATAAGCTGGGGATCGGTAGAGAAGTACTTCAAATAGGGACACGTCTAACAGATGAGAAATAAGGAGGAAAACTAATTATGACATCAACATCCAACTATTATTCGGTTGGTTATGTCGGCGATTCATGGCTTCCGAAACTAACCAAAGAAAATGCATTGAAGCTGACTCATATTAATATTGCTTTCGGCCATGTAGTCAACGATGAAATCTCCATTGGCCATTTGAAGCATTTAGCCAGTCTGCAAACGATCAAGTCCTATAATCCTAAATTAACGATTTTGTTGTCCGTTGGTGGATGGAGTGCAGGCGGGTTCTCCGAAGCTGCTTCTACGCCGGAGGGCAGGAAACGGATGGCTGAAACAGCTGTAGCCATTCTGGACAGCTATGCGATCGATGGCATTGATTTGGATTGGGAATATCCGTGTTACGGCGTAGCGGGGATCGCCTCGAGCCCGGCCGACAAAAGCAATTTCACGTTACTTTTGAAAGAACTCAGAGAGGCATTAGATCAACTTGGCGCACGAAACAACCGACATTATTTGCTGACCATCGCGGCGGGAGCGGACCAATACTACATAGACGGGACCGAGATGGATCAGGTTCAGCGCTACTTGGATTACGTGCAATTGATGACCTACGACATGCGCGGCGGTTTTCAGACATTGACCGGTCACCACACGAATCTGTTTGCCTCAACAGGTGATTTGTTCCGCATTAGCGTGGAGGCTTCTGTTCGAATGTTTATTGCAGCAGGTGTGCCTCGCGAGAAGATCGTTATCGGCGCGGCCTTCTACTCGCGGATGTGGAAGGATGTTCCGAACGTCAATAACGGCTTCCTTCAGATGACTGCTGGAGCGGGTGGCTACGGGCCTGATTTCACCCGTTTGGCTAACGATTATATCGAGAAGAATGGTTATACACGATTCTGGGACGATGAAGCGAAAGCGCCATTCCTATACAATGGCAATCAGTTTATCTCGTATGAGGATGAGGAATCGCTTCATCACAAATGTGAGTTTGTTAAGAATGAAGGACTGGGCGGGGTCATGTTCTGGGAGTACTGCTGCGATACAACTTTCCGATTGTTGGATGCGATCGACAAGGGATTGGGTAAAGCCAGAACGGTTACAAAATAATGCGGTTTCATATTCATGTTTGACACTGCTATTCTATTCATGGTAAAGTATTTTTACTGCTTCAAACAATAGATTGAATCAGGAACTGCCAGATGCGGTCGTGGCGGAATTGGCAGACGCGCTAGATTCAGGTTCTAGTGGTGTAACAGCCGTGGAGGTTCGAGTCCTCTCGACCGCACCATACTTTCAAACTTACCCCAGATGATTCTGGGGTTTATTTTTTTTTTATAACAAAACAAAGTAAAACTGCCGGTTCACAATGAACCCGGCAGTTTTTTAGTTCACATAATGGATGAAACACAACTCGTCCACACCAAAGCAAAATGATTTTCATAGAATAACCTATCTGGTAGGAAAGGAGTTGATCATTCATGGTGAAAATCATTGATTATAATGTTAGTGTACCTGCAGTCGTTACGAACCAAGTGCATATTCCGGTTCCGCAAACACCTGCCAAAACGATCCTAGCAGAGCTTGGTATCTTCATCGCTCCTGAGCACCATAATAATCGTGTTGAGCTGATTGCGACAATTGGCGCAGCAGGAACTGATGGTGTTGCAGAAGTACTGTTCCGTGTATTCCGCGGCACACAAGAAATCTATTACGCGCTGCAAGGCTTCGAAACAGGCTACGAACAATTTGGCGTTGTCACGCTTCAAGTCATCGATATCAACGTGCCTACTGGTGCACACGGTTATTCGCTGTATGTGGAGAAACTTACTGCTTCTAGCGAAGCTGCTGTCGTTGGCCCAATCAATCTTAGCGCAACCGTTTACGCGGTTTAAGAAATTTCAGCATGCTTGAAGGACGAGGACAGCCTCGTCTTTCTTGTTTGGTTCTTTTACATATATTTCCCTTTATTTACAAACAATGAAGGTATGGTAACTACCTTTATGTACAAAAGGAGAAATAAAAAGGATGCAACATAAAACTATGCTGGCGGGGATTATCACAGCCGCTGCATTATTACTGGCTCCAACTACCGGTGCAGCAATGGCGTCTCCGGTAAACGAGAAAAAAGTAGAATTAAAAGGTCATCGGCAGGTAGCGATTGTCATCGATGATTTTGGCAACGGAATGACGGGCACGCCGGAGATGATGGAGCTTCCTGTACGTTTTACCGTTGCTGTCATGCCATTCATGCCGACAACGAAACAAGATGCAGAGCTCGCGTTCAAAAGAGGCGACGACGTGATCGTCCATATGCCTATGGAACCCGTTCGAGGCAAGCCGGAATGGCTTGGGCCGGGTGCGATCACGACAAGCATGAGCGATGCTGAAATCCGCAAACGGGTAGAGGCAGCTATTGCCGACGTTCCGCATGCCGTAGGAATGAACAATCATATGGGCTCTAAAGTAACAGCGGATGAACGTGCCATGCGTGCGGTGTTATCCGTCGTCAAGGAACATGGGTTGTTCTTCTTGGACAGCAGAACAACCTATAAGACGGTGCTCCCAAAGGTGACAGCCGAGCTCGGCGTGCCGCTGTTATCCAATCAAGTTTTCTTAGACGATGTATACACGACGAATCATATTTCCAAGCAGGTTGGGGTGCTTCGTAAATATCTGGAGAGCAATGACAGCTGCGTCATAATCGGCCATGTTGGACCTCCCGGAAAACTAACAGCCGCGGTGCTAAAGGATGCCATTCCGCGGCTGCAGTCTACGACCAGCTTCGTGAAGCTATCTGAGATGGTGGTGCCTTCAGCGGAGAAGGATATAATTCCGCACTCCTGATGAAATCGCCTCAGCCAATTGAAGCTGCATGCGAGGGTTCAGCAGCATACTTCGGTCGCCCTCGTGGCTTAGAAAACCCAGCTCGACGATAACGGCTGGCTGTTTCACGACATTTAGCAAATAAAACGGCGATCCTACACGGGGGAGTTGGTGCGTATTGTGCTTGCGATTTAATGCATCTTGGATGCAAAACGCGAGCAGCGCACTTTCTCCCTCGTTTTGATGAAGAACGAGCGGACCGTGCTCTGTTTTGTCCGGTGCCCAATTGACATGGATGCTGACGAGAATCTTCGTCTGAATTTCTTTCGTTAATTGGCTGCGCTGCGACAAATCGCGCCGATGCCGGGAACGTGATGGGTTCCAACGATTATCATCGCTTAAGGCATAGTCGGCGTCACGATTCATAATGGCGCGAATGCCGTTTGCGCTTAGAAGCAGATACAGCTTCTTTGCTACGGCTAAGTTAATATCTTTTTCCAGAATATCCTCATGGTGGGCGCCGCCATCAATTCCGCCGTGGCCTACATCAATAAGGACTTCGGCGCTCGGAAGCGCGCGTTGATAATTCGGCGGCGCTTCTGTTTGCAGATGGGAATCAGTCGCAGGCGCATCCAGCGGATAGGCTGCCAGTAAATCAGTCGAACCCCATGTAAACGAGCAAATGACAACAGAACAGAACATCAGGAACAACCGAGTCCGCACTCGTTTAGTTCGGCACTCCAGCATGCTGTACCATACCTCCAATTCCATAATGGCTATCGTTAGCGTGGCACAGACCAAGGAAACTCATTCATGTTTGAAGTAAATGATTAACGGGGACACTGTAGGTACACTAGAAATTGTTGAAGGAGATGAAGGACATGGCTGTTGAGAAACCCGAAGAGTACATTAAATTCATGACCGGTAAAATGATCGAAATCATTGACAGGCCGCAGGAAGCGCGGAAAGAAAGACGCAAAATAGCCAAAGCATCCAGAGAGCCTTGGCTGACACGTTGGTTTGGCATGGGAGGATTAGGTGTGATGCAGCTGTTCCGTTCTTCTAAGCCTCGAGAAGAAGGCTAACGACTCAGCCCCGTCAATTATAGAAGCGGCCTTCTTGATTAAGCAGCTCGATCGGGATATAGCGGGTGCCTACGGAATCAAAAGCGACATACAAGCTGTGATTATCCCAGTTATGGTACCCGATCGCCGGATAAACGAACAGCACCGTTTGACGGAACAGCTCAGCGGTAAAGCGAATTTGATTCCGATGGTTAAGCAAGTCAGGCAATTGTTTGATTTGCTCCTTGGACAAAGGAGATTTGGTCAGCCAAGGCAATCGCTCGTAAGGATCGAAACCTTCATTGGCTTTCGCGGCAGACAGTTTCGTAAGGGGACTTGGCGTCGTCTTCGTTGCACCGCTTAATGCAGGCTTGTCCGCGTCCATTGAAGCTATTGTCTTGAGTTGCTCTTGCCATAGCTGGTCGGTAATCGGCAAGGCTTCTCCTGTCCAGGCATCCAAATAATACGTTTCCTGATTGGCCGCCACATACTTCCAAACTGCAAGTACAGGTGATACGTAAAGCCGTTCCAAATGGAGCGGTTTTTTTATGGCTTCCGCGAAGGTGGTGAACAATCCTTGTCGCACCATGGAGCTGTACAAGGTATTAGCGTCGAAAGCGGGATGTTCGCCGGCGCCGTACTCGCCAAGGATGAACCCGCCTTCAGCGGTTGCGTGGACAATCATATAACCAACGGGCAGACGATCGAGTCGAAACGTGACCAGCCACCCATGAGTTCCCGGTCCGAGGGGGATGATGGTAGCGGTCGCTTTCTTCCAGGATTGGAATTGAGGCTGAGCCGACAAGGCATTCGCCCAGAATTGAACTTGCTGCTGGAGCTTAATCGCATGCTGCTCGCTCGGGGCTATTTTGAAAGAAAGTGCGGCTGCTGAGACCTGTGTGCTCGTCAAGAGGAACGCGGCTGCTAAGACAAAAATCGATATTAGCCTTATGTGCATCATCTGCATCACCTGCTGCTTCCTGTAGAATGGGAAAGCCGTTTCACCGTCATTGTACCTTACCTTCAGTTGAAAAGGATGTAGGAACGTGTCAAGGGATTGGGACAAGCTCCGTTCTATTTTTGCCGGATAAAGAGAGATCTTGTTAGCCAATGCCTTGGAGATAGAAAATACCGCAGTTAATGGCAGAAGCCGTGACGCGAGGCTCATATTGCCAGCGGATTTCTTCTTGTCTGCGCTCGAACTGTTCGGTAATGAGCTGCTTATTCTCTTCTTCGGCCGAGGCCAGAAGTGGTTCATAATAATGATTGATGGTCGACAGCTCATCGGCCAAACGTTCAGCTGCTGCCTGTGCCCAAGAGTAATCATAGGTGCGAAGCTTGCGTTCCAGCGTTTGCTCGGCAATCGTAGCCGCCTTATTAAGGGAGAGGGCGTTTTTGGCGGTATGCACATTAGGCGGCAGCTTCGGAGTCATCCGATGCGTCATGAGCCGATCGTGGAATTGCTCGATACATTGCCCTGTTGCCAGCGAAACGCCGAACGAATGGATTTCTTCGCGTTTCATGTCGCATGCGAACTCTACTTTCATATTAACCCCAAGCCAAGCGCTGTAAGCAGTGGAGTGAAGCGGGTGAGCGCTTCGTTTCTCCGGTTCTTGAAACAAACACAGGTAGCTGCCGCCGCTGCGGGCAGACTCGAACAGCTGATTCAATCGGCGTGAGCCATAATACAAATCCTCGCGAGGTACGCGTACATTCGTATTCAACGTGCCGTGAATATGGCCGAAGGAGCGGCTTAAAGCAGCATCTGCCGCTGTGTTCGCCGCATTAGGGGCAGGGGCAGGCGGGGCTGCTGCCTGCGCCTGCTCATATTTCTGCTTGTCGGTCACGAGCAGCATGGACATCGTTTCCGGATCGGCTCCCGTTCGATCGACGAAGCTCCAATAGTAAGGACGATTCGTTAGATCGCGATCGGCCCGCGGCGATAGCTTAACTTGAAAATGGGCCGGCGATTTCTCGACAATCTGGCAGTTGGTCGTCTCTAGATAGCGCTGAACAAACTTGTGTATTTGACGTTCATTCATGGTCTCACCTCAATTGTCTGTCCCACGGCGTTCATAACCGCGTTAATGGCGCCCATATCAATCGGCTCCTCCAATTCAACCTCGTCCCGAATGCGGCTGAGTGAATTGCCAAGCTCGTCGATCTGTTTGCGAAGCTGATCCTGATTGCCAGCGGATTCCAGCATCAGGCGGGCAAGCCGCTGTTCCAGCGTTTCGCTTTTCTCAAACCGCTCAAGAATATGATCCAGCTCCCCGATAACGAGCTCGAACAGATTGATTTTCTCATGCAGCAGACTGACGATATGCTCTTCGATTGTGCCGATCGTGCAAAGATTATAGATGCGTACGTCGCTCGTTTGCCCCAGTCGATGGACACGCCCAATCCGCTGTTCGACCCGCATAGGGTTCCAAGGCAAATCGAAATTGATCATGTGATGGCAGAACTGCAGATTGATTCCTTCACCGCCGGCCTCAGTTGCAATAAGCACCTGCGCACGTCCGCGGAACAGATCCATCATCCAATCCTTCTTGCCGCGGTTCATCCCGCCCCGGTAGGGGACGGCAACCATATTGTTAGAGCGGAAATATTGGAGCAGATATTCCTGCGTAGCCCGATACTCCGTGAAAATGATCACTTTATCGTTCATTTCACGAACAAGCTCCATCGTTTTCTCCGCTTTCGTATTCGCCTTAATGCCGCGAATAACTTCAACCAGCTCCCAAATTTTCGCGCGGAGCGGAGAATCTTCCGCCGTCTTCTTGAACATGTTGACGAGCGTTAAGAATACGGCATCACGGCTGCTGCAAACTTCTCTTTGCAACGTGACAAGGGAAAGGAGGCTCGACCAATCGCCTTGGCCTTGGCTCTCATCGACCCGATCCCGAACAAATTTGGTGACGGCATCATATAGAGCCTGCTCCTCTGTAGAGAGCGAGAGCGGTATATTCTTCACGATTCGTTTCGTGAATTGAATGCCGCCGTCGCCGCGACGATTCCGGATCATGACGGAGGATAGCGCTTCGTGCAGCTGCTCTTCGTTCTTCGGTAGACGCTTGTCCACGACGAAGTTCGCGGCAAATTCGCTCTGTCCGCCTAATTGTCCCGGTTTGAGCAGCGTAATTAAGTTATACAGCTCGTCCAAATCGTTCTGAACCGGTGTCGCAGTAAGCAGGAGACAATATTTCTTGCGAAGCAAATTCACGAATTGATAGTTGGTTGTCTTCTTATTCTTCAACTTATGCGCTTCGTCGATGATGATCATATCGTAGTCTTGTCCAAGCAGCTTCTCGCGATGCGGTTCGCGTTTCGCAGTATCCATTGAAGCTACGACAACGTCATAGGCCCAAGAGTGGTCCTTCTTCTGCGCAACTGCAGATATGCCGAATTTGCTGTTCAGCTCCCGTACCCATTGCAGCACAAGGGAAGCGGGAACGAGCACGAGCGCGCGCTTCACAAGTCCGCGCACCATATATTCCTTCAGCACTAGGCCGGCTTCGATTGTTTTGCCAAGTCCGACCTCATCGGCAAGAATGGCTCTGCCGCTCATTTCATGCAGCACCTTGCGAGCCGTGCTGATTTGATGCGGCATCGGTTCGAAAGAAGGGAGGCTGCGCAGGCATTGCAAATCATCGAAGCTCTCAACCAGCTTCGACTGTTCGGCTTCAATAGCCAATTGGTACATCGTCCACTCGTCCCAAGGACCGTTGCGGTCGACGCGTTCTTGCAATTGATGCAGCCATGTGCGATCAAATTGCAAATCTACGCTCGGGTGCAGCTTGCGTTTAACAGCAGAAGCTGAGCCCGGGCTTGAAGCGGGGCCTGAAAGATTTTCTCCGTTTACGGGATCATAGTTCGATTGCATAGGTTGGAGGAGCTCCTTTCTCTGACCGATCGGAAAGCATCGACTTACGGACTTGCAAATGGCAAATGGATATCCTTCGTAGGAAGTAGTATTTCCTTGCAGCAGCAATTTCATAAGATAAAGCTTGAAAAAGGTCGAATTTTCTGTACAACATAAAAAAGAGAAGCCATGAGCCACGGCTTCTCTAAAGATTTTGAGGAAGAATCGCGGACTAGGATTCTTCCTTTTGAATTTTGCCGGGATTGTTAATCTTGTAGGCGACGGGATGTTTCGTCAGTTTCTTGGCGACGATTTTGCATTCGAAAGTAATCGTGTCCCCAACGGCAAGCTCTAGTTTCTTCAGCGTGTTGCTATGGCTGGACCAGGCGGCGCCCAGTTCAAGAGCAGGCTCTGCAATAGACACTTCCTCGTAAATGATAACTTCGTCATCCGTATCGGAGAAATTGTTCGGAACGGTCGTGAACTCTTTAAGCGTTGCTCGCATTTTCACCTTCTCTTCAGGAAGCTCAAGCTTCGGCGCTTTCTCTTTCTTCGGTTTCTTCGCGGGTTTCTCCTCAGACTTCGCTGCCTTGGTTTCGGTTGTAGGCTCTTCAATGGCTGAAGCGGCTGCTACGGTAACAGTTGCAGCCTCGGTTATATCTTCCAGATCAGCTTCAACTGCTTGAGCGGTAACCGCGGCTGCTTCTGAGGCATCATCCGAATAAACGGTTTCATCTTCGATTGCTGTCGTTTGTCTCTGACCGAAGCTTGCCGTTTGCATCTCCTTCAAGTAGGAAGGATGAATGCAGTGCTGTTTGTCATCGAGTTCAAGGACGGCAGTCATTTTGTCGACAAAGCCAACAATGGAGCAGACGGTATGAACACCGTTATTTTTGTAGAGAAACGTTTTCGATTTGGAAGCTTTCTCGGAGAGCAGGCCCCATTCTTTCAATTTCTGTATTTGCTCTTCTTCTTTCTCGAAGGGAGTATATGTAGGGGGTGCGATCAGTTGTGCCATTTTTTCTCCGCCTTTCAAAGTGGATGCTTGTCTCATTTTAACATTTTTTCAGTGCGGGATGAAGTAAAGAAGTATTGAATAATTAAACCTATAATTGTATATTTATACTTAATTTCTTAAGGGGAGTGAGACCATACCATTGAACAAAATGATAGAAGAACTAACGCTCAATGCATGGCCGTCCTTGCAGACGGTTGTATATGACGGGTGGTTGCTTCGGTTTGCAGGAGGTTATACGAAACGATCCAATTCCGTTTCAGTGCTTAACTCTGGCGACGATTACCAATTAGAAGAGCGAATTGCAGCATGCGAAGCGTTGTATAACGAAGCCGGTCAGGATACGATTTTCAAAATAACACCTTTCGTTCCTCCGGACTTCGATCAAATTCTGGCACAGCGCGGGTATGCCATCGCAGACCCATCCCGTGTTATGATAATAGAAAGCTTAGATAACGTGCCGGCACCGGAGCTGCATGGAATTAAGAGAGAAGACGCGATGAGCGAGACGTGGCTTGCTACGATGTGCGAAATGAATAGGATCACAGACACGGATAAACAACTCGCGGCTCAAATTATTACAAGCTCGAAACAGAAGCAAGGTTATTTCGCATTAGAAGTAAACAAAGAGCAGGTCGCATGCGGACTAGGCGTAATCGAACGAGGTTACATAGGTTTGTACGATATCGTAACGGCGGAAGCGCAGCGCAATCGGGGGTATGGGGAGCAGCTGATCCGGCATATGCTTCATTGGGCGAGAGAGAATAGGGCAGCGAAAGGCTATTTGCTTGTCGTCCAGAGCAATGCGTCCGCGAACCGGCTGTACCGGAAGTTGAATTATCAAGAGAGTTATCCGTATTGGTATCGAGTTAAGAAGCGGTAAGCCGTGTTAAGGTGGGATAAGATGACGATTCAATTGCGAGGGCATCATTTATTGTGTTTATTAGGTTTTCGGGGGATGGGGTATTCGGCGGACTTCTCAGCGAATATGACGATAGTGTACAACAAGCTGCGGGATGAACCGGCTTCTCGAATTACCATTGTTAAAGGTCCCGACGATCTTTGCGCATGTTTTCCATCAGATGCGGAGCCGCATTGTCATAATGTCTCCGTTGCGAACCATGACGAGCGCATCTTGCAGAAGCTCGGGTTTGACTATGGGATGGAGCTGCTCTGGTCAGACGTTATTGAGCGGGTAAGGACGAACGTTGTACCCGAAGATATCAATACGCTGTGTTATACCTGCCAGTGGCGAAGCTACGGTGTTTGCGAAGCAGGTGTTCGATTAATTAAACAAGGGGAGTGGCTTCCGCCGCTTCCGTAAATCCACCTATACGGTCTGTTCTAAACAAACCGTTAGGTGGATTTTTTTATGTTAACGGCAGCATCGAGAGGAAGCGATTGGAGGCAGCCGAAAGCGGGACGCCTCGCAAAGTAGCGATGCCGATAAAGCGCTCAGGCAATGGCGGGTGGAGAGGGATTTCAATGAGCTCGCCGGAGGCCAATTCTTCCTCAATATAGTTGCGAATAACGAAAGCAAGTCCGAATCCTCGGATGGCGAATTGCAGAAGCAGATCAATACTGCCAAGCTCAAGCTCCGGGTGAAGCTGGATACCTTGCGCGGCAGCCCAGTCGTTGAGGTGGCGTCTTGTACTTCCTCCGGATTCTAGCATTAACAAGGGATACCGATGCAGCTCTTGCACATCTAGCGGAGACAAACCTGTTATGTCGGCGTACTTCTTGCCGCCTACCAAACAATCCTGCTGGGAGAGACTGCGCTTTATATCGATTTTGGCATTGCCTGCAGGCAGATTAATAATACCGAAGTCGATCTTGCCCTCAGTCAGCAGGTCAATCGTTTCCGGCGTAGTCCGATTGGTGACATGGATGCGTACTTGCGGGAAATGTTGATGAAATTTCTCTAAGTAAGGCATCAGGTAATGCTTGCATAACGTATCACTCGCCCCGATTCGGATTTCTCCGCTCTCTAGGTCGTGCATCTCCGCGATCCGCTTCTCGCCGGATTCGATGAAGCTGAATGCCTGCTCGATATAACGGAATAACACCTCGCCCTCTGCTGTCAGGATAACGCCTTTCGCTGAACGAAAGAAGAGCTGTCCGCCGAGTGCGCCTTCCAGCTGCTTTAAGATATGACTGACCGCAGGCTGCGTAATATGCAGCTTCTCAGCCGCGCGCGATAGACTGCCTGTCTTGGCTGTCCAATAGAAGCTTCGATACCATTCTGAATTAATAGTCATTAGTTCACCTAATATCTGATATTAGTAATATCAATTATTTTGATGCGAGTAGTTCCATTATAATCAAGTCTGCAAGGAAGGATCAACAATTGGGAGGCGTGACTCTATGACGGTAACGGCCATTGTAGGTGCAAATTGGGGAGATGAAGGCAAAGGGAAGCTAACGGATGTACTGGCAGCGCAGTCTTCGTATGTCGTTCGTTTTCAAGGAGGCAGCAATGCGGGGCATACGATCATAAACAGCTATGGGAAATTTGCATTGCACATGCTGCCATCCGGCGTGTTTTATCCGAATGTGACGAATGTGATTGGCCCGGGGACGGCCGTTGACGTGAATATGTTAATGCGAGAAATCGAAGAACTGCAAGCGCGCGGTGTGCCGAAACCGAAAGTGGCCGTATCCGAGCGGGCGCAGGTTGTGGTGCCGATCCATGTGCAATTTGATGGTTTGGAGGAAGAGCGCCTTGGCGAGCGCAGCTTTGGCTCGACTAAACGCGGAATTGCACCTTTCTACGCGGATAAGTATGCGAAGCTCGGCATTCAAGCAGCGGAGCTGTTCGATAAGGAGCGCCTCTATCGGCGCTTGGATCAAATGCTGGCTGCGAAGAACGTGACGCTGCAGCACTTATATGGGCAACCGCCTGTGCAAGCCGATGATTTCATCTCGGAGCTTATGGCGTATGGAGAGAAGCTGCGTCCCTATCTGGCGGATACGACAAGTCTGCTGCATGAAGCGTGGATGAGAGGCGAGTCCATTCTGGTCGAAGGCCAGCTTGGGGCCCTTCGCGATCCCGATCATGGCATTTATCCTTACTCGACTTCCTCTTCTACCTTATCCGGCTTTGCCGCTGTAGGAGCTGGCATTCCACCTTACGCAATCGGCCATGTCATAGCGGTCACCAAAGCTTACTCCAGCTGTGTAGGTGCCGGGCCGTTTGTAGTAGAACTAAGCGGCGATGAAGCACAAGAGCTTCGATTGCGCGGCGGCGACGCAGGTGAATTTGGTGCGACAACCGGGCGTCCGAGACGAGTGGGCTGGTTCGACGCCGTTGCGACAAGGTATGGCTGCATGGTACAGGGGGCAACCGAGGTTGCGCTTACCAACCTCGATGTGCTTGGCTATCTGGAGCAAATTCCGATCTGTACCGGTTACCTGCTGGCGGATGGGACAACGACAACGCGTTTTCCCGTTACAGCGCAGCTTGAGCATGCCAAACCGATCTGGACCTCGCTGCCCGGTTGGAAATGCGCGATATCGGATGCTAGAACCTTCGACGAATTGCCTCATGAAGCGCAGGAGTATGTCCGTTTCGTCGAAGCGTCGATTGGCGTTCGCGTGTCTACCGTGTCCGTAGGACCGCGCCGAGAGCAATTGATTCATCGTTAAGCTGGCAGCATGTGACTACGTCCGGGAGCCTGAACGAGACAAGCGGCAGGAATACTCTTCTGGGAGTCGAAATAGGTTTGAGAATAGACCATGAACATTGTAATTATGTAGTCGATTCGCATTTCATAAGCGGGAGTGTGCGTAGCTGTTATGCAGGATTTCAAAGTAACGAGCCAGCAGAAAGCGTTCTTCGACACGTTCGGGTATTTGGTATTTCGGGGGTTAATGCAAGACCGCATCATGGAGATTACGGAAGAGTTCGATGCTGTTTTTACGAAGCATGGGGGAAACTTCAACGGCAAACCGCATACCTTCAAGAAAACTTCGACGATCGTCGCATTTCTCGGTCACAGCGAGAAACTGGCTTCGCTGCTGGACGATCCGCGCGTGCACACGATTTGCTCCACGCTGCTTGGTGACGACTACAATTATTTGACGAGCGCAGGCAACAAATATGTCGGAGACACGGGCTGGCATTCCGACACCTCCATGGATAAGCATTGGCCGGGTAATCTCAAGAGCCTCAATGTTTCCTTCTACCTAGACCCGGTTACGAAAGAAACAGGTGCGCTGCGAGTCATTCCGGGAAGCCATTATATCGGCGATCAGTTTACAGAAATTTTGAAGGAGCAAATTCACACTTCTGAAATGCAGGCACAGTGGGGTATTGACCGTGCTGACCTTCCGGCGGTGCCGCTCGATATTAGACCCGGGGACTTGCTCGTTTTCAACAATTATATGAAACATGCCGCTTTTGGCGGGGGGAACAATCGGCGCGTGCTGTTGATTAATTTCTCCAGACATTACACGGAAGAACATATGGCTGAGCTGCATGAATATGTGAGTACATTCGCGCCTTATTGGGTGGAGGAGCTCCATGGGGAGGCTGTGCTAAAGGGTGCGAGCAGTGAACGGATGCGCCATCTGCGGCAAATTCAAGAGAATCAAGCGCATTTGCCTGAGCTCGCCAGACAAGCGAAAGCAGCCGCAAGCCTGCCATAATCGTTTCAAGCAAAACAGGCTTTTCCGACTTGTTCGGAAGGGCCTGTTTTGCGCTTCCGTACCTTGCGTTTGAATGTCATAAAGTGTAATATCTCCATTATTATGAACTATGGCAGAAGAGGGGAATGAAGAGGGACACATGGAAAGCAAAGCATCAATCGTCGCGATGTGGATCTCTCTGATCAGCAATGTGCTTCTGACTGGTATCAAGCTAATTGTCGGTATATTGTTTCAGAGTCAGGTTTTAATTGCGGACGGTATTCACAATGCCGGGGACGTGATCGCGACCGCCACTGCGTACAGCTCAATGCGTGTGTCGGGCAAACCGCCGGATGAGGATCATCCATACGGACATGGCAAGGCCGAGGTGCTTGGAGCGGGAATTGTTGCTTTTATCCTCATTGCAGCAGCTTTATATATGGGGTACCATGCCGTTCTCACATTCTTCGAGCCGCCGACGGAAGCGCATCTCATCGCACTTGCCGCCGCGATTGTTTCCTTGGTCGCCAAGCAGATTCTATATATCTATACGATGCGAATCGGTAAGGAATCGAAGAGTAAGGCGATGCTGGCTACAGCCTACGATCATCTTGCGGATGTTTATGCTTCCTTGGCGGCTTCGGTAGGTATTGGTCTGGGTTGGTTAGGTGAGAGAATCGATAGCAGCTGGCTCAGCTACGGCGATCCTGCCGCAGGGGTTATCGTATCGCTCCTTGTATTGAAGCTGGGTTTCGATATGGCACGCGAAACGGCTGATGTCTTAATGGACAAGAGTCTAAGCCCCGAGAAAATCGAGGATATCACGGAGCATTTGCGCGAAGTTCCCGAGGTGAAACGGATAGATCGACTGCGTGCGAGAGAGCATGGTCACTACGTATTGGTGGATGCCAGGGTCGCGGTTCTGGGGACGCTAACCATTCAAGAAGGACATGATATCATCAGAACCATTAAGAAGAAATTGATGGACGCACATCCGGAAGTGGATGAAGTGCTCGTCCACTTAAATCCATGGTATGAGGATGATAATGGATAAACGGATTCGGTCTGGACGATAGCGTCCAGATCGTTTTTTATTTTTTTCTGCAACCTTTCTGTAGATAGGCACGTCTGGAGATCATGTAGGGCCCTACAACCAATAGAATTGATCGCGAAGGGAGCACGAATTAGTGAACAAGAAGAAACTCATCATTGTAGCAACGTTAGCGGGGCTACTTGGAACCACAGCAGCAGTTGAGGCATCCGGATTTATGAAGAAAGTGAATGGATTCCTGCGCGGTGACATTGATGTTACTGTAGACGGAAAAGCAACATCTTTGGAGCCTGTCTTTATTAATGGCCAAGCCTATCTCCCAGCACGCGGCGAAGCGGCAGCGCTTGGTTACGAGCTGCACTATAACGCAAGAGACAAGGTTCTGGAACTTACCTCTAAAGATCAACCGGAGGAAGGCGAGTCGAATTTGATTAATGTGTCCGGCATTATCGAAGATGTTCGTCCTACACAAGACGGTTCTGTACAGATCAGTGTTCTTGGCAGAGGCCAAAACAACTGGATCGTGCTGACTGTCGATAAAGAAACCGTACTTACGAATCAAGAAGGCAAGCCATTTGCCGCTAAAGATTTGAAAGCAGGTTTGGAGCTTACAGCTGAATACGGCCCAATCGTTGCGATGAGCTACCCAGGTCAATCGCATGCAGCGAAGGTTGTAGTCGGTTCTGAGCGCCTGGTTAAAACAGATGTTATTCAATCCGTTGAGAAAACAAGCGACGGCTGGCAAGTGAAATTTGGCGACGGTAAAGAAACTACGCTGGTTCTTAACTCCGGTAAAGAAACAACGATCCGCGATACCGAGCGTCAACCGATTGAATGGTCGGCTTTGAAAGCCGGCATGAAAGTTACGACTTACTACGGTCCTGCAACGACGAAGAGCATTCCGCCGATCAGCGCGCTTCACTTCTTGGTCGTGACAGAGCAGTCTGCTGCATTATCCCCGGCGCAAGTAACTGAATATCGCGAGCTTGCTTGGAAACAGCTTTCCGATGATCAGAAGAAACATGTGGTAACGAAGAAAGACGAAGCAGAAGTAACAATCGTGCCTGCTTCCGATGCAGCACTCTTCCCACAGGATGACAAGAAGAAAGCATACGAGGATTATGTAGCTAAGAAAGGCAACGTAGTGCTTGTTACTTATAAAACAGACGATGACCAGCTTCTTGGGCCGCTAACACTGGGCTTTAGCTCCGATACAAAGGAATACTTCGGTAACCGTATTCGCAGATAGTTGTTGTTCAGAGGAGGATTGTCCTAAAGTCGCCGGAAGGTGACGGAGGGACAATCCTCTTTTTTGTCGAATAGAAGAGAGGAAGAAAAGGATGATTATCCATTAGGAGGAAGTAATTGTAATGCTGCAGCGAATTTGGAAGTACCGGATGGATTATTTGCTCGTAATCCCGCCGTTATTGCTTTGGTTTATTTTCAAAGGAATTCCATTCTTTATGATGCTGTACGGTTCATTCGTCAATTTTGTCATCTTTAAAGGGCTCTTCAGCAGCGACTGGGCTGGGCTGTCCAATTTCCGTTACCTCTTCAATCTGCCTATGTTTACGTCCATAGTTAGCAATACGGTATCCATGAAGCTTGCATATACGGCAGTCGGCGGCATCATCGCGCTAGTTGCGGCTCTCGCGCTAAGCAATATTAGATTTCGCAGGCTCAGAGGCGGATTCACCACCTTGCTTCTGATCCCTTACTTCATTCCATCAGCCATTATCGTCTATATTACGATGCTCTCACTATCACAGAGTCTTTCACCGTTTGGGATCCAATCCATGCCGCTCGCTCATTCGGAGCTGTTTCCAATGGTGCTTGTTGCTGTAGAAGTGTTCAAAACCTGCGGCATTCCCATACTTATCGCACTAACGGCGATCGGCGCAAGGCAAGCGGCGATGGCAAACAGCAGCATTCGCGAACGCAGCAGCTATTTGCACCGCAACGTCATCCCGGCAATGAAGGCAGTTACCGCGTTCATGCTCATGCAGCTAGGTTCGCTTCTGACGATGGATTCGGAGCTGCAGCGGCTGCTGGTCAATCCGCTAGTAGCGGAGACAGGCGAAACCTTGGATAGCTTCGGCTTTCGAACCGTGTTCATGAATGCCGATTACAATCTAGCTGGAGCGTTAGGGGTCTTTCAGTTTGTCGTTCAGTTTAGCTGCTCCTTGCTTGCCTATTTGCTCATTAGAGGGCTGTTTGCACGTGATTTATTTACATCTTCCAGTGGTGCTGCTGCCATCCAATCCACCGGAAAAGGGAAAAATATCGCGGGCATTCTCATCACCATCGTGCTTTCTTCAGCTGTGTTAATCATGTTGTACTTGCTGTTCATTTATCCGTTTACGTTCCACTTGTCCGGTTCTGCACTACATACTTTGTTATCTCCTTACCGGTATATGCTTTATATGGTAATCGACTTAATGGCGGTTATCATCTTCATGCTGATTACGGCGGCGCTTGCATTCCCGCTAACCGTCAAGGATTTGCCTGGCAGGGGGCTGTATAAGCTATTGCTGCTGGTTTTGCTGACAATCAGCAGCTCGACGTTTCATGAATTTATGTTTTATCGAAACTTACATATGAGCAATACGATCTTCCCTTTATTCTTCACGGGTTTCTTCTCGATTCTGCCGATCTTCATCTTGAAGAGCATCTTTAACAGCAAATATAGCAATCGCAGGGAAGAGGCAGCCGCGGCGGGTAGAGGGGAAGCATTCATCTTCTTCAGCGTCTACATCCCTGCGATCTGGAAGCCGCTGCTTGCTTTGGGAGCTCTTCATTTCGTCATGCTGTGGGGCTCTTTCACTCAGGCCTTCATCCACCTGACGAATCCACAGACGTTTCCGCCGCTCATGACGTATGTGAATGCAATGAATGAGATCGGCGAAGCCGGACCCGTGTATTCGCAAGCGGATCTGCTGCTATCTGGCGCCATCCTATCACTGCCACCATTGTTAATCCTGCTGCTTATGCGCAAATGGCTGACAGGCGAGGTAATGGTAGCTACGATGAAGAATTTGTAGGCCATGCAACGACAAAGGCGCTCTGATCTGCAGCTTCAAACCTGCAGCGGAACGCCTTTTATTTACGAGTGGACTGTGCGATATTCGGTCGGGCTTTGCCCTGTTTCTTTACGGAAAAACTTCGCGAAATGATTCGTTTCCTTAAAGCCGATTTGATCCGCGATTTCCTTAATGCTCTGCGTCGTACTCGACAATAGAATCTTCGCTTTATCGACGCGCTTGCGGCTGACGTACTTGAGCGGCGGTACGCCGAAATGTTTCTTGAAATAGGCGATAAAATAATTCGGATGCAAATGGGCTGCCTTCGCCATATCCTCGATTCGCAAATGGCCGGCCATATGGTTGTCGATATATTCCTGGATGAATTGAATCCGCTTCAGATCCTCCGAGCGATGCTGCAAAATCGTAATCGGCACATGCTCCAAATACCGCGCAATAATCTCCAGCATAATCGATTTCTCGCGCAGCCTTGAGATGACCGAATCGCTTTGACGCAGGCTGACCAGCAGCTTGAACAATGCGGTCATTTCTTCTTGATCCGCAAGTCCAATGCGCAAGGGAACGCCGATCCATTGGAATAAGTCGAAGGGACCGATCGATGCCGTGAAGTGGCACCAATATTTGAGGAAAGGCTTCTTTCCTTTAATAACGGAATAGGCTTGTTTAGTGAAAGCGGGCATTAAGCAGAGCTCGCCGGGGGATGGGAGCATCTCCTGGTTGTCTACCTTCAGCCAGCCTTCTCCTTCTACAATATAGTAGAATTTATTGTATTCCGGCACGTAGTCCATATCGACCCACTCGGTGGTCACCTGTGTTTTGTAAGCGGTGATGACGTCGATTTGCAACGCGCGCAAGAGATCGGTTAAGGCGTGATCGGCACGTAATATCGTCATTGGAAGTCTCCCAGCTGTAAGGCATTTGAATGATTTTCTCTTATCATAGAGCATTTCGATGGTTCATGAAACCGCAATCTTAGTTTTAGCACCTTCATTCTTATTTCTAGCCATTACAACGCAAGCGGCATCCTCCTATAATCAAGTTGAAGAAGTAATCCTATAGGAGGCTCAACAGAAATGACGACTGCGCAACCCCTTTTGTTGACAGATGAACAAATCAAATCGTTTATTACAGATGGCTTTCTTATGTTGAAAACCGATTTCCCGCGTGAATTCCACGAGCGATTAGTAGAACAACTAAATACGATTTACGATACCGAAGGCAATCCGGGAAACAACATTTTACCGCGGATCCGCGACTTGCAGCGGGTGTTTGAGAACCCGGTTATCACTGGGGCGCTGACAAGCGTGCTTGGCCCGAATTATTTGCTCCATACGCACAGACACGGTCATTATAACTCCGTACCGAAGCCGGGCGGTTGGCACAAAGACAGCTACTGGGGCTACAACCGTCTGCGCAACCATCACCCATGGTGGGCGATGATTATGTATTTCCCGCAAGATACGCCAATTGAGCTTGGACCAACCGGCGTTATGCCGGGAACGCAATATCAAGACAGCCGCAACTTTGTTTCGGATGAAACGGCAGAGGAAGCAACTGCAAACGGTGAAGCGGGTACTTTCGCGCTGATCCATTACGATATTTGGCATCGCTCGACGCCGAACTTGATCGGCAAGCCGCGTTTCATGCTGAAGTTCGAATTCATGCGCACAGAAGCTCCGCAATCGCCGACATGGGATAATCAAGAGCCGTCATGGGCAGCTGTAGCGGGGGATGAGAGCAACAATCCAATCGCAGAAGAGGTTTGGAACTGGATGTCCGGCCGTACTGCGGCGCTTGCCAACACGAAACCGGCGGAAGCAGCAGAAATTGCAAAGCTAACTGCAAGTTTGAGCGGCGACCAAGAGCCGGAAGCGCAGAATGCCGCTTACGAGCTTGCAACAAGAGGGGAAGAAGGCATTCAAGCTTTGCTTGGCGCGCTTGAGCAAGAGAAGAAAGTGTCCCGTATCGCTTCGTATGGCTTGTCCGTAGCCGGCGAAGGAGCCGTTGAAGGATTGCTTCAAGCCCTTCGCGCCGAGAATGAGGATGTCGTAAACCATGCGATCTTCGCTTTGTCGGAGCTTAGAGGTCACGCAGATCGTGCTGTGTCTCACGTAGCCGCTCAGCTGGACCATCCATCGGCGAAAGTCAGACGAACGGCAGTTGATGCGCTTGGTATCATCAGCGCAAATGCAGACCTGGTCGTTCCAGCTCTAATTAAAGGCTTGCAGGACGAAGATACACAGGTTCGCTTCACAGCAGGGCTGTCGCTTGTTCGTATCGGTAAAGATGCAGCCGCTGCCGTTCCTGCTCTGGCAGAACAGCTGTCGCATGAGAACCGTTATGTTCGCGGTCATGCACTTGAAGCACTGCGCTATATCGGCACGAAAGAAGCGCATGAAGTGCTGATTCACGAGCTGTTCAATACACGCTGGTGTTCGGATACAACGCCTGCGAGCACGTTCTAAACCAACAAAAATCCCTCAGATGAGGGATTTTTTGTTTGTTTGCATCACGATTAGGTTTTAATGCAAAAATCGATTCCCAATAACGATAGATAGCTTCTATCGTTTCATAGAAACAACGATATTGATCAATAATTTTGAATCCCATAGAATGGGGCAACAGGAGCTAGAACTGCTTCGGACGGCGGTATCACTACAGCTTAGATGGGAGGAATAAGAAATGATAGATATAGAGACCCAACAACCAAACCACGAATGGATGAATAGGCTTAGTAAGAATGTAAGGGTAACCGGATCTGAGGCTCTTGTTAGAAGCGTGCTGCTTGAAGGTGTAGAGTGTGTGTTTGGGATTCCGGGAGGGAGTGTCCTAAACCTTGCACTTATCAAAGTAAGTGCGCCGTCCAGAGTGAAACCGCTGCTTATAAGTATTGTTGAATCTTTTCGTGCTTCGATCGTCGATATGGGCATGGATAGTCTGATCGTACAGGTTATTGGTGATCAAGATAAAATTCATTCATTGATTGAACTGCTTAGACCGTATGGAATCTTGGAATTAACCCGTACCGGGGTGACGGCTATGAATCGGGAAGAGGGAAATAACAAGTAATATCGGATTTGCAAGGACATGAAGCCTAGGTGCGGGACTCTACCGAATCTAGGCTCTTTTCTTTCCACAAATTTCACAGCGATCATGTACAATAGAACTAGATTGTGTGAGAGGCGTTTATCCATAGCTGGAGGGGAAGAAGATGAGCATTGAAATCGTAGAAGCAACCATAGCCGATATGCAGGCCGCGATGGAAAACGGTGAAATCACATCCAGAGCATTAGTTCTGATCTACATGGAGCGCATTGCTGAGCACGACAAGAATGGCCTCACCATCAATGCCGTGCTCGAGCTTAATCCCGATGCGTTATTCATTGCAGATGCATTGGACGCCGAAAGAGCGCTTCGCGGGCCTAGAGGCCCGCTGCATGGCATTCCGATTTTACTCAAGGACAACATTAATACCGGCGACAAAATGCACACAAGCGCAGGCTCGCTCGCGCTTGCTGACCTTTATGCCGGTGAAGATGCTTTCATTGTGAAGCAGCTTCGCGAAGCAGGTGCAGTTATGCTGGGCAAAGCGAACATGACTGAGTTTGCGAACTTCATGACAGAGGGAATGCCCTCCGGATACAGCTCGCGAGGCGGACAAGTACTGAATGCATATAATATTTCGGCGCCAACCGGGGGGTCAAGCGCTGGTTCAGGCGTTGCGGTTTCTTGCAATTTCTGTATGGCGGCAATCGGCACGGAAACCTCAGGTTCCATCATTAATCCGGCCAATTTGAGCTCAACCGTAGGAATCAAACCGACTGTCGGACTAGTAAGCCGCACAGGGATTCTTCCGCTCTCCAATAGTCAAGATACGGCGGGACCGATGGCTCGGACGGTAACGGATGCTGTTGTGCTGCTGGACGCGCTTGTGCAGGTTGACGAGGCGGATCCGGCAATGGGGAGCAGTTTAGGGAAACGTCAAACGAAGTATGCCCCGTTTCTTCAATTAGGCGGACTGGAAGGAGCACGAATCGGCGTCCCTCGCGATTATTATTTTGAGGAATTGACGCCGGAGCAGCTGGAGATCTTCGATCAAGCGCTACATACGATGCGCGAGCTGGGTGCCGAGATCATCGATCCTGCCAATATTCCGACTGCCAGAGAAATCGCATACTCCTCTGTCATTCTTAATGAGTTCAAAGCTTCGCTTCATGCCTATCTGTCCGCGCTGCCGGCAAGTGCACCGGTACACTCCTTAGCGGAGATTATCGCATTTAATGAAGCGCATCCGGAGGAAACGTTGAAGTACGGTCAATCCTTACTGCTGCTCGCTCAAAATAACACTTCAGGCACATTAACGGAGACTCAGTATCTCAAGGACCGGCTGACTGATTTGCGGCTTTGCCAAGTTGAAGGCATCGATGCCGTTATGAAAGAGCATCGGCTGGATGCGCTGTTGTTCCCGGCCGACTTTGGCTCACGCATAACGGCGCGGGCCGGCTATCCGTCCATTATTGTACCGGCCGGCTACACTTCCGCAGGCGTCCCGTTCGGCGTGACGTTCTCAGGGAAGGCTTATAGCGAACCGAGGCTCATCCAGTTGGCCTATGCCTATGAGCAAGGCAGCAAGGTACGCAAGGCGCCTTCATTAAAGAGTTTTATATAGGGTTGGGGAGGGGCTGTCTCAAAAGTGCGCTTGGCTACTTTTGAGAGGGTCTCTTTTTTGTTGCGTGGTAGTGATGAGTTGGATTCGGGCAAAAGAGAGGTACTGGGTACCGCTCATGAGCGAGAAAGTAGCTGGTCTAGGGATCTACATTAGCGGAAATGTGGGGGAAACGTAGAAATCAGAGACATGACAAAAGGAGCTAAGCGCGCACCTAAGCCGCTTAGCTCCTTCTCATCAAACAAACTAACTTAAGTTCTGAAGCGTCGGCATGCCGTCCTGTGCGCCGAATACGGTAACGGAGTAGGAGGCAGCTTTTACGGCCAGCGGCAGCGTTTGGTCGAGCGACCAGCCGCTGGCGATGCCGAAGCACAGCGCTGCATTGAACGAATCTCCTGCACCTGTCGTGTCTACGACTTTTACAATCGGGGCAGGCACGGTGACGATGCCATCGGCAGTCGCGCACGAAATGCCATGTTTCCCGCGCGTTACAATCAAGGTTTGTCCGGGGTATTGCTTCTGCCACGCGGTCATGCGCTCGAACAGCTGCTCCTCCGACGTAATCGAAGTGCCGCAATAGAGCTCGAATTCCGTCTCATTTGGCGTAAAATAATCCGCCATCGCAATTTGCTCTTCCGTAAGCGGAAGGGCAGGGGCCGGGTTCAGAACGGTGCGAACGCTGGCTTCGCGTGCAATCCGCAGCGCCGTCTCTACAGCGGGCATCGGGATTTCCAGCTGAACGATCAGCAAATCCGATTGACGGATCAGCTCGGCATGCGCCGTGATGCTTTCGGCGGTATTTTGCCCGTTGGCGCCAGGCACGATTACGATGCAGTTATCCTCTGAGGTGTGCATGATGGTTGCCGTTCCAGTCGAAGCACCCTCCAACACGGAGATCGCCTCCGTCTGCACACCGAATTGCCGTATCCGTTCCATAATTTCCGATCCGAAGGCATCGCCGCCAACGGCTCCGATCATCTTGACCACAGCGCCGAGCCGTGCACAGCCGACGGCTTGGTTCGCGCCTTTGCCGCCGGAGATGTAGTGGATCTCATCGCCTTGCACGGTTTCGCCGACCTTTGGCATCCGCTGCATTTTCAGAACGAGGTCCATATTCAAGCTTCCTGCTACCGATATTTTGGGCTGCTTTGCCACAATGGTCATCCTTTCATGCATAGCTGATGTAAGCGTTTCTATCATTTCCTGAATATAGCATGTGCTAATTTAAAGCGTCAATGCGCTGGACCGACATAAATGCAATAAAAAAACCTTGAGCATGAGGCTCAAGGTTCTCTTCTATAACTCTATTCTATGATACATTATGTATATATGGTCGGGACGACACGATTTGAACATGCGACCCCCTGGTCCCAAACCAGGTGCTCTACCAAGCTGAGCTACGTCCCGCGGTAAGTGGTGCCGGCGATAGGAGTCGAACCCACGACCTACTGATTACAAGTCAGTTGCTCTACCAACTGAGCTACACCGGCGCGTTTTTACCGAAACACAAGACGTATCTTACCACAGAAAAAATAATTTATGCAAGTCCCTTTTTAAAAATTTTTATTGGCCCAATGGATTTTACATTGCTCATCGATTATGAAGCCGAATTTGGTGTAGAAATGACGGAGCCTGTCCAGATGCTCCTTATGTTCGGCAGCCTGCATACGTCCCTCGATATAACGAATATTCTCCTCCACAGCCCGCAGCAGCAGCTGTTCCATCATTAACGAACCGTAACCTTGATTGATTTTCTCCCCCAAGATCCGAATGTACTGTAGAAGCCAAGCACGCTGACCTTCAATCGGAGTGATGTACATATTGAGATCATTAAGATGACGCTTGGTCGCGATGCCTGATGCAAACACAATTCTCCCATGGATATCAAAACCCTTATTCGGGGAGTACAGAATGATGGAATCGCCCTGCCTCGTTTGCACAATTCGATGTACGTAACAGCCGTCGTTTGAAATGAGCTCAATCTGCCTATGAATGCAGTCCTCGATCATCATCAATGACCTCCCGGTATGGATGAGCATGAGCATTACTGTATGTACATATTATTGTCCAACTGAATAAGAAATGACAACCTGTTGCCATATCGACGAAAGAGGCCGAATAAACTGAACTAAGAAGTAGAGTGAGATGGGCGAAGGGGTGGGAAAATGAGCGGCGATCAACCGGTATCCGGCGCGGAGGAGTTGCTTTCGAAGGATCGTAAGTATGTATGGCATCATATTTCGCCTCATAATGACAACCCGCTGATTTTTGTTTCCGGGGATGGCTGCTGGATAACGGATGCAGAGGGCAAAAGGTATTTCGACGGCATGTCGGGCCTCTGGTGCGTCAATGTCGGCCATGGCAGAGAAACGATTGCGCGGGCTGCCTATGAGCAAATGAAAACGATCGCGTATTCGCCGATGATGCAGTCTCATGTTCCGGCGATCGAGCTGGCTGAGAAGATCAACGAATGGCTCGGCAGCGATTATCGTATTTTCTATTCCAATTCCGGCTCGGACGCGAACGAAGTAGCTTTCAAGATTGCTAGGCAGCATTTTCATCAAAATGGGGAGCCGACGCGCCATAAATTTATTGCCAGGCACCGTGCCTACCATGGAAGCTCCTTCGGTGCTCTCAGCGCAACCGGTCAAGCACAGCGCAAGCTGAAGTACGAACCGCTTGGTGCAGGCTTCGAGCATGTACCGCCGCCGTATTGCTATCGCTGCCCGTTTGGACAAACCTATGGCAGCTGTAAGCTGGAATGTGCCGAAGCGATTGAGGACGCGATTAATTGGGAAGGTGCCGATTCTGTCGCAGGCGTCATTATGGAGCCTGTCATAACAGGAGGAGGCATGATTGTTCCGCCGCCTGAATATTTGCCGAAGGTACGCGAAATTTGCGATAAGTACGGCGTATTGCTCATTATGGACGAGGTTATTTGCGGATTCGGCCGATCGGGTGAGCGGTTCGGTCATCACAATTACGGGGTCGTGCCGGATATCGTCACGATGGCGAAAGGGCTGACCAGCGGCTATTCGCCGCTCTCGGCAACGGCTGTGCGTGCGAGCTTGTACGACAGCTTTAAGACGAAGGAAGCGAACAGTCATTTCCGGCATGTGAATACATTTGGCGGCAATCAAGTGTCATGCGCGGTTGCATTGGCGAACTTGGCCATTTTGGAAGAGGAGAGGTTGGTGGAACGGTCGGCGCATTTGGGACGAGAGCTTGGCCGGCGGCTGCAAGTACTGCGGGCGCATCCACATGTTGGCGACATACGATTGTTCGGCTCG
Organism: Paenibacillus sp. J22R98; assembly: GCF_059383835.1. Taxonomy (NCBI): domain Bacteria; kingdom Bacillati; phylum Bacillota; class Bacilli; order Caryophanales; family Paenibacillaceae; genus Paenibacillus; species Paenibacillus sp. J22R98. The sequence goes on from NZ_JBXENW010000001.1 coordinate 459,468, forward strand.
GCATGCGGGATTGAGCTTGTGGAGGATCAGACGTCGAAGCTCCCGGCATCCGCAGACAAGATGCTTACCGTCATTGGGGAATGCAGGCGCCGCGGCCTTCTCGTAGGGAAGAACGGCGACACCGTTCCGGGCTTCAACAACATTATTACGCTTTGTCCGCCTCTGATAACATCGGATGACGAGCTGGAATTTATCGCAGGAACCGTGATTGCTGCGATCGAGGCACTAACTTCTGCTACACCAGCAAACTTGTAAGGAAGGAGTCGAGGAAGTATGACAGCATCCGGGAGCTTGGCGATCAACAGCGAGCGATTGCAGCGCAGAATCGATGAATTGGCACAAATCGGCAAGCTTGGCGATACCGGTGTATGCCGGCTAGCGCTGTCGCAGGAGGACTTGCAAGGTGTGCTGCTTGTCAAACGTTGGATGGAGGAGGCAGGATTGCAGACCCGAATCGATGCTTTCGGCAATTTGTTCGGGCGGCTTGCAGGCAAGGATGCCGGGAAGCCGCTGCTCATGGCCGGTTCGCACATCGACTCGCAGCCCTATGGCGGAAGATTCGATGGCGTCATCGGCGTGCTTGGCGGGCTGGAGGCTGTGCAGACATTGAGCGAACAAGGCATTGTGCCGGAGATGTCCATCGAAATCGCGGCCTTCTGTGATGAGGAAGGCTGCCGATTCAATAAAGGTTTGTTTGGTGTCCGCGGCATCACAGGCAAGCTGGAAGAAGGGGAGCTTGAGCGGACAGACGCTGCAGGTGTGACTAGACGGGAGGCGCTGCTTGCTTTTGGAGGTGATCCGGATGGTTTCGAAGCGGCTCGTTATCCTGAAGGCGCTGTTGGCGCATTTCTGGAGCTTCATATCGAACAAGGCCCGGTGCTCGAAGCGATGGGTCGTCCGATCGGCATTGTTAGCGGGATATCCGGACCGCTCTGGCTGACGGTCGAGATGACGGGTTTTGCAGGACATGCCGGCTCCGTGCCGATGCCGATGCGCAGAGACGCTCTTGTTGGGGCAGCCAGCGTCATTACGGCGCTGAATGCGCTGGCTCGCTCCGAGCCGGGGGCTCCGACAGTGGGAACGGTCGGCGCATTGACCGTATTCCCGAACTCGCGCAACATCATTCCCGAGAAAGTAACGTTCACGATCGATCTTCGGGATATCGATATGGAGCGCCGGAGAGAGCGGGAATCACAGCTGCGGCGGATTCTGGAAGAGGCAGCAATGGAGCATGGTTTAACCTACACGGTGCGCGAGGATACGAACAGCGAAGCGAGATATTGTGCGGAGCGAATCAAGCAAGTGATGCATGAAGAAGCGGTTCTACTGCTTGAGCACACGCCGCCTGAGCTGATGAGCGGTCCGTTTCACGATTCGCTGGCGATGTCGCATGTTTGCGATTATGGGATGATTTTTGTCAGGTGCAAGGATGGAATCAGCCATAATCCGCTGGAGTATTCCATACCGGAGGATATCGAACTGGGCGTGGAGCTGCTGTATCGCACGATTGTGCGCATGTCTACGGTCGAAGGGGAAGGGGGATAAGCCTTGTTTATTTCTGCTGAAGCGTTAAAGCGTAATTTTGCCGAAGTTAAGGCGGGCATGCGGCCGAAGGAAGCCGTGGAAGAATCCAATCGCTGTCTCTACTGCTACGACGCCCCCTGCATTCAAGCTTGTCCGACAGGCATCAACATTCCCTCCTTCATCAAAAAAATCGCGACAGGCAATCTGACCGGCTCGGCTCGGACCATTATGGATGCGAATCCCGTAGGCGCCAGCTGCTCTCGCGTATGCCCGACAGAGGAACTGTGCGAAGGGGCATGCGTGCTTAATCATTCCTCCAAGCCGATAAGGATCGGCGATTTACAGCGTTACGCAACCGATTGGGCGATCAAGAATGAACAGCAGTTATTCACTGCCGGCAAGCGTAACGGACGGTCTGTAGCTGTCGTCGGAGGCGGGCCGGCAGGATTGTCGGCTGCGCGGGAGCTGGCTCGGTTCGGGTTTGCCGTGACGGTGTTTGAAGCGAAGGAGCAGGCCGGCGGACTGAATACGTACGGAATCGTGTCGTTCCGGCTGCCGCAGCCGATTGCTCTGTGGGAGGTTGAACAGGTGCGCCGGCTAGGCGTCGAGATCCGCACGAATACGGCCGTCGGCCGCGACATTTCCGCTGAGGAACTACTTGCCAGTTATGATGCCGTTCTGCTCTCAGCAGGTATGGCGAAGGTGCCGATGTTAGGCATCCCCGGCGAAGAACTGACAGGCGTATATGATGCCATTGAGCTGGTAGAGTTAACGAAAGTGTCGCTCACCGCAGAGCTTGGCGGCCGCAATGTCGTGGTCATCGGCGCAGGCAACACCGCGATCGATGCGGCAACCTGCTCCGTGCGAATGGGCGCCTCTCACGTGGAGATCTGTTATCGTCGCTCGCAGCAGGAAATGACGGCGTATGAATTCGAGTATGAGTTTGCCAAGAGCGACGGTGTCGCTTTTCGCTGGCTGACCGCGCCGGTCCGCATTATTGGAGACGAGCACGGTCGCGTGAAAGGAATCGAGTGTATCCGCATGCAGCTCGAGTCCGCTGAGGAAGGCGGTAGGGCGAGGCCTGTAGCCGTACCCGGAAGTGAGTTCATCATTGAAGCAGACGCGGTCGTGAAAGCGATCGGACAGTCCAGACATGTGTCGTTGATCGATCAGTTTGAACTGGCGCATAAACGTGGAATCGTGACGGTGGATCCTGCAACCTATTTAACTTCAAACCCTCGCATTTACGCGGCAGGCGATATTATTTTTGGCGATGGGCAGGGGGAAGCAATGGTCGTTTCGGCGGCTCAGCAAGGGAAGCTTGCAGCCTATGCCATCTATCGTCAGCTAGTGGTGGACAATGGTTGAATTCCTAGGAGAGGCAGGGCGATCGAATGGCTGATTTGCGGATTAATTTGGCTGGCATCGAATCACCGAACCCGTTCTGGCTTGCGTCAGCTCCGCCTACGAATACCGGGTATCAGGTGCAGCGTGCTTTCGAAGCGGGTTGGGGCGGGGCGGTGTGGAAGACACTTGGCGATCCGATTATCAATACGTCATCTCGTTTCGCCGCTGTTCATTTTAACGGACAACGGGTCGCGGGATTCAATAATATCGAGCTGATTACGGATCGGCCGCTCGAAGTGAATCTGAAGGAAATCGCGGAGACGAAGAAACTGTTCCCTGACAGGGCGTTAGTCGTGTCGCTGATGGTGGAACCGAAGCGGGATAAATGGCATGAAATCGTCAAGAAGGTGGAGGCCGTCGGCGTTGACGGTTTGGAACTGAACTTCGGCTGCCCGCATGGAATGGCCGAACGGGGGATGGGCTCTGCGTCAGGTCAGCAGCCGGACTTGGTTGAGAAACAAACCTACTGGGCGAAGGAAGCGGCACGCACGCCGGTAATCGTGAAGCTGACGCCGAATATCACCGATATCACGGCGACTGCGCTTGCGGCCGTTAGAGGCTGCGCGGATGCGATATCGCTTATCAACACGATTAACTCGCTCGCTGGCGTCGATCTCGACACGTGGAATACGATTCCGCACGTAGGCGGGAAGGGCTCGCATGGTGGATACTGCGGCCCTGCGGTAAAGCCGATCGCACTGAACATGGTAGCTGAATGTGCAAGGCATCCGCGTGTCGACGTGCCGATTTCCGGCATCGGAGGAATCTCGGATTGGCGGGATGCTGTCGAGTTTATGCTGATGGGAGCTACCGGCGTGCAGATTTGCACCGCTGCGATGCACCATGGTTTTCGAATCGTCGAAGATATGATTGACGGACTGAACAATTACCTCGACGGCAAAGGGATTGCGAGCGTCAGCGAACTGACCGGTCGTTCGGTGGAGCGCTACACAGAGTGGGGTAACCTGGATTTGAACTATGCCGTGACTGCGAAGATTGACACGGAAGTGTGTATCTCGTGCAACAAGTGTTATATCGCTTGCGAGGATACCTCTCATCAATGTATCGATCGATTAACGGATGACGCGGGCAGAAGTTACTTGAAGGTGAGGGAAGAGGATTGTGTCGGCTGCAATTTATGCGCGATCGTCTGCCCTGTCGAAGGTGCTATCGAGATGGTCGAGCAGCCTGCTTCCGGTATCTCAATGACATGGAATGAACGTCAAGCAGCCATCGCGGCGCTTGGGCGAAAGGAGGCATGAGCAGGATGGCCAAAATCATACAAAACGGCACGATCGTAACTGCAGCGGACATCAGCCGAGCGGATCTGCTTATCGAGAACGGGATCATAACCGCAATCGGCAGCGATCTGCTTCGGTTAGCGCCTCAGGCAGAAGTCATCGATGCGGCGGGCTGTTATCTGTTCCCAGGCGGCGTTGATCCCCATACGCATTTGGATATGCCTTTTGGAGGTACGATTACCGCTGATGATTTCGAGACCGGCACGATTGCTGCCGCTTATGGCGGTACGACGACGATTATCGACTTCTGCCTGACAGACAAGGGGAAGCCGCTCAGCAGCGCAATTCGTACATGGCATGAGAAGGCGCAGGCGAAAGCGGTCATCGATTACGGGTTCCATCTCATGATTAGTGAAATTACGGATGAAGTTTTGGAAGAGCTGCCATCCATCATCAACAACGAAGGAATCACCTCGTTCAAGGTGTTTATGGCTTATAAAAACGTACTTCAAGCCGATGACGGCATATTGTATCGCACATTGCTTAGTGCTAAGGAACACGGAGCGTTGGTAATGGTGCATGCGGAGAATGGCGATGTCATCGATTATTTGATCCGGCAAGCGTTGGCAGAGGGGCATACGGAGCCGATCTATCACGCTTTGACGCGTCCTTCCGTACTGGAAGGCGAGGCGACCGGGCGAGCCGTCCGGCTGACCGGATTTGCGGATTCACAGCTGTACGTTGTGCATGTCACCTGTGAGGAAGCGGTGCGGCAAATTGCGGAGGGGCGGCTGGATGGCCTTCGCATATGGGGCGAGACTTGTCCGCAATATTTGCTGCTTGATATCACATACCTGGATAAGCCGGATTTCGAGGGAGCGAAGTATGTCTGGTCACCTCCGCTGCGCGCGAAGGAGCATCAAGAGGTGTTGTGGAATGCGCTGAAGAATGGACAGCTGCAGACGGTCGGCTCGGATCAGTGCTCCTTTAATTTCAGCGGACAGAAGGAGCTCGGTTTAGGCGATTTCAGCAAAATACCAAACGGCGGTCCGATCATCGAGGATCGATTCAGCTTACTCTATTCCGAGGGAGTCGAGAAAGGCAGGCTCAGCCTCAATCAGTTCGTGGACATCATTGCGACCAGAGCTGCGAAGCTATTCGGGATCTTCCCTCAGAAGGGGACGATCGCCGTGGGCAGCGATGCGGACATCGTCATTTTCGATCCTGCCGTAAAGCGGGTTATTTCTTCCGAAACGCATCATATGAATGTCGATTACAATCCGTTCGAAGGGATAGCCGTAACAGGTGTCCCGGTATCTGTTCTTAGCCGCGGGGAGTTTATTATCCGAGAGCGTCAGTTTGTTGGCAGTCCGGGAAGCGGGCACTATCTGCGTCGCAATAAGTACGGGAGTATCAGTGAAAGCGTGAGCGAGAAAGGGTGAATCGGCACCATGTCGGAGCACAGTGAATTTCTGGCGGAGAAAGCGGCAATCGATGGATATTTAGAACAAGGGTATCACATTACTGGCGTCATCGAGGATTTAAGCGGCGACAAGCTGCTGCTTGTTCCACCGGGTGAGACAGGGAATGTCAAGCCTGCGACCCTCCACTTGCGTAATGCCAATGCACGGAAATATTGGGCCACTCTCTTACTGACCCAAAAACAAGGATAACTTGCGCAGCGTCTCGGATATTCCGAGGCGTTTTTATTGTGCTTTTTTTTCGGACGATTACGGATCCTTCAAGGAATTTGACAACCGACGATCGAAATAGATAGTTATAAGTATGTTCGCAATCATGTATCTCCGGAGAAGGTGATCGATCGTTATGGGCAACATCGACAAAAGGAATCGTCTGGATGAGGAAGTTTTCACCTATCGAGTGACAAAAGACAACAAGGTGTTCATTTCGTACAAGGGAAGGCAGGTTACGTCGTTGGCAGGTAAAGAGGCGGACAAGTTTTTGTCCCGCATCAGCGGGCAGGATTTCAAAACCGCTCAGCTCGTCATGGCAAAGGTGACAGGTAATTTCAAACACGGAAACGAGAAGGACGGCAAACGAGATTAGTTCGGAGTTCTGTCGATACGTAATCGATGTTTTGCGTAAATGTTAAAGCGGTTTCAATAAATACATTGCAGCGCCGAATTTCTATACTTACAAGTAGAAGAAGAAACGATTACGGTATCTTGGGAGGCTGCGGACATGTCGGTAAAAGTGAAAATCGGCGAATGCGAGCTGGAAATGAACGGCCCGTATTTGACGGAACTGAGAGAATCAAACGATATCCTTGACGATGAAGCAAAGCTGCGTGAAAGACTGAAAGAAGACGGCTATCTGTTCATCAGGGATTTTCATAATCGCTCGAAAGTACAGCAGGCAAGACTGGCTTTCTTACAGCGGATCAATGAGCAAGGCAAGCTGATGCCAGGCACGGCGCTGGAAGAAGGAATTATTAATGCAAACAATAAGGCTGCAGGCTTCCAAGGCAGCGAGAATCAACCACAGGAGCTGCTTGATGTCGTGAACAGCGAGTCGACGATGCAGTTCTTCGAACGGTTCCTAGGCGGAGAATGTATCACGTACGATTACAAATGGGTGCGTGCCGTAGAGACCGGCGGGTTTACGGGAGCACATTATGACATCGTCTACATGGGCCGCGGAACGAAGAACCTATATACGCTTTGGACACCGCTCGACGATATTCCGTATGAATTAGGCGGACTTGCTATATTGCTCGGGTCCCAGCATTTTGACCGCATTCGTGAAACGTATGGGCAGATGGATGTGGATCGCGACCGCGTGGATGGTTGGTTTTCATCTGATCCGCTCGAGTTGATTAACAAATACGGCGGACGGTGGGCAACGGCGGAGTTTAGAGCTGGAGATGCGATTCTGTTCGGCATGTACACGATGCATGGCTCCCTGACGAATCAAACGAACCGTTACCGGTTCAGTGCCGATACGAGATACCAGCTTAAGTCTGAACCGGTTGATGAGCGTTGGATCGGCGCTAAGCCGAAAGGTCATTATGGCTGGCATGCAGGCCCGACGGTTAGCATGGAGGATGCAAGAGCAAAGTGGGGCGTTTAGAACCACGAACTAATCTTATAAGAATGTTTTCGGGAATAGAGGAGTTAGGCAGAATAAATCTGCTTAACTCCTTTTCGGTTTGACAAGCGGAGACCGCTCCGTTTAGTATCGAAAGGAGAGTTCTCCGCTTCATACTACAATGGCAACAAGGAGTGTATAACGGATGTCAATACCGAATAAAACTGCTCTATTAGTCATGGATATGCAGAACGGCATTGTATCGCGTTTCGCGGGCAAGGAAGTAGCTCTTGATCCGTACCGAAACGCAGTGAGCGCTGCCCGTGAGCACGGTATTCCGGTCATTTATGTACGCGTCGCTTTCCGCGAGGGCTACCCCGAAATCAGCTCCAGCAACAAGACGTTCTCTGCAATCTCTGGTTATGGGGGCATGGCCGAAACGGACGAAGCGACGCAAATTCACGCCTCCGTGCAGCCGCAACCGGGCGAGCCGCTCGTGCTCGTTACGAAGCGCCGCGTCAGCGCCTTCACCGGCAGTGACTTGGAAGTGCTGCTCCGTGGCCGCCAAATTGACTCGCTCATTCTAAGCGGCATTTCGACGAGCGGCGTCGTACTGTCGACGCTGCGGGAAGCGGCGGACAAGGATTTCAAGCTTACCGTGCTTTCGGATGCATGCTTGGATGCCGATCCTGAGGTTCATCGCGTGCTCACCGAGAAAGTGTTTCCTCGCCAAGCTAACGTGATGACCGTAGGCGAATGGATCGAAGCGCTGCGAAATCGCTGATGACTCCACTTATGCGACTGTCCCTCTTTTCTTGTGTTGCGTTCCTATGGTAAATTAGGGGAAGGCTGCGAAGAGGAGTGAGTACGGTGCCGACATTGTCCTGTCCGGTTGTTAAAGGCTCACTTATCGTCCACGACAGCGGTTGGATCATGGGCGCGCATGTCCATCCTTCCTTCGAAGTCTCAGTTGTGTTGGAAGGACGAGGCAGCTTCAGCTGCGATGGAAAGCATTATCTGCTCGAAGCCGGCAATGTCATCCTCATCCCTGCGGGCTTGTCGCATGATTACACAGGAATAACGGATATTCGATTCGCGGTGCTTGAAGCATTGGATATGCCAAGCGAAACGATGACTCTGTTCCGCCGGCTTACGCCTCAAGCAGAGCCGCGGATTCTGATGCTTTCGCCAATGGTACTGGAACAGTACGAAGGCTTGTATCGGCAGTGGCTTCGCATGATCTCACAGCCGCTGCAGGATGAATCCAGATGTTATACGACATGGATGGATCTGTTGTTGTTATTCCTGCTTCAACATCAGAGCAGCGGCGGATTAAGTTTATCCGTAGCTTCTTCGGCAGATTTTATCAGGGCCAACTTAAGCTCGGAGATTTCAATTAGTGCTTTGGCGAAGCGGTGCGGATTGTCAGAATCGGCTTTTCGAGCGTTGTTCAAAGAATCGTATGGTGTATCTCCCAAACAGTACCAGCAGCAGTGTCGGATCGAAGAGGCCAAATGGCTGCTCCGGTCCACAAGTCGTTCGATTCAGCTGATCAGCGAGCAAGTCGGGTTTACGACCATCCATTCGTTTAGCGCTTGGTTCCAGAAGAAGGAAGGCGCGTCGCCGTCGGATTGGCGTAAATTGCAGCAGGGTCTGTAGGTAAAATAAACAGAGCAAAATATTTGTGAAACGAATGGATTCACTTGTCGTATTAGAGAACATGAACGCATGCGAACACCATTTTGAGGAGGAAACGAAACATGTCTGTATTTAAACGATTGCGGGACCTTACCTTGTCGAACGTATATTCACTTATTGAGAAAGCCGAGGACCCGATTAAACTGACTGATCAATATATCCGCGATATGCAAGAGGATCTAGAGGATGCGGAGAAAGCTGTTGCCTCCCAAATCGCAATCGAGAAACGGTTCAAGCAATTGTATGAGGAACAAGACGCACTGGTTAAGAAACGTGAAGAACAGGCGCACACAGCAGCTTCGTTGCAAAACATCGAGCTCGCAAGACGTGCGCTGGAAGAGAAGAAAGCCGCTGAACAGAAGCGCGATGAATACAAAGTCAGCTACGATCAGAATAAAGCATCCGCGGACAATCTTCGCTCCAAGCTGGGTGAAATGCGCGAGCAGCTGACTGAAATGAAGAACAAACGCGAAACGCTCGTTGCTCGTTACAAAGCAGCGAAAGCGCAAGCTGAGATTAACAAATCGATGGCGGGCTTCAGCTCCGATACGGCGATGTCCGGATTGAAGCGTATGGAAGAGAAGATGCTGCAAGCTGAAGCGCAAGCGGAAGCAAGCAACGAGATGAACAGCAAAGCCAAGTCGCTCGATGATGAATTCGAAGCGCTCGGCAAGAATAAAGCCGTTGATGATGAGCTCGCGGCGCTGATGAAGAAATACGAGAACAAAGAGTAACGGATGGAGCTTTATCCGCAAGTGGCTGCTTAGGGAAGAACGTCTGCCGGCCGGAATCATGCACATTGCTTGATTCCACGCCCTGCGGCGTTTTTTCTTTGCAGAAGGACTGCGGCACAATGGATGACGGAGGAATAATCGAATGACACTGAGTGAGATGGTAGCAATATTCGTATGGACCGGGGCCGGAGCAGTGCTGTTAGTTGTGCTGATGGCGGTGGATTCCTTGTTTACCCGGTATAAGGATTTGGAAGAAATCAAGAAGGGCAACGTAGCGGTGACGAGCCGTTTTGTCATGAAGCTGCTCGCTCAGGCTTATATCCTATCGCAGTCGATCTCGACTTCGAATCATCTCGGAGAAGCGCTGCTCGTATCCGTCATTTCGTTTGTCATCTTATTGCTCGTGGAGAGTATCGTTGAATTCGTACTGCGCTCCACTGCTGGACTTGACTTGAGTGAGGGCACGAAAGACAACAAACTGTCGCATGCGCTGCTGGCCGGTTCGCTCCACGTTGCAGGTGCATTGATCATCGGTTCGTGTCTGTAATCTTGAACAATAGGGAGTTATCGTCATGAGCTTATTCAAACGGATTAAGAATATAATGGCTAAACCGGAGCCGGCGAAGGCGGAGAAAAGCGTCCTGACGATTGGCCCCGGCGATGTAGTCGAAGTGTCGCTTGTTACGTACCAGGTCGTGGGCCGGTTGCATAATCGCCAGCGCAACTTGATTGTATTAACGCTTCAAGACGGATCTGCAATCCAATACTTAACCATTGAAGAGCGGGAACGTACGGAGTATGCTTTGTACAATTCCATTGATGGACGGCTCGATTCGGTTGAGGAAGTGCCAACAGAAATAGAATTGGATGACCGTGTGTTCCATTTGGAGGAGCAGTATTCCGGCCTCGTTACCGCTACCGGTAAGACGCCGTTCGTGCAAGGCGGAGAGCAATATGTATGGCAGTATCAATCTGACGATATGAAGCTGCTGCGTATTGAATGGCAGGATGGCCGATTCATGCTCTATGAAGGTGAAGAATTGCTTCCGGCCGATGTTCGCGTTCTCCGCGGCAGTTAGGAGATGATGAGTGGGATGCGCAAAGCCAGCTATTTAATCAAATTATTGCTTGTTGTAACGCTCATTGTTCCTCTTCTTGCCGCTTGCGGCATAAACAAGACGATAGAAGAGAACTATCCGCTCGAGTCCGTCAACGGCAGCGGCAATGAAACGTCCTATGTGTACCGCGCAACAGGTGTTAGCGTACCTGAAGTGGCAAAGGCGCTCATTGATGAGTCCAAGCCGCAGCAGCAATCGCCTGAGAAAACGGACCATATGTTCCTGGTCTACTCGGACCGAGTTGTCCATCTGCAGCAGGATGCAGCTAAGCCGGAAGATACACTGATCGAAGTGGATTCCAAGGAGTACGTACGCAACAACTATAGCTCCAGTTTTTTGCAAGGCTATTTGATCGCAAGCATATTGGGTGATCTGTTCGATAACGGTCGCTATGGGAATGGCAATTATCGTGGTTATACCGACCGAGATAAGTACAAGCCGAAGGGTGGCACGTATCACGCGCCGTCGGTTCAAGAGAAGAAAGCCGTCCCACCAATGACTGTTAGCCGGACGGGATCCATCTTCAAACGCTCCAAGAATGCAGATTCCAGCAAGGTGGGCGAAGGCGGGCTATTCAATAAAGCTCCCCCCAAATCCGGCAAAATTACGCGAGATTCAGGCGATAGCAAGAAATCGAGCGGTTGGCTTACGCCGCGTAAATCCTCGAAACCGAAGACGAGAGTGGGATTTGGCAGAATCTCAAGGCGACGATAAACGAAAACGAAGAGACCGGCATAAGCAGACGAATTTGGGGCTGCTTATCCGGTCTTTTTTTGCGTATTTGGCATGATCTTACTTTAATTCGATTGCGGCATTAGGTATGATGGAGAGATCATAATGGCTGTTTGTAATAGGAAGGGGAACTAGAATGAAACGTTTGCTGTCACCGCTGAATACGGTCGTACTTACCCAATTTTTGAGCGCATTCGCGGATAATTTGAATTTTTTTCTCATCGTGGGCATGGTCAAGCGACAAGGGGTCGCGAATCCGGATATCGCCGTCAATTACATACAGATCGCGTTCCTCTGCGCCTATGTTATACTCGCTCCGGTCGTTGGTGCTTTTGCGGATAAGAAGGCGAAATCGAATGTGCTGCTTCTAGGCAATGTATTGAAAGCGATCGGGATCGGGCTGCTCCTCTTCGGTCTGCCGCCTGCACTATGTTACGTGTTTGTCGGGATTGGCGCAGTTGTCTATTCACCTGGAAAATACGGTATTCTCACCGAGCTTACCTCGAATGAAAGCGAGCTGCTGCGAGCAAATGCGAAAGTAGAGGGCTCGACGATTCTCGCAATCCTTCTGGGAACAGTAGCAGGTGGTTTTCTCGCTGAAAACTCGGATCTGCCTGCTGTGCTGACATGTATGGGGGTCTATTTGCTGTCCTTGTTCATGACGTTTATGATCCCAGCCAAGGCAGGAAATAATTCCTTGCGCTACAGCAAAGAAGCCGTTCAGTTTCTGCGCGACTTCTCCTTATTGTTCCGTAACGCCCGTGCACGGTTTTCCTTGATCGGCACCGGATCGTTCTGGCTTACGGCAGCAGTGCTGCGCATTGCGCTCATTGCTTGGCTGCCGCTTAATCTTGGGATCGATGATACCGATCAACAGTCGATGATGATCGGCGTTACGGCGATCGGCGTCGTTTGCAGCGCATTCCTAACACCAAGACTGGTGCCGGCTGGCAAGCTGCATCGTGCATTTTACTATGGTCTCTTTATGGTTGCTTCCGTTATGGTGGCGTCGTTAACTTATGTGCTGTGGATGACGGTTCTTCTTCTTTTCTTAATCGGCGTCTTCGGCGGGATCTTCGTCATTCCGCTGAATACGATGCTGCAGGAGGAAGGTAAGGCGCTGATTGGCTCAGGTAAAACAATCGCGGTGCAGAACTTCGTTGAGAACATCCTTACGGTCAGCGGTCTTGTCATTTATTTAACGCTCAGCCAAATGGATGTTTCCGTTAACGGCTCCGTCATCGGGATTGGACTGGTGCTGCTCCTCTTTATTCTGTTCCTCGCAACCCAGCTTGGAGGCATTAAAGAAGTCGGAGAATCAGCTCCGTTAAAGCAACGACATGAGCATTAGGCATACTGCAGGGTCTTTCCTTTCCATGGATTGGAGGGACCCTTCTTATTTGCTGGCGGGATGTCCTACCCAAGTGGAAGTGTATCATTTGCTGATGAAGCACCTGCTTCTAGAGAAGCTTAAATCATACGCTCCGATTCTTGTAGGAACTGTACCGATCGGGATTAACATTGCAGGCAGCGATCTGGACTTGATCTGTGAAGTGACTGACTTTGATGCTTTTGAGACTGCGATGATAGCGGAGTTCGAGCAGCAGCAGCAATTTACGATCGTTCGAAGAATCGCTGCCGGACTTGAACGCATCAAGGTGAATTTCACGCTGGAGCGTTGGCCGATTGAGATATTTGCGCAATCCATTAAGACCAGCGACCAGAACGGTTACCGGCATATGGTTGTCGAGGCACGGATAATGGCATTGTTCGGTCATGCTTTTCAATCGGAGATCATACGTCTTAAAGAGAATGGTTTCAAAACAGAGCCGGCTTTCGCGATGGTGCTCGGGCTGGAAGGAAATCCCTATTTGAAGCTGCTGGAGCTCGCTGATTGGACAGACGAGCAGCTGCTTGCGTTAATAGCGGCTGACTAGATAAACATTTATCAAGAATCGTAGAAAAGATGTATCTCCATAAGCGAATGTCTGTTAAAATATACGGACTCAACACTTTTGCTAGGAGGCCTTACCTTGTCGTCCGAACCGCTGCTCACATTTCTATCTCCGCCGCTGCCTTACTTCATTGAATCCAACCGCGGCTCTTACGGGCCGGGCGGCGAACATCCTAACCGTCGGAATATCGGCGTTTTCGACTTGCTGTTTGTGCATAGCGGAACGTTATACATTGGCGAAGAATCGAATTCCTGGGCAATCGGTCCAGGGCAGATGCTGATCTTAAGACCGGATTTATGGCATTATCCAACGAAACCATGTACAGAAGAAACCGTGTTTGATTGGGTTCATTTTCAAACTGCGGGTCTTTGGGAAGAGTTAAACGACACGAACTGCGGTACGCTTCGCGGCGATTATTATTCTTACGCCATCAGGCTGCCGAAGACGATGACGTTCTCCTATCCGGATGAAGCGATTTCGCTCTTCAGCAAGCTGCATGATGCGGCAATGGGTACTTCGCATGCGGCGTTCTGGCAGCGACAGCAGTGGTTTCTTCACTTGCTGCAGCTATTCGACGAGGGCTGGCGCAGCGATGCGGCGAAAGCTCCGATTGCAGTAGCTGAAGAGGCGGCCGCTTACCTGAAGATGCATTTCCGCACGACCGTGACGAATTCGAAGCTCGGTGAAGTAATGGGCTTGCATCCAAACTATATTGCGCGCTGTATGGGCGAAGTATTTGATTGTACGCCGCAGCAGTACTTGCTTTCTTATCGGATGGACCAAGCGAAGCTGATGCTGATGAAGACCAATTGGCCGATATCCAAAATCGCGGATGAAACCGGGTTTAAACAAACGCCTCATTTCTCGCGCTCCTTTGCCGAGCACGTTGGGATTACTCCGCTTTCCTATCGGAAGCGCTTCACCGGCAGCAGCAGGGATAAGCAAACGATGCTGGATCTGCGCAATCACGCGCTCGATCGAGAGTAATAATCAAACGGCAGCCTGCCGGTCTTCGCTTAATGCGAGGGCCGGCAATTTATTTCTGTTTTGTATTCGATCCTTCGTATATAAGCAGAAAAAGGCTGTCCCGATCCACATCCGATTGGATGGAGCGTTTGGGACAGCCTTTTTGCATGCACTTTATATTACAGCGATAGCTCTAGAATTTGACGAACATCGGTTTCGTTCAGCTTCTTGAAATTGCCAAGCGGTCCGAAAAGCACCGCTTCTTTGGCCATCGTGTCTAAATTATCGCGGCCGATGTCGTAGTAAGCCAGCGTTGCAGGTGCGCCGATACGTGTGAAGAAGGCACGCGTTGCTTCGATGCCTGCAAGTGCCAGTTCCTCGTCCGATTTGTCTCCCCGTTCAATGCCCCATACTCGTTCAGCATATTGCGTGAAGCGGTCAATCCGCTCTTGATACACATACTTCATCCAGTTCGGGAACACAATGGACAGCCCTGCTCCATGCGGGATGTCGTAGATCGCGCTGATTTCATGCTCGATGCCGTGGGAAGCCCAGTCGTTCTGCGTACCGACACTGATCAAGCCGCCGTTCAAGGCCATAGTGCCGCACAGCATTAGGTTCGCACGCGCTTCGTAATTCTCCGGGTTTTCCAGAGCGAGCTCTGTATTCTCGATGACCGTGAGAAGGATAGATTCGCATAGACGATCCTGCAATGGAGCATTTGTCGTCAGCGTAAAGTACTGTTCAAATACATGCGACATAATATCGACTGCGCCGTTTACCGTTTGGTCGCGAGGTACGGAGAACGTAAGCGTCGGATCCAAAATCGAAAAACGGGGATAAGTATGTATGCTGCCGAATGCGCGCTTCTGTTTCGTTTCCCAGTTCGAGATTACGGCATTGCCGTTCATCTCAGAGCCGGTAGCCGATAAAGTCAGAATCGTACCGATTGGGAGCGCTTCGCGAATGACGGCTTTTTGCATCATGAAATCCCAAACATCGCCCTCATAGAGTGCCCCGGCTGCGATAGCTTTGGCTGCATCGAGCACGCTTCCGCCGCCGACAGCAAGAACGAGGTCAACCTTCTCACTGCGGCACAGCTCGATCCCGCGGTTAACGGAAGTCAGACGAGGGTTCGGCTCGATCCCGGACAGTTCCACGACTTTCGCATCGATCGATTTCAATTGCGCCATAACTTCATCATATAGGCCGGTTTTCTTAATGCTGCCTGATCCATAAACGAGAAGAATCGACTTGCCGTAAGCTTCCGTCAGCTTGCCTAACTGACTGACCGTACCGCTGCCGAAGACGATTTTCGTTGGGTTTTGAAAGGTAAAAGAGTTCATATCGCACCTCCATATGTTGGTTACACCATGCTTATCTTATCGATTGTAGAGGAGTGAAGTCAAGGCGACGGCAAACTGCCTGTAAAAGGGTTTGGCACGACACCGCGCGAGTATCGGATAATGTGAATTTGTCCTGATCAGCCCAATTCTGCGAATCTACTAACTGTCTCTAACGAACTGTTTTTATGTCATTTTGCGCCATATTTTTACAAAAGTTTTTCTTGACAAATATGACATCTAGATAACAGGAGGTGAGACGGAGGACGAATCAAAATTTTCTGAAAATAGGATGCCAACTTTAAAAAGAGAGTGTATAATGAAATAAAAATCGCGCCTGCGTTAGTAAACATGACAATACCTTAACAAGTAGCTACACTAGGGGAGGTGCATGCCAATTATGGCTAATGCGGCTGCAATCGGTCTTTCTATGCGCGATTTATATCTTTTTAACAAAGGAAATCTGTTTCATAGTTACCGTACTTTTGGCGCGCATCCGATCCGTCTGGGCGATGAAACCGGCGTTCGATTCACCGTTTGGGCTCCTAATGCCAAGCAAGTGCGACTTGTTGGTTCGTTTAACGATTGGAACGGGTATCTACATGAGATGGAATTAATTGGCGAAACCGGCGTATGGAGCTTATTTGTTCCGAGTATAGGACCCGGAACGGTGTACAAGTACGAAATTCAAACCGGTGATGGCGCAAAGCAGCTCAAGTCGGACCCTTATGCCTTTCAATCCGAGCTGAGGCCAAGCACGGGATCAGTTGTTGCGGAAGTATTCCATTTTAACTGGAATGATGGAGACTGGCATCAGCGTAAGCTAGAAGACAGTCCTTATCACGAAGCGATGCTCACGTACGAAGTCCACCTTGGTTCTTGGCGCAATTGGGGCAAGGAGCTGTTTTGGACTTACGAAGAGATGGCTGGCGCGCTTGTCGATTATGTCGTTGATATGGGGTATACCCATATTGAACTGCTCCCCATCACCGAGCATCCGCTCGACCAATCGTGGGGATATCAAGCGACAGGCTATTATTCGCCAACGAGTAGATATGGAACACCTGAACAGCTTATGCATCTCATCGATCGCTGCCATCAGCGCGGCATCGGCGTCATCTTGGACTGGGTTCCCGGTCATTTCTGCAAGGATGATCATGGATTGCGGCTGTTTGACGGGACACCGATTTTCGAAGGAAAGAACTGGAAGCTGGCTGAGAAACCGTTATGGGGAACGCTGGCTTTTGACTTTAGCTGCACGGAAGTGCAAAGTTTTCTCATTTCCAATGCGATCTACTGGATGGATGTATTCCATATTGACGGCCTGCGCGTAGATGCCGTTGCCAGTATGATCGATCTTCATTTTGACAAACCTCCTGAGCTTTACACCTATAACGCATTTGGCGGCACGGAGAATACCGATGCCATCCGCTTTCTGAAACGATTGAACGAAACCGTTTTTCAGTATTTTCCGGACGCCTTAATGATTGCCGAAGACTCTTCTGCTTGGCCAGCCGTTACCTCTCCAACTTACATGGGCGGCCTTGGCTTCAACTTCAAATGGAATATGGGCTGGATGAATGACATGCTGCGCTACATGGCGCTTGATCCGAATGATCGCATGCGGCATCACAACCTCATCACCTTCTCTCTCGTATATGCATTCTCTGAAAATTTCGTATTGCCGCTTTCACACGACGAGGTCGTTCATGGGAAGCGTTCGCTCTTGAACAAAATGTCCGGCACCTATGAGCAGAAATTCGCGCAACTCCGCTTATTCTATGGCTATTGGATGACGCATCCGGGCAAGAAGCTGCTCTTTATGGGCGGTGAGTGGGGCCAGTTTGACGAATGGAAAGACGCTGAGGCACTTGATTGGCAGCTTCTTGACTATCGCGCTCATGGGAGCATGCACCATTATGTAAAATCCCTTAATCATATATACGGCGAGCAGCCATCGCTGTGGGAACGGGATTGCGATCCCGGCGGGTTTGAATGGATTGACGTACACAACGCCGCGCAAAGCGTCATCGTCTTTATGCGCCGCGGACATGCGAGCAACGAGTTCACGATTGTTGTCTGCAATTTCTCCTATCATCACTACTCCGACTATCGAATCGGCGTACCGGAATCCGGTGAATACCGGATCGCACTTCACAGTGAGGCGGCAACCTTCGGCGGTGTCTTAACGGACATCCCGGAAGTTCTATATAGCAAGCCGACACCATGGCATGGAAGGCCTTGCAGCATTTCGCTTGAACTTCCGCCGCTATCTATTCAATTGCTGGTATTTGCCAAGGGGTCACTTGACCGCAATGATCGCTTTACCACGTTGCACTGATTGACAGCAATCATTACACCTACTGCAGCAAGCCGTTGCAGTAAAGAAGGAGAGTGTGTCCATGGGCAGAAAACGTATGGTGGCCATGCTTCTTGCCGGAGGAGAAGGGAAAAGGCTTGGCGTGCTGACGAAAGATGTGGCGAAGCCGGCGGTCCATTTTGGCGGGAAGTACCGAATTATCGATTTTACTTTAAGCAACTGTGCACATTCGGGCATCGACACAATCGGCGTTCTGACGCAATATCAGCCGCTGGTCCTGAACACCTATCTCGGAATCGGCACTCCTTGGGGATTAGACCGACGCGACGGCGGAATGGCAATACTTCCTCCTTATGTCAAGCAAAAGGGCGGTATGTGGTATAAAGGCACCGCAAATGCAATCTATCAAAATATGGGGTTCATCGATCGTTATGACCCCGACTATGTATTAGTGATCTCAGGCGATCACATTTATAAAATGGACTACGAGCTCATGCTGCGCGAGCATGAGGAACGCGGCGCCGATGTTACGATCGCGTGCATAGAAGTGGGCTGGAAGGAAGCAAGCCGCTTCGGGATTATGCATGTCGACGATGAGGGTGCCATCACATCATTTGAAGAGAAACCGAAAGTGCCTACTAGCAATCTGGCATCGATGGGTGTTTATATTTTCTCCTGGCCGGTGTTGCAGCAGTATTTGGTTCGTGATGAAGCGAATCGGTTATCCGGCAATGACTTCGGCAAGGACATTATTCCGGCTATGCTGCAAGACGGCGTGAAGCTTCAATCCTATACATTCAACGGCTATTGGAAAGATGTCGGCACGCTTGAAAGTCTATGGGAAGCCAATATGGATCTGCTGTCGGAGAAGCCGGCGCTCGATCTGAATGACCGCGACTGGCGCATTTACTCCGTTAACCCGAATCGGCCGGCGCATTATTCGGCGGCTACCGCAGATATCGTAGACTCGCTTATCACGGAGGGCTGCTTGGTAGAGGGACTGGTGCATCGATCGGTATTGTTCCATGGGGTGCAGTCCGGCCTCGACAGTCAAGTGCGCGAGTCCGTTATCATGCCGAACGTTAAGATTGGCAAAGGGGCTCGTATCTATCGTGCCATCATTGGCGAAGGTGCCATCATCGGCGATGGGGTCGTCATTGGAAGTCCGGACACAAGCTCGGTTACGGTAATCGGAAGTGATGAACTCGTTACGGCTACTCATTCGTTGCAGGAGGTAGAGCAGTCATGAACTCCAACATTCTAGGTGTCATAAATCTCATTCACGAATCGGACGAAATGGAGACCTTGACGACAAGCCGCTGCTTGGCAACCGTTCCGTTTGGAGCACGGTTTCGGCTAATCGACTTTACGCTCTCAAGCATGGTGAATTCAGGCATTACGAAGGTAGGCGTGTTCGCCCAAACCAAATACCGTTCGCTTATTGACCATTTGGGTTCCGGCAAGCATTGGGATTTGCATCATCGTCAGAGTGGGTTGTTCATCATGCCGCCCGTTACGGATGATGTGAACGAAGTGCGCCGCGGTGACCTGTATCACTTCTATCAGCACCGTGATTACTTCACGCGATCATCGCAAGAGTATGTTTTGGTTACACGCAGTCATATGATTTGTAATGTGGACTTCGACGCCATGTTGTCCTCACATAAAGCGAGCGGTGCAGACATCACAGTCGTTACGAAAGAACAAACGGAGTTGTTTGGGGGTAAAGCACGCAAGCTGCAAACCGACGAGAAAGGGCGCGTCACAGCTATGCAGGATCATTACGGCCGGCTGGAGAGCGATCTGATCTCGATGGAAATGTACTTAATGCGTAAGGAACTGCTGCTTGAACTCGTGGACACTTCGCTTGCACAAGGGCAGGATCATCTTGTCCGTCATGCGATTATGTCGCGAGTGAACCAGCTCCATATTCAAAGCTACGCTTATGATGGTTATCTAGGCGTTGTGAATACGCTGAACAGCTATTACAAGAACAACATGCAGCTGCTTCGTCCGGAAGTGTGGAAGAGCTTGTTCTTCGAGCCGGGCCCGATCTATACGAAGGTAAAGGATGAGCCGCCGGCTCGCTATGCAGAAGGGGCTAAGACGTCAAATTCACTCGTTGCCAACGGCTGTATCATCGAGGGAACGGTCATTAACAGCATCTTGTTCCGGGGCGTTCATGTACGCAAAGGAGCGGTCGTGCGCAACAGTATCATTATGCAGAACGGCGTTATCGGAGAGCATAGCTTCGTCGATCATGTCATCCTCGACAAAGATGTCACCGTGGAACGCAGTCGTGAGCTGCGCGGTGCCGAAGTATCGCCATTCCTAGCGGTGAAGCGGAAAGTGATCTAATCCAGGCCATTTCAGTCAAACCGTTCTATTACGAAGATAGAGAGATAGAAAGTTGAGTAGAGGTGAAACCATACGATGAATGTATTATTCGCTGCTTCTGAGGCGGTGCCGCTCGTTAAGACGGGCGGCCTCGCTGATGTAGCCGGCGCATTGCCGAAAGCACTGCGTTCTAAAGTCGGCGTGGATGTGCGCGTCATTCTGCCCAAGTACGATACGATTCCGGCTGCGATGGCGGAACAATTCGAGACAATCGCCACATTTAACGTGCGGCTTGGCTGGCGGGACCAGTACTGCGGCCTGCTCAAGGCCGAGATCGACGGCATTGTCTACTATTTGATCGATAACGAATTTTATTTTAAACGCGGCGTTCTGTACGGATATGGGGATGATGCGGAGCGTTTCGTATTTTTCTGTTTCGCAGTGATGGAGTCGCTCTACCATATGGATTTCCGGCCTGATATTATTCACTGCCATGATTGGCAGACCGGACTTATTCCGTTCCTGCTCAAGACCAGATACAAGCATGACCCGGCATGCCGCGACATCGCTTCGGTGTACACGATTCATAATTTGAGATACCAAGGGGTATTCGGCCGAGAGCTGCTGAAGGACCTGCTTGGTTCCGGTGATGAGTTGTTTGGCTCGGAAGGCATTGATTTCTATGGTGCGGGCAACTGTATGATGGGCGGTCTGCGGTATGCGGACAAGCTGACAACTGTAAGCCCTACTTATGCGGAGGAAATCAAAACGGAAGCGTATGGGGAGAAATTGGAAGGGCTGCTGCGTTATCGCTCAGGGGATTTGGTCGGTATCGTGAATGGGATCGATACGGAGCTGTTTGACCCGATGAATGATCCGGCTGTGGAAGTTCCCTACCGAGGATCATTGCCTCGCAAAAGGAAGAACAAGCTGGCGCTGCAGCGTGAGCTGGGGCTGACGGAGTCGGAGACTACTCCGCTAATCGGTATCGTTTCCAGACTGGTCGATCAGAAGGGTTTCGATTTGATTGAAGCGGTGCTCGAGCAAATCTTGAAGGAAGATGTGCAGCTGGTCGTGCTTGGCTCCGGCGATTGGCAGTTCGAGCAAATGTTCCGCCGTGCCGAGATGAAAAAGCCTGGTCAAGTGACAACCTGGTTCGGGTTTAACGATGGTCTGGCCCGAAGAATCTATGCCGGCAGCGATATGTACTTAATGCCTTCGCAGTTTGAGCCTTGCGGACTGAGTCAGCTTCTGGCGCTGCGTTATCGGTCTGTTCCGATTGTGCGCGAGACAGGCGGCTTGAAGGACACGGTGAAGGCGTATAACGAGTTTACGAGCGAAGGTAACGGGTTTAGCTTTACGAACTATAACGCGCATGATCTTCTTTATACGATCCGCAGGGCACTCCAATTCTATCGGGATGAGGAAGTTTGGCAGCGTATCGTGGCTAATGGCGCCAAAGACGATATCAGCTGGACGCGTTCAGCGAAAGCCTATATGTCGTTATATAGCGCGATTGCGCCTAATCGAAAGGAGAGTCATCCATGGCCCGTCATCTCGTAATTGGCAATGGTAAAATACTGATTAATTTGGACCGAAACAATTACATCCGTGACATCTACTATCCATTCGTCGGTCAACTGAATCATGTGGGCGGCCAATATTGTCGATTTGGGATATGGGCAGGCGGGCAGTTCTCCTGGCTGGAAGATCCGGAATGGAAGTTTGAGCTGTCCTACATCGAGGATTCCCTCGTGACTAATGTCATAGCTCGTAATGACCGTCTTGCGGTAGAGCTTCATATGAATGACGGGATTCATCAGCGGGAATGCATCTACATCAAACGCGTAGTCGTACGCAATCTAGGTAACGATCCGCGTGAGATCCGGTTGTTCTTCCACCACGATCTCATGATCGACGGCTCGGAAGTAGGGGATACGGCCGCTTATTATCCGGAGAACCATACGCTCTATCACTACAAACGTTCTTCTTATTTCATGTTTAACGGCTTCTCGGACGAAGGCGGTATCATGCAGTATACGACGGGAATCAAACGATTCCAGTCTGCGGAAGGAACTTGGCGCGATGCCGAGGACGGAACGCTGATGGGGAATTCCATCGCGCAAGGGTCTGTTGACAGTACGATCAGCTTCCGTACCGTAGTACCGGCGGGTGGAGAGAAGACGATTTATTACTGGATGTCGATCGGCAAGAACTTGGAAGAGGTCAAATCGCTTAATCAATATGTGCAGGAGAGCCATCCGGAGAAATTGCTCAGCCGGATCGTCATTTATTGGAAGCACTGGCTCCACCGTGCGGAGAATAATCTGGGCGATCTGAATGAAGAAGCGGCGAACATGTTCCGATTAAGCCTGCTGCTTGTTCGGACGCAAACCGATGAGCGGGGAGCGATCGTCGCAGCCAATGACACGGATATTCTGCAGTATAATCGCGATCATTACAGCTATATGTGGCCGCGTGACGGTGCGCTGATTGCCGATGCGATGTCTGCTGCCGGGTTCCAAAGCGTCATCTCGCCGTTCTTCCAGTTCTGCGCGCAGACGCTGTCACCGGACGGGTATTTGTTTCACAAATACAATCCCGACGGGACGGTAGGGTCCAGCTGGCATCCGTATATCGTGCAGGGCAGCCGGCGTTTGCCGATTCAAGAGGATGAAACAGCGCTGGTGCTGTTTGCCCTGTGGCGGGATTATACACGGCATCAAGTCATCGAGCTGCCGCAGTCGCTGTATAACAATCTGATTCGCAAAGGCGCAGCCTTCTTAAGCCAGTATATGGAACACAGCCTGTCGCTTCCGAAGCCTAGCTATGATCTGTGGGAAGAACGTTATGGCATCTGGACCTATACCGTTGCCTCCGTTTACGGCGGATTAATGGCTGCTGCCTTCTTTACAGAGCTGTTTGGGGATTATGAGCGCAGCGACCATCTTCGCAACACGGCGCAATCCATCAAACACGGGATGCTTACTCATCTCTGGGATGAAGAATCCGGCAGGTTCGCGCGCGGCTTAATCCAGAAGGATAACCGCTGGGTGAAGGATATGACCTTGGAGAGCAGCTTGTTCGGCATCTGGGAATTCGGTGTGCTGCCTGTTGAGGACGAACGCGTCATTAAGACGATGAATGCGATTCGCGATGGGCTGACCATCCGAACAAGCGTCGGCGGCGTGGCACGGTACACGAACGACTATTACTTCCAGCAGTCCGGGGATATCGAGAATGTGCCGGGTAATCCGTGGATTATCTGTACCCTGTGGATTGCGAACTTCGAAATCGAATCGGCGAAGCAGTTAAGCGATCTGGTCCGTCCTCGCGAAACGCTTAATTGGGTAGTTGAACACGCGTTATCAAGCGGGGTTCTGCCAGAGCAATTGCATCCGCTCGACGGCAGTCCGCTCTCCGTAGCGCCACTCACATGGTCTCATGCGACTTATGTGCAGTCGGTGACGCGATATGCAGCGAAATATGCGGAGCTCTCCGCCAAGGAATAGAACGAATGAAAACAGCAGCTATTGCGGCTCATATGCCGTCTTAGCTGCTGTTTTCTGTTTTCTTCCGGATGGGAACTTGAATTTCAAACATGACCTCGCTCGGATTATCGGTAATCGTGATGTCCACTTGCATGATTTGCAATGCATCCCCCGTTATTTCGTAATCATCCTCTTCAAGCTTGCGGCACAGGGTTTCGAGGCTCTCGCTGCGGTTCCACAGCTCCCCGTAGTAACGAATACAGGCGAATGAACCGGCTGGGATGGTTACCAGATTCCCTTTCGGAACAGAAGTTGCCCGCTTGGCAACAACGAAGATCATAGACGGCGACTCGAAACGACGAGCCTCCAAGTCCTCCTGTGACAACAAGACGCCAAGCCTGTTGCTGGCCAGTATCGGTGCGGTCTCCGTAAGCCTGTTTTCCAGCCCCAACACGCCATAGCACAGCTCTAGGTTGCTGTTAATCTTCTGATGCAGCGTGAATAGCTTCCGGCGCTTGAGCTGACGGATGGTGACGGCGGGGCTGCCTACCTCGGCAATAACCTCTCTGAGAAAAGCCAGCTTATCACGGATATTCTCCTCAAGTGCCGTCATTTCTTTCAGCTTATGGACAAGCTCATCGTGTTTGGCTGCCAAGATGTCCGTCGAGTTCTTAATATTGCGCTCATTGAAATATTGCTTCACTTCGTTCGTGTTCATCCCAAGCTGACGCAGCTCTTTGATCGTGCCCAGAACCTCGTATTGAAATATCGAATAGTACCTGTAGCCGGTGTGGGGGTCGACATGCTGCGGCTTAAACAGATCGATTCTGTCGTAATGACGCAGCGTTTCGGCAGAAATCCCTCGGAGCTGCGCCATTTCGCTAATAGACAGCCGTTCTTTCATCGGTGAATCCCCTCACTTTACTACTACTTCACTGCCCATGTTATAAAATATAACATTGCGATTGACTTTTGTGTAGCACAAAGGTTTACAATCGCTTTAAGTTAATCGAGTGGAGGGAACGAACCATGAAAAAGCGTGTATTATCGATCCTTATAACATGCATGATGGCAGGTTTGCTGCTGAGCAGCTGCGCGAGCAACAATGGCGGTGGCACGGAGAAATCCAGCGATCCGCTCAAAATCGGCCTGAATCCGTTCCCGACCTATTTTCTCTGGTATGTGGCGCAAGAGAAGGGATTCTTCGAGAAACACGGCGTTCGTGTAGAGCTCGAATGGTTCCCTAGCTACAGCGACGGCTTGTCGGCACTGAATTCCGGCAATGTAGATGCCAACAGCCAAACACTCAGTGATACACTGCCCCCGGTTGGCAAAGGAATTAAGCTGCAAATTCCGATGATCATCGATTACTCGGACGGCGCAGACGGGTTTGTCGTCGATCCCTCGGTTAAGAGTTTCGAGGATTTGAAAGGCAAGCGAATTGCGACTGAGCTCGGTACGGTGGATCATTTCTTCATGCTGACGGTTCTCAAGCAACATGGACTATCGGAGAAGGATATCAATTACTTCAATATGGCGATTGCGGACGCAGGCTCATCATTCCTGGCGGGCAAAATCGACGCCGCCGTCATCTGGGAGCCATTCCTGAGTGAAACGTTAAGCTCCGGCAAGGGGAAGCTGCTTTTCTCCTCGAAGGAAACGCCGGGACTGCTGATGGACACGATCGCATTCCGCGAAAGCATTATCAAGGATCGTCCGGAGGACGTGAAGAATGTAATGGCAGCTTGGTTCGACGCAGTAAGCTTCTTGAAGGATAGCCCGGACGAAGCCATTGCCATTATGGCGAAACATGCTGAAATTACACCGGAGGAATTCAAAGTCTCCCTTGAAGGTGTGAAAGTATACGATTTGAACGACAACTTGGCATCGCAGAAAGAAGAAGAGGCGTATACGTCCGTGAAATATAACGGCGAGCAGGTAGGGGCTTTTCTGAAGGACCTGAAGTTCATCGATGAGCTTCCGGATATGAGCAAACTGTACAATCCGTCTTTTATCAAGCAGCTGGCAGATGAGAAATAGGGAGGAATAACGAATGAATATTCTAGTAACCGGCGGTATGGGTTTCTTGGGTTCAAATCTGGTTCCGATGCTGAGAGAGCGCGGCTACCGCGTCGTCAGCTACGATCGCAGAGTGAAGGATAACGGGGGAGATGAGTCTCTCACCTATGTACAAGGCGACTTGCTGGATTTGCCTCTTATTCTGGAGACAATCCGCACGTATAAGATCGACCGAATCATTCATACGGCTGCTATCTCTCATCCTGTGACGGCCATAGATATCCCTTATCAGACGGTCATGACCAATGCCGTTGGCACGACGAATATCTTTGAAGCAGCAAGATTATCCGGAATTAAACGAGTGGTCAACCTGAGCTCCGAGTACGCGTACGGCAACAATGCCGAGCTTGGCACGGTGACGGAGGATGTCCCGCTTCATCCGAGCGGGGTGTACGGTGCCACGAAAGTATTCACGGAGAAGCTGGCCTACGGTTATCGCAATCTCTATGGTTTGGAAATCCCATCACTGCGGCCGGGCTGGCTGTACGGGCCGGGACAGTTTATGCAGTGCTACATGAAGGATCTGATCGTGAATGCGATTAAAGGAGTGCCGACGTACCTGAAGGAAGGCCGTGACTATGGGTTCCAGTATGTGCATGTGAGGGATGTGGCGCAGGCTTGCATCTGTGCGATGGAAGCAGAGGATATGAAGAGCTACGTATACAGCATAACGGCCGGCTATAAAACAACGTTCGGCGAGCTGATCGCTTTCGTGCAGGAGCTATACCCGGATGCCGTAATCGAAGTCGGGGAAGGCCGATTCTCGGAGCTGGACCATTACGGCACCTTCGATATTACGAAAGCACGCGAGGAAATCGGCTATGTACCATCGCGGCCATTCTATGAAAGTGTTCGCGAATATGCGAGCTGGCTGGAATTTAATCCTTACTAACCCACTAGAAAAGCGAGGTGCGAGACGATGAACACAGAGACAAAGGGTGCGCCGACATACAGCCACGCCAAATCGCTGCTCCGTGAAATGAGAGAGAGCTTGAAAGAAGGCATTATCCCCGTTGGCATCTTCAATGACCGCGAGCTGTATGAGCTTGAGATGGAGAAGATTTTCACGAAAAAATGGATCTACGTAGGCCACGAATCGGAGATTCCATCCGCAGGCGATTATGTTCTTCGTTACATTGGTGAAGACCCGTTCATCGTCAACCGTGACGAGTCCGGAGAGATTCGCGTCATGCTCGATGCCTGCGTCCATCGCGGCGTTCGGGTATGCCGGGCAGAGAAAGGGAATGCTTCTCATTTTCGTTGTCCCTACCATGGATTTATTTATAAAAACAATGGCAACCTCATCGGAATGCCAGCCCAGCAGCATGCTTACAACGGGCTGAACAAGAAGGATTGGGGGCTGCTGGAGGCGCGCTGCGATACGATTCATGGATTGATATTCGCCTGCTTGGATAAGGAGACGCCGCCTCTAGAGGAATATCTTGCCGACAGCAAGTACTACCTGGACCTGCTGTTCGGGTTGCAGGATGAAGGACTTGAAGTCATCGGCGAACCTCAGCGCTGGATCGTGAATGCGAATTGGAAGGTTGCAGCGGAGAATTTCAGCGGCGATGCGTATCATCTGATCTTCCTGCATCATTCCGCTTACGAAGTGGGATCCTCGCCATTCTCCATGCTGGCGAATATGAACGGTGAGCAAATTCTTGCCGGCAATGGACATTGCGTCGACATATCGCTGGATAAGACCGAACAGGTCATCGAGATGCCGTACTGGAATTTCCCGCAGGAAATCGTCGATACCTTCCGGCTGGATCGGCTCGAGCCGAAAGGACTTGAAATCGTTCGAGACTCGAAGGAAATGCTCGGCAATATTTTTCCGAACAGCTCGTTTCTGCTCATGACCGTCACACCGGAGCGGGATTTGCCTCCCGTGCCGTTCATCAGCATGCGCCAGTGGCGTCCGAAGGGTCCGGATCAAATCGAAATTTGGAACTGGTTCCTTATGTTCAAGAATACGCCGCAGGAATTCAAGGAAGCGTCCTATCGCGCCGGTTCAGCGACGTTCAGCCTGGCGGGAATCTTCGAGATGGATGATTCGATGACCTGGGAGACGATTACGCAGACGGCTGGCAATCGGTTTGCGAAGAACAATTTGAAGCTGAACTTCCAAATGGGCATGAATGGGATGGGCAAGGCCAAACGGGACGAAGAATGGCCGCTTCCGGGGATCGCCTACTATCCGCGATATGGGGAAGGCAATCAGCGCTATTTCTATGAATCGTATGTCAATACGATGCTTGACGATGAAGAATGAATCAAGCATCTGAGGGGAGGATTGGGGCTGTTATGGGAGAAGAAACAGTGATCGTTGAACGTGGGACCGAGCAGTTGTTGCAGGAGGGGCAGCATTTCCTGATCCACGAGGCTGAGCTGCTGGACAACGGAAAATACGCGGAATGGATGGCACTGCTAACGAGCGATATCCGCTATCAAATCCCGATCAGGCTGACTCGCGAACGTCATGCGCCAAGCCCGTTCAGCGATCAAGCCTTTCATATGAACGAGAACCTGGCCTCCATCCAAATGCGGGTGGAGCGGACGTTCTCGGATTACAACTGGGCGGAGGATCCTCCGTCCCGCACGAGACATTTTCTGACGAATTTCCGGTTGGCCGATGTTCGAGAGAGCCGTGAAGGTGCGGTTGAAATGGTCGTCATCAGCAATTTGCTGCTGTTCCGCAGCCGATTTGACAGCCCTGCATACGACTTGGTGTCAGGTGAACGTGAAGATACGATACGGGAATGCGGCGAACCAGGCGGCTGGAAGCTCGCGAAACGGTTCGTACGGCTGGATCATACGACGATGGGCATCAGCAGTTTAGGTATTTTCTTGTAGAAGGGGGCGGCAGGATGTCGGCAGAACAGGAGATTCGAATTGCCAATGAGTTTGCCAGTGTGACGGTTCGTAAGATTAGAACGCGCAACGGGGAGCGGCTGGAGATCATCTCCAACGGGCTAGGCATGCAAGTAAGCCTTGATCCGTTGTCACTGGAGAGCTTGACGTGGCAGCATGCGGACATGTATTCTTCGCTGCTGCAGACGCCGCTTGAACCGTATCCGTTCGGTGCGGAAGAACAGTCGACCGGCGTGAAAAGTGGATGTAAGGAGGGAAGCGAGTCATGCTAACGTATCAATCGGATGGGGTTTCCGTATTTCAAAGTGAGCTCTATCAGACGAACTGCTTTGTCATCGAGACGAAGGATCTTGTCCTGATCGTAGATCCGAATTATTTGCCTTCGGAGCTTGCGGCCATTCGGAAGCATGTGGATGAAGTGAAAGGTGATCGACCGCTGTATTTGTTTTTTACCCACTCTGATTTTGACCATATTGTCGGTTATGGCTCCTTCACGGATTGCAGGGTCATAGCGGGGACGGCTTTTGCCAATCACCCGGATAAGATGGAGCGAGTATCGGTTGTCGAGCGATTGGATGATGAGTTCTATATTAGCCGGCCGTACAACATTGTATTTCCGCGAGTGGACCATGTCATCGAGCAAGATGGCGATCAGCTCTGTATTGGCGAAACGGTACTGACCTTCCGCACAGCCTATGGACATAATAGCGATGGATTGATGTGCTTCGTTGAACCGGCCGGAGCGCTTATTACCGGTGATTATGTGTCGGATATCGAATTCCCCTTTGTATTTGATACTTTCTCGACATACCGGAGCACACTGGACAAAATCGCAGCCTATGCTAGGTCGGTTCCTAATCTGCTATTGCTCCCAAGTCACGGCAGTGTCACGTCCGATCAGGATGAAATCATGCATCGGGTCGAACTTTCAGAGGATTATCTGATGCTGTGCGAAGAGCAGCTTGAACTGGGAGAGCCTTCGAGTCGATTCGAGGACTTTATGGATCTGCAAGACTATCGGTACAAGATCGGGTTCCGGAAGCGCCATGAGGCGAATAAGGCACTGCTTGCGACAGAACATAACTTGTTGCCTAATTTGCAATAATCTGAAAATTATGCGAATACCTCTTGAACTTTGTTCGGATGGACTCTATAATATGGAACACAGCAACATAGCAGGCGAAGACCAAAGACATGATTCCCATACGTCAGGCTGCACAGAGAGAGGGGCGATTGCTGCAAGCTCCTTCTGCCTTGAGATGTGGAGTTACCCCTTTGCAGCCGTAACATTGAACCCGTCGATTCTGTGTCGCGGTTGTAAATGGCACCGATTAATCCCCGTTACCGGATGCTAAGAAGGACCCCGCGACTGATCGCGATCGGCTGGGTCGAATTAGGGTGGAACCACGAGTCTGAACGCACTCGTCCCTTGGGACATGTGCGTTTTTTTGCGTTCAATAATTTGAATGGAGGAAAAATCGTGGAGAATGGGATTAAAGTAAAGCTGCAAGACGGCGGTGTAAGGAGCTTCGAGGAGGGCCTATCGGTTGCTGATGTGGCAAAGGCCGTCAGTTCGGCGCTGGGGAAGAACGCGGTGGCAGGCAAGGTGGACGGTAAAGAGGTCGATTTATGTTATCGGCTTGAAGCGGATTGTGCGGTGGAGATGATTACGCTCGATGGTGATGCCGGAGTGGCCATTCTACGGCACAGCACAGCTCATCTGATGGCGCAAGCGATGAAGCGGATTTACGGCGATGAGGCAGTGCAGCTGGGTGTAGGGCCGGTTATCGAAGACGGATTTTATTACGATGTCGCGATTGAGCATCCGCTTATACCCGCTGACCTGCTCGCCATTGAGAAAGAAATGGAACGTATCGTGCAGCAGAATCTGCCGATTGTCCGGCGAGTAGTTGATCGGGAGGATGCACTTGCTTTTTTTGAAGCACAAGGCGAGTCCCTGAAAGTGGAATTGATTCGTGATCTCCCGGAATCGGCAGAGATTTCGATCTATGAGCAAGGGGAATTCTCGGATTTATGCCGTGGACCCCATCTGCCATCCACTGGCCGGATCAAGGCGTTTAAGCTGTTATCAGTAGCAGGCGCATACTGGCGGGGAGATGCCGAGAATGCGGTTCTTCAGCGAATTTACGGCACAGCGTTTCCGAAGAAGGCGCAGCTCGAAGAGCATCTGAGTATGCTTGAGGAAGCGAAGAAACGGGATCATCGAAAGTTAGGCAAGGAGCTCGGGCTATTCATGTTCTCGGAAGAAGCGCCTGGCATGCCGTTCTATCTGCCTAAAGGAATGACAATTCGTAATGAGCTGGAACAATTCTCGCGGGAGCTGCAGCGAGAGCGCGATTATGACGAGGTGAGGACTCCGCTTATGCTGAACCAACGGCTGTGGGAGCAATCCGGGCATTGGGACCACTACAAAGACAATATGTATTTCACTAAAGTGGATGAGACTGCGTTTGCACTCAAGCCCATGAATTGTCCGGGTCATATGTTAATTTACAAAAACAGCCTGCATTCCTATCGCGAGCTGCCGATTCGGATCGCAGAATTCGGTCAAGTGCATCGCCATGAGTACTCCGGCGCGCTGAACGGCATGATGCGTGTACGGACATTCTGCCAGGACGATGCGCATCTCTTCGTGAGACCGGATCAAATTGAAGAGGAGATTGGCCGCGTCATATCGCTCATCGATGACCTTTATGCCGTGTTCGGTTTCGAGTATCGGATCGAGCTCTCCACTCGGCCGGAGGATTCAATGGGGGAACCGGAGCTGTGGGACCAAGCGGAAGCCGCGCTGGCGCAAGTGCTGGACAATCGCGGAATTGCCTATCGCATAAATGAGGGCGATGGCGCATTCTATGGACCGAAGATTGATTTCCATATTCTCGATGCGCTGAAGAGAAGCTGGCAGTGCGCGACAATACAGCTTGATTTTCAAATGCCGGATAAATTCGATTTGTCGTACATCGGGGAGGATGGACAGAAGCATCGCCCAATCGTCATCCACAGAGCGGTCTATGGATCGATTGACCGTTTCATCGGCATCTTGGCTGAGCATTATGCTGGAGCATTCCCGCTGTGGCTGGCGCCAATTCAGGTGAAGGTGATACCGGTCTCAGGGATTGATCAAGACTATGGCTATGAATTGAAACGAAAGCTCGAACAATCCGGTATCCGAGTAGAGGTGGATATCCGCAGCGAGAAGCTAGGCTATAAGATTCGCGAAGCGCAGCTCGAGAAAGTTCCGTATATGCTGGTGCTGGGGGAAGCGGAGCGCAGTTCAAACACGGTTGCGTTAAGGCAGCGCGGGCATGGGGATATGGGCTCCATGTCAATCGACGCATTGATCGCAAGGCTGAGCGAAGAAATGGCTTCGAAGAAGTAAGTTGTGGCCCAGGGCAAGGCGTGGCGTAATGTGTGTAAGGAGAAGACCATCGGGCCGGCGAAAATAAGCTTGACGGAGCGTTTGCGGGAAGCTAGTCTATTGCTGAACACCAAAGATGGGAAGGTCTCGGCTTATCTCGTGAATGGGGGTATTCTGCTGTGAGTTCGATCGATGATGTACAGGAAGTCACGCTTCCCGAACGGCATTATGTTGGGATGGCGATCACGTCCGTTTTTGCTAATCACGATCCGAAGCGGGTGGAGCAGCACTTGAAAGCTTTTATCGCCCGCCGATTCGAGATCAAGAACCTTGTGGACGCCGGATCTTACGTCTGTCCTTCGTTCGTCAGCGATCAGCTATTCACGTATTTATCCTGTATGGAGGTTCGTTCACTGCCGGCAGTACCTGAAGGGATGATCGGGTTTACGATCCCCGCGCAGCGTTATGTAAAGGTCCGTGTCGATCAGGGTGATCCTTACGAGCTTCTTCACGCTTATATCAAGGCAAAAGGCTTAAGCAACAATAAGCGGGGGCTGGCACTCGAGGTGTATCAGGTGCATAATCCGTTATGGCCTTCTGAGGTGGATGTTTATCTTCCGTTGTTATAGCATGTATGCAAGGACCCAGAAGGGTCTGCGAAGTCACGATAAATGCAAAAACCGGTCTTGCCCGAAGGCAAGACCGGTTTTTGTTTATGGGACTAACGGGATCAATAGAAGCCGCCGCGAAGAACGATAACGAGCAAAATATAAAGTACAAGAATTACGCCTGCACTAGTCCAAAGCACGCCCGGTCCGCCACCGCAACCTACTCCTGCGCCGCCTACACCTTGCATATATCCCACTGTACATACCTCCTGAGTGGTTAATTTGTGATGTTTCATATCACATTTGTAATATATGCCTTTGAGACGGAATCGATTGGACGTTTGTACGGGGTGCATTCGTAATTACGCATTCGCCCAATTGGGACAGTAGTGGCTTCGCAGGGTAAACAGCCTTGCATGGCATCCGCCTACGTTAACATTGGTTTGGAGGTGAGGCAAGGGAGGAGTGGGTTGGCGTCGCGCGGGCATATTGGCGGATATGCTTGACCCTGGATTCCGCTCGCATCTTCAGACCGTTGCCGATCAGCACATTGGCGGCGCTGCTGACGGCTATGATTTCGATACAGCCGACACTGATGGTAGGCTTGAGGTTGGTTGTCCGAATGAAAGTAGGCACGTCATCCGTGGTAATACCAAGCGGGTCCCAGCTCGGCGTCGCACGATCGAAGATGGAATAAGACTCGAAATACACTTTGCCTGATTCGGCATGATCGGCAGCACGTTGAACGGCTAGCGCTCGAAGAGAAGCATTGACCTCGGCACGATCGCCGATCTGCACAACCGAAGCACCGCTTACACTCGTTAAGTACAATCCGCCTAACTCTGATACGCGTACGGGGTAGTCCGATATTTCTTCGCTGTCAGCCGGAAGCGGGGTGTTGCTTCTCATAACCCCAGCTCCTCCAGCTTCTCAAGCGTTTCTGTCTTGAACACATCGGGCTCGCCTTCCGCGCGGCTTGCACCTTGCGGTTCGTCAAGCGGTGCAATCGGGCCAACGATAACCGACTCCGGCGGCGTATCGAACATGGAGATGAGCGTAATCTCCTCGGTATCGCCGATTTGAAGTATCGATGCGCTCGCTACGCCGGTTAGTTGAATGCTGCCGACAGCGAGCACATGGTTCACTACATGCATCTGCATAGATTGGCGGCTCCTTCTTATGAATTTTGCAATCGGGTCAAGTAGCTGCGGAGCGCAGCATGGATGTCACGCGTCGTCTTCCCGATGATAGCCTCTTGGATTTGCGCATCGCTAAGCGTATTGCCGCCTTCAGATGTGGAACTGCTGCCTTTTCCCTCACGTTCCGCGGCTTGAATATAGAATTGGATTCTCGCGCTCATTTGCTTGCGAATATCCTCGATGATGAGTTTGCGGTGATAAGGGTCGAGCGAGATGCCGAGCTCAGCTTCAAGCTCGCTCAGTTGCTGCAGGGCATTCTGATCCAAGTAGCGATCAATCACTAAGCGGATTTCCGGATAGGGGGAATCGGGTAACACACTGCTCGGTCCACCATTAGTAGGATTTACGGGGAAAACGTTGGGCTTGAGGTTATTCACAGGCGGATTGTCGTTATTCGGCTTGTGACCGGGATCGTTGACGACAAGCGTGCTGTTCCCATTCGGCATGACAATTTGGCCGATCTCTTTAATTTGTTCTTCACTAGGAGGCTGCAGCCCGATGTTCAGCGTACCATCGAGCTTCTCGACTTTTAATTGGTCAAAATGATATTGGATCGTATCGATATGATAGCTTGGCTTGGACTCTGCGGCATCCAAGCGAACATTCAGCGCCTCGAGCTGCTTGCTAAGCCGGGTAATCACAGCCTGCTGCTCATCGAGCTGACATTGCAGCTTATGAAAATGCTGGTTAAACGCGTTCCATAGTTGCCAAGGAGTGGGCGGTGTGTTTGCCGGTTGCATACGCTCGGGGCACCTCCTTGTTAATTCGGATTTGGCAGCGGAACGAAGTTCAGCGGATTCTCCGTGCTGAGCTCTTCGTTGAGCATGGGTGCCGGTTCTTTAAATCCCCCGGAGTTGTACATTTGCGAGAGGGAGGAAATCGCTCCAGCCGTCCCAACCTGCAGGACGGAGGAGTTTGCTACGCTGTCCACACGAAGCTGGTGGATCGTAATCGTTTGATGAACAGTAAGCTGCATTAGATGTTCACTCCGTTAGCAACTTCATTTTGCGTATTGTCTTGGACATCCGGATCATTCGTATTCGTCGCACTGACAGCATTGTTCGAGTTGGTCAAACCGCCAGTGAGGAAGGAGCCGGATCCTGCATACGTTTTGGATGAGCTGGACGGAGAGATTTGAACGGAATCACCGAATTGAACGACTGCGCTGGAGCCGACACTGATTACTTTGACAAAGCCAACAATAGCGGGCATGACATCTCACTCTCCCTAGACTGGTGTTCAGCGAGCATTTGTTACATCGTATGCGGCAAACGCCCAGTTGTGACTTTGTGGCACATGTGTCCTTGCCGTTTGATTGGAAATCGCCATTCGGCAGTAGCGCCTATAAAGCTGCCCGCATAAACTAATTGCTATAACGGCGTTAGGCGGAGGTGCGCTTGCATGTCATCGAAATCAAAGTGGGAAGAACTTGAGGATTGGATGGATGGCCAGCAGCTGCCCAAAGGGTTCGACATCTTCCGCCAATCCGACTGGATCGAGAATTACGTCCGCGGCATGATGAACAAAGCACTGCCGGCAGCGACCTCGGCGCTGAATCCTACTTCATCTAATATTGTAGAAACCAAGAGATATGTAATCGTTACGTATCCGCTCGGAGAATCGGCAGATTTATCTGCCATTCGTCTGATCGTGAAGGAAGATCGCGTGAAGCTAAGCGGAATAGCCGGCAAGAGCGATGAAAGCATTAAACTGCCGAAGCTTGTGCTGCCACGTTCCTGCCATGCCGCGTATGATGGTGCAGTGCTCAAGATTAAGCTCCGTAAACGTCCGCCAAGCAAACGCGTGCATACAGCAACAATCCATGGGCTATAGCAATCAGCTTTATTAGAGCAGCCCTATCACTATATAAATGTCACGAATTTGTTCGATCTTCCTATGTTCCCCTGCTGGCTATACGCCGCAGGCTTGGCTATAATGCAAGTAAAGACTTGCATAGGGAGTGTTATTAGTGAC
Organism: Paenibacillus sp. J22R98; assembly: GCF_059383835.1. NCBI lineage: Bacteria > Bacillati > Bacillota > Bacilli > Caryophanales > Paenibacillaceae > Paenibacillus > Paenibacillus sp. J22R98. Next base: position 495,495 of record NZ_JBXENW010000001.1, read on the forward strand.
TCTGGTTGACGTTAGTGCCATATCTGCGGCCTTGTTTATTACAGGCGCGGTGTTTATTATGCTGATATTTGGATTGCTCAGCTTCGGCATCGTGAAGATGTTCGAGCAGCGAATTCGCGCCGGCGTATACAGCTTTGCCGGAGCCGTTGTCAGTGCGATTTCATTCGGAATTATTTTGAAACAATGGTTTGTCTGACCTGGAAATAGGTGGCATAATTGTACAAAGCAGGCTGTCCCAGCGACTTGATCACCAAGTCTGGGGCAGCCTTTTTGCGTAAAAAAGTTTGTTTGTCCAATTGGGCTCGAAAAGGCGAAAAATAGTCAATAATCCAAGTTGCCAGAACATAAGATGGAGTATAAGATAATCATATGAGAGAATATTCAGAACATTTCGTCAATGAAGCCAAACGGAGGGAGGGATTGCCGATGAACAAAAGTTATGAAGTTGAATACTGCAATTTGGAGCTGCGTTTCGACAGGCGGCAAATCCAAAATCTCATTCGGGATTTGATCCAGGAGGGATATTCGCTTTATTGGAGCGAAACGGACGTCTATTTTCTCATCTCGGTACGCAGCGGGCGCAAGCTTGTGAAGCTTCGGTTTCAACGTGTTCGCAACCGATACAAAATCGTCGGTGATTATCTAATTAAGGATGAGAAGTTGTCGGATTTATTGGAGAAGCTGATTAACGATTCCCGCGGTCATGCAGTTGTCAAACGGTTCAAAGACAGGCAAATTGTCATTGAAAGCATTATGTTTGGTGAAATCATTCGACTTGTGGAGGTGTCCGGCATGGAACATCGCATCATCTATCAGAAAAAACCATTTGTTACGGTAGAGGAAGTCATTCAGGCGTTTCAGTCGAAAAGGGCTGAGGAGCGAGCGTCAGTGCTACGGTATGAGCTTGATTATGAGCTTTCGGTCCTCCATGAAGCGATCACGGAAGGGCGAGAAGAAGACATGTCGCAGTCCAAGGAAAGACTGCAATCCCTTAGAACTGAGATGATACAGCTTGAGCTTTGAAATAACCGAGATTAAAGATAGGAAATAAACCTCCGGGGTGCTAGCAAACCGGGGGTTTATTTTGTTTGTGTGGTAATATATAGGTGGGAATCGACATTTTTCTGATGAAGAAGGTTTTCATTCCTGGTTAAAAGGAGTAAAATAGGATCATTGTATCCGCAAGCGAAGGTACTTGCTTCGCCGTACTGTGTCATTACTATAACAGAGAAAAGGTGTGGAGAATCAAATGTCTAAGCAGCAAATCGGCGTTATCGGTCTTGCCGTAATGGGTAAGAACCTTGCACTTAATATTGAGAGCAGAGGATTTACGGTATCGGTTTATAACCGTTCCCGTGAGAAAACAGACGATCTCTTGAGCGAATCGGCTGGCAAAAACCTTGTCGGTACATATACTGTCGAGGAATTTGTAGCATCGCTTGAAGTACCTCGTAAAATTCTTATCATGGTTCAAGCCGGCGCAGGCACAGATGCAACTATTGATGCACTTGTACCGCTTCTGGATGAAGGCGATATTATTATCGACGGCGGCAACGCTTATTTCCCTGATACACAGCGCCGCAGTAAAGCGCTGGAAGCACGCGGTCTTCGTTTCATCGGCACAGGCGTTTCCGGCGGCGAAGAAGGCGCACTGAAAGGACCGTCCATCATGCCTGGCGGTCAAGAGTCTGCTTATAAACTTGTTGAGCCAATTCTTACTGCGATTTCCGCGAAAGTTGGCGGCGACGCATGCTGCACATACATCGGACCGGACGGAGCCGGCCACTACGTGAAAATGGTGCACAACGGTATCGAGTATGGCGATATGCAATTGATCTGCGAAGCATACGACCTGCTTAACCGCGTTTTGGGCGTAAGCACAGAAGAATTGCAATCGATCTTCACCGAGTGGAACAAAGGGGAGCTTGACAGCTACCTGATCGAAATTACAGCAGATATTTTCTCCAAATACGATCCGGAAACGAAACAGCCTATGGTTGATGTTATCCTTGACTCCGCTGGACAGAAGGGTACCGGTAAATGGACAAGCCAAAGCGCACTTGATCTTGGCGTGCCGTTGTCCATTATTACAGAATCCGTCTTCTCCCGTTTCTTGTCTGCACTTAAAGACGAGCGCGTAGCAGCAAGCAAATTGCTGAAAGGACCTCAGTCGGCTCCTTACCAAGGCGACAAAGCAGCTTTCATCGAAGCAGTTCGTAAAGCATTGTTCGCAAGTAAAATTTGCTCGTACGCACAAGGCTTCGCACAAATGCGCGCAGCAAGCGACGAGTATGACTGGAACCTGCGTTACGGCGACATCGCGATGATTTTCCGCGGCGGCTGCATTATCCGTGCGGGCTTCCTGCAGAACATCAAAGATGCGTATGACAAAAACCCAGGTTTGACTAACCTGCTTCTTGATGACCACTTCAAAGAAATCGTGGAATCGTACCAAGGCGCATGGCGCGAAGTAATCGCAACTGCAGTAACGCAAGGTATTCCGGTACCGGCATTCTCGAGCGCGCTGTCCTACTACGACAGCTACCGCACAGAGCGTCTGCCTGCGAACCTGCTTCAAGCGCAGCGCGACTACTTCGGCGCACACACGTTCAAGCGTGTGGACAAAGAAGGTTCATTCCACTTCAATTGGATTCAATCGTAAGACCCGTTATTACATCCTGTAAGCAGCTTCGCAGACGGTCGGACTCTTGGCCGCATCCGCTGCGCTGCTGCTTAAGCAGGAATAACGAGGCTTCTGCAAAGCTTTGCAATTTTTTTAATAAGAGTGGCTGAGGAAGACTGAGTAATTCAGGCGCTTCGTCAGCCATTTTCTTTTTCATATACTCTAGTGTCCACAGCACATCTTCACGGGAAAGCGGATAATCGGGATTAAAGATTCTGTCCACGCGGTACTGGGCGGAGAAAGGCTCGGGGATTGGAGCCATATCGAGGTCACTCCTTTATGAATTTGTAGGAATCGGTACTATCAACTCTACGGAAGAAACCAATTTTTTATACCCGTTAATCTGTAATAATGATATAATCACTGGAAAATGTTTTTTTGTTAACGTTCAGGTTGGGAAGGTGTTTTAGCCATGCATAAGGAACAACCGCTTCATCATGTCGTTCTCATCGGCTTTATGGGAACCGGCAAGTCGACGGTCAGCAAACAGTTAGCAGAGCTTCTGAAATGCGGAACGGCCGATATTGACGCCGAGATTGTCCGGCGTGAGGGCCAGGCGATTGCGGACATTTTCGCTCAGCGGGGCGAGGTGGAATTTAGGCTTGCAGAGACAGCTGCGCTCGCAGAAGTGCTGGGTAGTTCCGAGCCTCTCGTGATTGCGACCGGCGGCGGCGCAGTCTTGTCGGAGCGCAACCGTTCCATGATGCTTCAAGATAGCATCGTAGTTGCTTTAACTGCAGATCCGGAGCATATTATTGCCCGCGTGAGCGAAGATCCCGCACGTCCGCTGCTTCAAGGCGATGTGCGCGAGCGTGTATATAAACTGCTCGAAGACCGGAAGCATGCGTATGGGTTTGCCCATTTGACGGTTGATACGACGAATCTCAGCGTAGAGCAGGTTGTGGAGCAAATTGAGCACGGCATCAAGAGGCGTTTCTAACACTTACATATAAAGGAGACCGACTAAAGATGGATGTACTCGTAACCCCAACACCGAAGCTGCAAGGCGAGCTTCAAGCGCTATCTTCCAAGAACTACACAACACGTTACCTGCTTGTTGCCGCTCTGGCAGAAGGCACCAGCACGATTTATTACCCCGCACATAGTGAAGACAGTGACGCTATGCGCCGTTGTATTCGCGATCTTGGCGCCGTTATTGAAGAAGATGACGAGAAAATTACGATTACAGGCTTTGGTCGCAATCCCAAAGACGTGAAAGAGCTTGATGTAGGCAATGCAGGAGCTGTGCTCCGTTTCCTTATGGCGATTACTGCCCTTGCTCCGGATGTTACGTTTATTAATCGTTACCCGGATTCATTGGGCAAACGCCCGCATGATGATCTGATCGATGCGCTTGGCCAAATCGGCGTTGATGTACAACATAATAACGGCCGACTGCCAATCACCATTCGCGGCGGCGCAGCCAAAGGCGGCAAAATTCAAGTATCCGGGAATGTGAGTTCGCAGTTCCTCAGCGCGCTGCTGTTCTTGACGCCGCTTCTTGAGGAAGACAGCGAGATTGAAGTGCTGCATGACCTGAAATCCAAGGTTGTTGTGGGACAAACGCTTGAAGTTCTTGCGCAAGCGGGCATCGTGATTGAAGCAAGCGAGGACCTGATGCACTATCGCGTCGCAGGCGGACAACGTTATGAAGCGAAGAAATACGTTGTACAAGGCGACTATCCTGGCTCTGCTGCTGTACTTGCAGCTGCTGCGGTTACGCAATCCGATGTTATCCTTCATCGCTTGGAAGAGAACAGCAAGCAAGGCGAACGCGCGATTGTTGACGTACTGCGTATGATGGAAGTACCACTGACGCACGAGAACGGCATCGTTCATGTGAAAGGAAACGGCAAGCTGAAAGCCGTTGAATTTGATGGCGATAAAGCGACGGATGCGGTGCTTGCTATGGTTGCCGCAGCTGTATTCGCAGAGGGCACCTCCCGATTCTATGATGTCGAGAACCTCCGCTACAAAGAGTGCGACCGCATTACAGATTACTTGAATGAGCTGCGCAAAGCAGGCGCAAACGTCGAAGAGCGCCAGAGCGAGATTATCGTCCACGGTCGTCCGGAAGGCGTAGAGGGCGGCGTGGAAATCAATGCGCATTACGATCACCGCGTTATTATGGCTCTTACTGTCGTTGGTCTGCGTGCCAAACAACCGCTTCGTATTCGTGACGCCCATCATGTGGCGAAGTCTTACCCGATCTTCTTTGATCATTTGAAAGCACTCGGCGCGAATGTCGAATGGATTGAGTAGGAAATTGGCAGTCTAAGCTAAGAAATCGAATGTTAGAAGGGACGGTATACACATGGCCTTTACTAATCCTTCAAGAGATGAAATCAAAGGAATTCTGGAAGCAAGCTCGGTTATCGCGGTAGTCGGTTTATCCGATAAACCGGATCGTACCTCGTATATGGTTTCGGAAGCGATGCAGGCGAAAGGCTACCGCATCATTCCCGTCAACCCTGCGGGGGCAGAAACGATTCTCGGTGAGAAGAATTACGCTTCGCTAAAGGATATTCCGTTTCCGGTTGACGTCGTAAACGTCTTCCGTCGCAGCGAGCATACACCTCCTGTCGCGGAGGAAGCAGTCGCCATTGGTGCAAAGACCTTATGGCTGCAGCTCGGCATCGCAAACGATGAAGCAGCGGCAATCGCGGAGCGCGGCGGACTGCGGGTCATTATGGACCGCTGCATCAAGGTAGAGGACTCCATCTTGCTGCCGCAAGGGAAGCCCAAAGCATAACTGTTTGGCTCATAATCGAATGAAGCGGCGGACCACGGGGTCTGCCGTTTTATTTTGACAAAGACGGTTTCAACCCTTACGATCAGGAGTAGAGGTTTTTTGGGGAATGTCATATTCAAGAGAGGGGGGAACCTATGAACATAATGGGGCATCTGCAGCAGCTTGGCCGTTCATTCATGCTTCCGACGATTGTACTGCCCGGCGCAGCCATATTCCTAAGTTTGAGCGCTTTGCCTTGGGAAGCGATGGGACTTCCCAGCATCCATACGCATCTGCTGACCGCAGGGAATACGCTGTTTACGTTCCTGCCCTATTTATTTGCATTTGGCATCGCAATGGGGATGACAAGCAATGCAGGCGCGGCAGGCTTAGCCGCTATTGCCGGCATGTTTATATATACGAGCATTATAAACGCGAGTCATTATGAGCTGGAGCCGACGGTGTTTACAGGCGTAATAATCGGGATCGTGACCAGTATCTTTAATGAACGATTCAAGTCGATCAAGTTTCCGGAATATATCCAGTTCTTTGGAGGACCGCGGTTTATTCCGCTCATTGTGAGTGTATTCTCTACCATTTGGGCGATCATCATGGTGCAGCTCGCACCTTATATACATAGTGCCCTAATCGAGCTTGGCGAAATTATCGATTCCGGCGGCGGCTTCGGCGTGTTTCTGTTCGGCTTCGTGCTTCGCATTCTAGTCGTGTTCGGGCTGCATCATTTGGTCAGCCACGTCTTCTGGTTTCAAGTCGGGGGCTACAGCACCCCTGAAGGTACTGTTGTTTTCGGGGATTTGCCGCGCTTCTTCGCAGGCGATCCTACGGCCGGCGGATTTATGGCCGGCTTGTATCCGACGATGATGTTCGCGCTGCCTGCAATCGCGTTTGCGATTATTCATGAGGCGCGCGAGGATTTGAAACCGAAAATACGCAAAACGTTTACGACCGCGGCGCTAGCTTCATTCTTAACCGGCGTGACAGAGCCAATCGAATTCGCGTTTCTGTTTGTTGCACCTTATTTATTCGTTGTCCACGCGCTTCTCTCAGGCGCGATGATGTGGGTTACATACGAGCTTGGCATCCGGCATGGCTTCTCGTTCTCAGCAGGAGCGATCGACTTCCTCATTAATGAGCATCTGGCCACCAGAGGCTGGCTGCTCATCCCGATCGGCATTTTGTTCGGTTTGCTCTATTATTTCTTATTCCGCTGGGCGATTCAGCGCTTCCAAATTCCAACGCCTGGGCGGGAAGAAGGTTCACAGCTTGACGAGTGGGCAGGGGATATCCCTTATCGTGCACCGCTCATCCTGCAAGCCATCGGCGGCAAAGAAAACATCGTGCAAATGGAAGCTTGTATCACCCGGCTTCGTTTGAAGGTTTCCAGCGATAAGCTGGTCGACATTAACGCCCTCAAGCATTTAGGCGCCGCAGGCGTCATCCGGCTTGGGGGAGGCAATGTCCAGATCGTATTCGGTACCTATTCCGAGCTGATACGGGAGGAAATGGACAAAGCGATACGAAGGGATATATCTAGAGTTCTGTTTTGTTCCCCTGTTCAAGGACGGATGATGCCGCTCTCCGAAGTGCCGGATCCGATTTTTGCAGGAAAGCTTGTTGGCGATGGTGTAGCATTCATGCCTGATAAGGGGGAGCTCGTCTCTCCGGTTCAAGGGAAAATCATTCATGTGTATCCATCTATGCATGCCATAGGTATTCGCACGCAGGAAGGGCTTGAAGTGCTGCTTCACATCGGGATCGATACCTCCCAGATGAAAGGATATGGCTTCCATGCTGTCGTCCAAGAAGGGGATCAGGTGAAACCGGGGCAATTGCTCATCACCTTCGATATGCAGAAAATACGCAAAGGGAGTAAGTCTCTCGCGACTCCGATGGTGATTACAAACTCTGATTTGGTCAGTTCTTGGAGCTTCGCTCCGTTTAAAGGGGTTAAAAAGGGTCAGGCTTCCGTCATGTCAGTTGTGCTAAAAGAGAGAAGCGGTGGAGGGGAAACAGCGTGATTCAAGGTATTGGAGCATCATCCGGCATCGCAATCGGCAAAGCGTTCGTGCTGCCGAACTGGGAATGGGATCTGCCGGAGCAGAAAATCGATGTCGCTGATCTGGCGCGCGAGTTTGATCGATTATATGAAGGCATTCGCACCTCGAAGGTCGAAATCGAGCACTTGAAGGATGAGCTGCGCGAGGTTGTCGGACCTGAGGAAACGAGCATATTCGATGCCCATCTGGCGATATTGGATGATCCGGTCTTTATGAACGAGATCCAAGGCATCATTCAGCGTCAATATAAAGCAGCGGAAGTGGCAGTGAAAGAAGCCATTGACCATTTTGTAACGATGTTCGATCTATTGGATGACGAGTATATGAAAGAACGCGCGCTGGATATCAAGGACGTAGGGAACCGGCTGCTCAAGCATCTGCTAGGCGCTCCGGAAATTACGCTTCCTTCCGATACGCAGCCTTTCCTGCTCATCGCCAGAGAACTCTCACCGTCGCAGCTGGCGCATTTGAACCCCAATCATGTGCTTGGTATCGCAACGTTGGCCGGAAGCACGACCTCGCATTCCTCGATTATGGCAAGGGCGCTTGGTGTTCCGCTTGTAGTGGGCATTGAATCCAAGCTTGAAGAGACGATCCAAACCGGCGATATGCTCATTATCGATGGCGACCTCGGCGTTGTTCATATGCATCCCGAGGACTCGCTTGTCGATCATTATACAGGCATGCAGCTTCGTCAACGGGAGAAGAAGCAGCAGCTCAAACGGATTGTCAGCGTAAAGCCGGTCACGCAGGACGGGAAGGAATTCGAGCTCAGTGCCAATATCAGTTCGCTGAAGGAGCTGGATGTCGCATTAAGCAGCGGAACCAATGGCGTCGGGTTGTTTCGGACGGAGTTTCTCTATATGGACCGCAACCGGCTTCCGAGGGAAGATGAGCAGTATGATGTGTACCGCTCCGTGGCAGAGAAGCTGGATCATAAGCCGCTTATTATTCGTACGCTGGATATCGGCGGCGATAAGCAGCTGGATTATTTCGAGCTCCCTGAAGAGAGCAATCCGTTTCTGGGTTATCGGGCCATTCGGATCTGTCTCGACAAGAAGGATTTGTTCAAAACCCAATTAAGAGCGATCCTTCGGGCAAGCCACTACGGAAACGTGAAGATCATGTATCCGCTTATCTCTTCGGTCGAAGAGGTGAGCGCCGCAAATGCGCTGCTGGAAGAGTGCAAGGCGGAATTGAAGGCGGAAGGAATCGGCTTTAACGAAAATATCGAAGTCGGTATTATGATCGAGCTTCCCGCTGCTGTGCTGATCGCGGATATTCTTGCCGAGGAAGTCGACTTCTTCAGCATCGGAACGAACGATTTGGTACAGTTTACACTCGCCGTCGATCGGATGAACGAGCAAATTTCTCATCTCTATGAGCCGTATCACCCGGCGGTGCTGCGTATGCTGAAGCTTACGATTGAAGCCGCCAAACGCAGCGGTATCCACGTAGGGGTATGCGGCGAAATGGCAGGCGATCTGCATGCGCTGCCGATCTGGCTCGCCCTTGATGTCGACGAACTGAGTATGTCCGCTCATGCGATATTGCCTGTTAAAGAAAGGCTGCTCTCCTTGAAGCAGCAGGAGTGCCGGGCATTGTTTGATGAGCTGCTCCGCTGCCGAACGAGCGCTCAAATTCATGAGCTGTTGGCAGTTTCGCAGGATGCACCACTTGCAGCGGCTCGTGAACGGTCAGCCGTGACGAAGCAAGTATAAACTCGAACATAGAGAAGGGGGGGAACCCTTGGGTTGCCGCCCTTCTTCTGCGTCATCTATTATCGGACGGTAACTGCCCGAGACTTCCGGCGTACGTGAATCAGTTGCCGCGAAGCGCGTCAACGAAGGCTTTCGCGTAAGGCGGCAGATCCGGCGGGCGACGTGACGATACGATGTGACCGTCTACTACGACCGGCTCATCGATCCAAGTTGCCCCTGCATTCTCCATATCATCGCGAATGCCCGGCGTAGATGTAACCTTGCGGCCTTGCAGGATCTTCGCAGAGATCAGCACCCAGCCGGCGTGGCAGATCTGGCCGATCGGCTTCTGCGCCGTATCCATTTCTTTCACAAGCTGCAGTACCTTCGGGTAGCGGCGGAGCTTGTCCGGGGCCCAGCCTCCGGGTACGAGCAGACCATCGATCTTGCTGCCGTCGACTTCGTCGAAAGACAAGTCAGCCGTAGCAGGAACGCCGTATTTTCCAATATGAGTGCGGCCTTTCTCAGGACCTGCGAACAGGACGGTTGCACCTTCCTCGCGGACACGGTAAACGGGATACCATAGCTCCAAATCCTCGAACTCGTCGTCGAGCAGGCAAATAATTGTTTTTCCTTGTAAGGACACCTGTTTTCCTCCTTTAGCAGTTGCGTTGAAATTTGCGTTTACTAGATTCATGAAGCTCTTATCCATTGTAACGAAGGTGATAGTATGAAGCAAACGACAAAGGGATGGCTTCGATTCCTCCCGGCAGTCATGATTATGGCAACCATTTTTCTGCTTTCCTCACGTACGAACGATCAGTTGAATACGTTTCTTCCGTGGTTCCAGGAGCTGTTTCCGCAGATGACCAGCTTCGATTGGGGACATTTTATAGCTTACTTTGTGCTTGCATTGGCACTGGATTACGGATTCGCCCGTCGAGCAGAGAAATGGATTTTCAAAGTGGTGATTGTGCTCCTTTGTATGCTGTATGGCGTTACGGACGAGTATCACCAATCTTTCGTTTCCGGAAGAACGCCGGATATCGCGGATCTTCGGCATGACGGGATCGGTGCGGCTCTTGCCGTTGTTGTCGTTGCGATTCCCTTTGTCAATAAGCTTTGGCGCAGACTGGTTGCCTTATCCGAATGATGCAAAAATTACAACTAACTTAGAAGCAGGACTTTTTTTGCATATGGTCGAATATCTTTAACGTCGAGCAGCACCTATTTAACACTGTGCGGTGTTGCTGCTGTTTAAGAGAAGGAGTGGACCACTTTGCAAAAGCGCTGTTCTTGCGGCGACGACATGCCAATGAAGCTGCGTACCGTTATTTATTCGAATAAGGTTGAAATCGATAATGTTCCAATCTACTCATGCAAGTCGTGTAACCGCAGTGAAGTGTTTCCGGAAGTGAAACCGGATTTGACCGGTTTAATCGGCAAACTAGGCGCTCATCCAGTAAAACAGACGTTCTTGTTTAACGAATGGAATGAATGGGCAAATTTGTTGGTAGAGGCTTATCACGATCGTAAGCTGACCGATCCCGTTATAATGCGGCGCATGACAGAAGAGAGGATCGATATGCTTCTGGATTTGTTTGCTGTGGCGCAAGCTGCAGGCGACGAAGCATGGACTGCTGAAATACATAAGCGGCTGGCTCAATTGAGCCGTAGCATGCTGCAGTACGGAAGCCGAACCTGAAGGGAGTGAGGGAATGAAGCTGCCCCCTCCGATGACAACCGAAGCGCAGTGGGAAGAAGCGTACAATGGTTCTTTCCAACAGCCTTTGCTAGTGTTTAAACATAGTACCAGCTGTTCGATCAGCAGCGGTGCGTATGACGAATTATCAAACTGGTTGGAAGATGCGATAACGCTTACACTCCGGACGGTGATGGTTTTAGTGCCGGACAATCGTCCGCTTTCAACCCTCATTTCAGAGAAACTCAGCCTCAAACACGAGTCGCCTCAGCTTATATTAGTGATCGATGGCAAGGTGTCCTGGCATGCATCTCACTGGCGCATTACCTACTCAACATTAGACGAGCATCTCGGTACTCATTGCGAAAAGTAATATTTTGTCGTATCATTACGGTAAAGTAATGCGGCGCGAGATAAAAATTTGAACTAATGGAGAGAAGGACTGTGACGGTAACCATTTATGATGTAGCAAGAGAAGCAGGCGTTTCCATGGCGACAGTGTCGCGGGTTGTTAACAACAATCCAAACGTTAAGCCTCAGACACGGAAGAAAGTATTTGAAGCCATCGAACGTCTTGGCTATCGTCCAAATGCTGTAGCGCGCGGCCTGGCAAGTAAGAAAACAACGACCGTAGGCGTGGTTATTCCGGATATCTCGAATGCAATCTTTGCTGAAGTAGCGCGGGGCATCGAAGATATTGCTAATATGTATCACTACAATATTATTTTGTGCAATGCCGATAAGAAGAAAGATAAAGAGATTCGCGTCATTAACACCTTGCTTGAGAAGCAGGTGGACGGTTTGCTGTTCATGGGCGGGGCTGTAACGGACGAGCATTTGCAAGCATTCAAGACAGCCAATGTGCCGATCGTGCTCTGTGCAACGACAGACGAGAATGGAACGATACCTTCGGTTGATATCGATCACGAAGGCGCTGCTTTTGATGCCGTTCAAACGCTTATTAAGAGCGGACATACGCGCATCGCGATGATTTGCGGTACGCTTCAGGATCCATCGAACGGATATGCCCGTTTCCAAGGCTACAAACGCGCGCTTGAATCAGCCGGCTTGCCTTACGATGAAACACTTGTACGGATCGGTAATTATCGCTACGAATCCGGCGTAGATGCAATGAAATATTTCTTGGAGCTGGAAACCGTTCCGACAGCCGTATTCTCCGCAACAGATGAAATGGCTATCGGTGCCATTCACTGCATTCAAGATGCGGGACTTAAAGTGCCGGATCAAATCTCGGTCATCAGCGTGGATAACAGCCGCATGGCATCCATGGTTAGACCGCAGCTTACAGCAGTCGCTCAGCCGATGTACGACATCGGTGCCGTTTCGATGCGTTTGCTTACGAAGCTTATGAAGAAGGAAGCCGTCGAGAACCCGCGCGTTGTGCTTCCTCATGAAATCGTGAACCGTCAGTCGGTAGGGAGTAAATAATGACAGCTTTGTATAACAAGATTGGCATCATGGGTGCAATGGTCGAAGAGATCGAACTGCTACATAAGCATGTCGAGAAGACAGGCTCGTTTGTGAAAGCTGGGATTGAATATGTAGAAGGTACGCTGCACGGCCGCAACGTCGTGTTCTGCAAATCCGGTGTAGGTAAAGTGAATGCTGCCGTATGTACACAGCTGCTTATTGATGCAGGTGTGGATTGCGTATTATTCACAGGTGTTGCCGGTGCAGTTGAGCCTAGCTTGAATGTTGGCGACATTGTCGTTTCGACGTCATGTCTGCAGCATGATATGGATTGTACGCCGCTTGGATTCGCACGCGGTCAAATTCCGTTTCAGGATGTGTGGGAGTTTCAAGCTGCAGCTGACCTCGTAGAACTTGCGAACGATGCATGCGAGTCCTTGTTCCCGGGGCGCAGTGTGAAAGGCAAAGTGCTGTCCGGCGATCAATTTGTCGCGGATCGTGCCGAAGTGCTAAAGCTGCATGAAGAGCTTGGCGGCGCATGTACAGAGATGGAAGGTGCTTCCCTTGCGCAGGTATGCGTAATGAATAACATTCCGTTTGTTGTCATTCGTTCCATGTCCGACAAAGCAGATGGTTCCGCACATGTAAACTTTGCAGAATTTACGGTTCAAGCATCGGTCAATTCGCACCGCATTATTGACGAAATGATTCAGCACATCTAATTGGTGCACGTTAGAAAGGCAGTTCCGCATGATTTCCCGCGCACGAATGGGGGAGGTCAAGCGGAACTGCCTTTTTTGTTATAGCTGCGAGAGTGCAAGCTCCGCAGTGGCTTTATTGCGTGCTTCGATCTCGTTTCTGCGAGGCATAGGCTCCCAGTCCTTCACATGATCCAGCCAATGCGTTGGCAAAGGATCGCTGCTTTGCTTGGCCCATTTGTCCAGCCACTCTGCTGGCAGCGGCTCATTCGCGTCAGAATCGCGCAGGGCGGCTGTAAGCGGGTGATCGGACATCTCCAGCCAGACAAGCGCCCACGCCCGTGGAACGACGCGCCAGAGGTCGTAGCCGCCGCCTCCGATTGCAATCCACTTGCCTGCTGTATAGGCATGCGCTAATTGATGGATCATGGCGGGCATTTCTTGATAAATGCGCATGCTGCAGTGAATGTGCGAGAGCGGGTCATAGGCATGAGCGTCACAGCCATGCTGACTGATGATAACATCCGGTTTAAACACCTCAGCGGCTTTGGCAACGGTTTCACGAAAGCAAGCAAGCCAAGATTCGTCTTCCGTATAGGGATCGACCGGAACATTAATGCTTGTGCCATAGCCTGCATCGATGCCTCGTTCATGGACGAAGCCGGTGCCGGGGAATAGAAACTTCCCGGTCTCATGAATCGAATACGTGCAGACGTCAGGATCGGCGTAGAATGTCCACTGAACTCCGTCTCCATGATGGACATCCGTATCGATATATAAGACACGTGCGCCATACTGCTTGCGAATATGGGCGATCGCGATTGCGGCATCGTTATAGACGCAGAAGCCGGATCCCCGCTCAGGAAAAGCATGATGTAGTCCGCCCGCCATATGATAGGCGTGATCTGCTTCTCCGCGCATCACAAGATCAGCGGCAAGGACGGAACCGCCTACGATTGCAGATGCTGCTTCATGCATTCCCGGGAAGAAAGGCGTGTCTTCTGAATCCAGTCCGTACTGAGCTGCTCGTTTGACGGCTTCAGGAGCCGGTGTGTCGCGGCTTAGCTCGCGTACGGCTTCAATATAATCCGCACGGTGAACAAGCGCGAGAAGCTCGTCTGATGCTGTCTGAGAAGCGATGTAATGTGAAGCTTCGATCGCATTTACGGAGTTCAGTAAATCATGCGTAAGCGTTAAACGAATCGGGTCGAACGGGTGGTCTTTATTGAATTTATACCGTCCTGCCTCGGGATGATGTATGTATACGGTTTTATCCGCCATGATGCGTCCGATCTTCCTTTCCGCCGCTTGCTGCAGCATCATTAATACATAAACCGCTGCCTGAAACGGACACGGTCGAATTGCTCGATGGAGCTGATAGGTACTTCCTTACCGATTCTGACCATTAAACAATTCGCGGGATGGGCGCATATTTCCGGGTCATCGGTTGCTACCCATTCCATTTCGACGGATTTCATCAGCTTCTCCATCATGGCGCGATATTCCCAGACGCTCAGCTTCGTGCCTTCCAAATCCCAATGCCAATAATATTCCGTCGTATACACGATCACGTTCTCTAGCTGTTCTTGTGAGAATGCTAGACGAATCATCCGTTTACCAAGTCCAAGCGAACGATAATCATCGGACACTTCTATCGCACCAAGCTCGATGAGATCGATCATTCCGCCTTCGGACCAGCGTTCCAGCTCATCCGGATAGTGGAAGGTGACGTACCCGACTATAATTTCGCCATCGCGAGCGGTAATAATCCGTCCCTCCGGCAGCTCGGCAATCTCGATGAGTGCTTTCATTTGTTCTTCCGGTCTGCGAAATGCATCCAACTGCGGATGAAGCTTAAGCCGTTTCAGTGCATCCGCGGGCAAAGGCCCTTCCAGGACGATTTCTCGATCATGATAAGGCAATCGCTGCGCTTGCATCCTTTTGCGATGTTCCAATGATGTTGGCTCCTTTCGCGTTCTATTCTACTTATAGCAAAAAAAAGACGGGTTGAAAAGCATGGTTGAACGAGGCCCAGCGTGATATAATATGTAAGCGTATTCCTAAGAGGAAGCCGTTACGGAGGCCGACCTCGCTAGAAAATGTTGCACAATGGGCAGGAGGATGATGAAAGAATGACTAACATGCATCAAGAACGGATTCCGGCTACGGCATCCGGCTCCAACATGACAAGCTACGATGAAACATATGGTAACTTTAGTTTTGAACAGCTTGAACAACAGTTTTCATGGTCTGAAACGGGCAAGGTCAATATGGCCTACGAAGCGATCGATCGTCATGTAGCAGCGGGACGAGGCGGCAATGTCGCACTCTACTATAGCGATAACAATAGAGACGAATCGTATACGTTCCAAGAGCTGTCCAGTCAGTCGAACCGTTTTGCCAATGTGCTGCGCGGACTCGGAATCGGGAAGGGCGAGCGGGTATTTATTTTTATGCCGCGTACGCCTGAGCTTTATTTCAGCCTGCTTGGCTCGCTTAAAGTCGGCGCGGTTGTCGGCCCTCTATTCGAAGCGTTTATGGAAACGGCCGTCAGAGACCGCTTGCTTGACAGCGGTGCTACTGCAATTGTGACGACACCTGCATTGCTCTCGCGCATTCCGCGCGGCGAATTGCCGGATTTGAAGCATATCATCGTTTATGGTGAAGGCTTCGAGGCAGGGGACGGCATCGTTGATTTCAAAGAAGAGATGGCGAAGGCGGCTGATGAAGCTGAGATTGAATGGCTTGATCGCGAAGATGGCCTTCTGCTTCACTATACATCGGGCTCCACAGGTAAACCTAAAGGTATTTTCCATGTTCATAATGCGATGATTCAGCACTACTTCACGGGCAAAGTTGTACTCGATTTAAAACCGAACGATGTGTACTGGTGTACAGCCGATCCGGGCTGGGTTACCGGAACCTCTTACGGTATCTTCGCACCTTGGCTTAACGGTGCAGCCAATGTTATTCGCGGCGGTCGTTTCAGCCCGCAGGACTGGTACTCCACGATCCAGAAATATGGAGTTACGGTATGGTACAGCGCGCCTACGGCATTCCGCATGCTTATGGGAGCAGGGGACGACGTCGTTCAGAAATTCGACCTTTCCAGCCTGCGTCATGTCCTTAGCGTTGGCGAGCCGCTTAACCCAGAGGTTGTTCGCTGGGGGCTTAAAGTTTACAACCAGCGTATCCATGATACATGGTGGATGACAGAAACCGGCGCACAATTGATCTGTAACTATCCAAGCATGGATATTAAACCAGGCTCCATGGGTAAACCGATTCCGGGCGTTCAAGCTGCAATCATCGATGACAGTGGGAAGGAGCTTCCGCCATACCGGATGGGGAACCTGGCGATTCGTACACCTTGGCCTTCCATGATGCGCAAAGTGTGGAATAACCCGGCGAAATACGAAGAGTATTTCCGTATTGAGGGCTGGTACATCTCCGGAGACTCCGCTTATCAAGACGAAGATGGTTACTTCTGGTTCCAAGGCCGCATCGATGATGTAATCAATACAGCAGGCGAGCGAGTAGGTCCATTCGAGGTTGAGAGCAAGCTCGTTGAGCATCCGGCTGTTGCCGAAGCCGGTGTTATCGGTAAGCCGGATCCGATGCGCGGTGAAATCATTAAAGCGTTTGTCGCTCTTCGCGAAGGCTACACGGCATCCGATGAACTGAAGGCGGATATCGCCAAGTTTGTCAAAGAGGGCTTGTCCGCTCATGCAGCGCCTCGCGAAATCGAGTTCAAGGATAAACTGCCGAAGACGCGCAGCGGGAAGATCATGCGCCGCGTACTGAAGGCATGGGAGCTTAACCTCCCGACAGGTGATCTGTCGACAATCGAAGACTAAACTTTGAACAAACAAAAGCCGCCAAGTGCATCGGATGATGCGCTTGGCGGCTTTCTTTGTTCTTATTTAATGCCGACCGGTTTGGAGGTGCTGGATTCGCCTGTCACATTGACCGCGCTCACTTGAAAGTAGCCTGCGGACATTGGAGAGACATATTCGAATCTGGCTTCATCCGTCGAGCCGATTTTACGGTATCTGCCGTTCTCGGTTGTACTGTAGTAAACATTGTATTGGAGCACTTGCTCTGATGTTGCGTTATCAGACCAGGTGAGCTTAATTCCGATATCGGTGCTTTCCAGCTTCACATTCACCGGGACGGACGGAGCGGCTAAGCCGCTATCGCCCGTATTCGTTGTTCCCGGATCAGGAAGCAGTATGCCGCCGGTATCATCGCCTGTACCTTGAACGTCACCTTGATCCGTGAAATCCGGCGTAGGCGGTAGCGGATTGCTGCCGCTTCCGGACGCTACGATGATGCTTGGCGAGGATTCTCTGCCTGCGACATCAACGGATGTAACGTAGTAGCTAAACGTTGCCGAGCCGCTGACGTAATTGACAAAACGGCTTTCCTGTCCTGTCATAACCGGGCTGCCTGTGTAAGTGAAAGGCCCGTCATTGATAGCGCGGTACAACCGATAACCGACAATATCCTTCTCAGGTGCCGGTGCAAATACGATGCGGTAAGCATTTGACTTGCTCACCGTTTCGAGCCGCACATTGGACGGAGCAGAAGGTGCCTTACCATCTTCAACGCGCGGATCGACGATGGATGGAGCATCCTGCCCTGCATCCGGCGGCAGGTACATGTCCATCGGCCTGCGGCTGTCTTCCGGCAATTTGGCTTGTGCAGCCTCGATTTCCTGCATAAGTTCGTCAAGCGGTTTCTCGCGTTTGACGACCGTGAGTTCCTTAATCATATCCGCCGGAGTCGAAGGCTGCGGAATGTAGTTGACTCCGTTGAACGAGATAACGGCCATTTTGACAAGCGCGTCATCGGGATCCTTCGGCAGGAATTTGCTGTTGAACCAATCCGTAACCAGCTTGCCATTGCTCCGTGTAAGCTCAGTAGGGAGCTTGCCGCTAACGCTTGATACAGTCGATTTCACGATACCCGATGGCATGCTGAACTGCTTCGTAGGGAACAGCTCAGGACGTTCGTCGGTTACTTCATTCATAATAAGTGACCAGATGTTTTTGGCATGATTTCTTCCGTTTTTCGATAACGAGTAGGCTTGCTTCTCATACCCGACCCACACCCCAAGCGTGATATCGGGGGTGTAGCCCTCGAACCAAACATCGCCATAACTTTGCGTGGAGCCTGTTTTGCCGACGATAGGGATTTTGCCGTAATTCTTAAACTCGGACATGACCATATGACCGGAACCATTCGGATCGGAAATTACCGTTCTCAGCATATCCGTCATAAGGAAGGCTGATTGTTCAGAGAAGACGCGAAGCGGCGTTGCTTCATGCTTATATACGACTTCTCCGTTGGCATCGGTAATTTTGCTAATCATATAAGCATCATTGAAGACGCCGTTGTTTGCGATCGCACCGTAAGCGTTAGTAAGCTCTTCAACGGAAACCCCGACGCTAAGACCGCCGATTACGCCTGTCTGCGCAACCTCATCGATTGGTTTAAACGAAGTAATGCCGAGCTTCCTAGCGAATTTCCAAGCCTCAGGAATCGTCACGACTTGGTTGAATAGCTTAAGTGCCGGCAAGTTCAAGGAACGGTTTAGCGCTTCACGAGCTGTAACGAGACCATAGAACTTCTTATTGAAGTTCATCGGAATATGGAAGCCCTTCTGTCCGTCCTTCAGCACCATCGGCGCATCATCCAGCACGCTGGCCGGTTGAATTAAGCCTTTCTCGATGGCAGGCAAGTAAGCAGCAATTGGCTTCATCGTGGAACCCGGCTGCCGCGTCATCTGAGTGGCATGGTTCATCTGCTCGGTGTAGAAGTCACGACCCTCCAGCATACCGAGAATGGCGCCGGTCTTATGATCTAGCATAATAGCCGCTGACTGCTCCATGCCTTTCTCTTCGCTGTCCGGATCGTAGTTCTCCGGATTTGTGCCCACTTTATGCATCGCATTGTATACGCGCTTATCAATTGTCGTGTAGATGTGATACCCGCCGCGCAGCAGACGTTCCCTTGCTTCTTCGATAAGTGGTGCGTTTTCTTTCTTGCGGACATCGGCAATCGTCAGGTTGGGATCCTGCTGCATGAGCAAAATCTCTGCTCCTTGGCGTTCCGCTTCGAGCATCAGATACGGGAAGGTAGAGTATGCTTTCTCCGTAGGCTTGGCTAACGAGCCCTTAATATCGAATGCTAGTGCTTCATCATATTGATCCGCGCTGATTCGGCCCGTTTCAAGCATTCGCTTGAGTACGATGTGCTGCCGGTCGAGTGAAAGCACGAATCCGGATTCGTTGAATTTGCCTTTGCTTGTGAATGCCGTATAGGCTGACGGACGCTGAGGCAATCCCGCCAGATATGCAGACTGTGCAATGTTCAGCTGAGTGAGGTCCGTAATGTTGAAGATCCCTTTAGCTGCCGCTTTAATACCGTATAGATTATAGCCGCTGTTTCCTGTACCGAACTGTACCTTGTTCAGGTAAGCTGTCAAAATTTCATCCTTGGTCATAAATCGTTCCAGCCGCAAGGAGAGGAAAATCTCTTTCACTTTACGACTGTCTGTCTTGTCCAAGGTGAGAAACACTTGACGGGCAAGCTGCTGCGTCAGCGTACTGCCGCCTGTTTGTGTTTCTTCGTTAAGTATTTTTTGCTTTACGGCGCGTGCAAGACCATTGAAATCGACGCCGATATGTTTGTAGAAATTGTTGTCCTCCGTAGCAAGGACGGCATTCACGACTTGTGGAGGGATATCTGCCCGCTTAATGAGGCGGCGATCCTCTTGGGTACGCAATTGTCCGACAGGTGTTTGTCCATCATTGAAATAGACAAATCCGGTTATGGCGTTCTCATTAATTTTGGTTTCAATATCAGTGCGAGGGCGTACGGGTTCATCCTTGACGAAGGATGCGACGTAACCAGCGACAGTCGCTCCGGCAAACAATCCGATTAATAATCCGAAAATGAATAGCCATTTGAAGGTTACGAGCGTCACGATTCCAAAAGTCCGCCATTTGCTGTATCCTTTTGTTTTCTGTTGACGGTCTTGATTCATAAAATGATTAGCCTCCTCCGATTAACAGTGCTATTATAGCATAAATCGCCATACGGTTTGCAGGGGAGAAAGCGTTTTTGTCTAAACTTAAGCCTTCTCAGAGGGGAAGTAATGGACAAAATGCAGTCAAATTGCGGTTAAAATGGATTCCCGTTGACTTTAGCTAAACCTGTATGATATAACCTAAACCAAGAAAAGTTCATATTGAAACGTGTTGACAGGCATCAGTAGAACTGCTGATCGACGATTCCAGAGAGCCGGTGGGTGGTGTGAACCGGTACGCGCTGCAGTTTGAATTACCGCCTCGAGCTGATCGGACGAACGAGGGTCTCTTTTAAGTGTTTATTTAGAGAGACTCTGCCAGTAGTCCGTTTCCGGATAGAATCCGTTATGAAATGAAGTGAGAGCCGCCATATAGGCAGCTGCGTCAGTCCAACTGACACTGCCCAGGCGACTCTAACGAGGGTGGTACCGCGAGCAAATCCTTCTCGTCCCTTGAGGACAGAGGGATTTTTTTTATTTCGCGGAGGGAGTCGATCGTAATGGTGAAATGGGAACAGCTTACCACTGAACAGCAGCAGGAAGTAGAAAGACAAATGAACGTCATTCGCCGTGGTGTCGTTGAAATCGTGCCGGAGGATGAGCTGAAAGCGAAGGTAGCGAATGCAGTTGCTGCCAACACGCCGCTGAAAATAAAGCTTGGGCTTGATCCTTCAGCACCGGACATTCATATCGGACACACGGTTGTGCTTCATAAGTTAAGACAATTCCAGCAGCTAGGTCATACCGTTCAGCTGATTATCGGTGATTTCACCGGACGGATTGGAGATCCGACCGGTAAATCCGAGACACGGAAACAATTAAGCGAAGAAGACGTTAAGCGCAATGCTGAGACGTATAAGAAACAAATTTTCAAGCTGCTCGACCCGGCGAGAACAACCGTGTACTACAATTCGGAGTGGCTTAGCCCGCTGCATTTTGCAGATGTGGTAACCTTGTCGGCGAAAGTCACGGTTGCGCGTATGCTCGAGCGGGATGATTTTACGAAACGCTACCAATCCGGACAGCCGATCAGCATCCACGAGTTTTTCTACCCGCTGATGCAGGGGTATGACTCAGTCGCGCTGGAAAGCGATGTTGAGCTTGGGGGAACCGATCAGAAGTTTAATCTGCTCATGGGCCGCACCCTTCAGAGGGAATATGGAAAAAGTGCGCAGGTTGCTATTATGACACCGCTCCTGGAAGGCTTGGACGGCGTGAATAAGATGAGCAAGAGCCTGGGTAATTACATTGGGATTGATGAGGAACCGAACCAGATCTATGGGAAATCGATGTCGATTCCGGATGAGCTAATGGTTAAATACTACGAGCTGGCAACGGATATGAATAATGATGAACTAGTGGCGCTGCGAGTTGGACTCGAAGACGGAAGTGTACATCCTCGTGATGCGAAGATGAGGCTTGGACGTACGCTAGTCCGTATGTATCATGGCGAAGAAGCAGCTGAGGCGGCGGAGCAGCATTTTATTACCGTATTCCAGAAACGTGCACTTCCTACCGATATAGAAGAAGCGGCTCTTTCAAGCAGCGCGCTTGAGGAAGGCGCGATCAGTATTCTTAAGCTGCTTACAACTCTTGGACTTCAGGCATCCAGCAGCGAGGCTAAGAGGAGTGTGCAGCAAGGAGCTGTACGGATAAACGGAGTTAAGATTGAAGATTGGTCTGCTGCCATTTCACCGGAGAACGGCGACATCGTGCAAGTCGGCAAGCGGAAATTTGTTAAAATCGTCCTGCACTAGCAAATAATAAAGGCTCACCTTGCGAAGCGATTTCGTTGGTGAGCTTTTTCTATATTTCGACAAAGCTTGTCTGAGTTGCTGCTGTCAATCGAAACTTATGTGAAGATGCTGCGTAATAAGTACCGGATGTTCTACTAGAAAATGGTTTATTTTATAAATGAAGGGGGGAGTGCTTTGGAAGGATTATTCATGGGCTGCCTGGTTGGCGGCGTTCTATTCGCGATTGTAAGCGTCGTTCTTGGCGATTGGCTAAGCGCTTCGCTCGACGGCATGCTGGATTTCCTGTCGCTGGATGGGCATCCGGTCCTGCAGCCGATGGCAATCGTAGGCGGTATCACGGTATTTGGCGGAGCGGGCTTGCTGCTTGACAGACATACTGGATTAGACACGATAGTCATCTTACTGTTATCGGTTCTATGTGCGATAGCGGCTGCGCTGTGTGTTTATTACTTCTATGTACGTCCTATGCAGAAGACCGAGAATTCGACCGGGTATTCGATGAAAGAGCTTGCAGGGGCGATTGGGGAAGTGTCCATCCCGATTCCGGCGAAAGGGTATGGGGAAGTCATGATTCGAGTAGGCGCAGGTCTCACCAGTCATATTGCCTCAAGCCAAGATGGTGTCCTGATCCCGAATGGTTCACGTGTAGTTGTTGTTCATGTTGAAGGTCATGCCTTAATTGTTTCATTATTGGAGCTGTAATTTACAACCGAGAGGGGATTTTAAACTTGATTCCAGATTATTTGGTCATTCCTGCAGTCGTTGTTGGTGTTCTCATCGTACTTGGTCTTGCATTTTGGGCACGTTACAAAACCGTTGGACCGGATAAAGCGATGATCGTTACCGGTACTTTCCTTGGTGGCCGAAACGCGGCCATTGACGAGACCGGACGCCGAATCAAAATCGTACGCGGCGGCGGCGCATTCATTCTACCTGTATTCCAAAAAGCTGATTTCCTCTCGCTGCTCTCTCATAAGCTGGATGTATCGACGCCTGAAGTATATACCGAGCAAGGTGTTCCGGTCATCTGCGATGGCGTTGCCATTATTAAGATCGGCGGCACAGTAGAAGATGTTGCAACAGCAGCTGAGCAGTTTCTCGGCAAGCCGACAGAAGCGCTGAAAGGCGAGGCGCAAGAGGTATTGGAAGGTCATCTTCGTGCCATTCTCGGCTCGATGACGGTGGAGGAAGTGTACCGGAACCGCGACAAATTCGCGCAGGAGGTACAAGGGATTGCAGCGCTTGATTTGAAGAAAATGGGGCTGCAAATCGTTTCGTTCACCATCAAGGATGTTCGCGATAAGCATGGTTATCTGGACGCGCTAGGTAAGCCGCGTATCGCAGCTGTGAAGCGGGATGCAGACATTGCGGAAGCGGAAGCCGTTCGGGATTCGCGGATTCAGAAGGCGAAAGCAGAAGAAGAAGGACAGAAAGCCGAGCTGCTTCGGGATACGAATATCGCGGAAGCGTCCAAAGCGAAAGAGCTTAAAGTAGCTTCCTTTAAGAAAGAGCAGGATTCCGCTAAAGCGGAGGCTGACCAAGCTTACGCGATTCAAGAAGCGAAAGCGAAACAGCAAGTGGTCGAAGAACAAATGCAGGTTGAGATCGTTCGTAAAGAACGTGAGATCGATCTCGAGGGCAAAGAAATTTTACGCCGTGAGAAACAGTATGATGCGGAAGTGAAGAAGAAAGCAGATGCGGACCGCTATGCAGTAGAACAAGCCGCTGAAGCGGACAAATCGAAGCGAATGCGTGAAGCAGATGCTGCGCAGTACAAGATCGAAGCCGAAGCGCGTGCAAATGCGGAGCAGAAGCGACTTGACGGTATGGCCATTGCAGATGCTGAGCGTGCCAAAGGTACTGCTGAGGCGGAGGTTATCCGGCTCCGTGGTTTGGCAGAAGCGGAAGCGAAAGAAAAGCTGGCAAGAGCGTTCGAGCTCTTCGGCGAAGCGGCCGTTCTCGATATTATTGTAAAGATGCTGCCTGAGCTGGCTGGTAAAGTGGCCGATCCGATCCGCGCGATCGACAAGCTGACGATCGTGGATACCGGACATGGGGAAGGCGCGGCACGTTTAAGCAACTACGTGACTTCTTTGATGGCGACAGCGCCGGAAATGCTCAAGAGCGTCTCCGGAATCGATCTGAACGCCTTCGTTAGAGGGTTAACAAACAAATCGCAGCTTACTTCTGATGCTGCAGCTGCAGCAGCAACGCTGCCAGAAGCCCTAGTTCAAGAAGTGGCGGCTAAGTTAGCTAAACCGACCGAATAACGCTATAGGCATAAAAAAAGAGCGGTCCGATTATTCGGACCGCTCGATTTATTAACGGCTGTAGAACTCGACGATTTGTTTCTCGTCGATCTCTTGTGGAAGCTCAGCGCGTTCTGGAAGACGAAGGAATTTACCTTCAACCGCGCCATCGTTGAACTCAAGGTAGTTCGGTAGGAAGTTACGTCCTGCCAAAGCTTCTTTGATCGATTTCAATGCACGGCTGCGCTCGCGAAGACCGATTACATCGCCGATCGATACTGTGTAAGAAGCGATGTCGACTTTCTTACCGTTTACAGTTACGTGACCGTGGGATACAAGCTGACGAGCTCCAGCACGGGAGTTCGCGAAACCAAGACGGTAAACCAGGTTGTCCAAGCGGCTCTCAAGAAGCGCCATGAAGTTTTCACCGGCAATACCTTTTTGTTTCGAAGCTTTGTCAAACAGGTTACGGAATTGTTTTTCGTTCATACCGTACATGTGACGAAGTTTTTGTTTTTCTTGCAATTGAATACCGTAGCCGCTCATTTTCTTACGTTGACCTGGACCGTGTTGGCCTGGTGGGAATGCGCGTTTCAATTCTTTACCTGTACCGCTTAGGGAAATGCCGAGGCGACGGCTTAGTTTAAATTTAGGACCTGTATATCTTGACATGTGTCGTAAAACTCCTTCTTCAAATGGGATGTTTGAAATGGGTGTTTCGCCGAGTGCTGTCTACGCTGCATTGTACAAACAATGAAGTCCTGACAGGTATGTTCAGCCGCAGACCTGTTAGCGACAGTCTCTTGAGGGTGACACAAAACCGTTCCCATGTATTCAACTATAAATATTATATAAGTTGAGCGGTGAATGTCAAGCAAATCGGATTAGAAAAGTGCTGGGGAATTTCAAGAATCGTGCCGTTTAAATTGGCTGAATCCTAAGACCTAGATATCTAGTGCCAAAAGTAGTGCATTTCAATAATTTTTCAAGTATAGTTGTAGAATGGTAGAAGCAAATATTTACATGGACATCCAATATGGATTGAGGTGATGCTGCGGTGAAATCCATCGATTCTGATTGGACGAGTAAGATAGACAATAAGGCTGACCTTCTCTTGAATACGCAGCAGCCAATGTCATCATTTCCGCAAGGTGATATCCATGATAGTGATGATTCAGCTATCATTTCCCTATTAAAGGAAAGCTTTCAACAGTGGTTGGAAGAAGCAAGGACAATGAATTCGCCTTTGCTTGAATTTGAGCTTGCCTTACTCAGTACTGCGGGACAAGTTATTGCACAGCTTGGGGAATTCGAAGTAAACAAGGCCGATCGGATAGCGGTACCGTTGTTTAATCGATCAACTGAACCGCAATGCATAGCGACATTAGTGCTCATCAAACGTGGCACAAGCGATGTTCTTCAATCTTTGCTGCATACGACCGCGCTCCTGATCCGTCAAATGTTCTATCATCGTTTTGATGTTATGGTCGTCCGGGATCTGCACAACAGGCAGAAGCTCAGCGAGAAGGAAGCCCGGCATCAAGATACGATGTTTAATGTAGCCAAGAGGCTGCATGATCAGAATGACGTATCACTGGTGCTGCAAGTTTTACTGCAGGATATGGCTGAATTATATCCACTCGCTGATGTTAATTTATATTTGTCGCAAGACCATGTTAATAATGATCCGCGGGTCAAACCGCTTATGCTAAGGCATAGTACAGAAGATATATATGCCCGATCCTTTCTTTCCGGGCAGCCGATTGTCAGTAGGGAAGAGAACCGCACGAAGGTAGCCGTTCCGATGAGCGGTAAACAAGCCGTTTACGGTGTTCTAAGCATCGTAATGGAAACGACCCACTGGGAAGACGCCGAAATTCGGGCGCTTGTGATGCTTGCGGATACGGCCGGTTCAGCCTTTGAGAATGCCAAGCTCTTTGAACAATCCAATTTGCTGATCAGTGAATTGCAGCTTATCAATGAATTAGCGAAACGTCTGAACCAATCGCTGCGCCTCAATGAGGTATTCGATTTTGCGATGACGGAGCTGCTGCATATTTTCAAGGCGGATAACTGCCATCTGATCCAATTGACGAATGATAATCATAACTTTCAAATCGCGGCGAGCAATGTGCCTTCTGTGGTGGGGGAGAAGTGTTCCACAGCATACGGATTTTGCGGCATCATTCATAGCACGAAGGAGCCGCTCATCATTTCGGATTATTGGGCTACACGCGTTGTTGATTCCAAGCTCATGGACGAAACAGGCTCGAGGTCGCTAATTGCTGCGCCGGTTATGTCCGGTGCAGATATTTTCGGAGTGATTATGGTGTCCGACAAGAGCGCAAACTACTTTTCCTACGAGAATTACAAGCTGCTTCAGGTTCTTACCACTCACATCGGGCTTGCGATTTCGAATGCCTCCCTTCATGCCGAAGTGAGACGAATGGTCATTACGGATAACTTAACCGGTCTATATGCCCGAAATTATTTGAATGAACAGATTCAGTATCGTCAGCGGAAAGACCCTTGCGGTTCACTCGTATTGGTGGATATCGACCATTTCAAAAAAGTGAATGATACTTATGGTCATCTTATTGGAGACAGCATTCTTGTTGTCGTGAGTGAAGTGATTCGTTCCTGTATACGGGATAGTGATATCGCTGCAAGATGGGGCGGTGAGGAGCTAGCCGTGTATTTGCCTCAAATTAGATCGATGCAAGCCTATCGAATCGCTGAACGTATCCGCAGCATGGTGGAGCTGCATACGGAGCCGAAGGTGACCGTATCCTGCGGATTGTCGGAGTGGACGTTCGAGGAAGAGAAGATCAGCGTCGAATCTTTATTTTATCGGGCAGATATGGCCCTGTACGAGGCAAAAAAGAATGGACGAAATCGTATCATGATTGGATAGCTTAATTTTACGAATGAAACGGCGGCGATACATGGCTGCCGTTTTTTTGTTGTTCCGTTACATAAAGACAGTCGATGCAACAGACGCTAAGCGAGATAGGCAGAACGGTATGGGCTGGAGGCGAATCGCATGCAAGTAATGAAATGGATGACATGTTGTTTAATCATGCTTACGGTTATCGGCTGCAATTCAGCAGTAGACAATAAATCGCCGGGAGAACTGCTTTCCCTATCTGTGTCAGGCTTGTCGGGCGTTGACCGGTATGCTTTTACAGGAGATACGGGTATTGGTCTTACCGGATTATCCCCGATGAAGGCGATGACGTTTCAAGGTACGGTTGAGAACCATAACAATGTGAAGGTAAAAGCAAATAATCCGAATTCGCTGGGCGGATCCATTCATCCTCTGGAGTATCTCAGACAGCTGGAGAACAACGCACAGACTACGGAATTAGTGCCCTCAGAGTCCGGAAATCGAACCGCGGTCTTACGTATTATTTCGAATGAGGCAAAAGCGAAGGCGACGTGGGTGCAGACGTTTCGGGGCGAATTTAACGCGCTTGAGAAGAAAGTGCCTGCAACTGCTAACAGTAAGATGCAAAGCAAACGAGCAGCGGCGGGCACTGAGAGTGCGCTTGAGAAAGAGTGGAACGAAGAACTCAGCCGTTCCAAGGCACAGCTCGAAGCGATGCTGTCCACGCTTCGCGTGCAATCCAGCTGCCGCCTGGTCATCGATCGCAAGAAGCTGCTGCCTCTTCAATTGGAGGAGAAAACAACGCTGCAGTACAAAGCAGAAGGGCAGGATCGGAAGGAGTCGCGCGTTACGAAGATGGTGTTCACGCGAATGGGAGGCGGCCAATTGTAGCCTTCGTGCATCAGCGCTGGAAAAATGGTAGGATAGGTAGTGAATTTATTAACTGGAGGTTATTGAACAATGCGTGATCCTCGAATGCAGAAGCTTGCAGAAAATTTAGTCGGATACTCCATCGATGTACAACCTGGAGAAAATGTCCTTATCGATATGATTGGATCGGAGCGAGAGCTTGCGAAATGCATCATCGAAGAAGTGGCCAAGAAAGGCGGACGTCCATTCGTTGAAACGAGTGACCGTTCCGTATTGCGTTCGATGCTGATGAATGCAACGGAAGAGCAAATTAAACTGTGGGCATCGTTTGACTTGAAACGGATGGAAGCGATGGACGGTTACATAGCAATCCGCGCCGGCGAGAACATTAACTCCCTTGCCGATGTACCTAGTGACAAAATGAACCTGTACGAAAAATATTACCGCCATCCGATCCACTCCGAAGAGCGCGTGAAGCGTACAAAGTGGGTTGTTCTGCGTTACCCGAACGATTCCATGGCGCAGCTCGCTAACATGAGCACAGAGGCGTTCGAGGACTTCTACTTTAACGTGTGTAACCTTGATTATGCGAAGATGGACAAAGCAATGGACCCACTCGCGGAGCTGATGAGTAAAACAGACAAAGTTCGAATCGTTTCCCCTGGAACGGATTTGACTTTCTCGATTAAAGGGATCGGTGCCGAGAAGTGCTCCGGTCAGAAGAACATCCCGGATGGCGAAGTATTCAGCTGTCCGATTCGCGATTCCGTTCAAGGTACGATCCAGTACAACACGCCTTCGGTATATTCCGGGGTAACGTTCGAGAACATTAAGTTTACGTTCAAAGACGGCAAGATCGTTGAAGCAACCAGCAACAACACCGAGAAGCTGAACGAAATTTTGGACATGGATGAAGGTGCGCGGTACATCGGGGAATTCAGCTTAGGCTTTAACCCGTATATCCTGAACCCGATGAAAGATATTTTGTTCGATGAGAAAATCGCAGGCAGTCTACACTTTACGCCGGGACAAGCCTACGAGGAAACCGATAACGGTAATCGTTCCGCTGTTCACTGGGATCTTGTCCTTATTCAAAGACCGGAATACGGCGGCGGGGAAGTTTATTTCGATGATCGATTAATCCGTAAGGATGGACGTTTTGTTATTCCTGAACTCGAAGGCCTGAATCCGGAAAACTTAAAGTAAAATTCCCTTGAAGGAATACAAGAATCGGGTTATGATGAATGAAGCTAGCGAAAGTAACTAAATTATGGAGGGATTCCCATGTCCAATAACGCGGCAATCGTAGATATTTCCCAAACGGCTAACAAATTCCAATCGTCCATTGTACTCCAAGCCGAGAATAAATACATTGACGTTAAGAGCATCCTCGGTCTGTTCACGACACTGGTCGGCGGACATTCCTACGAGCTCCACGTCCATGGTGCTGACGCTGAAGAAGCGAAAGCGGCACTGGCAGCAGTGTTTGAGAAACATAATCTTAAAGTAAACGTAGTTGAATAGCAGTTTATCATAATCACATATAGCGCCCCGCCGAGATATCGGTGGGGCGCTTATTGTTTTGACCTTGTACATTCCGCTGTTTTCGACTAATATAAAGAATAGATAAATGGATTAGTATCACGCATTAAGGAGGAGTACGATGTCTTCATCCGATGTTCTTATTCATCTGCATCAAAAAGCGCTCAATCTCCTTCACGAGGATGCCACCAAAATCGAAAAGTTGATCGAAGTGCAAATGGAAAATTTGGCGACGAGAAAATGTCCGCTTTATGAAGAAGTATTGGACACTCAAATATACGGCTTTTCCAGAGAAATCGATTTTGCGATTCGTGCAGGACTTGTCGGTGAATCCGTCGGCAAAGAAATCATTAACAAATTAGAAAGAAATTTAGCGCAGCTGTATGAAGCGTTAAACGGGTAGCCGCGATTTTTCGCAGCTGCTCTTTTTTTTATGCAACAAAAAAGACGTACCGTCATCTGACGGTACGTCTTTTCTTATGCTAGACCAGGTAGAACGAAATGCCCAGAATGATGTAAACAATCAAGAGCAAAGCGCCTTCATACCAATTCGTCTTGCCGTCCTTCGAGATGGACTTGGCAATAAAGACCGATACGGCAATGGCTGCGAGCTCAATCGGAGTGAATACGATATCCATCGTAGGTCCGAACAGCGTACTGACAAGAATCAGAACCGGTGCAACGAATAGGGCGATTTGCAAGCTGCTGCCAACTGCAATTTCGACTGCAGCTCCGATTTTGTTCTTCATCGCGAGCATGACCGCTGCACTGTGTTCAGCCGCGTTACCGACGATTGCAATGAGGAAGGCGCCGACAAATACTTCAGAGAAGCCGAAATCAGCTGTAAACGTATGTAATGTACTTACGAGCCATTCGCTGACGAATGCTGTCATAACGGTAGCCAGGATGAGGAACAAGACGGATATATTTCTCGACCATGCGGCTTCCTCGCCGTGATCCGGCGTTGTTTCTTCGACATCCTCGAGAATGTCCTTATGCGTGACCATGGAGAAGATCAGCCAGAGCACATACGCGACGATGAGGATTATCGCTATCGTGATGCTGAGGAATTTGGTGCTTTCTACCGAGAAATGCTGATTGGAAATGAAGATCGCAGGAATACCCAGTGCTATGACAGCCAAAATCATTAATGAAGAGTTGTGGCTGGCCAGCTGCACATTGAAGTTCTGCTCTTTGAATTTCAAACCGCCCAGAAAGACGCTGGCACCTAATACGAGTAGAAGGTTACCGATAATGGAGCCGGTGATGCTGGCCTTAACCATATCGAATAGTCCTTCGCGGACAAGGAATATCGCAATGATCAATTCCGCCGCATTTCCGAACGTAGCATTCAGAAAACCGCCAAGCCGCTGACCGGCGTAGTGTGCGACGCTCTCGGTTGCTTTTCCCAAGAATCCGGCAACAAACAAGATCGCGGCCGCTGAAATAATGAATTCAATGGTCGTGCCGAAATGCGCATAATGACTAACCCCGCTTAGTACAAACAACCCGAGAAGCAATGTAAAAAACAATTTCTGATTCACAGTCAAAGGCACCTCGTTCTTCAAGTGGTAATATTGGAAATCTGTTAACACTATAGCTGAAAATGGCGAATGTGTAAACTTGGTAATCGACAATATGCAAAGATGATTGACAACTTCTCGAGCCTCTAATCATGTTGGAATACGATAACAGGTAGTGGAACAGATGAGAAGAACATCATAAGTTTTATACGTTATTCTCACGTAAAGCCGCAGGAATATGCATTGCTGCTATTATGCTGCCCGGAACGCTGCTTATTCCCGGCCACCGTTGGTTGGAATCACGATGAGAAAACGATTGTGATTACTTCCAAATCGGTTCGGAATCATACAAACTTCAAAGTAATTGCCTTGCTTCGGATGTGCCGTTACATTACAATGGAAACATAAGGTGAACGAGGAGTGAGTGGCATGACAGAAGAACTTCAAACCGGCATCATACGTATTTCAGACGACGTAGTCGCCACCATCGCGGGACTGGCTGCACTTGAGACTCCTGGCATTGCTGCTATGTCAGGAGGCATTTCCGAAGGGCTGGCGAAACGCCTAAGCGGGAAGAACGCACAAAAAGGCGTATCGGTCGAAGTGGGCCAGCTGGAAGCCGCGATCGATCTAAGAATTATCGTGAAATATGGCATTCCCATTCAAGAGGTATGCCGCCAACTGCAGGAGAATGTCCGCGAAACGGTTGCGAACATGACAGGACTTCACGTCGTTGAAGTGAACATCAAGGTTGAAGGTGTTGCTTTCAAGGAAGAAGAAGTCGAGGAGCTTGCACGGTTGAAATAAGCATTTGCAACAAGAAAGGCATGCCCCGGCGGGGCATGCCTTTTTGATTTATCTACTGCGCTGTTGCTGTTGCTTCTCTGGCTTATTATACTCACGCGAAATGCTGAGCAGGACACCCATGCTAATTAACGAAACAATGAGCGATGAGCCGCCGTGGCTGACAAACGGTAAGGTTACACCTGTAATCGGTATAGCGCCCGTTACGCCGCCGATATTGACGAGCGTCTGAACAGCGAACAATCCGACGATCCCGACCCCGACGATGGTGCCATAGCTATCCGGACATCGAACAGCAACGAGTAACCCTCGCCAGAGGAAAAATAAATAGAAGAGCAAGAAGAGCAAGCTTCCGATAAAGCCGAATTCCTCTGCGATAATGGAGAAAATGAAGTCACTATAGGGATAAGGCAAATATTTAAGCTTCTGTACGCTGTGCCCGAAGCCCGCGCCGGTAATCCCGCCGTGCCCAAGCGCTTGTAAAGAACGCGATAAGTGAAAGGTACTGTTCTGTTCATCCGAAGTCGGGTCCATAAATGCCGTGAAGCGGTTAATCCGGTATTGCCAGTTGTCATGATCGTTCATAATGGAAATACTGGCCCAGGATGCGACAACGGAACAGATAATAATCCCCGCGAGAAACAATTGCTTCAAGTTGGCGCCGCCGGCGACAATAATAATTAGGGAGCATGCGCCGATGACGATGCAAGCACCTAAATCGGGCTGCATCATGATTATTAAGCAAATGATTCCGATAATGATGAAGACCGGGACAAGCCCTTTTTTGAAATCTCTAAACTTCTCGCCTTTCTTGGCAATCAGTGAGCCTAAATAAAGGATGAGACCCAGCTTGACGAATTCGGTTGGCTGAATGCCGATCGGCCCAATGTAGAGCCAGCTCTGCGCACCGTTTAATTCTTTGCCGATGAAAGGGACCAGAATGAGCGTAATCATAACGGGGATGAAGTAGAGGATGAAGCCTTTTTTGAACACGGTATAAGGGATGTTCATGACGACGAACATCGAGATCGTTCCTAAAACGGCCCACATCAGCTGTCGTTTCGTATAATACAAGGCGTCAAAATTCGAAGCTTTCGAAATTACAGCCGTGTTGGAGCTTGCGCTGAAAACCATAACAAGACCGAATCCGACTAACAGCAGCGTGAGCACCAGAAGCAAGAAATCCGGCCTGCCGCGCAGGCCGATTGTCTTTGTTTTCGTCGATTGTGGCTTCATAGCCAACTATGCAAGCAATTTCTTCAATTCTTGCAGACGCTGAGTTGCCGCATTTAGAATCGGCTGTGGTACAGGCGATTCATAGTCTAGACCATGCGGGAACGTAGCTCGTCCGATATAAACGGATTCCACTTGCAGCACAGCGTGAGAGGACTCCAGCTTACCTTCAATTGCGCGGACATTGAAGCGCAGGAAGTATTCTTCACGGTTTGTGCGGTCTTCCAGCTTCAGGTCGTACGTAGCGCGGTAATATTCCCATTGCCAGCGAACAAAGCCAAGCTTCTCCGCCGACTCGTCAAGGTGCGCGAGGTCGCTAGTCATGCCGTTCAGGCCTGTATTCTCAATAATCATCGGGTGATCCTCCTTCAAGCTTCAGAACAGGTTTTCTTCTTATTCATGATAGTATTTTTCATGGGCCAGTGCAAGCCTAACTCCAGTAGCCACAAGGCGCAAAAAGTGACATATTTACGAAAAATGTTCCCTAAAATCGCCAAAAAACAAATTTCAGTTCACTCTCTCATTCTGGTACAATAGGGGATAAGTCAATTGTGATCGAGGGGGTTTGTAAGCGTGAGTATAACGAGCAAGATGGAGGCACAGCTGCAAACTGTCTATCCGAATATGGTACAGTGGCGCAGATATTTGCATCAACATCCGGAATTATCTTTTCATGAGAAAGAAACAGCACGGTGGATTGAGCAGCAACTAGCGGAAATAGGTTGCGAAGTGAAGACAAGAGTCGGCGGAGGATACGGGTTGGTCGCTTCTATTTATGGCGACAAGCCGGGACCGGTTATCGCGCTTCGAACCGATATCGATGCGCTTCCGATCCAAGATGAGAAACAAACGGCGTACATTTCGACAGTACCCGGTGTTATGCATGCATGCGGCCATGATGCGCATACGGCAACGATGCTTGCCATTGCCCGTTTCTATAGTGATAATAAAGCACATTTTGCAGGAGAGAGAAGATTGATCTTCCAGCCTGCCGAAGAGGTTTCTCCCGGCGGCGCAATGGGGATGATCGCAGGCGGGGCGCTCGAAGGCGTCGATGCGATCTATGGCGTACATCTGTGGACACCGCTTCCTTACGGTTTAGCAGCAACGAAGCCGGGGCCGTTCATGGCTGCGCCTGATGAAATTTATATCGATATCGCAGGCAAAGGCGGACATGGCGGTCTACCTCATGAAACCGTGGATGCCGTCGTGGTCGCTTCGGCGATTGTGCAGGCGATTCAGTCTATCGTAAGCCGAAATGTGAACCCGCTTGATCCAGCCGTTGTTTCGATCGGTTCGATCCACGCTGGTTCGACGGCGAATGTCATTGCGGAGCGCTGCCGGATGACGGGCACGGTACGTACGTTCACCGATGAGGTCCGAGCATTAATTCAGGGCAGGCTGAGAACGATCGTGACGCAGACAGCAGCCATTTATGGCGCTACAGCAGAGCTGGAGTACCGGGACGGGTATCCTCCGGTTGTGAACGATGCGGGCGAAGCGGCAAGATTTTTCAAGGTCGCACCTGAAGTGTTCGGCGCTGATGGCGTACAGGAATCTCCACTGATTATGGCTGGGGAAGACTTCACCTATTATTTGCGCGAAATTCCGGGCTGCTTCATGTTCGTAGGCGCTGGCAACGAAGCTTGTGGAGCTACCTATCCGCATCACCATCCGAAGTTCGATCTGGACGAGCGGGCCATGCTGAAAGCGGCGAAGCTAATGATTACGATGGCGGAAGACTGTGCGGCAGAAGTGGAAGGAACATCACGTTCTTAAATTCATAAAAAGTCGACAAACGGCAACCCTAGTGTTGAAGTCCATGCATGCGGCATCAGCAGCGTGTTCGTGCGATTCATCAAGGAGGGAACTGCAATCGTGACGCGACAAGTGAAGGAATTAATGTCTACCGACTGTGTGACAGCGACACTGCTTGATAATGTTTATGAGCTGGCTGTACTGATGAAGGATCATGATATTGGCTTTGTCCCGATCGTGGATGGGAAGAAATTGATCGGTGTTGTTACGGACCGGGACTTGGTTGTACGGGGCTACGCCGAGAAACATTCGGGTTCCACAGCCGTAGCGGAAGTCATCACGAAGGATGTTGTGACGATCGATGCCAAGACGACGGTGGATGAAGCCGCCAAGCTGATGGCATCCCATCAAATTCGCCGGCTGCCCGTAATCGAAGACGGAAATTTGGTCGGCATTGTTGCCATAGGCGATTTGGCGGTTCGAGAGATATTCGTCGATGAGGCGGGCGATGCTTTGAGCAGCATCTCGCAGGAGATGCTTAACGAGCAGCAATCGATTATCCATTAATGACTGAAGAAGCGATTTGGCGTTCAAGCGCCGAATCGCTTTTTTTGTATGCATAATCCTGAAGGAAACTTTAAATACTGAGGGTAGAAACATTAGGCGACATGCATGCAAAATGAGCGAGTCAAGGAGATGATGGGATGTATAAACGCGAGCTTCGCCCCTTATGCGTCCAGGTTGATTTTACCGTGCTTCTTGATGAACGGCATCAGGATGCGGAAGCAGCCAGGGAGCAGTTAAGCCGGTTTGCCGATTTAGTGAAACGGCCCGGACATCTACATACGTACCGGATCACGCCGATGTCGCTTTGGAATGCAGCTTCTACCGGGATGACACCACAGGACATGATTCAAATACTTTCCGACCAGAGCTGCTATGAAATTCCGCTTCAAGTTTCAAGCGGGATTCGAAAGCTGGCAGACCGCTATGGCAAGCTAATGCTGCAGCAAACCAAAGAAGGAGAGCTGCTGCTCCTGGGTGAGGAAGAACTGCTGAAGCTGCTTAGTGCAAACAAGACGATTGCTGCATTTCTTCTCCCTGCAAGCAGCGAAGAGAAGCGAGAAGTCCGACTGGAAGCCAGAGGATTGCTGAAGCAAGAGCTCATTCGTCTGGGGTATCCGGTAGTGGATTTGGCCGGATATCGGCATGGTGAAGCGCTCGATGTGGAGATTCGGGAGAAAGCCGCGAGCGGCAAAGCGTTTCGCTTGCGCGATTATCAAGAGCGAGCCGTAAATCTCTTCTATCGCCAAGGTCAGGCGGACGGTGGAAGCGGGGTGCTTGTGCTGCCTTGCGGTGCGGGCAAGACGATCATCGGTATTGCAGCGCTCGCACGATTACGCTGCGACACGTTAATTCTGACGTCGAATGTAACGTCGGTTCACCAATGGAAAGCGGAGCTCCTTGATAAAACGACCTTAACCGAGCAGGAAATCGGTACCTATGCGGCATCGGCCAAAGAAGTTCGCCCCGTGACGATTGCTACTTATCAAATACTGACTAACCGCAGGCAAAAGAGCGATGAATACAGCAATATGAGACTGTTCGGAGAGCGGAACTGGGGGCTGATCATCTACGATGAGGTACATTTGCTCCCTGCACCGGTATTTCGCATGACAGCCGACTTACAGGCAACGCGGCGTCTTGGTTTGACGGCAACCCTCGTTCGAGAGGACGGTAATGAGGAGGATGTCTTCTCGTTAATTGGTCCGAAGCGCTTTGACTTGCCTTGGAAGACCTTGGAGTCGCGACAGTGGATTGCTTCGTTATCTTGCACTGAAATTCGACTGCCGCTCGCACATGAGGAAATTGAACGTTATGTTGCGGGTACCGAGAAGGAGAAGGTGAGAATAGCAGGAGAGAATTCGGCCAAAATCGAAGTTGTTCGCCGGCTGCTTCAATTCCATGAAGGGAAGCCGGCTCTGGTAATTGGACAATACTTGACACAATTGCACCATCTGGCTGAGGCGCTGGGAGCCCCGGTCTTGACCGGCGAGCTGCCTCATGAGAAACGGGCTGCACTTTATGAAGCGTTCAAGGCCGGCCTAATTCCGGTTCTTGTCGTATCGAAGGTTGCAAACTTTGCGGTTGATCTACCGGATGCCGCAGTAGCGATCCAAGTATCGGGAAGTTACGGTTCGCGTCAAGAAGAGGCCCAGCGGATTGGCCGAATATTAAGACCGAAGCGCGGGGATAACCAAGCATGGTTCTATACAGTCGTTTCCCAGGGCACGAAGGAAACTGATTATGCAAGCAGAAGGCAGCTCTTCTTGCTGGAACAAGGCTACAGCTATGCACTTAAAGAATGGTCGGAGTTGGAACTGTCATTGCAAGATAATACAAAGCAGTCGATTCAAGGGCTTCGGGAGGCCGCGCTGTGAAGGTACAAGAAATCATGGATCGGCTTACTGAAGCGCAAATCGAAGAAATAAACGCTTGTCCGGTTTGGCGCATGAGTAAAGCCGGGACATGGCCGGAAGTCATGACCAGCCGAACCGAATCTGAGTTAGCATGGTCGATTTTATCGAAGGAAGCTGCGACTGCTTTAGAGGTTGTGCTCTGCGCATTCGGCCCGTTGCCGTTCAGCGAGGAACAGCTGCTGCTTGCTGCTCGCCCCGGCGTGGCGGGAGCGGAGCTGCGCTATGGACTGCTTCAGCTCATGGAAGCCGGTATTCTCTTTGCCGTACGCAAAGGCTGGGGAGAGAAGCAATATTTGCTTCCCAGTGACATATATCTCATCTGGTACGAGGCGATGATCAGCATGCAGCATAAGCGCAGAGCCGATATCATACATGTCCCGATAGAGGTTGAAGCTTGGCATATCGTCTCCATGGAAGAGAACGGTTATACACCGCCGCTAAGCCTCCAATGCTTGCATGTGATGGCAGAGCTGGTAAACACCGGAATGAAACGAACGGCCAAAGGCGTACTGACGAAGCGCACGATTATAAAATGCACGGAGCAGCTTTCAATACAAAGCAACCAGCTGAATGCAGTTGCAGAATTATCCCTTGCAGCACTCGGGGAATCTTATCCGCTGGAGCTGGCCTTTTTCCTTGATATCGCAAAGAAAAACCAGTGGCTGATTGAACTGCAGAATACATACGCACTTCAAGAGGACATTTGGGGCAGTTGGCTCGAAAGGGATCCCATGCTGAGGGAGATGCAGCTCCTTACAGAAATCATCGGCACTTTCATGGAAAGAAGCCCATCCGCTGCAGCAGGTATTGCGCTGCTGTGCATGCTGCCGCCTTACCGATGGTTTCGAATTGCCGATTTGGATGCTCAGCACATGCTTCGTCAAGAGGCTATCGCAAAACCGCTCCCATCCTCTGCCATTACTGCATGGAGCAGTTTGCTAGGTGCGCTAGGGTGGATGGAAACAGCGACAGACGAGCAAGGCGACAAGGTACTCCGTTGGCGCATTCCTCCTCATACTTTACAGCATGAAGACACAGAAGGGCTGAGAACAGACACCTATGAGGGACAAGTGCAAATTACGCCGGATGGCGATGTTTATGTTCCCAGCGATTGCTCATATCGTACGATCTGGCAGATTGAACGGCTAGTGGCTCGGAAACGTACCGACCATATGGCCGTGTATCGTCTGGATGCCCGCAGCTTCAAACAGGACGCACTGCTTCATACGACGAGCGAAGGGGTAATTGATTTCTTAGAGACCCATTCCGGGGAAACGCTTCCCGAAACTGTACAGGCTGTCATTGTCCAAGCATTCGCCACTGCTCCTGGGATCATTCCGAACAGCCAGACCGTTACGGTAGATGCCCTAAACCTAACCGAATACATAGAGCCGTTGCCGCTTATTCAAAATGGCAATGTCGTGCAGACGTATGAACTGCTAACCGAAAGACAGCCTTTAAAAGCCATGTTCGTTGGCATTGAGGATGTGCCTTCGATGTGGCTGAAGCAGTTTAGAGCCTATCACAGCTCCACACGAAGGGAACTGATGGAACTGGCTTTAAGCTGGCGAACTCCGGTTAAACTATGCTGTGAAGGCGCTGTTAAGCCGTTTGTTCCCGAACGTATTGTAGACGAGGATGGCCGATGGAGCGTCCTGGGACATTTTGTTCTTGAGGAGAGTTATGCGCCCGCAAAACTTATGCCAGAGATGTGGCAGGAAATGATGCTCGTTTTACCAACGGATATTGGGAGTTTTTAGCGTCGGGATACGGCCTTCCTCTACCTTTTTCGGTGATTGGTATGGTATGATAACAATTAGGCACTAGCCAAGTGTTCATAAAGGGGCGGATATCATGCAAACAATGCCATTATCAGACCCTATAGAGCTTGAAATGAATGATCATTCCTCGCTTGATATGGGACAGCTGTTATTAAACGCCTACGAAATTGGCGATATGGTAAACCAATCGGCTGAAGTTGCCGAATATGCATATTGGAAGACAGTAGTAGATCAAGATGAGCAGGTGCACTTGCTCGTCAAGCAATTTGACAAAGCGAAAGAGCAGTTTGTCGATTGCGAGCGGTTCGGACGTTTTCATCCGGATTTCAATGCTGCCAAAGATAAAGTGGAAGCGATTCAGCGGCAATTGAACGAGATCGAATGCGTCAGCCGTTTCAAAGCTGCTGAGCAGCAGGTGGATGATCTGCTGCACGATATTGCGAAGCAAATCGCAAGCTCAGTATCGGAAACGATCAAGGTTCCGAGCAATGATCCGCTTCCGAAAGGCGGCGGCAGCTGTGGCAGCGGCGGTTCATGCAGCTGCGGCAGCGGGGGCTGCGGGTAAGCAAAGAGAGGGAGAAACGGGGGAGCTTGCATGTTTTCGGAACGCGTCGGATATATTGTATGGGTTAGTGATCTCAAGGCTGCCCGTTCGCTGGAGAAATACGGCACAGTGCATTACATGTCCCGCAAGATGCACTATGTTGTCATGTACATGAACGCAGACCGCGCTGACGAGGTCGTTCGCAACATGGGGCGCCTGCCTTTCGTGAAGCGAATCGAACGTTCATACCGCAATGAAATTAAGACCGAATATACGCAAGGCGTGCCGGATAAGACACGATTCTATAGTTTGTAAGAGGAGGCCCTGACTGGTATTGCAGTTGGGGCTTTTTCCTATATTTAAACAACCATAAAATTACATTTTTGGGGAGACTTTATTTTAATATTGAAAAATGTGACAGGCATGCTACAATTAAATGGAAAGTACATATAGATCATAAGGCCTACTGCCGGGGAGGAGGGGTGGATCGCGATGAAAGACAAGATGACGGATAGATGGAACACATATGAATCGTTCCACGTCGTACTTGGTGACAAGAAAGTGGCTGATATCGTCATCACGAACCATGCCAAGAGCCGTTGGTCAGATCGCGTGGAAAGCGTGAAGACCGGCTTTGAAGATATTGCGGACTATATGTGGCAATGCTTGAAACAAGGAAGAATAGAGCCTTATTACCGAAATGAGCAGGATGTGTACCTCATTGACGACGATCTCGTATTCGTTGCCGAATTCGCGGTACTGGAGAAAGAAACCGATTTGACGGGGAACCCGCTGCACAAGATGATTGTAGTCACATTTCTCGGACGAATGTCTGAGACTATTGAACTACGTGATTTGAAATCATACTACTCTTGGCTCAGACATTCCAGAAGAATGACATTAATTAAAAATAGTAGGAAACGGAAATAATATTTCTCAATTATAGAAGAAGCATGGGTGCTTGCGCTCATGCTTTTTAATTTGGAAGCGAGTTTTTGCCATAGTTTGTTGTATAATGAATGGTAACAGAAAGGAAGGGATGCCCTTCATGGCGCTCAATTTTCATCAACTCCATATTTTCTATACCGTTGCAGAGCGCGGAAGCTTCTCTGCCGCAGCGCAAGCGCTGCATATGACGCAACCTGCGGTGACGATGCAGGTGCAATCGCTGGAAGACTACTTCGGCACGAAGCTGCTCCAACGATCCACGAAGCGTATTGAATTGACGGAAGCAGGGCGTGCTCTTATGCCTTACGCTCAGCGCAGCATTGATTTAATTCGTGACACGGACATCCAAATGTCCAAATTCACAACACAGCTCAAAGGAAGGCTGCAGCTTGGTGCCAGCTTGACGATCGGTGAATATATTTTGCCTCGTTTGCTTGGTCCGTTTGGACAGGAATATCCGCATATCTCCATAAGCATGAAAGTGATGAATACGGCGCAAATCATGGAAGAGATCGTCAATCATCAGCTGAATTTCGGCTTGATTGAAGCGCCTGTCAACCATCCGGACATGCATATGGAAGCGGTAATGAGCGATGAGCTGCAGCTCATCGTTGGCAAGTCTCATCCTTTGGCAGATGCGAAGATCGTCGAACTGGAGGAAGTGATGAGCTATCCGTTCGTCCTCCGTGAACAAGGCTCGGGTACTCGGCTGGTCATGGAAGAGCAGCTTCGAGTGAAGAACATGGATCTCTCGGAGATGAAGATTGTCATGGAGCTCGGCAGCACCGGAGCGGTGAAATCAGCCGTTGAAGCGGGACTTGGCATTTCCTTCGTATCTAGCTCTTCGATCAAGCACGAGGTTGCGCTTGGTTTAATCAAGGCGATTCCAATTCGGGACGTCCGGTTTAAACGGCAGTTCTATTCAATCTTCTTGAAGTCGGCGCTGCTGCCGATATCCGCGGTAACCTTCCTCAGCTTCTTGAGAGAAAGAGACTTGCGTCAATGGCTGTAATGAAGCTTCGTGCAGATTTGCACACGCATACAACGGCATCCGACGGCATGCAGCGGCCGGCGGACAATGTTGAAATGGCTAAAGCCCGTGGGCTGGGTGCCATTGCGATCACGGACCATGACACCGTGGATGGACTGGCGGAAGCAATGGAAGCGGGAGAGCGGCTGGGAATCACGGTTGTGCCGGGCGTAGAAATAAGTACTGTCGCAGAAGGACGCGACATACATATACTGGG
Organism: Paenibacillus sp. J22R98; assembly: GCF_059383835.1. NCBI lineage: Bacteria > Bacillati > Bacillota > Bacilli > Caryophanales > Paenibacillaceae > Paenibacillus > Paenibacillus sp. J22R98. Next base: position 537,234 of record NZ_JBXENW010000001.1, read on the forward strand.
ATATTACATTAACTGGGATACGCCTTCATGGAAAACGAAATTAGCATCATTAGGCAATACGCGAGATCAGCGAAATAGTATGATTATCGCCAAGTTATGTGAACTCGGTCTCCCCATAACGATGGAAGAAGTCATGGAAGCGGCACGTGCGCAAGGGAAGGACAGCGGTTCAATCGGCCGTCCTCATATCGCTGCCGTACTCGTTACCAAAGCTTATGTCAGCTCGATGCAGGAGGCGTTCGACCGTTATCTCGGCGAAGACGGCGCAGCGTATGCCAACCCGCCGCGACTGCATCCTTTTGAAGCGTTGGCATGGATTCGAGAAGCAGGCGGAACAAGTGTTATCGCGCATCCCGGTATATACGGAAACGATGTGCTCGTAGAGTCGATCATTAAGCAAGGGGCAAAGGGAATCGAGGTCTATCATCCGGATCACACGGCCGAAGATGAAGAGCGATATCTAAAGTTGGCAGCGCAGTATAATCTGATCGTTACCGGAGGTTCCGATTTTCACGGCGAACGCCATGGCGTCGTATTTCACGGCGAAATGGGTAGCAAAACTGCCCCGATGGACGTACTGGGTCAACTCAATCCTTCACGGAGGTAGATGCCATGATTGACGGGCTTTACACAATCAAAGAAGTCTCCTTATTGACAGGGCTGTCTACGCAGCTAATCAGGAAGTGGGAGAAGAGATATGAGGCGGTGAGCCCGCTGCGTATGCCTAATGGCTACCGCGGTTATACAGCGCAGGATATTGAAATCATTCGTTGGTTAAAGTCCCGAGTCGATGAAGGCAAACCTATAGGCATGGCGGTTGCGGAGCAGAAGCGGTTTCTGGGCAGCAGCTCGGAGGAGAAGAAAGAATTCGCCCGAGGCCATTCGGCAGTTGAACGAGAAGGACCTGTCGACGTGCTTATGCACTACTTGGAACAAGTGGATTTGCGAGGCGCAGATCAGGTGTATAAGCAGGTTAAAGCCCTTCATTCCATGGAACAGCTGCTTTCACAAGTAATCAAGCCCGCGCTTCTTGAGCTCGGAGAGAAGTTCGAGCGTGGCGAATTATACGACTGCAAAGATTGCTTCGGCAGTCAATATATCCGTGAAATTGTAATGACCAGCAGAATCGGAAGAGAATAAGAAAAGGGGTTATCTGAGCCATGCCGGCGAACATGCGGCTGGTGAGATAACCCCTTTTGTTTGTCCTTCTGCAGTCTACGCCTTGATGTGGGAAGGCAGCTCTTTCAAGCGCTGCTCATCCGGCGTGATAAACAATGTTTTCTGATGATCGTAGATCACGTACCCCGGCTTGGCTCCGCTAGGCTTCTTCACATGGCGAATCAGCGTATAGTCCACGGGCACCGAGCTGGATGATTTGGCTTGGCTGAAATGAGCGGCGAGCATGGCGGCCTCTTCAAGAGTTTGATCATTGAAGGTTGTTCCGCGAATGACAACATGGGAGCCCGGAATATCTTTGGTATGCAGCCAGGTGTCATTCGGAGCTGCGGTCTTGTTGGTCAAGAAGTCATTCTGGGTATTGTTCTTGCCCACATAGATGGCTACACCTTCGGATGATGTATAGCATAACAGCGCCGGCTGCTTCGTTTTCTTCTTCTTTGCACCGCGTTTCTCACGAGCGCGCATATACCCTTGTTCGGCAAGCTCATCACGAATTTCGTCGATATCCGACAACGATGCACTTTCGAGCTGCTGAAGCAGTGAAGCCAAATATTGAATTTCCTCGCGCGTGCGCTCCATCTGTTCGGCAACGATCGTGAGGCTGTTCCGATACTTCGTATATTTCTTGAAATACCGTTGAGCATTCTGGGAAGGCGTGAGCTGCGGATCAAGCTGAATGGTGATCATCGGCTGCTCTTCTTCGTAATAGTTGATCGTTTCTATGGAACTGTCTCCGCGTTTCAAGGTATGCAGGTTCGTCGTCAGCAGCTCGCCAAGAATGCGGAGATGATCCGCCTCGCTCGCTTCCCGCAGCGTTTCTTCCAGCTTCTCCAGTTTCTTCTCATTCTTGTTACGCTCATTCTGGAGGAACCGGATAAGATCCGAAACACGCTGCTTCACCGTATCGCGGAGTGCTTTATCGCCATAGAAGGCTTCGAGCAAGGCGCTTACGTTTGGATAATCCGTCTTCTCGCCAGTTACATGGGATAGAGCAGTAACGGAGAAAGAGGCTTTGCCATTGTGCGGCAAGGTGACTAGCTGAGGCTCATACCGATGCTCGGCGAATTGCAGCATCATAGCTCGGAATGACGGCCAGAGCAGCTGCGCCGTTAGTTTCACATCTTCAGTAGGCTCGTTGAAACGGTCCGTGCTGCTGTTCAAGGCGCGATAGACAAGCTCTTTGGCCAGTAAAGGACTGATCCCGCTAAATGCAGCAACAAGCAGCTTATCAGGAGTCAGCGAGCTTGGTGAAAGCGGCTTAGGAGCCGTACCGAAGTGAATGCTGTCCTCGTCCGGAACAGGCGGGTTAAGCAGCGTATCCGCCGCGTTAACCAGCGCCTGGGTGAATCGATCAGCATCCGTGACGACGAGCGGATCTTCCTTCCCTTGTTCAGGAGGCGCTACATAGGCAGTACCCGGCATGATGACGCGGAAGCTGCTGATCGCAGGCGTAACATGATGAATGCCGTCATGGATTGTCTCCGATGCGACGTCGAGCAGAATGATATTGCTGTGACGCCCCATCAGCTCAATGACGATCCGCTTGTAGAACATATCGCCAAGCTCGTCCCGCTGCCGGATATCAAGGTGAATGATTCGCTCGTTTCCGACCTGGCGCACCGCTTCGATGACGCCGCCTTCGCAATATTTGCGAAGCAGCATGCAGAACATCGGCGCTTCCATCGGATTGAGATAGGACTGCTCGGTCCAGTGGACACGCGGATAGGTCGGGTTTGCCGATAGCAGCAGCTTGCCCTGCGCTCCGTTCCCTCGAATTTGCAAGACCAGGTCATGTGAAGTGGGCTGATGTATTTTATAAATGCGCGCACCGATTAAGGTTTGCAGGTCATGTGTGACGGCGCGAGTAACGATTCCATCTAATGCCATGATGCTCTTTATCCCCTTTGTTTCTGTTTCATTTCACTATCATGCCATATTCGAGACAAAAACTTAAGTCCCAAGCTGGGATATTTTGCAGTTTGTCCGAATACATTTAGGCCATATAGGCTGTCCGTCAGGCGGCAAGTAACAGGAGGGAGGGCGGGGCATGGAACAAGGTAAGTGGCACCAGATGGAAACAAGCGAGCTTGCTGAGGCGCTTCAAGCTTCTTTGGATACCGGTCTTGCACCAAGTGTAGCAGCAGAACGTTTGCGTGAAGTCGGTCGAAATGAGCTGACGGAGGGGAAGAAGGTTCCTCCGATTATGCTGTTCCTCGGTCAGTTCAAAGATTTTATGGTGCTAGTGCTCATGGGGGCAACGTTGATTTCCGGTTTGCTCGGCGAATATTTGGATGCGATCACGATTGTGGCCATCATTGTCATCAATGCGATACTGGGGTTTGTGCAGGAATTCAGAGCCGAGAAATCGCTTCGCGCTTTAAAAGCGTTATCCGCACCGTTGGCGAAGACATTGCGCGGAGGCGAGTCTGTCGTCGTGCCCGCAAGCGAATTGGTACCGGGAGACCTCGTTGAGCTGGAAAGCGGAGATCGTATTCCTGCCGACATTCGCTTCATTGAGGCGAACAGCTGTTACGCGGAGGAATCTGCTTTGACAGGAGAATCCGTTCCGGTAAACAAGCACTGCTTGGTGATTAAGGCAGAGGAGCTCCCGCTCGGAGACATGCGCAACTTTGGATTTATGGGAACGATGATTACTCGCGGCACGGCAAAAGGGATCGTAGTTCGAACCGGCATGAACACCGAGATGGGCAAAATCGCTAACCTCATTCAGCAGACCGAGACCATGGAAACACCGCTTCAGCATCGTCTTGAGCAGCTCGGCAAGATCCTCATCGTCGTCGCCCTGGCGCTGACCGTAATGGTGGTTGTTGCAGGTATCTTGCACGGACAACCTGCTTATGAAATGTTCCTCGCGGGCGTTAGTTTGGCCGTTGCCGCAATTCCGGAAGGCTTGCCGGCAATCGTAACCATCGCACTCGCACTTGGTGTTCAGCGGATGATCAAACGCCGCGCCATTGTACGAAAGCTGCCTTCCGTGGAAACCCTTGGCTGCGCGTCTGTTATTTGTTCGGACAAGACAGGTACGCTGACGCAGAACAAAATGACCGTAACGAAGCTGTGGATCGGCGGTCAAGGGATGGATGTTACCGGAGATGGTTACGAACCGATGGGTTCTTGCTTCGAAGGCGGCAAAGCAGTCGATCTTAAGCAGCATCAACCGCTGCGCAGGCTGCTGCAAATCGCGGCCTTGTGCAACAACGCCACTGTCACTCGTATTGATGACGAGCAGGAGGCGAAACGGAAGAAGTCCAAAACAACCTTCGTTCAGGATGAATGGGTGCTTAAGGGCGACCCGACAGAAGGGGCTTTGACAGTCCTTGCAGCCAAGCTCGGAGTCACTTTAAAGTCACTTGACGGACTGTATCAGCGGGTAAAAGAATTCCCGTTTGACTCGGATCGTAAACGGATGTCTGTGCTCGTCAGCCACCAAGGCGGCCGCCTTGTATGTACCAAAGGGGCGCCTGACGTGCTGATGGAGCAATGTTCATACATTCTGTGGGACGGCAAAGTCGTTCCGTTTACAGCAACGTTGAAGCAAAAAGTAAACAATGCCGGTGAAGACATGGCGCAAGCTGCGCTGCGTGTGTTAGGGTTCGCTTACCGTGATTTGCGATCGCATGATGCGGCAGAAGATGAAGCCGATGTGGAGAACCAACTGATCTTCGTAGGTCTCTCGGGTATGATCGATCCGCCGCGCCGCGAAGTTCGCGAATCGATTGCGAACTGCCGCCGTGCAGGAATCAAGACCGTGATGATCACGGGCGATCATCAGCTTACTGCAGAAGCGATTGCCGGCCAGCTTGGCATTATGCCGAGAGGCGGTCTGGCGATCAGCGGACAGCAATTGAACGGAATGAGCGAAGAGCAGCTGGATCGTCTGATCGACAACATTTATGTCTATGCGAGGGTGTCTCCGGAGCATAAACTACGTATCGTAAAAGCGCTGCAGCGCAAAGGCCATGTCGTCGCCATGACAGGCGACGGTGTCAACGATGCACCTGCTATTAAAGCCGCGGATATCGGAATTGCAATGGGCATCACCGGAACGGACGTATCGAAGGAAGCAGCGTCGCTTGTGCTCAGCGATGATAATTTCAGCAGTATCGTGGCAGCGATCGAAGAAGGCCGCGGTATCTATGAGAATATCCGCAAATTTATCCGCTATTTGCTGGCATCCAACGTAGGCGAAATTTTGACGATGTTCCTGGCTATGATGGCCGGACTTCCTCTCCCGCTCGTACCGATTCAAATTCTCTGGGTCAACCTGGTTACAGATGGATTACCGGCGATGGCGCTGGGCGTCGACCAAGCGGAGAAGGATCTCATGCAGCAGAAGCCGCGTTCGGCGAAAGAGAATATTTTTGCAAGGCGGTTGGGCTGGAAAATCATAAGTCGAGGTATTCTAATCGGGGTTTGCACGTTAGCCGCTTTCTGGATCACGCTCCAAATTGCGCCTAAAGATCCGGCTAATCTGATCCATGCACAGACAGTCGCTTTTGCCACACTCGTTATGGCACAGTTGATTCATGTATTTGACTGCCGCAGCTCCCGTTCGATCTTCCACCGCAATATTTTGCAAAATAAATCCTTATTGTTAGCGGTGCTGTCGTCCGTTCTGCTTATGCTCGGCGTGCTCTATATCGAAGCGCTGCAGCCGATCTTCAAGACCGTTCCGCTTGGTTTCCGCGATTGGTGCCTCGTCATTGTGGCAGCCGGCATTCCGACCTTCATGATGGGCATCGGCAGCGTACTCGGCACAACCGAGAAGAAGAAGAAATCGAATTGGCCGCTTAGCGGGCCTAAATCCGTCACTAGATAAGCGAAGGAACCGGTGGATATGCCGCCGGTTTCTTTTTTTGCGGTTAACCTTCACCTAAGGTTATAGTTTATACTTGGTGCAGGAGGCGGAGGATGAAAATCAACGACTTGGCCAAACAGCTGAATATAACACCGCGGGCGATACGATTATATGAATCGAAGGGTCTGCTTAAACCGGAACGCGGGCAAGAGAACGGCTACCGTTATTATTCCGAAAGCGAAGCGTGGCGACTGCAAACGATCTCGTCCTTGCGCGAACTGGGACTTCGCATTGAACAGATCAAAGCACTTATGTTGAGGCTGGATCAAGGGGATTCTGTCACCGTTCATCACTATCTCGAATTGCAGCGGATGGCTCTGACTTCAAAATGGGTGGAGTGGAAATATGCGATCGGCATGCTCGACGAGCTGATTGCAAGGTGCGAGCAGAAGCAGCAGTTGGACACGGAAGATTTGTTTCAATTAACCGAAGAGCTGAAGCTGATTCAGCATAGTCAAGCTACTTGGCTCGATACATGGGACTTCGATCAGCTGGCGGCAATTTATGAACGATCTGAAGCTATGCTGTCGACAGGAACTGTATTATCTCAAGCTGAATACGAATCGGCGCTGGATTTTATCGTACAGTGGGTATCTCCGAAGTCAGGTGAGCAGGGGCTCGATATCGGAACAGGAACAGGTAATTTAGCGGGTAAGATGCTGATGCTTGGAGCTAATATGTCGGCACTGGATCAATCCAAAGAAATGCTGGCCAAATGCAGGGCAAGATTTCCGGCGATGACTGCTAAACTTGGCAATGCGCTGGCGCTTCCGTTCATGGACAGGCATTTTGCATTTGTTGTGTCGGCTTTCGCACTGCATCATCTGAATGAAAAACAGCAGCTTCTCGCGCTGGATCAAATGGATCGCGTGCTGGCGCCGTGCGGGAGAATTTGTATGGCTGGGCTCATGTATGATGGTATATCGAGTCCGAAGCCGGATACCACGAAGCATCCTACGAATCGGCATGAACTGCTTGAGTGGTTCAGAGATCATGACTATATCACCGTGTCGCAAGCAATGAATCCATGGATTCATGTCGTTTACGCGGTGCGAAAACATTGATTTGACCATCACCCTGCGTCAGCCCTTAAGCTAGCGTGGAAAGTCAAATGAGGAGGGAAACGCATGCCAGACCATGATCAAATTTATCAAAGTGAAGCGGAACGCTATGACCAGCTTGTTTCGTTCGAGGATGTAGATCACAATTTGCTGCAAACCATCAAACGAATCGTACCCAATTTGTCCGAAGTGGCCGCGCTCGATATCGGTGCCGGTACAGGCCGATTAACAACGATGCTCGCTCCGATTGTCTCCTCCATTACAGCGACTGATGCATCCGGTGCCATGCTTGAAGTGGCTTCGAGCAAACTGTCAGCTCTTGGGCTATCAAACTGGCGAACCGAGGTTGCTAAGCACGATCATTTACCTCTAGCAGATGATAGTGCCGACCTCGTAACGGCAGGCTGGACCATCTGTTATTCCACTAACAGCGGAGACTCTAGCTGGAGGTCGAATTTGTCCGTGATCATGGCCGAAATCAGCAGAGTCTTGAAACTCGGGGGTACTTTAATCATCTTCGAAAACTTCGGCACGGGCTCTTCGGTCCCTAATCCACCGGACTTCTTGACCGATTATTACGCAGCACTCGAAAACGAATACGGCTTCAACCACGAAGCGATCCGCACCGATTATCGATTCGAATCCGTCGCCGACGCCGTTGCTATAACCGATTTCTTCTTCGGCGAATGGCTCAGCACCCAAGTGAAAGCCACCAACAGCCCGCTCGTCGAAGAGTGGACCGGTGTTTGGTGGAAGACGTTTGATTAGATAAGAGAAAAGAATAGAGCGGATTAGTAGTGGGATTGGCGTTAATATTGGCTTGGTTAAATGGTGTTACGCGATTAGCGTTAGTGTACAGTTGAGTTTGTTTGAGGAAGAAGGGAGTCGCTCAAATAGCGACTCCCTTCTTCATTTCAGTGCCGAGGCAGCCCGCTCATAAGCGCGGGCACTAAGATTGCCAGGCCGCATAGAGGCCGACAACGGCAATCCACCCCAACCAACTTCTCCGCCAGGAAACAGGCGGCCCCAGATTGCCTGGTCGCGAAGACGACCACTGGCAATCCATCCCCACGTCTTTCCCAGCGCCAAAAGTAAAGCGTGTCCCGAACGGGACGAAAGCGACCCTAGCACGCACCGGATCTAATGCGTCTCTAAGGCGGACCGCGTTATGATGGTCCTGTAGGGACACCAGGTGGATAGTAGGCGCCTAAAGTAAAGGCGTGTCCCGAATAGGACGAAAGCGAGGACTAGCACGCATGGAACCCGGGAGCGCTTCTGTGTTGCACAAACGTTATCCAATTCCTGGTGTCCAGAGGGCGGGAGTCCTCGGGGTCCCCCTTTCGAAGGGGGAATTAGGGGGATGCCCTTTTAGTGCAACAAAGTGATGCAATAATGCAAAGATTAAGGTACACTAAATAAATTATAATGGAGTATATGAAAAATTTTATTTGTGTTCGATCGGACAAAAGGGAGTGCGAGTAGATGAATTTTACGAAGATGCATGGACTGGGCAATGACTTTATTGTTGTCGAAGGAGAAACGAAATTACCGGATAACGCAGCTGAACTTGCAGAACAGCTTTGCAATCGCTTTTTCGGCATAGGTGCCGACGGACTTGTTTATATTTTGCCTTCAGAGAATGCCGATTTCCGGATGCGCATCATGAACTCCGATGGCTCCGAAGCAGAGCAATGCGGCAATGCAATCCGCTGCGTAGCGAAATATGTGTATGATAACGGCTTAACAAATAAAGAAACGCTGACCATTGAAACGCTTGGTGCAGGTGTGCAAGAAGTGCAATTGACGGTCGAGAACGGCAAAGCCGTGCTGGTGCGCGTCAACATGGGACAACCGATCCTCGAAGGCTTGAAAGTGCCAACAACCATCGATGCCAATCCGGTCATCAATCAATCGATCGAAGTGGATGGACGAGAGTTCAAATTCACGGCCGTATCGATGGGCAACCCGCACTGTGTGATTTATGTGGACGATGCAGTTCACTTTGATCTTGCTGCATGGGGACCGAAGCTTGAAGTGCATCCGATGTTCCCTCGCAAAATCAATGTGGAGTTCGTGACCGTTCGCTCGAAAGACTTCACGGATATGCGTGTATGGGAACGCGGCGCAGGTCCAACCCTGGCATGCGGAACCGGCGCTTGCGCAACGGTAGTCGCGTCCGTGTTGAACGGGTACACCGACCGCACGGCAACGGTATCGCTGAAAGGCGGAGACCTGTTGATCGAATGGAACGAAGAGAACAACCATGTCTACATGACCGGACCTGCAGCAGAAGTATTCCGCGGAACGATCTAAGGAATCAAAGGATAGTAAGAAGGAGTTTTGAAAATGAAACCGGATTTACGGGAAGCGCTACAAGCGCGCATCTTGACCGGGGACGGCGCGATGGGAACCTACCTCTACGGGATGGGGTTCCCTGTCGGCGTTTCATACGAAGAATTTAATGTATTGCGTCCAGAAGTCATCGCAGATGTGCACCGTCGTTATTATGAAGCGGGAGCACGGGTCATCGAGACGAATACATTCTCGGCGAACCTGGCAAGCCTTTCTCATTATGGATTGGATCATGAAGTTGAAGCGATCAACCGTGCAGGTGTCCGGATTGCAAGAGACGCAGTGGGCAGCGATGCCTATGTTGTCGGCGCTGTCGGTTCGATACGTGCAGGCAAACGCAAGAACATCGCAGCAACCGAGCTGGAGCAGCTGTTTCATCAGCAGATGAGTGCGCTGCTGGACGCAGGTGTTGACGGCATTTTGCTGGAAACGTTCTATGACTTGGAGGAAGCATTGCTGGCGCTTCGTATCGCTCGCAAGCTCTCGGATATTCCGATCATCTGCCAGTTTGCCGTCGAGAAAGAAGCGGTTACCCAAGACGGACAACCACTTGCTGTCGCGTTCGACAACCTGAAGCAAGAAGGAGCGGACGTGGTCGGCTTCAACTGCAGAAGCGGCCCGAATGGCATCATGCGTGCGATCGATTCAATCGTGGGCGACATCGTATTGCCGCTCTCTGTTTTTCCAAATGCAGGTATTCCGGATTATGTGGACGGCAAATATATGTTCTCGGCGACGCCGGAGTATTTTGCGCAATCGGCTCGTAAATTCGCGGACCGCGGCGCTCGGATTATCGGCGGCTGCTGCGGAACAACACCGGAGCATATCGCGGCCATTGCGCAATCGCTTGAAGGGTACACGCCGCAACCGGTTCAGCTGGATGCACAGCAGCTGCCCGTTCAGCAGGAACGTATCGTCGTGCAATCGGCGCCGCAACCGGTACTAACAGAAAGCAGCCCCAAACAAGCGGAACCAACGATTGTGGATTTGGTGAAAGAGCGCCATACGGTAATCGTGGAGCTTGATCCGCCGAGGGATTTAAACATTCAGAAGTTTATGGATGGTGCGAAAGCGCTGAAGGAAATTAAAGCGGATGCCGTGACCATGGCAGACAATTCATTAGCGGTCACGCGGATGAGCAACATTGCGCTGGCGTCTCTAGTACAGCATCAAGTCGGCATTCGCCCGCTTGTGCACATTGCTTGCCGGGATCGTAACTTGATCGGTACCCAGTCGCATATGATGGGGTTAGATGCACTCGGCATCGATCATGTCCTTGCCGTGACAGGCGACCCGGCTCGTTTCGGCGATTTGCCGGATTCCAGCTCTGTATATGATCTGACATCATTCGAAATGATCCGCATGATCAAGCAATTGAATGAGGGCATTGCATTCTCGGGCAAACCGCTTAAGCAGAAAGCAAACTTTATTACAGGCACCGCTTTTAATCCGAATGTCAAATATTTGGACAAGGCGATTGCGCGTCTGGAGAAGAAGATCGATTCCGGCGCAGATTACATCATGACGCAGCCGGTATATGATAAAGAACTCATCGTACGCATTGCGGATGCAACGAAGCATTTGTCGGTTCCGATCTTCATCGGCATCATGCCGCTTGCAAGCGGACGTAACGCCGAATATTTGCACAATGAAGTACCGGGAATTCAGCTGTCGGATGACGTTCGCAAACGGATGGCAGGTTTGGAAGGCGAAGAAGGACGTGCGGAAGGCGTTCGAATCGCGGAGGAATTACTGGATACAGCATTGGAATACTTCAAGGGCATTTATCTGATCACGCCGTTTATGTTCTATGAAATGACGGTGCAGCTGACAGATTATGTTTGGCGACAAACGAATGGAAAAACGGGTTAATCCCGTTTTTCTCCATATTTCAGACCGGATCCAGACCATGCTAGTCCGGCACTGAATATTCTGAAAGAAGAAACGTGCTGCATCGTTTATGAACGGCGCCGGCTGTTTCTTCTTGTGTTTATGCAATAATACTTGTTCGTATTGTAAAAATGAATTAGAATAGTCAATGGATGCACTTGCCATGCCGCTTCGGATGCGATAGAATAGGGGACCTGACTATCGGTACACATCTTGTAAGCAATCGGCTGGCCGAACGTATGCTCCGGACATTTTTCGTCAAGAATAATGCAATATTCTGTCATTAAGCATGAAGGTTCCGGCAGAAGATTCGACTCCATCATTCTTGCGCTTATCTATACATCGTGTTCAATTGCATGATCATGCACGGGAGATACCGGAGGGGAACAGAAATGGCCATTAAGCTCATTAATATCGGTTTCGGAAATATCGTTTCCGCCAATCGGATCATCTCGATTGTAAGCCCGGAATCGGCACCGATTAAACGGATTATCCAAGAAGCACGCGACCGTCATATGCTTATTGATGCAACATATGGACGCCGCACACGCGCTGTTATTATTACGGACAGCGATCACGTTATTCTTTCGGCCGTACAACCGGAGACGGTTGCGCATCGGCTGTCGACTAAGGATGACGATCACGACGAATAGTGACGGGGAGTATTATGAACAGAGGATTGTTAATCGTATTATCCGGCCCATCGGGCGTAGGCAAGGGAACGGTTTGTTCCGAACTTCGGCATAAGCAGGGTGACCTCATTTATTCCGTATCGGCAACCACACGCTCACCTCGTCAAGGTGAGATCGACGGCATTAATTATTTTTTTAAATCAAGAGAACAGTTTCAAGATATGATCGCGAAGGATGCGCTTCTGGAGTATGCGGAATATGTCGGTAATTACTACGGCACGCCGCGTGATTTTGTTGAGCGTACACTTGCTTCGGGCAAAGATATCATTCTTGAAATTGAAGTGCAAGGCGCGTTAAAAGTAAAAGAGAAGTTTCCACAGGGTGTCTTTATTTTCTTGGTGCCGCCTTCTCTTGATGTGCTCAAACAGCGCATTACCGGACGCGGAACAGAGAATGCCGATATTATTGACCATCGCATGACCGTAGCGGTGGAAGAAATGAATCTTATTCATTATTACGATTATGCAGTCGTGAATGATCAGATTGACGCTGCGTGTCATCGCATACAGAGCATCATCGTAGCAGAGCATTGCCGTCGTGACCGATTTATCGCAGAGCTTGAGGAAGTGAAAGAAGCTTCCGAGAAAGCCTAGCATGAGTGAGGTGAAGGAACGTTGTTATATCCATCGATTGATGAAATGATGAAGAAGGTCGACAGCAAGTATTCCTTGGTTGTCGCAGCATCGCGTCGCGCAAGAATGCTTCGTGACGGAAGCAAAACAGAAATTCGTTCCCCAAGATCCCACAAGTACGTCGGGATTGCCCTTGAAGAAATCTACCAAGACATTCTTGTAGTAGAGAGTACGCTGAACAAGAAGGACTAAGAAATTCATGAAGCACAACGATAACAACCCTAGCGGTTGTTATTTTTTTAACATTTTAGGATTTATCCATTCATGATGCTACAGCGTAAGAGGAGTGATCATAGGTGCTGAAAGGAAAAACAATTGTACTTGGCATCTCCGGCGGAATCGCAGCTTATAAAGCGGCGACCGTGTGCAGCCGATTGGTGCAGGCAGGTGCCAACGTACGTGTCATCATGACGGAATCGGCAACGAAGTTCATTGCGCCGCTTACGCTGCAAACACTGTCGCGTCATACCGTATACACCGACACGTTCGACGAATTCGATCCTTCGGTTGTAGCGCATATCAATGTGGCGGACAGTGCGGATTTGGTCGTGATTGCACCGGCAACAGCCAACATATTAGCGAAAATGGCTCATGGCATCGGTGACGACATGCTGAGTACGACGCTTCTGGCAACGACGGCGCCGATCCTAATCGCGCCTGCTATGAACGTCCATATGTATGACCATCCGGCTGTCGCGCATAACATGGCACTGCTCGCGGAACGCGGAGCGCGTTTCGTGGAGCCGGGAACCGGATTACTCGCATGCGGCTATGTAGGCAAAGGCCGTCTGGCAGAGCCGGAAGAAATCGTGCAGGCCGTGAAGCAATGGTTCGAACAGAGCCAAGATTTAGCGGGTAAGAACGTAATCGTTACAGCAGGCGGAACCGTGGAACGATTGGATCCGGTACGTTTCCTGACCAATGATTCATCCGGCAAAATGGGCTTTGCCCTTGCAGAAGCAGCGGCGAATCGCGGAGCGAACGTTACACTTATTGCAGCTCGTACAAGCGCGGAGCCGATACAAGGCGTGAACATCGTGCATGTTGAATCAGCGGAGCACATGCTGCAAGCCGTGCTCGAACGATATGATACGGCAGACTTGGTGATCAAAGCCGCGGCAGTCGCGGATTATCGGCCGGTTGTACGATCAAACCGCAAAATAAAGAAAAAAGAAGAGAAGCTCGTCATCGAGCTTGAGCGGACGACGGACATTCTTAAGACGCTGGGCGAAAAGAAGAAACATCAATTCCTAGTTGGTTTCGCTGCTGAAACCGATCAAGTAGCGCAGTATGCGATGGACAAACTGGTTCGCAAGCATTGCGATCTAATCGTTGCAAATGATGTATCGCAAGAAGGCGCAGGCTTTAACGTCGATACGAATATTGTGCAGCTGTTCGGTGAGGAAGGGCTTGTGGAAGCGATGCCGATGCTTCGCAAACGGGAAGTTGCGGACCGCTTAATGACAATCATTACACAGCGGATGCAAGCTAAGGCGGCAGCGGCCAAGGGGGCCGCTGAATGATTGCCAAAGTCATCGTAGATGTGCCGAGCCGCGCGACGGATCGGCCTTTTGACTATACCATTCCCGCCGGGCTGCTTGGCTGGGTAGAGGTTGGCAGTCGAGTAGGCGTTCCATTCGGGGGCCGCGTTTTACAGGGGTTCGTCATTGGGCTCGCTGATTATGCGGATGTAGATGTAAACAAGCTGAAGCCGATTGCTGAGCTCTTAGATCATATACCGCCGCTATCGCCTGACTTAGTCGAACTGGCCCAATGGATCAGCGAGAAATATTTCTGCGCGCTTACAACTGCGCTTCAAGTGATGATTCCTGCCGCGCTCAAAGGGAAAGCCGACTCTGTCGTAACGATCTCTGAGGAAGAACAGGAGATTTCTTGGCTTCAGGCAGGTGTTGGCGAAGCGCCATGGCTCGCGTTTATTCGTTCTAGCGGCGGTCCGGTTCGAATGGCCGCTTTACAGGAACGTTTTCCGGATGAAGCTGCTGCAATCAAGCAGGCTGTTAAACTGGGAATTTTGACGGAGCAGGTTACGATAAAGGACCGGCTGTCCGTTCGTAAAGTGTTGACGATCTATCCGCCGGATAATGAAGCTTTGGCCCAAGAAGCGTTATTGAATTACTCTGCACGCGCTGCCAAACAGCAAGAGGTGCTCCGCTATATGCTGGAAAACCGTGAACCGATTACAATGACTGCGCTTGTGGAGACATTGTCGACGACATCCAGCACAATTCGAGCTGTTGCAGATAAGGGCTTTATTACACTCCGCGAAGTTGAACAGCAGCGTGATCCGTACGCGGGGCGTCATTTCAAACGTACAGAGCCGCTTCCGTTAACGGAAGGCCAACAGGCTGTCTATGAAGAAATCGCGGAAGCTTTGGACGCGGAGGCGTCTCGCGTATTTTTGCTCCATGGTGTAACAGGCAGTGGCAAAACGGAAGTGTACTTGCAAACGATCGAGCGCTGCTTACAGTACGAGCGGCAGGCGATCGTCCTCGTTCCGGAGATTGCTCTCACACCGCAGATGGTTGAGCGATTCAAAGGGCGTTTCGGCGATTCCGTAGCCGTCTTACATAGTCGGCTATCTAACGGTGAGCGTTACGATGAATGGCGCAAAATTCGCGAAGGTCGCGCGCAGGTTGCGGTCGGGGCAAGATCCGCTGTATTCGCTCCATTCCAGCGTGTAGGCTTAATTATCATTGACGAAGAGCACGAATCTTCCTACAAACAAGAGGAAAGTCCGAAATATCATGCGCGGGATGTTGCTGTTAGACGTGCCAGGCAGCATGGCGCTGCGGTTGTTCTGGGTTCAGCGACACCTTCTCTCGAAAGCTACGCTGCTGCTTCACGCATACTTACCTCCACTTCGGTTTCATCTGATTCAGGAGCTAACGCGTCAGGCGGGGCGGCCCTTCTTCCCATGCCTCATCGGGTCGGCAATCGTCCGATGCCCAAGGTTCATCTGATCGATATGCGTGATGAGCTCAAAGAAGGCAATCGCTCCATGTTCAGTCGCCAGCTCCACGAGGCGCTGCTGGATCGCTTGGAGAAAGGCGAGCAGTCGGTGCTGCTGCTGAACCGCAGAGGTTACTCGACCTTCGTGATGTGCCGCTCATGCGGCTATACGGCGCAATGTCCGCACTGCGATATTTCGCTGACCTTTCATCAGAAGTCGCGCGTCATGCGCTGCCATTACTGCGGTCATGCCGAGCAGGCTCCTGAGAAATGCCCTACTTGCGAAAGCGAGCATATTCGGTTCTTCGGTACAGGTACGCAGCGGGTTGAAGAAGAACTGGCCAAGCTGTTTCCCGGCATTCGTGTCATTCGGATGGATGTGGATACGACGACCGAGAAAGGCTCGCACGAGAAATGGCTGACCATGTTCGGCGAGCGTAAAGCAGATGTGCTGCTCGGCACGCAAATGGTGGCGAAAGGGCTTGATTTTCCATACGTTACTTTAGTAGGCGTCATCGCCGCAGATACGTCGCTGCATTTGCCTGATTTCCGCGCAGCGGAGAAGACGTTCCAGTTGCTTACACAGGTTGCGGGCCGCGCTGGGCGGCATGAGCTGCTAGGTGAGGTTATCGTGCAAACCTACAATCCGGAGCATTATGCGATCGTTTCGGCGCAGCATCATGATTATTCGGCATTTGTGCAGGAGGAGCTGAAGCATCGTCGCTTCATGTCGTATCCGCCATTTTGCAGGCTGATTGTAGTGACCTTATCGGATGAACAGCTGACGCTGCTCATTACGGCAGGCGATAAGCTCGCATCCACGCTTCGGCAGCTAGCCTATGAATCCGGCGTGAAAGGCTGGATCGATAGTGATGGCAGCCGATTTATCGATATTTTAGGTCCGGTTGCGTCTCCTATTCCGCGTATGAAAGATCGCTATCGTTTTCAATGTATGATAAAATATCGTGGATACGTTGGGGCCATCGACCTGTTGAAGCAGGCGATCAGCATGATTTCGGGACCGCAGGGTCAACCGCCTGTGCAGATCAGCGTTGACGTAGATCCGCAAGTGATATTATAAGTTTAAATTTTTATTATAGGAGGTCAAATGATGGCTATTCGACTGATTGTTCAAGATCCGGATCCGGTTTTGCGCGAGCGCGCGGCAGAGGTAACGAAATTTAATGCTAATTTGCATAAATTACTTCGCGATATGGCGGAGACGATGTACGATGCGGACGGAGTGGGTCTGGCTGCACCGCAGGTAGGCATCTCCAAACGCGTCATCGTCGTGGATGTTGGCGATGATCATGGTTTGATTGAAATGGTAAACCCGGAGATTATCGAGGCTGAAGGCGAACAGCTTGGACCAGAGGGCTGCCTCAGCATTGCCAAAATCAGCGGCGATGTTAACCGTGCACAACGCATTAAACTAAGAGGGCAGGACCGTAACGGCGTAACGTTTGAGATGGAAGCGACTGATTTTTTGGCACGCGCTTTTCAGCATGAAGTCGACCATTTGAATGGCGTATTGTTTACGGATATTGCGGTATCGATCTACGATACGGCTAGCCGTCCTCCCCGAAATGAGAGTGAATAAATGCGAATCGTATTTATGGGAACGCCCGAGTTTGCCGTTCCATCATTGGAAGCCATAATTGCCGCAGGACATACCGTTGAGCTGGTGGTTACACAGCCTGATCGCCCGAAAGGTCGCAAAAAAACGTTGACGCCGCCTCCGGTTAAGGAAGCGGCTCTTCTTCGCGGCCTGCCTGTTGCGCAGCCGGAACGGCTGCGTGGATCCGATACGGTGAAGCAGATTGCCGACCTTCAGCCGGACCTGATTGTCACTGCGGCATACGGACAGATCCTGCCGAAAGCGGTGCTGGACGTTCCGCGTCTGGGCTGTATCAATGTTCACGGCTCCTTGCTTCCGCGTTATCGCGGCGGCGCTCCCATCCAGCGCTCCATTATCAATGGTGAGAGCGTAACCGGCGTTACGATCATGTACATGGCTGAAGGATTAGATACGGGCGATATGATCAGCGTAGTCGAGGTACCGATTGCGGAGGATGATACTTCCGGTACGTTGTTCGAGAAGCTTACTGTGGCCGGTGCTAGGCTGCTTGCAGAAACATTGCCGGCTTTAGAAGCGGGAACAGCGAATCGGATCGTGCAAAATCACGAAGAAGCTACATACGCACCAAACCTGTCCCGCGAAGATGAACGGATCGACTGGAGCCGTAAAGCGAGTCAAATTTATAACCAGGTTCGCGGACTTTCCCCGATGGCGGGCGGTTTTACGATCTGGAATGGCGAGCCGTTCAAAGTGTGGGGCTGCCAAGCCGTCGATCGCAGCAATGACAAAGCCTTGCCTGGCACGGTAACGAACCTGTCCGATGACGGAATTCTTGTACAAACAGGTGAGGGTTCGCTGCTATTGACGAATATTCAACCTGCAGGGAAGAAAGCGATGGATGCCGTAGAATGGCTGAAAGGGGCCAGACTTGAAGTGGGCACATTGTTCGGCGGTGGTGAAGCATGAGCGGAGGACCGAACGATCGCGGTAAAGGGTCAGGAGGCGTTGCGACCGGGCAAGGTCGCAGCGGCAAGAAACCGAACGGCGCAGTAAAAGGTGCGAAACAACAGCAGCAGAAGCAGCCGCCAAGACGTAAAACGGCGCGCGAGGTTGCGCTGGATACGCTTGTGAAGGTGGCAGAAGCCGGAGCGTACAGCAACTTGCAATTAAACCGTGCGCTGCAGGATGCGCAGCTATCGCGGCAAGATGCCGGTCTGGCAACTGAGCTGGTGTACGGCACAATCCAGCATCAGCGTCTGCTGGATGACAGGCTGAACATTCTCGTCACGAAAGGCTTTAACAAGCTGACGCCTTGGGTGCTCGTATTGCTTCGCATGAGTGCGTATCAGTTGCTGCTGCTTGATCGCATACCGGCGCATGCTGCCGTGAATGAAGCCGTCTCGATTGCCAAAAGACGCGGCCACAGCGGGATATCCGGCATGGTTAACGGTGTGCTTCGTAATTTGGAGCGCAGCTTGTCCGAACTGAAAGAGCCGATTGAGAATGCGAATCCGGTCAAGCGGATCGGCATCACGCATTCATATCCGGATTGGCTCGTCAAGCGCTGGATCGACAGCTACGGCGAGGCTGTAGCGGAGGAAATTTGCGCATCCGGCAATGAGCCTCCGCACAGCAGCCTGCGCGTGAATCCGCTGCGCTTATCTCGCGAGAAAGCCATTGGCCTCCTTACGGACAATGGGTTAGACGCAACTGCATCGAAGCTTGCCGATGCAGCCATCATCGTTAATGGAGGCGGGAACCTCGCTCAGTCAGAAGGGTATCAGTCCGGACTCTGGACACTCCAAGACGAGAGCTCCATGCTTGTTGCGGAAGTGTGCGCACCGGCGCCAGGTATGAAGGTGCTGGATTGCTGCGCAGCTCCCGGGGGCAAGACGACGCATCTGGCCGAGCTGATGGAAGATCGCGGGCAAGTGTACGCGAACGACGTCCATCCACACAAGAAACAGTTAATCGAAGAACAAGCCGCGCGTCTTGGTTTAAACGCCGTTGAAGCGATAACCGGAGATGCGCTCGAGCTGGCTTCGCGCTTCGAGCCGCAGAGCTTTGATCTGGTGCTGCTCGATGCGCCATGCTCCGGTTTCGGCGTGATCAGACGCAAGCCGGAGATCAAATGGACGAAGAGCGAAGCTGATGTTCACGCGATTGCTGCTCTGCAGACCGATCTGCTTCAAGTGGCCGCGAAGCTCGTAAAGCCGGGCGGTACGCTCGTATACAGCACGTGTACGATCGAACGGGAAGAGAATGAAGGGCAAATCGAGAAGTTTCTGGCGAGTCAGCCTGACTACAAGCTTGATGCCGATTGGTCCTCAAATATTCTGCGGCCGCTTAAAGAAGGCCAAGTTATCGATGAGAACTTCAAAGGTATGGTACAGCTGCTGCCGCAGCAGTTTGGAAGCGACGGGTTCTTTATTGCCCGGTTGAAGCGAGTTAAGTAAGCAGCTGCACAGCATGCAAACGCCCATGACAGCATCAAGTGGCCTGTTATGGGCGTTTGTGGTAAAATAATCAGGGGCACTCTTATCAAGAGGGCTCAGAACATATTTTGATAAAAGAAACAGGTGTAAAAACGATGAAACCGTTCATCTACGACTATACGTTAGATCAACTGCAAGATTGGATGAAAGAGAATGGCGAGCCTGCTTTCCGGGGAACTCAGCTGTTCGAGTGGCTTTATGTGAAACGCGTGAAGAGCTTTGAAGAGATGAGCAATCTCTCGAAGGGTCTTCGCCAGAAGCTGGAAGAACATTTTGCATTCGTTACGCTAACTGAAATTACGAAATTCGAGTCGAAGGACGGTACGGTGAAGTTCCTCTTCGGCCTGCATGACAATCATGCAATCGAAACGGTTATTATGCGTCACAACTATGGCAACAGCATCTGCGTGACGACGCAAGTCGGCTGCCGGATCGGCTGCACATTCTGCGCATCGACGCTTGGCGGTCTGAAACGTAACCTTACTGCCGGCGAAATCGTCGCGCAGGTTGTGGTGGCGCAGCAAATGCTTGATGCAACGAAAGAGCGCGTATCGAGTATCGTAATCATGGGTTCAGGCGAGCCGTTTGAGAACTATGATGCGACAATGACGTTCCTTCGTAATATGATCCATGAGAAAGGGCTGAATATCGGCCAGCGTCACATTACGGTTTCGACAAGCGGCATCGTGCCAAGCATGTACAAATTCGCCGAAGAGAACACACAGATCAATCTGGCGATTTCCATTCATGCGCCTAACGACAAGCTCCGTTCGAAATTGATGCCGGTTAACCGCCGCTTCCCGTTCGAGGAAGTGATGGAAGCTTGCCGCTACTACATTGCCAAGACAGGACGCCGGATCACGTTTGAGTATGCCCTGATCGGCAGCGTGAATGATCAAAGCGAGCACGCTCAAGAGCTGGCTGACGTACTGAAAGGCATGCTATGCCACGTGAATTTGATTCCGGTCAACCACGTGCCGGAGCGCGATTATGTGCGAACCCCGCGCGAGCAGATTTTCGAGTTCCACCGCATTCTAGAGAAGAACAATATCAATGCCACCATCCGCAGAGAACAAGGTCATGACATTGCAGCAGCTTGCGGACAACTACGTGCTAAACATATGGAGTCTACGGCGGGGTGATGAGTTGTGAAAATCGCTTATCGGAGCGATGTTGGGCGTATTCGATCCATTAATGAAGACACAGCTTGGTCGGACTCTTACGAGTTCGGCCTGACTGTGGCGATAGTTGCCGATGGTATGGGCGGTCACAAGGCAGGCGAGGTGGCAAGCCAACTGGCGGTAGACACCTTTCGGGAAGCGCTGGAGGATGTTACTGGCGGGCTGTCCTTGGAAGAGCGTAAACTGCTTATGAGGCAGGCTATTCTGCAAGCGAACGAAGTTATTTTTGACATGGCGTCCAACAACGAACAATTTCATAATATGGGAACGACCATAGTTGCCGCACTTATACAAGACGATAACGGAGTCATCGGTCATATCGGCGATAGCCGGGTTTATAAATGGAGAGAAGGCGTCATGACTCAGCTGACTGAGGATCATACGCTTGTTCAAGAACTGGTTAAATCGGGTCAGATTACGCTGGAAGAAGCGGCGGTCCATCCGAGAAGAAATGTAATTACGCGTGCACTCGGCACGGATGAAGAGGTTGAAGTCGATATCATTTGCACTTCCTGGCGAGCCGGTGATTTGCTTATGTTATGCAGCGATGGTCTAACGACTATGGCAAGCACTTCAGCAATCGTGGAGACTTTAGGGCAGGATGACCTCACATTGGATCAAAAGGCAGATCAACTCGTTCAGCTGGCACTTGATGCCGGCGGAGACGACAATATTACAGTAGTGCTGCTGCATCATGCCGAAGACACAGAGCTCGAGGGGTGATCGACATGATAGGACATGAATTAGGCGGAAGATATGAAATTATTACACGCATCGGCGGAGGCGGCATGGCGCTTGTTTATAAAGCCCATGATATTTTGCTCAATCGTAATGTAGCGGTTAAAGTGCTGCGTCAGCAGTTCGTACATGATGAGGAGTTTATTCGCCGTTTCAGACGTGAGGCGCAATCGGCAGCCTCTCTTTCGCATTCCAATGTCGTCAGTATTTATGATGTTGGACAAGAGGACGACACGCATTACATCGTAATGGAATATGTCGAAGGCAACAATTTAAACGAAATTATTAAAGAGCGTGCACCGTTGCAAACCGAGGAAGCCGTTCGAATCGCGATTCAAATTTGCGACGCGCTTGAGCACGCGCATTATAATCAAATCATTCATCGTGACATCAAACCACATAATATACTCATCGGCAAGAACGGCCGCGTGAAAGTAACCGATTTCGGCATTGCACGCGCGGTAACATCTTCGACGATTACCCAAACAGGTTCTGTGGTGGGATCCGTTCATTATTTCTCACCTGAACATGCGAAAGGCGTCGTAACCGGCGAGAAATCCGACTTGTATTCGCTTGGCATCGTGCTGTACCAGATGGTGACGGGGAAGCTGCCTTTCTTAGGGGAGAGCCCAATCAGCGTAGCGCTGAAGCATTTGCAAGAAACTTTTGCCGAGCCAAGAACGCTTAATCCGTACATACCGCAAAGTGTGGAAAATGTCATTTTGCGTGCGATGCGGAAGAATCCGGCTGAACGTTATGCATCCGCCAAGGAAATGCTCAGCGATCTCGAAACCTGCTTGCAGCCGGAGCGATTGAAGGAACCGAAGATCACATTCGCAAATTCCGATTTTGACGAGACGCGTGTTATGCCTGCGATTCGCGGCAGCATCGTCGATAAGATGACAGATACGATTTCGAATGTGAAAACCGAGCAGTCCGGCACATCGGAGAAAGTGAAAATTTCAGCCGAGCAGCCGCCCGATCAGGATCGTTGGAATTCAAATGGTCTTGAAGAGGAGCCGCGCAAGCGCAGATGGGTCAAGCCTGTCGTGACCGTGGCTTCAACGTTGATTATTATTGCTCTTGTCTATTGGGGAGCCATGACCGTTCTCAGCTGGTTTGATATCGAAGAGGTCGATGTACCGTATGTGGTCAATAAGACTGAAACGGAAGCCCGCACCATGCTGGAGAATGCAGGCCTTAAAGTGGAAGAGCCCTCGATTTATACCGATAAAGAAGGGGTTCCCAAGGACGTCGTTTATGAGCAATCCAAGCCAAATCAACGGGTGAAGGTAGGTTCATTCATTAAGCTGTACGTCAGTAAAGGGCCTAAGCTCGCGACAGCCAGCAACTATGCCGGCAAGTCCTATGAGGATACGGTGGCAGCGCTGGTTGCTCTGGGCGTAGCCCAAGACAATATTACTAAGGATGAAACCTTTAGCGATGAGACGCCGGGTACCGTATTGGAGCAGTCCCCTGAGGTTGGCGCTGAATTTGATCCGAAGACAGTAAAATTCAATTTCACGGTCAGCCAAGGGAAAGAAACCTTCCCGATGCCGAATCTGATTAATAAGACGGAGAAAGAGGCCATTTCGATCTTGAAGTCCAAGGGCCTCAAAATTAACGAAGCGGATATCGTTCGCGAACCTAGCTATAAGGAAAAAGGAACCGTAATTGCGCAGTATCCTTTCGATCCTGATGCGCCGGTTTCCGAAGGAGCACCGATTACGATCACTGTAAGCTCCGGCTTACCGGAAGAAGCCATTGAATACACGTTCAATATCGTGATATCGCCTGCTGTGGCTGGCAAAACAAGCGAAATCCGCATTACGTATACGGATGCCCGCGGTGAGAATATTGAGTGGGGCAAACGGAAAATTAAAGATACACAGTCCTTCCCGGTTAAGGTCGTGCTTGATCCAAACACGGAAGCGATGGTTACGATTTATCGAGACAATCAATTTACCGACACCTTCTCCAAAACGTATGAAGATGTAAAATCAGGTGAAACCGGAGCGCCGGAAACGGTCCCGGGCACCGAAACGCCGCCGGCAGATCAGCCGGCGCAAACTGAGGAGAATCCAACTGATGGCAATACGACCACAAACGAGACCGACCAATAACAAGACCGATTTAACAGGAAGGATCGTTAAAGCATTGAGCGGCTATTATTATGTAAGGCCGCTCGATGCTTCCTCCGATGTGGAGCCGATCCAATGCAGAGCCCGCGGCATCTTCAAGAAACGCGGCGAATCCCCGCTCGTCGGTGACGTCGTTGAATACGAAGAGACGGAGAACGGCGAAGGAGCCGTAAACCGTATCTTACCGCGCAGCTCGGAGCTGATTCGCCCGCCTGTTGTGAATATTGATCTTGCTGTTCTTGTTTTCTCGGTCACAGAGCCGGCGCTGAACTTGCAGCTTTTGGATAAGTTTTTAGTTCATATCGAGCATGCAGGCATCCAAGCAGTACTTTGCCTTAGCAAGCAGGATCTCGCCGAAGATGGCGAGGATTCCGAAGAAGCGCGAGCTGCCATGAACGATGTGCTTCGCATTTATCAACCGATCGGCTATGAGGTGCTTGTGACGAGCTCAAGGCAAGGCGATGGAACTCCGGCACTGGCAGAGCGTCTACAAGGCCATCTGGCGGTGTTCGCCGGCCAATCCGGCGTAGGGAAGTCCTCACTGCTCAACGCGCTCGTACCGGGCCTCACGCTCGAGACAAACGCGATCAGCAATCGACTTGGCCGCGGTAAGCATACGACCCGACATGTCGAGCTTGTTGATATTGGCGGCGGGTATGTTGCAGATACACCTGGCTTTAGTCAGTTGGATTTTGCCGAGCTCGGAATTGAAGAATTGGGCACTTGTTTCAGAGAAATGCGCGAGCTTTCTTCGGGATGTAAATTCCGTGGCTGTACCCATATTCATGAACCGGAGTGCGCGGTTCTGGAAGCGCTGGGACGCGGAGAAATTGCGCCTAGCCGCCATAGCAATTACGTGCTGTTCATGGAGGAAATGAAAGAGAAAAAGCGGAGGTACTGAAATGGCTATCATTGCTCCATCGATACTGTCGGCTAATTTTGCGACACTTGCAGACGAAATCAAAGACGTGGAACGTGCCGGAGCGGATTGGATTCATATTGATGTCATGGACGGTCATTTCGTCCCTACACTGACGTTCGGACCACTTGTCATTAGTTCTGTTCGGCCAGCCACGAAGCTTGTGTTCGATGTTCATTTGATGATCGAGCGTCCGGAGCTGCACATTTCGTCTTACGTAGCAGCAGGCGCTGATCGTATTACGGTGCATGCCGAAGCATGCGTTCATCTACACCGTGTTATTCACCAAATCAAAGAAGCCGGATTGCCTGTCGGCGTCGCGCTGAACCCGGCTACGCCGATTAACGTCTTGGAGAACGTGCTGGATGATCTGGATATGGTTCTAATCATGACCGTGAACCCGGGCTTCG
Organism: Paenibacillus sp. J22R98; assembly: GCF_059383835.1. Classification (NCBI taxonomy): domain Bacteria; kingdom Bacillati; phylum Bacillota; class Bacilli; order Caryophanales; family Paenibacillaceae; genus Paenibacillus; species Paenibacillus sp. J22R98. The sequence goes on from NZ_JBXENW010000001.1 coordinate 562,352, forward strand.
GCGGCCAGAAGTTTATCCCTCAATCGCTTCAGAAGATTCGTCAGCTGCGCACGCTGTTTGAATCGCGCGGCCTTGGTGACATGCTGATCCAGGTCGATGGCGGGATCAATGCAACGACTGCGAAGCTTGTCAGAGAAGCGGGTGCCGATGTGTTTGTAGCCGGCAATGCCGTATTTACTGAACAGGATCGCGCAGCGGCCATAACAGCTCTGCGATAGGAGTAGGAGGACTCAAGATGCCCGAATGGTTAAAGAAAGGCTTACTATGCACACTGTTTAGTTTAGGCTGCGGCCTGATGCTGGCGATCTTTCCGAATGTAAAGACTGGCGTCAATTTTCTGTTCTCCATTCTTGCACTTGTTATTGCAATCTTCTATTTTAAGCGGTTTACATCACTGCGCTCGCGAATCGTATTTGGTGTAATGTCGTTGCTGTTCTTTCTTTTCTTTACCGTTTTGATTGCCGTTGTACTTTATGCCAGGGCGCATCCAATGACTACGGCCTAACCGCTGGCTGATGACTTCGGGTTTGGAATAGGACAATCATAGATCGCATAGGATGGTTACATGAACGAACGTTCTTGTAGCCTTTTTTTGTGTGAAAAAGGCTGAGAGGATCGTTACGGATGTTTATTCAGCATACGAAGAACGTTTTGCTCACGCACACGCACATGCAAAACTAGAGCTTATGCTTATGAACGGTTTTGCTGAGGCAAAACTCTTAGGAGGGGTGGAGCATGAAATTTTACACGATCAAGCTGCCGAAGTTTTTGGGTGGCTTCGTGAAGGCGATTCTGAATACGTTCCAAAAGAACTAGCGGCTGCTAGCAAGGTATGAAGTCGCGCTAAGGAACGGTTCGACATGCAGCATCCTGAGCACAGAGCACAGCATTTGGTCCCTCCTGTGCCTAGACATGCAAAAAAGCACCTGATGGAATCAGGTGCTTTTTGTCCATGGCTTAATGCCGTTATACACGAGTCACTTTGCCGGCTTTCAGAGCACGAGTGCTGACATAAACACGTTTTGGTTTGCCGTCAACAAGAATTCTAACTTTTTGAACGTTAACGCCCCAAGTGCGGCGAGTTTTGTTGTTAGCGTGCGAAACATGGTTGCCTACCCCTGGACCTTTGCCAGTAATGAAACATTTGCGAGACATGAAATACACCTCCCTTGAAGAATCACTGCAAATAAACAGACTCCAATATAATAACATAACAAATCACATTCATCAAGCATTTGAAGATTCCATCCCTAAGGTATATAAAGCGCTTAAAATGCAGAAAATGGTCGTAAAATGGGCATTGGGCTTCAAAATCGTCATTATTTATAGTACAATGTTATTTAGTCCATAATAATAACGGTGAAGGAGTGGTTTTCCATGCCCCTGCAGATTAATTCGGAATTAGGCAATGTATTCATAACCGACCATGTTATCTCCGTTCTTGCCGGCTCAGCGGCACTGGATTGTTATGGACTGGTAGGTATGGCTTCAAGAAAGCAGCTGAAAGACGGAATTGCTGAGTTGCTCGGTCGAGATAATTTATCGCGCGGTGTTGAAGTCCACCGAGAGAACGACTACTTACACATTGATTTGTACATCATCGTTAGCTACGGCACAAAAATTTCCGAGGTCGCACATAATATTCAGTCGAAAGTGAAATATGTGATGAATGAGGTCATCGGCGTCAAGGTAGACGTCATCAATATTTTTGTCCAAGGCGTACGGGTATCTCGGTAGGAAGGGGTAATACGTTTGATTAAACGCTTTATTAACGGCTCAGACTTTACAAGTATGGTACTGAGCGGAGCGGAAAGTTTGCAAAGAAATGTCGAGCGCATTAATGCGCTGAATGTGTTCCCGGTTCCGGACGGTGATACCGGGACGAATATGAATTTAACGATGACGTCAGGAAAACGCGAGCTGCAGAGCAAATCCTCCCCAGCAATAGGCAAAGTTGCGGAAGCGCTTTCTAAAGGATTGCTTATGGGCGCACGCGGGAATTCCGGCGTTATTTTGTCACAGTTATTCCGGGGGTTCGCCAAAAGTATCGTCAACTTGGATCAAATCGATCCGGTGCAGTTTGCTGCTGCGCTTCAGAACGGTGTAGACATGGCCTACAAGGCCGTCGTTAAACCAGTTGAAGGGACGATTCTAACCGTTGCGAAAGATACGGCTAAACATGCGGTATCAATTGCTAAGCGCACAACAGATATGACAGAGATACTGCGCGAGGTTGTAACGAAATCGAATGAATCGCTTGCACGTACACCTGATTTACTGCCTGTACTTAAACAAGTGGGTGTAGTAGATTCCGGCGGTCAAGGACTTGTTTGTATCTATGAAGGTTTTCTGCGTGCATTAACTGATAACAGCGGAACTGCGGATGAAAGTCATGTAGGTTCGGAGGCAGCCTCACCAGAGCTGTTCCCGGCGATGAAGGCTATGCCAACACCACCGGTTCCACGTCCTAACCTGGTGCCATCCAGCGCGCAATCCCGCTTGGCAACCGAGAATATTGAATTTTTATACGATATGGAATTTTTCATTAATCGGAAGCTTGCAGGCCGCAATGCGCTGCGTTTCGACGAAGCTTTGTTTAAAGGCATGCTTAGCAGAGACGGGGATTCGATTCTTGTCATTGCTGACGATGAAATCATTAAAGTTCATGTTCATACACGCAAGCCGGGGGACGTGCTTAATTATGCGCTGCCTTACGGTGAGCTAACTGAAATTCATATTCTTAACATGCGAGAGCAGCACCGTGATCTGCTACATGAAGAAGCGGCACATATGAGCGGCAGTACATCGGCAGCACCTGATGTCCTTGAGGATCCACTGAAGGAAACGGCGATTGTGGAGGAAGCGGCGCTAGGGCTTGCTGTCTCGGAAGTGCTGACAGGCACGCCTGCGGCTTCGATCACTGCGGAATCGGCTCATGAGTGGGCAGCATTCGGCATCATCGCAGTGGCCATGGGCGAAGGGGTCGCTTCGATCTTCATGGATAACAATGTGGATGTTGTGTTATCCGGCGGACAATCGATGAATCCATCGACAGAGGATTTCGTCAATGCGATCGATTCGCTGTCGGCTGAGCATATTTACTTACTGCCGAACAACGGCAATATCATCCTAGCTGCGCAGCAAGCTGCTGAGCTGTGTGAACGAAATGTAACCGTTATACAAACGAAGAATATTCCGCAGGGTCTCGCCGCTGTTCTGGCCTTTAAGGAAGACGGTACTGCGGAAGAGAACACAGAAGCGATGAGCGAAGCCGCTAAGCAGGTACGTTCGGGCCAAGTAACCAATGCGGTACGCAATACTTCGATTGACGGCATTACCATTCATGAAGGCGATTATATCGGCATCATGGAGAAGTCCATTGTGACAGCTTCCCCGAGCTTACAGGAAACTTGCCGGGAGCTGCTCGCCAGAATGCTGGAAGACGGCGGTGAGCTTGTCACCATTCTCACAGGTGAACAAGCAGACGAAGCCGTAACTGCGGAATTCGTACAATGGGCAACCGAAACCTTTGCACATGCAGAACTCGAAGTACATGAAGGCGGGCAACCGCTTTATCCATATCTATTTGCAGTGGAATAGGGGGTGCTGGAATGGGTACAATCAAGATTATTACGGACAGTACGGCGGATATTCCAAAGCGTGTCCGTGAGCAGCATAATATCGAAATGGTACCGCTTAAGGTACTTTTCGGTGAGGACACGTTTCTCGATGGAGTTACCATCACGAATAATCAATTTTATGAGCGATTGGCCAAAGCAGATATGCTGCCTACCACCTCACAGCCCTCTCCGGTAGAGTTTATGGAAGCGTACGAGCGTGTGCTCGGTTCAGGGAAGGACACATCTATTATTTCGATTCATCTGTCCTCTGCACTAAGCGGCACTTATCAATCGGCGGTTCTAGGCTCAACCTTGCTTGACGTGCCCGGCGATATCACGGTTATCGATTCCAAATCCGCCTCTTATGGCTGCGGTATGCTGGCTGTTAAAGCAGCAGAGATGGCAGCTGCGGGTGAAACCAAAGAAGCCATTGTCGCCAAAGTGGAACATATGATTAAAGATCGCCGCATGTACTTCTTGCTGGATACGCTCGAGTATTTGCAGAAGGGTGGTCGAATTGGCAAGGCAGCTGCTTTGTTTGGTTCGATCCTTAACATTAAGCCGATCTTGACGATCGACAGCGAAGGCGAAGTAACGGCAGTGGATAAGGTGCGCGGAACGAAGAAAGCGATGCAGCGCATTATCGACTTGTTCAAGAACGAATTCGGCAATGATCCGATTGAAATGACTGTCGGGTGGACACATAAGAACGAGCTGGCGCTTGAGCTTGCAGCTCTGGCGCAAGGACAGCTTAACATACGCAGCATCCGGCAAACCGAGATCGGCTCCGTTATCGGAACGCATGCCGGTCCAGGTGCCGCTGCATTATTTATTACGCGGGTGTGAGGTAATGGGGATGAAGCTGGATCAAATAACGGTCCGGCAAATGAAAGGCGTGAGTGCTCAGAAGGAATTGGAGCTTCACGCCTTTGGCGTTCATACGATCGCAGATTTGCTGGATTATTTTCCGTTTCGATATGAGGATTATCGGATTCGGAGCTTAGGGGAAACGAAGGATGGGGAGAAAGCGACCGTTGAAGGCAAGATTATGGGCAATCCGCTCCTGCAGCGACTCGGCCGTGCTAAGACTCGCTTAACTTGCAAGATAGTGATCGACAACATATTAGTGACGGCCGTATGGTTTAATCGGCATTTTCTGCAGGATCAGCTGATTCCCGGCCGGGATATCGTTCTGACGGGCAAGTGGGAGCAGCAGCGGCTGCAAATCACGGTGTCGGAATCCGAGTTCCCTGATAAAGGTGCCTCGCGCTCAGGGACTCTCCAGTCCGTCTACTCCGTTGGCGGGAGCGTGACACAGCCATGGATACGCAAAATCATGGCGCAGGCGCTGCTTCAATACGGTCCGATGGTGGAAGAGATACTGCCTGCTGAATTGGTGGACAAGCATGGCCTCATGCTGCGCCGCGATGCGGTGAAGCAGATTCATCAGCCTGAAGATATCGCGCAAGGGCAAGCAGCTCGACGCCGACTTGTATATGAGGAGCTGTTCTTGTTCCAGTTAAAGCTGCAGGCGTATCGCACGATTAACCGTAAGCGGATGGATGGCGTTGCCCATGTGGTCGATGCGGAATCGATCCGGGTTTTCGTTCGTACGCTGCCTTTTGAGCTGACGGATTCACAGAAGAAGGTTGTTAACGAGATATTGATTGATATGCGTCATCCTTCCTGCATGAACCGACTGCTGCAAGGCGATGTTGGTTCCGGGAAAACGGTCGTAGCGGCGATTGCGCTATTTGCCGCCTATAAAGCGGGTCACCAAGGGGCGCTGATGGTGCCGACGGAGATCTTAGCGGAGCAGCACTATCGCTCCTTACAGAAGCTGCTAGGCGGTGTTGGGCTGCAGGTTGCACTGTTAACGGGCAGCTTGACGGAGAAGAAACGCCGCGATGTGCTGGCAGGACTCCAGATGGGACTTATTGACGTGATCGTTGGCACGCAGGCCATTATTCAGGAAGGCGTTAATTTCCGCAGTCTTGGTTTAGTTGTAACCGATGAGCAGCACCGGTTTGGCGTTAACCAGCGGAGTGTATTGCGACGCAAAGGGATGAATCCCGACGTGCTTACGATGACTGCGACTCCGATCCCCAGAACGCTTGCGATTACGGCGTTCGGCGACCTCGACGTTTCCACGCTGCGTGAACGTCCGCAGGGCAGAAAGCCAATTCAGACGAATTGGGTCAAGCATAATATGCTGGACCGGGTGCTCGGATTCATTCGACGCGAGGTAGAGGCTGGGCGTCAGTGTTATTTTATATGCCCGCTCATCGAGGAATCGGAGAAGCTGGATGTGCAGAATGCGATCGACTTACATATTCAAATCCAGCAAGCTTTCCCGGATTTAAAGATCGGACTGCTGCATGGACGGTTAACTACCTCTGACAAAGACGAAGTAATGCGCGCATTCAGTGAGAATGAAGTACATGTACTCGTAGCAACTACTGTCGTGGAGGTCGGGGTCGACGTGCCAAACGCTACATTGATGGTCATTATGGATGCGGAGCGGTTTGGCTTGTCGCAGCTGCATCAGCTGCGCGGGCGAGTAGGCCGCGGCGGCCATCAATCCTATTGTGTTTTGATTGCCGATCCGAAATCGGAAATCGGTCGCGAGCGGATGAAAATCATGACGGAAACGGATGATGGCTTCGAGGTTTCGCGGCGAGATTTGGAGCTGAGGGGACCCGGCGATTTCTTCGGGACGAAGCAAAGCGGCGTTCCGGACTTTAAACTGGCCGACATGGCGGCCGATTTTGCAGTGCTCGAGGAAGCCCGGGACGATGCGGCTGAGATGACGGCGAAGCCGGATTTCTGGACGGCAGCGGCCTATGCCAGACTGCGTGATTTGCTGAAGAAAGAGCAACTTTTTCAAGGGGAACTCTTGGACTAGTTTTTAAAGTGGCTGTCTTAGCATATAGTACAACGAATGGCTTTAAGAAGCCGACGGAGGTGCTAGCCATAAGATGAGCTACACGAAATATGGTATCCGGCCCGAGCTGGTCGAGCGTGTGAAATTGAAGATGAAGAATCCGGTCGTGAAGGATCGTATGAAGATGCTGTTAAATGGTGTGACCAAATATGATTTACAGGATCGCACGAAAGTAAAGAAGCTAGTCAAGACGTCAGCCGGCATCTTGCAAGAGTCACTTACGGAGCAGCAAGAAGAGCAATTAATTGCCTTTATCCTCGGTCAGAAAATCGATCCTTCAAACACGATTCACCTTATCAAGCTATGGGCTATGTTCCGCTGATCCTTGGATCGGCGGTTTTTTTTGCTCTTCTGGTGCATTCAAATAGGTGCGATACATGAAGCATCGTCATTTGCCACACTGCCGACTGTTTTGCCAACGGGATACGCCTCAAGCAGCTCAGACGGGAAGGGGGTCAGCAGCGCATTCAGCTGCTGTTGATCTTGCATTGAGCGGTCAAGCCACATCGCTTCATGCTCTTCGTGGAGGATTACCGGCATCCGATTATGGATCGGGGCCATTAGCTCATTAGGCTCTGTTGTCAGAATCGTACAGGTGCTCAGTTTAATGCCTTCCGGAGAAACCCATGTATCATATAGCCCGGCCATGCTGAAGAGCTTGCGGTCGCGTTTCACGATGCGCATCGGCTGCTTGTCCTTCTCATCTTGTCGCCATTCATAGAAACCATCGGCCGGAATAATGCAGCGTTTGCGGCGAATGAGCTGCTTGAATGCCGGTTTCTCCCATACGGTCTCGGAGCGCGCATTGAGCATTTTGTTGCCAACCTTCGGGCTGTCTGCCCATGAAGGGACAAGCCCCCATTTGAGCTCGCCGAGCCGGTTCTGCGTTCCGTCGCCAACGATGGCGAACACCATTTGACCAGGGGCCACATTATATTTGGGCTGATTATAAGGCACATTCGTGGAAGAAATCCAATAACGTAACATTAGCTCTTCCAAAGATACTGTAATGGTATAACGTCCACACATCGTCTGCAGACCTCCTGCACATATTCGTCCTATTCTCTCCAGTATACTACGGGCGGCTAATTGATTGTAGAGAAGCCCATACTAAATTGTATACCCGTGGACAAGAAGAAACGGATGTCGCCCCATAATGAAAGGAGTGGCGAAGCGCATGGAGCATCAAGGCAGCACGAACCCTTCAGTGATGAAGCGAATCCTATTAGTACTGCGCAGATTGCCTGCACGAATCGTGGCTTATGTAGCGGCGAAGCGGCGGGCGAAACGAGCTTCTTCGAAGCTGGCGCAGCACGCGATTCCAGTGGAGCTCAAGCCGGAGTTCGTCCGGGAGCTGCGAGCAGCTTGGAAGTCACTTGGGGAGCAATCGACAGAATCGCCTAAAGAGCAGCTGTCCGAGTTGTATAACGAGCAGGAACGTGCATTAATCCATCGGATTCGACACGAAACAGAGATCGCCAATCAGAACAACGTGACTCGTACCGAGGCGTATCGCGCCGTTTATTTTCGGAGTCCCGAGCTGCACTGGGCGTTGCTGGCCCATCTGGTTTCCCGTAATGGCGGCTGGAATATGACGGATCTGCAGGGCGAGCTGTTGCCGCGGCTGCTTGATCGCACCTATCGCAAGCAGACGTTTCTGCTGCTGGAACGCGCGAATGCTATAATTTTTCAAGATGCTTATCCCCAGCTGTTACTCTACGAGGCTTCGCGGAAGGAAGGGCGGGAGCTCTTCTCGTTATTGCCTGCCTTTGGCGTGTCCGGTTTCATGCGTCCGGTTTGGTCGCAATTCTGGCGTCGGAAAGATGCAGCCACTCTGACCACCGCACTTATCGTGAATGAGCAGCATGTCATTGAAGAACCGCTGGTTCGCAGTACGTTCTTCAAGGAGCATGTCATTCGAAAGCCTGCCTTCCTATTGCAAACGCCGCTGCAGACGAATGCCGTATTTATGCCGTATGGCGCACCGTACGAAGGGGCTATGAAGCTTGCAGGATTGGTACTTGAGGATTTCCGCAGCTTGGAGGAGCGAATTGAATTCGGGAAACGACTATATGCCATTCTATATGGCGTTCCAGAGGTGCATCAGGGGGTACTGGCATTCGTACGTGCCGTGCATCATACAGGCTCAAGAGCCGATTATGCCCCGCATTTATTTACGAAGCAATTGCGATCCCAATCGACAAGAAGTTATGTGGAGAAGCTGGATGGCTGTAAGTTGAAGCGAGGAGCGAAGAAACTAACTAGTCCGGAGCTGACCGCAGCTTGGCAGGATGTACCTGTAGAGACAGGCAGTCGTACGGATTGGTTTCTGGAGCTAAGTGAGGTAGAGGGATATTTTGAACAGCTTCCGATCCCGGAGGTGTTTGTCATCTCCGAAGAACATTGTCTCGCGATTAACAAAATCGAGTTAGCTGTGCTGGCTGCCCAGCAGCTGAAGCCGAGCACGGCACAAGACAAAAGGCGATAAAGATAAGCTGCACGCAGCTTGCCTCTATCGCCTTTTTCATCTTACTGCTGCATCCATTAAACTTTGCGGTGCAGCAATTCCCAGCGGTATACGTATTCAAACAGAAACTCGAATGCTTCCAGATGGCGTTTCGCTTCAAAGGCATTAGCCCCCCAAGCGTAAATTCCGTGATTTCGCAGCATGATGCCCGGAATACGCGGGTCAAGTCGCTCCGTAACTTCCGGTACAATGCTTGGTATATGTGTGAAGTTAGATACGATCGGGATATCGATATGGGCGTCATCTTCCCAAATATTGAACGCTTTAATGAGTTCAACACCGTCAACCGGGATTGATTTACGCTCCCAGAACAGTTCGGAGACGATGCTGTTATAGACGGAATGGATGTGGAAAATCGCGCCGCAGCCCGTTTGACGGTAGATTTCGCAATGAATCAACGTTTCGGCCGACGGCTTAAGACGAGTTGGTTCACTTGGCTTACCGGCTTGATCGACGAACAGAAAATCCTCCGGCGTCGAGATTGACTTATCTTTGCCGCTAGCCGTAATGGCGAAATTGAATTCCTCCGGCGAGAAGTCGCCTACTCGAATCGAAAGATTGCCGCTCGTTCCCGGAAACCAGCCGCGGGAGGCGAAGAGGCTCTTCACTTCAGTTAGCTCTGCAAGCACTCGCTGCTTGTCTTCTAATGCAATCTGTGCAAATGACATCGTTAGGTAGTCGCCTCCTGCAATTTCAATACATCGATGACGTCATGGAACGTCTTGAACTCGTGATAGGAAAGTCCGAGCTCTTTGCATTTCTGCGTTAAATGAGAGCGTGCGAATACAAGATCAGCAAGCTTCGCTCCTTCAAAATCCGTCACGCTGTCGCCAATTAGAATGCGCTCGTACTGACCTTTAGGGAAGCGGCGAATTATGGTTGTTTTGCACATGCCGCAGTCGGTTTTACATTCGCCTTCACAAGGGTGAGGCCATGTAATTTCGATCTGATCGCCTGAGAAATCACTGCCGTTGCAGTAAATATGATTCTCCGGAATGTTAAACTGCGCTAGAAGCGGGTAGACGAAGAAGTCGATGCCGCCGCTAGTGACGTAGAATTCAATTTGATTCTCTTTGCAGTATTGCAGCAAATCAGCGAACCCGGCACGGATAGTAGCATTGGAAATGGCATAGTCGACAACTTCCCGTTTCATCGAAGAAGGCAGCAGTCGGAACAGCTCGCCAACGCCTTGGCGGATCGTCTTGCGTTGTCCGACGATGTCGTTCACGATCGCTTCCCAGCCGGGCGGATTGAAATGCTTGATGATCGCAACAATGTTATCGTTCTCCGTAATGGTGCCGTCAAAGTCGCAAAAGATAACGCGCTGTGATGATCTGGATGCAGCGTTGCTGTGCATGGTCATTATTCTTTGTACCCCCAGCTGTCAATCGCAGCTTGAAGCGCTTCGTTACCCGGCTTCGCTGCTGCTTCAGGAAGAGAAATGCCTGCTCTTGCGGCTTCAATGGCAATGCGGAAAGCATGTCCGCCAGCGGCTGTTCCCATTGGATGTCCGTGGATGCCGCCGCCTGCATTGACAACGACATCGGTGCCGAAGTCGCGCAGTATAAGCGGAACAAGTCCGGGATGAATGCCGGCAGACGGAACCGGGAAGCTTGGCGCAACCGGCAGCGCTGGATCGATCAGTGCTGCTTGCACCGCTAAGTTCTCTTCACGCGGCATTACAACTGAACCGTATGGTGAAGGGAACAGAACAAGATCCGCGCCGGCAAGGCGCATCAGCTTACCTAGCAGCAAAGGTGCGGCAATGCCGTAGTGCATAGAAGGGTACAATGCGCCGGCCATTGCAGGGTGAGCCGCTATAGGTACTGAAATTTCCGGATCGCTGCTTAGTTCATGCAGGACGTCGTATCCATAGGCAAGCACATTGAATAAGATTGCGTTCGCGCCTGCGTTGATCGCCTTTTTCGCCTGCGAAGCAAGCTTGGACGTTGGGCCGGTCAAGTTCACGGCATACAGCAGCTTCTGCCCTGTAACCTGTTCTGCTTGACGTGCAGCTTCCATACACGCTTCAACCCGTTTCTCAAGCGGGGTAAGCGGGTTCTCGAATAGAATCTCATCGTCCTTGATCAGGTCTACGCCGCCCAGCGCTTGTTGATAGAACTGCTCGCGCAGGTTAGGGAGATCATGTCCGATTACAGATTTGAAGATACTCATCAGCAGTGGGCGCTCGTTAGCGCCTAGCAGCTTCCGAACACCTTCGATACCGAATTTCGGTCCAGGGAAAGCTGAAACAAAATTGCTTGAGAAATCGAGGTTGAGCAGTTTGATTTTGCCATCCATGGACAGCTTACCGAATACAGTAACGAGAAGGGCAGGGAGGTCGCGGCTGAAGTTCACATCCGGATAGGCGATGCGAAGATCGGCATACCGCTCTCCCGGAGCGGAGCCTTCATGAACGTCTACGGAAATAACGCGGCCCAGATGTTTCTCCATCTCCGCTTTACGCGCTTCCGGCAGGTCCGTCCAGCTGCCGACGGTTAAGCCTACAGCAATACCTTGTGCTTTCTTATGAAAATCTGCTTTGTCATCGTAACAACGGTAGGTTGCTATACATACAGCTTGCTCACTCATGATGTCGCTTTCCTTTCAATCTCTGCTCCCATTTCAGCAGCGCGTTCAGCAGCACGTGTTATCGCACTGATAACGGCTTCCGAGAAATGGTTTGCATCTAATTTCTCAATTGCAGCTTGCGTTGTGCCGTTAGGCGAGGTCACTTTGCGGCGCAGATCGGCCGGGTTCTCCCCAGTAGCTTTCACCATATGCGCGGCTCCTAGTACGGTTTGAACGGTCAGCTCCCGAGCGGCGTCCTCAGTAAGACCAAGCTGACTGCCAGCTACAATCATAGCTTCCATTAGGTAATAGACATAGGCAGGCCCGCTGCCAGATAACCCTGTAACGACCTCAAGCAGCTGTTCTTCCACAACCGCCGTTAAGCCGACCGCTTGAAACATCGTTTCGGCCAGGTCACGCTGATTGCCCGTGACAGAGGCGGAGAAGCTGATTCCCGTCGCACCAAGTCCGATTGTGCTTGATGTATTCGGCATCGTACGAACGATCGGCATCGGTTTGCCTAGCAGCGTTTCCAATGTGCGAATAGTCATGCCGGCAATAACCGAGATGATCAGTTGACCGGGATGCAGAAGATCCCTCACTTGACTGATTGCTTCTGCAGCATCCTTCGGTTTCATCATTAGAAATACAATATCCGCTTCCTGCAGCATGACGGATTTCTCCGCTTCCAGAGAGGATGTATTCACGCCGTATCGCGACGTGAGCTCTTCCATCCGCGCAGCGTTTTGTCGATTCATCATACTGATTTGACCCGGCTCGGTCAAGCCGCGGTCCAACAGTCCGCGAACCATCGCTTCGGCAATGGAGCCTGCACCGTAGAAACACATTTTAAGCGAGCCAATTGCAGTTGAAACACTAGAAGATGAAAGTATCGTCATGATCGTGAATCCTCCTGTTCTATCCGCGAATTTGTCCGCTGCCATAAATGCGGAATTTGGTTGAAGTCAGTGCAGGTAATCCCATTGGTCCTCTGGCGTGAAGCTTCTGGGTACTGATGCCGATTTCGGCGCCGTAGCCGAATTCGAAGCCGTCCGTAAACCGGGTGGAAGCGTTATGGTAAACCGCAGCCGCATCGATCTGCTGCATGAATTGATCAGCGTGCTCTTGATTCTCCGTAACGATACATTCCGAATGCATCGTGCCGTATTGGCTAATATGGCGCATGGCTTCATCTATGCCGGAAACGATATGAATATTCATAATGTAATCATTATATTCCGTTTCATAGTCCGATTCGGTTACAGCCTGAGCCTCGGGAACGATGGCGCGCGTTCGTTCGCACCCGCGGAGCTCGACATTGGCCGCGAGGAAGCGGTCGGCCAATTCACGAAGATGACGTTCGGCGAAAGCTTCATGGACAAGCAGCGTCTCCATGGAGTTGCAGACGGAAGGGCGCTGCACTTTGGCGTTGAATGCGATATCCGATGCCATCGCAGGCTTCGCGCTGTCGTCCAAGTAAGTATGACAAATGCCGGCACCTGTTTCAATGACAGGGACGGTTGCATTTTCAACAACATTTCGAATTAATGATGCGCCGCCGCGAGGGATGACGACGTCGAGCAGGCCGTTTAATTTCAGCATTTCATCAACGGAGGCACGGGATGGATCTTCGATCAATTGAAGCGCTTCGGCAGGCATCGAAGTGGAGGCAAGCGCACCGCGAAGCACTTCCACGATACGACGGTTGGATTCAAGCGCTGCAGATCCGCCGCGAAGAACGACTGAGTTGCCAGTCTTCAGACATAAGCCGGCTGCATCGACTGTTACATTGGGACGGGCTTCATAGATCATACCGATAACGCCGAGAGGTACAGTAATTTTGTCGACGCGCAGTCCATTCGGACGTTCAAATGATTCCAGTGTAAGGCCAACAGGATCGTTTAGCTGCACAACTTGGCGAAGTCCCTCCGCAATATCTTTGACACGTGCCGAAGTAAGCGTCAGTCGGTCCAACAATGATTCACTCGTTCCGTTCTCGCGTCCACGTTCAATGTCGATCCGGTTTGCCTCAATAATTGAATCTTGATATTGAATCAAGGCATTGGCCATCTCGAGAAGGGCTTCGTTCTTCTGATTCGTTGTCAATCGGTTCATAATACCCGCAGCCTGTTTGGCAAGGGCCGCTTTCTCCCGCACTTCGCTCATATGGTCTCTCTCCCTCATAAGTCCTGTCGTTTAAGCTCTTAGTGTGACCCACTCATCACGGTGAATGACTTCTATCCGGGTTACTTCAACACGTCTGCGAACTTCTTCCGTACTTAGGCCGGCAACGGCCTGCACCTGCCAAGCGGCATAATTGACGACACCTCGGCCAAGCGATTGCTGCTGTTCATTAAACACTTCGACGACATCCCCGGGATGAAAATCACCTTCAATGGTTCGAATGCCGGCTGGCAGCAGGCTTTTGCCGCCTTCGAGCAGCGCTCGTTCTGCACCGGGATCGACGAAGATGCGGCCTTGCGGCATAGAATGGAAGCCAAGCCATTGTTTCTTTGTCGTCAGATTATGCTGACTCGTTTCGAAATACGTGCCTTTGCCGACACCGGAAACGGCTAAATTCAAATCGCCGGGCTCGACGACACGGCCGATAAATACCGGAACTCCGCCGCGCATCGCGATACGTGCTGCTTCAATCTTCGAGCGCATTCCGCCGGTTCCAACCGATGATCCTGCTCCGCCTGCGACACGCAGAATATCATCGGAAATCTGCTCAACTCGGTCATATCGAACGGCGTTCGGATTCTTGCGCGGATCTTCGGAATAAAGGCCATCCATATCGGTCAAAATAATAAGCCGCTTCGCTTTGACCAGATTGCCGACAAGCGCGGATAACGTATCGTTCTCGCTGAACTTCAATTCATCCGTTGCTACGGTGTCGTTCTCATTCACGATCGGGAGCATGCGCCGATGGAGAAGCTCTTCAATGGTCATCAGCGCATTCTGAATCCGTTTGCGGTTGGAGAAATCGGCCCGGGTAAGCAGAATTTGCGCAACGCCGACACCGCCATTATTGCCATACGACGCGAATGCCTCTTGGTAGGCTTGCATAAGCAGTGCTTGACCGACGGCCGCAGCCGCTTGCTTCTCGTGGACGAGCTTCGGACGAGTGTGATAGCCGATTTTCTTGAATCCGGCGGCGATGGCACCGGAGGTGACAAGCAGCACTTGGTAGCCTGCTTCATGGAGGGCAGCGAGCTCGTGCGCAAAGAAGGCGATTCGTTCCCGATTAATGCCGCCTTCATCGGAGGTTAAGGAGCTGCTGCCGATTTTGACTACAATGGTATCTGTCATATGTCTCCCAAACCTTTCCTGGAAAATAAAAAAAACTCTCATCCTTGTATATACAAAGGACGAAAGTTTCACTTCCGCGGTACCACCTTTATTAACGGCTATGATTGACATGCCGTTCCGCTTTCTTAGACCTGATAACAGCAGGTCGCTGTCCGACTCATCGCCGGCCGTTCCGGGGAAGGTTTCTGCAGCAATAACGGTAAATTCTCACAGCGAACGAATTTACTCTCTGGTCGCATTGCGGAGTGCATACTTGGCCCCATCAAGACGTTAATGGTTTTTAATTAAAGAGAATCATACCATGTTCTGCCTGGTACTGTAAAGCAAAGAAAAGCCCATAAAGACAGGCTTTATGGGCAAAGTGAAGATTATTTTTTGATTATTCGAACAGACCCAGTTTACCGATGCGATGAATCGCTTCTTGCAGCCGTTCTTCAGGGGCAAGAAGACCAAGGCGAACGTAATTTTCGCCATATGTGCCGAAACCGACACCTGGCGCAAGCACGACGTCAGCCTTCTCTAAGACCAGATCAGAGAAGGATGAGGAGGTATAGCCTTTAGGCACTGGCAGCCAGCAGAAGAAAGAACCGCTTGGCTTCGCAGCCTTCCAGCCAATTTCGTCCATCGCGCCGAACAAGGCGTTGCGTCTGCTCTCATAGGCAGCAGCAAGATCGATGACGCATTGCTGAGGACCAGTAAGCGCTGCAGCAGCGGCAGCTTGAATCCCACCAAACAAACTGCAATAGTAGTGATCTTGAATGAGATTGATCAATGAAATAATTTCGGGATTGCCGAGTGCAAAGCCGACACGCCAGCCGGCCATATTGTAAGTCTTCGACAGCGTATAGAATTCAACGCCGACTTCCTTGGCTCCGGGTGTCTGCAGGAAGCTTACAGGTTGTTTTCCGTCAAAACCGATCGCGCCGTAAGCAAAGTCGCTTGCAACGACGATCCCATGTTTGGCGGCGAAATCGACTGTTTGCTTGTAAAACTCCGGACCTGCTGTAGCTCCGGTTGGATTGTTCGGATAGTTGATGAACATAAGCTTTGCTTTATCCGCAATGTCTGGCGATACCGCACTGTAATCCGGCAGGAAAGCATTGTCGGCCGTCAGTGGCATATATTCCATCTTGCCGCCCGCAAGTGCAACCCCGGACCAATAATCCGGATAGCCGGGATCAGGTACGAGGCAGATATCACCGGGATTCAGTAAGCATTGGCTAATTTCGATAAGACCTGTTTTGCCGCCGAACAAGATGGCGACTTCTTTCTCCGGATCGAGGTCAACGCCATAATCTTCCTTATACCGCTGAGCGACTGCTTGCTTGAGAAAAGGATACCCGCTGAATGGCGGATAGCGATGATACATCGGGTTCGGAGCTGCCTCTTGGAGTGCAGCTACGATATGAGGCGGTGTAGGCTGATCCGGGTTACCCTGCCCCAAATTGATGACATCGCAGCCCTTGGCTGCTTGTGCATTTGCTTTGCGGACAAGTCCGGCAAAGAATTGTGCCGGCAAACCGGTCATCCGGTCCGCCGGACTGATTTGAACTGTTTTTATTCCATCCATAGTTATCACTCCACCGTTAATCTAAGCCTAAATGTAGCATAATGTTGGAATGAGTGTCGAGCGCCCGGTTCCTAAAGCGGCGAGGTGGAGTGAAGCTGAGCCGGTGCTTTGCGATTACTTACAGATCCATCGCTTTGAGGAAAGGCTTGATATTGGC
This sequence comes from Paenibacillus sp. J22R98, assembly GCF_059383835.1. Classification (NCBI taxonomy): domain Bacteria; kingdom Bacillati; phylum Bacillota; class Bacilli; order Caryophanales; family Paenibacillaceae; genus Paenibacillus; species Paenibacillus sp. J22R98. The sequence continues at coordinate 579,053 of NZ_JBXENW010000001.1, forward strand.
TTTGAATTGCAGCAGGTAAGGCTTACGGTTCTCGTCAAAAATAAGCAGCAGCTGCGGTTTCTTCGGACAATAGAACAGGAATACATCCTGCGTCATGACCTGAAGCGCACCTGCTTTCACAGCGGTTGGCTGATCAAGCGGAATACGAAACACATAACCGCATTTGTCTTCGGCCTGCAGTTTAGGCGACATTCCGGTAACGGAATTCAGCCATGATTTCGCGTAACCTTGAAACTCGGCATTGTTCGGGACACTCTTAACAACCTTGCCCGCAACGACATCGAAAGCCTGCACTGGCCGCTGCATAGCACCGCCGTCATCCAGTGCTCCGGCACTGACCACAGCAGGAAGAACCAGAAACAAAAGCAGTGCCAGGGCTGATACAATTTTTGTGCTCCATCTTCTCATTTACGCAGTCTCCTTAATCGGTACAGGATGGTTTCCTCTTTACAGTGCCCATCTTGACAGCGAAGCATGAGACGATATGATTAGGTAAAACTGAGCAATTCAGGAGGCAATCGAATGAGTGAGAGGAAATTAAAGCTTGCAATCGTGCAGATGCACGTTGATGCGGGATATCCCGAGGCGAATTTCTCCAGGCTGGAGGAGAGGCTGAACGAAGCGGTTCAAGGACCGGTTAAGCCTGATCTGATCATGTTCCCGGAGATGTGGAACACCGGTTACGCGCTTGAGCAGATTGAGCAAATCGCAGACCAGGACGGAGAGCGCACGAAGGCGCTGTTGTCGGCATTTGCCCGTGAGCACCAGGTACAAATTATTGGAGGTTCCATTGCGGAGAAACGCGATGGCGGCGTTTATAATACGATTTATGTGTTCAATGAGAACGGCGAAGTGGTGTCGGACTATTCCAAAATTCATTTATTCCGCCTCATGGATGAAGAGAAGCATTTACAAGCAGGGGAGAAGTTGGGAACGCTCGAAGTGGCTGATTCCGATGCAGGCATGATGATTTGCTACGATATCCGTTTCCCCGAGCTGGCACGAAAGCTTGCTCTTGGCGGCGCTAAAGTGTTGTTCGTTCCGGCCCAGTGGCCAAACCCGAGATTGCATCATTGGCGGACCTTATTAACCGCTAGAGCTATCGAGAATCAAATGTTTGTTATCGCGTGCAATCGCTGCGGAACAAGCGGAACGAGTTCGTTCTTCGGTCATTCTTTAATTATCGATCCATGGGGCGAAATTGTAGCGGAAGCGGGAGAAGAGGAAGTTATTATGAGGGCGGAAATCGATCTGGATCTCGTAGACGCCGTCCGTGCCAAGATTCCTGTATTCGAAGACCGCCGTCCTTCACTTTATTAATGTAGCTTTCATCGTTTCAATAAAAGCCTCGGCCGCTCTCGACAGATAGCGGCCTTTACGGCTTGCTATGACGAGTGTGCGAATCGGTGTGGGCGCTGAAATCGGTAAATAGACAGGCGTCCTTTCATCGACTTTATCCCTTATAAGCATCTTCGGCACAAACGTGATTCCCATACCTGCAGCCACGAGGGACTGGATGGTTTCGATATTCGTGCTCTCAAATACGATACGCGGCTCGAAGCCGGCTTGTTCGCATAGTTCCAATACATTTTGCCGGAAGCCCTGGCCTTTCTTCAGTACGATAAAAGGTTCAGCGCTCAGCCTTTCAATATGAATCGGTTCACTTAACTTTGCCAGAGGATGATCAGGCGGAACTGCGAGCACGATTTCCTCTTCAATAATGGGAACCCACTCCAGCGAAGGCTCGAATAGGGGCAGTGCAAGTAAGCTAAGGTCCGTTTGGCCGCTTGCGGTCAATTGCTCCAGCTTGGAAGGCGTGTCTTCGACAAGGACGACTTCAATTTCCGGATACCTTTTATTGAAGATAGGCAGTACAGTTGGCAGCACGTGCGAACCGGTAATGGATAAACTCCCTACAACGAGCTTTCCTTTGCGCATATGAGCAAGGTCGTCGAGCTCCTGCTTCAATTGTTCGATATTGTCCAAAATGTTCTGTGCTTTATCTACAAATACAGCACCTGCATGCGTCAGTTCAACGGAGTTCGTGGTCCGCCGGAATAAGAGCACGCCGATTTCCTTCTCCAGCTTAGAGAGCTGCTGGCTGAGTGAAGGCTGTGCGATATGCAGTTTCTCCGCTGCGCGCGAGAAATTCTTTTCTTTGGCAATTTGGATGACGTATTGCAGTTGGCGAAATTCCATGATTAACCACTCCAGAACCCAGTTTTTACATGTTTTATCTTCATAGGCCGTACCTATTGCTGTTATAGATATTATATCTTAGATCAATGAAGAAAGAAATGATATGATGACTACATTGAATTATTGCTACGAGCAAATGAACTTATGAGGTGAATATAATGGCGAAAAGAACGATGTTTGAGAAAATTTGGGATAATCACGTCATTCATTCGGATGCAGGTAAACCGAGCGTAATCTATATCGATTTGCAGCTTGTCCATGAAGTAACTTCCCCGCAAGCGTTTGAAGGCCTCCGTATGACGGGTCGTAAAGTACGCCGTCCGGACCTTACTTTCGCAACGATGGACCACAACGTACCTACGAAAGATCGTTTCAACATTACAGATCCGATTTCCAAGCAGCAAATTGATACGCTGACGCAAAACTGTAAAGACTTCGGCGTAACGTTGTTCGACCTCGACAGCATCGACCAAGGCGTCGTTCACGTTATGGGACCTGAGCTTGGCCTAACGCATCCTGGTAAAACAATCGTTTGCGGCGACAGCCATACTTCCACGCACGGTGCTTTCGGAGCTCTTGCTTTCGGTATCGGTACTTCCGAGGTTGAGCATGTTCTTGCAACGCAGTGCTTGCAGCAGTCGAAAGCGAAAACCATGGAAATTCGTTTCACAGGAAGCCGTAAACCGGGCGTTACCGCTAAAGATATGATTCTTGGCGTCATTGCAAAATACGGTACGGATTTCGGTACTGGTTATGTAATGGAATTCACAGGCGAAGCGATCAGCAGCCTGTCGATGGAAGAGCGTATGACGGTTTGTAACATGTCTATCGAAGCAGGCGCACGCGCTGGTTTGATCGCTCCTGACGACACTACTTTCAATTACCTGCGCGGCCGTGAATACGCACCGCAAGGCGAAGCGTTCGATCGCGCAATCGCAATTTGGAAAGAGCTTGCGACAGATGAAGGCGCTGAGTTCGATACCGTTCTTGAGTTCGATGTTGATTCCTTGATCCCGCAAGTAACTTGGGGTACAAGCCCGGGTATGGGTACAGACATCACGAAGAACGTACCGGTACCGGCTGAGCTTCCAACTGAGAATGAGCGTAAAGCAGCTGAAAAAGCACTTGAATATATGGGACTTACTCCTGGTACACCAATGAGTGAGATCGACATCGACTACGTCTTTATCGGTTCTTGCACGAATGGTCGGATTGAAGATTTGCGCGCCGCTGCTGAGATTGCCAAAGGCTATAAAGTTAGCGACCGCGTTACAGCGATTGTTGTTCCAGGTTCAGGCCGCGTTAAGATCCAGGCTGAGAAAGAAGGCCTCGATGTGATCTTCACGGAAGCAGGCTTCGAATGGCGCGACGCCGGCTGCTCCATGTGTCTTGCGATGAACCCAGACGTTCTGCAACCGGGCCAACGCTGCGCATCGACATCCAACCGTAACTTCGAGGGCCGTCAAGGCCGCGGCGGACGTACGCACTTGGTTTCCCCGGCAATGGCCGCAGCTGCTGCGATCATGGGTAAATTCACGGATGTTCGCGACTGGAAAATCAAATCCGAAGTATTGAACTAGTAACACTGCAATTGAATCGCTCAAAATATGGGGATTCGATTGCAGTAGCAAGAGAGACGAGAGGAGTTAACGATCATGGAAGAATTTAAACAGCTAACGGGTCTTGTTGCCCCGGTAGATCGTGTAAACGTAGATACAGATGCCATTATCCCTAAACAATTTTTGAAGCGTATTGAGCGCAGCGGTTTCGGCCAATTCCTATTCTTCGAATGGCGCTGGGATGAGCAAGGTAACGTAATTGAGTCATTCAGCCTTAACCAACCTCGTTACCAAGGTTCGGAAGTTCTGATTTCCCGCGCTAACTTCGGCTGCGGCTCTTCCCGTGAGCATGCGCCTTGGGCGATTCTCGATTATGGCTTCAAAGTCGTTATCGCGCCTTCGTTCGCGGATATCTTCTATAACAACTGCTTCAAGAACGGCATTCTTCCAATTCGTCTGAGCGAAGAGCAAGTTGAAGACTTGTTCCAACGCACGGCGAAGACAGAAGGCTATAAGCTGAATGTCAACTTGGAAAATAAAACGCTGACAGATGATGCCGGACTGCACATCGACTTCGACCTCGATGAGCACCGCCGTCAATTCCTGCTCCAAGGCTTGGATGACATCGGACTGACGCTTCAACACGAAGACAAAATCTCCGCATACGAAGCAAGCCGCGTTACATTCTAAATTAAATTGGGCAGCCCCAATCATCCGTTGATGATTGGGGCTGTTTTTTTTGTTTCGGTGTCGTTGCGAGCGTGAGAGTTGTAAAACCGAACTCTCAGCAATGAAGTTACCGAAAGATTGAGTCGAGAGTTCCAAAATCGAACTCTCACCGGTAAAATCGTCGAGAATTCAGACTGATACACCTGATAGTTACAATTTTCCTGATTACGCAACTTTTTCTGACAAACTGCGTCTAATCATTGTCTACAGTCTTCGTCGAATTAGGCATGCTGGCAGGCGAAAAAATAGTTTTAGAGGTGAAAGATGAAGAAGTTTGTGTCCGCTGTGTTGCTGTTGTCACTCTTGATCTCTTTGTTCCCCAGTCTCGTGGGAGCAGCGGAAGCACCAAAGCTTTATCTGAATGGGAAACAGCTTCAAAGTGCCGCTGAGCCACGCATTGTCGGCAGTTCGACACTCGTTCCGATCCGAACGGTGACGGAAGGGCTTGGTTTTGATGTGGCATGGGAGAAGCCGAATGTAACGATCTCCAATGGCGATACGAACATGGTACTGACAATTGGCGATAAGAGTGCCATTGTGAACGACCATGAAGTCGCTCTGGACGCGCCGGCTCTCAATTCGGATGGCTCTACGATGGTGCCGCTGCGTTTTATCAGTGAGCAATTCGGGTTAAGTGTATATTGGGACAAGCTATCCCGTTCGGTTCATCTTTTCCAGCAAACGGTTGTTACACCACCGGTAGTAGATCCGCCGACTGAAACTCCTGATCCGGGAACGAACCCGGGAGATGGAAACGGGGGAGGCCCAGTAACAGATCCGCCGCCAGCAGATATTTCTGCAAGTCTCAAATCAATCGAGTATAATGGTTTAGGCAGTATTTACCTTTCCTATGAAGGCGATTTCAAAGACGTCAAAACAGAGGTGCTACATAATCCGGAGCGCGTTGTCATCGACCTGCCTTATATGAACTTTAGTTCCGCATTTACGCCTGCCTTTACGCAGTTAAACAGCTCCACGAAGCTTGGCGAGATATTGATTGATTCTCATCCTACACTTCAGAAGGTGCGATACTCGTATTATTCGGACAAGCCGGATACGGTCAGGGTGGTGTTGGACCTTCTGGCTCCGACGAATGTTCAGACGGTGAAAGAAGATCATGCCATTCGAATTGATGTCTTGGAGCAAACAGGCCCACCGCCAGTTACACCGCCGGTAACGCCGGGGGATAAGGTTTATAAAGTGGTATTGGATGCAGGCCATGGTGCCAAAGATCCGGGTGCGCTTAGTGTAAACGGCCGTCAGGAGAAAGAATACAATCTTGCAATCACATTAAAGGTAAAAGCGCTTCTTGATCAAGAAGCGAAAATCAAGCCGTATCTTACACGGTCCAACGATACATTCGTGGAGCTTGATGATCGCGCAGATTTTGCAAACAATCTGAAAGCCGATCTGTTTATCTCATTCCATGCAAATAAGACGGAAAGTGCAACGGTTACGGGCTCAGAGACGTATTACTCACGCGGGGACAGTATTGCCTTGGCGAAAGTAATGCACAAGCATTTGGTTGCTGGGACAGGCTTCAAGGATCGTAGTGTAAGACAAGCTGATTTCAGAGTTATCAAGAAGACGACTATGCCGGCGGTATTGCTGGAAGCGGGATATCTCTCCAACAGCGGAGATTCTGCCGTACTCTTCAATGATGCGAAACAGAACAAAATCGCTGCGGAAATCGTAGCGGGCATTAAAGAATATTTAAAACTAAGCTAGGAGAATGCCGATGAAACGTCATATTACTACTTCATTATTATCGGTAATCGTTGCAGCCGCACTTATCGTACCCCTTAGCGCTTGCGGCAATCGGGTTGAACCGCTGACACAAGGCGGAGCCGTTCAAGATCAGCCGGCAGATGGAACTAACAATACCTCTACTTCGGATGAACAGGAAGCTAATAAAGCTAATAATACTCCAACGGAGCCTGCTCAGCCTGAAGAGCCTGCACTTGTAAAAGAGCAGATTTCTGTATTCTATACAGACGACGATATGATGGAGCTTCATGAGCAGAAGTCTGATATCGAGTACGGCGATCCGAAGGATAAGCTGAAAGCGATGTTTACTGCACTCCAGCAGGATGGCTTAAAGGGAGAGGCTTCTTTATGGAAGCATGCCGAGCTGCTTAGCGCGAAACAAGACGGAGCTGCAGTCACTTTAGACCTTCATTTACCTGATGAAGCCAGACTAGGTGCGCCGGGCGAAATGCTTGCTATACAAGCACTTACACGCACGTTTTTCCAGCTGCAGGATGTTACGTCCATTGATCTATTGGTCGATGGTGAAGCAGTCGATAGTTTAATGGGCCATGAAGAAATCGATCATCCCATTACTAAACCATAAGGAGGAGCTCACAGAATATGCCGCAGCAGAAGAAATGGGTTAAAGTGGTTTCATCTATGTTGGTTTTCTCAGTACTTACAGGATTTTCTGCAGTAGGCGGTTCGTTAGCGTATGCGGATACAGCTTCGTCACGATTCAGCGATGTGCCTGCCGGCCATTGGGCAGAGAAGCATATCGCCAAGCTCGCCACACAAGGGATCGTCAAAGGAACGAATGGTGCGTTCAAACCAGCGGATAATGTGTCGCAGCAGGAAGCGATCGCGCTGGCCATCCGTTTTATCGGTAAAGAGCAAGAGGTTAAGGTGGATGATGCCATCGTTTTCCCGGACTCGTTCGAAGTCAGCACTTATTTCAAACCCTATATTATTCTTGCTTTTCAAGAAGGCTTGCTAAATCAGAAGGAAGAATTCGAGCTTGCAGAAGCAAATCCGGGCTCCGCATGGGGCACGCAGAAAGCAACGCGCGAATGGATTACGAAGCTGATTGTGAAAGCGATTGGAAAGCAGAAAGAAGCCGAGGCGCAAGCAAATAATCCAAGTAGCTTCTCCGATGGAAGTAAAGTTGGGGCGGATTACAAGGGTTATGTGAATGCCGCCGTATCCCTGCAGCTGATTAAAGGAATTACAGCAGATCGTTTTGATCCAAAAGGCTTCATCACACGCGCATCGATTGCGACCATCTTCAGCAGAGCCGAAACTCAATTCCCGGTAAATTATACGGGTCAACAAACGGCAGTGATGACTAGCATTGACGCAACTTCTGTTCATCTGTACCAGAACGATAAAGAATCTGCGATTGATATGACGCCGGACACTTATGTGTATCGATTCGATTCCGAGAAGCCTTCAAAGCTCGCAGATCTAGAACCGAATACGAAACTCCTTGTAATATCGAACGGAAATAAAGCACTTTATGTTGAGCAGCTTGACGCTGTCAAACAAGTGGAGAAGCTTAAAGGGACAGTGGATCGCGTCCTAGTGAACGATAGTAAGATCTGGATGTGGATTGGCGATGAGCCGGTTGCCATTACGTATAACAGTGCGACTGTCGTGACAGATGGAGCCGGCGCGGTAATTAAACCGAGTGCACTGGCGAAAGACAGCGAAGTGGAGATTACGCGCGATACATACAGAACGAAACCACAAGCGCTCTCCATTAAAGTACAATCGGCACCGATTAACAATAATGGTCAAGGTACCATTAGCGCGGTTGATACGGCTTCAGCAGCTGTGACGGTGAAAGACAGCGTATCCGGATCCGAGTACAAGTTTAATGTCTCCCCGCAAGTGGATGTCATTTGGCAGGGGCAGATTTTGGATGGCGGATTGTCTCAGCTTCGTGTTGGCGATGCCATTTCGTACGAAGTGAAAAATTCGTTAGTGACCAAAATCACCATTACGCAAACTTCGTCCAAGCTAATACGCGGAGAATTCTACTCGGCGAGCAGCGACGGCAAGACGATTCAATATGTGAAAAATGCAGGAACCGCTCAAAGCGCTCTGGAAGCAAAATTTGTATCCCTATTAGTGGATGTAACAATCGACGGTTTGACAGGCACAACAATTGCTGACCTTGTCAAAGGCGATATCCTTGATATTTCGCTGAATTCGAATGATCAAGTGGTTGCGATCAAAGTTGTAAATCGCAATGTTACGCTGCTGATTGGCGCAACCGTTCGAAATTATGAAAGTGATACGAGGATTTTGGATTTTAAAGATAAAGACGGAAATCCGATGTCGGTTTACTTGACCGATAAAACAAGAATCGATCTGAACGGATCAACGGTTGCCGTAAGTGCTGCTGGCTCACTGCTGTCGAAGAACAGGAAGCTGACCATCGGAGTAACCGATAATAAAGCGGTCCTCATTCAATTCGTATACAAATATAGCGGAACGGTCGCAGCTATTAATTCGAACCAAGTTTCACTCACGCAGAGTAACGGTTCGATCATCACGCTTCCGTTCGAGCTGCCGAATGTCATTGAAATTAACGGTAAAACATCTTCGACGATTGCAGATGTTAAAGTAGGCGATACCGTTACCGCGCTTCTGAATGCAAATCAAGATAAAGTCATCACGCTTCAGGTACAAACATCCATGCAAACGAGTGTATCCTCAACTGATGTTGCAGGCAAACGTTTGAAGGTGAAAACAACGGATGGTTCCATTCTTGATCTGAATGCGAATCTGATGGAGTTTTACAACGAACGCGGTGATAAGATTACACTGGCTGATCTAAAAGCAGGTCAAACCGGCAATGTTCAATATGTTGGCTATAGCCCAGCTTCATTTAAGCTCGTAAAAGTCACTTACGGCAAGCTGACCGCAGTAAACACGAGTTCCATGGCGATCGTTGATAATAACGGAGTTGTTACTAGCGTGACGCTGGGCGATTCTTATACCGTTGTGAAGAACGGGCTGACGGGAAGCTCTGCTGCGGTTCTTCAAGTCGGTGACCGCGTTGAAGTGAAGCAGGACGCTAAAGATCGCGTCGTTGTAACGGTAAACAGCGGGATCAGCAAGAAGTTCTGGAAGTACAACGCTGCTACCGGCGAGCTTTCTGTTAAGCGTGCTACTCTAACCGAGTTGAACACATATGCCGTAACGTCGACTACGAAAGTCACCCAAGGCGACCAGCAAATTTCGATTGCTCAATTGAAAGATGGCGATGCGATTCTGCTGTATTTCTACCAGAACGTATTGGTAGAAATCGCGAAGGTGTAAGTACAACAGGATTGACTGATGTCCCGGTGAAATCGGCCGGGACATTTTTATTTTGCAATTCTGTGAAGTCCTGCACAAATTCAGTCATTTAAGGGTCATTTGCGGTTGATTAATGCGACAATATTCGCTACACTTTGATTCGATGGTTCAAATAGGAGTGAGAGATCGGTTGAAGTCGAAAGAGAAAATGGATCATTTTTTAGGTGTCGTCGACGAGATGTTCCCTGACGCACATTGCGAGCTCCATCACCGCAATCCGTTCGAGCTGACGATCGCAGTTCTGTTGTCTGCGCAATGCACAGACGAAACGGTCAATAAAGTGACGGCGGATTTGTTCCAAAAGTACCAGACACCGGCTGATTATTTGGCTGTTCCACTGGATGAGCTTGAGCACGACATCAGACGGATTGGTCTATTTCGCAACAAAGCTCTGTTTATTCAGAAGTTATGCCGTATGCTCTTAGATGACTATGGCGGAGAAATACCGCAGCAGCATGAGGAACTGACGAAATTGCCGGGCGTGGGCCGGAAGACGGCAAATGTTGTAGTATCCAACGCGTTTGGGGTACCTGCAATTGCAGTGGATACGCATGTGGAACGTGTATCCAAGCGGCTTGGTTTTGCCAAGGCTGATGATAGCGTGCTTGAAGTCGAGAAGAAATTGATGAAGCTTGTTCCCAGAGAACTATGGACAGAGACGCATCATCGATTGATCTTCTTCGGACGATACCATTGCAAGGCTCAGAATCCGAATTGTCCGGTTTGTCCAATGCTAGATTATTGCAAAGAAGGCAAACTGCGTATGAAACCGGCTCTAAACCGAAAGGCTAAGTAATAAGACGTTTGACCCAAAACAAATGGATAAGGATGATCCCACATGAAATGCATTTCCGTATACACGAAAGACTTCGCTCTATTCTCTGATATTTATGAGCAAATCATGGAATCCCCACCGCAAGAAAATGAAGAAATTATTGTGGAAGGCGTGACAGTAAGCGGAGCAGGCGACGTACCGGATCAATATATTGAACGTATGAGACTTAAGCCTGAGTGTGTGGTCATGAAGGAGAAAGAGCGCAACATTACGATTCTTCAGCATGGCGAAGTGTTTGAGATTTGCGTACCTGCCGTACAACTGGTATAACATCTAGTACGTTCAAGTTCGTCTGAATGAGTAGGAAACAGGGAGAGAGAGAAATGAGCCAAACGATTGAAAAAGCTGCTCATTCGCTGGACACCTCGCTTGCAGAACTATCGCCGATCATGGCAGCCGCCGGGGATGCGCAAGATGCAGCGCGGCTGCTTGAGCTGCGAGATAAGCTAGGGAACGGTAAGTTGACCGTTGCCTTCTGCGGACATTTCTCAGCGGGGAAATCTACTCTCGTCAATCGGTTTTGCGGCACGCAATTGCTGCCGTCAAGTCCGATACCGACGAGCGCGAATGTCGTGAGCATTGAGAATGGGGAAGCGAATGCGACCATTAAGAAACTGGTGAACGGGCAGGAGCAAACGCTCGAAGTCCCGGTCAACGAAGTAAACGAGTACTGTAAAGACGGCGAAACCGTATTGTCCATTTCCTTGTCCTATCCGATCCCGCGTCTTGGCACGCATACTGTGCTGCTGGATACGCCGGGCATTGATTCCACTGACGACGCGCACCGGATGGCGACCGAATCGGCGCTTCATTTGGCAGACGTCGTTTTTTATGTAATGGACTACAATCACGTACAGTCTGAAATCAATTTTACGTTTGCCAAACAACTCAAGGAGTGGGGCAAGCCGCTCTATCTGATTGTGAATCAAATTGATAAGCATCGCGAGAGCGAACTGACATTCGAAGCGTATAAACAAAGTGTTGACGAAGCGTTCGGGAACTGGCATTTGGAGCCGAGCGGTATCGTCTATTTGTCGTTGCGTGAGCCGAACCATCCGCACTCGGAATGGCCCGCACTCGAAGGTTTGTTCGAATCGCTCGCTGACATCCGCGGACCGCTTGCCCTATGCAGTGTAGATGCATCCGCTCGTTATGTCGTTCGGATGCATGGGAAAGCGATGGAGGAGCAGGCAGAACCTGAGCGTGAACGTCTGCTTGCAGAAGCAGGCGGCGAAGGCGAAGCAGAGCGAGTTCGCGAGGAAATCGCCGGTCTTGAGGAGCAGCTGCGCGTTCATGCAGCTGAAGCGGAGAGTCTGCGCGTGAAAACGCGCCTCGATGTGCAAAGCATCCTCGATAATGCGAATATTACGCCGGCGGCCACGCGGGATCTGGCACAATCTTTTCTCGAAAGCCGCAAGACGGGGTTTAAAGCAGGACTTCTATTTGCCGGAGCGAAAACCGCTGCTGAGCAAGAGCGCCGGCTTCAAGCCTTCTTCAAAGATTTGTCCGATCTTGTGCAGGCTGGCATCGAATGGCATGTCATTGACCTGCTGCGACGGACTGCAGATCGGATGGGCTGGCGGGATGAAGCCCTTGAGAAGCAGTTGAAGGATACGTTCAGCGGGTTGTTAACGCCGGACCTGTTGATCTCCCTCGTTAACCCTGGCGCTGTAATGGGGAACGAGTACACGATGACTTACAGCCGCGAGCTTGCAGCGGCTGTAAAGGGGTTGTTCCGCAAGAGCGCGATGCCTCTCATCGACGCGCTCGGCGAACGCGCAGCCGCGGCTGGCGAAGCTGCCTCGGCGCCGCATCGCGTACGGCTTAGCGCGCTCGCGCTGCAAGCCGGCGCGCTCGCGCAGCTGGCCGCGCTGCAAGCGCGCGCGGCCGCGCATCTCGCGCGGCTCGCGGCGCTGCTGCCGCCGGCGCCGCCGCGTCCGGCGCTGCCGAAGCCGGTGGCGCTCGGCAGCGGGGCGCACAGCGCCCCCGGCGCCGTGCCGCCGGCTGCGCCTAGCGCCGGCACGGCCGCGGCCGTGCCCGCGGCAACAGCCGCAGCGGGCGCGACCGCCGCTGCGGCTGCCGCCGGCGGCGAAACCCCAGAAGCGCCGGCACACCCCGGCGCTTCGCAAGACGCGCTCGCGCCGCAGCGCCAAGCAGCGGAGCGGCTGAGCAAAGCGGCCGCGCTGCTGGCGCAGCATGCGTCGCTCGCCCAGGCCGTGCACGGCATGCGCGAGAAGGCGGAGCGCCTTCGCAGCAGCCGATTCACGATCGCGCTGTTCGGTGCATTCAGCGCGGGCAAATCCTCGCTCGCCAACGCCCTGCTCGGCGAGGCGGTGCTGCCTGTATCGCCGAATCCGACGACGGCTGCGGTCAATCGCATCGTACCGCCAAACGCGGAGCATCCGCACGGAACGGCTACGGTACTGATGAAGTCCCGCGAGGCGATGCTGGACGATTTGCGCTACTCGCTTAACTTACTGGGGGAAGACGCACAGGCGCTCAGCGATGATGTGCTGCTGCAAACCATTCATAAACTGACACCGGATGCCGTGCATGCCGGCGGACGCCCGCATTACAGCTTCTTGAAAGCCGCAGCCAAAGGCTGGGCAGCCCATGAAGCGCATTTGGGCCAGCGTTTGGCTGTAAGCGGCGAAGAATTCCAGCTGTATGTTGCGGAAGAGTCGCGGTCTTGTTTTGTCAGCGAAATCGAGCTGCATCACAGCAATCCGCTGACGGCGCAGGGTATCGTACTTGTGGATACGCCGGGAGCTGACTCTGTCAATGCAAGGCATACAGGCGTCGCCTTCAATTATATTAAGAACGCGGACGCGATTCTGTTTGTCACCTATTATAATCATGCCTTCTCGCAGGCCGATCGTCAGTTTCTGCTTCAGCTTGGCCGCGTGAAGGATCAGTTTGAATTGGATAAAATGTTCTTCATCGTCAACGCGGCCGACCTGGCAGCGGACGAAGAGGAACGGGACGGCGTACTCGCACACGTGGAACGGAACCTGCAGCAGCATGGCATCCGATTCCCGCGTATGTTCCCGGTTTCCAGCCTTCAGGCGCTGGACGGGAAACGCACGAATAACAAGGCACTCATGGAGCAATCCGGTATTGGCGCGTTTGAAGCCTCTTTCTTAAGCTTCACCAGCGGCGATCTCGGCGCTTTGGCGGTTACAGCAGCGGAGCAAGAGCTTGCGCGTGCACGCAGCACAATTGCGAACTGGCTGGAGGCTGCTTCCGGTGACGCACTTAGCCGCGAGCAGGCCAAAGCGGATATTATCGCCCATGCAGCACGCGCGCGCAGCCTTGTGGATGAACTGAAAGAGCCGCAGCCGAACGCGAAGCTGCAGCAAGAGCTGAAGGAACTGCTCTTCTATGTACTTCAGCGCGTACAGCTCCGATTCGGCGATCATTACAACTTCGCATTCAATCCATCGTCCCTGCAGGACGATGGAAGGGATCTGCGCAAAGCGATGTGGACGTCATGGCTGGAGCTTCAGCGTTTGCTGCAAATTGAGCTTGCTCAGGAGCTTGAAGCGACTTCGCTGCGTTTGGATAACATGTTGGGCAAGCTGGCCGTGAAGAAGTTCACGGAGGTTGCCGCAGAAGCCGGCTCGCAGCTTCAAGGCTTCGAAGCCTCTGACTTCAAGCCGGTACAGCCGGAGAGCCCAGAGGCTCAGCCGCCATGGCAAGCGAAGGAAATCGATACGAAGCTGCTTTGGAGCAAGTTCAAGTCGCCTCGCCATTTCTTCGAAGGCGACGGCAAAGCCGCGCTGCGCGGTGAACTGGAAACGCAACTGACAGCGCCCATGCAGCGCTGGCTGCAGGCTGCCGAGGAAGCGTGGAGCATCCGTTATTCGGAGCTGTGGAATCAAGCCATGATGCACTGTGCGGATACACTGCGCAAGGATTTGGATGCATTCAGTGAAGGTAAGCTTGCTTCCTTGTCCGATAATGCCGATGTAGAAGAACTGCGCAATGTTCATGCAGCGTTACTTTCCATATAAATCCATAACCAACAAGAAAAGAAGCTTATCCGGCGCTCGATCTGAGCCGGATAAGCTTCTTTATTTTGTGAAAATGAAATCCTGCAAAAACAGGGGTAAATGTGCAAAAACGGAGCAATATGCGCATGTTGGCAATGATTTACGACGATATCGGAGAATACCCCCTAAACTTTACCTGAGATGGAAGAGGAAGCGAATATTGTCAACTATATGCCCCAGCACTCTGTTTGCCGTACCGGACTCATGCTGTTAATATTCATTCATATTCATAAAAAGGTTCATAAAATTGCAACAGGGAGTGGGTTACCCATTGGACGTCTTCAGGCAACTTAAACCGTTTTACTGGGTCGAACGCAGAAATTTGATTGCTTCGATCGGCTTTTTGATCTGCGCGACCGCGCTCGGACTAGTCTATCCGAATTTACTTCGAGTACTGATCGACAAAGTCATCGTTCCCAAAACATTTGAGTGGGTGCCTGCATTATCGCTCGCTGTCGTAGGGGTCGTTACCTTAAAGGGTGGTTTTCAGTTTCTACACGGGTTTTTCGGCGGTCGGCTAGGCAACCGCGTCGCATTCAGACTTCGAAATGCGTGTTACACGAAATTGCAATCGCTGTCGTTTCAGTATTATGACACGGCGAAAACCGGCGACTTGATGTCTCGTCTAACTGCCGATTTGGAAGCGGTTCGAAATTTCATCGCATTCGGTTTCGCGCAAATTTTCAACATGTTTCTCATGATTATTTTCGGAGCCGCGATGATGTTCTCCATTCACTGGCAGCTCACACTGATTACGCTTGTCACGATGCCGTTTCTGGTCATTGTGGCACTGCGGTTCGAGAAGCTGATTCATCCGGCGTTTAGAGAAATGCGCCAAGCGATGAGCCATTTGACGACCGCCGTTCAAGAGAATATTACAGGCGTACGTACCGTCAAATCCTTTGCCCGCGAATCGTTCGAAATGGATAAGTTCTCGGCGCGAAGCGCGGCTTACAAACAAAACCAAATTGCCGCATCCGGCTTGTGGGGACGTTTCTTCCCGGTAATGGAGCTGCTGGCAAGCGCATGTGCGGTAATTCTACTTGTGGCCGGCGGAACACTCGTTATCCGGGGTTCGATTACGCTGGGTGAGATGGTTGCCTTCTTCAGTATGCTATGGTACATCATCAACCCGATGTGGGCGATGGGCTTCTTGATCAATAACTACACGCAGTCCAAAGCTTCCGGTGAACGGTTGCTTGAGCTGCTGAACGAGTATGTACATGTGAAAGATGTCGAATCTCCGACAATTTTGGATGAGAGCCAGATTGAAGGCCATGTGCAATTTCATAATGTGACATTTAATTATGCGGATAAAGCGCCTGCACTGACCAATGTGAACATTGATGCCAAACCGGGTATGGTCATTGGGATGCTCGGCGGAACCGGTTCCGGTAAATCGACCGTGATCCAGCTGCTGATGCGTGCTTATAACATCAAGACGGGAAGTATTACGCTCGACGGTGAAGATATTCGCAACATTTCGATTGAGAGCCTTCGCTCCCAAATCGCTACGGTATTCCAGGAAACATTCTTGTTCTCTTGTTCGATTCGTGACAATATCGCGTATGCGATCAAAGATGTCACGATGGATCAAATCATAGCGGCAGCGAAGCTGGCCAAAGCGCATGATTTCATTATGGAGCTTCCTGAAGGCTACGACACGATCGTCGGTGAGCGCGGAATGGGGCTCTCAGGCGGTCAGAAGCAGCGGATTGCCATTGCGCGCGCTTTGATTAAGAATCCGCGTATTCTCATTCTCGATGACGCAACAAGCGCCGTAGACATGGAAACCGAGCATGAAATTCAAGCCGGCTTCAGTGAGCTTATGGCGGGTAGAACAACCTTCATTATCGCACACCGGATTTCGTCGCTTCGTCATGCGGATGAAATTCTTGTCTTCGACAATGGTCATATCGTGCAGCGCGGGCAGCATGAGCAATTAGTTGCACAGACGGGTCCATATCAGGATACGTATAACATCCAATATGCAGACCGTCCCAGCGCCGCCACAGCCGAATTAGCAGCAGAAAGAAGGGTCGCACAGTGAGTGAGGAGCAGCAGCAGAAAGGGCAGCCGCGAGGCAGTCATGAGCGTTTCATCTACAAGGATGACGATGCGATCGAGAAACCGTTTAACTGGTCTCAAATTACCCGTTTATTCTCGTATATGAAACCTTATCGGAAACAATTACTGCCTGTCATTATCGTCATGATGGTGCTCGGAACGCTTACGCGTCTGGCCATTCCGGCCATCATCATCATGGCGATCGATGAGGCGATTCAGCCGAAGGATGGCGGAGATCCGAGTCTGAGCAAGCTTTACCTGTTTGCGGGGATTATGTTGACCCTCTATATTATTCAATGGGCAGCTAACACGTACCGGATTCGATATACGAATGTAATCGGCCAGCAGGTCATCTATGATCTGCGCGAGGATCTCTTTAAACATATTCAGAAGCTGTCATTCCGTTTCTTCGACAAACGGCCGGCAGGCTCCGTATTGGTCCGTATTACGAATGACGTCAATGCGCTTCAGGATTTGTTCACGAACGGTGTAGTCAACTTGTTGATGGACTGTGTACAGCTCGTCGGGATCGTCGTCATTTTGCTGGCTTGGAACTTCAAGCTCGGTATTGCCATCATGATTACAGTACCGCTTATGTTCGTTGTTTCTACGGCCTTGCGTAAACGGATTCGTTTCGCATGGCAGGATGTACGGATGAAGCAGTCGCGAATCAATGCGCATTTGAACGAAAGTATTCAAGGGATGCGCGTTACTCAAGCCTATACGCAGGAGAAGTCCAATTTCAGCTTCTTCACGAACATCAATAACACGAATATTAAAGCATGGAATAAAGCTTCTGCCCTTAACCAGGCATTCGGGCCGATTATCGAAGTCACCTCTGCGATCGGTACGTTGATTCTGTTCTGGTACGGCTCGCATTTGATTCAAGCCGGCGCCATTACGGTAGGGGTGCTCGTCGGATTTGCCAACTATGTCGGCAACTTCTGGGAGCCAATTAACAGGCTGGGCCAAATGTACGCACAACTCCTTATCGCAATGGCTTCCTCTGAGCGGATCTTTGAGTTTATCGATGAGAAACCGACAGTTGGCGAGCAGGAGAATGCAGCCGCACTCCCGCGTATCCGCGGTGATGTGTCGTTCGACTCCATCGTCTTCGAATACGAGAAAGGACGTCCGGCACTTCGCGGCATCTCGCTTGATGTTACAGCCGGACAAACGATCGCACTGGTTGGACATACCGGTTCAGGCAAAAGTACCATTATGAATCTGCTCTGCCGCTTCTATGATCCGGTGCAAGGTGCTGTACGCGTCGATGGCATCGATATTCGCAACGTGAGCATCGAGAGCTTGCGTTCGCAGGTCGGGGTCGTGCTGCAGGATACGTTTATTTTCTCCGGTACGATTCGCGAGAACATCCGTTTTGGCCGGTTGAACGCTACGGACGATGAAATTGTAAAAGCAGCTACTGCAGTAGATGCACATGATTTCATCATGAGTTTGCCGGACGGGTATGACACGGAGGTTCAAGAACGCGGCAACAGTTTGTCGATGGGACAACGCCAGCTGCTGTCCTTCGCGAGAGCGCTGCTCGCTGATCCGCGCGTCTTGATTCTGGATGAAGCAACGGCAAGCATCGATACGGAAACCGAGCTCAAAATTCAAGAGGCTTTGAAGAAGCTCTTGAAAGGCCGGACTTCCTTCATCGTAGCGCATCGTTTGTCCACCATTCGTAACGCAGACCGCATCGTCGTGCTGGATCATGGTCAAATCGTCGAGCAAGGCAGCCATGAAGAGCTAATTCGTCACAAAGGCACCTATAATGGTCTGATTGAAGCGCAGTATCGTTTTTTATCGGCATAATTCTTGATTTTTCGCCAAAGAACCTCCACAATGGAAGAAAACATTTCTTCCAGGAGGTTCTTTTTCTATATGTATGGATCACCGCTTTCATCTACGGCTCGTAAAATTATGCTGCTCGGTTCCGGCGAGCTTGGCAAAGAAGTTATCATTGAAGCTCAGCGCCTTGGCGTAGAAACGATTGCTGTCGACCGCTATGAGAATGCTCCGGCGATGCAGGTTGCACATCGTTCCTATGTTATCGATATGCTGGATCCGGCTGCCCTTCGCGCACTGATTGAGAAGGAGAAACCCGATCTGCTCGTTCCTGAAATTGAAGCCATCGCGACTTCCGCCCTGGTGGAGCTGGAGAAGGAAGGCTATCGCGTTATTCCTACGGCACGGGCTGCTTTGCTGACGATGGACCGCGAGGGCATTCGCCGTTTGGCGGCAGAAACACTGAGCCTGCCTACAGCGCCATACCGCTTCGCGGATACGCTGGACGAGCTTAAAGCCGCAGTGGCAGAACTGGGCACTCCTTGCGTCATTAAACCGATCATGAGCTCATCCGGCAAAGGCCAAAGCGTCTGCAAAACAGAAGGAGATGCCGAAGCTTGCTGGAATTATGCCATGGAAGGCGGCCGTGCGAAGAAAACGCGTGTCATCGTCGAAGGCTTTATCCATTTTGAATCGGAGATTACGCTCCTAACGGTACGTTCGGCATCGGGCACATCGTTCTGCGCGCCGATCGGACATGTACAGAAGGACGGCGATTACATCGAGTCCTGGCAGCCGCATGAAATGTCGGCACAGCAAATCGAAGAAGCCGAAGCCATTGCTCGTGCAGTAACGGAGGAGCTTGGCGGCTACGGTATCTACGGCGTCGAGCTGTTCTTGACGAAGGATGGCGTGCTGTTCAGTGAAGTTTCGCCTCGCCCGCATGACACAGGTATGGTTACGATGGTGACGCAGGATCTATCCGAGTTTGCGCTTCACGCAAGAGCGATTCTGGGTTTCCCGATTCCAACCATCCGTCTGCTGACGCCGGGTGCTTCGTATACGCTCAAAGCTGACCGCGACTCGGAGCATTTCCAAATCGGCGGGCTGGAGCAAGCGCTGTCGGTACCTAATACGCAAGTACGCGTGTTTGGCAAACCGGTTACGAAACCGGGCCGCCGTATGGCTGTTGCCCTCAGTTCAGCCGATGACTGCTCGAAAGCACGCGAGCTGGCTAAACAAGCAGCGCAGTCCCTCACTATCAAGTACGAATAAAATATCGTGCGATAAACTCGCCGAGTATGCTGAATCAACGCCAGCGGTTTCCTTACGGGGGCTGCCGGCGGCGCATACCGGCTTTTTTTGCATCTACAGCAATTGGTGAAATTTGCAAATTACAGCCGAAAGCATTACTTTAAACATTATAGAATTTATTGCGTTTTAAAGGGGCGTTGGAAGCATGAGAAGCGCATCATCAAGCGTGTTATGGAGAACGATTGGGATTTCGGCGCTGGTCTCGACATTGCTGATGATCGGCGGGTTTGGCTATGCGGTGAAGGACATGCTGTATCCGCATGCCGAAGCATACACAGGGGAGCAGGGAAAGCCGGCACTGCCGGAATCAAGCGACCTTGGAAGCAGTAAGGCAATCAACATTACCGCGATTGGCGACTCACTGACGAAGGGGACAGGCGACGCAACAGGCGAAGGTTATGTCAAACAGGTCGTAACGCTGCTTAAGAAGAAATATCCGCTGATTCCTGTCAAATTAAACAATAATTTGGCTGTAAACGGTCTTAGGGCGGATCAGCTCGCTCATTTGCTTAGCACGGACAAGGGTTATCGTTACGCTTTGCAGCAAGCTAATCTAATTGTTTTCACCATTGGCGGCAATGATTTGTTCCAAATCGCAAACGGTCAATCTGCCGGGGAAATGACGGGAGATATCAGTTTGGATATGGTGAAGAAGGAGCTCCCCAATGGCATCGACCGATTATCGAAAGTGATCAAGCTGCTGCACGAAATCAATCCTAACGCACAAGTGGTATACACGGGCCTTTATAACCCTTTTTACAATATTACGGACCTTAGAGACGGCAGTTTGCAGGTTCAGAAGTGGAATGAGGAAGCCTATTCGATGCTGCACCGGTATCCGAACATGACCTTGGTGCCTTCATTCGATATGTTTGAACGTTCGATTGACAGCTATCTGTCGAACGATCATTTTCACCCGAACCACGAAGGCTATGCACAAATTGCGGCACGTATCGTGCAGTCACTGGAATAGGAGACCTGTCTAATGAGTCTACAAACCCTATCGGAAACAGAAGTCGTCCTCTCCGTTAAAGATGTGAAGAAACGGATTGGCGGCAAAATGATCATAAAAAACGTCTCTTTTGAAGTGAAAAGCGGTGAAATCTTCGGTTTTCTCGGTCCCAATGGATCTGGGAAGACGACTACGATCCGTATGCTTGTGGGGCTGATCAAGCAAACTTCGGGCGAGATTCTAATATGCGGCAGCAATGTGCAGCAAGATCCGGAGAAAGCGCTCAGCCATATCGGCTGTATCGTCGAGAATCCGGAGGTTTACGGCTATATGACCGGATGGGAGAACTTAGAGCATTTTGCTCGTATGCAGCGCGGCATCGGTCAAGATCGCATTGCCGAAGTTGTTGCGATCGTCGGCATGCAGCAACGTATTCACGACAAAGTGAAGACGTATTCACTAGGCATGCGCCAGCGTCTTGGCATCGCGCAGGCGCTGCTTGGCAGACCGAAACTGCTCATTCTGGATGAGCCGACGAATGGATTGGATCCGAAAGGGATTAAAGAGCTTCGCGAGTTCGTTCGTATGCTTGCGGACCAGGGAATGAGCTTGTTTATTTCAAGCCATTTGCTAAGCGAAATCCAGCTGATGTGCGACCGCGTTGCCATTATCAGCCATGGGGAAGTGCTTGCTGTCGGTGCCGTTGACGAGCTGGTGAACCAGACCGGCAGCTATGTCGTGTGGCAATTTGACCAGACTGAAGCGGGAAGAAAGCTGCTTGAAGCAGAGGAGAACATTCGGTTAATTCGCGATGGCGAGCATCGGATCGATGAAAGCATATTGGCGGGCTTGACCGATGCCATCATCACTTCAATGGGGGCGGAACGCATTTCAGCCATCGTTGAGAAAGCCGTACATGCCGGGATCGGCGTTGTTTCGGTACAAAAGATCGCACCAACGCTGGAAGAACTATTTTTGCAAATGACGGAGGGTGAGAGCATTGGATAGATTGCTGCCGCTCATTCAGAATGAGACGCTGAAAATATGGAAGAAGAAGCGTTTCTACGTCGTCGTGCTTGTGCTGCTCGTACTTATTCCGATCTTTACGTATGC
Source organism: Paenibacillus sp. J22R98 (assembly GCF_059383835.1). Lineage (NCBI taxonomy): Bacteria > Bacillati > Bacillota > Bacilli > Caryophanales > Paenibacillaceae > Paenibacillus > Paenibacillus sp. J22R98. The sequence goes on from NZ_JBXENW010000001.1 coordinate 600,782, forward strand.
CCAAATGAAAATAGCGGAAACCAACCGTAAAAACTTTGCGGATTGGCGGAATCAGCTCGTTCAGCAGATCAATGAGTATCAAAATATGCTCTCCAGCGATCGCATTCCGGAGGAGTGGAAGCGCAATCGCCGAATTGCCGTTCAACAGCTTCAGTATTATTTGGATCACGATGTAAATCCTAACTCACCTAATGGTGTAACCTTTACTCGCAGCTTTATGTCGAATGCCGTTACGCTGTTTTATCCGCTGCTGGTGCTTGCCATTGCCTCTGACCTCGTGTCCGGCGAACGTTCGACGGGAACCATTAAGATGCTTCTCACAAGACCTGTAAGGCGTTGGAAAATTTTACTGAGCAAGCTCGTCGCTTTAACGTTCTATGTTTCATTAACCGTTGTGGTCAGCGCCATTCTCTGTTATCTTATATCAGGCGCGGTATTCGGGTATTCCGGCTGGCAAATACCGGTGTTTACAGGATTTGTCATCCAGGGCTCAACAATTGAGAGCTCGTATGTACATGCCGTTCCACAGTGGCTGTTTGTGCTCATGGAAGGTGGACTGATCTGGGTCTCATCCATGACCGTTGCCATTCTGGCGCTCATGGTATCTGTTCTTGTTCGAAGCACGGCGGCGAGTATCGTTACGATGATGGCGGCTGTCATCGCAGGTACGATCTTGTCGAGTATGTCATCATCATGGGAAAGTGCCAAATATGTTTTCGCGGTCAATTTGCAGCTAACCGATTATTTAGCAGGCTCCCCGCCGCCAATTCAAGGCATGACACTTTCATTTTCCTTGATTATCCTTGCGATTTGGTCGGCAATCGGACTTATCGTTTCATTCGGTGTCTTTACGAAACAGGACATCATGAATTAGAATAGCTTGAAGTGAGCGAATCGGCTTGAATGGAAAAAGAATGCAAGGAAGCGCAATTAAATTTATTAGGAGGACCCTATGACTGAGCAGTTAAATCTTGCGGGCGAAGCGAATTTGGGTGCCGACAGCTATGGTGCAGACGACATCCAGGTGCTGGAAGGGCTGACCGCTGTTCGTAAACGGCCCGGGATGTATATCGGCAGCACCAGCACTTCGGGCTTGCATCACCTTGTCTGGGAGATCGTCGACAACGCGGTTGACGAGCATCTGGCAAAGTTCTGCTCTGCCATCGACGTAACGATCCATAATGATGGTTCGATTACTGTAAAGGACAACGGCCGTGGCATTCCTACCGGCATGCATAAGACCGGTATTCCCACGCCTCAGGTTGTCTTTACGATTTTGCATGCGGGCGGTAAGTTCGGCGGCGGCGGATATAAGAAATCCGGCGGTTTGCACGGCGTAGGCGCATCCGTAACGAATGCGTTGTCGGAGTGGCTGGAAGTGGAGATTTACCGTGACGGTAAAATACATAAGCAGCGCTTCGAGTATTGGGTCGACAACGATGGCAAAGAGCATGTCGGCGAACCGGTAACGGGACTTGTCGTCACCGGCAATACAAACCGTACAGGAACGAAGGTAACCTTTAAACCGGATACACGTGTTTTCCACGGTAATATTTCAATCAATTATGATACGCTTTCTGAGCGGCTGCAGGAGATTGCATTCCTGAATTCCGGGTTAAAGGTAACGGTAAAGGACGATCGCAGCGGTAAACAAGACCAGTATCACTATGAAGGCGGCGCGCGGCAGTTTGTTCAGTTTCTGAACGAGGATAAAACTGTGCTGCATGATGTCGTTCATTTTGCAGGCGAACGTGATGAAATCGAAGTTGAGGTGGCTTTGCAGTACAACGACGGCTACACGGAAACCTTGGCCTCGTTCGTAAACTCCATCCCAACACGCGGCGGCGGTACGCATGAGACCGGATTCAGAACCGCGTATACGCGGGTTATGAACGATTATGCCCGCAAGAACGCAATGATCAAGGAGAAAGACAAGAATCTCGACGGCAACGACCTTCGCGAAGGCATGATGGCGGTTATCAACATCAAGATGTCCGAAGTTGAATTTGTCGGTCAAACGAAGGATCAGCTCGGCAGCTCTTCAGCCAGAAGTGCTGTAGATGCAATCGTCTCTGACAAAATGCAGGTTTTCCTGGAGGAGAATCCGCAGGTTGCACAAATGCTGTTGAAGAAAGCGGTTCAGGCATCAAGAGCGCGCGAAGCTGCACGCAAAGCGCGCGACGAAATCCGCAGCGGCAAGAAGAAGAGCGAAAGCTCCAACCTTGGCGGCAAGCTGACGCCGGCACAGTCGAAGGATGTTACCCGGACGGAGTTGTTTATCGTCGAAGGTGATTCCGCAGGCGGTTCCGCGAAGCAAGGCCGCGACTCCAAGTTTCAGGCGATTCTTCCGCTTAAGGGGAAACCGATGAATCCGGAGAAGGCGAAGCTACTCGATATTCTTAAAAACGACGAATACAAGGCGGTTATCGCGGCGATCGGCGCAGGGATCGGACCTGAGTTCGACGCGGAATCGTGTAATTATAGCAAAATCATCATTATGACGGATGCCGATACGGACGGTGCGCACATTCAAGTGCTGCTTCTGACGTTCTTCTACCGTTACATGAAGCCATTGATTGATTTGGGCCGCGTCTTTATCGCGCAGCCGCCTCTTTATAAGATTACGCGTAAATCAGGCAAGCTTGAGACCGTGCGGTACGCTTGGTCGGATGAGCAGCTCCAGAATTACTTGAAGGAGTTCGGCAAGAACTTCGAGCTGCAGCGTTATAAAGGACTCGGCGAGATGAACCCCGAGCAATTGTGGGAAACGACGATGAATTCAGAGACGCGTACGCTGCTTCAGGTTCAAATCGAAGATGCAGCCAAAGCGGAACGCCGTGTTTCCACGCTCATGGGCGACAAAGTAGATCCGCGTAAACGCTGGATCGTTGAGAATGTTGATTTTACCGAATATGTTGAATAACAGTTGAGGAGAGTTTCGGCATGAGTATCCTGGAACAGTTTTTGCCGGCGTTTCTTGAGGAGGTCGTGGGTGACCGATTCGGACGCTATTCCAAATACATCATTCAGGACCGCGCCATTCCCGATGTACGAGACGGATTGAAACCGGTGCAACGGCGTATTTTGTACGCGATGTATGATGCAGGCAACACGCCTGACAAAGGGTATCGCAAATCGGCCAAGACGGTCGGTGATGTAATGGGTAATTATCATCCGCACGGCGATTCCTCCATTTATGAAGGCATGGTCCGTATGGCGCAGCCATGGAAAATGGGGCATATGCTCATCGATGGCCATGGAAACTGGGGATCGATCGATGATGACCCAGCTGCAGCGATGCGGTATACCGAAGCGCGTTTATCGCCAATCGCGATGGAGCTGCTTCGTGATATTGAGAAACGAACGGTCTTATTCAAAGACAATTTCGATAATACGACGAAAGAGCCAGTTGTGCTGCCATCGCGGTATCCCAACCTGCTCGTCAATGGTGTAAGCGGGATTTCCTCCGGTTTCGCGACGGAAATTCCACCGCATAACTTGCGTGAAGTGATCGATGCTTGTAATGCCATGATGGACAACCCGGACATCGAGCTTGCGCAGCTGATGGAGATTGTGAAAGGTCCCGATTTCCCGACAGGCGGACTCATCATGGGTGAAGACGGTATCCGAGACGCCTACCAAAGCGGCAAGGGCCGGATTTACCACCGCTCCAAATCGATCATTGAAGACATGAAGGGCGGACGCCAGCAGATCGTCATTACGGAAATTCCGTATCAAGTCGTCAAGTCCCGCCTTGTTACAGCGATGGAGAACATTCGGATCGAGAAGAAGGTCGAAGGCATCGCTGAGGTTCGCGATGAAAGCGGACGTAACGGTCTTCGCATTGTAGTCGAGCTGAAGAAGGATGCCGATGCGCAAGGTATTCTGGCGTATTTGCTCAAGAAAACCGATCTGCAGGTCGCCTACAACTTCAATATGGTTGCGATTGTGAACAAAACGCCGAAGCAGCTTGGTCTGAAGGACATGCTGACCGCGTACATCGCGCATCAGAGAGAAGTCGTTACCGAGCGTTCTAAGTATGAGCTTGAGAAAGCGGAAGACCGCGCTCATGTACTGGAAGGTTTGGCGAAGGCGCTTAACTTGCTGGATGAAATCATCGCCACGATTAAAGCATCGAAGAATCGGCAGGATGCTCAGCAGAACCTCGTCGCGAAGTTCACGTTTACGGAGCGCCAAGCCGATGCCATTCTGACGCTCCAATTGTACCGTTTGACGAATCTGGAGATTACTTCGATTGAGAAGGAATTGAAGGATATTCAGAAAAAGATTTCGTATTTGCGTTCGATTCTGGACAGCGAGAAGAAGCTGCGTTCTGTCATCAAAGAAGAGCTGCTGGAAATTCGCGAGAAATTCGGCATCGACCGCCGTTCCGGCATTCAAGGCGAAGTCGAAGAGCTGAAGGTGAACCTTGAGGTTATCGTCGCTGCTGAAGACGTACTTGTCACACTGAGTCAAGACGGCTATATCAAGCGGACCTCGAAGCTATCGTTCACACGCTCCGGCGGCGAGCTGGGAAGTGCCGGCGTCAAGGAAGGCGACGTTATTCGCACGCTGATTGATGTCAATACGATCGACCAGCTGCTGCTCTTTACGCGCAAAGGGATGTACTATCAACTGCCTGTCCATCAAATTCCGGAGTTCAAATGGAAAGATACCGGGACAGCCGTAGTCAATGTCGTACCAATGCCGAAAGACGACAGCATTATTAGCGTCATTCCTGTGAAGGATTTTGAAGTGCCGGACCGTACGCTGGTCTTCGTTACGAAACGAGGACAAGTGAAACGGACGGAGCTGAAAGAATATAAATCATCGCGTTCCACTGCGATTGCGGCTGTGAAGCTGGCAGATGGCGATGATGTGCTGCGTGTGTCGCTTAGCGACAACAGTAAAGAGCTGCTGCTCATTACGAAGAACGGCATGAGTATCCGCTTCCCTGAGAGTGAAGTCAATCCAATGGGGCGTGTAGCTGCAGGCGTCCGTGGCATTACCGTTCGCGAAGGCGATGAAATTGTCGCCGCGGAGTGGGTGACGGGTGACGAAGGCGAAGTGCTTGTCCTAACGGAGCTTGGTTATGGCAAACGTTCCTTGCTGCTTGATTATCCGATCCAAGGGCGAGGCGGCAAAGGTGTTGCGACCTTCGAATTTAAGGAAGGCAGCAGGGTCCGCTCGAATGGAGTCGGTCTCATCGGCGGTCTTCACTGCAAAGAAGCTCGTGACTTGGTGCTGTTAACGGCAGCCGGCACGAATCAGATCGTTTCAACGGAGAAAGCGCCGATTGATGATCGAAAATCGACTGGCCGCGCGGTAACAGCGGTCGATAAGAAGGATGTATTAACGACGTTCTTCGTTCGCGCCGATTTGTAAAGCTCAATCAAATGGCTGGTGGGGAGAATCGCGTCGCTCCATCATTTCTACAATAAGTTCAAGCACGACCCACAATGGGGCCGGTTCATCTAGCCGGTCGACCCAATGTGGGTCTTTTTGTATGCCGATCTGCGATAATTTACGTACAAGTTCGAGCTTGCGCTCCTCCATATTGCGGATCACGCTCCATTCCTTATTTCGAGCCGGTACAACAGCCTATACCACCAATGTATGTCTAATCTTGTCAAATGGTTCTCTTTCGTAGCGATTAGTCAGACAAAATATTAACTGCATTAACCTTATATTCGACATTTCGGCATGGTATAATAAGGTATAAGATAAAATCGGACAGAAGGCGGGTGATGGTCATCGTTTCTGCGGAATTTGCCCGGTTGTGGATGAAGATGACGAAGGAATGGAAGTCGCATCTGGAGGAAGAACTGGCTCCCGGATTAACGGAAGGACAACTGAGTGTACTGGAGCTGCTGCTGCAGCATCAACCGATGAAACCCTCGGATTTACTCGGTTATTTGGAGACGACACCCGCTGCTATAACGACGCTGCTTGATCGAATGGAGCGTGGCGGTCTCGTCGTGCGCAATCGAGACGAGGGCGATCGGCGCATTGTATGGGTGACAGTGACCGAGAAGGGGCAAATCGAAGCTGCACGCGGTATTGCTGTTCGCGATGCTTACATCAGTGAAGCGCTCGACCGGATCTCTTCCCATAATCAACAGCTGCTGGTCTATCTGCTTGGCAAAGTAGCCAACTCGTAGGTTGTACATATGTGAACGAATCTGTGCGGTCTGAGAGGGCTGCTGTAATCGAAAGAGTCCTGTGCATCCGCATGTTCCGATGAGGAACTGCAGCGCACAGGCTTTTTTTTTGTTGCAACATTTTTGATTCTAAGCCAGTTAGTAATGGTAGCCGTTGTAGTCCTTAAGCCATGGATATAAAGAAAAAGGACTGTCCCGGAAAATGAATCCCAGTACAGTCGCTTCTTTACGTCTATCTGCCTTAGCCTGTTATTTTGAACGGCTTGCCGGACATCGATTTCAACCGTTTCATGAGCTGGTTGTACATCTGCTTGAGCGACGTGTAATCCGTTCCGGAGAGGTCTTTAAGCGATTTGGAGGCAATCACCTGCTGCAGCGGAACAACGTCGTAATTGGTCACGCCTTTGCTGGTTACCCGGTGCACCCAAGTAGGGAGCGCCTCCACATTCTGAATGGACGTTTTACCTGTTGGACCGTCTTTGTGAATGTTCACTTTATAGACGACGCCGTAATCCTTCGAATCACCGCGTTGATTGGAAATGAAATTACCCATGGAATAAATAATGAGTCCTTTTCTTACGGAGCCGTCCGGTTCAGCAGTTTCAACCATCTCGTAAGGCTGAATGACATGCGGGTGCGAGCCGGCAATGATGTCGGCTCCGGCAGCGATCAGCTTGCGCGCCAGATTCTTCTGCACTTCGTTAGGCTGGGTCTGATATTCGATGCCAAAATGCAGCACGACCGTAATGAAATCGGAGCCAGCCTCGCGGAGCTTCTTGATGTCGCTGATCATCTTAGCTTCATCGATCAAGGAGACGGCGTAGGGCTGATCTTTGGGCAGCGGAATGCCGTTTGTACCATACGTATAGGCGAGCAGTCCCATTGCAATGCCTTTACGATTTGCGATGACAATTCGGTCGGCTTCCGCCCGCGAACGTGCCGTACCTTTCGTTTCGAAGCCAAGTTCCTCGAGCTTCTGAAGCGTCAGTGCAATGCCTTTGGAGCCGCGGTCCAGAGCGTGATTGTTAGCTGTCGTAATGGTCGTAAAGCCGGCATACTTGAGCGCGTCGCCAAGCTCGGTCGGCGCATTGAAGCGCGGATAACCGGAATAGCCAAGCGACTTACCTGCAATCGGCGTTTCGAGATTGGCCAGCGTCCAATCGCCTTGCTCAAGAATCGGCTTCATCGGCTTGAAGAAATGCTCGAAATTATATTTCTTTGTTTTCTCGTTATAGGCACCGGGAAGCTGCGGCATATGCATCATTACGTCGCCAACAGCCACCCAAAGCGCGTCAACCGACTTCTCGGGCGCTGGAGGCGTGCTCTCAGCGCCTTGATTGTCAGGTTTGGATAAATTAGCATCATCACTTGGCGATTGATTAGCAGCGTCACCAGCGTCCTCTGGAGCGGGCTTCGAGTCGGTGTCCGGTGCCGGTGGATCCTCATCCGGCGTCGGCTCCTGCGCGACATTCTCCGGTTGGTTATGATTCGGCTCCAAGTGCGGACTGCTCCCGCAGCTGCTTAGAATGAGCAGGGCGAGGAGGAGTAGGCTGAACAGCAATAGTTTGCGTCTATTCATAAGCCCTACATTCCTTCCAGGGGCAGGATTGAACGTGCCCGGATGAAATCGTCATCGCGAAACCGGCTCCACGGCTCCGTCTTCGGTGGCAGGGCATGAATGGTAAGCCATTCCTTCGTAACCGGATGCGCTACTCCGATGGATGTCGACCATAGGGCAATATCTTGTTCGCCTTGAACGGCGGGAGCTCCGTATTTGCGATCGAATACGAGCGGACAGCCAATCTCGGCCATCTGAGCCCTGATCTGATGCGAGCGCCCGGTCAGCAGCTTCACGGCGATGAGGGAGAGTCCGCCTTGTTTGGCGACTACCGCATAGTCAAGTATGGCTTCTTTCGAATCCTGTATCTGCTTCTGATGCACGGTAACGATGTTTCTGCCTGCATCTTTACGCAGGAAGTGACGCAATCGGCCGGCAGCTGCCGCAGGGGAGCCATGAACAACCGCTACATACAGCTTATCGAATGAGCGACTGCGAACCGACTCCGATAGGCGGGAAGCTGCTTTGGACGTCTTTGCGAACAGCATGGCGCCGCCAACGGGACGATCCAAACGATGGACTAGTCCGACATAGACATTGCCCGGCTTCTGATAGCGGGCTTTCAGATCGTCCTTCAGCAGCGTGACCATATCCATTTCGCCCGTTTCATCGGCCTGCGAAAGGAGGCCCGGCGGCTTAATGACGGCAAGCAGATGGTTGTCCTCATACAGCACAGGCAGAAGCGGGGCCGGCGCTGTAACAGGGTCATTACCCATCTTACTTACCCTCCCAACGTCCCAAGATGCCGCAAGGCAATGTAAGCCCGGAAGCGGAAATCGGGATGCCGATCTCGCCGCAGTGGATGGAGCCGTTATGTTTGCGTCCAACCGTCATGTGCAGCATATTGTGAAGAACTGTCGGCGACAGTCCGGTCGTGTAGGAGTTCACTAGCACGAACAACGGATTCTCTGTAAGAATCGTTGTGCAGAACTCAAGGAAGGGGTAAAGATTTTGCTCCAGCTTCCAGGTTTCGCCGTTCGGTCCGCGTCCGTAGGAAGGCGGGTCCATGATGATAGCGTCGTACTTGCTGCCGCGGCGCTGCTCGCGCTGCACGAATTTGAATACATCATCCGTTATGTAACGAACCGGAGCGGTGCTAAGACCGGATAGCTCGGCATTTTCCTTGGCCCATTGCACCATGCCTTTAGCAGCATCGACATGGCACACTTCTGCGCCGGCTGCAGCGGCAGCGACAGTAGCTCCGCCTGTATAGGCAAACAAATTCAGCACGCGAATCGGACGACCGGCTTTGCGGATCTTGTCCATCATCCAGGTCCAGTTGACGGCCTGCTCCGGGAACAGTCCCGTATGTTTGAAGCTAGTCGGTTTAATATGAAACTTCAGCTCGCCATACGAGATGGACCAGCGTTCCGGCATTTTGGTGCGGAACTCCCATTCGCCGCCGCCGGAGGAGCTGCGGTGATAGTGGCCGTCTGCTGTTTTCCATAAACCGCTTTCGTTCGCGATCGGCCAAATGACTTGGGGATCGGGTCTGCGAAGCACGTAGCCGCCCCAGCGCTCGAGTTTTTCTCCGTTGCCGGTATCAAGAAGTTCGTAATCTTTCCATAAATCAGCGTTGTACATGTGTGTTGTAACCTTCCTTGGCGTTGAATTTGTAGCCTACTCCCCGAACAGTGACGATATAGATCGGGTTTGCAGGGTCGGGCTCGATTTTCTTGCGCAAATTGCTGACATGAACCATCAATGTACGAGTATCGCCCATACTATCATGTCCCCAAACGATCGTGTACAGATCATCGAGTGCAAAAGCGCGGTTCGGTGTTTTGGCCAGACGGACGAGAAGCTCGAACTCCTTGGCCGATAGGAAGACTTCTTTGCTGCCCAGATGAACGGTCCGCGCGGGCAAATCAATTCGTAAACCATCGTATTCCAGCACTTCGCCTACTGCACGGTCGATGGAATATTGACCGATCACAGATTGACGGCGCAGATGTGCTTTAACGCGAGCGACCAGCTGACTTGGACTGAACGGCTTGGTCATATAATCATCGCCGCCTACAGTAAGTCCATGTATAATGTCAGTATCATCGCTCTTACAGCTTATGAACAAAATGGGAACGTTGGAAATCGTTCGGATGTGCTTGCACACTTCGAAACCATCCAAATTCTTGAGTGAGATGTCCAGCAGGATCATATCCGGCTTTAGACCGGCTGCGAGCAGGACGGCATCTTCACCGTTGTCTGTCGTATGTACTTCAAAACCTTCTCGTTCCATATATAAAGTAATCAGCTCGGTAATATCGGCTTCATCGTCAACGACAAGAATTTTGCTACCATTCATCTCCATCTTCCCCCTCTTCCTAGGCTATTATAGCGAATCGAGGGAGGGGTGAGCAATCAACGATTTTTCAGGAGGCTGCTATGATTCGCCGATTATTCCGATCGTTTCTACTCTTTTTACTTCCCATACTCCTGCTCACAAGCTGCAGTACACAGAGCGGCGAGGAGAATCCTGCTGCGAAACAAGGTATTCTTGATCTTCGAAATTGGTCGTTTGATAGGGATGGCGAGCTCCCGCTGACAGGGGAATGGACGTTCTTCAGCGGACAGCTGCTGACCCCTGAGTTAGCCATGAGATATGAGGGTTTGCATGTAACGGTTCCTCGTTCCTGGAACAGCTACCCGGGTAACAGCGGCATTAAGAATGGACAAGGCTATGCCACCTATAAATTAACGGTGCTCATCAAACCGACGGATCATGTGCTTGCCGTGCGCATACCGAACATTTTCAGCAGCTATAAGTTCTGGATTAACGGCAAGCAGCTTGCCGAACAAGGGATCGTCGGAACTAGCAGAAGCTCTTCGAAGGCGCAGCAGTTCCCGCGGATTGTCTCGTTTAATGTAGAAGGTAAGCAGGAGCTGGATTTTATCGTGCAGGTATCCAACTTCCAGCATCGCAAAGGGGGCATCTGGGTTCCGTTCAAGATGGGCAACAGCGACACGCTTGTCGCGAATCAGATGAAAGCATCCATTCAGGAAATGCTCATCCTAGGCAGCTTGTTTATCATCGGGATCTATCACATCGGTTTGTATGCTTTCCGCAGGCAGGAGCAGTTTACGATTCATTTTGGTTTGTTATGCTTATTCATTGCGGCAAGAGCCGGCGTAACCGGCGAAAATTATATTTTACAGCTCATTCCGCTGTCTTGGGAGATTGGGATGAAAATCGAATATATCGCCTTTTCGCTAAGCGCAGTGGCGGGGTATTTGTACGTGTATCGGCTCTTTCCGATGGACGCATCCAAACGCGTGATCCCTTTCGTAATCGGAATCGGGACCACTTTGGTCGGTTTTGTGCTGTTCACACCTGCAATCGTGTACACGCAACAGATATCATGGTTTCAAATTTACGTTGTAGTTGTGAGCATCTATACGCTAATCATCCTGATTACGGCGAAGATTCGCAAACGGATTGGGTCTGCGTTTGTCTTGGCAGGGGTAGCAGTGTTTGTCGTTACGGTACTGAATGACATGCTGTTCTACAACGAATGGCTTCTATATGCACAGCTGATTCCGCTGGGATTGTTCTTCTTTATGCTGATGCAGTCTTTTATCATTTCGAAAAGGTTCTCCAGCGCCATGTATCAGGTTGAGCATGTCTCAAGTGAGCTGAGAGAGTTGAATGTGCATTTGGAGGAGCGTATCGAAGAGCGGACGACCGCGCTGAGTGAGGCGAATGAATCGCTGGCGCAGACGAATCGGGACCTGCATCGCTCGGAGTCGTCGCGAAGGCATCTGATGACGAATATTTCGCATGATCTGCGCACGCCGATTACGTTGCTGCAAGGCTACTTGGAAGCTTTTCAAGATGGAGTGGTCAAAACGGAGGAGCAGCAGCAGCGCTATCTGCGAATGATGCTGGGCAAGGTCGGCGGACTTAATCGGTTGATTCACGATTTGTTCGAGCTGACGAAGCTGGAGGCCGGACAGACGAGGTTCGACTTTGCGGATGTTCCGCTCAGTCATTGGATTCAACAGCTGCATGATCTCTACGAAATCGATGTCGTCAGCAGCGGCATGCGGTTCAGATGCGATTTTCACAGTGCGCACTCCGAACAGGAGGGGCATGCCCATGAAATGGAACAACAGAACCGCATCATTCTGCGCCTGGATCTGCCGCGAATGGATCAAGTTATTGCGAATGTCATTTACAACGCGATTAAACATACGGAGAAGGGGGGCGAGATAGCGCTTTCTTTTTTCTTCGATGAGACAGCAAAACGGACCATCGTAACCGTTAGCGATACAGGCAGCGGAATTGAGGAAGAGCATTTGCCCTTTATTTTCGACCGGTTCTACAAGAAAGAGATTTCCCGGAACTCAGCCGAGGGTGGCAGCGGCTTGGGGCTCGCGATTGCCAAAGAAATTGTGGAAGCACATGGCGGCACAATCGGTGCTGTCAGTACCTTGGATAAAGGGACAATGATCTGGTTCGCGCTGCCTGCAACCCTACGAAGCGTTAGTCAGCTTGCCTGATAACCGCCATCATCCGATCGATGGATTGCTTTCGGCGTTCCTGATCCATGCCGTTTAGAATACGGATAATTTCGATCGCTTCAGGAGTTACAGGCGTTTCTGGTCTTGCAGCCTCTCCGCCGATAATGTAGTCCAGTGATACGTTAAAAAGAATAGCGAGCTTCTTTAACGTTTCATAGACCGGCTGGCGGTTGTTAATTTCGTAATGACTGTAAGCAGAACGGGTAATGCCAATTTGCCTGGCGACTTCTTCTTGTGAAATGTGCTTTCGAAGTCGAAGTTCCCTTAATCGATCTCCCATCGTCATAGTTTCTAGCTCCTTACGTCATTCTTCGCAAACTAGTACTAGTGAAAAAGCTACACTTCGGCCCCACTAATAGTAATTTATGATACAAAGTGTATCAGTGTCAAGTGTTAAGTATAGAAACGTTAATAATTAAGTATTGAAAACAAATCTGCAGGAGCGTACAATGAGTTTGGTAGTAGTTGTACGTACAAGTTTGCAGCTGTACATACTCTGGTCTTTAGCTTGAATTTGGCGGAATTGTCTGTATGAGTACCGATGCGGTGCTTGATTTCGCTATCATGTTCGTACAAGTGATTGATGAATGCAGGATCATGAGGAGGAATATTAACGTGATACAGGTTAAACGTTATCAATTTTGGTTTGTTACCGGCAGCCAGCATCTATATGGACCGGAAACGCTGCTAGAGGTTGCAGATCATTCCCGAATCATTGCAGAGGGCTTGGATCGCGATGAAGCGATTACTTATGAAGTTGTGTTTAAACCGGTATTAACCACGCCTGAAGAAATCTATAGCTTGTGCGCGGCAGCTAATGCGGACGAGCAATGTGCGGGTCTGATCACTTGGATGCATACGTTCTCGCCTGCGAAGATGTGGATTGCCGGATTATCCGAGCTGCGCAAGCCGCTGCTTCACCTGCACACACAGTTTAACCGCGATATTCCTTGGGACTCCATTGATATGGATTTCATGAACTTGAATCAATCCGCTCACGGTGACCGAGAATACGGCTTTATCGGTGCACGCATGGGTATTGCTCGTAAAGTAGTTGTAGGGTACTGGGAGGATGCTGAGGTGCGTGGCCGTATTGCCGGCTGGATGCGCACATCAGTGGCATTCACAGAAGGCCGCTCGCTTAAAGTAGCCCGCTTCGGCGACAATATGCGTCAAGTTGCTGTTACAGAAGGCGATAAGGTAGAAGCACAAATTAAGTTCGGCTGGTCGATTAACGGCTACGGAATCGGAGATCTGGCAGCTTATATCGCGCAGGTGACGGAAGAGCAGCTGAATGCGCTGACGGACGAATACGAAGCGGCTTACGAGATTACGCCTGAAACACGTTCCAGTGCTGAGAAGTGGGAATCGATCCGGGAGCAGGCACGTATTGAGCTCGGAATGAAGGCATTCCTCCAAGAAGGCGGCTTCACGGCGTTCACGACAACCTTCGAGGATTTGCACGGCATGAAGCAGCTTCCCGGGCTTGCGGTGCAGCGTTTAATGGAGGCAGGCTACGGTTTCGGCGGCGAAGGCGATTGGAAGACAGCGGCGCTTACTCGTGTGATGAAGACGATTGCCGGCAATAAAGGGACTTCCTTTATGGAGGACTATACGTACCATCTGGAGCCGGACAATGAACTCATTCTTGGCGCGCATATGCTTGAAATTTGCCCGACGATCGCCGAAGGCAAGCCTCGTCTTGAAGTTCACCCGCTAGGCATCGGCGGCAAAGCTGACCCAGCCCGTATGACCTTCAACGGTCGCAGCGGTCAGGCCGTGAACGCATCGCTTATTGATGTGGGCAATCGTTTCCGTCTCATCGTGAACATTGTCGATGCCGTAGAAACACCGCATGATATGCCGAAACTACCGGTTGCACGTGTGCTTTGGAAGCCGCAGCCATCCCTGAAAGATTCCGCAGAAGCGTGGATCCGGGCAGGCGGCGCGCATCATACGGTGTTCTCGTATGAGGTTACGGCTGAGCAGCTGGTGGACTGGGCAGAGATGACAGGGATTGAGTGTGTGATCATCGATAATTCGACAAATCCGCTCGCATTCTGTAATGAGCTGCGTTTGAACAATATGTACTGGCGTTTGCAGCGCTAATTGAAGTTACTCTATATTTCTAAGCAGTTGCCATTTTCAAGTTACCGGCTTGTGGGACTTTCCGCCGCGCAATTACGTGCGTGCGGAATAGTCCCTTTTTTTCGCGCTTACGAGCTTTAATTGACTGAAGTCGAGCCGCCTCCAAACTTATTGCGGTAATTTGCTAGTGCGAGAAGCGGCCATACTAAAGGGTAGCTCTCATATTTCGTATAGAGATAGCCGGGCAATCCTGCTCCGGTCGGATACTTCTTTGGAAGCGGGTCCTCCGAATCTAATGCACGTAACAGAAAATCGCATGCTTGCTCCATGGCAGGGGAGGTCTGATCGTTAACGGCGACAAGCGCATCGAGCGCCCACGCGGTTTGCGACAGCGTGGAATAGGAGAGCGGGACGTATCGCTTCACATGATCACTGCGACAGGATTCGCCAAATCCGCCATCTGGCAGTTGAATACGGTGAAGCCATTCCTTGGCCTTGCGAATTTGCGGATGATTCGGTGACTCCCCGGCGGCAATCAAGCCGGTGAGCGCAGCCCAAGTGCCATAGATATAGCATACGCCCCAGCGGCCGTACCATGAGCCGTCAGCCTGCTGCGCGCTATAGAGCCAGTCTGCAGCTCGGCGCATGAAGTGACTGTGAGCGGTTGTCAGCCCGGCATGCCTGCCCAAATATTCCAGCGTTCTGCCGGTTAGATCCGGTGTTGATGGATCCGTAGCGGCATCCTCAGCGCCATCGAGCGGTACCCAGCTGATGATTTTGTTGTTCACATTGCGCTCGAATGCCGCCCAGCCTCCGTCGGCGTTTTGCATGGACAGCAGCCATTGCAGGCCGAGTTCACGAGCATGCTGATAGGGAATTTCATTGGTGAGTCCGTGAATAGCGCGCATTGCAGCTGTAGTGTCATCGAGATCCGGATTTATCGTATTCGAGTCAGAGAAGCCCCAGCCGCCTGGCAGCGGATGCTCCACGTTCAGCTTCCAGTCGCCAAGCTTTGAATGCTGGTGCTTCAATAAATAATCGCCCGCGGATCGAATGCTCGGATGATTGGCGCGTACGCCTGCTTCTTGGAGGGCGTGGCTAATTAATGCGGTATCCCATACAGTGGAGGTCGTATTCTGCACAGTGAGATCATGATTATCGCGAAGCAATAGTGACTCCAGCCCTGCAACAGCTTGCATGATAATAGGATGACCGATTTCGAATCCCAGTGCGCGAAGCGCATGAATCATTAGAATGGTCGCACTGGCATAACAGTACAGCGTACCGTCCGCCTCAATTCGATCCAGCATGTATTGCTGCGCGCGAGCTGTACCTTGCTTGTTAAGGGCCGTAAGCGGCGATATTCCTTGCAAAGAGGGGATTCGCATGGATACATGCTGCTGCCAACTGTTCTGCTGCTCTAACAGCTGCTCAAGCGAAGTATCCTCATAGTGGAAGCGAAGCGGTTCGATATGAGGCAGCGTGAAAGCAGGTTTGGTAGATCCGAGCAGCATCATCGGGGCCATGTGAACACGAGCATACCCGGAGAATTGATAGAAGTGAAGCGGCGAGGTCGGAGGCAGCAGCAGCAGTGAGAGTGGTACAGGGAACCAGCGCGGCCATTCATATTGCCCGACAACCGCAAGCAGGAACTTTGTCAACAAGCTATTGATACGTGAGAGTCCTCCGTGCTTGTCGATGCACGCGCGAGCCTGCTTCATTCGGGGATCAGAAGGTGATAGTCCGGCAAATTGTAAGGCAAAATAACATTCTGCCGTCGCGGCGAGATTACCATCCTCCTCATCGGGATAGACACGCCAAGCTCCATCAGCACCTTGCTTGGCTAAGATTCGCTCACATAAGGAAGCGATTAGCGCAGGCTTCTGAATGCCAGCGCTGGTGAACAGCATAACTGCAGCCGCATCAGTGGTCGTTCCGCTATCAATGAATCCAAGTCGCCAACTGCCATCTTGACTTTGTTTGCCAAGCAGGTGATGAACCAGACGGTCAATCCCGCGATCGATGCTGGGATCCATGAGAATCACCTCCATCTGAGACTTGTTCAAGGAATGGTACCTTTTTCACATAAAACTTGCACGTTCTTAGGAAACATTGGGCAAATAAATGGACAAGAGGCGCTGAACTCTTTATTATGGAAATGAAAATAATTCTCAATGATCGCAATCAAGCTATAGGTTTGTCATCCGTGCAAAGGTGGTTTATTTTGAAGTGGACGTTCAATCATCCTCACAAACACAGCAATTGGCCATTCATTCCCGGCCGCTCGCTGCCCTACTTATCCTTATTTTCGGTACACTTGCACTAGTTCTGACTGCAGCTATATCTATTTGTGTTGGAGCCGCTGACACATCCTTATCGACGGTATGGGATGCGCTCTTTCACTTTAATACGGATTTGACTCAGCACCAAATCATCAGGGAGCTGCGTATTCCGCGTGTATTGGCAGGTGCGCTGACAGGAGCGGCTTTTGCCGCAGCTGGGGCGATTATGCAGGGAATGACGCGCAACCCATTGGCAGACTCGGGCTTGCTGGGCATTAATGCCGGTGCAGGCGTTCTGCTGGCGGTATGTTTTGCGTTCTTTCCCGGTATGTCATTCGTGAATCTCATGTTCTTCTCATTCTTCGGCGCCGCTGCGGCTGCTGCACTTGTGTTTGGAACAGGGGCGTTTGTCAAAGGCGGCCTTACACCTGTGCGTCTGGTTCTTGCAGGCGCTGCCGTAACTGCGCTGCTGCTTGCAATTAGTGACGCGATCGCGATTCATTATCAAGTAGGCCGAGAGCTGGCCTTCTGGCTCGCCGGCGGCATGGCAGGCGTGGAATGGGCGCAAATTCGTATCATTTCGCCTTGGATATTGGGCAGTATTGTCGCTGCGATCATGATGTCGCGTTCGATAACGCTGTTAAGCCTTGGTGAAGATATTGCAATTGGTCTTGGGCAACGTACCGGGCTGATAAAGCTGATCGGAACGATCCTCGTGCTTATTTTAGCCGGAGCTTCAGTTAGCGTCGTTGGGGCTGTTGGCTTCGTAGGACTCATCATTCCGCATATCGCACGGTATTTGGTAGGCGTCGATTATCGTTGGATCATTCCGTGCTCTGCTGTCCTTGGCGCGCTCTTGCTTATCGTTGCGGACATTGGCGCCCGTATGTTCAATCCATACTCCGAAACGCCGCTGGGTGCACTTATTGCAGTCATTGGCGTTCCATTCTTCCTGTATCTGGCGATTAAAGAAAGGAGGGAGCTGTAATGAACACCTTTACAGTTACTCCTGCAGAGAAAGCACGGAAGAAGCGGGCATACACAATTATAGGGTTGATGGGCGGTCTCATTATCCTTGTATTCATTATAAGTATGAGTACAGGCACATTGAGGCTCTCGCCTAGCGACATGATACATACACTGCTTGGCAATGGGACGGCTAATCAGGAGCTGATCCTCTATCAGTTCCGCCTGCCTCGGATCGTAATGTCACTGCTGATCGGCGCCGGTTTCGCGGTGTCGGGCTGCATATTGCAAGGGGTTACGCGAAATGCGCTGGCCGATCCCGGGATCCTCGGTATTAACGCCGGGGCTGGACTGATCGTCATTCTGTATATATCCGTAACACCGATAAACCATGCCATTTTTCTGCTGCCTCTGCTTGCCATGGTTGGAGCAGGAGCTACAGCTGCACTAATCTACGGTCTCTCCTATAGACGTCATTATGGCATTTCGACCATTCGACTTCTGCTTGTCGGAATCGCGGTAGCTGCCGGGATTTCAGCCTTTATGCTCGTCTTGACGCTGAAGCTCAACCCGGATCAATTTAAATTCGTTCAGGTTTGGCTGGCTGGCAGCATGCTTGGGATGGACTGGCGTTTCGTCCTGGCGTTATTACCTTGGATCGTCGTGCTACTGCCCTTTGTCTACTACAAGGCACGCGTGCTGGACGTGCTGAATTTAGGGGATCAGACGGCTTCCGGCCTGGGTACGGCACTTAACCGCGAACGGTTGTATCTGTACGGGGCAGCCGTTGCACTAGCGGCTTCCTGTGTAGCGGTTGGCGGCGGAATCGCTTTTGTTGGGCTGATCGGACCTCATTTGGCACGCAGGCTTGTTGGTCCACAGCATACGTACTTATTGCCAGCTTCGGCAGTTACAGGCGGTCTGCTGCTCATTATCTCAGATACGCTTGCTCGTATGTACGATGTGCCAACAGGGATTGTGGTTGCCATTATCGGAGCACCGTATTTTCTATATTTGCTCACACGGGCCAAATAATCATTCATCAGCAGTATCAACAGTAAGGGAGGGTATTTCTCGCTATGCTTAAACGCTTCATGACGTACTACAAGCCCTATAAAGGGCTGTTCTATCTGGATTTCTGCTGTGCCATCTTCGCAGGCTTTCTGGAGTTGGGGTTCCCCGTTGCGGTCAATCAATTCGTAGATAAGCTGCTGCCAGGGAAAGACTGGAGCCTGATCGCTTGGGCGTGTATCGCCTTGCTTGCCATTTATGCATTTACCGCGTTTCTTAACTATGTCGTAACCTATTGGGGGCATATGCTGGGCATCAATATCGAAACCGATATGCGCCGCAAGCTGTTCGATCATATTCAGAAGCTCTCATTTCGATTCTTTGATAATACGAAGACAGGTCATTTGATGTCCCGGCTTACCAATGACTTGCTTGAAATCGGTGAAATGGCCCATCACGGGCCGGAGGATTTGTTTATTGCCGTTATGACGCTGGTGGGCGCATTCACATTAATGATGCTGATTAACTGGAAGCTGGCGCTTCTCACCTTTGTTGTTGTACCGCTCATGGTATGGCTGGCCATCGTCTTCAGCAAGAAAATGACCAGGGCGTTCCATCAGCTCTTCAGCGATATTGCGGACTTTAATGCGCGCGTAGAAGATAATGTTGGCGGCATGCGCGTTGTTCAATCCTTCGCGAACGAGGAGTTCGAGAAGGAGCAGTTTCAGGTCAACAATCAGCGTTTCCGCTTAACCAAGCTGCTTTCTTACAAAATCATGGCGGCCAACGTTTCGCTCAGCTACATGCTGAAACGTTTTGTGACCCTGTTCGTTATGGTCTGCGGCACTTGGTTCGTTATTCAGCAAGAGCTGACAATTGGGGAGTTTGTCGGATTCTTATTGCTCGCTAACGTGTTTATCGGGCCAATTGAGAAAATCAATGCGGTTATCGAGAGTTATCCGAAAGGTTTTGCAGGCTTCAAGCGATATATCGAGCTGCTTGAGACCGAACCGGAGGTCGCAGATCGGCCCAATGCAATCGTAGTAGAGAACCTGCGCGGCAATATCGAGTTCACAAACGTCAGCTTCGGTTACGAAAATGAATCTAAAGTGCTCGAGCATATCAACTTAACCATCCAAGAAGGCGAGACGTTCGCGTTCGTCGGTCCTTCCGGAGCCGGGAAAACGACGTTATGCAGCTTGCTGCCCCGTTTCTATGACGTTGATGCAGGAAGCATTACGATCGACGGCCGCGATATACGCGATATGAAGCTGAATTCACTGCGCAAAGGGATCGGTATCGTCCAGCAGGACGTATTCCTGTTCTCGGGAACGATTCGGGATAATATCAAGTATGGCAAGATGGATGGGACAGACGCTGAATTGATGCAGGCTGCGAAACGAGCACAGCTGGAGTCATTTATTCTGTCCTTGCCGGAGGGGCTGGACACGATCGTGGGCGAGCGAGGCGTTAAGCTGTCCGGCGGTCAGAAGCAGCGTGTTGCGATTGCACGGATGTTCCTCAAGAACCCGCCAATTCTTATTCTGGATGAGGCTACTTCTGCGCTCGATACCGAGACGGAGTCCGCAATCCAGCAGTCGCTTGCTGAACTGTCGCAAGGCCGTACGACGCTCGTTATCGCGCATCGTCTGGCAACAATTAAGAATGCCGATCGCATCGTCGTAGTCACTGAGGATGGCGTGTCGGAGCAAGGAAAACACGAAGAGCTTCTTGAAGCAGGCGGCCATTATAGCAGACTTCATCATGCCCAATTTCAAATGACGTAAGTTAGGAAAACACTTGAACGGTGACCCGAAGTTGGTCGGCCTTTCAGGTGTTTTTTTGCATCTGCCAATCACGCGCTGGTATAATGGGAATCGGTATCAGGGTATAGGATTTGAGGAATTACCCCTACATAAAGGAGTCGATCAAATGAAATCATTCCAACATCGTCTGGAGCAATACGCGGCACTTGCCGTAGAGGTCGGAGTTAACGTTCAGCCCGGTCAGAAGCTCTGTATTATTTCGCAAATCGCAGCAGCTGATTTCGTCAGAGAAGTGGCGAAACGTGCCTATGAAATAGGAGCAAGCTATGTACATGTCGACTGGAGCGATGAGTTAATTACTCGTACGCGCCTTGAGAAATCGCCGGAAGACGGACTATCCTATTACCCGGAATGGCATGCGAAGGGAAGAGTGGCCTTAGCGGAAGAGGGAGCAGCATTCCTCTGGGTCGTTGCCGAGAACCCGGATCTGCTGAACGGAATCGATGCATCCCGGATCGGTCTTGCGACCAAATCCCAGCAAGCTGCGCTGCAGCCGTTCCGTAAGTTTACGCTGAGCAATGAAGTATCGTGGTCGATTGTTGCCGTACCGACGCCGGAATGGGCGGAGAAGGTGTTTCCGGCACTTCCGGCTGTAGAGCGCGTAGATGCCCTATGGGAAGCGATCTTCGCAGCGACGCGGGTGGATGCAGCCGATCCGGTTCAATCATGGCGCGAGCATGCCGACAATCTTCGTTCCAAGGCTGGCCGTCTTAACGAGCGCAGATACAAAGAGCTGCGTTATCGCGGTTCGGCAGGAACCGATGTGACGATCGGACTTCCGGAAGGTCATATTTGGGTAAGCGCGGGTACACGTAACGGGCAGGGAACAACCTTTATCCCGAACATGCCAACGGAGGAAGTGTTCACATCTCCGCTGCGTACTGGCGTGAACGGAACGGTTGTCAGCAGCAAGCCGCTTAGCTATAACGGCAATCTAATCGACAACTTCTCGATCACCTTCACAGAAGGACGTATTACGGCGTATCAAGCTGAGGTAGGTTACGAGGCGCTTAAAGGGCTGGTAGAAACGGATGAAGGCTCGCACTATCTGGGCGAGATTGCATTAGTGCCTTACCGTTCGCCGATTTCGGATACGAACCTGACGTTCTACAACACTCTGTTTGATGAAAACGCAGCTTGCCACTTGGCCATAGGCTTCGCGTTCCCGTTCTGCGTGGAAGGCGGCTTGTCGATGAGTAAAGAGGAGCTTGCAGAACGCGGCTTGAATCACAGCTTAACGCATGTGGATTTCATGATCGGCACCGAGGATTTGGATATCGACGGCGTTCTCCAGGACGGCACACCAGAACCGCTGTTCCGCGGCGGCAATTGGGCATTCTAGCAGCTCAGTATTTCGAACCTCTTTTTCACTTGAACAGAGCACCCTGAATCAAGTAAGGTGGCAAAAGGGTTAAACCTTTTGCCACCTTTTTACCGTTCTAACGAGTCGCCTAGCCCCTAAATAGCCTCCCGTACAGTTACGCTGCAGCAGCCCCACGCCAAGCGATCCCAGTCAACTTCTACAGCTTTTCTCCCCTCTCGCAGCTCTAACTAACCGTAGAGGCCCCATTTTGGAGAAATGAGCACCTCTAAAATTCTAACGAACCACAGAGGTCTTATTATGGAGAAATGAGCACCTTTAAAATTCTAACGAACCACAGAGGTCTTATTTTATAGAATTAAGCAGAAAAGCACGGGCTTTGGTGCAAATAAGGCGTGTAGGATCCGTTAGAATTTCAAATTGCGTTTTTTGGGGCAAATAAGGCCCCTACGATTCGTTAGATTTATAAGGATTGTAACCTCTAGGTTGTCGCTTGATATCCCTCGGTGATAATCGCTCCCCAGCCCTAACTAAACTCCCGAAAAATCCCTTTGCAGCAGCCCCTCGTCAAGCGTCCCAGTCAACTACTTCAGCTTCTCCCAAGCCTCGCAGCTCTAACGAACCGTAGAGGCCTTATTTTGGAGAAATAGGCACCTCCCAAATTCTAACGAACCACAGAGGCCTTATTTAGCAGAATTAAGCTGAAAAGCACGGGTTTTGGAGCAAATAAGGCCTGTAGGATTCGTTAGAATTTCAAATCGCGTTTTTTGGAGCATATAAGACCCCTGCGATTCGTTAGATTAAAGGGTACGTAAGGTTTGTTAGATCTTCCAATGCCGTCATTTAGCTGGAATAAGCCCTCAAGGGTTCGTTAGCGCGAGCGTCTGGTCCTGCGTGAGGTAGAGTAAATGTTGCGGTTTGGTCAGCATTTGACCATGCTTACCAACTGAAAGGGGTGAAATGATGCCTATCCTGCAACTTTTAGTCGCCCCCAGCCGGTTCCGAGCAAAACAAAAGCTGCCTCAAAAGTGGTATACACTTTAAAGGCAGCTTTAGCATTACTAATTAGTTATAAAATTTCTCATACAAGCAGAACCCGCTAGGCGAAGTTCCTTTGTAGGTATAGCCGAGCCCGCTGTAGAACGCGTTCAGCTTCTCATTGTTTGCAATGCAATCGAGTCGGATGCGATCTTTCCCTGGGAACGATACGCCTTCCTCGGCCCAGCGAACAATGTCTGCTCCCAGGCCTTGGCCTGCGTATTCACGGTTGATCGCCAAGCGGTGCAAATAGACGATCGATTCATGGCCATCCTTGCCCCATAAGCCATGATCCCACTCTCCGGGAACTTGCATCAGCAGGACCATACCGGCAAATACATCGCCATCTTTGAAGAGGAACAGCTCGCCTTTGTCGATATGACCGACTACATTATGGTGATCGTCACCGTTTAGTAGAGCGCTCCACTGCTTGGAGCCTTTACTCTTGAGCCAGGTGGCTGCGCCGACAAGCAGTTCCATGACGGCAGGGGCATCCGCTGCTACAGCTTGGGATGCCAGAATACGTGCGTTGGCTTGATTGTTTTTCATGATGTATGAGGGCATATGCGATTCTCCGTTTTACGTTTTTGATATCATTGTAGCATCCTGCGCCAAGAGCGATCAAATAGGAGGGCGTTTGGCGTAGTAATGCATACTAAGCGGCCACCAGATGACTGCGAATATAGGATAGATCGCCCAGATATGATCAGGAGAAGTAACGGCGTTCAGTGTAATGAATAAAGCACTGGTAAGCAGTGAGGCACAGAGGGCAAACTCAAACCATCTGCGGCTGCGGCTGAAATAAATGGACATCGGCCACCAAAGGGCAGCGTAAGCAGGGAAGATGATCCATGGAAATTGCGGTGAGAGCAGCAAATTAAGCGCTCCGTACGAAACGATGATGCAGAAGCTGCCGATCAGCGCCATCCGGAGTGTCCCGGCGAAACGGCCGGCATACATAATGATCGGCCACCAAATAATAGCGAAAGCCGCATATAAGAACCATGGATGTTCAGGACTCTGCGTAATATTTTCCACGATGAGGTACAAGATAATCAGCAGGCTGGTAACTGCGGAATAGGCTTTGAGCCTGCAGGAAGCGGCAAAGTACATCGCAATCGGCCATTGAATAATGGCAAAAGCGGGGTGAATGACCCACAGATAACCGGGCGAAGTCAGATGGTTCACGAGAATGAGGAAAGCTACGCTCATCAGACTGCCCATCACGGCGAAAGCGACGCGGGGACTTGTCATCGTATGACCTCCTTATTTCCAGCCGAGCCACTTGTAGAACATCACAAGCGGCCACCAAGCGACGGCGAATGTAGGATAGACGAACCAAATCGTGCCCGGCGTGTAATATATGTTGATAAACACCATGAGGGCAACAATTAATCCGCTTCCCCAGAGCGAGAAACCCAGATGCAGTCCAAATTGCTTTCGTGCTGAAACCGGATCTTTGCTGGTGGTGCCGAATTCCAATTTAATGTCGGAGATATCGCCGAACTCTACGATGGCTTTATTGATCGCATCCTCCTCGGATTTGCCGCGGCGCATCAAATCGTACACTTTTTCCTCTAAATTTTGCGTAATTTCCTCTTGCATGGACTGCTTCTGTTCGCTGTCCGGAATATCCTGAAACCATTCCTCAACATGTGCACTAATCTTCTTCATCCTACAATCCCTCCATGAAAATATTAACGATCTCTTTGATTTCCAGCCATTCTTCAACGGTTTCCTTCAAATAAGCCTTGCCAAGCTTGGTGATCTTGTAATAACGCCGCTTGCTGCCGTGCGAAATATCGCCAACGTACGATTCGATCAGCTCTTTGCGCTCCAGCCTTTGAAAGACCGCATACAGCGTGGCTTCCTTGATTTGAAAACGATCCCCGGTCCGCAAACTGATTTCTTTGGAAATCTCGTAGCCATAGCGGTCTTCTTCATAGATCAGCCGCAAAATAATCGCATCGAGATGTCCGCGAATGATATCACTTCGAATCATGTATGGTCCTCCTGTACAAAATAAATAGATCTGTCATTTACTCTGCCACATAGTGCTCTATCTGACATAGTTCTATCTGATGGAGTAAATTTATCACAGATTACTCTACGTGTCAAAGCAATAATAAATGGTCCCTCTTAGACAAAGAAAAAAGCGTCCATATGGACGCTCTACATCGCTCTTATTTCACTAGTTTACTTAACCAAACGCCGCTCAGCCCGCTAGTCGTCCCGTTGTCCGGACGTGGCCCTTTTTGGATGTTTTTGCTGCGATTCACGGCGTTCTGACCGCCTTGGTTGGCGTTAAATCCTACGTACCTGTCAGGTAGTTGATTGCCTCAATTTATGAACGAAAAACGGGACAGCCCGCAGAGGCTTGTCCCGTTTCATTATCGATGTTATAGGCCTAGGTTAAACTGCCATGTGATGCCGAATTTATCTGTTGTGATGCCGTACAGCTTCGTCCAGAACGTTTCTTGAAGCGGCATGCTGTTCGATCCGCCTTCGCTTAGTTTCGCGTAAATACGTCTAAGTTCGTCGGCATCTTCTCCAACGATTGCAAGGCTAATGTTGTTGCCCATTGTAAATGGCATACCTGGGAATGTATCTGAGAACATGAGGTTGCTTCCGAGTACATTCATGCGGGCATGCATAATGCCATTCTCCATGCCTGGAGGCAGCGGATGATCAGGATGCGGCGGGATTTCGCCAAATGTCGTCAAATTCGTAATTTCAGTATTGAAAACTTCCGCGTAAAATTCAATAACTTCACGGGTATTTCCTTGAAAGTTCAGGTAAGCATCAACTGACATTCCATTCACTCCTTCAGTGGTTTGGATGAAGAATTTTGGTCTTCATTGCCATATTGTATCATTTACCGATGGAATAGAAAACATGAGTATATTCGAACATTTATTGAGCTTTTATGATGATGTTTGGAGGAGAACTGTGCAGAATAGATGAATCGTGTTAGAATTACGTGAAAATCGCTAATGACTTAGGAGAAAATATGAAAAAGCCTATTTTCTTTACCTTATTTGTGGGCATCTGCCTGGTTGCGTTGACAATAACGTTATATTTGATGTTATATCGTAACGACGATCTCGGTATGTCCGGCAACATGGAAAGTGCGGGCAACCAGACTGCCCCGCATATTGTCATCATATCGCAAGAGCAGGGCAGCTACGTGATGAACGAAATCCAGAAAGGCGCTCGGACGGCAGCCGCCAGTCATGGGATGTTGATTGACTTCTGGGGGGTATATCGTTCGAATGTCGAGGAGCTCATTAAGCAGGTTGATATTGCAATCGCTTCCAAAGTGGATGGCATTATTATTGAAGGCGTGGACCGGCCTGACTTTGTGCAGATCGTGAATAAAGCGACGTTTCGCGGGATACCGGTTGTGATGATTAATTCCGACGCGCCGGGGAGCTTGCGGAAAACCTACGTCGGTTCGGATCATTACCAAGAAGGCATCGTAATGGGGAAGCATATCGCCGAAGCTTTAAACGGGCAAGGGACGGTTGGCGTCATTACGAACATGGAGAGCTCGGATACGGACAAACTGCGGCAGAAGGGTCTGCGTGAGGTGCTGGCCCAATACAAGGAGATTCAATTGGTTTACGCTTCAAAGGATAACGAACATGTGCAGGCGAATGCGCAAACCAATGATATTCTGAATCATTATCCGAAGGTGAATGCTTTCATCGGACTACCGACTGATTCTGGGAAGAGCATCGTTCAAGCCGGCGACTCCCGTTCACGCATGCATGAATATGACGTATTCATGTTCGACAATTCGCCACAAACGGTCAAATTGATCAAAGAAGGACTGATCGAATCAGGACTGTCGCAGCATTATGAGGAAATGGGGCAGATGAGCGTCGATCTGATGAAACGGTGGCTGGATAGCGACAAGCTCCCGCTGAACAAGCGATACTTTACACCGATCAGTGTTGTGGCCGCTTCCGATGACGGAGGTGGGGCGAAGTGAATACGATCCGTAATAAAATGATGCTGCTGTCCATTCTCATCTGGATCATCATGGCCGTCATTTGGCTGTCGATGAGTTTGTTTAATCAGCGGACGGTGGAGAAATACAACGAGATTTTGCAGCGGTATTTATTGATGAACCAAGCCTCGGAGCAAAGCCAGCAGGCGCTTACTTCGCTTAACAACTACAGAATGTCGCTGTCCCAAGAGAGCCTTGAGCAGTATTTCGACGATAATAATAAACTGCTGCACACCAAATCGGAGCTCAATTGGCTTCGGAATTCGAACAATGCCATGCTGCTCGACAACTTTCAGCATATGTTGGAGAGCCAAACGGAAGCGATGGGGTTAGTCGTTCGGTTTCAGAAGGACAACAATGAGGACGAAGTAGCGAAGAAGTTTGATGAGGCATCCAATATTTCCAAATATATTTCGGAAGCGACCCTGACGCTGATCAGCGGAGAACAGAAGACTTATGATGCCTTCTACCGCAAAATCATTAAGCGCAGCGACGATTTGCTCAAAATGGGCTTCTGGACGCTTGCGCTTGTATCGCTCATGCTGCTCATCTTCTCCTTCCGATTCGTGAACAGCGTGACACAGCCGATCCTTAAACTGACGCAGTCGGCTAGGGAGCTGTCGCGGGGGAATTTCCACAAGCCCATTGAAATCAATAACAATGATGACATGTCGTTCCTAGCGAAAACATTGGATACGATGCGTTTGAATATTGGGAATTTGTTCGATGAAATTCAGAGCAAGGCGCAGCTGGAATATGATCTGCACAAACATAAGCTGATGCTGAAAGAGAGTGAGCTGAAGAGCTTACAGAGCCAGATCAATCCGCATTTTCTATTCAATACGCTTAATATGCTGTCGAAGGAGGCGTATTTGGCCGGCGCTGACAAAACAAGTGAGTTGATCAGCTCGGTTGCCGGGATGCTTCGCTACAATTTGCGTCGGATGGACAGCAGAGTGACGCTCGGGGACGAGGTTGAGGTGCTGGAAGAATATTTGGCGATTCAGAAGGCGAGATTCGGGGATCGGCTGAAGGTCGTGCGTGAAATTGATGAAGCCGGGCTCGATATCGACGTGCCGATTCTCATTCTTCAACCGCTTGCGGAGAATGTATTTATTTATGCCATTGAACCGTCAGAAGACGGCGGCACGCTGACGCTTCGCGTGAAGAGTCACGAGGAGCATGTCACGGTAGAAGTGTCCGATACGGGGCAAGGGATGGACGCCGAACAGATTGAACGGCTGCTGGCCGATACGGATAATTCCATCTATAAAGGTCATTCCACCGGCATCGGAATTCGGAACGTGCTGCACAGACTGCAGCTGTTCTACGGGGTTGAAGACATTATACACATTGATTCGAAGATCGGAGAAGGAACATGCATTACGTTAACGCTTCCGAGGAGGCCCAAACTATGATTCGGATATTGATTGTGGATGATGAACCGATCGAGCGTATGGCGCTCCAGCGGATCATTGAAACGAGCTTCACGGAGGTCGAAATTGTCGGACAAGCTGCCAACGGACGAGAAGCGATCGAAATGGCGGAGCTGCTCAAGCCGGATCTGATTACGATGGATATCAAGATGCCCGGCATTAACGGGCTTCAAGCGATTGAACAAATCAAGACGTTTAGTTTAACGGTTAAATTCATTGTGGTGACTGCGTTTGATACGTTTGAGTTCGCCAGATCGGCGCTGCAAATGGGCGTTAGCGACTATTTGCTGAAACCGAGCAAAACATCGGTTATCCAAGAAACGATCGGGAAAGTCGTGCAGGAAATACGTGCGAACCGGATGGAATCGGAGCATCGGCGTATGGATTCGGAGCGCTTGCGCAAAATGCTTCCCATCGTTGAGGCGGATATCGTATCTCAATTGTTATTTGACGATGCTCCGTCTGTGCATCTGAGCGAGATGATTGCGTTACTGGGGCTGCCCGCGACGAAAGGCGGCTTCGTCATCAATCTGCTGCTCTCGGAATCGGCATCTGAGGGCAGACATGAGCACGGCCGACACGAGGAGCTGGAAGGACTTCACGCCGTAATTGTGAAGCAGTTGGCCGATTGGAATGTCCACTGCTGGATCGGTAAAATTACCGGCAATCAAATCCCGGTTATTCTATTCATGGAAGGCGAGCAGTCCTACCGCAGCTACGCGGTCATTATGGGCAGGAAGCTGGTGCAGGCTGCCTTGCGTCATAGCGGCTACGAGCCTTTTGCCGGAATCGGTGGTTTATACAGTGACTTGAAAGAACTGCGTAAATCGTATCATGAGTCCATGCTTGCATCCGTTGATCTGTCATTACCTGCGCGATTCTGCCTGTATGAGGATTTGCCTCGTCATGAAAGCAAGTCCATTAGCAGACTGACGATGGATTTGGAGAAAAATGTGCTTGAAGATGTTCGCCGAGGTCACTTTGAGGCTGCGAACGATCTGGTTAGGCAGATTATTGACATTTATGAAGGAGCGGGAGAGCGCGTTGCAATGGCGCAGCAGCGCGTATTTGAAGTCTTGATCATCGTAAGCCGGATGCTGCAGGAAATGGGCGTGGATATCCAAAAGCTTTATTATCAAGGTCAAACGACTAGCTATGTGCAGCTTCGCACGGAGACGCGAGTGCTGATTACCGGCATTGCGGAGGCTGCGGCACAGAATAATGGCGAGTTGGAGTCCGGCTTGCTTCTGAAGCTGAAGCATTATATTAAGGATCACGCCCATGAGGACTTGTCTTTGGAGCGGCTGGCTGCTGTAGTGGATCGAAACCCGTTCTATGTGAGCAAGCTGTTCAAAGAACATTTTGGCATGAATTATATCGATTATTTGACAGAGTGCCGTATGGAGGCTGCCAAGCAGTTGATGCTGGAGTCGGAAATGAGCTTGAAGGAAATTACGTTCGAAATTGGGTATAATGATCCCAATTATTTCAGCCGCGTCTTCAAGAAGATTGTGGGGCACTCACCGACGGATTATCGAAAGCAGCTGCTGCGTCCGGTGAACAAGAAGCAGCCCTAGTTGAATTCGGATGAGGAGGTTAACCGTGAGGCATCGTTGGCGACGAAATCAATTTCAAGAGAAGCTGCTGTTCAGCTTATTAGGTGTTTCGCTGCTTCTGTCTGCTTGCTCACTTGGCGGAGCCGGTGCCGGTACCGGTGTCCGAACGGGAGCCGGGCAAGATCCGAAACAGCAAGTTGGCGATACGCAAGCAGCAGCCAAGACGGATAATGATCATCAAGTGGTCGTTGGCTTGTCCCTTGATACTTTAGAGGAAGAACGCTGGAAGAAGGATCGGGATTTATTTAAAGCAGCTGTTGAACGGCTAGGAGCAGAGGTAGACGTTCAAGCGGCTAATGGCGATGATGCCAAACAAATTGCCCAAGCGGAGAATATGATCTCCCATGGTGTGGATGTTCTGGTAGTCGTGCCCCATAACGCCGAAGCCGGAGCAGCTATTGTCGCTAAAGCACATCAAGCGGGCATAAAAGTAATTTCGTATGATCGGCTGATCTTGAATGCCGATGTCGATCTCTATATTTCTTTCGATAACGAGAAAGCCGGCGAACTTCAGGCCAGAGCTATCGTGTCTAAGGTGCCAAAAGGCAACTATGTGCTGATTGAAGGCGCGGATACCGATAACAATGCGCACATGTTCAAGAAAGGGCAGATGAAGGTGCTTAAGCCTTTCGTGGATCGGGGAGATATCCGCATTGTCTATGATCAATTCACGAAGGAATGGATCCCTGCAAACGCCAGAGCGAACATGGAGGAAGCGTTGAAAGCCAATCATAATGCGATCGACGCCGTTATTGCAGCCAATGACGGAACGGCAGGCGGCGTCGTCGCGGCGCTGGCCGCCCAGCAGATGGCCAGCCAAATTCCGGTCTCCGGGCAGGATGCCGAGCTCGCAGCCGCGCAGCGGATCGTGGAAGGAACCCAAACGATGACGGTCTATAAGCCGATACCGAAGCTTGCGGAGGCTGCGGCAGACCTGGCGGTTCGAATGGCGAAGGGCGAGAAGGTGAGCACGGTTAAGACGGTATTCAACAAGAAAATCGATGTGCCTGCCATCTTGCTTGAACCCATTGCGGTGGATCGCATGAACATGGATGCCACGATTATTGCCGATGGCTTCCATCAGCGGGCAGATATTTATCGGACGGAGAAATAAGAAGAAGCGGTAGATCAGCGAAGGAGCTGGTCTACCGTTTTTTTTGTACCCGAAACGATCAGGAAGTCAAAATAGTGCAGATGGTATGAAAAAAGTGCTATACGTTAGCGCTTTCATAATGTTTAAGCGGTGCTATAGTTGGCTTTGTAAACGCTTTAGTATATTGAGAGGGGAAAACAAATCATGAAAAAAGGTTTCAAATCAATCGCACTGGTACTGGTCATTATGCTCTTCGCTGCAATCGTCGCAGCCTGCGGCGACAGCAAAAAAGTAAGTGTAGGTATCGTATTGCCGACTAAGGATGAGCCGCGTTGGGTGCAGGATGAGACGCGTTTTAAAGCCGCACTGGACGGCACGGATTATTCAACGGAAATTTTGTTCAGCCAAGGTTCTTCTGCGAAAGAGAAAGAGAACGTGGAGACGCTGATCAATAAAGGCATCCAAGTCCTTATCATTTGTCCACAAGATGGCGACGCTGCCGCAGCTGCAGTAGAAGCAGCTAAAGATGCCGGCGTTAAAGTTATCTCCTATGACCGCCTAATCACGAAAACAGATGCTGTTGATTACTACGTAACATTCGATAGCATCGCAGTTGGTAAAGCACAAGCGCAATACCTGGTTGACCACGCTAAAGGAAACGGCGAGCCGCTTTACCTGTATGCGGGTGCTGCTTCCGATAACAACGCTTTCTTGTTCTTCCAAGGTGCTTGGGAAGTGCTGCAGCCTAAGATCGCTGACGGTACATTCAAAGTAGCGAACTCCAGCGAAGCTGAAGGCTTGAAGGATACAGCTGAACTGTCCCGTGATCAACTGAGCAAAATCATTGGTCAAGTAACAACGAACTGGGATGCAAACGAAGCTAAGAACAAAGCACAAACCCATTTGACTGCAGCAGCAGCTGACATGAAAGGCGACGTAGCGATCTTGGCGCCAAATGATGGTACTGCTCGTTCGATCGCTGATGTATTCGCTTCTGATAAAGCGGTTACAAGCTTCGTAGTAACAGGTCAAGATGCGGAGCAAGCTTCTGTTCAATATGTAATTGACGGCAAACAATCCATGACGGTCTTCAAAGATGTTCGTAACTTGGTTAAAGACGCAATGGGTATGGCGATCTCCATCTTGGACGGCAATACGCCTGAAACGACCGGTTCGTACAACAATGGCAAGATCGATGTACCGGCAAAACAAACGGACGTTATCGTAGTCGACAAAGCAAACGTAAAAGAGAAGCTGATCGATTCCGAGTATTACAAAGCATCAGATTTCCAAGGGCTGTAAGTTAAGCAGATCATCAGCAAGCAACGTGGAATAGTGATAGCAGCGTCTATCACTATTCCTTGCTTGTAAGCCTTGTTTGGGTAAGGAGCGACAGACATGAGTGAATTCATATTAGAAATGAATGGGATTTCCAAGGAGTTTACAGGCGTTAAAGCACTTTCGAATGTTAGCTTTAAAGTCAAGAAGGGCGAGATCCATTGCTTAATCGGAGAGAACGGTGCAGGTAAATCCACGTTGATGAAGGTGTTAAGCGGAGTTTATCCACATGGTACCTATCAAGGGGATATCATCTTTAATGGCAGTGTACAAAGCTTCTCGAAGATCAGCGACAGCGTGAAAGCCGGCATAGCCATCATTTATCAGGAGCTGGCACTATTTCCGGATTTGACGGTGTATGAGAATATTTTTGCAGGCAACGAAGTGAAGCGTGGCGCGTTCGTGGATTGGAATCAAACGATCGTCAGAGCGAAAGAAATGCTGAAAAAGGTGAAGCTGACTGTGAACCCGGAGGTTTTGATCAAAGATCTGGGTGTCGGGAAGCAGCAGCTTGTCGAAATCGCCAAAGCGTTAAGCAAAGAAGTGAAGCTGCTCATTCTGGATGAGCCTACGGCTGCACTCAATGAGGATGACAGCGAGAATCTCCTGCAATTGCTGCGTGAGCTGAAGAACCAAGGCATTACATGCATTATGATTTCACACAAGCTGAAAGAAGTTATTGCGATCGCAGACAAAGCTACCGTGCTTCGCGATGGAAAAACGATTTGCACGCTCGATGCGTCCAAAGGCGAAATTACCGAAAGCGTCATCATCAAGAATATGGTTGGTCGTGAGATCGACGATATTTATCCAAAACGGGCTGACAAGCAATTCGGAGAGCCAATACTGGAGCTGCGAGATTGGTCTGCCTATGATCCGAAGCTGGGTCGAAGCGTTGTGAAGAACGTTCATTTGCAAGTTAAAAAAGGAGAAATCGTCGGCATTGCCGGCTTGATGGGCTCCGGACGAACGGAATTGGCACAAAGCATTTTCGGTAACCCGAAGTCGTATAAATTGCAGGGCGAGATGTATCTGGACGGCAAACGAAGCGTATTCAAGCATCCGCAGGATGCCATTACTGCAGGTATCGCTTATGTGACGGAAGACCGCAAGGGGGATGGTCTCTTCCTGATTCAAGATATTAAGAGCAATATAACGGCTGCGAATCTTCATGAGATTTCATCGCGCGGATTTATCAACAGCAATGAAGAAGTGAGTATCTCGAATAGCTACAAGCAGTCGTTAAATATTAAAGCCCCTTCCATAGAGCAAATCGTCGGTAACTTAAGCGGCGGAAATCAACAGAAGGTATCGCTCGGCAAATGGCTGTTTGTCGGTCCGAAATTGCTGATCCTCGATGAACCAACTCGTGGGATTGACGTCGGTGCCAAATTTGAAATCTATACAATCATGAACAAGCTGATCAGCGAGGGAATGAGCATCATTATGATTTCTTCCGAGCTCGGTGAGGTATTGGGAATGAGTGATCGCATCTACATCATGGCAGAAGGCCGCATGAAGGGCGAGCTGTCCATAGAAGAAGCGGATCAGGAAAAAATCATGCATTTTGCAACGCAATAGGGGGAAGACTTGTGAATTTCTATAACGAAGCAAAGTCGTTAATTAAAGTAAATATTCGTGAATATGGCATGTATATTGCCTTGTTCGTCATCATGCTCACATTCTCTATCATGACAGACGGCCTATTCATGTCATCACGGAATATCAGTAATTTGCTTGATGCAACCGGCTATATCGCAGTTCTCGCTGTAGGGATGACACTAGTCATCGTCATTCGGCACATTGATCTATCTGTCGGATTTGCAGCCGGGTTTCTCGGTGCGATCGCAGCGATTTTCTTAACGCAGCTAGGCGTACCCTTCTATCTGACCATTCCGATCATCCTCGTATTGGGGATTGTAGTCGGTCTGTTTAATGGATTCCTCGTAGCGCAAATCGGTATTCCTTCCTTCGTGGCTTCTTTGGCGGGAATGTTGATTTTCAGAGGCGCACTGCTTAACGTAACCGAGAAAACCGGGACCATTATTATCAAAGATGAGCATTTCAACGCAATCGGGAACGGATTTATCCCTTCGATTGTGAAGATTAACGGACTAAACCTACTTTCCTTGATCTTCGGACTATGCATTATTCTGCTTTATATTGTGATGGAAGTTTCTAAGCGCAGAAACAAACTTAAATACAATTTTGAAGTAACCTCCAAGAACATCTTCATGGTGAAGCTTGTGTTCGTATCAGCGATCATTGCTTATATCACATGGATTATCGCGGGATATAACGGCTTCTCCTGGACCGTTATCATTATGCTGCTGGTTGTCGTTATCTATCAGATTCTAACGTCCAAAACAGTGCTCGGCCGCCATATCTATGCAGTCGGCAGCAACCCGGAAGCCGCGCATTTGAGCGGTATCAGCGTGAAGAAGATCACGTACATCGTTTTCGGTTCGATGGGAATGTTGTCCGCGCTGTCCGGTATCTTGTTCACGGCACGCTTGCAATCGGCAACGACAACGGCAGGGACATTGTTCGAGCTTGACGCAATTGCAGCAGCCTATGTAGGCGGCGTATCCGCAGCAGGCGGGGTTGGTAAAGTAACGGGCTCCATTATTGGAGCGATTGTTATGGCTTCCCTTTCTAGCGGGATGAATTTGCTCGGTGTTGGTATTTCGTATCAATATATGATTCGCGGCGCCGTACTGGCAGCAGCCGTAATATTCGATGTTATGACTCGTAAGAAGAGATCCTAGAAAGTAGTGCCGCTTGGTCCGCGAATATATCGTGGATCAGGCGGTTTTTTGCTGTTGCCGCAAGGAATTGGCGGGTATCCTATTCTTAGGAAACGCGAGCATGAACACGAGGTGGACGATGTACTTACAGAAAATAAACGAGAAATGGTCGGTGCATGCGAAGGCATACGGCATCGATGCGCAAGTGAGGATTACAAATACGACGAAACTCAGTGGCTGTCCGGGGATGTACATGGCCGAGTTCCAACATGAAGGGAATCGCTATCATCTGTATCATGACCTGGGGAAGCCGGATTACGAGCTGCGGATCGTCGATGAATCGTATGCCGTGATTAGCTTTGAGGCGGCTTTTGACTGCGGAAAAGGGCAAGACATTGTACGTATGATAAATGCTTTTATGCTGAGAAATTATGAGGGTATTCAGACATCGGTAGATTGCAGCAGTGGACTATCGAAGGCAAAGCAGGAGATTTATCGAGTCCGCGGTGCAGGCGAATGAGGAGGAGACGCATCACCCCGAAATGTGGTAAAGTCTAGGAGATTACACGCTACCCATGAGGTGATAACATGACAATCTCCGCAGTATATAAGCAAACCAACTACACGGCGCGATTTGAATGGGGATATGAAGGCGTGCGCGCTTTAGCGCCTGTCTCGGACCTCATTGTCATCATAGACGTGCTATCCTTTACAACTTGCGTAGATATCGTTCTCAGTCGCAAAGGTATTGTCTTCCCCTATCGCTTCAAGGATGCGTCTGCAGCAGAATATGCTCGTGAGAAGAACGCCTTACTTGCCGGAAAACGAGGCGAACCGATATCGTTATCGCCAGCTAAATTAACGCTCCTGGAAGAAAAAAGCCGCATTGTGCTGCCTTCGCCTAATGGCGCTACCTGTTCTTTCATCGCAAAAGACAGCCAATGTGAAGTCATCGCTGCAAGTCTACGTAATGCGAGTGCAGCTGCGCACTATATTCGTATGCGAGGCGGAATTGTGACGGTTATCGCTTCCGGAGAGCGGTGGAGCGACGGGAGTTTACGACCTAGTTTCGAAGATATGCTGGCAGCCGGCGCTATTCTTAATCAACTTGATGCACTCACGTTATCACCTGAAGCGAGAAGTGCGGCGGCGGTGTTCGAAACATGCCGCAGCGAGCTGACGGCAATGGTTATGGCATGCAGCTCAGGCCAAGAGTTGATAGCAATCGGATATGAGCAAGATGTTAAGCTGGCTTCGGAGCTTGATTCGAGTTCAGTCATTCCCATACTTGATGAACAAGGCGCATTCGTTGATCATTCTACAAGATTACATAGATAAAGCACATCCTGCATAATCGTGCACGAATAGTCGGACTGCACGTCGCTCATTCTGCTAATTTAAAGTTGTAGGAGGGAGGAACTCATGAATTTGCTAGCAGACATGAATGGTGCCATTGCCTATATAGAGGACAATCTGAAGGAGGAGATTGACTTCAAAGAGGTCGCAAGGCTGGCGATGTGCTCCGAGTTTCATTTTAAACGGATGTTTTCATTCCTGGCAGGGGTGTCGTTGTCCGAATACATTCGTCGAAGACGACTTACACTTGCGGCATTCGAGCTGCAAAGCAGCAATGAAATGAAAATCATTGATATGGCCGTTAAATTCGGGTACAACTCACCGGATGCATTCACGAGAGCATTCCAAAGCTTGCATGGTCTAACGCCGACGGAAGCGCGAACCAAAGGTCAAACGTTAAAAGCGTTTCCTAGAATGACATTTCAATTAACGATTAAAGGAGGAGATGAAATGAATTTCCGTATCGTAGAGAAAGAAGCTTTCCGCATCGTAGGGCTGATGAGAAGAGTGCCTATTATTTTCAACGGCGTAAATCCGGAAATTGCGGCGATGTGGGGCAGCTTAACCGAAGAGAAAATTCAGATGCTGAAGAGTCTGTCTAATATATCTCCACAGGGCATGCTTAGTGCATCGACGAACTTCTCAGAAGAGCGTATGGAGGAAAAAGGCGAGCTCGATCATTATATCGGCGTCGCTACAACGCTCGAATGTCCGGAAGGTATGGCGAAGCTGGAAGTGGTTCCAAGTACATGGGCAGTGTTCGAAGCAGTCGGACCATTCCCTGACACGCTGCAAAATGTCTGGGGACGGATCTACTCCGAATGGTTCCCGTCATCGAGCTACGAACAAACGCAAGGTCCTGAGCTGTTATGGAACGAAAGTAAGGATATGACGTCACCGACCTTTAGAAGTGAGATTTGGATTCCGGTGCATAAGAGACGATAACTTGAAGGTTACAGGCGGATAGCACACATGCTATTCGCCTTTCTTGTTTTCATTCGTCCTCTCAAACCATGCAACTTTTAGCTGCCCGTTCACGTACTATGTGCATGTAAAAAATTAGAAAAGAGGAGGTGGAGCAGTTGTATATACCTAAATATTTCGAAGTGACGGACATTCCGGAGTTGGTTTCGTTCATCGACGCCCATAGCTTTGGCACGTTATTCTCGCAGACGAATGGAGAACCCTATGCGACACATTTACCTTTCCTAATCGAGCAAGATGAAAACGGCCATTATTATCTTCTTGGGCATATGGCGAAGACCAATCCACATTGGACTTATATAGAAGGCCAAGTGTTAGTTGTCTTTCAAGGTCCTCATACGTACATTTCTCCGACCTGGTATCAAGAGAAACGCACCGTCCCTACCTGGAATTATACAGCTGTTCATGTGTACGGCGAGTATATACCTGTCACCCTTCAAGATGAGCTTGCTGGGATCTTGAACCGAACCATCGCCAACTACGAAGCCTCCATGGAAAAACCGTGGACCACAGATATGCAGTCCTCCTTTAATGAGCAGCTCATGACTATGATTGTCGGATTCAAGATCAGAATCACGCGGTTTGAAGGCAAATGGAAATTAAGTCAGAATCATTCAGCGGAACGAAGGACGAAAGTGATCCAAGGGTTGAGACAATCATCGGATGTAAACGCGAATCGGATCGCGGACTTGATGGAGCAAAGGTTGTAAGTCCTTACCACAATACTGGAAATGGAGCGTGGCGCTGTTGCAAAATCAATCGCGTACCTTTGAAATCTCGGAAATCGCATCATGGTTTGGACCCTATAATGTTCAGGTGCATGATAATCCTTATCCGTTCTACAATTATCTACTCGAACACGAACCGGTTCGTTATCTGGAATGGCATAACTTCTGGGTTGTTTCCCGCTATGAGGACGTCAACCGCGTCTTGAAGGATCCGCTGTTTGTCCGCGAGAATCGAAATGCGATGCCTCAGCATCAGCAAGAGGAACAGCAGCCGCAGTCGCAAAATTCGCCTTGGGAGCCCGTTAATAACCTTCTTGATAACTGGATGCTGCTTCGTGACGCGCCAACACATACTAGACTGCGAGGGCTTGTCAGTCACTCCTTCACGCCTCGTTCCATGGAGCGGCTGAAGCAGAATATCCGGTCCATTGCGGAGCATCTTGCCGAGCAGATGGCCGAAGAGGATCAACCGGACCTCATCCATTCATTCGCTTTTCCATTACCGGTTATCGTCATTGCCGAAATGCTGGGGGTACCTCCCGAAGACCGCGAGATGTTTAAGGAATGGTCGCATATATTCGCAAGAATACTCGAAGGCGGCGGTGATCAAACCCCTGATTTCGCAGAGCAAGCGGTGCGAGCGGCTGTCGAAATTACAGACTACTTCCGCTGCTTGATTGCGGAACGAATGGTTTCGCCGCGCGAGGATATGATCAGCGATCTGCTTGCCGCAAAAGAACAAGCAGATGCGCTAACGGAGCAGGAGCTGATTGCTACTTGCGTATTGCTGCTGGTAGCCGGTCATGAGACCACCGTGAATTTGATTGGGAATACGATGCTTGCGCTGTTGAACCATCCGGAACAATATGCGCGGTTAATTGAACAACCTAATCTTATTCCTTCTGCGGTAGAAGAAGGGCTGCGTTATGAAAGTCCGGTGCAGATGACTTCACGACTTGCATCTGTCGATTACCAGCTCGGCGGGCAGACAATACGTCAAGGACAGGTTGTACAAGTGATGCTTGGTGCGGCGAACCGCGATCCGGCTCAGTTCGCGAATCCGAATCAATTCGATATCGGGCGTACGCCAAATCGCCATATGGCGTTTGCTTCGGGAGCTCATTTCTGCTTAGGTGCCCCGCTTGCTCGATTAGAAGGCGAAATCGCGCTGGCTGCGATGCTGAAACATTATCCGCAGATGCGTTTTGCGGATGCTGCTCCGAATTGGCGCCATAATGTGCTGTTCCGTGGCATGGGTACGATGCATGTACGCTGAAGTGGGAGCGGGTTCACAGCATGCCCGGTATGAAAGTATACGAATAACGCTGAATGACATGTTGAAGTCAGTAGATAGCGCAGCGTTTCGGGAAGAAGCATGCACGTATTTGCATGGTGTGTCTACTTTCGCGTCAGTCCTCGCATTAAAGAGAGGGTATAATCAAGAGCTCGCTGCAATTGCAGGTCTGCTTCATCATTATTATTACTACAAAACCGGCATTTCTGACTTTCCCGGCGTTAATAGCGCTGAAGCCGTAAGGCCGTTAATTCGCGATATGGGTTTGTTTAGTCAGGAAGAGCTGCATACCATCATTCATGCGATTTGTTACCACGGCGAGTGGGGTCAGGTCCATGGACCCTATGACGAAATCGTCAAGGATGCAGTCGTATTGCAGCGGTATTTTCAACAATCAAGTCGTGCTATCTCGGGCCGGCAAGGTGGGACACGGCTTACACGGGTATTAAACGAGCTTACGCTTCCAAATGGGAATGTGGCCGTTGAGGTTGGTACGCCTATAGAAGCGGTTCTTGGCGGCGATCTGGATAAAAGAACCCTACTTGCTGATATTGCCGAACAGCTGGCTTCTCAACATGTTATCGGGGTACCGGGTGATCGAAGCTACCGGGAGATTTGCCGGTATTGGCCGGACGCGGATATTTATAACGTGCTCAAAGGCAGCTGGTGTGCGGCTTTCGTGTACCACTGCTGCAGGCTTGCCGGAATTCTGCTACCGATTCGTTACCCGAATAGTGTGTGTCGGTTCGCCGGCGTAGGGGCGTGGCTGGAATGGTCACAGCTGCCCGAGAATGAGTTTTTCTATCGCGAAGGGCAAAATGGTTTCACACCTCAGCGGGGCGATATCGTCATCTACGAGAAGCTGCTGTCTGAACATGCGCATGATCATATCGGGATTGTACTCGCATGTGATGCTGATGAAATACTTGTAGCCGAAGGGAATCGGGACAATCAGAATTACTCCTGCGTGTTCCGTAGGGATCGCGCGGTGTGCATCCTCGGTTATGTCCGAATCGATAATCGCTATTCGTATCATTATGAAGGAGAATTTGACCCTCTGGGTTTACAGAAGAAGAAAAATAATCCGATTCCGGGATAGAAGCCGTCCGGACTTCCCATTCTAAGTGTAGCTGTTTATTTCCGCGCCGGAGGCGTTACACTTAGGGGGAGCTCATTTGCACTTAACATCGGAGCAGCGCATTACGCTGCATGGCTTTAACAATTTGACCAAATCATTAAGCTTCAACATGTATGATATTTGCTTTACAAAAACGAAAGAAGAACGTGAATCGTATATCGCTTACATAGACCAGCAATATAATGCGGATCGACTGACCTCGATATTGAAAACGGTAGCCGAAATTATCGGCGCCCATGTGCTGAATGTTGCCCAGCAGGATTATGAGCCGCAAGGGGCAAGCGTAACGATGCTTGTATCGGAAGGTCCGCTCGAGCAGGCGACACATGAATCGTTCGAGGAATCGCCCGGACCGGTTCCAAATGGCGTTGCCATGCATTTGAATACAAGCCATATCACCGTGCATACGTATCCCGAGTACCATCCGGATGAAGGCATCAGCACGTTCCGTGCAGATATTGACGTCTCCACTTGCGGTGAGATTTCCCCACTTAAAGCGCTGAACTATCTCATTCGCTCGTTTGATACCGATATTATGATTATCGATTACAGAGTAAGGGGATTTACGCGCGATATCCACGGCCACAAGCTGTTTATCGACCACGAAATCAGCTCGATTCAGAGCTATATCCCGGAAGAAATTCAAGACTTGTATCAGATGATTGACGTGAATGTGTATCAGGAAAATATTTTTCACACGAAATGCAAGCTGCGGGAATTTGATCTGAACAACTACTTGTTCGGGTACACGAAGGATACGCTTAGCAAGGAAGAGCAGCTGGAAATTGAGAAAAGCGTCAAGTGGGAAATGGACGAGATTTTCTATGGGAAAAATATGGTGTTTGCTTAGCTGCAAATGTAATGGCGGGATAAATGCAGGATATGGCGCGGGGTAGTAAGGGTAAGCAGTGACTGGGCAGGTGCAGAGTAAGGCGGTTGCTGAAGCGAGGCAGAGAATAGGTGAATGCAAGCAATAGCGGAGTTGAAGCTTGCCACATAGGTGGCAGGCTTTTTTTGTTGTGGCTTGTTAAATAGCCAAATTTTGTGCTCCACAGGCTTGAGTACAAGCGATGAATGATAATGACCATTTACTAGTAATAGAGAAATTTTAGAACTAGTAGATTGTTTAGGTAAAGGGGACGGAGGGACAGAAATCATGCCAAACGGAAACTCTAAATCGGGCGACGTTTACCTAGAAAGCGCGCTGCGCAGACATTGTTCCTGCTCAGGCTCTTCTGTTTTGAGCTGCAATGGGCTCTCGAATGGAGGAGGCGGACAATGCTGCCCGATATGTCCGACAGGGGCGACAGGGGCGACAGGTGTGACAGGGGCAACGGGAGCAACAGGTGCGACTGGAGCGACAGGTGCGACTGGAGCGACTGGAGTGACGGGAGCGACGGGTGCGACTGGGGGGACAGGTGCGACAGGGGCGACGGGAGCAACGGGTCCGACGGGAGCGACGGGAGCAACGGGAGCGACGGGGGCGACAGGAGCTACGGGAGCGACAGGGGCGACAGGGGGGACGGGAGCGACAGGGGCGACTGGAGCGACGGGGGCGACAGGAGCTACGGGAGCGACAGGGGCGACAGGGGCTACGGGAGCCACGGGAGCCACTGGGGGGACGGGAGCAACAGGTGCGACGGGAGCGAATGGTGCGACGGGTGCGACTGGAGCGACAGGGGCAACGGGAGCGACGGGAGCAACGGGAGCGATGGGTGCGACAGGGGCGACTGGAGCGACGGGAGCAACGGGTGCGATGGGTGCGACAGGGGCGACAGGAGCTACGGGAGCGATGGGTGCGACGGGGGCGACGGGTGCGACAGGAGTGACGGGAGCAACGGGAGCGATGGGTGCGACAGGGGCGACAGGTGCGACAGGGGCGACGGGTGCGACAGGGGCGACTGGTGCAACAGGGGCAACGGGTGCGACGGGAGCGACGGGGGCGACTGGAGTGACGGGCGACACAGGGCCGAATTTTGCAGCAACTGGCTTTTCTGCGTTCTTAGCTACGCTTTCTATAACGACCAGTACGCAACTTACGAACTGGTCTATCGCGAGTCCTTATTATGGAAATGCAGCCTTTAACGCGACGACGGGGAATTTCACGGTGCCGGTTACGGGCAGATATGCGATCAAAGCAACCATCAACTATATTACAACTGCCGCAGTTTCCGTGACCCTTGGCGCTGGCATCAATCCTTTTTTTGCAGTGCAGCGTACTGCGC
Organism: Paenibacillus sp. J22R98; assembly: GCF_059383835.1. NCBI lineage: Bacteria > Bacillati > Bacillota > Bacilli > Caryophanales > Paenibacillaceae > Paenibacillus > Paenibacillus sp. J22R98. The sequence continues at coordinate 643,578 of NZ_JBXENW010000001.1, forward strand.
CGACGGCGACCAATTTAGTAAGCGGTCTTCTCCCCGTGCTAAATGTGAACGTGGTTTTGGTGTTAACTTTAAGAGCTGTACTCGGAAATGGTGAGATCACGCTGGCAGGCGACGTCGCGCTTACAGCCGGCGATGTCGTGGGATTATTTTACAATTCCGATGGGTTAACGATATCAATCAATATAGGAAGCGGGGCTACGCGAGGCGTTGTTTGGTCGATGCATGAACTGACCTAACAGAAAGTGGAAATAATATCTGCTTACGAATGGCAATGAGTGGAGAACAGGCATTTAATATCAGAAAGGCTTCTTAATTTAGGTTCCGGAAAGAGGGGAGTATGCTGAACAGGACATTATGTCGCAAGAAGCAGCCCTCTAACCGTATAAGAAAAAAATGTGAGCCACCCAAAAAATGCATTCATCGGCACAGAAGAAAGTGGCGATCGCACCCATCGCCTTTATGTCCGCCGCAAACCAATAATGTCATCCTTCCGCAGCCGCCTTATGTATATCCTCAGGATCCACCTACGAAGAAAACATCCTTCAGCTTAGAGAAAGAATGCTGTGGAAGCCTAATGGTCCAAGGAGAACAGCCCGAATTTCAACTATGGGAGCTGGATGTGGTCTCTTATCTTACGGTGACCCAAATAAGCATTTTCTCAAGCGCCAGCAGCACGCAAGCTCTTGAAGTCGATATTGAAGGGGTAGAGACAAAGCGCATGACCGTGCCGCCTGGCAGTACGGTTAATTATATCGGGCAAGTAATTAGAGCGGTTCGTATTCCAACACAAGGCAATGAATCCACGTATATTGAGGGGAAATATGTTATATCGACTACACTTTCGCTCTCAAGCTGACAATGAAAAAGGCGGTTCTCCAACATAAACTGGGGAGCCGCCTTAAACACGTTAGAGGTTGTAACGGATGGTGATACAAAACTCGCCGGTCGCCGCTGCTGTTGCCGTTAAGGTAATCGTATCAAAACGACCTACAGTAAATGATGTACTGCTTCCTGCAGGTATAATGATCGTTTGAATGGTAGCCGCATTTCGGAGAAAGTTGACCGTGATCGGTCCTGTACTGGATTCGATTTTGACATACCCCGTGCCCGTAATGATCTGAGATAAATTATCTGCATAAACGGTTTGGGTACCGGCAGCCGTAAACTGCCAGTTCGTACAAACCTTATCTTGCACCATGACTTTGTCCGAACAACAACTAAGTGCCGAATTGCACATTTACATATCCCTCCTCTAGTTGAAAACTCTAAACGGTATAACGGGTAGTAATACAGAATTCACCCTGATAATTACCAGCGGTTGTTCCCGGTAATGTTAGCCGGATAGAACCGAAACGGCGGTAAGTAAAAGCAAAACTCATGCCAGGAGTAAGGGTAATGGGGGTAATCATCGGCGCACCTGCGCTATTAAGTACATCTAAAACGATGTCATCCGGTCCAACATCATATTGGATATAACCGGTTCCCACCAAATTTTGACTTATATTATTGACATAGATGATGAGCAACACATCGGTTGCTACGACGGTACCGCTCCATGGGGTACATACTTTGTCTTGCACATATTCATCATTCGCACAGCAGGTTAATGCTGTTACAGAATTATCGCATGCCATAGTTAGAAACCTCCGATCCATATTTCTAACTAATTAATGCACGCTTTAGCCTGCTCGCTTGGACATTTGTCATAGGAACTTCTAATATATGGTTTATGTTCAAGAGATGAACATCACAAAAAAGCCCCCTGACCCAAGCGTCTTTACGCTTCAATCAGGGGGCTTCATGGATTAGTTCATTACCGCAGACATATGCGCTTCCGTAATGGACCAATGGGATGCAGTCCAATATTTCGCTTTATCCTTGATTAGGATTACCTGCGGGGATTCATGCTTAACCGAAGTATCTTCCGCAATTTGGTTCGACACCGGACGGGATTCAATGACCTTGACCAGAACAAAGTCCGTGTCAGCTGAAGCAGCCTCGTTATTCTTCAAGTAATTCGAGAACTCCGTGTACGCATTAGCGCTTACCGGACATGTCGTACTGTGCTTGAACACGACCAATGGACGTGAGCTGGATGCTTCAAATGCCGCATTCCACTCATCGAGGGATTGTATTTCTTTTAAATTGGACATACAGCAGTCTCCTAACGGTTATGAAGTGAATGGCCGAACAAGATCTTCAATATCATACCATACCGAGATACCGAAGTACCACTTGGCCAGTCGCTTCTACTTGAGCTGGAGGAGCATGGTCCACAAATCTGCTTGCTCGTAACCGAGACGCCATGCGGCAACGCCGGCTAAATCGTATTTCTTCGCAATGTTGACGCGTGCCTTCACGGTGTCGGCAGTTTCTGCCCAGAATACATGCGTATATCCATCTTGATCCATATATTGGTATTTCCATTGACCAGCTGTAGCATCAAACGTGCGAGTAGCGCCTTGTTCAGCGATGATACGGGGCAGCTCACTCATATAGATGGCTTTGTTGTCCACCAGTTTACCTGTTGCATCAATACGCCATTCCCGCACGTAGAACGGGATGCCGAGCATCAGCTTGCTGCGCGGAACGCCATAGGCAAGAAATTGCTTAACGCCATCCTCAACCCAAGTCAATTCAGCAACGGATCCAGCTTCATCGCTGCCTTTCCAGTGTTGGTCATAGGCCATAACCATAATCATATCTACAATTTCGGCGAGAGCACGGTGATCGTAGGCGGTTTTGGCATCCCAGCTTACGTCGCCTCTTGGCAAATCGATGGAAACCGATAAACCGGCTTTGTGCGCTGCGTTTGTAAGCGTACGAACGAATTCGGTGTATAAGTCACGATCTTTACCCGCCATGCCTTCAAAATCGATATTAACACCATCGACACCAAGTGCAGCTAGCTTACTAACGAGGGTGGTGATGAATGTATTGGTTGCTGATGCATTCCGCAGAAATGCACTTGTCAGTGCCGCGTCAAACTGATTGCTTACGAGAGGAGTCAGCTTGATTCCGGAAGCCTTCATCGTTTGAACCAATGCCGGATCCGAAGTGTCCGTAAAGGTACCATCAGCACTCGCAAGCTCAAACCATGATGGAGAATCTACATCAAGTCCTTGTGTTTTGCTGACTTGATCCAGTACGGTCGCTGTACGGGACGTTCCGTTCCACCCGACAAGCTGGAGCGCTTTCTTATTGTTCCAGATTGGTCGGAGGTCTGTTGTCATTACCGTTGAACCTGCATACGAATTGGCAAAATCGATTGCACCTTTGCGCGTGTGGAAAGCGCGCAGCTTCTGGTCGCCTTGATAAACCGCCAGATAAGGAACATTCGTCCACCATGTGAGTCCGTTTTTCACTACAGACGCGCCGGACAACGATTTGGCATACTGAATCGCACTTTGAACGCTATAGTAGGAGGCCAGAACCGGTCCGGATTGGACGACTGTAAAAGTTGGGATATTGCTATGTACGATTTGACCTGTAGTTGTATTTACCACACTGCTCCGTGATACTTTGAAAGAAGCACGGATCGCATCTAACAAGAAGCTGTAAGCCGGTGCGCTATCTTGAACGCTGTCAGTTACAATGCTGTAGGTTAGCGGCGCTTTGCGCTGAGCGGCTTTCTGTGCTTCAGTAAGGTTATCCCATACCCACTGATTGGTTGCCAGCTCGATAATATGGATGTTGCCGTAAGGTTTTGCTGCTTTCTTCGCATCGGCTAGGGTCACGAACGACCAGTTCGCCAGCGTTTTATCGCCTTGATACATTTGGTAGTTTGGATAAGTGCTTTGAATGAATCCGGGCTTCTCTAAGTCGCGGATTTGTGCAAAACGAGCTTTGCTGGCAAAGCGCTGCGCTTCAGTCAGTGTACGGAATTCCCGACCGCTTGATGTAACACCGTTCTCGTAAACCTTATACCTCGGAAGATTGTCCCAAACCCATTCCCGATTCGCGATTTTTTCCACATGTGTGTACGTAAATTGCTTAGCGTAAGCAACAGCGCTGCTCTCGGCAGCAAATTCCTTCATGGCAGCATCGTTGTGGTAGACACGAAATTTAGTCGTGTTGTCTGCGGATGCACCGGCAGCATCACTATTGGTCGTTGATATCGTCGACAAAATAGCTTGAATAGCCAGAACAGCGGCGATAATAAACGTCCATTTGTTACGAATAACCATCTGCTTATCGAACACTCCTCTCTGAATCTACTCTATTAGACGTAGAATAGGGGAGGAGGTTGCGAAGAAAATGACATTTTCCGATATTTACAAACAAAAAACGGGATTCGGCGCTTCCGCGCCAATCCCGTTTCGACTAATCCTCAATATCCGCCCAAAACTCTTCATCCGCATCCAATGTAATCTGCGATCGGAATTTACGAAGCTGATACTGCTTTAACAAATATTGCTCAATGGCTTCCAGCAAGTTCGCTTCCACCAAATATTGACTGCGTCCCTGAATCCAAACCTCCGCTGTATAACCGTATTCTTCATCCCATGACAGCTGTACTTCAACATCCGTCGGAGAGACGCCTCTACGTTCTGCCATATGGAGGCAAACAGCGTTAATAATCTCATCCGTATAGATTCTCATCGCTTAGTAAGGTCTCCGCTGATCGGGATGGGAGGGTTTGTTGCGATTCTTGAAGTAATGGAATATACCCCGTATCGCGACAATGATAATATAGATAGCTATCACATTAATGATTAATCCGAACATGTCTCCGAGGAAACCGAGATTGCCGAACATACCGCCGAACAACAAACCTGCAAGTCCGCCAATCATAAGTCCCTTCATAAAGCTGCCGCCGCTGAAGAAACCGCGTTTGCCTGTAGTGGATGCTGCCCCTGATTTCGTCGTCCCGCTTGTCCCGCCTGTACTTTTCGTAACATTGTCAGCAGGTTTGGAAGGGGTTGACGTGTAACTCTTCTTCGGTGAAGAAAACTTGCCCCGTGGCTTCGCATCAGCTGACCCTGCGCTGAACGCGAAAAAAAGCGTGAAAGCCATCAGCAATAATAAACCCTTTTTCATCTGTGTGTCTCCTCCTGATTTGCTGCTAAACAGCTTATATTGCCATTCAGTACAATTACGTCTAATATAATCAAAGGTTTCAGTTTTCATTCTCTTTTTACGAATGATTTTACGGAAATGGGGGATATACGTGCAATCGAAGCAATATCCGGCGGCATATGAGTCGTTTCTATACGAGTTTCATGCAACTCGAGATTATTTTGAATGCCATGAATTGCTCGAGGAATATTGGAAGGAGCATACCGGCGACCAGTTAGACTCGACGTGGGTTGGGCTCATTCAGATTGCAGTCGGATCCTATCATCATAGAAGGCAGAATAATCGAGGTGCGCTGAAAATCTTGCGTCAAGCCGAGCAGCGACTTAACGCGCAGCAGCTGCATGAAGTTGGTTTGAACGGCGAGCAGCTGATCGCGATGATTGTTGAAAGAATCCAGGCCATCGAAGGTTCTGAGCCGTTCGTAGATATGAATTTGCCGTTTGTTGATCCGGAATTGCACGCACGATGTGTGAGGGCAGCGGAGCGGGAAGGGTATGTGTGGGGAGCGACAAGCCGTATGGATGAAGCGCTTATTAACCGCCACACGCTTCGTGATCGTAGTGACGTAATTGCCGCGCGCGCAGCTGCAGCGAAGGAGAAGAAACGGTAGCATGCCAATAGAAAAAGCTTAGCCATCAAGCGCTGCGCATAGTGCGGCAGTCTTGGCGGCTAAGCTTTTTTGATATCGATGAATTATTCGGCAGCAGGCTCGTAGCCGTTGACAATCAGATCCAGTTTGCCTGTCTCCGGATGGATAATCAAGCCATGCACCGGGGTATGAGCAGGCAGCAATGGATGATTCTTAATGATACCAACGCTTCGCTCAACGCTCTCCTGTACGTTATCGAAGCCGGTCAGCCAGCGTTCCAGGTGCATACCCGAATTGCGAAGCGTGCGAATGGTTTCGTCGGTTACACCGGCATCAAGCATATGTGAAATCACCAGTTCGGGGTTGAGACCCGTCATCCCGCATTCGTGATGTCCGATTACGACGACCTCATCGGCGCCCAGCTCATATACGGCAACGAGAATACTCCGCATAATGTTGCCGAAGGGCTGCGTCACGATGGCACCGGCGTTCTTAATAATCTTCGCATCGCCATTACGCAAATTTAGCGCCTTCGGCAGCATCTCGGTAAGTCTAGTGTCCATACACGTTACGATGACCATCTTCTTGTGCGGGAATTTATCCGTCAAATATTTCTCGTACTCGCGATTGGCAACAAATTGCTCATTAAAGGCTAGAATGTCATTAATATTACTCATTGGTTTCCCTCCTACCCAAGATAAAAAAATGCTTTCTCTATTTGTAAATCATTTTACACTTTCATGAACCGCAAGTTGGCGGTATAAATCTGGCTGTCGCTCTTTAAGCTGAACGAATGGCGTGCTTCATTATAATCAATTTTGAGGTTGGGCTCGAAGAACACCTCATAACGGGGTTCGTACCATACGGAATAGGGAGTTCCGCTGCCTAATCGATCGTCCGGATGTGCTTGATCGAGAAGCTGCAAGGTCGGGACGCCGCTGACAACGCAGCCGCAGCCTTCCGTGTCGTACAGTAGCTTAAGATGCTTACCGCCGCCTTGCATATAAGGAGACAATTGCTCGATAGCTGATGATGTAAATGAAAATTGCATGTCAAAACTCCTTTCATAGAGGTTGCGTACAAAGCCAGGATTAGGTTGATTATACGGTTTGCAAAAAGTATGATCAAGTAGTAGCGGGTAAACGTTATGGAAAGGTGATGACAGTTTGATGACAAATAGCACAGCAGTATTGGAATTGTTTGTAGAACGGATCGGACTTATCAAAAGTTACGAGGAGTCACTTGCACTGCTCTCGTGGGATTTACGTACCGGCGCTCCGCGCAAAGGTATGGATGTTCGATCGCAATCGATCGGTAATTTGTCCGGTCAAATGTTCAAGCTGGCAACTGCTCCGGAGCTTGGCGAATGGCTGACAGCACTGGAAGAGCCAAGTGCATATGAAGGTCTGAATGAGGTTCATAAGCGTCTGGTGACTGAGACCCGTAAGGAATATGACCGCAGCGTGAAGATTCCGCCTAAGATGTATCAGGATTACGTGGTGCTTACCTCGCAAGCGGAAACTTTCTGGGAAGAGGCCAAAGCGAACAACGACTACGCGTCGTTTGAACCCTATCTGGATAAGATCATTACATACACAAATCAATTCATCGACCTATGGGGCGTTAAAGGTACACGCTACGACACGCTTCTGGATATGTATGAGCCGGGAATGACCACGGAAGAGCTGGACCGCGTGTTCGGGGGACTCCGCGAGAAGCTCGTACCGCTATCTGCCGCAATTGCCGCTTCGCCGCATCAGCCGGAAACGGGTTTCTTGAAGCAGACGTACGCGAAGGATGCGCAGAAGAAATTCAGCAAATTTATTTTAGATCAAATGGGCTTCGACTTTAACGGCGGCAGACTTGACGAAAGCGCGCATCCGTTTGCAACCGGTCTTAATCCGGGGGATGTGCGGATTACGACGCGTTATCTTAAAGATGACGTGACCAGCGCGTTGTTTGGTACGATCCATGAAGGCGGACATGCGCTATATGAACAAAATATTCGCCAAGACCTGATCGGTACAACGCTCTGCACTGGGACGTCGATGGGTATCCACGAATCGCAATCCCGCTTCTGGGAAAATGTGATCGGCCGCAGCTTAAACTTCTGGAGCCGTTACTACGGTGATTTGCAGGAGCATTTCCCGAATCAGCTTGAAGTCCCGATGGAAGATTTCTATCGCGCAACGAATGTCGTGCAGCCGTCTCTCATTCGGATTGAAGCAGACGAGCTGACGTACAACCTGCATATTATCATTCGGTATGAGATGGAGAAGCTGATCTTTAATGAAGGTGTGAAAGCATCCGAGCTTCCAAAGCTATGGAATGAGAAATATAAAGAATACCTAGGCATTGAACCGCCAACGGATGCAGAAGGAGTTCTTCAGGATGTGCACTGGTCCGGCGGGGCATTCGGTTACTTCCCATCCTATTCCCTTGGCAATATGTATGCTGCCCAAATCACAGATACTCTTGAGCGCGAAATGCCGAACTTCTGGGAAAATGTCGAGAAAGGCAATCTGCATCCGATTAAAGACTGGCTGACAGATAAAGTATATCAGTACGGTAAGCTGAGAACGCCGTCCGAGCTGATCAACGACATTACGGGTAAACCGCTTGATCCCGATTACTTGGTTAAATATTTAGAGAAAAAATACGCTGCAATTTATAAGCTGTAACAATCGGCGTAGAAGAGAGGCCGCTGCTTGCGAGAAATCGCAGGCAGCGGTCTTTTTCTATAGTGGAGCGGGTGCTATTCGGCAGATTCCTTGGCCATCAGTTGCTCTAACTTCCACTCGGTCATGGAATCCGGTGCCGGGGTATAGATGCTGCAGCGCAGGTCGGTTTCGCCATGTACCTGCAGGGACGTAAGCTGAAAGTGCATCTTGCCTGCCTTGGCATGCCGAAATTCGATTAGAACTTCCGGAGCGGCACTTACCTGGCTCTTCTCCCAAAGTGCGGCAAAGTCTGATTGGGTCTGTTTCATTCGGCTGAGGAAATGCTCATACCATTCATCGTCCACATACTGTCCGTAATATGCACGGAAAATAGCAAGAAAACCGCTGACGAAATGCTCCCAATTCCCTGCCAGCCTTCTAAATTCCTGACGTTCAAACAGAAGCGCGATCATATTGCGCTCAGAGGGAGGAAGCTGCTCGAAATTCATAAACACATGTGAGGCCGCCTCATTCCATCCGACGATCTGGCAATGCCGATCCGAAATTATAGTAGGACAGCTGCGAAGCTCCTGCAGGATGCGGCGCAGTGAAGGGCTGATTTGCGCTGTTTCTTCCAATATGCCGCTTGGACCTGTTCCGCTTTCGAGTGCTAAGGCGTATAGATATTTTCGCTCATCGGAAGTTAGGCGCAGTGCCGTCGATATTGCATCAAGCACAGACATGGACGCTTTAATATCTCGTCCTTGCTCAAGCCAGGTGTACCAGGTATGGCTAACACCTGCCAGCTGCGCGACTTCTTCTCTTCGCAAGCCCGGTGTCCTTCTGCGTCCGCCGGCTGGTAATCCTACTGCTTCAGGGGAGAGCGATGTTCGCTTTGCTTTGAGGAACGACGATAGCGCCTGGAGCCGGGATCGATTGTTCAATGTTCATCACTCCGTCTTCAAGGATGCTTCTAGTATGGTGTTAATTATACTAGGATAAACGACAACTTGTAATAGGATAACGAATATGACACCATAGCATCACAAGAGAGAAGATTCCAAGGAGGTAGGTAAACGATGGAAAGAGTAGTTGTAACCGGAATGGGGATTATTTCGCCGCTAGGGTCTGATGTGGATACTTATTGGGAGGCATTGAAGAGCGGGCAGTCCGGCATAAGGCCGATAGATCGGTTTAACGTTACGCGCCATAAGGCGAAGATTGCCGGTACCGTGGTAGATTTCGATGCGGAAGAGTTGTTTGGGCGCAAAGAAGCCAGACGTATGGATCGATTCTGTCAGTTCGCGCTGGCAGCTGCAGATCAGGCTTGGGCGGATGCCGGCCTTCAGAAGGAAGAAGTGGATGCGGAACGCATTGGCGTCTACGTGGGCTCGGGCATCGGCGGCATCGAAACCCTTCTTCAGCAGGATGCGATTCTGCAAGAACGCGGCCCGGAACGCATTAGCCCAACGTTGGTGCCGATGATGATATCGAACATGGCTGCGGCGATGATCAGCATCCGTTACGGTACTCATGGTCCGACGCTATCTCCGGTAACCGCATGTTCGATCGGCAATACAGCCATTGGGGAAGCCTTCCGACTAATCCGAAGCGGAGCAGCGGATATTGTGATTGCGGGCGGTGCAGAAGCGGCTATAACGGAAATCTCTTTAGCTAGTTTCGGCAACGCGACTTCCTTGTCGACACGCAATGAGGAGCCGCACAAAGCAAGCAGGCCGTTTGATCAAGGGCGTGACGGCTTCGTGATGGCGGAAGGTGCGGGGATTGTGATTTTGGAATCGGAAGCCCATGCGAAACGTAGAAATGCGCGCATTCATGCAGAGGTTGTCGGTTATGGTGCAAGCTCAGATGCGTATCATATGGTAGCGACTCATCCGGAAGGATACGGACCCTATCTGGCTATGAAGGCAGCACTTCGCGAGGCCGCAGTCGATTCTAATCAGGTAGATGTCATCTTTGCCCATGCAACGAGCACACATATTGGGGATTTATCGGAGACGATTGCGATTAAACGAGTATTCGGAGAGCAAGCCGGCCACATTCCGATTTCCGCGATCAAATCCATGACAGGTCATATGCTGGGCGCTGCGGGCGGCGCACAAGCGATTGCGTTGATGAAGAGCCTTCAGGAAGGCATCATCCCGCCGACGATCAATCAGGAGAATCAAGATCCGGATTGCGATCTGGATTATGTACCGAATCGTGCAAGGCAGGCTGACCTGCAAATTGGCGTGAGTAATTCATTTGGTTTTGGCGGACATAATGCCGTCGTTGTGTTCAAGTCTTATAGTTGACTCGCCTCTTAGGAGAGGGGTACGATAGTGCTAAAATAAGCTGGGACTCTCTCGTCCGCCACATCTCATCTCGTTCGTGCTGGGAGCTGCGTGAGCGTAGAATGTCAGTTATCGGCTATCGTACTAAGGAGCAATTATGGGAATCCGCGTTATCAAAACCGCTATAGCGGCGCTTGCTGCACTTTATACGGCACATTATCTCGGTCTGAACCCGCCGCTGTCTGCGGGCTTGCTCGCCATTCTGGGCGTCGAAGTCACCCGCATGAAAGGGTTGCGAAGTGCCTTCGACCGATTCATGGCCTCTGTGCTCGGTTTATTCTTTGCTTCATTATTATTTATGGTGCTCGGCTTCCATCTCTGGACGATCTCGATCTTCGTCCTGTTCGCTTTTCCGATATTATCACGGTTTCATCTTAAGGATGGTATCGTCACGAGCGCGGTAATCGTCTTTCATATTTATGCGAAGGAAGAAGTTACAACTGCGTTGATCGGCAACGAAATTATGCTGCTGCTGACCGGCTTGGGCTGGGCAACCGTCATTAATTTGCTCTATATGCCGAAGGAAGAGCATAAGCTAGTTGAACTCCGACATGTGACGGAGGAGAAGTTCGGCCGGATCTTTCAAACGATGGCTGCAACGCTGCGCTCGCCGTCACTTGTATGGAATGGAGAAGAGCTGCTCGAAGCGGGGCAGGCGATTGAGGAAGGCATCCGGCGTTCGGAGATCGCCCGCGAGAATCGGGTATGGGGGCAAGACAGTGTGTACGGCCGCTATTGGCCGAATTATTTTGACATGCGTCAGCAGCAGCTGGACTCCATCAGTTTGATGTTAACGCAATTGGCGCTAGTCTATGAATCGTTGCCGCAGGGCGAGCTTGTCGCAGAGCTGTTCGAGCATTTGGCTGACGATGTGAAATCCGAGGTGTACGAGGGAAAAGTCGATGAGATGCGATTGCAGCTGAAATCCCGCTTCCCTTCCATGCCGCTTCCCGTAACCCGTGATGAATTCGAAATGCGTGCGGCGCTATTGCATTTGGTGCATGAGCTCCAGCGCTATCTCTCGATCGCAAAACGGCTCAAAAAACAGAAAAACAGCCTGAAGGCTGCCGCGCGCGAAGCAAACGTTTAATGGAATTCTGCTAATAATATGAATTAGCCTATAAAATTTGTACATGTCAAAAAGAAATAGTCACCCTAGACGAATGTCCTGCATACACTTTAATTGAATGATTGTATGGAGGAGGTTAGATCGATGGCTTATGCAGATAAACAGCTTAAGGCTAGAGAAATTATTACCAAAGCTGTCTGCGGCAAAGGTCGTAAGTTTTCCACAGTAACTCATAACGTTACGCCGCCTCATCACCCAACTAGCATCTTGGGCGCTTGGATTATTAATCACCAATATGAGGCGGTCCGTTCCGGAGACGGGATCGAAGTTATCGGTACTTACGATGTCAACATCTGGTATTCTTACAACAAAAACTCGCAGACTGACGTAGCGAAAGAAACATTATCCTACGTCGAACATGTGCCGCTCTCCTATCTCGATCCGAAGCACCGGGCTTCGACCGAGGAAGTATCTGCGGAGTCAACGCAAGAGCCTAATTGCATTGAAGCTAACATTTCGTCCAGCGGCAACAGCGTCGTCATTCGCGTGGAGCGCGAGTTTGCGGTCGTTCTGGTTGCTGAAACGAAGGTGTGGGTAGCTACTTTGCCGGGTGGTTCGGATGACGGCAAAGATTACGATTACGGCGATGATGGTGACTTTGAAGATTTGGATCCGGAGCTGCTCGACGACGAACTGTAATTTTCGCGGGTTACAGTTAGGTTAGTGTATCGTATGCGAGAGCGGGGAAAGATTCGAGGGCGAGAGCCCTCTTTTTTTTCGAAAAATAGCGGAGTACGTTTGTTCATTGCAAAAGAGTGCGATCGGAGTGGGCGGCGATGGCTGGCAGGGTCTGGTTGAGCAGTGGAGCAGAAGTCGTCCCTTTCGGAGGTAGCACGGAAGGGGCAGGTTGGGATGGCAGCCCCGACGCCGAGGATGCCGTCCTTGTGGGGCGTAATGGGCTAGGCTTGGCTTCCAGGTGGCGCGAAATGGCCAAGCAGCCGCTTGTTATCAATGCAGGCGCTGCGGCTTTCTCCGTTTGGGACGAGGAGGAGGTGCGCAGGCGGATCGTTCGTGCTGGCGCGGCGATATGGCGAGATGAGCAGGGAGAGAATCGAATCCCTAGCTACGAAGTCTCGATGTTCCAGCTGCTGCCTATCGCTGTGGAGAGGAAACGAAAACGGCTTAGCGGCCAAGCTGACGTGCTGCTGGGTGAAGTGCATAAGGAAGTTCTGCCCGAGGACGCGAGATACAAACCTTTCGTCCGTTTAGCGGCTCGGGCACTCTATGCTTGCGGATTAGATAATGGCATCGTCGAGCTTGCTGAGGGGGAGCAGGGGCGGTGCTTTGTCGCGCGCATTACGCTTCCGTCGCTGGCTGACTATCGGCAAGGGTATTGGAAGGAAGCGGTGCTGCGATTAGAGCGTGAGTTGGGGGCAGGAGCGGGAGCAACTACTTTATCGTCCATTCTGATTGGGGCTGATCCTGAATTTCTGCTTCTTGACGGTGAGGGCAAAGTGGTGTCTGCTGCCCGCTACTTGGAGGGCGGGCATGGAGCCGGCTGCGATGCCGTTGTGGTGCGAGGGCAAATACGGTATCCAATCGCCGAGCTCCGGCCTGCTCCGGCCGCAATGCCGGATGAGCTTGCGCGGAACATCCGCATGCTATTGCAACAGGCCTCGCAGCGAATCCCGAGCGAGCCGGTGCTGCGCTGGGCGGCAGGGGGGATGCCTGCCGCAGGGTTTGCGCTAGGCGGCCACATCCACCTCAGTGGCGTCTATATGACGGGGAGGCTGTTACGCTTGCTGGACAGCTATGTAGCGTTCCCGCTTGCCATGATCGAGTCGGCTGGGGAAAAGTCGCGCCGTCCGAAATATGGCTTTCTTGGCGATTTCCGGCTTCAGCCGCATGGCGGCTTCGAGTATCGGACGCTGCCGAGCTGGCTCGTGTCGCCGCTGGCTGCGAAGGCTGCTTTTGCCTTGGCGCTGCTTTGCGCGAGTGAAACAAAAACGCTGAGCTATTGTCCCGCGGAAGAGGAGCGGTATGTCGCCGCCTATTACGCAGGCGACAGCGCTGAGCTGCGCGGCTGTTTGGAGCTGTTGGCCTCGTCGATGACCTCGACGAGTTCCTACCGGGAGCTGGAGCAATGGATTGAACCGCTGCTCATGGCGATTCGCGATGGGAAGACGTGGGACACGGAAGCGGATCTGCGTACGAAGTGGCGGATTCCACTCGGGAGTGGCGAGGATAGACGGCCAGTTACTCAGGCGAATCGTTCGGTTAGGTCACTTGAGTAGGGTGTCACTCGGACTGTAACGAACCATACAGGTCTTATTTTGGTATCAGATAGCCTTTTTCCGCTCTATTTACCTTCAATAGCGCCTCCACGGTTCGTTAGAAAAAATATTAAAGCTTTTTTCGCTTAAATAAGGCCCTGCGGGTTCGTTAGAGCTTAATCGCGACAACAAATGTACGATTGTTGTCGCGGTTAAGCAGTAGCGAGCAACACAATCTAGCGAAAGCGTGGCAGGGATGAATGTGTTGCTCTGGGAGCAATACATTTTCGCGATTAGTTTGGCAGCGATGGATGTGTAGCTCTAGGAGCAACACAATGCCGCGAAGATCGCGCCAGCGTTGGGAGTGTAGCTCTGGAAGCAACACAATCCCACGATAAGTGTGTCGGCGATGAATGTGTAGCTCTGAGAGCAACACAATCCCAAGATGAGCGCGCCAGCGATGGATGTGTAGCCCCCAGGGCAATACATTGGTTGGGATAGGGTTAGTTTAGAGAAAGAGTAGCACCCAGGGCAACACATTGGCGGAAAAAAGGTGAGTTTAGAGAAAGAGTAGCTTCTGGAGCAACACATTGGTGGTGGAACGTCGAAAAGAGCTAGAATAGCGCCAAACTATAAGAAGTATATCTAGAGGTCTACATAGCAGGAAATGCAGCAAATTTCGTACAAGTAGCGCGTCCAGTGATCTACATGGAGAGTAAAGCGGTGATTTTGGTGCAAGAAGCACATCTAGAGTTCTACAAGGTAACCAGTTCAGCAGAAGACTGCCCGAAGAGAGCAGTATTAGAGCAGCACATTGGTGGGCAAGCGACGCATGAATAAGCTATGGGAATGATTAGTTGAAGAGCAAACTTTGGAGTAACATTTGGCAGTTTTGAGAGGTAACGGTTACCGTTCATGCGTTCATGAATGCAGTGATGGATTGTGCCTCCACAATAGAGGTACGTAGTACCGCTCATGGGCAGCTAATGGTGAAATGAGGTCAATGAGAGGTATGTGGTACCGTTCTTATACCTCAAATGGAGATATTCGGGTGGAGAGCGGTACAGGGTACCGCTCTCTTCCCGGCTGAGCAGCCTGGCCGATTGAGCGGCTAGCCACTCCGCATATATGAAAAATGGCCAGACATCAACAGGATGTCGGCCATTCTCAGTTCCTAACTACCATTAATGTGAACCGCACCGGTCGGGGAGTTTTGATTGCTCGACAAGCTCTCGGAACAACACAATCCCGCAAAATTCGCTCCATCGTCGATCATGCTACCCAAGTAGCAACAAGCAAGTCAGTATGACTTACATATGTAGTTCAGACTAGGGCGCTCCAACCGGAGCGCTTTTTCTGTTATAATGAAGGTCTGTTTGTTCATAGCACGCAAATATACGTAAATTCATATAGGAGGGGTCGCATGACTGCATATACCCCGATGATTCAGCAATATTTGGGCATCAAGGAAGGCGCGAAGGACGCGATTCTGTTTTTCCGTCTGGGCGATTTTTATGAAATGTTTTTTGACGATGCGATTAACGCGTCTAGGGAATTGGAGATAACACTTACCGGCCGCGAGGGCGGGGGCGACAAGAAAATTCCGATGTGCGGCGTACCCTATCATTCCGCTGAGGGATACATAGCTCGCTTAATTGAGAAAGGTTTCAAAGTTGCGATCTGCGAACAGGTAGAGGACCCGGCCGCTGCAAAAGGGGTCGTTCGTCGCGAGATCATCCGAGTCGTAACGCCGGGTACCGTGATGGAATCGAAGTCGCTCGCCGATAAAGCGAACAACTTCATTGTGGCCGTGGCAGAGCATGGCGGCGCGTTCGGCGTTGCCGCATGTGATTTAACGACCGGTGAGCTTTATGTCACTTCGTTCTCCGCTGCACAAGAAGCATTGACGGATGAAGTGAACGTCTATCATCCTTCTGAGATTGTCGGCGATGCGGGAGCGATGGAGCAGCTTCGCTCGGCAGCAGCGGTTTGGAACCGTCCGGTCCTCTTCACGGAGCGAATACCGATGGATCCGGAGCGGCTGGCACAGCAATTCAGTCAATTGACGCTGGATGCTCTGGCACCTGCCAGACATCGGGCAGTCAGCTTGCTGACCGGTTATCTGGATGAGACGCAGAAGCGCTCGCTAGGTCATGTCAGACGTATTTCGGTCTACGAGCCGAACCAATATATGATTCTTGATCCGTTTACAAGACGAAACTTGGAGTTAGTCGAAACGGTACGCGACCGTCACAAGAAAGGCTCGCTCCTGTGGCTGTTAGATCGTACTCGCACCTCGATGGGTGCAAGGCTGCTGAGAAGATGGATCGATAAACCACTCCTGTCGAAGTCGACGATTGATGAGCGGCTTGAAGCGGTGGACAGGCTGTATGGCAATTTTATTTTGCGTGATGAGCTGCGCCGCGAATTGAATGAAATCTATGACTTGGAGCGACTGGTTGGCCGAGTTGCATACGGAAGCGCGAATGGTCGTGATTTGAATGCATTGAAGTCGTCCCTTCAGCACGTGCCTGCCATTGCTGCTCTATGTGCGGATTCAGACTCCGAGACCTTGCGTAAGCTGGTGAAGGACGTCGATCACTGCGCTGATCTGGCTGAGATGATCGAGACGGTCATCGTTGAAGAACCGCCTGTTTCTGTTCGTGAAGGCGGATTGATCCGGGCTGGTTATGACCGCTATCTGGACGAGCTTCGTGAAGCGAGCGTGAACGGCAAGAAGTGGCTTGCAGAACTGGAACGCAGAGAGCGCGAGGCAACCGGAATTAAGTCACTGAAGATCGGCTACAACAAAGTGTTCGGCTATTACTTGGAAGTGTCTAAAGCGAACATTGGAAGTCTTCCTGAAGGCCGTTATGAACGCAAACAGACGCTTACGAACGCTGAACGTTATGTAACACCGGAGCTGAAGGAGAAAGAAACACTGATCCTCGAGGCAGAGGACAAAATGGTCGACCTGGAGTATGCCAAATTTGTAGAGCTTCGTGATCACCTGAGCGCTCAACTGCACCGTCTTCAGAAGCTTGCCGAAGTGCTCGCTGCCTTGGATGTGTTTCAATCCCTTGCAACCGTCAGCGGCGAGCAGCGTTACGTGAAGCCGAAAGTGACGGAAGGGTATGATTTTGTCGTACAGGAAGGTCGTCATCCCGTTGTTGAGGCGGTTATGGACGCAGCGTTCATTGCTAATGATACATCGCTTGCGAACGGCGTAGATAAAGCTTCGATGCTGCTAATTACCGGACCGAATATGGCCGGAAAAAGCACTTATATGCGCCAGGTTGCCCTTGTCAGCATCATGGCTCAAATCGGCTGCTTCGTTCCGGCGAAATTCGCGGAAGTCCCGCTTATTGACCGCATTTTCACGCGTATTGGCGCAGCGGATGATCTGATCGGCGGACAGAGTACGTTTATGGTGGAAATGAAAGATATTCAGATCATGACGGAGAAAGCGACCGCTCAAAGTCTGGTGATTATCGATGAGCTGGGACGTGGAACATCCACGGGCGAAGGCATGGCGATCGCACAAGCGGTCATCGAGTTTGTTCATCATGAAGTGGGCTGTAAAGCGCTCGTTTCAACGCATTTTCATGAATTGGCTCATCTGGGCGATACGCTTCCGCGTTTGGCGAATGCCTGCATGGCTGTTCAAGAAACCGGCGACAATGTCACTTTCTTGCGTAAACTAGTCCCCGGAGCGGCCGGAAGCAGCTATGGGATCTATTGCGCGCAGCTGGCCGGATTGCCCGGCAGCATCATCGATCGTGCGTATTCGCTCCTTGAGCTGCACTCGGATCAAGAACACTTAGCAGCTGCGGCCGCGATTAAGCTTCCTTATGTCGCAGAGGCTGCCGCCGCTTATGCAGCACCAACAGCAATGGCGCCAACGGCGGTGGAACCGCCCATTATAAATGAACCTGTTCATGTACCCGAGCCTGCAGCAGCAGCGGGTGTCGTTCAACTTTCCATATTTGAAGAAGCAGCTCCAAGCGCAGGCAAGTCCCGTAAAGGTAATACACGCGCGGAGCAGCTGGCAGAGCAGCTTCGGAAGCTGGATCTATTTAATTTGACGCCAATGCAAGCCATGCAATGGCTGAATGATATGAAGCTCAAGCTAAACGACGAACATTGATAGCTCAGGAGGTGTATGGTCGAGATGAGCAAAATCCGTATTTTGGACGAGCAATTAGCCAACCAAATTGCCGCAGGCGAAGTGGTGGAGCGGCCATCGTCCGTTGTGAAGGAACTCGTAGAGAATGCGGTTGACGCAGGCAGCAGTGCCATCGATATCGTAATTGAAGAGGGCGGTCTAACCCTTGTGCGCGTGACAGACAACGGTTCCGGCATTGAGGGCGATGATATAGAGACGGCGTTCTACAGACATGCAACGAGTAAAATTTCGTCCAGCAAAGATTTGTTCCGCATAGCAAGCCTCGGCTTCCGCGGCGAAGCACTTCCGAGTATCGCCGCTGTAGCCCGCGTTGAATGCGTGTCATCGCCGGAGAAATCCGGACTTGGCCGCAAGCTTGTTATCGAAGGAGGCACGATTACCGCCAATGAAGAAGCGAATGCGCCGCAAGGAACGGATATTAGCGTGCGCGAGCTGTTTTATAATACACCTGCCAGGCTTAAGTATATGAAGACGATCCAAACGGAGATCGGACATATTGCGGATTATGTGAACCGCCTTGCCCTCGCACATCCCGGTATTGCCTTTACATTAAAGCATAACGGCGGTTTGCTGCTTCGCACGCTCGGGAGCGGCGATCGATTGCAAGCTTTTGCGGCAATCTACGGCACGGCGACGGCAAAGGCGATGCTGCCGGTTTCCGGCGAACATCCGGATTATGAGCTGCAAGGGTATATTTCGAAACCGGAGCAGACGAGATCGAACCGCAACGGGATTACCATTGTCGTAAATGGCAGGTACATCCGCAGCTTCGTGATCAACCAAGCGATTATGCAAGCCTATCACACGCTGCTTCCGATCAACCGTTTCCCGCTGGTTGTGCTTGAGCTTGGCATGCATCCGAGCTTGCTGGATGTTAACGTCCATCCTTCCAAGATGGAAGTGCGCTTCAGCAAAGAGGCCGAATTGCGCGAGTTTATTGAAGAAGCCGTCAAACGTGCACTCGGTAAGCAGCGGCATATCCCGGGCCCGGCTGCGTCAAATGACCGTTCGAAGCCGCTATTCGTTCAAGATCGCATCTCTTTCCACCAACCGGATGATACGTTCTCGAAAGCTGCTCCACCGGCAGCCCCATCAAGCGGGCAGTCGGTATCCGCAGCTGAAATCGCCGCGGCTCTGCAAATTGCTGAAGAAGCTATTGCGAGTACAAGTCTAAGCGGTGCTACGGCTCCAGCGCCCCAACAGCCGCAGGGGCGGCAATCATATGAGAATTCCACTATGGCGGATAAGGCGCAGTCGAACGGGAGCAGCAACAATGCCAGCTCTCGCACGCAAGGGGGGCGCGAATTTTATACCCCGGATTGGCAAGCAGGAGTCAACCGAGCTGCCATCCCTAAAGATGCGACCGAACGACTCTATGCGCCTCCAAGTGCACAGGGGGCGATTGCACGGGAATCCGAGCTGGGCTACGCGCCAAACAGCGCGGGAAGCCAAGCGGAGCAGAGCACTGTACCTGCGAATTACGTCTCTGAGCATACACTTGCTTCTAACTCAGAGGTGAACAGCTCCGTGAGCTCGTCAAATGACTTCTCCAGCGCACGTGCTGTGTCATCTAGCTATGCAGCTGAATCTCAGCCTTTGCGTGATCCTGCAACGCCGACGTTTCCCGAGCTGTACTGGATTGGCCAGCTTCACGGCACGTACATTATCGCGCAGAACGAAGAAGGACTCTTCCTAATTGATCAGCATGCCGCGCATGAACGGATCAATTATGAATATTTCTTCGAGAAATTCAGCAGGCCGGAGCAGGCTAGTCAGCAGCTGCTCGTGCCGCTGACGATGGAATTTACGCAATCGGAGGCTGCCGCCTTGAAAGGCAAGCTGCATTACATGCAGGAAGCCGGTGTAGAGCTCGAACCGTTCGGGGCGCATACGTTCCTAGTTCGCTCTTATCCGGAGTGGCTGCCTGAAGGCGAGGAGCACAATGTCATCGAAGAGATGGCAGAGTGGCTCATCAGTGAACGGGGAGCGATTGATATTGGCAAGATGCGAGAGAAATCTGCGATCATGTGCTCCTGCAAAGCCTCGATCAAAGCGAATGACAGGCTGACGCGCGAAGAAGGCGAGGGACTGCTGCGAAGACTTGCTTCCTGCATCCAGCCTTACACCTGTCCACATGGCAGACCGATTGTCGTCCATATGACCACCTATCAGCTGGAGAAGATGTTTAAGCGGGTGATGTCATGATCGTCACTACGCCTCACAAGCCAACACCAGAGCAGACAGCCTATGCCGCAAGTCTGGCAGAAGAGCTTGGAGGGCGCTACGTTCCGCGTAAACAAGACTCGCTCAGCCTACTCAAAACGAAATACAACGACAACCGCCTGCTTGTTGCAGACGACCGAGGACTACGCTATTATGAGGAATCGGAGGAGCCGCTGTATTTTCATCCCAGCATGGCTTATGTTCGCGTAAAACGAATGCGTAAAGGCGAAGCCGACCCGCTCATCTCGCTCACCGGCTGTCAGCCGGGTGATTATGTAATCGATTGTACGGCAGGTTTGGGCTCAGATGCATTGGTGTTTGCCTACGCTGTTGGTGAGGAAGGCCGCGTAACGGCGCTCGAAAGCGAACGGATGCTGTACACCGTCGTTCGCGAAGGGCTGAAGACGTACGAGACCGAGCATGCGGACGTAAACGCGGCACTGCGCCGTATAGAGATGCAATTTACGAACCACATCGACTACCTGGCCGCTTTGCCGGATAAGAGCGTAGATATCGTTTATTTCGATCCGATGTTCCGCAAGCCGATGCATGATTCGTCAGCTTTGCAGCCCTTGCGAGGACTCGCCAACAACGATGCGCTTCAGGAAGAATCGGTTCGTCAGGCCACCCGTGTAGCCCGCAAGATGGTTGTCCTCAAGGAGCACCAAGGCAGCGATGAATTTGAGCGGCTGGGCTTCGAGCGACGTCATATTAATAAAATAGCTTACGGAGTGATTCTGCCAACATGAGCTCAGCGACAACCCATACAGAGAGTAACAAGCCGAAGCTGCTTGTGCTGATTGGCCCGACAGCAGTCGGTAAAACAAGATTAAGCCTGGAGCTCGCCAAAGCGTTCAATGCCGAAATCATATCCGGCGACTCCATTCAAGTGTATAAAGGAATGGACATCGGTACCGCCAAAATCAAACCGGAGGAGCGGGAAGGAATTCCGCACCACTTGATCGATATTTGTGAGCCGACCCATTCTTTCTCAGTCGCGGAATTTCAAGAGCGCTGTGCCGTGCTCATTCCGGAGATTGAGAGCCGCGGGAAGCTGCCTTTTATCGTCGGCGGTACAGGCCTTTATGTGGAATCCGTCGCATACGGCTACGATTTTGCCGAAGTAGGCTCCGATGATGCCTATCGGGAAGAGCAGCGTCTCTATGCGGTTGCGCATGGCGCAGAAGCGCTGCATGATCGGCTTCGCGCCGTCGACCCGGAAGCAGCGGATCGGCTGCATCCAAACGACCAACGCCGCGTCATTCGCGCGTTAGAAGTGCATCATTTGACAGGTACGACGGTTTCGCAGCAGCTGGAAGGACAGAAAAAGACTTCCCCGTTCGAACTCTGTATTATTGGGCTCACAATGGACCGCGCGAAGCTGTATGAACGGATCAATGAGCGAGTCGACGCGATGATGGATGAAGGTCTTGTGGATGAAGTGAAGAGGCTGCTGGCTGAAGGTGTTCCAACCAATGCAGTGTCGATGCACGGACTCGGCTACAAGGAAATTGTCCTTTATTTAGAAGGTCATCTCACGCTAGAAGAAGCTGTGGAACTGCTGAAGCGCGATACAAGACGGTTTGCCAAAAGACAGTTGTCCTGGTTCCGTCATATGGGCGATATCCACTGGATTGACACCGATGAAAATTTTCACAAGAATTTGCAAGCAATTTATGGTATAATAGCAGGAAAGTTTAAGATCGATATTGAATATACTTTTAACCAACCTTTTGACGATGGGGGTAACGCGCAATGAACAAATCAATCAACATTCAGGATACATTTCTGAACCAACTCCGCAAAGACAGCGTGCCGGTAACCGTTTATTTGACGAACGGTTTTCAGATTCGCGGTGTCATCAAAGCATTCGACAACTTCACGATCGTCATTGACAGCGAAGGCCGTCAGCAAATGGTGTACAAGCATGCGATCTCGACCTTTACCCCGCAGCGCAATGTTTCGCTCATGCAGGTTCAAGACAACGAAGCGTAACTTCCGGAGCGCATGTTTTGAAACCTTTTCAGAACATGTAACGTTTAATTGGATAGCGGCACGACAGAGCAACCCTTGCGACGTGCAGGGTTGTTCTTTTTTTGATGGGCAGGAGAGCACGTGATGAAGATGTTTCAAACCTCCTGTTGCCGTTTACTCATATAGGGTATAAATAGAGAGAGTGCACAATTTAGGAGTGACAGAACTGGAGGGGACCTGAGCTTATGGCTGATGGACCACGCAGCACGAGGAACAAGAAGGTAGAGAAGAAAGGTAAGAAAACGAAAACCAACAAAAAACGTAAATGGGCCGTCTGGTTGTTTTTTACCGGAGCGGTTGCCATAGTATGTGGCATCATCGGTTATTTGTTGATTATTTTGAACGGCGAGCGCATTCTTGCCGAGAACCAAGATAAATTCATATTGCCGGAGTCTTCGACGGTTTATGATGCGAAGGGCAATGAAGTTACCAAGCTGTCTCAGGCTGGCGGCAACCGGGAAACGGTGGAATTCGCGGATATTCCGTTGCTTATGCGCGAAGCCGTCATTGCGACGGAAGATCGCCGCTTCGAGGAGCATTCCGGGATTGACCTGTATTCGATCGGAAGAGCGATTGTCAAGGATATCGTTGCCCGCAGCGCGGTTGAGGGCGGCAGTACGATTACCCAGCAGCTCGCGAAGAACTTGTTCCTGACGCAGGATAAAACCTTCTTCCGTAAAGCGACAGAAGCCTCTATAGCGGTAGCGCTGGAGCACAAGAAGACGAAAGACGAAATTATTACGATGTACTTGAACCGGATTTATTTCGGTAAAGGTGCGTATGGGATTAAAGAAGCGGCGAGTTTTTATTTTGACACGGATCTGAAAGATCTGAAGCTATGGCAAATGGCGACATTAGCCGCAATTCCGAAAGCGCCGGGCAATTATAACCCGATTAATAATCCGATTAACTCGCAAGAGCGCCGTTCGGTCGTTCTGCAGCTTATGTTCGACCAAGGCTATATTACGCAGGCTGAGATGGATGAAGCGAAGGCTGTCGAGTATAAGCGTCCGGAAAATCAAACGAAAACTGCGGACGATTCCAACCTAACTTTCATTGATTATGTTGTCAATGAAGCCGTCGAGAAGAGCGGATTAACCGAGGAAGAGCTGCGGGTCGGCGGTTATAAAATTTATACGACGCTGAATACGCAGGCGCAATCGGTTATGGCGCGCGAATTTGAAGACGACGACAACTTCGAGAAGAGTGTCGACGACAAGCAGGAGCAAGGCGCAATGATCATCGTTGATCACCGAAACGGTGAGATTCAAGGGATGATCGGCGGCCGCGACTATGTGAACAAAGGATTGAATCGGGTGGTTCAACCACGCCAGCCGGGTTCGGCTTTTAAGCCAATCACGGTATACGGACCGGCGATTGAGAGCGGCGATTGGTTCCCATGGTCGATTCTGCAGGATGTGAAAACATGCTATGGCTCGTATTGTCCGTCCGACTCGAACAAAGTGAAATATATCGGACCTGTCGCTATGCGTCAGTCGTTGAAAGAGTCTCGCAATGCATCTGCTGTGTGGCTGCTTAACGAAATCGGCGTGAAAACCGGTCTGAAGTTCGCGGACAAAATGGGCTTCGAGCTCGACAGCTCCAAAGACCGTAACCTTGCGATCGGCCTCGGCGGATTAACCAATGGTGTAACTCCGTTTGATATGGCACGTGCATACAGCGCGTTCGCAAATGAAGGCAAGTCAGTAGATCCACATTCTTTGACCAAAATTACCGATAAGAACGAGGAAGTACTTTACCAATATGAAGCTCCTCAATCGGAACAGCTGATGAGTCCGGAAACTGCCTATTATATGACAGATATGATGCAGGCTGTAACCGAGAAGGGCGGTACCGGTACGGCAGCACGTATCGATCGTCCGGTAGCAGGCAAAACGGGTACAACGCAGCATGGTATTCCAGGCTTGAAAACAGGTAACAATCGGGATGCCTGGTTCGCCGGCTATACGGCTGAATGGACAGCGGTTGTTTGGATGGGCTATGATATTACAGATAAGAATCATATGATCAAGAAGAGCAGCGCGCAATCCGCCGCCATGTTCGGGAAAGTCATGAAAGACGCCATTAAAGGCGTGAAGAAAGACAGCTTCGCCAAACCTTCCGATGTTCAGGAAGAGAAACCACCGGTTGGCATTACGAACTTCAACGCGATTTATGATGAGGCGGGCGCGGTTGTGAAGCTGTCATGGTCACCGATTGAAGGGGAAGGCGTACAGTATCGTGTTTATCGCAAGGAAGCGAGCGAGAAAACCTTTACCAAGCTGCTCGATTCTTTAGAATCAGTTGTTAATGACATGAGCGTTGTGCCAGGAATGAGTTACACTTATTATGTAACGGCCTACGATGCTAAGAAAGATATGGAAGGGACACCTTCCGATCAATTGACCGTAGTGATTCCTGAAGCGGAGATTACGCCGCCGCCAACGGAAGAGCCTGGCGGGGAAGTTCCTCCGGGAGATGGAAATGAAACCCCTCCGGGCGAAGAGCTGCCGGGTGATGGCACTACGCCTCCGGGAGATGGGAATAACGGTGGTCAGACTCCGGGCAATGGCGGTGAAACACCGGGTAACGGCGGCGAAACGCCTGGAAACGGCGGACAGCCGACCGAGCCCGGTAACGGGAATGGCACGAACCCCGGGAATGGCACGGGCGACTCCGGCAATACGCCTGGAGACGGTTCCGTTCCTGCGGATGGTCAGCCTGATGCCGGCAACGGGAACACGAACGGGAATGGGGCGACTAATACGCCCCCTTCCACAACGCCTTAACTGAACAAAGCAGCAAAATAATCGACGCTGACTAACATTACGCAACACTTGGAGGATTTTCAGATTATGATGAACCGGACTGCACTCGTATTCATCCTTTCAGCCATGTTAATCGTAACGGCTGGATGTGGAGCCAAAACTAATAATTCGGTTCAAGAGAACCAAGGTACGCCTACTGAAGCGGTAGGTAACAACACGAGCGGCGGTGCTGCCGAAGAAGATGAATCGCCGAAGTCTTGGTCGGAAATGCCTGCTATGGCAATCGACAAAGAGAAGACTTACAACGCGACGTTCAAGACGAACAAAGGTGAGTTTACGGTAGAGCTCTTCGCGAAGGATGCGCCGCAGACTGTAAACAGCTTTGTTTTTCTCTCGAAAGAGAAGTTCTATGATGGGGTGAAATTTCATCGGATCATCAAGGATTTCATGATTCAAGGCGGAGACCCTCTGGGCAACGGAACAGGCGGTCCCGGCTATACCATTCCCGATGAGTTTAACAACGGGCATAAGTTTGAAGCCGGTATTCTTGCAATGGCGAATACAGGTCAACCGGAAAGCGGCGGCAGCCAGTTCTTCATTTGTACCGGTGAAGGCGCTGATTTCCTAAACTCGCAGCCGAATTATACCATCTTCGGTAAAGTGACGAAGGGTATGGAGACGATAACTGCAATTGCGAATACGCCTGTTGGACCCGGTAACGGCGAAGCGACGGACAGCAAGCCGACAGAAGATGTAACGATCGAATCGGTCAGCATTTCGGAGAAATAAGGTAGTCCCATAAGGAGAGCAGCCTGTGCTGCTCTCCTTATTTTTGTGCTCGGACAAGGAGGGCTTGGTTTATTTTCCCGGGTCGCTGGAGATAGACGGTAAGTTGTGGTAAGCTTTTTTTAATGAGGTAATTCTACCCTGCTGCAAGACACTTAGACATGAAATAGTCGTGCAGTTGTACGCGTTCTGCGCCGCAATCTAAGGGCGCGATCCTAACGGAAAGGTCGTTCCGTATGAAACGAAAATTTTCTGACCGAGCCAATTGGCGCCGCATCCTGCGAAGAAGCTATACGTGCCTCGCGATGGACGCAGACGAGTTTAAAGGACTTGTAACGTTCTACCGCATTCACGAATTGCGCGAACCGCTTTGGAAAGAATACAATGGGCGGAAATTATGCCTGGCTGACCGTGGATATTTGTGGATGCAGCATTTTCCTCGCGGTGAACACTTTGTCGTAACGACGATGTTCGATGATAAGAACCGAGTCGTCCAATGGTATATCGATATTTGCAAGACACAAGGTCTGACGGATCAGCAGGTGCCTTGGTTTGATGATTTGTATCTGGATGTTGTTGTGCTGCCTAGCGGTGAGGTGTTTCTTCTTGATGAGGATGAGCTGGAGGAAGCAGTAAGCCAAGGAACGGTGACGAACAAAGACGCCGCGCTCGCGCGCAAGACGGCAGGGCGACTCTTATCCACGATACGTAACGGACGATTCCGTTATTTCACGCTGAGTCTGAAGCATCGGAAGGCACTTGCCCAGAACGGTGAGCTAAGCGAATCATGAAGCAAACGGTCATTTCTAAACGGCCTCATAAGCGCAGTGCCCGCAAACGATCGAACAAATTCGTTCTCCTGTTGCGGATCTGCGCTTGGGTTGTGGCCTTAGGCGCTTTCTGGTGTGCTTATCTGCTGTGGGTCATTAACAGCTACGATATGCCTAAGCCTGTACCCAAAGCGGATGCGGCTATTATTCTCGGTGCAGCGCTATGGTCTGATCAGCCAAGCCCTGGACTGCGCGAGCGTCTCGATTTAGGTTTTCAATTGTACAAGCAGGGCAACTTCAAGTATTTTATTCTGTCCGGCGGACATGATCATAATGGGTCAACGGTTTCAGAAGCGGAAGGCATGCGTAATTACTTGGTGGCCAAAGGGGTTCCGGCTGAACGAATGGTGCTGGAGGAAGATTCCCGAAGCACCTATGAGAACCTGCTGTTTAGCAAACCTTTGGCGATGAAGCGGGGCTGGAAGAGTCTGCTGCTGATCTCGCATGATTTTCACGCTCCGAGAGCTGCCGATATCGCTTCGTATTTGGACTACCCTGCAGCAACTACCGCAATTGGACTGAAGTCTCAAGTCTTGTCTATCACGTTCAATCAAACTCGCGAAGTACTGGCCTTTACGAAGTGGAAAATGGATGAACTGCTGCTCCGAATGGGTGTTAGGCTGCCGAATTCGTTCTAATGTTGAATAGGGTGTTGTTCCCTTTGAAAACTGTTAATATGGCTGAAATCACTAGAATACAATGGATTATACGTGCAGCTTATGCCGATGATTCAGCGAAGGATAGGTGATGAAGCAGATGGACGAACGAGTTGTATCAACAGGAGGGAACGGCAGCGGCAGACCTTCGCGGCAGATCAATGTGGTGCTGCGCAGCAGTGAGCCTTATGCATCCACAAGCAGCTCGGCGCAAGCGCTGGAGAGTGAGCCGGTAGCGGTTGCCAAGCCGTTATCTCCCAATGATCCGTTTCTCGAAATTGGGCGCGAGCTTGATTCGATGGTAGGTCTTGATAATGTAAAGCTGCTTATTTATGAAATCTATGCGCTGCTGCAGATCAGCCGGATGCGTTCAGATGCCGGATTGACAGGCGGTTCGCATGTGTATCATATGATTTTTACGGGGAATCCCGGGACGGGCAAAACTTCGATTGCGAGAATCGTTGCCAAGCTGTTTAACAAGATGGGTGTGCTCTCCAAGGGGCATATGATCGAAGTGGAGCGGGCGGACCTCGTCGGCGAATATATCGGGCATACGGCGCAGAAAACACGTGATTTGGTGCGCAAGGCGCTGGGCGGCGTGTTATTTGTGGACGAAGCGTACAGCTTGGCTCGCGGCGGAGAGAAGGATTTTGGGAAAGAAGCGATCGATACGCTCGTCAAAGCCATGGAGGATCATCGGAACCAATTTGTGTTGATTTTGGCCGGTTATCCCCTCGAAATCGAGCATTTCCTCCTGACCAATCCCGGACTTCCATCGCGTTTCCCGATACAAATCGATTTTCCCGATTACTCGATCGATCAGCTGATTCAAATTGCGGAGCTGATGGTCAAGGATCGGGATTATACGCTCATGCCACAGTCTGTATTTAAGCTGCGGCAGCATCTGATGCTAGAGAAAACGATGACCATGTTTGCGTTTAGCAATGCACGTTATGTGCGCAATGTAATCGAGAAGGCATTTCGGCACCAAGCGGTGCGTTTATTGAATCAATATCCTACAGGATCGCCGGGCAAACAAGAGCTGATGGCAGTTCGACCGGAAGATCTGAAATGGGAAAAGTAACCGGCACGTATGAAGGAGTGGCAATTAACCGATGCGGCAATCTACTTATGATACCGATACGGATTTACAGGACCGAGCGATACTCGTCAGTTTAGTGACACCTAATATTAAACGGGGCTCAAGCGATCCGGAGCTTTCTTTGCAGGAGCTTGTAAGCTTGGCTGAAACTGCAGGCGTAGAAGTGCTTGCATCCATGACGCAGAACAAAGAGAAAGTCGATACAAAGTGGTTTATCGGCAAAGGCAAAGTCGAAGAACTGAAGGCGATGTCGGAGGAGCTTGGCGCGACAACGGCAATCTTCGATCAGGAGCTTTCCGGCGCACAGGTTCGTAATCTCGAAGAAGCATTGGATTTGAAAATCATCGACCGGACGCAGCTGATTCTTGATATCTTCGCACAGCGTGCTAAGACCCGCGAGGGGATTATACAAGTTGAGCTTGCTCAGCTTAGCTATTTGCTTCCGCGATTATCCGGTCACGGCAAGAATCTGTCGCGGCTTGGCGGCGGTATCGGGACACGAGGTCCCGGTGAATCGAAGCTTGAAACCGATCGCCGTCATATCCGGGATCGGATCTCTGATCTGAAGAATGTGCTCGATGAGGTTGTGAAACATCGTACACTTCACCGTGAGCGCAGACGGAAGTCCGGCGTGCAGCAAGTGGCTTTAGTCGGTTATACGAATGCGGGTAAATCAACGCTATTGCGAGAATTAACGCAGGCTGATGTGTATGTTGAGAACCAGCTGTTCGCAACGCTTGACCCTACTTCAAGAAATTTGGAACTTCCGAGCGGCAAAGAAGTGGTGTTGACGGATACGGTAGGATTCATCCAGAATCTTCCACATGATTTGGTTGCGGCATTCCGGGCAACACTGGAAGAGGTATGCGAAGCGGATTTGGTGCTTCATGTCATTGACAGCGCCTCTGAAATGCGCGAGGAGCAGATTTCGGTCGTGAACAGCATCATGCGCGAGCTTGGCGCTGACGGCAAACCGCAGATTATGGTCTATAACAAGATCGATATGTGCTCAGGCGACGATCATCAGTTCATACGTGCAGCGGCGGGCGGTCAAGATACCCTGGTTATGAGCGCGTTCAATAAGGACGATCTGCAAAGACTGCTGCAAACGGTCCAGGATAAGCTTAGCGGAGATACACGCGTATTCAAGCTTCCGGCCGATCGGGGCGATCTGATCGCGTTAGCTTACCGCACAGGCGACGTCATTGAGCAAGCTGTCGATGGGGACATTATTAAGCTGACCGTAGAGCTGAATAAGCAAGATTTCGAAGTGCATGGACATCGGCTGGCAGCCTATGCGGAGCAAGTATAACGAATAAGTTGAGTTACATGAGGAGAGTCAGAGGAAAGTGAAACAGCAAGAGAGTGAAAATTGGCTGGAATTAACGAAGTGGGCGGAGGCTGCAGAGATGCAGGCCGCCCCTGTTTTTCGTTCTATCGATGGAATCAGCGAGCGCAATCAGTGGAAAGTTATTGATGCTTTCCAGAAGCACCGCGTAAGCGATTATCATTTTAACGGATCGACCGGATATGGCTATAACGATCGCGGACGCGAAGTGTTGGATCTGGTGTATGCAGACGTGATGGGCGCGGAGGCGGCGCTTGTCAGGCCGCATTTCGTATCGGGCACCCATACGATCAGCTGCGCATTGTTTGGGCTTCTTCGACCAGGGGACGAGCTGTTATACATAACGGGGAAACCGTATGATACGCTGCATAAAGTCATCGGCAAACCCGGTGATGGAAAAGGCTCCTTGCAGGATTTCGGCATTGGCTATGGGGAGGTAGCTCCGCTAGCTGATGGTTCTATCGATTGGGAAACCGTGGCATCGCGGATGACAGAGCGCACCAAAGTAATCGGGATTCAGCGCTCGCGCGGATATGACTGGCGTGCTTCGTACACCGTTGCTGAAATCGGAGAGATGGTCAAGCAAGTGAAGGCGTTGAAGCCCGATGTCTACGTCTTCGTGGACAACTGTTACGGCGAATTTACGGAAGAGCTGGAACCGACGGAAGTCGGCGTTGATCTTATGGCAGGTTCGCTGATTAAGAATCCCGGCGGCGGTATTGCCCCAACAGGTGGATATGTGGCCGGTACGAAGAAAGCTGTGGAGCTGACGTCGTTCAGATTGACAGCACCTGGAATAGGCGGAGAGGTTGGAGCTACGCTCGGCACGCTTCGTGCGATGTACCAAGGCTTGTTCTTGGCACCGCATTTGGTCGGACAAGCGCTTAAGGGCAGCGTCTTCGGCGCCGCAATGTTCGAACTGTTAGGTTTTGAAAGCAATCCGCGTTTCGATGCACCCCGCACAGACTTGATCCAAGCGATTCGCTTCGAGCGGGCAGAACAGCTGATTGCCTTCGTACAGGGCGTACAGAAAGCATCGGCCGTTGATGCCCACGTAGTGCCGGAACCATGGGACATGCCCGGCTACGAACACCCCGTTATTATGGCTGCGGGGACCTTCATGCAGGGCGGCAGTTTGGAGCTGTCAGCGGATGCTCCGATCCGGGAACCGTACATTGCTTATATGCAAGGCGGACTTACTTACGCGCACGTCAAATACGGTGTTCTGAATGCTTTAACGGTACTAGCTGAGCGCGAGTTGGTTGTAATTAAACCTCACACGACTTGACACGTTTTTGGCACAGCGGTACAATGGTAGCATATATCAGAAACTGGAAGGTTGATGCGACATGGGTGACGAAATACGCAGAAATATGGCGCTTTTTCCGATCGGCATCGTCATGAAGTTGACCGACTTGACCGCGAGGCAAATCCGTTACTACGAGCAGCATGAACTGATAGTGCCCGCTCGTACGTCTGGGAACCAGCGGCTGTTCTCGTTCAACGATGTGGAGAGGCTGCTAGAGATTAAATCGTTAATCGAGAAGGGTGTTAACATTGCGGGCATTAAGCAAGTAATGAACCCTGTATCCAAGGAATCCGAAGACGCGACAGTCGTCAGCGAGCTGTCGGAAGTGAAGCGTCGTGAGCTCTCCGATGCACAATTGCATCGATTGCTTAAGCAGCAGTTGCTAGAGAAGAGACCTGGCAAGGCATCGATGATTCAAGGCCAGCTGTCCCGTTTCTATAACAAAAAGTAAAATGATGCAAACCAACTAGCCTTTAAGGAGATGATTCTGTGAGCTACAACAAAGATGACATCAGACGTATTTGCAAAGAACAGAATGTCCGGTTTATTCGACTTCAGTTCACCGATTTGCTGGGAACGATCAAGAACGTCGAAATTCCGGTAAGTCAGCTGGAAAAGGCACTCGATAACAAAATGATGTTCGACGGCTCGTCCATCGAAGGATATGTGCGGATTGAAGAATCCGACATGTACCTCTATCCGGACCTTGATACATGGGTTGTATTCCCGTGGGTTGCAGAGGATCGTATTGCCCGTCTGATCTGTGACGTATATATGCCTGACGGTACGCCATTTGCCGGAGATCCGCGCGGCATTCTGAAGCGCGTTCTGAAGGAAGCGGAAGAGCTTGGCTTTACTGCAATGAACGTTGGTCCGGAACCGGAATTTTTCCTATTCAAAACAGATGAGAAAGGCAATCCAACTACAGAGCTTAACGACCAAGGTGGTTACTTCGACCTTGCTCCGATGGACCTTGGTGAGAACTGCCGCCGTGAAATCGTATTGACACTGGAAGAAATGGGCTTTGAAATCGAAGCTTCTCACCATGAGGTAGCTCCGGGCCAGCACGAAATCGACTTCAAATATGCGGATGCGATTAAAGCAGCCGATCAAATTCAAACGTTCAAGCTGGTTGTCAAAACGATTGCTCGCCAGCACGGACTGCATGCTTCGTTCATGCCTAAACCGCTATTCGGCGTAAATGGTTCCGGTATGCACTGTCACCAGTCGTTGTTCCGCGGCAACGTGAACGCGTTCTACGATGAGAGCGACAAGCTTGGCCTAAGCCAAATAGCTCGTTATTACATGGCCGGTGTATTGAACCATGCACGTGCTTTCTCAGCGATTACGAACCCTACCGTAAACTCGTACAAGCGTCTGGTTCCTGGCTATGAGGCACCTTGCTATGTAGCATGGTCCGCGAGTAACCGCAGCCCGATGATTCGTATTCCTGCCTCGCGCGGTCTAAGCACACGGATAGAAGTCCGCAGCCCAGACCCCGCGGCTAATCCATACCTGGCTCTTGCTGTTATGCTTAAAGCAGGCCTTGATGGTATCCGCAACAAAACTCCGCTGCCGGCTCCGACTGACCGTAACATCTACGTGATGACGGATGAGGAGCGTATCGAAGAGGGCATCCCTACCTTGCCGGATGACTTGAAAGAAGCATTGACAGAGCTGCTTCGCAGCGAAGTCATTTGTGAAGCGCTTGGTGATCACGCGCTTGCTCACTTCTATGAGCTTAAAGAAATCGAGTGGGACATGTACCGTACGCAAATCCACGAGTGGGAACGCGATCAGTACCTGACGCTCTACTAGAACCGACGAAACCCTTGACGCCACTCGGCGTTGAGGGTTTTTTTGCGTCTATGGGAGGAAGTGTGTCCGCACTTGTACCGCTGCTTTCGCATAGTATGCCACAATAGCCATTCATTAAGGAGGCAGCCTATGTGAGGAAGAAAGCAGCGACAAAAGAGGAGCAACCGTTTCGACTTACCGGGGCGATATTATCCCATGTAGCAGCAACGATGGTGCCGTTCTTTAAGAAAATTGTGCAGAGCTATTCCTATGCGCTGAAGTGGTCGAAGGCTATAAGAGGCGCGGATTTAGATACTTTATCAGCATTGTTTAAATCCGTGGTGCCATCTGCTGATTTGGACGGTTTCTCTACAAACGGGATTGGCTACTTCTTTGATTTCAAGTTTCCGGAACCGATCCTGCAATATTCCGTCGGCACGACGATACCGCCGGGGTCGACCCAATTTACGTTCTCCACCCCGATTCATCGCGCTATTGCTAGAGCGGTCTTGCCTTTCTATCGAGCGCTTTTATCTTCTTCAACATACGCCGCAGCGGTAGCCGCAGCTGTGAACAATAAGAATCGGACTCGATTATCCTATTTGATTCGACAAAAAGTAACGGCGTATGCGCTGAAATCCATTCAAATTGATTTCTCAGGCATTGCTTTAAACTTCAAGTACAAGAGCAGTAAATTCACTTATCGTCAGTTGTTGTTCCGAGAATTGTAGGTTAGCTGACATAACGGAGGCACATCTGCGTGGGGCAGACAGAAAAGGGGCATTTCCGATCGCTGCTGCAGCGATAAGAAATGCCCCTTTGATTCGTGTATTAGTGGATGTCGCGGAAAAGTCCGATGACTTTGCCAAGAATGGAGACGTTACGCAGACGGATCGGTTCCATCGTCGAGTTCTCCGGTTGAAGACGGATATGATCCTTCTCTTTATAGAAGGTCTTCACAGTAGCTTCGTCTTCTTCTGTCATTGCAACGACGATATCGCCGTTCGAAGCGGTTTGCTGTTGGCGGACAATGACGTAATCGCCGTTATGAATGCCTGCTTCGATCATACTTTCTCCAACGACGTTAAGGATAAACACGTTGTGGTCGCCGACTCTGTCAGCCGGAAGGGGGAAGTAATCCTCGATATTCTCTGTTGCTGTAATCGGTACACCGGCCGTTACCTTACCTACTACAGGAACCTTCGCGATGGAGAGCGGGAATGGAATCTCGTTGTCTTCGCCGTCCAAAATCTCGATTGCGCGTGGTTTGGTTGGATCGCGGCGAATAAGGCCTTTCTTCTCCAGACGATCAAGATGGCCGTGGACAGTTGAGCTGGAAGCGAGTCCGACCGCTTCACCGATCTCACGAACGGAAGGCGGATAGCCTTTCTCGCGTACTTCCGTCTTAATGAATTCTAGTATCGCCTGCTGGCGGTTTGAAAGTTTCGACACCGGAATCACTCCAAAGTTTCATTTGTGTCAAATTATAGCACAGAACCGGAGTTCGTACAAACATAAGTTCGAGAAACACAGGTTCGCATATTTTTACGAACAAATGTTCCAAAAACGCTTGACCACAAACAAGTGTTCGTGTTATTCTAAGTTTAACAAATAGAACAAACGTTTGGGGTGCTGGAGAATGATGACAACGATGTCCACTTACTCTTCTAATTATAAAGGTGAAACTCGCAATAGTCGCGCTGTGAAGCGTACTTGGCAAGATAGAAGAACAGAACGTCTATTAATGAGACTTGCTGCAGCAACACTGTTCTTCGTACTGCTCTTCACAGGACTGTCACTGATGACAAGCCAAGCGAACAGCGAACATCCGGCAGCACCTACAGCTTCGGAGCAGATCCTCGTTGTAGGCTCCGGTGACACGCTATGGAACATCGCTAGCAGTATTCGGAAAGAAGGCGAAGATATTCGCCATGTTGTATTCAACTTAAAACAACGAAACAACTTGACCTCTAGTTCGCTGCAAGCCGGACAATCCTTGATTATACCCGTTGAATAGATAGATGCACGGTTTCAGCTTCTTATAGAAGGAATACATACTTACATTACGATCCGGGTGGATCCGCATTCACAAGTCTGAGTCTTCATTGCTCAGGCTTTTTTTATTTCTACCGGCATAACGTAATAATAAGGCGAACCAGACGTGGATAAAGCACAGCCAAGACAGGTCGATTCAAGCCCCAGATAGGGCCATTTCGCCTTGACAATGGGCAATTAAAAATGTCAAAGTAAAGAATGACATGTTGGCCGAATCAGGAAAGGAGCATAATGGAAATGGAAAAGATCATTGCCCGTATTAATGAACTCTCCCGAAAGAACAAAACAGTAGGGTTATCACCGGAGGAACTGGTCGAACGCGACGAGCTTCGCCGTTTATATCTTGAGAATTTCAAGAAAAACTTCCGTAATCAACTCGATACCATTAAATATGTGGAAGATGAAGAGAACGGGGAAGGTACGATCAAGCATTAGCAGCAGTCTATTCGAAGGAGGACATGTAGCATGCAATATCGTTTACTGGGCCGCAGCGGTTTGGCCGTTTCGGAGCTTTGTTTAGGTACGATGACGTTCGGTAACACAACGAGTGAGACGGATTCGATAGAGATGATGAATCGTTTCTTCGAGAAAGGCGGCAATTTCCTCGATACAGCGAACGTATATGTATCCGGGCGTTCGGAAGAGATTGTCGGTAAGGCGATTAAAGACAGACGCTCCGAAGTTGTACTCGCCACGAAAGTGAGATTCGCGACCGCGAATCATCCAAACGGCGTCGGGGTTTCCAGAAAGCATATTATGGATGCCGTCGAAGCAAGCTTGAAGAGACTCGATACCGACTATATCGACCTCTACCAAGTGCATGTTTGGGATCACGCTACACCGATTGAAGAGACGCTTCGCGCACTCGATGATCTGGTTACTTCAGGTAAAGTGCGTTATATCGGCTGTTCCAATTTCTTCGCCTGGCAATTAATGAAGTCTTTGTCTACCAGCGATTGGAATCGGTATGTCCGGTTTATCTCCATTCAACCGCAATATAGTTTGGTTAGTCGTGAGATGGATCGCGAAATGCTATCCTTATGTTTGGAAGAGAATGTTGGCATTATCCCATGGGCACCGCTAGGCGGCGGGTTCCTGACAGGCAGGTATACGAAAGAGGAGCCTGTAAGCGGAAGATTAACGTCCAAACAGGGTGAGAGTTCATGGGCAATTCGGGCAAACGAAGGTAACTTTGCCGTGCTTGAAGCTGTGCTAAGCGCTGCAAAGGAGCTGGAGCGAACACCTGCTCAAGTCGCGCTCTCTTGGCTGCTTCAGCGCAAAGGGATTACTTCGCCAATCTTTGGTGCAAGCACTTTGGAACAGTTTGAAGATAATATGGGTGCGATCGGCTGGACGATGCCGGATTCGGTATGGAACAAGCTGGATGAAGTAAGCGCATTGCCTAGCGAATATCCGAACCGGTTTATTGCGAAATTCGCTAGACCCATTTAACTTAACGCAAGATGATTTACAGCGTGTGGAAGATTATGAAGGAGGAACACCCTTGTCAAGATCGTGGGAACGTAAAGTACAGAAGAACCAAGCTCAAATTAACAAACAACGTAAGAAACATGGAAAGGCACCGCTTATGGCTGCCAAATCAAGTGGCGAGAAGCTCGACACCTTTAAAGGAAGAAGCTATTTGATGCCGGCATTCCTGCTGCTGTTCATCCTTTTCTATGTAATCGTGACGGTTACAGCGGATACGTACAAGCAGACTGGCAACATGTTCTGGCTGACCGTAGCTTGTTATGTCATCCTAGCATTGCTATTCACGCTGCGCCGTCCGTATCTATCGGTTGGCAGTGACTTTATTCGCTCCCGCCGGTTCACCGGCGATCGCTCGATCAATGTGAACAACATAAAGGCCATTACCTCGCAGAAGGGGTACATAGTCGTTGAGCAGCATAAAGGCGGCAACTGGGTGTTCTCGCGTGTGATGAACCGTTTCCCGACGGAGCAAATGTCGGAGCGTCTGCGGACTTTCTCCGCGCAGCATGGGATTTCGTTTACTGAAAAATAATTCAGAAGTGGAGTGCAGACACGATTATGGCTAAGCAAGCAGTCTTATTTGATCTCGACGATACCCTATTATGGGATGACCGCAGTGTGCAGGAAGCATTCGATGCGACCTGCCAAACCGCGGCAGCACAAACCGGAGTAGATGCGAAAAGCTTGGAAGAAGCCGTTCGCCGCGAAGCTCGTGCGCTCTATGAGTCTTATGAAACGTTCCCATTTACCAAAATGATCGGCATCAATCCGTTTGAGGGGCTGTGGGCGAACTTTCTGGAAGGGGAACAAGATGAGTTCCGCCAGCTCCAGCAGCTCGCTCCGGCCTATCGCCGTGAAGCATGGACACGCGGCCTGAAGGCGCTGGGCGTGGACAATGCTGAGCTTGGCGCTCAGCTCGCTGAACAGTTCCCGGCTGAACGTCGCAGCCGTCCTTATGTATACGAAGAGACGTTTGCAATCTTGGATCAGCTGAAAGGAAAGTACAAGCTCCTGCTGCTGACGAACGGATCTCCTGATCTGCAACGTGAGAAGCTGGCTGGCGTTCCGGCGATCGTGCCTT
Organism: Paenibacillus sp. J22R98; assembly: GCF_059383835.1. Lineage (NCBI taxonomy): Bacteria > Bacillati > Bacillota > Bacilli > Caryophanales > Paenibacillaceae > Paenibacillus > Paenibacillus sp. J22R98. The sequence continues at coordinate 681,268 of NZ_JBXENW010000001.1, forward strand.
ATTTTGATCATATTATTATTTCCGGTGAATTTGGCCAAGGCAAGCCGGCTGCTGCGATCTTCCATCATGCCCTAGAGCGTCTCGGCGTTGAACCAGAGCATGGCATTATGGTAGGAGACAAACTCACAACGGATATTCTGGGTGCCAATACGATCGGCATGACATCCGTTTGGATTAATCGCCACGGCATGACGCGTTCCGATGAAATTATTCCTTCGCATGAAATTAAGCATCTGGAAGAATTGCTGCCTTTGCTTCTCTAATTCGGAGGCATGCAGCACTTATAGAAGCATAACAAAGAAGACCCGTCCGAGGACGGGTCTTCTTATTTCGATACAGGTTATTATGCGAAAGCAGGATCTTCGATATTGTGAGCGACCCAGCCGTCTTTCTCAATAAAGAGGCGAACAGCGATAATTTCGCGGTTGTCCATCAGCGTGAAGAAATGCGCTTTGTTCTCTGGCACAGAGATAACATCGCCAGCTTCGAGCTCAACATCGAAATAACCGGTTTCTTCGTCACCTTTAATAATGAAGATACCGCGTCCGGACACGATGCCGCGGATTTCATCTTCGGTATGGATGTGGATCTGCTCAAACTTCTTCAGCAATTCCTCGATGTTCGGAGTAGCATCGGAGAGCGAGATAACATCCCAAATTTTGTAGCCGCGACGTGCTGCAAGATCGCGGATTTCATCGTCGTATGTGCTAAGGATCGTTTGCTTCTCTTCATCATTCAAGACAAATTTGTTATGAAGTTCCGTTGGAAGCTTGCTTGCGTCCCAGTGCTCATAAAGTACTTCTTGCTTCTCTAGAAAGGCGCGGACGTTCTCTTCGCCGGAGATGCGCTCATCCGTGCTGCGAATTCGAATTTCTGCCATCGAATAATCCCTCTTTTCACAAAAATCGTAATTCCGATCAGAATAATTATAGAACAAAACGATTGACCTGAAAAGGTTCTTTGCACGCGCGGTGAATTCTGGTAGAGTATAGGGAAATGATTTTTGCTGAATCGACCACGCCTAGACTAAAAAAAGGCAGTGAGTTGGATTATCGGAAGGGAAGTGCATCTTTTGACGAAACCGACAATGCAGGACATGCTCGCAAAACGAATTCTCATCCTCGACGGGGCGATGGGCACGATGATTCAACAGGCGGATCTGGGACCGGATGATTTTGGCGGCGAAGACCTGGACGGCTGTAATGAAATGCTCGTTCTGACACGTCCCGATGTGATCCAAGGCATCCATGAAGCTTACTTAGCTGCGGGTGCAGATATTCTCGAAACCAATACGTTCGGCGCGACGAGCGTCGTTCTTGCTGAATATGATATTCCGGGGAAAGCAAGAGAGATCAACCTTGCCGCGGCTTCTCTTGCCCGTGCAGCTGCGGACAAATACTCCACTCCGGACAAGCCTCGTTACGTAGCCGGAGCTCTGGGACCTACTACGAAGACGCTGTCTGTAACAGGCGGAGTTACGTTCGACGAGCTGGTAGATAGCTATTATGAGCAAGCCATCGCACTCATCGAAGGCGGCGTTGACGCCATGCTGCTGGAAACTTCACAAGATACACTAAACGTGAAGGCCGGCACAATCGGAATTCATAAAGCTTATGAAGCAACAGGCATTACGCTTCCTCTCATGATTTCCGGTACGATTGAGCCAATGGGCACGACACTTGCCGGACAGAATATTGAATCCTTCTATATTTCGCTTGAGCATATGAAGCCAATCTCGATTGGACTTAACTGTGCGACAGGCCCGGAGTTTATGCGTGACCATATTCGTTCGCTCTCCGCGATTTCGCACGCTGCCGTCAGCTGCTACCCGAATGCCGGTTTGCCGGATGAAAACGGGAAATATCATGAGTCACCGGAATCATTGGCTAGAAAAATCGCTGATTTCGCCGAACAGGGTTGGATTAATATCGCTGGCGGCTGCTGCGGCACAACGCCGGATCATATCCGCGCCATGGCCGACACACTGGCGAATTACGCGCCGCGTACGAAGCCGGGTGAGCATCCACCGGCAGTTTCCGGTATTGAGACGGTTTATATTGAAGAAGAAAACCGCCCGATTATGATCGGGGAGCGTACAAACATTTCCGGATCACGGAAATTCAAACGACTCATTAAAGAAGAGAAGTATGATGAAGCGTCCGAAATTGCCCGTGCACAAGTAAAAGGCGGCGCGCATGTTATTGATATCAACCTGCAGGATACAGATATCGATGAAGCGAATGCCGTTCATAAATTTCTGCCTGAAGTTGTGAAGAAGATTAAAGTACCGCTCATGCTCGATTCCACCTACGACCATATTATTGAGCTGGGCTTGAAGTATTCCCAAGGGAAAGCGATCATCAACTCCATTAACTTGGAGGATGGTGAATCCAAGTTCGAGAAAATCCTCCCGCTCATACATCGCTATGGGGCAGCGGTTGTTTGTATTCTTATCGACGAGCGTGGACAAGCGGTTTCGCGCGAAGCGAAGATGGAAGTGGCAACTCGTTCGTATGAGCTGCTTACCGAGAAATACGGCATGAACCCGGAAGATATTATTTTTGACCCGAATATGTTCCCTGTTGGATCCGGTGACCCGCAATACATCGGTTCAGCAGTTGAAACTATCGAAGGCATTAAGATGATTAAAGCGAAGTATCCGAAGGCGAAGACGATTCTCGGTCTAAGCAACATCTCGTTCGGGTTGCCGGATGCTGGCCGCGAAGTGCTTAACTCTGTCTATCTGTATCACACGACGAAGGCTGGCCTTGATTATGCAATCGTGAATACGGAGAAACTGGAGCGGTATGCATCCATTCCGGAAGAAGAGCGCCGTCTGGCTGAAGAATTGATCTACAATACGAACGATGAGACGTTGGCGGCATTCGTTGCAGCCTTCCGTGAGAAGAAAGTTGTGAAGAAAGAGAAGATTTCGACATTGACGCTTGAGGAGCGCCTTGCTTCTTATGTTGTCGAAGGCACGAAGGAAGGGCTCTATCCGGATCTTGATGAAGCGTTGAAGAAATATTCACCGCTAGAAATCATCAACGGCGCGCTGATGAGAGGGATGGAGGAAGTCGGACGGTTGTTCAATGGGAATGAGCTGATCGTGGCAGAGGTGCTGCAGAGCGCCGAAGTGATGAAAGCTTCCGTTACGTATCTTGAACCGTTCATGGAGAAGAATGAAACGGCGGTTAAAGGTAAAATCATACTGGCAACCGTTAAAGGTGATGTCCATGATATCGGTAAAAATCTGGTCGAAATCATCTTATCCAACAATGGTTACAAAATTATTAACCTAGGCATTAAAGTGCCGCCTGAACAAATTATTGAAGCCTACCGCAAAGAGCCGGTAGATGCGATCGGTCTCTCGGGTCTTCTCGTGAAATCGGCGCAGCAGATGATCTTGACCGCGCAGGATTTGCGCAGTGCAGGCATTGACGCTCCGATTCTGGTTGGAGGCGCGGCACTGACTCGTAAATTCACGAAGCATCGGATCGGACCTGAATATGACGGTTTAGTGCTCTATGCAAAGGATGCCATGGATGGTTTGGACATCGCCAACAAGCTGATGGACAAAGAACATCGTCTCGTCTATGAGGAGGAAATGGCTGCTCTCAAAGCTTCCGGCTACTTGGAAGAAACGGAGAAGAAGCCGCTCCCTGAGCTGACCCGTGCAGTGAAATCGAATGTTTCCAAGGATGCGCCGGTATATATCCCGCCGGATACAGAGCGTCATGTTCTGCGCAATGTGCCGATTCCGCATATCGTGCCATATATAAATATGCAAATGCTGCTTGGCCATCATTTGGGCTTAAAGGGTAATGTGGACACGCTTCTTGCTGAAGGCAATGAGAAGGCTGTGAATTTGAAGGAAACCGTTGACGGGCTGCTCGCAGATGCTGCAAAAGGATTATTGAAAGCCAATGGCATGTATCGTTTCTTCCCCGCGCAATCATCGGGCAACGATATCATTATTTACGACCCGAGCCAGCCCGGTGTTGAAATCAAACGTTTCACGTTCCCGCGTCAGCAAGTCGAGCCCTACCTCTGCTTGGCGGATTTCTTGAAATCCGTGGAGAGCGGCGTGATGGATTACGTCGGCTTCCTCGTTGTAACAGCAGGTGAAGGCGTAAGAGAGAAAGCAACCGAGCTGAAAGACAATGGCGACTACTTGCGCTCCCATGCCCTGCAGTCTGTTGCACTTGAGGTTGCGGAAGCCATGGCAGAGCGCGTCCATCATTTGATGCGCGATACTTGGGGTTTCCCGGATCATCCGGAGATGACGATGAAACAGCGTCATGGCGCTAGATATCAAGGTATTCGCGTTTCGTTCGGTTATCCGGCTTGTCCGAATCTGGAAGATCAACAGCCGTTGTTCGAGCTGATGAAACCGGAGGATATCGGCGTGCAATTGACAGAAGGCTTCATGATGGAGCCGGAAGCATCTGTTTCCGCAATGGTATTCGCCCATCCGGAAGCGCAGTATTTCAACGTAGAGAAAGCGTAACAGATAGCATAGGTACCCTCCGAACTTGCGTGTTAAGACGCAGCTTTGGAGGGTATTGTTATAGATAGCATAAGGATGGAGATTGGAGGGAGCATGCATATGCAGCTCACGTTTCTCGGTACAAGCGCAGGAAGACCAACGAAAACACGCAATGTTACTTCCATTGCTCTATGTCTCCCTGAACCGCATTGCGGGTTCTGGTTGTTCGATACCGGCGAAGGCACGCAGCATCGGCTGCTGCACGGCGGATTGAAGTTAAATAAATTGGAACGAATCTTTATTACCCATTTACACGGCGATCATCTCTATGGATTGCCGGGCCTATTAAGCAGCAGGACGTATTTTGAAGGGGCAGGTCCGCTTCAGATCTATGGTCCGGCCGGTTTGAAAGACTATTTGAACGTTATTTTCCTCCACAGCGGAGTTCATCTTGGTTATGAGCTTGAAGTGATTGAGGTTACAGCAGGTGAGGTTGCAGCGGATGATCGATTCCTCGTGGAGGCAGCCGAGCTGGATCATCGGTTACCATGCTTCGGTTACCGGATTACCGAGCGTCCGCAGCAGGGGCAGCTTAATCTGGCGCGGCTAACAGAACTAGGCGTGCGGCCGGGGCCATTATACGGCAAACTGAAACGCGGTGAATCCATTACGCTGGAGGATGGTCGTACCATTTCTTCGGCAGATGTAGTAGGTCCGCAGCTGCCGGGACGGATTGTTACCATTCTCGGCGATACAACTCCTTGCGATAATGCGATTCTTCTGGCGAAGGATGCTGATTTGCTTGTCCATGAAGCGACCTTCGCAGGCGGGATGGAGGAGAAAGCGGCAGCTTACGGCCATTCCACGATTCGCCAAGCCGCCGAGATTGCGGCCGCAGCCGGGGTCAAGCGGTTGGTAGTCACCCATTTCAGCTCAAGGTTCGACGATGAAGCAGTAGCGGAGCTGGTTGCCGATGCACGGACAATTTTCCCTCAGACAGATGCAGCGTTTGATTATGCAGAGTTCCAAGTAAAGCGTTCCATCTAAAGCATCTATGGTGGCAAATGAAAGAAGCCGTCCGAGCGCAAGCTGCGACAGGGCGGCTTCTTTCATTTGTTAAAAATAGGGCTTTTTTTATTTGAACGCAAGCGGTTATAATGAGGGGAACAGTCGTTCTATCACGGGGGTTATGATTATGATTCGCAAGAAAAATCTTTCCGAACTTATACAGGAATTAAAAGTGAATGAGAATGTCATCAACTGGCACGAAGTTGAACCAATAGAAGCTAGAACCAAACCTATGCCCGAGAGCGTAGATCCAAGAATTAAAGCGGCTTTAGGGAAACGAGGCATTGAAGAGTTATACAGCCATCAGCACACCGCCTACGAAACCATTCGTAAAGGTGAGAATATGGTCGCGGTAACCCCGACTGCATCAGGGAAAACGCTTTGCTATAACCTCCCCGTATTACAGTCTATTGCCGAGGACGACGCCAGTCGTGCGTTATATTTGTTCCCTACCAAAGCGCTGGCGCAGGATCAGAAGAGTGAACTGAACGAAATTATTGCCGAAATGGGAATCGACATCAAAAGTTTCACCTATGACGGTGACACTTCCCCGGAAATTCGGCAAATTGTAAAGAGTGTCGGCCATATCGTGATTACCAATCCGGATATGCTTCACTCCGCCATTCTTCCGCATCATACGAAATGGATCAGCTTATTCAGCAATCTCAAATATATCGTCATTGACGAACTGCATACATATCGAGGCGTCTTCGGCAGTCATGTTTCCAATGTCATTCGAAGGCTTCAGCGAATTTGCAAGTTTTACGGCAGTGATCCGATTTTCATCTGTACCTCGGCGACAATCGCGAATCCGAGGGAGCTGGCTGAACAGCTTACAGGTAAACCGATGCGCTTGGTTGACGATAACGGTGCGCCGAGGGGAAGGAAGCACTTTGTTTTTTATAATCCTCCAATTATCAATAAACCTCTTAATCTACGAAAAAGTGCAACGGTAGAAGTGAATCAATTAGCTAAGCAATTTCTGGCCAATAAAGTGCAAACGATCGTTTTTGCCCGCAGTCGAGTAAGAGTAGAACTCATTCTAAGTCATCTTCAGGAATTAGTGAAAAATGAACTGGGCGGGAAATCCATTCGAGGATATCGAGGCGGCTACTTACCCAATCAGCGTCGAGAAATCGAACGAGGATTAAGGAACGGGGAAATCGTAGGCGTCGTAAGTACGAACGCGCTGGAACTCGGCGTAGATATCGGGCAGCTTCAAGTCTGCATCATGTCGGGTTATCCCGGCAGTGTCGCGAGCACTTGGCAGCAAGCAGGTCGTGCCGGAAGACGTCATGGCGAGGCATTGGTCGTAATGGTAGCCAGCAATACGCCGATCGATCAATATATCGTGCAAAATCCTGATTATTTCTTCGAACGATCCCCGGAATCGGCGCGCATTAACCCGGAGAATTTATTGATTCTGGTTGACCATTTGCGATGTGCGGCTTACGAGCTTCCGCTCAAATTGGGGGAAGAATTCGGGCCGCTGGAGATCACGGACATACTGGAATATTTGGTAGAAGAAAGAGTGCTTACCCAAGCCGGAGGGGCATTCTACTGGGCGAATCAATCATTTCCTGCCCACGAAGTGAGCCTGCGCTCAGCAGCACAAGAAAATGTCGTCATTATCGACCAATCCGAAAGAGGCAATGTTAAAATTATCGGCGAGATGGACAGATTCAGCGCCATGACTCTCTTGCATGATGAAGCTATTTATTTGCATGAAGGGGTACAGTTTCAAGTAGAGAAACTGGACTGGGAGCATAAGAAAGCTTATGTTCGAGAAGTAGATGTCGAGTATTATACCGACGCCAATCTGGCGGTTAAGCTAAAGGTCTTATCCATCGATTTATCGAAACAAAGGAAATCGACTTCCATCCATTACGGCGACGCGGCTGTCAATGTCATGGCTACGATGTACAAAAAAATCCGTTTATCCAGTTTCGAGAACATCGGATACGGGCCAATCAAGCTGCCTGAGGAAGAACTGCACACCAGCGCTACTTGGGTAGAGATCAATGAGGTTGACCCTACGATCGAAACGAAAACACTGGAACAGCTGCTTATGGGAATAGCCCATGTGATTAGGCACATTGTGCCAGTTCATGTCATGTGCGACCGAAGCGATATCCATGTCGTTTCTCAGATTAGGGCCGAACATTCGCAGCTGCCAACGATATTCATCTATGACCATTACCCAGGCGGTATCGGGCTAGCGGAAGACGTTTATAAGAGATTCGATGATATTAAAGCAGCCGCCAAAAATCTAATACAGAAATGCCCTTGCGATGCGGGCTGCCCTTCCTGTATTGGTACGGAAATCGTAGGCATGAATGCGAAGAAAAAATCGCTGTTCATATTGGAGGGATTATGAGCGGGCTAAGGGATCGATTGCTGCGGCTGAAGAATGCGCAGGTTGCTCAGGAAGAACGATTAGCCGGTATGGTTACGCATGCCGATATGCCTATTGTTGCTGATGGTGAAGAAGCACCTGTCAACCAAAGTGATGAGAAGGCTGAAACTGCGTCTGTCGGGGTTGTCTCAGTAGTTGACGCCGATGATGACACGCTATCTTCGGATTGGGATGAGCTAGGCGTACGCATCGTGCAATCGACGGAAGGCGCATTTCTTGTACGGGAAATCCGCTATCCCTTGACGCATAAGCATGGGCTTCATGAGTTGCTCGAACTCACCGATGCTCAGATCAACCTTGATGCATTTCGCAAACCCGATTCCGTTGACCTTGGTTATACCAATCTGCTGTTTCTTGATTTAGAAACCACCGGACTCGGTGTGGGAGCGGGAAATGTCCCTTTCATGGTAGGACTCGCTTATTTGCAGGATGATGTGTTCATTGTGGAGCAAATGCTCATTCGTCATCCGGCAGAGGAACGGGCGATGATCGGCTATTTATGCAATCTGCTTCCCAGCTTCACCCATTTAGTCACGTACAACGGTCGGACATTCGACTGGCCTGTCTTATACAATCGGTTTATCCTCAACGGCTTCCGCACCTTCAAATGGGAGCCCATCCATATTGATTTATTGCATCCCTCCAGGTCTGTCTGGCGAAACACGCTTGTCTCATGCCGCTTAAGCCATGTGGAAGAAGAACGTCTTGGCATTACCAGACTTGACGATGTGCCGGGTTCTCTTGCACCGGCAATCTATTTTCAGTATTTAGCTGACAGGAAGCCTGAGCCGCTGCTCGGCGTATTTCAACACAATGAAATCGATATGCTCTCGTTGGCTGCACTCGCGATCCGGTTTGGCCACTTGCTTGGCGGAAGAATAGGAACGGGAACGGTTCCGATGCCGGAGGAAGCGGAGGAATTGTTGCGTACAGGACTTTGGCTGGAGAAAATGGGAAAACCGGACCTTGCTGAGCCGCTGTATGCAGCCGCAGCCCAGCATCCTCGTCCAACGCTCAAAGGCTTGTGTTTACTGGCGGAACGAGACAAGAAATGTGGAAATTGGCAGCGTGCTGTGGTATTGTGGCAGAAGGCTGTAGATGAAGCGGCACAGGCCGCTTGGCCGGATTATGAAGCGCATATTGAGCTTGCGATGTATTATGAGCATAAGACGAAGCAGCTGGATGAAGCTCTTATTCTGGCTGAAACAGCATTAGCAATTGCCCAGCGACGCCTTTCAGGCTTGCGAATTAAGGGGAATCGGCGCACAGAGCTTGATGGACTTCGCAAACGGATCGACCGTTTGCGCATAAAGATAAACAAAAAACAATAACAGCAGCAAAGTAGAGGAGTGGACATCCATGAGCGTCAATTCGCTTCGCGGTCTGCTCATTGATTTGGACGGAACGATGTACCATGGCGGCATTATGATTCCGGGAGCAGATGCGCTTATCGCGGCGCTGCGTCGGCTAGACATTCAATTCTTATTCGTAACGAACAATTCATCGGCTACGCCTGAGGCTTTCGCCGATCGCCTAAGCGTGATGGGAATTCAGACGAATCCTTCTGAAGTATGTACTTCGGCGCAAGGGGCTGCGGCTTATATCGCGGAGCGGCAACCAGGTGCACGAGTGCATGTCATCGGAGAGCATGGCCTTCGAACAGCCCTTCAGGATGCAGGCTTGCAGCTGGTAGAAGAAGAGCCGGATATCGTCGTGCAGGGAATCGATAAACAGCTTACCTATGACAAAGTAGCCAAAGCGGTCTCTTTTATTCGCGGGGGCGCAAGCTATATTTTGACGAATCCGGACTTGCTTGTGCCTGCAGAACATGGTCTGGTTCCGGGGGCAGGTTCGATTGGAGCAATGCTGCGTGCGGCATCCGGTGTTGAACCTGTCGTAATCGGGAAACCATCGGCGATCTTAATGGATTTTGCACTGAAACGTTTGGGACTTCAAGCATCCGAGACGTGGATGATCGGCGATAATCCGGCTACGGATATCGCAGCAGCGCAAGCGGTAGATTGTCCGTCGATCCTTGTTTTAACCGGGCTCGCAACAGGCGACAATTATAAGGAACTGCTTGCGTCAGCCGGGTGTGAGGCAACGGTCATTATCGATAACCTACATACATTGCAGCAGTTTATAGGCGATCAGCTGGCGAGTGGTCAGCAGAGCCGTTAGGAAGGAAGAAGCACGATGCCGGAATGGCCGGAAATGGAACATTATCGCAAGATGCTGGCGGAGCGAATCTCTGGTCAGCCGATTATGAATGTGCAGGTGACGCGACAGAAGTCAATCAACGTTCCCGTGGAAACCTTCGAGCAGGAGTTGATCGGGAGAACCGTCTGGTTCGTGGAGCGTCGCGGCAAAATGTTGATCCTGCATCTGGATAACGGGAAACGTCTGCTGCTGCATCTGATGCTGGGCGGTATGATCCGCTTTGAAGCGCGCGGTATCGATCCCGAGCAACGGACGGATCGCACCGTGCAGGTTACGATTGGTTTTCCGCAAGGGGAGCTATGCTTTATTGGATTGCGCCTAGGTTACATCCATCTGCTGACCGTCAAGGAAACGATCGCGCGTTTAGCCGATCTTGGACCGGAGCCGTTCGATAAATGGCTGACGCTGGAGAAATTCAAGGAACGTTTCAAAGGGCGCAGAGGTTCCCTGAAGACAGCGCTTGTCGAACAGCGCGTCATTGCAGGGATCGGCAACTGCTATGCAGATGAAATTGCCTTTGAAGCGAGAATTCGCCCGGATGCGAAGATAGCTGCGATTGAACCTGAATCATGGGAACGAATCTACAACGCTATGCACAAGGTGCTCCAATCGGCATTAGCTCATGGCGGTTACATGGAGATGCCGCTCACGAATGAGGATACCGTAACCGGCGGTTACAATAACCAGTGTCTCGTTTACGATCGCGGCGGAGAGCCTTGCTTGAACTGCGGGGGGACCATAGTTCAAGAAGAGATTAACTCGCGTAAGATGTTCTACTGTCCCGTTTGTCAGAAGGATAGGTAGACGCCGATGCGGACCGGATTTCACGTTTCCACCAGAGGCGGTTACAAGGAAGCGGCAAGAAGAGCGGCAGCGTACGATGCTGTCGCTTATCAATATTTTCCGAAAAATCCCCGAAGCCTTTCCGTCAAAGAGATTGACTACAGTGAAGCGAAGCGGTGTGCAATATTCTGTGAGGAGCGGGGGATTGTATCCATTGCCCATTCTCCTTACCCCACTAACGTGGCGGCCGAAGATGCCGAGCATCGCGTGAGAACCGTAGAGTCGCTGCTAAATGATCTCGCTATTGCCGAAGCATGCGGTTCGCTTGGGGTCGTGGTGCATTTTGGCGTCTATAAAGGACCGGATCCATTGGAGGGCTACCGCAATGCAGTCGTTACTTTAAGCGCGGTTACTTCGCAGTGGAACGGTAAAGCAAAGCTGCTCATCGAGAACCAGTCCGGCGAGCATACCTTCATGGGCACCACGATGGAGGAGCTGGCTCAAATTCGCAACCTATGTGTAGATCCGCACAAAATCGGCTTTTGCCTGGATACCTGTCACCTCTTTGCCAGCGGAGTATGGGATGGAAGTCCTGACGCAGCGTGGATGGACAAAGCTCATGAGCTTGGTGTCATTTCAGAATTGGTTGCCATTCATCTGAATGATTCCGTCTATCCAAGCGGTGATAAGCGAGACCGCCATGCGAGAATCGGTGAAGGTTATATCGGTGAGGCTGGCCTAACTTGGCTGCTGCGTCACCCGCTGCTGAAGCAAGTTCCATTCGTGCTGGAAACGCCATCCGGGGAAGATGGTACGCACAGGGGGCAGCTGGAGCTGATCCAACGGTTAGGAGGGGAGAGCGAAGCATGATTAACGTATATTTAGACGATTATCGTCCGTGCCCGCAGGGCTTTGTCCTTGCTAAGACGGCTGCCGAATGCATCCTTCTGCTGCAGCATGAGGAAGTGGATATCCTCTCGCTTGACTTCGAACTTGGCTGGGGGCAGCCGAATGGACTAGCCGTTGCAGAATATATCGTAACGAGCGGCCGTTATCCGCGATCCTGTTACTTTCACACGTCCAGCCTTGCTGGCAGAATGCAAATGGTGCATTTATTAACCCAGCATGCGCCGCTGGATATTCAAATTCATAACGGTCCAATGCCTGCCTAGAGCAGGCAGCTCAGATCATCTAGATGTGAACTCCTGGGAGGGAAAACCATGATTACGTTGAAAGATATAACGTTTCGCCGTGAAGAAAGGCAAATCCTTGACGGCGTCAATCTTCAAATCAACAAAGGGGAGCACTGGGTTATACTAGGCCGAAACGGCTGCGGTAAAACGACGTTACTGGAAATGATGACCGGCTACCAGTTCCCTTCTTCTGGAACCGTGGATGTACTCGGCAATCGCTTCGGGGAATGCGATGTTCGGGAAGTTCGCAAGCTTGTCGGCTATATCAGTCAATCGGTTATCGAGAAGCTGACGCTGCGTGACCCGGTCTGGGAAGTAGTTGCGACAGGGGAATACGCGTTTCTGCGTTTCTACCAAACAATCGATGAAGAGGTGCGTCAGAAGGCGCTGCGACTCCTAGATGAAGTGGGCTTGCTGTACACGGCAGATCAAACATTGGCCACTCTCTCGCAGGGAGAGCGGAAGAAGGTGATGCTCGCACGTGCGCTGATGTCCAATCCGAAGCTGCTTATTATGGACGAGCCATGCGCGGGCTTAGATTTATACGAGCGTGAGAAACTGCTTCTCGATCTAAACAGACTAAGTGAGCGCGATATTACCGTTGTGTATGTTACGCATCATATGGAAGAAATCATACCGCTATTTACTCATGTGGCGTTAGTGCAGGACGGACGCATTGTAGCTGCGGGTCCGAAGAAGGAAGTGCTTAGTCCGGAGTGGCTAAGCCGTGCGTACGACTGGCCGGTGGCCGTAGAATGGGCCGATGACCGGCCATGGATTCGAGCATTATCAGGAGGCAAACAGCAGTGAGTCATTGGATTGGAACAGCTAATCATGGTTTTGCGTCGCTTGCAATGGAAGAGCTTCGTAGGCAAATTAACGGCATCAAATTTACGCAGCTTATCGCAGGCGAAGTATTCAAGATGGAGGTTCCGTTAAGCAGAGAAGAAATGCTGGATCTTATCCAGACAAATGAACCGATCTTCTTAAGGCATTTACAGCCGATTGATCGCGCATTGCCGATCCATGGAAATGCCGATGATTTGCAGGCGCTGTCGGAGCTGATGCGCAGCGCAAGAATGCGCTGTGAGGAAGGGACGACGGCTATCCATCTCAGACGAATGGATGGAACGCCGTTCATCTACTCTGCTGCTGACACGAAGGCAGTGCTGGATGCTGTGATCATGGAGCTGGGCGGAGAAACGACGATGCAATCCCCGGAGCAAATTTTCTCCATCTTTGCAGCGTCCGAGGAGCTGTATGTGGGCTGGGGTACGCCTGCCGAGCAACTGTCGGATTGGCCGGGCGGCGCGGTACGGTTTCAACGTGAGGAAGGTCAGATTTCGCGGGCGAAGTTTAAACTTCTTGAAGCGGAGCGGGCTTTTAAAGTTTACTTCGAAACGTTCCGTGAAGCGCTTGATATCGGAGCTGCGCCAGGCGGATGGACGCATCTGCTGCTTGAGCGCGGACTGCGCGTGACGGCGATTGACCCTGCAGAGCTGCACCCAACGCTGGCAGCTTACCCGCGTCTTACGAAGATGAAGAAGAACGCGTCGGATGTGAACTTCCCGGCGAACACGTTTGACTTGCTCGTGTGCGATATGAGCTGGAGTCCGATGCAGATGGCGAAGCTTGTATTGGAGAAAACGGATGCGCTCACAGATGGCGCAACGGCGATCATTACAATTAAGCTAATGCATAAGAAGCCGCTGCAGACGATTCGCGACGTGATCTCCAAGCTGGAATCGGCATTCGAGTTGAAGAAAGCGAAGCAATTGTTTCACAATCGCGACGAAATTACGTTATACTTAGTGAAACGGTAGAAGGTACGATAGATCGATGAACGATTACCGATTATCGCTCGCCGATTACCTTGTTTACAACCACACTTAAACATTTCAAGATACGGGAAAGCATCCCGAATGAACAGACCAGGTCTGTACGTTCGAGGTGCTTTTTTGTGTCTTGTCTGGGGGAGGCGATTGGATGAGCACAACAAATAGGAATCAGGATTTGCTAAAGGATGGCGTTATTATCGGAGGTCGATACCGCATTGTCAGATTAATTGGCAGAGGTGGCATGGGCGAGGTCTATGCGGCCGAGGATCTGCGTTTACATGGGAAGCTCCGTGCGCTCAAGGCTTCAACTGCTAAGCTCGAAAATGAGAGCGGAGCAGAAGAGGCGGCACTGCTGATGCGACTGAACCATCCTCATTTGCCATTAATAGTGGATTATTTTCCGTTTATTAAAGAACTGGGCTGTGAAGTTGTTGTGATGGATTACATAGACGGAATCACGCTTCAAACTTATTTGACTTCTCGCGGCGGTGAGATTCGTCTCGCGGATATCGTTGCAATCGGAAGTCAACTGTGCGACGCGCTGCACTATTTGCACAGCCAGCATCCGCCGATCATTCATCGGGATTTGAAGCCGACGAATGTGATGATGGATCGCGGAGGATTTGTGCGTTTGATTGATTTTGGGATTGCCAGAGAATTCAAGCTGGGGAAAGCACACGATACGGTCATGCTTGGAACGCCGGGCTTCTTGGCGCCGGAACAGGAAGGAGAGTATCAAAGTGATGCGCGTACGGATGTATTCGGACTAGGTGCACTGCTCTACTACCTACTAAGCGGTGGTAATCGGTACAACACGAAGGAAGGATCCGTAACGAACAGTTCATTACCGAGCTGCTTTCCCATCAAGATGTCTGAGGTGTTAATCCGCATGCTGGATCCGAATCCAATATGCAGATATAGCACAATACTTGAGGCGAAGTATGCCCTTGAAACATGCTTAGCCAACGAGCCGCCTACAGCACAACATTTCATGGTCCAAAGTATTCATCACCGGAAGAATCACCGTCGGGCCATCATGGTGGCTTCACTTTCACCCGGCGCAGGTGCGACCTTCACAACCCTTTCGCTTGCACATTTACTCGAGCACCAGGGGGTCACATGTACAGCGATCGAACATCCGGAGCTCGAGCCGGAATGGCATGCCTTGTTGTACGCACCGGAATTACAGCTTCGACTTCGGTCTACATCGCAGCAAGCATGGCAAGGCAAATACCGAACCTTCCATTCGCCAGCTCGGCAGCTCAAATGGCATGCACTTGAGCCTGAACGCCGCCCATCTGCTGATGCGGAACCCATACTTAAATATCGGCTTATGTCAGAATCAGCAGACTCGCCAGTCGTTCTTACGGATATCTCCAGCAAATGGACAACTAACTCTGAATTAGCACTGGAATTAACACAAAGTGATGACTTGATATTCGTGGTGGATCCCTCCGTCTATAAATGGACGCCGCAGCGATTGCAATCGGCTGAACGCATTTGCTTCGAACGCTTGAAGTCCGGCCGCAAGACTTACTGGGTTGCAAATAAAGACATATTGTTTCGCAATCGGAGTGAATGGCTGAATGCTATTCCCGAGAAACCGGTTTGTTCTGTTCCTCTGCTTCCGCCCGATCAACTGGCTGATTTGCTCTGGTCAGGCAAGTGGGCAACGTCCCACAAAAATTGGCTAAGCCTTCTGGAACGCGCCTTTCAGCCTATTTTGCAAGAAATAGTTGCAGTCTCCCGGCACATTCCATCACATCCTGTGATACAATGAGTTGCGAGCGCAGCAATTAAGGCGCTTAATTATCATTGGAAAGCGAGCTTGATCATGAGTTTATTGACGATAGAGGAATTATCCCATAGCTTCGGTGACCGCACTTTATTCAAAAATGTATCCTTCCGGCTGCTCGCCGGCGAACGTGTCGGACTTGTTGGCGCGAACGGTACGGGCAAGTCGACGATGATGAATATACTAACAGGGAAATTATTAAAGGACAGCGGAAAGGTCGAATGGACACCGCGCGTCAGATACGGCTATTTGGATCAGCATACGAAGCTTGTCCCCGGCAAGACTATACGTGATGTGCTGAAAGATGCATTTCTTCCTTTGCTGGAGTTGGAACGGGAGCTTAATGATATCGCGGGCCAAATGGGAGATGCCGATCCTGATCAGCTTGAAGTGCTACTCGTTCGTATGGGCGAAATTCAAGAGGAGCTTGAAATCGGAGACTTCTATCTGCTGGATGTGAAGGTCGATGAGATGGCCAACGGTCTCGGTTTGAGTGTCATTGGTCTTGATCGTGACGTCGCATCGCTAAGCGGCGGACAGCGTACGAAGGTACTACTGGCGAAGCTGCTGCTCGAGAAACCGATGGTTCTGCTGCTCGATGAGCCGACGAACTACTTGGATGAAGAGCACATTACATGGCTGACGCACTACTTGAAGAACTATCCATACGCCTTTATTCTTATATCCCATGACACGGGCTTTATGAACGAGGTCGTGAATGTGATTTATCACTTGGAGTTCACGAAGCTGACGCGTTATGCCGCTAATTACGAGAAGTTCTTGACGATGGCGGACATGAACAAAGCGCAGCATATCGATGCGTATGAGAAGCAGAAGGAATACATCAAGAAGCAAGAAGAGTTTATTCAGAAGAATAAAGCGCGTGCTTCAACGAGCGGCCGGGCTAAGAGCCGTGAGAAGCAGCTTGACCGGATTGAGCGGATCGAGAAGCCGGAGGAAGCTGCGAAGCCGACCTTTGTATTCAAAGAAGCGCGCACAAGCGGCAAAACCGTCTTCGAAGCAACAGGACTCACGATCGGGTACAGCAAACCGCTGATTCCGCCAATGAATATGCTTGTGGAGCGGGGAGATAAGATCGCGATTGTCGGCAGTAACGGCGTAGGTAAATCGACCCTGCTGAAGACGATTCTAGGCAAAATCGATGCGCTTGGCGGCACGATCTACCGCGGTGACTATTTATTCCCAGCTTATTTCGAGCAAGAGGTGAAAGCACCGAATTTAACGCCGCTGGATGATGTGTGGAACGAGTTTTCCAGCATGAATCAGCATGAAGTACGCGCGGCCCTAGCGCGCTGCGGCCTGAAGAATGAGCATATTACGCGCGCGTTGAACCAGCTCAGCGGTGGCGAGCAGGCGAAGGTTCGTCTATGTAAGCTGCTCATGCGTGAGAGCAACTGGGTTGCGTTCGATGAGCCGACCAACCATTTAGACATCCATGCGAAAGCAGAACTTAAACGTGCACTCGCGTCCTACAAAGGGACCATCATTCTCGTTTCCCATGAACCTGATTTCTATGAGGATTGGGTAACGAAGGTGTGGGATGTCGAACAATGGTCGTTGCAGCACGCAATGAACTAAACGGGTAGAGTACGAAGCCGCCAAGCTTAGGATTGGCGGCTTTGCTGCTTGCAAAGGCGCTTTTGCTTCTTTATGATAGTGGGAACGGGCTAGTCCTGATTAAGTCTATAACAAAGTGGGTGTACAGCGAGAATGAACGAACGCATTCTTGTCATCGAAGATGAGGACGGCATTGCACGGGTTCTTCAGCTTGAGCTAGAGCATGAAGGTTATTCGGTCGGTCGTGCCGCAGACGGCAGGAGCGGACTTGAACAAGCCAATAACGGCGAATGGGATATGCTCCTGCTCGACGTGATGCTGCCAGAGCTCAATGGAATCGAAGTGCTGCGCAGACTGCGGCAATCCGGCAATCAAATCCCAATTATTTTATTAACGGCGCGTGACACGATCCCAGACAAGGTAAGCGGTTTCGAGCATGGTGCCAATGACTATATTACCAAACCGTTCGCGATGGAAGAGCTGCTGGCGCGCGTTCGCAATTTGCTGCGCATTTTCCAGCAACAGCCGAAGGAGACGGAGAGTCCGGACGTGCTGAAAGCAGCCGATCTCTCGATCGAGCTGCGTACACGCAAGGTGTTCCGCAAAGATTTGGCGATCGAGCTCACCCCGCGTGAATTCGAGCTGCTTGTTTATTTGGCGGAGCATCGGAATGAAGAGAAGTCGCGAGAAGATATTTTGTCCGAAGTATGGGGCTACGATTTCATCGGCGAGACGAATTTAGTGGATGTATACATCCGTTATTTGCGCCAGAAAATCGATAAAGGGTACAGGCATAAGCTCATCCACACGGTTCGTGGTGTCGGCTATATGCTCAAGGAGCCGGATGCATGACGCTGCGTAGAAGGTTTACGTTTTTTACGATTTTTTGGCTCATTTTTATATTGATCCTGTTTAACATTTTCGTTTATTTATTTGTGATAAAAATCACGATTCGCAGTGAAGATCAGCTGCTGACGAATAAAGTGAATATTTTGCTCGAGGATCCCCGAATCGTCGACCCCACGCAGTTAGCCAATGGTGAGCTGCTGCGGGATTTCTATAACATCAGTGAGCTCATCCGCATCGTCGATCGCGGCGGGCGAATAGTGAATTCACAAGGCTCTGACTCCGAGCTGCTTGCGCTGAAGTCGGAGTTTTCCAGTCAGCATGATACCGGAATGTTCTTTCTGGAAGGGCGACGCGTGCTGTTTATGAAGGTACCGCTTTTTCACGACGGTCAAGTGATCGGTACGCTGGAGCTCTACCGGAAACTGACGCTGCTGGACAGCTATTTGCAAGTGCTCGTCATTGCGCTGACAATCACAAGCATCGGCGCGATCCTGTTCGCGATCTTCGGGACCTATTGGTTTACTTCCAGATTAACGTCGCCGATCCAGCACATGGTGCAGACGATGAGGGAAATTGACCGCAGCGGGAAGCTGCGACAGATCGAGCTCGCTCAGCGCGATCAATCGGCTGAGTTGCTTCAGCTTGCGCGTGCGTTCAATCAGATGATCGACCGGCTGGATCGTACGTTCGAACGGCAGAAGCAGTTCGTAGCCGATGCATCCCATGAGCTAAGGACGCCGGTAACGGTTATTACCAGCTATGCAGACATGCTGAAAAGATGGGGACGCGATGATGCCAACATTCGGGATGAAGCGATTGAAGCGATCAGCAAGGAATCCCGGCGATTGCAAAATTTGACCAAATCGATGCTGCAGCTGGCGCAAGCCGAGCAGGAAGATTGGCTCAACCTGGAAAACTTCAATCTCGTGCAGCTGACCGATGAAACCGCGGATATGCTTCATATCACTTTCCAGCGCATGATTCGTGTACATACAGGCAAACAAGATGTTCGCATGATCGGAGACAAGGACAAAATCAGGCAGCTGCTAGTCATCCTCATTGACAATGCAATCAAATACAGTAAAGATCCGATCGATGTTACCCTTGGCGCTAATAAAGGCGTTATTCGGATATCGGTTTCGGACAAAGGAATGGGTATACCCGAGGATGAAATTCCGCATTTGTTCGAGCGTTTCTACCGCGTAGACAGCGCCAGAAGCCGTTCAACCGGCGGTGCCGGACTTGGATTGTCCATTGCAAAACGGATCGTGGATTTGCATGAAGGTCAAATCGATGTATTCAGCAAGCCTGAACAAGGAACAACCATTTCAATTGCGCTGCCATTGCGCAAGTAATATTCAAAGCTAACAAAGGCGGGGGAGAACTATGGGGAGTTTGCGCGTCTGCGCCGTCCAGTACAAGCTGGCGGATATCGAACGCTTCGAACAATTTGCCGATCAAGTTCGGCACTACGTTCGTAATGCATCTGAATACGGGGTTCAATTTATTCTGTTTCCGGAGTTTTTCACGACGCAACTGCTCTCCATCGGGGATGAAGAGGGGCGTCCGCTGTCCATTGAAAGACTACCTGATTTTACGGAACGATACCTCGATTTGTTTAAAGCACTTGCGGCAGAATATCATGTGCACATCGTTGGCGGCACACATGTCATTGATGCCGGGGACGGAAAGCTGAACAATGCGGCGCACCTGTTCTACCCGAGCGGTCGCGTGGAGCAGCAGGCAAAGCTGCATATGACGCCGACCGAACGCGAGGAATGGAATATGTCGCATGGCGAATCCCTGCGCGTATTTGATACGGAGCATGGCACAATTGCGATGCTTACTTGTTACGATATTGAATTCCCGGAAGTGGTCCGGATGGCCCGTGCGAAAGGGGCGGACATTATTTTCTGTCCTTCCTGCACCGATGACCGGCATGGATTCTACCGCGTTCGCTATTGCTGTCATGCAAGGGCAGTCGAGAACCAGGTTTATATCGTGACGACGGGAACGGTGGGGTCCCTGCGCAAGGTTGATTTTATGCGTGCTAATTATGGTCAAGCGGCCGTTATTTCACCGAACGATATTCCATTTCCTCCTGCCGGCATCATGACGGAAGGCGTTATTAACGATGATATGCTTGTTGTCGCCGATCTTAATGTACAGCTGCTCCATGATGTGCGTGCTGCAGGGTCGGTCACGACTTGGCGCGATCGTCGCACCGATTTATACTGTGATTGGTCTTAAATAGTAGGCAATATTACCGGATGAGGGGAGGGTGAGAGATGCGTAAGCAGCTGATTGTTTACCTTATGGGCAAACCAATCGAGATTGTGATTCGCAACTACGATTTCTCTGATATTGAAGGGATGATCGCCATTCAGCGCGAATCCTTTCCACCCCCGTTTCCTTCCGAGCTATGGTGGAATGAGACGCAGCTCCGCGAGCATATCACTCGGTTTCCGGAAGGCGCTCTGTGTGCGGAAATGGACGGCAGGTTAATCGGCTCAATGACGGGACTGCGAGTGAACGAGCAGCAGTTAGAGGGCGAGCATACTTGGGAAGCTGTCACGGACAGCGGCTACATACGCAATCACGACCCTGATGGCTCGACGCTTTATGTCGTGGATCTATGCGTCATTCCGGAAATGCGTAAAGCCGGTATCGGCAAATGGCTCATGCAAAGCATGTATGAGGTTGTCGTTCATCTTAAACTGCGCAGACTGCTTGGGGGCGGTCGGATGCCTGGTTATCATCGGTATTCGGATACAGTGTCAGCCGCGGATTACGTAACAGGTATTACTACGGGGCTGTACAACGATCCCGTGATTTCGTTTCTAATGCGCTGCGGGCGTTTGCCTGTCGGCGTTACGGAGCACTATCTGGAGGATGAAGAGTCCTGTGGATATGCCGCGCTCATGGAGTGGAAGAATCCATTTATACACGAATAGAGAGGACGTTATAAGCTATGGACTACATACGCATTCAATCGATCGATCATCCATTATTCAAGAACATGCATGACTTGATGAAAACGATTTTCCCGAAGGAAGAAGTACTCGCTTATGAGAAATGGGCTGGACCTCTTGAAGATCCGGGCATTCACGTCTATGTAGCTGTTCACGAAGGCGAGGTTGTCGGCACAACAGAATATCGCTATTATCCAGGAATGCAAGTCGCGATGACGGATTTTACAATCGTCGGTCGTCCGGGGCTGGGCGTAGGTCGGTTTCTGATGCGCAACCGTGCACGTGATCTTGAACGGTTGGCACAGCAAAGCGGAACCGAACCGATCGGGATGTTTGCGGAAATTTACAATCCTACCGTAGCAGAATATGAATTTGGCGGCGTCTATCCGATGAATCCGTTTGTTCGTCGTGAAGTGTTGTCGCACATCGGCTACATGAGAATTGATTTCCCTTATGTGCATCCATCTTGGGAAGAGGATGGAGCGGCTGTCGGCGGGCTTGATCTATGCTTCTTGCCTCAAGACGAGAACCGTACTGAGCTGGACGCATCGCTCGTGGTGGCGTTCTTGACGGAATACTATTCGGCACTGCCTAATAAGCCGGATGAATGGTATGCCATGGTCGAAGGCTTGAAAGGACAATCCAAGCTTGCGCTAAAACCACTGTAGAGAGGCAATGTGTCATCAGCGCAGGTAGGAATGGGGGAATCCGTCTTGGCGACGACAATCACCTTCTGGGGAACAGGTGATGCAATGGGCGTTCCTCGCGTCTATTGTTCGTGTAAGGTATGTGAGGAGGCGAGGTCAGGCGGAGTGAATCGCAGGTTGCGTTCGCTCGTTCATCTCGCCGATGAAGAGTTTGGGACGATGCTGATCGATTGCGGTCCGGATTGGCGCGGTCAAATGGAAGCAGCAGGTCTCAAACGGATCGATACCGTACTAATTACGCATGCTCATTTCGACCATATCGCTGGCTTGCCGGAATGGGCAGATTTATGCAGGTGGCTGGGGTGCAAAGGGAAAGCATACGCGATGCCTGATGTTATTCGGGATATACTAACTCGGTTTCCGTGGTTATCTTCGCATATTGAATTTCACCCGATTACAGGACCGCTTCAATTCGGCGGTTGGGATGTGCAGACGTGGAAAGTAAACCATGGCAAGAACGGGTATGCGTACGCGTTCCGATTCACGCATGCTGAACGAGGAAAAGCATTCGCGTATTGCTCGGATTCGATTGCGCTTGAAGGCGATGAGCTGGTCCCGTTGGCGGACTTAGACTTGCTCATATTAGGGACGAGCTTCTATCAAGAGCCATATCCTTTCGAGACGCGCTCCGTCTATGATGTCGTAGAAGCATTGGCTGTGCTCGAGGAGTTAAAGCCCGCTAAGACAATGTTTACGCATATGTCGCATGATATCGATCTACGGCGAGATTACGGATTACCTGCAAATGTAGCATTTGCACATGCCGGACTCTCTGTCATTGTCTAGGCAAATGCCGCTTGACTTGGGACGAATACAGACGCTATTATAAAGTTAACTTTAAGCAGTAAGGGGAAATTTTAATGCGGGTTATGGTTCTTAACTTCTAAATTGGATAATACCCGGCGCCTGAAGCGCAGCCGGGTGCACGGCTTTTGTTAGATCTACAAGTGGACTTTCTCTAATAGGAGTAGGTTTATTTTGCTGCATCTCACAGAAGCGTGGTAACCAATGAGTTAAGAACATGACAATTTCCGCCTACTGGACGGTAAATTCGCGTGCTCTTTCGAGCACGCCTTTTTTCGTTCTACGGGAAATCCGCGTTCTGCCAGCCGGGAGCAGGTTTCTTCGTCGAATCGAAGAGTGAGTTTACTGGGAGTCCATGAACAGGGATGGGATGCGTATGCGTTCCGTCCCTGTTTTTTTGCTTTAAATACAAACACCGAAAAGGATGGGTAACCACACATGAATAACGCGTCATTAACGAAATTGGAATTCGATAAAATTAAAAACATGCTGCTCACTTATACGGTTTCTGAAGCAGGAAGAGCGCTCGCCGAGCGACATGAACCAAGCGCAGAGCCCGGCAGGGTGAAGGCGTGGCTTGGAGAAACAGAAGAGGCTGCAGCGCTGCTTGCCACCGGTGCAAGCGTTCCGATCTCTGCCATGGAGGGGATGGAAATCTTCATGGCGCTGCTAGGCAAAGGGAAAATCTACAGCGAGCAGGAACTCGGCAATCTGGCCGTTTGGCTTACCTCCATCGGACAAATGAAACGATATATGGACAGCAAACGAATGACTGCGCCGACGATCAGCAGCTACGCCGATTCGATGTATGACTGTCCGGAGCTCGCGAAAGAGCTGCAGCGCTGCATCCGACATGGCTCGCTGACTGATCAAGCCTCTCCTGCGTTGGGTGACATTCGCAGGCATCTTGCAGCCGCCGAAGAGCGAATAGAGCGCAAGCTCAATCAGCTGCTGGGGAAATACAAGAATGCGCTGCAGGATCAGTTGGTCAGCAAACGGAACGGCCATTATGTGATCCCGGTGAAGCGCGATCTGCGAAGACAGGTACCGGGTACGGTTTGGGATGAGTCGGCAAGCGGTCAAACGTTATTCGTTGAACCGGTGGATGTGGCTGATCTGCAGGCAGAGTGGCAAATGTGGAAGAGTGAAGAGGAGCGGGAACGCACATTGATCCTCTCGCAGCTCTCCGATCTGGCAGAAGCACAGGGTGAACAGTTGAAATGGAATGTGGAGGCGATGGCATCTTTTGATTTTATATTTGCCAGAGCGAAGCTTTCTCGTACGTTTAACGGCATTAAAGCTGCAATTGTCGACAAACCCTATGTGAAACTGATCGGCGCTAAGCATCCGCTGTTAGGGAGCAAAGCAGTGCCGCTAACGATTGAAATCGGAGGCGATTGGCGTCAGCTCATTATTACAGGGCCCAATACAGGAGGCAAAACCGTCGCACTCAAGACGATTGGGCTATTCGCGCTGATGGTGCAATCCGGGCTGCTTATCCCTGCCGAGGTTGGAACGGAGCTGGGGTTATTCCAGACTATCATGGCAGATGTCGGCGATGGTCAAAGTATCGAGCAATCGTTAAGCACGTTCTCTGCGCATATGGAATGCCTCAGCGACATGCTGCGCAGAGCGAATGCCCGCTCGCTTATCTTGCTGGATGAGCTGGCTGCAGGAACCGATCCCGGTGAAGGCATCGCTTTGTCCATTGCCGTTCTGGAAGAGCTCCTGAAACGAGGCTCCCTCGTGGCCGCAACGACACATTTTAACGAGATTAAACGATTTGCTTCCGTCATGAAGGGCTGCACGAATGCCCGTATGGCTTTTGATGCCGATACGCTTCAGCCGATCTATAAGCTTGAAATCGGGGAAGCAGGGGACAGCTATGCTTTTGCAATTGCGAGAAGGTTTGGATTGCCTGAGCATGTAATCAAACGAGCAGAGGGACGCGTTGTGGCAGCTAAAGCCGCTAGCTCAAACCAACAACAGCCGTTAAACGCTGGGGAGTTTGATGCTAACTCTGCCTTGCAATGGGATGAAGAACTGAAGCGGGTAAGTAACAAAGAAGAGGCAAAGGCTCAAGTTAAACGTAATGAGGAAGTTGCAAATGCAGCGGTCATCAAGAAACCATTCGAAGTCGGGGATTGTGTCTGGATTTATCCGCTCAAACGGACAGGAATCGTTTATCAAACGGCAAATGAACGTGGCGATGTGGTGGTTCAGGTGCAGAAGAACAAGATGACCTTCAACCGCAAGCGGCTGTCGCTCTACATTCCGAGTACACAGCTGTACCCGGAACTGGAAGAGGGCTATGACATGGATATCGTGTTCGATACGAAGGAGAATCGTAAATCTCGCAAGCTAATGGGGCGTAAATATGTCCCGGGATTAACCATTGTCACACCGCCGGATGAACCAAAAGCTTGATTGTGGCGAAAGAGCTTGATAGGGTGGCTTTACCGCAAGCCACCTTTAGTCCCGGCTTTGTATGACGAGCAGCATCCCTTGCTTGATGGAGATTTGACCTTCCTCGCCTAGCAGTTTGTTACTAATGCCAAGGGATTGCCCGATTTCAAGCGTTGCCTCGTGCAGCGGATATTGAAAGCCAGTCAAGGTTATCCCTGTAACACATTCAGATAAGGGCAGCAAGGATACGTAAGTGTAGCTGCCGTTAAATAGTTTTGCCCGATCCGCGGTAAGCTGAATACAGTTGTGTTCATCGACAATGGAGGCAGCGATTCCTTGCTGCTGCGCCATTCGGAGCAGGTGAACATTCGCCAGCGAGTGGTCGAACCTTGTACCGAGGGCACCTGCCATGACGATTTGCTGCGGCTGTTTAGATAGCGCAAGACGCCAGGCGAGCTCCGTATCGGTATAATCCTTGTCGATCGGATCGTAGTCATGCGTTTCACCGCTGTTCTCGCGAATGTATGCCAATTGAGCTGACGTAACGGAATCGAAGTCGCCTAGCGCAATGTGCGGCTTCAGACCGTGCTCGACGAGGAATAATGCGCCGGCATCTGCTCCGATCAGCAAGTCGTCAGGGGTAAGAAGATCAAGCGCCCACCGGCCAAGCCGTCCGCCTGTAAAAATCACTATCCGTTTAGAAATCATAGGTAGACCTGCCTTTACAATCGTTCGTGTCCATTCGAGAACCGAAGCGTTTTACGCCAGTATACTTCCAAGGAGAATCATTGACCAGACGAAATGCTTAGGAAGTGGAAAATGTAACGCTTGAAGATTCGACGAGCCGCGGCTAAAATGAGTAAGGATCATATTGAGCGGAGACACGCGGAGGCATCAAGTAATGAATCTACAGATGGACATGGACATTTTCACCGTATTCAGTATTATCGGAACGATTGCATTTGCGGTCAGCGGTGCGATTGTAGCAATGGAAGAAGAGTATGATATTTTGGGCGTGTATGTGCTCGGACTTGTTACTGCGTTTGGCGGCGGGGTAATTCGAAACCTATTGATCAACGTCCCGATTACGACGATCTGGACGCAGGGCATGCTGCTGAAGACCGCTGTAATTGCAATGACAATCGCATTTGTCATGCCGGTCAAGTGGATCAATAGATGGAAGAAGAGCGAAGCTTTCTTCGATGCCATCGGGTTATCGGCCTTTGCCATTCAAGGGGCGCTGTATGCAACGGGCAAGTACCCGCTAAGCGCGGTTATGGTTGCGGCTATGTTGACCGGTATTGGCGGAGGCATGATTCGCGATGTACTGGCAGGCCGTAAGCCGCTCGTGCTGCGCGATGAGATCTATGCCGTCTGGGCGCTTGCCGCAGGCGCTGCGATCGGGTTGGGGTTTTTCGAATCCCCGGTGGAATTATTAATACTATTCGTCATCGTTATTATTTTCAGAATGCTCTCCGTGCACTACAACTGGCGGCTGCCGAGGCGATCGTTGAAATACGCGCTCGCGCAGTCGGTTTATTCGGATAAAGAGCGCGCTGAAGCTGCCAAGATTGAGCAACAAAAAGGAGAAGAATCATGATTAGCGTATTATTTGTTTGTCTAGGAAATATTTGCCGGTCGCCGATGGCCGAAGCCGTGCTGAGGCATCAATTGAAGGCGCGCGAGCTGGAGGACCGGATCAAAGTCGATTCCGCCGGAACGGGAGATTGGCATCTCGGCAAGCCGCCGCATGAAGGTACGCGCGGCTTGCTGGATCGTTACGGTATTTCGTACGAGGGAATGCGAGCTAGACAAGTGCTTATCGACGACTATCAGACCTTCGACTATATCATCTGCATGGACAGTGCCAACGAGCGGGATGTGCATGCGCTCTTCGGAAGCCGTTCTGATCTGCATGCCAAAGTGTTCAAGTTTATGGATTTGCTGCCCGATGAGTCGAGCGATGATGTGCCAGACCCGTATTACACAGGCAATTTCGATGAGGTCTATGGCCTTGTATCGAAAGGCTGCGAGCATTTGCTGGAGCGAATTCGGCGAGAACATCAATTGTAAACGAAATAAAGAGACCGCACTCCCGTTGAACGATGGGATGCGGTCTTTTTGCATATGAAGCGTCTATTAAGCCTCAGGGTGTAGAAACGTTCGAAGAGCGTTAGGTATGTGCTGCTGCCAGAAGCCCCACACATGACCGCCATCATGCTCGCTGTAATGGGTTGCGGCTCCTTTGGCTTCAAGGATAGCTTTCATCTCTCGGTTGATCGCGACAAAATCGTACACACCGCTATCCGATTTAAATGCCGTTTCCTGCAAACCTACGATCATGAACAATTCAAGCTTGCTGAGATCGGAAGCGTTCTTGGCAATCTCGCGCGAAGCGGGATAAAACGCCCCTGACAAGGAAATAACTTGATGGAACAATTCGGGGTAGGTGAGCGCGATATGCAAGCTGACAGATCCCCCTAAGGAATCGCCTGCGAGGATTCGAGCGTCAGAATCCCGCCTAGCTGCATACTTGGACTCGATAAAGGGGATCAGTTCATCACCGAAGAAGGTGACATATCCGTGATGGCGCTCGCCATTCGGTGCGTATTCCGCTGTTCGCAGCTTAATGTCCACATCAACGCCAACAATGATGAAAGGCTCAATGCCTTCATCCAGAATGAGCTGGTTGGCAATTGTTGCAATGCGGCCAAAGTTGAAAAATTGTTCGCCGTCTTGGCAATAGACGACCGGATAACTAAGTAATTCATTATAGCCCGGTGGTAAATATACCCTTAGATCACGCGAGCCTTCCGGCAGCATTCGACTGGTAATGACATCCTTTACAATCGTTCTTTTCAAATAACGAGGATCGGTCATGAATAAAAACTCCTTTGCCCTTGCATGGTTTGGACGTGTTGTGGGTAAACAAAAGGGAGGAAACAAATGCAGCTTTTGCTAGGATTATGCCCTGTTGTACTATACTGTACTACTAGTTCGATAGTTCTGTTACATATACAATTTAGCAGGCTAATAGATCAAATGTTGCAAAATACAACGGTTTATTGTGCTTTATGCTTTGACCATTTCGGTTAAACAGGTTTATAATCATTCTATAACAGGGATACTCGTTTTTTCAAATATTCAACTGAGGTGAACAATATGAGCAAGCTGCCTTATGAAGTTCAGACGGAGCCGGTAACTCCACTTTCCGTTTTGTCTCCTGAAGGGGAAATTGTCAACGAAGCGCTTATGCCGAATTTGTCGGATGAGCAATTGAAAGAAATTATGTATCGTATGGTTTTCACGCGCACATGGGATGAGCGTGCCGTAAACTTGGGAAGACAAGGTCGTCTTGGCTTCTATGCACCTGTTTCGGGTCAAGAAGCTTCCATGATCGGAAGCGAATATGCACTTAACAAAGATGATTTCATTTGCCCGGGCTACCGCGACATGCCGCAAATCGTATGGCACGGATTGCCTCTGTATCAAGCATTCCTGTACTCCCGTGGACATCAGCACGGTGGTCAAATTCCTGCGGACGTTCATGTTCTTATGCCGCAAATCATTATCGGCGCTCAAATTCTTCATGCTACCGGCGTTGCCATGGCATTTAAGAAAAAAGGCGAGAAGCGCGTTGCTATCACGTATACAGGTGACGGCGGTTCTTCTGAGGGCGACTTCTACGAAGGCATGAACTTTGCCGGCGCATTCAAGCTCCCTGTCATTTATGTTGTTCAAAACAACGGTTATGCGATCACTACGCCATACGCCAAGCAAACCGCTGCATTGTCGGTTGCACACAAAGCAGTAGCTGCCGGTATTCGCGGCGTGCAAGTCGACGGTATGGACGTTCTTGCTGTTATCAAAGCGGTATCCGATGCTGCTGAGCGCGGCCGCAACGGCGAAGGCGCTACGCTGATCGAGATGCTGACCTACCGTTTCCGTCCGCATTCCATGGCGGATGATACAACGAAGTACCGTACGAAGGATGAAGAGGGCGAATGGAGCCTGAAAGATCCGATCACTCGTTTCGCGAAATTCCTTGAGAAGAAAGGTCTGTGGTCTGACGAAGATACAGCCCGCGTGAAAGAGGAAGCGAAAGCGACTGTAAACGAGCACATCAAGAAAGCAGAAGCAACAGAGAAAATGACTGTGAACGGACTGATTGATTCCATGTTCGAGCACACACCTGCTCACCTGGAAGCGCAAAAAGCCGATTTCCAATAAATGGGATGACTATCGAAGTTAGCTAAGGAGGAACTCGCGACAATGGCTCAAATGAATATGAAAGAAGCGATCCGCGACGCAATGCGTGTGGAACTAAAGAATGACCCGAACGTTTACATTTTCGGTGAAGACGTTGGTAAGGTTGGCGGCGTTTTCCGTGCGACAGAAGGACTGCAAGGCGAATTCGGCGAAGATCGCGTATTCGATACACCGCTTGCTGAATCCGCAATTGCAGGTATGGCAGTAGGGATGGGGCTTCAAGGCTTCCGCCCGGTTGCAGAAATTCAATTCGTAGGTTTTATCTACGAAGCAATGGATCAAATGTTTATCCAAGCAGCACGCATGCGTTACCGCTCGGGCGGACGCTACAACTCGCCAATCGTATTCCGTACGCCATTTGGCGGCGGCGTTAAGGCAGCTGAGCTTCACACCGATTCCCTTGAAGGCTTGGCGATTCAAACGCCTGGTATCAAAGTAATCGTGCCTTCGAACCCTTATGATGCAAAAGGTCTTCTGGTTGCGGCTATCCGCGACAACGACCCCGTATTCTTTATGGAGCATTTGAACCTATACCATGCATTCCGTCAAGATGTGCCTGAAGAGGCATACACGGTCGAAATCGGTAAAGCAAATGTGGTTCGCGAAGGTTCCGATGTCACGATCATTGCTTACGGTCTTATGGTTCACACCGCTGTTAAAGCGGCTGAAGAGCTTGAGAAAAGCGGCGTTAAGGCAGAGGTTATCGATCTTCGTACTCTGCTTCCGCTTGATATCGAGACGATCGTTGCTTCGATCAAGAAAACAAACCGCGCAATCGTTGTGCAAGAAGCACAGAAAACATCCGGCGCAGCTGCGGAAATCATTGCTCAAATCAACGAGAACGCAATCCTTCACCTGGAAGCGCCGGTACTGCGCGTAGCGGGTCCGGATACGGTTTACCCGTTCGCACAAGTGGAAGACGCTTGGCTGCCAAGCCCTGCTCGTATCGTCAAAGCAGTAAACCAAGTGTTGAACTTTTAATAGATAACCCCACCATAGAGCAGGTTGTGAAGACTGAGAAGGAGGTCACGGGACGTGGCAAAATTCGAGTATCGTTTCCCGGAGCTGGGCGAAGGCTTGCATGAAGGCGAAATCGTCAAAATGCATATTACGCCAGGCGCTACGGTAACGGATGAAGATATCATCATGGAAGTACAGAATGACAAGGCAATTGTTGAAGTTCCTTGTCCTGTAAACGGTAAAGTGCTTGAAGTGCTCGTAAAGGACGGACAGGTTTGCCATGTTGGCGAGCTTGTTGCCATCATCGATGCAGAAGGCGATGTGCCTGAGCAAGCAGCGCCGGCTGGCGACAGCCACAGTGCACCAGCTCCGGCGGCAGAACCAGCTCCTGCAGCAGCACCGGCACCAACAACGGCAGCGGCTCCTGCGCCGGTAGCACCTGCTGCACCTGCGGAAGCTCCGGCTCCTGCTAAAGCAGCTGGCGGTTTGGTTCTGGCAACGCCAAGCGTGCGCAAATTTGCTCGCGAACAGGCCGTTGACCTTTCTGGCGTAGCAGGCTCCGGCAAGAACGGCCGCATCACACGCGAGGACGTGACTGCAATTGCTGCAGGCGGCGGCACGGCGGCGCAAGCGGCACCTGCGGCTCAAGAAGCTGCAGCAGCACCGGCAGCAGCTGATTCGAAACCAGCAGCAGCAGCGGCTGTAGTAGTCGGCGACCGAGCTGAAGAGCGCGTGCCATTCAAAGGCATTCGCAAAGTGATTGCGAACGCGATGGTTAAATCGGTGTACACTGCACCTCACGTTACAATAATGGATGAAGTGGATGTAACCGCACTCGTTGAGCTTCGTACGAAAGCGAAGCCGATCGCAGAGAAGAAAGGCGTTAAGCTGACTTACCTGCCATTCATCGTGAAGGCTCTTGTTGCGGCTTGCCGTCAGTTCCCGATTATGAACGCGACGCTTGACGAAGAGAAGCAAGAGATCGTGTACAAGAAATACTACAATATCGGTATCGCTACCGATACGGAAAACGGTCTGATCGTTCCGGTTATCCAGGATGCTGATCGTAAGAACGTATGGATGGTTGCTGATGCAATCAAGGATCTGGCTACTCGCGGCCGTGACGGCAAGCTAACAGCTACCGAGCTTAGAGGCAGCACAATCAGCATTACAAACATCGGTTCCGCAGGCGGAATGTTCTTTACGCCGGTTATCAACTTCCCTGAGGTTGCCATTCTTGGTACAGGCCGTATCTCCGAGAAGCCGGTTGTGAAGAACGGCGAAATCGTGGCAGCATCGGTTATGGCGCTTTCCCTAAGTTTTGACCACCGTCTCATTGATGGCGCAACAGCGCAAAACTTCATGAACTACATTAAACAGCTGCTGGCTGATCCGCAATTACTTGTAATGGAGGTTTAAAACCATGGTAGTAGGAGATGCATCACTCGATATTGATTTGCTCGTCATTGGAGCAGGCCCCGGCGGCTATGTAGCGGCAATTCGCGCTGCACAGCTTGGCCAAAGTGTGCTTGTTGTAGATAAACAATATGTAGGCGGCGTATGCTTGAACGTAGGCTGTATCCCGTCCAAGGCGCTAATCTCGGCGTCTCACCAATATGAATCCATTTCTCACGCATCTTCCTTCGGTATCACAGCATCCGATGTGAAAGTGGAGTGGAGCAAGGTTCAAGAGTTCAAGAACGGCGTAGTTAAGAAATTGACCGGCGGCGTAGGGCAACTGTTGAAAGCCAACAAAATTCAATTCTTCGCCGGCGAAGTGATGTTCATCAGCGATACAGAAGCACGTGTATTCAATGAACAAGAAGCTCCGCGCTACCGTTTCAAGAACTGCATCATTGCAACAGGCTCCCGTCCAATTGAGCTGAAAGCATTCCCTTACGGCGGCCGTATCGTTTCTTCGACTGAAGCATTGTCCTTGCCTGAAATTCCGAAGAGCCTCGTTGTCATCGGCGGCGGCTACATCGGTATCGAGCTTGGTCAAATGTACGCTCGTTTCGGAACGAAGGTTACGGTAATCGAAGGCTCCGACACGATCCTTCCCGGCTTTGACAGCGATATGTCTTCGCTCGTGGCGAAGAAGCTTAAAGGCGCGAAAGCAGATATCGTAACAGGTGCTCAAGCGAAGAGCGCGGTTCAAACAGACAACGATGTAACCGTAACATACACAGTCGGTGGCGAAGACAAACAAGTTACAGCGGATTACCTGCTCGTAACGGTTGGACGCCGTCCAAATACAGATGGCGAGCTTGGCCTTGATATGATCGATGTGAAGATGACTGATCGCGGTCTGATTGAAGTCGACGAGCAATGCCGTACAAGCATTCCGCACATCTACGCAATTGGCGATATCATCGCAGGACCTGCGCTTGCGCATAAAGCGATGTATGAAGGCCGCGTTGCCGCAGAAGCAATTGCCGGACAGCCAAGCAAAATCGATTACAAGTGCATTCCGCTTGTGGTATTCTCCGATCCTGAATGCTCTAGCGTAGGCTACAGCGAGAAGGAAGCAAAGGAAAAAGGCCACAACGTGAAGGTTGGCAAATTCCCGTTCAACATCAACGGCCGCGCATTGTCGTTGGGTGTAAACGAAGGTTTTGTCAAAATTATCGCAGATGCGGATAACGGCCTTGTACTAGGCGCTCAAATCGCCGGTATTGAAGCTTCCAACATGATCGCTGAACTGGGACTTGCAATCGAAATGGGCGCAACGCTTGAAGATATCGCCCTGACGATCCATGCACATCCAACGCTCGGTGAAATCGTTCTGGATGCGGTTGAAGTGGCGCTAGGACATCCGATTCACGCAATTGCAAAATAAGAAGAACATTAATTAATAACCAAGGCTTACAGGAATGCAAGAGGTCACGCCGCAGTTGTTCTGCAGCTGGGCCTCTTTCTTCTTTAACATTTAGCCAAGGAGGCTGCCTGCAATGACGAGCGAAGTGTTGAAGAAGACCACGGACGAATCGAGATCAACGATGATGCAGCTGATCTTCCCGTCGGATACGAATTACCACGGAACGATGTTCGGCGGTAAAGTCATGGAGTACATGGATAAGATTGCGGCGATTACGAGCATGCGTCATGCACGCGGACCGGTCGTAACCGCATCGACCGATAGTTTGGATTTTGTTGCGCCAATTAAAGTCGGCGATATGATCGACGTCGTAGCTTTCGTCACATGGACTCGTAAAAGCTCGATGGAAATCTACGTGAAGGTTCAAACCGAGAATGTCTATACGGGAGAACGCAAAACAGCTGTCACCGCCTTTTTCACCTTTGTTGCGCTTGATGAGCATGGCAAGCCGACCCCTGTTCCGGGCATAATTCCGCAGAATGAGGAAGAACAAGCGCTGCATCTGTCCGCACCGGATCGCTACGAACTTAGAATGCAGCGAAAACAGGACAGACAGAAGAGCCTTTAAATGTTAAACTAATAGGAAGCGGTTTTTTTGCAGAGAGATGGAGAGGGGGGAGACGGACGTTGAAAGCTTATTTGGATTTGCTTCAGGATGTCTTGGATAACGGGGTAGTGAAAGAAGATCGCACAGGAACAGGAACAAGATCCGTGTTCGGTCGACAGCTTCGCTTCGACTTGAATCAAGGCTTTCCGCTGGTAACGACGAAACGGATGCATGTGAAATCCATTATTCATGAACTGCTCTGGTTCCTTAAAGGAGATACGAACGTTCGCTACTTGCAAGAGAATGGCGTTCGGATCTGGAACGAATGGGCAGATGAGAACGGTGATCTGGGTCCGGTCTACGGGTCGCAGTGGCGGGCTTGGGAGACACCTGATGGTCGTCGTATAGATCAGATTGAAGCAGTAGTAGAATCGATCAAGAATAATCCGGATTCAAGGCGCCATATTGTCAGTGCGTGGAATGTTGCGGAGATCGACAATATGAAGCTTCCGCCGTGTCATTTTGTATTCCAATTCTATGTGGCTAACGGGAAACTCTCATGCATGTTGACGATGCGTTCATCCGATACGTTCTTGGGGCTGCCGTTTAATATTGCGCAATACGCGCTGCTCACCCATATGATTGCCCAGCAGTGTGATCTGGGTGTGGGGGAATTTATTTACTCCGGTGCGGATGTTCATATTTACAGCAATCATATTGAACAGGTAAAACTACAATTGACTCGTGAACCGCTGCCGCTGCCGAAACTGATCATTAAGCGGAAACCGGAATCGATTTTTGACTATGTCTACGATGACTTCGAAATTGCCGATTATCAGCATCATCCTACGATTAAAGCGGAAGTAGCGATATAAGGGAGGGTGCCAATCATGACAATTGCAATGATTGCCGCAATGGCACGCAACCGCGTGATAGGGATCGACAACGGCATGCCGTGGAGTCTGCCGGCTGAGATGGCGCATTTTCGGCGATCGACATCGGGCAAAACAGTCGTGATGGGGCGTAAAACGTTCGAATCGCTCAGCGGACCGCTTAAGAACCGTCGCAATGTCATCTTGACCCGCAGCATGGATTATAGGCCGGAAGGCTGTGAGGTTGCTCATTCCGCCCAAGAAGTGATTGCTCAGTATGGCCATAATGAAGGCGAAGAGCTTGTTATTATGGGCGGCGCAGAGATCTATTCGCTGTTTATGCCTTATGCGGACAAGCTATGGTTAACGGAAGTCGAAGCGGATGTGGCAGGGGATGCCTATTTTCCGACTTTCGATATGGATGAGTGGACAGTGCAGGATCGAGAGCATTTCTCGAAAGATGAGAAAAATGCATACGATTTTACGATCGTTACATATGTCAGGAACGCTCGCTAGTGCAAACTCGATTTGTTTGGCAAATGCCTAACATTATGTGATAAAGTGCAAATGATTGTACGGAAAATCCATTTATTGCGTTAGGCCAAGTTGCTAAGATATTGTAAATAGTTATCAGGTTTTATATGGTAAAGTTTGATATTGAATTCAATGTCGATTCCCGATATAGTTTTAGAGAGATAACGAACATTCGGTAATGGGAAAATGGATGGAGGAAAAGCGATCATGTCTACACCTACTGGATTTATGGACTACAAACGCGAGCTGCCTGCTGACCGCGATCCGCTGGAACGGATTAAGGACTGGGATGAATTTCATAAGCATTTTAGTGAAGATCAGCTGAGAACGCAAGGCGCGCGCTGCATGGATTGCGGTACGCCTTATTGCCATACAGGTATCGAGCTTCCGGGAGGCGCATCGGGCTGCCCGGTGAACAATCTCATTCCGGAATGGAATAACCTCATCTATCGTGGACTTTGGCGCGAGGCACTGGATCGTTTGCACAAAACGAACAATTTCCCTGAATTCACCGGTCGTGTTTGCCCTGCTCCGTGCGAAGGCTCTTGTACGGTTGGCTTGATCGGTGATCCGGTTACGATCAAAACAATCGAGCAATCCATCATCGACAGAGGCTTCGAAGAAGGCTGGGTCGTTCCGCAGCCACCGCTTATGCGTACTGGCAAGAAGGTTGCCGTAGTCGGCTCCGGTCCTGCGGGAATGGCTTGCGCGGCGCAGCTTAACAAAGCGGGCCACACGGTAACGGTATATGAGCGTGCAGATCGCATCGGCGGCTTGCTCACTTACGGTATTCCAACAATGAAGCTCGACAAGAAAGTGGTTCAGCGTCGCGTGGATCTGATGGAAGCGGAAGGCGTAAACTTCGTTACAAATGCAGAAGTCGGCACAAACGTACCGGCTGAGCAATTGATGAACGAATTTGATGCTGTTGTCCTTTGCGGCGGTGCTACGAAAGCGCGCGAAGTTGACATTGAAGGCCGCGATCTAAAGGGCGTTCACTTGGCAATGGATTATTTGAACGGTACCATTAAGAGCTACCTGGATTCCAACTTGGAAGACGGTAATTATATTTCGGCTAAAGATAAAGATGTTATCGTAATCGGCGGCGGCGACACAGGTACTGACTGTGTAGCAACAGCGCTTCGCCACGGTTGTAAATCGGTGACGCAATTCGGTACAGTTGGTAAAGCACCGCTAGTGCGTGACCAAGAGAAGAACCCATGGCCGCAATTCCCTAACGTGTATACGCTTGACTATGCACAAGAGGAAGCTCGCGCGCTTTATGGTGAAGACCCTCGCGCATTCTCCGTACTGACGAAGAAATTCGTCGGTGACGAGAACGGCAACCTGAAAGAATTGCACACGGTACAAATCCAGCGGACAGTTGATGAAACAGGTCGCAGAATCTATACCGAAATCCCGGGTACAGAGAAAGTTTGGCCGGCTGATCTTGTTATGATTGCGGTCGGTTTCGAAGGTCCTGAGAACACGCTGATTCAGAAGCTTGGCCTTGAGCAAGACCGTCGTTCGAATGTAAAAGCCGAGTATGGCAACTACAAAACGAGCGTTGACAAAGTATTCGCTGCAGGCGACATGCGCCGTGGACAAAGTTTGGTTGTTTGGGCAATCAACGAAGGCCGCGAGGCTGCGCGTGAAGTGGACCGTTATTTGATGGGAACAACGATGCTTCCTTAATGAAGCGAATCGGAATGCAAAGCGCCTACGGGCGCTTTTATTTCGTTTAACGAAGGAGTGGAAGAAAGATGATTCAATACGGTTCCGAGCAAATTACGCAACTGCGATTTATGACGTTTATTCCTCGTATCGAACGACGCGATGAGCAATGGATCGATATCGAGCTGCATATGATTGTGGATCAAGCCACACCTGTACCTGATGGATTAATAGATTTAACGGCATTAGTGATTTGTACGCATAGCGGCGTCATTGCTCAGATTGTACCGCTGGATGAGGGCTGTGATTGCGAGTTCCAGTTCACCTCGGATGAGAAGGAACAGATCACTGCGTATATTGAATCGGCAGAAATCCAAGGGCAGATTGCAAATCTCTCTATCGGTTAAGGTAAGATGTGGTAAAATGAGCTGTAGGTTATCGTTTCTTGGTGGGAGGAGATTCGATTGCGCACCACAGCTGCAGGTGTTCTTACGCCGACGGATATTCATAAAATCAGACATTATGTTCAGCATAAGTTCGGTGACTTGCCTAGCGAACGCCGTGCTGAGATTGTAGCGGATGCGATGCAGCGTATTGTCCTGCGACAATTACCTGCGTTTCCGCAGGAACAGAAGCTGAGCGTTTCGACCGAATTGATGCGTAGCATTGCGGTGCGGAATCAAATTCCCGTTCATGAGAAGCATATTTTTGAAGCATGCCTGAGGCTCGATTATCGTGATCCTCAGCTTTTCCATGCCCTGCACGAATGGGTGGAGCAGCGACTTGGCGTGACGATCGAAACGGATGTGTTCGAAGGGATTATCGATGAAGGCATTCATATTGCGAACTCTCCCCACTTGCAAGTTGAAGCCTGGGATGCTGTTATTGGCACAGTGGCAGGCTATTATCGGGCGCCGGATCGAATGGCAGAAATCATCGCGCTTCCTGGCAGCCGTAATGGCGCTGCAAGCAGCAGAACGAAGACGAGTAGCTATCTGTTCCTTACTGTGGCGCTAAGCGCATCAACGCTGTTCTATGGCTGGTGGACCCTGCGTCCGCCAACTGCTCCTGCTCAGCTCCCTAAGCTTGGACAACCTATCGTTGTGAGTCCGCCAATCCCCCAATCGCCTAATACTATCGTGCAGAAGTATAAGAATGAGCTGCCCGGTGAGCTGAGATATGTAGAAGTAAACAAAGAAAGGCTTGTTCGGTATTTGACGGGAAAATCTTCTTTGCTCGCAGAAGAGCCTTATTTTAGTGCAATCGTAAATGCGGCCAAGGAGCATGATATCCACCCGCTATTGCTGTTTGCCATAACCGGACAAGAACAAGCTTTTGTACCGAAGACGCACAAAGACGCGAAGAAAATCGCGAACAATCCGTTTAATGTGTTTCACAGCTGGAAAGAGTTTAATACAACAATCAGCGAGTCTGCGAAGATCGCAAGCAATACCATTGTACATAAAAGTCAAGGAAGACCTGACGATGTCGACGCACTCACTTGGATCAATACGAAATATGCCGAAGACGTCAATTGGTCGAAAGGCGTTAGAGCGATATTGGATGCGATGAAACGTCAGATTATGTTGGTTAACGAACGGTAAAGAGGCGATTGCTTGAAAACATTGATTATCGCAGAGAAACCCGATATGGGCCGGACAATCGCCGCTGTCGTAGAACCGAAGGCGCAGAACAAACGCGCTTATTTGGAGGGCGAGCACTACATTATTACGTGGGCGATCGGTCATTTGGTCAGTCTCGCAGAGCCGGATCAGTACGACCCTAAGTATAAGAAATGGAATGAAGCGGATTTGCCCATTATTCCGGATCGCTTCAAGCTGTGGCCTAATGCGCGGACGAAGGATCAGCTTGCTATCATTGGCGAGCTGTCGAAGCGCTGTGATCGGCTTGTTAACGCATGCGATGCCGGGCGTGAGGGTCAGCTCATCTTCCATCTCATCCGGCAATATTTGAAAATGCCGCAGCCGACAGATCGGCTGTGGATTTCCGATTTGACCCCGGAAACGATTCGCCGCGGGTTTGACGGGCTGCGCAGCGATCAGGATTATGATGATCTGACACGCGCTGCCAAAGCCCGAAGCGAAGCAGACTGGCTGGTTGGGATGAATGCTTCGCGGGCATTTACCATCCGACACAAAACGCTGTTGTCGGTTGGACGGGTACAGACACCCGTATTGGCGCTGCTTTACGATCGGCATAAAGAAATTACGGCTTTTGACAGTGAGACGTATTTCGTCGTTCAAGCTTCATTCCGTCAGCAGGATTTTACTTATAAAGGCGTCTGGCAAGGTGATCGCATCACGAAACGCGAGCAGGCTGAAGCGCTTGCTGCGAAGGTATCGGGGAAGCCGGCTAAGATTGTCAGCTTTACCGTAACGGAATCGAAGGAATATCCTTACCGGCTCTATGATTTGACGCTGCTGCAGCGCGAAGCGAACGGCAGGTACGGTTATCCGGCGAAGAAAACGCTCGATATTGCGCAGTCCCTCTATGAGAAACATAAAGTGATTACGTATCCTCGGACAAGCTCTAACTATGTGACGGAAGAGAACCTTCCAATAATGGGAAATGTTCTTAACATGCTTAAACAAACGTCTTACGGTGATTTGGCCAATGGTGCGGATCGCAGCAGGGTGCATAAAGGCAATAAGGCCGTTTGTAATCCGGCTAAGGTTGAGGATCACCATGCGATCTTGCCGACGCCGAAGCGTCCCGGCTCCTTAAGCACGGAAGAGCAGAACATTTATGATATGATTGTTCGTCGATTCCTCTCTCATTACTATCCTCCGGCTGTCTATAACAATCATGAAGTGTTGACAGAGGTGGAAGAGGAGCAGTTCCGCACACGTGCGAAGGAACAGCTGGATGCCGGATGGCGAGTCGTGCTTGGCGATCAGGATGACGGCAGCGCGAGCAAAGCAAAGAGCAAGTCGAAGAAGAAATCCGATGATGCGACGGACGATCAAGAGGATGATCTGGTTGAGACCGATCGTCCGTTCTCGGTTGACCCCGATGCGCCGGTGCATTGTGAAGGCGCAGATGCACTTGAGAAGGCGACGAAACCGCCGAAGCCGTATACGGAAGGTACATTGCTCAAAGCGATGGAGAGTGCCGGCAAATCGATTGAGGATGAAGAGCTTCGTGATGCGATGAAGCAAACGGGGCTGGGAACACCGGCAACTCGTGCCGCAACAATCGAGCGGCTGAAGTATGTCGGGTATATCAAGCCGACAGGCAAACGGCTTGATATCACGACGAAGGGCTGCGCAGCCATCGAGCTGATTCGCGGTGCCGGCGTCGAACTGCTCGCTTCGCCGGAAATGACGGGGCGCTGGGAGCAGCGTCTGCATCAGATATCGAAAGGCGAAGCGTCGGATGAGCAGTTCATTGCGAAGGTGAAGCAGTTTGCCGAGATGATTGTCGGCAAAGTGAAGCATCAGCGACAAGCAGATGCGAGCCTGTTCGAAGAGCCTGGGCAAGCCGGCGGGGAAGCTAAAGGCCGAGGCAAGGGAGCGCGAGCATCCGCTTCGGGCGAGAAAAGTACGCGAACATCTTCGAAGGAGAAAGCTGTGAAGTCGAAAGAGGCTGGCTCGAGCTCGGGCTCGGGTCCAGCCGCAAGAGGTACAGCTTCATCTCGATCTAAGTCCGCAAGCAACTTGGCGGCTGGAAGCAGCGGCGCCCAAGCTCGTTCTGCCACAGCCACACGAGCGGCAGCAACTTCGGAATCGGCGGCAAGCACGCCGAAGGTTATTGCAACTTGTCCTCGGCCAGGCTGCGGCGGTGAACTTGTAGAAGGTAAACGCGGTTATGGCTGTATGCGATTTAGGGAAGGCTGTACGTTCGTCATCTGGAAGGAACAACAGGGACGTCTCGTTACCGCAGCTATGGCGAAGGCGCTGGCAGTTAGCGGTACTACTAGATCCTCCACGTTCAAGAGGGAAGACGGAACCAGTGACACAGGCAAACTGGCGCTAGTGAATAACACAACCGGGGCAGTGGAATTTGTACCTGCCCAGTAAGAACGAACAAGAGGCTTGTCCTCACAGGAGTCATTGACTCTTGTGCAGGACAAGCCTCTTCTTGTTTGCTGGTTAGTTGGAACCGCGTTGATTCAGGTAAGTCTGAATACTTGTCGGAACATCCCGGAGCTGGTCCAGTGTGAGGAAGGCGCCTTTCGGCTCCACATCAATTCCGACAATATTGTACGCCCACTCGGAATCAGTCTTCATGTGGATAGCGTGTATGCCCGAAGTTAGGGCGGGAATCACGTCGGTACGAATGGAGTTACCGATCATCCAAGTCGATTTGCGATCGAATTTGCCGTCTCGCAATATGTTCTCCATCGCTTCGATATTCTTCATCGAACGCACATAGATGCGCGGGCCGAAATACCTTTCCAGCTGCATTTGCTTGATTTTACGTTGTTGAATCAACATTTCGCCGCCGGTGTAAAGGTGCAGCTCATGACCTTTGGAGGCCAATTCATCGAGCGTCTCCTCCATGAAAGGATAGGGTTCAACCTCATGATCGTAAACACTTCTTCCTAATTTCCACATCATATCTACTTCTACAGGGGATATTGCTCTCCCCAGTAGATCGGAGAAATGCTGGTAAGTTCCGATAAAGGATTGCGGGAAGTGATCGCTCTTAAAGCCGGATACATGTACGCCGGCAATATCGATTTCGGTTTGTTTGTCACGGATTTCCTGAGCCGAAATTCCATAACCCCTGAACCAGTCTGTCATGAGATCTGTGAATTGATCAATGACGAAGTAAAAATACTTGTTGCAGTAAATAAGCGTATCA
The DNA here is from genome assembly GCF_059383835.1 of Paenibacillus sp. J22R98. Lineage (NCBI taxonomy): Bacteria > Bacillati > Bacillota > Bacilli > Caryophanales > Paenibacillaceae > Paenibacillus > Paenibacillus sp. J22R98. The sequence goes on from NZ_JBXENW010000001.1 coordinate 722,947, forward strand.
TCGAGATCGAATAAAATACTTTGTTTCATCTTAGGCACGGCTCCTTCCCCAGATGATTTCCGCTGTGTAGATTCAATCTACCGCATCTTGGGATTCGCCGTCAAATCGAATAGTACTGGGAACATTTACAAATACTGTAGGTGGAGGTGAATGATGAATGCCAACAAATCGGAACAGCAATAAGAAAAACGGTGGAAGTGAATCGGAGGGGAGAAGTTATTCTTCCGAATTAAAGAAGCTGGAGAAATTAGCTAGCAGACCTTCAAGCTTAAACGGCATTAACAAACAGCTGCCTTAATACATACGGCAGGTTAGAAACAGGGAACAGTCTCTATATGGTCAGCAGCCAGAAGGCATCTGAGGACACATATAGAGACTGTGAGTTGTTAGGCATACTTATTTAATTTAGCAGTGAGATCCTGCTTAATATATGCGATTCTCTTACGAACATAGAAGTCGTAGCTTGCTCCTTTCAATTCGCGAGGGCTAATGACTTCATCAGCACTGTTGTCGATAATGGTCAAGGAGCCGTTGGAATAAAACTTAAAAGTTAGATCCCGGAATGGTCGATGCGTTTCGATAAATCGATAGTTTTCACAGTTATTCATGATGGTTAGCCTCCTCACAATTGGCGGGAATTTAGAACGTGTGTTCTTGTTTTTATTATAGCAAACATTTGTTCGTATGGAAACTATTATTTTTTTAACTTAAACTAGATTAATAGCTTACATAGATCACTTCGCATTCAATAGCAAATGCATTCATAAAGGAGCGCCACTCATGATAAAAGTCGATCAATTATCCAAACAAATTCCGGGCGGGCCGAAGGTGCTCTCCGGGATCAGCTTTAACATAGAACCCGGTGAATTCATCGCCATCAAAGGGGCGAGCGGAAGCGGTAAATCCATGCTGCTCCGATGCTTAGCGTTAAGAGAGTCATGGAGCGGCGGCTCCTATATCGTGGACGGCGTCGACATCCTCAAAAAAGGTCTGCTTGGCAAAATGAAAATCCGTCGCGAGATGGCTTATCTCGAAGAGAAGCCAACCTTAATCGGCAAACGGACCGCGCTCAAGAACGTATTAATCGGCACCGCGCATCAAACACCGATTTGGCGCAGGGTAACAGGCATGATCCGCAGCGATGACTATATGGGTGCCATGGATATGATCGAGAAGATGGGACTACTCGAGAAAGCGCATCAGAAGGGCGATAAGCTGAGCGGCGGAGAGAAGCAGCGTATTGCTATGGCGCGCGCTTTGGTACACGGTGCCAAGACGTTGCTCACCGATGAACCGGTATCTGGACTAGATCCGCATGCGGCAGAGCAAGTCCTCTCCGATTTGAAGAAGATGTGCCGGACGCAAGGGATTTCGGTCGTGGCAGTCATGCATCAGGGTGACTGGGCAGAACGGTTCGCAGATCGAATTATCGGCTTGAACAACGGGAAGCTCGTGCTGGATATCAAAGGCAGAAGAATGACGGAGCGGGAGAAAATGCTGCTGTGAGTACTTCCGTAACCTACGAGCTGCGTCCGATTGAACCTCATGAGCTGGATGCCGCACACAAGCTCGAGCTGGCTTGTTATTCAGTTGAAGCGGCGGCAACCCGTGAATCGTTTTCGTTCAGACAAAAACATTTCCCAGGCTATTTCTGGTCCGCTTGGCTGAACAACGAGCTAATTGGACTCTCGTGCGGTGTTCGTACAGCGGAGAGCAGCTGCGAGAGCGATGCGGTCAAGAGTGCGCACAGTGCTGTGAGCGGTGGGAACCATCTCGTGATTCTGTCCGTTGCAGTCGCTACTGAGCATCGTTCCAGCGGAATCGGGACTGCACTTATGAGAGCGCTTATCCAGCAAGCTGAAGCCGATCAGCTCGCTACAATCGTTCTTATGTGTGAACCGCATCTAATTCCTTTCTATGAAGGATTAGGGTTTGCGTATGTAGCTGTTTCGGCATCCACGCACGGGGGCATTGAATGGCACGAGATGAGAAGAGTCATCTAAATAGGAATCGGCATACAATGGAGCATTAACCTAGAATAGGCAGGTGTTCCATCATGGCATTCCAGTTTCCGGCCGTTATCCATGCTTCCCGTGTCACGTTCCCGAAAGCCGAGCTTTGGGTTCCGGTCGTAAGCGGACTTCATAATACAGCGGCCCGCAATACGATTAACGGTAAAATACGCAGAACGGTAAGCGAGCTTGTGCAAAATCAAGGCTCTCTTGAGGATCCGCGCGCTGATATGCAAGGCTATTTTGAGATTAAGACGAACGAGAAGGACATTCTAAGCTTATCGTTGTTTAATTATGCCTTTACGGGCGGAGCACATGGGCTGACGCTTCAGGAGTCTCTAACGTTCGATACGGGCAGCGGCAAGTCATACACGCTGTCTGAGCTTTTCAAACCAGGCAGCAACTATGTCGGCAGGCTTTCCGATATCATCAAGGCTCAAATCGATGAAAGACAAATCGCCACGTTAGAGCCATTCCATTCAATTCGGCCGGATCAGCCTTTTTATATCGCGGATCGCTCGCTTGTCATTTATTTTGCGTTATACGAGCTTACTCCTTATGCTTTCGGGTTTCCGTATTTTCCGATTTCCGTCTATGACCTAAGCGATATCATTAATCCGAACGGACCGCTTGGCCGAATGGATGTGAACAATTAACTGTATTAGAGGAGATCCTTATGATTTATGTTCTCATATTGCTGCTAATCTGCGTTATTCTGACTATTACCCTGATCAGACGAAGACAGCACGAGAATAATAAACCGGTCATTGACCGTAACCATCAAAGCCAGATGTATCAAGTCCAGACTCAGCAAGATCCAGCGGAGCTTAATCGGCCATCGAATGCCGAATCGGATGCGCGAGGTAGCTGGCCGACGTGCAGTATTCTCATTGTTGACGACCAAGCGGCAATCCGGATGCTGCTCCGAGAATTGTTCGAGCTTGAAGGGATGAAAGTCTATGAGGCGATCTGCGGTACGGATGCGATTGAAACCGTTCGTACGACAGCGATTGACTTCATTTTGCTTGATTTGAAGATGCAGGATATGGATGGAATAGAAGCGCTCCATGGCATTCGCCGATGGAATGAACAGGTGCAGGTTGCGATGATTACAGCATTCGGGGATCCGCTTAAAATGGAGGAAGCCAAACAGCTGGGCGTGCAATCGTTTTTCACCAAGCCGTTTGATATCGAGCAAGTAAAGAACCGGGTGTTGAACAGCTTGAGGAAAAAGGATTGCAACGTTGAGCATAACCCTCCAATTGAATAAACATGTAAGATTTAATCCGTCCGGGCAGCTTCGATGCCGGCGGATTTTTTAGTTGTGCTGATGGGATTGCCGCGCTCATAGAGTCAAGTATGGGGGTGGCGACTTTGTTTTTGCTATGGGCTGGTTGTATGATTTTCGCATGTGCATGTGGTCTCGCCCTCTTCATCGCACGGACGGCGGAGCGCGGCGCAAAGCGGTCCTTGCACCAATCCCTGCATCACTTCTCGCCCTATGTGCGCTATATGCAGGATAAGCATGATCTGAACGGAATCGGGTTTGCGCAGCAATTGACTCGGCATATGGGCGGACGATCCTTGTTTGGGCTGTCATTTAGCTCCTTATCTTTTATCGGGGGAGCGGCTCTGCTGCTTGGCCCTGCTTTAGCTGCCGGTGGTCCGGCGGTCATCGGAATCGGTTGGCCGATTCTTACTTTCCTCGGTATCGTGTCGGCAAGCTCTATTGCTGCACTTGCTTCCGCCGTGCCAACTGCAGGCGGTTGTTATCACTGGGCATTATCCGCGGGCGGACGCCGAATGGGCTTATGGTCGGGCTGGCTGCATTTCCTGGGTACGATCATCATGCTGGTGACGACAAATCTGCTGCTGGCAGATTGGATATATAATGTGATGGTTCAGCGTTTAGGTTATGCCGGCGGCGGGGAGTTGTACTATGTGCTCCTTATTGTTCTGTTTCTCACGCAAGCTCTACTGAATGTGAGAGGGGTTCATTCCCTTGGCAAACTAGCAGGAATATCTTCCGGGCTGCAGCTGTTGTTAGGGTTGATGATCCTTCTATTCTTCGTTGCAGCAGCTTGGCCGGCTAACTATCCGTTTCAGATGTTGTCCGGCACGGACCCAATTGCAGGCATCACGGCCAAAAGCCGGCCTGTGATCTTAATCGGGATGCTTATGCTGCAGCGACTGTTTCTGGGCAGCGACTTTGCAGGTCAGATGGCTGAGGAAACGAAGGACCCTCGGATTAACGTCCCGTGGTCGATTTTCTTCTCATCCGTTGCGCTTGGTTTATTTGGCTTTATATTGTTCGTGCTTGTGTTCATGTTTTTTCCGCTCGGTAATGAAGGGTTAGCCGCTTATTCAGACATCAGTACTTGGTTCGTGACGCTCTGGACCAAATGGGGAGCGCTGAGCAATGCAATCCTACTGCTGCTAATTGTTTCGTTTGTATGGATGAATGGAAATGCGTCTATGGCGGCAGCGACACGTACGTTGTTCGCCATGGCAAGGGATGAAGCCGTGCCGTATCCAGGCAGACTATCCGCGGTGTCCGTACTATATCGTACTCCGCTTCGCGCGGTGCTTGTTGTATCTATTGCTGCAGGTATATCTTCTTTGGTGCTCAAAGCGTTAGCAGCCGGTGCGATGACTCCGCAGCACACACTTGCGCAACTGATTTTATTAAGTGTAGGAACGCTGCATATCGCACTGGCATTACCAATTGGAGCTAAGCTATATGGGGAAATAACGCACAGAAATCTTTCGAAGCTAAATGGACCGTGGAACCTTGGAGCGTATGGGAAGTACGTCGATTCGATCGCGATAATATGGCTTGCAGGCAGCGCAGCATCCGCATTTGTATTTCTGGATCCCGTTCTTCTCCTATACTTAGCTTTCGCAGTGTTGATAGGCGGCCTATTCATCGAGTGGAAATACCGTGCTTTGCTCAAGAAGGTTCCGTTCAAGGTTGTGGGCTCGATTCGATTCAGCCGAAGATCGATAGATGAATGTATCAGAATTGAAAGAAAATTCCCGCAACATTAGAAATCCGCAAAGATCCGCTGCTTCACCTCATATTGCGTGGTTCGAAAATGGGGAAATATAGACGCTGTCCACGGAAAATATTTCCCCAAATGCTCGCAACTATTTCCCGGGGAAGCGCATGAAACAACATGAAAGGAGCACTTTCGACACGATCTGTAACAACATGATCGATTAGGGGAAATCGTGTCAAAAACGCTATTATTAACGGCATTAAAGATTGCAAAGCTTCCATATTCCGGCTTATAATTCGTTGTAATATACAGTTCTCGTTGAAGGAGGAGCAGGTTTGGAGCTTGGAACATTGATTTCGATTAATACGGCTTTACCGGAATCCGTACAATTCGGTAAGAAAGATATAAGCACGGGCATCAATAAGAACCCGGTTGGAGAGCAGCCTATTTATCTATCTCGTACCGGCCTGAAGGGTGATGGGCAAGGCGATCTCGTCTTTCACGGCGGCGCGGACAAGGCTGTTTGCGTATACCCGGCAGAACATTTCCCATATTGGGAAGGACGATGGGAGCGCGAAGTTCTCCCAGGTGCTTTTGGCGAAAATTTCACCGTTTCCGCACTGACGGAGCATGAAGTGTGTATTGGAGATGTTTGGAGCGTAGGCGAAACCGTGGTCCAAATCAGCCAACCGAGACAACCTTGCTACAAGCTCGGGATGAAGCATCAATTGCCGGACCTCGCGCTTGAGGTGCAGACAAACGGCTATACAGGTTTCTACTTGCGCGTGCTTACAGAAGGTCATGTAAAGCAAGGGGACAAGCTGCTCTTAACGAGGAGGCATCCGGCTGCAATTACGATTGCAGAAGCAAACCGAGTCATGCACATCGACAAACAGGACAAAGCTGGTATGCTCGCGCTGCTGGCTATCCCGGAGTTGTCGGAAAGCTGGCAGCAAACGCTGACTAAAAGGTTGGATAAACTAGCGGCCGAATAAGAGCATTTGCAGAAGGTTGTCATGGTGACCGACAGGGGGCAGCAGCTTACATGGTTCAAATCATAGAGGGCGAATATGCGGAATACTTGAAAGCTTATACGCTTAATTCCAATCGGAAGCTTGTACAAGAAGAGAGCGGGATGAACAATACAACTCGCATGGTTTACTCCGGTGCGGACAAGTTCGTGCTCCGCATATATGAGAACCATCGTGACGAAGCGCTAATTATAACGGAGCATGCGATATTAAATGAACTCGAGCGGCAGAAGTTATCATTTGAAGTACCTCGACCGGTTCTCAATCGCGCAAACAACTCGATAACGATTGGCTCGGACGGCAAGCTGGCAGCCTTATATCGGTATATTAACGGGAACAGGCCGACACCTGAGCTTGATTCGCATATAGCCGGTCTTGGCCATGCGGCCGGAGAACTTTCTAATGCGCTGGCCCATTTAACTTTGAATCCGGAAACAGTGCCTCAATATAAACCGTATTACGAGCTCGAAGAAAACCACGGCTCGATGACGCGAGATGTTCTAATGGGGTTGTGTGAACGCTCTGAACGACTCTTAAATAGCCGAGAGAAGCTGGATGAACTTCTGCGTGAGCGCGAACAATTAACGGCGTTAAGAGAACAGCTGGCTTCTCATCCGGAGCAATGGATCCACGGCGATATTGTGTTTACGAATGCTGTAGCAGTTGGAGATCAGATAACGGGTCTGCTGGACTTTGAATTTTGCACGATCGATGCAAGAGCCATGGAGCTCGCTGTTGCATTAGCCGAGTTTCCAAGTGAAGACCATGAAGAAGCCCTTCGGCGCATAAAGCTATTTTGCAGCGGCTATGGTGAAGCGGCGAAACTGACGGAAGAAGAAGTACTGATGCTTCCAGCGTTAATCAAACTGCGGATGATCGACGTCTGGCTTCATTTTGCCGGCAGGTTATTCGCAGGATTGGATTCGGACGCTATATGGCAGGAACAGATTAATCGCGCATCTTTCGTTTGCGGATGGGTCGATCGTTGGCATGAAGAGCTGATGAACTCGTTTCGTCGTCATTTGATCTCATAGGACATGTAAGGCCGATCTATCTCCGCAGCGGAGAATGATCGGCCTTGTTTTATTCATATAGATAACATTATAATGTGATATTTCGGAAAACCGGAAGCATTCATGCTGAAGCGGATGGGGAGGCATGCAAATGAAGAGTACGGCTGAGCTGCTGGGTTACGGTCCGAATGATCGATTGTTGATTATAAACGCGGATGATTTTGGCTTGTGTCACTCCAGCAATAAAGGCATTCAGAAGCTGCTTGAGGGCGGAATTGTCTCATCGGCTACCATTATGATGCCTTGCGCCTGGGCAAGAGAAGCGGGGGTATGGAGCGCCAGCCATACGCTCATGGATGTAGGCGTCCATTTCACGCTGACAAGCGAATGGGATGTGATGAAATGGGGTCCGGTTTACCGCGGCGGATCAACGGAGTCACTAGTAACGACGGAAGGGTATTTTCACCGGGATTCCAAATCGTTCGAGCGCAGGGCTGACGCGGAACAGGTGAAACAGGAGCTCATCGCACAAGTTGAGATGGCGCTGCAGATGGGCGTTAATGTGACTCACACGGATAACCATATGGGTAGCTTGTATGGACTGCAGACCGGCAGACATTTTCTGGGGGAAGTGTTTGATGTGTGTGCGGGCTATCGGCTGCCGTTTCGGCTTCCGCGGTTCTTGCAGCTGGAATCGGGCGCACCTGCGCCACCGGAGCTGGCTTTGCAGGCACTTAAACATGCAGCAGAAGCTGATCGCAAAGGAGTCGTCGTTCTGGACTATCTCGTGGCGCTGCCGTTTCAATCGAAGCCCGGGGAAACATATGCTGAGTTTAAAGCTCAGATGATTTCCCTGCTGAAACGGTTAAAGCCAGGCGTATCCGAGCTAATTATCCATCCGGCGCTTGTGACTGACGAGCTGAGCGCATTTCACTCAGAGCCGCTGAAGCGTGGGATGGAAATGGATATTTTCCGTGATAAAGAAGTACAAGATGTGATGCATCACGAGGGAATCAAACAAATCGGCTGGAAGGAATTAAGGCACTATCAGCGCCGCAATTCGCGGCCATGATTCGGGAATGCAGGGCTGTCCATGTCGGAAATGAACAGCTGCTGTGTTAGCTTTGTTTATTGAATTGGGACAAGCTGTACTAGAACAGCATCAGGAACATTCGTCTGTATTACTGTTTTTGCGGTCCTGTTTAGGAAAGAAACGCTATTCGCCACTTCCATGTAATGGTATACTGATAGTTGTGAATTATATAAGTATTCAGTTAATTCGGGAAGGGAGTGGAGCAAGTGGCGGTACTTCCAAAACAGAATGATCTTGGATTCTTTGAAATTCGATTGGAATCAATAGGCGGATTGGGCGCTAACTTGGCCGGAAAGATGTTAGCTGAAGCGGGTGTAGTTGGAAGCGGTTTCAATGGGGTCAGCTTCTCCTCCTATGGATCAGAGAAGAAAGGCTCGCCGGTAAAGGCGCATATTCGGTTCTGCGATATGGAGACGAATATCCGCGACACGACACCGGTCGAGCGCCCTCATATCGTTGGGGTGTTTCACGAGAACTTGTCCAAAACCGTTAATGTAATCAGCGGGATCTACGAGGACAGCATGGTGCTGGTGAATTCTAGCAAAACAACCGATGAATTGAAGCAGAAAATGAAATTGTCCGCTGGTACACTCGCTGTAATTGATGCTACAGGCATTTCGCTCGAAGAGAACAATCGCGTGAACATGGCGATGCTTGGCGCTTTATTCCGACTCTGCACCTTCCTGGATTTTGAGCATATGAAAGGAATTATCCGGAAGTCGCTGGAGAAGAAATATCCGCAGGCTGTCGAACCGGCACTGCGAACGTTCCAACGCGGGTTCGATGAAGTGAAGTTTCAGACGTACGTGCTTCCTGAGGGCGAGAGCATGCCTCAGCCGACACGGTGGGATGTTCCGTCACTCGGCTACGAGACGCAGCCAATGGGCGGGATGATCATTAATCCCGGGAACAGCGTGCTGAAGGATATCAGTATTTCAAGGCAAGGCATGATGCCTCATTTTGACGATGAGAAATGTATTCACTGCGCAGCTTGCGACACTGCGTGTCCGGACTTCTGCTTCGTATGGGAAGAGCAGCCGGATAAGAAGGGTCGTCCGCAAATGTTTCTGCAGGGAATCGATTACCAATATTGCAAGGGTTGCTTGAAATGCGTCGTAGCTTGTCCGACCGAAGCGCTTGCTTCTGAACGCGAGACGGATGGTTACGGCGAACAACACCGAGTGCCGCACAAGTTTGATTGGGCAAAAGCGAATTAACGTCGTGTAGGGTTTGCACGGAAGAGAGGAGCGATACAATGGCCATTGAAATCAACAAAGAAGTGAGCAGAGGTAAAGTAGAGCAGCGTATGGTCTATGAGTCAGGGAATGAGATGGCGGCGTACGCCGCACATCAAATTAACTATCACGTTATGGGCTATTTCCCAATTTCACCTTCAACCGAGGTTGCCCAATTCCTCGATCTGATGAAAGCGAACGGGCAGCATGATATTAAATTGATTCCCGCAGACGGCGAGCATGGTTCCGCAGGAATTTGCTATGGCGCGTCCGCAGCCGGCGGTCGCGTATTTAATGCGACAAGCTCCAATGGGTACTTATATATGCTGGAGCAAATGCCGGTCCAATCCGGTACGCGTTTCCCGATGGTTATGAATCTCGTATGCCGTTCGGTTTCCGGACCGCTCGATATTCATGGCGATCATTCCGATTTGTACTTCGCACTCAATACCGGCTGGCCGATCTTGATGTGCCGCGATCCGCAAGCTGTGTATGACATGAACATTATGGCGCTTAAGCTTGCTGAAGATCCGCAGGTGCGTCTGCCTGTTCTTGTCGCTTCAGACGGTTACTTCACTTCGCATCAGAAACGCCGCGTTCAAACCTTTGCTCATCGCGCCGATGTACATGCTTTCGTCGGCGAGCATTCGCCGGAAGGCTTCAAGCATGTGCTCGACCGCAACAATCCGATCACCGTTGGTCCTTACATGAACGAACCCGATTATATCAACAACTGCTATCAGCAGTCGATGGCGATGTATAACGCAGGCGAGGTGTTCGATCGTATCCGCGCCGAGTATGCGGAACTAACCGGACGCGACTATCCGATTCTGGATCAGTATCGGATGGATGATGCTGAAGTCGCGGTGTTCTTGATGAATTCCGCATCGGAAATCATTAAAGACGTCGTGGATCAGCTGCGTGCGAAAGGGATTAAAGCCGGCTCGATTGCGCCGAATATGATTCGTCCGTTCCCTGCGAAGCAAATCGCCGAAGCATTGCGAGGCGTCAAAGCGGTCACGATCGGCGATCGTGCAGATTCCTATGGCGGCCATGGCGGCAACATGACGAATGAAATTAAAGCGGCGCTGTTTACGCAAGGCGTTCGAGACACGCTCGTCATCAGCCGGATTTACGGCTTGGGCGGCAAAGATTTCTACGCGGAAGACGGGCATCACCTGTTCGAACTGGCTATCGAGGCGGCACAATCAGGCAAAGTCGATGTTCCGTTCGACTATTGGGGCCACACGCCGGGTGATCCGGATAAGGCGCCGAAGCGCGTCCTTGAACCGCTCAAGTATGAAGAGCTGAAGACAGGACTGATTACGGTTGACCGTGATGAGACTACCGGCAAGCTGAAGGTTAAGGTTCCCCCAGTACGCCAGCTGACGAAGAAACCGAAACGGCTTGCGCCGGGTCATGGAGCTTGTCCGGGCTGCGGTATCTTCTCCGGCTTGGAGTTATTCTTCAAGGGGATTGAAGGCGATATTGTCGCCCTCTACCAAACCGGCTGTGCAATGGTTGTAACGACCGGTTTCCCGTACTCTTCGCATAAAGCGACTTATATCCATAACTTATTCCAGAACGGTGCTGCAACGCTGTCAGGCGTTGTTGAGATGTTCTGGGAACGCAAACGCCGCGGCGAGCTGGATCAATACGGCTTGAAGGATGATTTCACCTTCGTCATGATTACAGGCGACGGCGGGATGGATATCGGGATGGGTCCTGCAATCGGAAGCGCGTTGCGTAACCATAAGATGATCATTCTGGAGTACGATAACGAGGGATACATGAATACGGGCGCTCAGCTGTCGTATTCCACGCCGCTTGGACACCGAACTTCTACTTCCAACGTAGGCAAACATCAAGGCGGCAAGCTGTTCCATCACAAGGATACGGCGCAAATTATGGCAGCTACGAACATTCCGTACGTATTTACAGGCTCGGAATCGCTGCCGCAGGATCTGCTCCGCAAAGCGGCTAAGGCGCAATATTATGCGCAGAATGTCGGACTTGTGTATGGGAAAATCCTCATTTCTTGTCCGCTGAACTGGCTTTCGGAGGAGAAAATCGGTCAAACCTTGATCGATGAAGCCGTTAACACATGCTTCTTCCCGATGTATGAGGTTGAAGAAGGCGTCACGACGATTACGTATAACCCGGAAGAAAAGGGGAAACGAATCCCGCTTGGCGACTGGCTTAAGAATATGGGCAAAACCAAACATATGACGCGCCCGGAATATGCCGAAGCGCTCAAGTCGTTCGAGGATGAAGTGGAACGCCGCTGGCTCCGCCTGAAAGCGAAACACGAGAATTTATACTTGTAGGATCTGATAGGCGCGGCGGCGAATAATCGGCCGCGCCTTTTGTTTTGAACTTTACCATGAGAAGGAGAGCCGGAGCACAATGCCCATCGTATTGCGTCATCGCATGACCGGAGAAATCGCATGTGGAATGCTGAGAAATGTGTATGATTTTGCATACTATGGCGCTCTCTGGTGGGAGGATATAAATGCGGCGGAACAGCTTGCCGAGCAGGCCCTTGTCGAGAGGGGTTTCATCGAACCATACGCAGACTGGGATCTTCTTGAAGTGAAGGAAGAGCGGTTAAAGCTGTTTAATGTGAAGCTGAACAATAATCCGGCTAGAAAAATAGTGCTAGAGCAAGATGGAGCCATCACGCTGCTGAAGTCATAGTGTTAGTGTAGGAGGGTAAGAGGCGAATGGATGTGACGGATCATTCCTATTTTCAGCAGATCAAAGGGCTGAGCTCTGATGTGGAAATAGAGGCGTTCGGCCTGGAGCTCAGATCGGGAGGATTCACGGCAATTCGAAGATTTCTGGATGACTTCCGGCAGTATTTACGTGCATTTACCGATGAGGAAGGTGAGTTTGCGCTAGAACTGCTGCGGCGCGGGCAGCTTGCAGTACCCGAGCCAGGCCGGACAAGCCCGTCGTGGACTTACATTTGGCGCGAATTCACAGGCATCATTCGGACTAAGCGGCATGTGTTTGAATCCATATCGGAGGACCAGCGGAGCGGGGAATGGCAGGTGCTGCTCGATAATCCGTTCAGCAATCAGAACATCACGGTTTATCCGGCATTAACCTTCATCGAAGCCGTTTATATGTTTGCGTATTTCCGAACGGAGCTGCTGCATAATGAATATATCCGGCTGCAGAAGATCGCGACGGTGATGACCTTCCAGGGTATCGATGAGGACGGCGTTCAGCCAATCGTGAGTTTATAAAGGTACCAAAAAGGCTTTGAATCTACCGAAAGCGGCTGCGCCGGTTCGGGATTCAAAGCCTCTTTCATTTGCTTAACATAGGCGTCTGTGATTACTACGATAATGCGCCTGTTCGCAAGAGATGCGCGGCGATCTTCCGACCATGGAAACGCCCGGATTCGATAAAGATCTCATTGGCTTCCCGCCGCGAAGCGACAACGCCGGCCAAATAAATACCCGGAACATTGCTCTCCATCGTCTCATCGTTGAAGGTCGGGTAACCTTCTTCCTCGATCGTTACGCCAAAGGAGGCAAGAAATGCACGATCCGGATGGAATCCGGTCAAAGCAAGCACGAAATCATTCGGCAGCTCGTCGCATCCGATGTTGCTTTCGATCGTGACGCTTCGCGGATGGATCGCAATGACGCGGGAAGCGAATCGCATCTGGATGCGGCCTTTCGAGACGAGGCTCTCGAAGATTGGGCGCACCCATGGTTTGATGCTCGAAGAATATTGCTCGCCACGATAAACGACGGTGACCTTCGCGCCAACTCGCTCAAGCTCCAGAGCCGCATCAATCGCCGAATTGCTGCCGCCGATAATGGCGACCTGCATGCCGGTGTAGGGATGGGCTTCGCGGAAGAAATGCGTTACTTTATCGGACTGCTCACCGGGAATACCAAGCTCATTCGGATGATCGAAGTAGCCGGTCGCGATGATGACGGCTTTGGCGTGATAGCGGTGTAACTCGCCGTGACGGTTGGAGCTCTCTAAGACGAAGCTGCCATCATGCTGCGGATGAATTGCCGTAACGGCTTCATACGCATTTATGCGAACCTCACGCCGCAGAGCAACGCTGCGATAGTAGTTGAGCGCTTCAACGCGAGACGGCTTCTCGTTCGCAGTCGTAAACGGTATGCCGGCGATTTCGAGCAGCTCCGGAGAGCTGAAGAAGTGCATGTAGGTCGGATATTGCGATATCGAATGAACGACATTGCGCTTCTCGATCATAAGCGGGTCGATGCCTATAGCCTGCAATTCAATAGCTGCAGCTAGTCCGCATGGACCGGCACCGACGATGATTACTTGTTCGTTATGCATAAGTTCGGGATCAACTCCAATACACATTTAACATTAGGGCAGGGACCAGTCTTATTTTAGCACAGCTTCCAAGCAGTTGCTTCCTGTAAAACAAGCATTTAGCTCTGTGTACGTGATTGGTTATGTTGTATAATAAGCTAACACTTATCAGAGAGAGTTTGACTACAGTCAAACTCCCTATTACAAGGGGGAGATAGAATGCGACGGCGATTTGTCATTGAAGCCGTAATGGTAGCAACATATGGTCATTTGCTCGTACCAAGCCGGCCTGTCGATTTTGTCTTGCCGTATTCGACAATTATGGAACTCTACGATATGAAAGCAGGAACGGATCCTGTTATGGATGATCCCGAGGACGACGCCCATGTGAAAGGTAAAATCGGCGAGCTTATTGCATTCTTCGAGGACCCGTTCAACAAGAAGAAGATTGAGCGCGCGCTACAAATGCCTTGGCGTGAGAGTTCACCGCTGCTGCTGGATGATAGGATCCAATTTACTATCGTGCATGCAGTGGATAACGCGCATTACGGCGAATATTTTGACCCGATCGAAACGGAGCTGCTGCTGACTTCCATGAAGCTTAGCGTGCCTCTGCTGTCGGATCAATTCGAGTTTCAAGATAAGCTCCTGGAGGCTGAAGTGCCTGTCCAGGTATATGATATCGAGGATTTCGAATTCGCGGTTGAACAAGGAATTACGGCTGCGGATTTCGAGCCTTCCAGCGATTTGTAAACGGCTGATACAGGGAGCATGACCGCATTTAGGCTGATTTAGACCGATAATAGGCGAAAATAAATTTCACAAGAGCCTCTTGCGCGCTGCCGGAAGTGGTGTTAAGATTTGGATGTTCCAATTAACGGAAAACGATGAAAGGAGGGCGATGGACATGGTAAACACTTTTGTTGATGTGCGCAATGAAGAATTTATCCAGGTCCATCGGCCCGACTTCTTTCACAGACTGCAGCCTTAAGTAGCTGTATACCCGTCTGTGTATAAGGAGATCTTGAGCCATGTGGCTTGAGGTCTCCTTTTTTGTTGCCGTCATGGAACCTGCGCATGTTTTGTTTAAAGGGGGAATACAACAATGAAAAATTTGGTTCGCTTATTGCGCTATTTACGTCCGAGTACGCGATGGGTCGTCATCTCGCTGCTGATGATGCTGCTCGGAACGCTGATTGATTTGATCGCGCCATGGATGCTGAAGCTGATCTTCGACGAAGGCATCGCCGATAGCAATGTGAAGCTGATCCTTGCTTTGATACTAGGTTTGGCGGGCATTCAAGTCGTAAAAAGTATCGCGATGTTCGTCCAAGGCCGAGCGCAAGAGCTTGTCGGGCAAAATGTCGTCTTTACGCTGAGGGAGCAGCTTTATAACCATCTGCAGCGGTTGTCCTTCAGCTACTACGATAAAGCGCAGACGGGACAGCTGATGTCCCGGATGACAGGCGATATCGAATCCGTGAAGAACTTTATCGGTTTCGGTGCGATGGCAATGTTTACAGGGGTCATGACCTTTGTAGGCACAATCGTCTTCATGGCGTTCATCCAGTGGCAGGTTACGCTGCTCTGTATGGCGAGCGTTCCGCTGCTGCTGCTGGCACTGTTCCAGTTTAACAAGAAGGTTGGTCCGGCTTGGGGCCAGATTAGAGAGCAAATGGGCAAGTTGACGACAACCTTGCAAGAGAATATCTCAGGTATTCGCGTTGTTAAAGCATTTGCCCGCGAGAACGTTGAACAATCCAAGTTCGAGGAACGCAACGATCAGAACTTCGAAACGAATATGGACCGGGCGAAGCTTGAGGCCAAATCGTTCCCGCTGATGAACTTCTACGGAGGTCTTGTCTTTCTGAAGATGGTGTGGGTCGGGGCTTATTTCGTGGCAAATGGTAAAATGTCGCTGGGTACGTTCATGGCGTTTCAGTGGTACACATGGGGGATTATCTGGCCGCTCAATATGCTCGGCTGGCAGATCAACATCATGCAGCAGGCGATCAAAGCCGCGCCTCGCGTGTTCGAAGTGCTGGATACGCCGGTAGATATCAGCTCGGAGTCAGGCGCGAACGAGGATACGGAACGAATCGAAGGGAATGTCAGCTTCGAAGGTGTCTCCTTCCACTTCGCCGATCAAGATCCGGAGCAAGACGCCGGTATTCTGGAGGATATCTCGCTTGGAGTAAAGCAGGGTGAAGTGATCGCCGTGCTTGGCGCAACAGGCTCCGGCAAGAGCAGCTTGATTGCTCTGATGTCGCGGTTCTATGATGTCAGCCAAGGGCGGCTGATGATTGACGGCGTGGATGTACGGGACTATGAGCTTGAAGGGCTCCGCCGCAAAATCGGCATCGTTCCGCAGGAGACGTTCCTGTTCTCTGCGACGATTCGGGAGAACATCGCATACGGGGTGCCGGAAGCGACGCAAGAGCAGATTGAATGGGCATCACGCAAAGCGCAAATTCATGGCTTCATCGAAACATTGCCGCATGGCTATGACACCATTATCGGCGAGCGCGGTGTCGGGCTGTCCGGCGGACAGCGGCAGCGTGTCGCGCTTGCGCGCGCCATTCTGATGGATCCGCCGATTCTCGTGCTGGATGAAGCAACGGCAAGCGTCGATACGGCTACGGAATCCGCTATTCACGAGGAGCTGCTTGAGGTTATGAAGGGACGCACTACGTTCATTATCGCGCAGCGACTATCCTCCGTAAAACGTGCGGATCGTATTGTTGTACTAGACGGAGGCAAGATTGTGCAGCAGGGAACGCATAAAGAACTATTCGAGCAAGAAGGGTTCTTCCGTAATCTGTTCCAGATGCAAGAGGCTGCTGCAGCCAGATAACCGTTACATTAATGGCATAAAAAAATAATCATTAACGTCATAAAGGAGGGAAACCTCAATGAGTCAAGTCGAATGGGATTCGGGCGAAGATTTAGAAGAGAAGCCGTTTAACCGTGAGTACATGAAGCGATTGTTCCGCTATGTACTCCCATATCGCAAAGTCCTTGCCATCGTCCTCGTTATTGTCCTATTCAACATGGGACTTAGTCTCGCGGAGCCGCTGCTGTTAAGGTATATCATTGACGAAGGGATCTTGAAGCAAGACTTCTTCGTCATTAATATGATTGGTTTTACCCTGCTGGGGATTAGAGTAGCAGGCTGGCTGTTTGGCTACCTGCACACCAGATTCATCAACTTTACCGGACAACGAATTTTGTTTGATCTGCGTCAGCAATTATTCAATCATTTGCAATCCTTATCGTTCCGCTTCTTCGATGGCAGACCTGCAGGTAAGATCATGTCCCGCATCACGAACGACACGAACGCGATTGGCGAGCTCATCAACGGTGGATTAATTACGCTGGTGATGGAGTTTACGCATCTGATCGGCATCGTCGTCATTCTGCTCTGGATGGATTGGAAGCTGGCCTTGTTATCCTTCATTACACTGCCGCTCCTTTACTTGGTTGTTGGCAAAATGCAATCCAAAATCGAAGGCTCCTGGTCGCGTTCCCGTAAAACGATGTCCGCAATCAACGGCAATTTGAACGAGACGCTGCAAGGCATTCGCGTCATTCAAGCGTTCTCTCGTCAATCCGAGAACAACAAGCGGTTCGAGAAGCTGAATACGCGCAACAAGAATGCGTTCATGCGGGCTGTGACGCTGGAATCGATCGTATTCCCTTCCGTTGAGATGATCGGGATGATCGGCACCTGCATCGTGCTGTGGTTCGGTGCGCAAGCTGTAATGGATAATGAATTAACGCTGGGCTTCATTATGGCGTTTATCAATTACCTGTGGCGTTTCTGGGGACCGCTCAGCGCGCTCTCCAAAGTATATAGCCAGGTACTATCCGCAATGGCTTCGGCTGAACGGATTTTCGAAATTCTGGACTCTGAGCCGGAAGTGAAGGATCGTTCGAATGCGAAGCCGATGAAGACGATCCAAGGCGAGGTTGTATTCGAGAATGTAGCGTTCCGCTATGAAGCGGATAAACCGGATGTGCTAAAGGATATCAATCTTCATATTAAACCCGGGCAGCGTGTTGCGCTTGTGGGTCCCACCGGCGCAGGAAAGAGTACGATCGTCAATCTGCTCATGCGTTTCTATGATACAACCGGAGGCCGTATTCTGATCGACGGCCAGGAAGTGAAGGATGTTACGCTGGAGTCGCTGCGACGTCAGATGGGGATCGTACTGCAGGATTCGTTTATCTTCTCCGGTACAATAGAAGAGAACCTGCGCTACGGCAACGAGGATGCATCCGATGAGGCGCTGCGCCGCGCAGCTGAGAATGTGCGCATCGA
Organism: Paenibacillus sp. J22R98; assembly: GCF_059383835.1. NCBI lineage: Bacteria > Bacillati > Bacillota > Bacilli > Caryophanales > Paenibacillaceae > Paenibacillus > Paenibacillus sp. J22R98. The sequence continues at coordinate 740,962 of NZ_JBXENW010000001.1, forward strand.
CAAGTTTGTCTCTCAATATGCGGACGGTTATCAGACCCAGGTGGAGGAACGTGGTTCGAAGCTGTCCGTCGGTCAGCGCCAGCTGCTTGCCTTCGGGCGGGTGCTGCTCTCAGATCCGCGCATTCTGATTCTGGATGAAGCTACATCTAGCGTAGATACCGAAACGGAGCAGCACATTCAAGCCGCGCTGCACACGATGCTCGAAGGCCGTACAGCGTTTATTATTGCGCACAGGCTCTCCACGATCCGCGACGCCGATATCATTCTCGTCGTTAAAGACGGCCGCATTTCCGAGCAAGGCTCACACGATGATTTAATGAAGCAAAATGGTCTCTACAAGAAGCTTTATATGACGCAATTCGAGATGCAGCAGTCGCTTGCGATGCAAACGGGTGCTTAAGATTCGCTTGGACAGCAGCTCCCGACTTGGGGGGCTGCTCTTTATTTGTTGCTAGATAGGCTCTTAATCGCGAGATTGGACAGAAGTTCACGTTTCGAGCCGTTCCCGCATGGGTAAACTATATAAATGAATTGACATTCGACCGCAAATTTAATAAGCTTACAAGGAATTTTCAAATCTACAAAACAGGAGATTGATTATGAAATTCAATATGAAAATTAAAGATTTTGCAGCTGCAGACATTAATGTAGCAGATGGACTATATCATTTTGTCGTTACGATGTCCGATAACACCCAATGCCGACTGATCTTCACGAAGAAGCCGGATTGGAAATTGATTGGCGTTAACCGTCTTCTTACGGTTCCTTGCCCAATCTGCAGAAGAGATTACTATTGCAACTGCATGACCAAGTATGTAGAAGCATTTGAGCGTGAAGTGCTCGACAAAGAGCTTATTTCTTCCGTTCTGTAATTTTCCAAGCAGTCATTCATGACTGCCCCTTGCATCGCGAGTATGGCTCTGCTATACTAACGAGCAATAAGCACACAGGCCGATGATGAGCATCCAACTCGGAGGCGTTGCGTACAGAGTTTGACGGCAATTCGGTTGCCGTTCCAGGCTCTCCAAGCATTCCGGTACCGCACCGTTATCGGCGGATCTGAGAGAGTCGATCATGCGATTGGCTAATTTGGGTGGCACCGCGAGCGCGTTCTTCGTCCCATTGTTATGGGACAAAAGGAACGCGTATTTTTGTTTGTCTCCATCGACTAAACAAAACAAAGGGAGTGCTAACCATGTTAAACATCACGACGATCAGACAGCAAGCGAAGGAATATCAACAAGCCGCAGATTGGAAAAAGATATCGATATCGATCGAAGAGCTCCTAGAGGTCGATGACCGCAGGCGAGAGCTGCTTCAATTAACGGAAACGCTTCGTGCGGAGAGAAACAGACGCTCGAAGGCGATTGAGCAGTTGATGCTCGAAGGCCGTAAGGAAGAAGCGGCGCCGTTGAAACAGGAAACGACGGAGCTGCTGCAGCGGCTTAAGCAAACGGAGGCACAGTATCGGCAGACTATGTTCCGCTACGAGGATCTAATGCTGCGCGTCCCTAATTTGACTTCGGCGGATACTCCGCTTGGAGCCAGCGACGAGGACAATGTTGAGCTTCGCAGAGTTGGGGACATTCCCGACTTTGCGACTTTCCAGCCTCAAAGCCATGTGGAAATTGGGCAGCGGCTGGGAATGGTGGATTTTGCGCGCGGGGTTAAGATTGGCGGGACACGGCAATATGTGCTGGCCAATTACGGACTTCAGCTGCACCGAGCTGTTCAGCAGCTCGCGCTCGACATGCTGATGGATAAAGGCTTTGACCTGATGGATGTGCCTGCTATGGTGAAAGAGGAAACACTTGTTTCGTCGGGGTATTTTCCGGCCAATCGCGACCAGACGTTCGGCATTCAAGGGGAGGATAAGTGGTTGATTGGGACGTCGGAGGTGCCGCTTATCTCGTTGTATAGCGGGGAGCTCGTTGATCTCACGACTCCGAAACGGCTTGGAGCAGTAAGCCCGTGTTATCGCAGCGAGGTTGGATCGGCAGGTCGCGATGTGCAAGGGCTTTATAGGGTTCATCAGTTTGCGAAAGTGGAGCAGGTTGTCTTGTGTGCTGCCGATCTTCCGCTGGCGTTATCGCTGCTGGAGCAAATGACAGCGACGAGTGAGGAGCTGCTGCAGCTTCTCGAGCTGCCGTACAGAGTGGTTGCGGTGTGCGCCGGCGATATGTCGCAGAAGAATTATAAGCAGTACGACATCGAGACTTGGATGCCGAGCCGCGGCAGCTATGGGGAGACGCATTCGGCTTCGCTGCTGCTTGATTTTCAAGCCAGACGCTCGAATATTCGCTATATGGATGAGAACGGCAAACCGCAATATGCCTACACGCTTAATAACACGATGGTCGCCGCGCCGCGAATTCTGATACCGCTTCTGGAGAACCATCAGCGCGAGGATGGCTCGATCTATATCCCGCCGGCACTTCGTCCTTATATGAGGGGACTTTCGGAGCTTCGCTGACGGTCTTCAATCGGGTCTAGCCTCTCTACTAGAATGGGGGTATACTTGAGAGGATGTACTTCCATTCGCTGGAAAACGAGAGGAGCAGGCAGGATGAGTTTAAGTAAAATCAGTCAAACGGCAGATCGAATTCGTTCCAATGTCAGTAAAGTCATCGTAGGGAAAGAAGATATCGTCGACAAATTAATTATCGCTATTCTAACGTCCGGCCATGTGCTGCTGGAGGATGTACCGGGGACTGGGAAGACGCTGCTCGCCAAAGCACTCGCCAAGTCGATTGACGGCGCGTTCAAACGGATTCAATTTACGCCGGATTTGCTCCCGTCCGACCTGACGGGCATTCACTTCTATAATCAGAAGGCCGGCGAATTTGAATTTCGGCCGGGTCCGCTGTTCGCGAACATCGTGCTGGCAGATGAGATCAACCGCGCAACTCCGCGGACGCAGTCCAGCTTATTGGAGTGTATGGAGGAGCGACAAGTAAGTATCGATGGCACGACCCATACGCTTGGTCGTCCGTTTCTCGTTATTGCGACGCAGAATCCGATCGAGCAGCAGGGGACGTTCCCGCTGCCGGAGGCGCAGCTTGACCGCTTCCTGTTCAAAATCAAGATGGGCTATCCGACTACGGAGGAAGGCATCTCCATCATGAAGCGGTTTATGGCGGACAGCCCGCTTGAGCAGTTGGAGCCGGTTATCGGAGCGGACGAAATAGAAGCCGCCAAACAGCTGTACACGAGCATTCAAGTGAGCGAGGACCTGCTAGGCTATATGCTTGCGATCGTGGAAGCGACCCGTGTACATCCGGATGCGGCGCTCGGCGCAAGTCCGCGAAGCAGTCAGGCGCTGCTGCGTGCCTGCCAGGCGCATGCGGCAATCAAGGGCAGAGACTATGTCCTGCCGGATGATGTAAAGGCTATGGCAGTGCCGGTGCTCGCTCACCGTATCGCGCTGAGAAGCGTACAGCGGATGCGTCCTGAAGCCGCGGAGCAGGTTATCAGCAGCATTCTTGGATCTGTCTCGGTGCCAGCGGATTCGCCGCTTGTCGGCAGGACTTAAGGAAGTCGGCCGTGGAGGGAGATGAAGCATGGGCATTCATTGGTATATTCTAAGCGCGCTCTTCGTCATCGTGGTGCAGCGGTATATTTTCCGCTACTTCGGGATGAAAGGCGTGACGTACTCGCGGACGTTCAATGTGGCGACCTGCTTTGAGGGCGACCGCATTGAGATGGTGGAGCGGTTAGTGAATCGTAAATTAGTGCCTGTGCCGTGGCTTCGTGTCGAATCGTTGCTGCACACCGGATTGAAATTCGAAAGCGATTCCAATTTCGCGGTAAGCCACGGGCAATTTTATCAAAATCATCGCAGCTTATTCAGCCTTATGGGCAATAAACAATTGAAGCGTCGCCACACGGTTCTGGCAGCTTCGAGGGGCTGTTACCGGCTCACCAGCGCTTCGCTGACGTTTGGCGATCTGTTCGGGATGTTCAGCTCATGGCGGTCCGTACCGCTTGAAGTGGAGCTGCTCGTGTACCCGCAGCCTGCTGATCGCTCGCTAATTCAGCTTCCTTCACGGAGCTGGCAAGGCGATATCGCAGTGCGCAGATGGATCGTGGAAGATCCCTTCTACATTAGCGGCGTTCGGGAGTACCGTCCGGGCGATTCTTTCAAAATGATCAATTGGAGCGCCACCGCGCGCACAGGCTCGATGCAGGTCCACCGTCGCGACTACACGGCAGATTATCGGCTTATCGTCTTGCTGAACGTTGAGGATCATGCCGGGATGTGGGAAGCAGTCAACAATCCGGCTCTCATAGAGGAAGGCATCCGTTATGCGGCTGCGATTCTGCAATATGCGACCGAGCAAGGCGTTGAAACGGCCTTCGCGAGCAACGGCCATGAGCTGGACCATCCGGAAACAGTCATGAAGGTGGAACGAGGAAGCGGAAGCGAGCATTTGACGCATTTGTACGGTCAGCTCGCGAAGCTTGTTATTGTGCGTACGCAGCCTTTCGATGCGATGGTGGAGCAGCTCAGCTCCAAGTGGGAGGAACGCTGCGATGTCGTCATCATCTCGGCCTTCATGAGTGATCCCATCGAGCGGGAAATGGCGAAGCTTCGCAGTGACGGCCATTCGGTAGATTGGCTGCCGATTGCGGGAGTGGAGGTCGCTGCCGGATGAGTGCCCAGCATGCAAAAGGAAACGTGCTTCAGCCTATTTTCTCGCTATTCGTATCGGGTTTGATCGAATTGTTGCTGCTCATGCCGATCTATCTTGCTATTTATGTATGGAAACCGCAATTTGAATTGCCGTTGCCTGAGATGATACTTCTGCTGCTTGCAGGCTATATGGCCGGATGCGGACTTAACTTGCTGGTGAAGTTTGCGCATTCGTTTGGCAGAGGCGTCCTTGCTGTGATTCTATCGGCCGCAAGCTGCTTTCTATTGTTTGGTTTGACGGTGGATGCAATTGTTCCGTTCCTTTATTTGACGGCTGCACTGTTTCGGGGTTCGAGTTACGCGGTGACACACCCGTTATTGCGTCACCTGCCGCGAACCTATGTGATGGGGACGTCGTTTTATTTTGCGGGATCAGTCGTGTATCAATTTAAGGATGGCTTCAGCGCGTATCATACCTTTTATCTGATTGCAGGTTTGCTTACGCTTGGCCTGACGCTGTATCAGACGAATCGCAGTACGGTTAGCCGAGAGACGCTCTCCGGAGATGCGAAACCGATCGTAGACTTTACCGTGCGCAGGCATAATCGGCTCTTCGTCGGTGTTGCTGCAGCGGTATCCGTTCTCATTGTGCTCAGCTACCAGCTGCAGGCGATGTTTGGGGCTATCGGCCGAGAGGTCAAGGATCTTCTGGGGGGGCTATTAAGCGGAAGCGGGGACAAATCCGCCGCGCCGCCAACCGGGGCTGAGACTCAGCAAATGCCTGAAATGCCGCCGATCGATGGTGCGTCGAAGGGACTGCCGCTATGGGTAGAGATTATCCTGTACGGCATCGCGGCTATCATGCTTGGATTTGTACTCTGGCTCGTGCTTCGCAAGCTGAAGGAGCTGCCGGAGTGGTTGAAACAACTCCGCAATAAACTCGCTCAGCTGTTCCGCAGGGATGCAGCCCGGACGACAAGCGGATATGTCGATGAAGTGGAACGGATTCGCAGCACCGGCAATCGGTTCACATCATGGCGCAACCGTTCCAAAGAGCAGAAGCTCAAGTGGAAGGATCTTGCGGATAATGAAGCGCGCGTTCGGTACTTGTATCGCCGCTGGGTGGGAAGTTTCGTGAAGAAGGGGTATTCGTTTAAGCCGCATTTGACGCCGAATGAAATCGGTTCGGATGTGCAGTCGCTTAGCAGGATAAATGGCGCTGTTGAAACAATTCCGCTCCTTGCCGCTTACCAACGCGTGCGTTATGGAAAACAACCGATTTCGGATGAATTGCTGGAGGAGCTAGTCCGCCGTGATACAGGGCTAAAGCGCTGATTGGTACGAAATGACATAATCATCCCCGCGAAGGGGCATTCTAATGCGGAATAAGGATACCGCACAGGAGGCTCACTATGGAGATGCAAGGTCAATCGAACATAAACAGTCAACAGCTGAGTTACGAGCAGTTCCAAGAGCAGATCAAGCAAAGACAGCAGCAAGAGCAGCTTCAGGCCCAGCAGGCGCTTCGCAATGCTGGCTTGGACCCTAAATCACAGCAGGTTCAGCAGGTCGTTCAGGAGCTGTACAACATTGAGCGCGAGCTGAAGCTTGCCGAGAATCAGCTGCAAATGCAAATGGATGCGCAGAAGCGTCAGATTCAGCTCATTCAACAGAAGATCCAGCAAGCCATGGCGCAAGTGAAGAGCTCGCTTGGCTCGCAGTCGAACCAAGCCGGCTATTCTCAACCGAACCCTTATATGCAATAAGATTCGCGGATAAAATTGAATAAAACCTTCTCACTGCAACGTCTGGGACGTGCAGCGAGGAGGTTTTTTTTGCATACAATATGTAAATTAACATTACATTATTCTCTTGAATATTTTCATAGAGCATCCTATTATGTTATATAACATGACATTTATGACTAGTTGATGTTTTTCTTCATGATACCTGTATGTGAGATCGAGGAGGTGGCGGCGGTGGATATGACTCCGATATTGGTCGAACTGTCAGATAATCGAAGCGAAGAAGCAGCTGTTCTGGCCACGATTATTCGTGTAAGCGGTCACTCCTATCGCAAAGAAGGGGCGGCTATGTTGTTTCTTGCTAATGGCAGGAGGGTTGGGAGTTTAAGCCCCGGCTGCTTGGAAGAGGATCTGGATGCGAGAGTGGAAGATGTGCTGAGGAGCGGAAATCCTGTCTTAGTGAGCTACAACCTGATGTCCGAGGCGGATGTGATTTGGGGCGAAGCAGTCGGCTGCGGTGGTGAGATAACCGTACTTATGGAGGCTGTGCAAGGTGGATTGCGGCGATTGCTCCAAGAAGCGGATCGGCGCATGCAAATCGGGCAAACGATTGCACTCAGCAGACGGTGGGATGGCAAGCGAATCGAGTATACGCTCGTTGATGAAGGTGGCGTTTGTATTGGCAGTGGTATTGTGATCGTTTCTTTCGAATTAGATACTTGGCAGCGAGGAGGCAGTCTTGTCTGTGTTTGGCCGCCGAAGCCAAGGTTAATTCTATTCGGGGATGGCCAAGATGCTGCTGCAATAGCAAAGGTAGCTATAGATATTGGGTTTCGCATCGTAATTGCTGATTGGCGAGAACGGGGGCGTAACACCAATTATTGCGCTAACGTGACGGTTGTCATCGGGACTCCAAGCGAGTTAATGGATAAGCTTAAGCTCGGAAGCGAGGACTATCTGATCGTGTGCAGCCATCAATTGCGGCAGGATCGCGAAATGCTTAGCCAGGCGATTCCTTTGGGGCTGCGATATATTGGACTGTTAGGCTCGCGATCAAGGGCGGCGCGTTTACTTGAAGGGTTGGAGCGTTCGGCAAATGTGTATGCGCCTATGGGGCTGCCGATCCGTGCGGAAGGGCCGCAGGAAATTGCAATCAGTGTAGCGGCGCAGTTGATTTCAGTGCGTGCTTCAGCGCTGCTTGCCGGGCAAACCATAACAGAGGGGGCGAAACTGGGATGAAAATTGGCAGTATCTATCTCGCTGCAGGTTCGAGCAAACGGATGGGGGAGGCAAAGCTGTCTCTTGAGTTGGCCCCGGGTATCACGATGGGTAGTCGTGGATTACAGGAATTACGCAGCTGCGGATTTCACACTTTGACTGTAGTTGTGCGGCCGGATGATCCTCTTCTTTGGCTATATGATCGGAAAGAACGGCTTGGTGTACTGCCTAAATATCGGATTACTCCATGCAAAGAAGCGCAAGGCGGGATGTCGTACTCCATTCGCAGCGGCATTCAAGCGCTGTTGCCGGAAAATCCGGATGCCGTGTTAATTGCGCTTGCAGATCAGCCGTTTGTATCTGCGACGCTGCTTAGGCGATTGGTGTCGGTGTTTCAAGAAGATCCGACAGTCGATTATGTGGCCAGTGGATATGGGGACATTGCGGGTCCGCCGGTAATTTTCAACAAGTCCATGTTCCCGCTGCTGAGTGAACTTGAAGGTGATGCCGGAGCGAGGAAGCTGCTGAAATCGCCGGAGTATCGGGGGAAAGTTGTTCGATATGCCGCGGAATGGGCGTTCATCGATATTGATACCAAAGATCAGCTGGAGAAAGCAAGGCTAATATGGTCGCGGATGCAATGGAATGCGAAGTAATATACGAGTGATGTTAATGTAATATAAGTTGACGTATTCATGACGTGGACTTATAGTGGAATTACGTCCCAGGCAGAACCTGGGATGAATATAGATAAGGTTTGGGGAGGAACGGTATGAAACTTCGTAACCGGGCAATGACGTTTGGTTTGACTGCCATTCTCGCTTTTGTCATGGTGCTGGCTGGCTGCAGCAGCAAGAACGACGAAGATAAGACATCAACCTCTACTAACACGACTAAGGCAGAAGATTCGAATGCAAGCACGGCGACAAGCACGGACACGGCCACCGCGGAAACAGAAACGAAAGCACCTCGTGTCGCGTTTGTTTACATCGGACCGCCTGGTGATGGCGGCTGGACGTATCAGCATGATCAAGGGCGTAAGTATATGGAAGAACAGACGGGCATCAAAGCCGACACGGTAGAAAATGTACCGGAGAGTGCGGATGCGGAGCGAATCATTACAGAGCTGGCGCAGAACCACGATATTATTTTCACAACAAGCTTCGGTTATATGGATTACACCTTGAACGTGGCGAAGAAATTCCCGAAGGTCATCTTCGAACATACGGCTGGTTACAAAACAGCCGACAACATGGGTACTTATTTCGGTAAAAATTTCGAAGCCAGTTACTTAGCCGGCATTGCGGCAGGAAAGGTAACGAAGAAGAACCATCTCGGTTATGTAGGCGCTTTTCCGATTCCAGAAGTTATCTATAATATCAACGCGTTTGCATTAGGAGCTCAAAGCGTGAATCCGGACATTAAGGTTGATGTCGTATGGTCTAACACTTGGTTTGACCCGAATACGGAGCGCCAAGCGGCCATCAGTCTGCTGGATAAAGGTGCGGATGTGTTGATGGCTTATCAAGATTCGCCTGCTACCGTTCAAGCGGCGGCCGAACGCGGCGCGTTCGCAGGCGGCAACGACTCGGATATGAGCAAATATGCGCCGGATGCTTATTTGACCAACCCCGTTTGGAATTGGGGACCGTATTACACCAGCATCGTGAAAGCCGTGCAGGACGGAACGTGGAAGAACGAACAATTTATGGGTTCGATGGCAGACGGGATGGTCGATCTAGCTCCGCTGGGGGCGAAGATTCCTGAAGACGTAAAGAAGCAAGTGGAGGATGCGAAAGCGAAGGTATTGGACGGCTCGCTGCAAGTGTTTACCGGTCCGATTGCGGATGCAAGCGGAGCAGAGAAAGTGAAAGCCGGTGAAACCATGAGCATGGATGCATTTCTCAAAATGGATTGGTTCGTCAAAGGGGTCGTCGGCACGATTCCGAAGTAATTCGACCGTCGGGAGGCGTTTCGTCATGGAGGGAAGCTTCTCTGTTGAAATGCGAGGCATTGTGAAGCGCTTCGGAAGTGTGATCGCTAATGACGAAGTGGACTTTCGAGCAAGAGCAGGTGAAATTCACGCGCTTCTCGGTGAGAACGGGGCAGGCAAAAGCACCTTGATGTGTATGCTCTCAGGTGTGTACCAGCCGACTGGCGGCGCCATCTACCTCCGCGGCGAGCAGGTGAGAATTCGTTCGCCGAAGGATGCGATGAAGCAGGGCATCGGAATGGTTTTTCAGAACTTCAGACTCGTTCCTACGCTTTCTGCCGCGGAGAATATTGTACTCGGCGAGCAAACTTCCATCTGGCGAGGTGCCGGCTGGATGAAGAGAAAGCAGGAAGAAATCGAGGCCATTGCGGCGAGATTCGGTCTTGCGATTCATGTTGATCGTCCGATCTGGCAGCTCTCCGTTGGCGAGCAGCAGCGCGTTGAAATTATGAAAACCTTGTACCGGGGAGCGGATATCATCGTCTTGGACGAACCGACCTCCGTGCTCACACCGGGTGAGGTGGAGCTTCTCTTTCAGACGCTAGAGGCGATGAAGAAGGAAGGTAAAACCGTCATTATGACGACGCATAAGCTAGGTGAAGTGATGCAGGCTTCGGATCGGATTTCTGTCATGCGTAAAGGCAAGATGATCGTAACAATGGAAACAACCGATACGAATGAACGGGATTTAGCGAAGCTGATGGTTGGAAAGGCGCTCATCGACATGCCGCATATCGCAAACGGGCATCTGCGCGGGGAGCTGCTGCTCTCCGCGCAAGAGCTTGAAGTGATGGCTGATCATGGCCGGACGGCGTGCAAGGGTCTATCGCTTCATATACACGAAGGGGAAATCGTCGGTATCGCCGGTGTGGCGGGCAATGGACAGAAGGAACTGGCGGAAGTGCTGACTGGACTTCGTTCTCTGAGCCGAGGCTCCATCCGTTTTGCAGGCAAGGATATGCGTTCTGCTTCAGTGAGAGACTTCATCGAGGCCGGTATTGCACATATCCCCGAGAATAGGATGCGCAGCGGATTGGCCGGAAGCTTGGGATCAACGGATAATCTATTGCTGAAATCCTATCGTTCCGGTGAAAGGACGAGATTAGGTTTTCTTCGGATCAAACGCAATTTGGCTTGGTCACAGCAGCTTATTGCGCAATTCGATGTAAGAACGCCCGATGTCGACACGCCTGTAAGTCAGCTCTCCGGCGGCAATCAGCAGAAGTTGGTATTCGCTCGTGAAATCCATCAGTCCCCGAAACTGATGATTGCGGTGCATCCGACGCAGGGCTTGGATGTTGGAGCTGCAAACAGTGTGCACCAGCTGCTGTTTCGGCTTCGCAATTCAAGTGGAAGTGTCCTTCTCATCTCCGAGGACCTCGATGAGGTGCTTCGTCTATCTGACCGTATTCTGGTCATAAGCCGAGGAACGATTGTTGGGGAAATGAAGCGGGAGGAAGCTACGCGAGAGCAAATCGGTCTCTACATGGCAGGGGTCCGAGATGAGAGCGGTGAAGGGGAGGAAGTGATATGAACGACCAACCCGTTGTCAGTCATTCACTGCCGCAGCAGGTTGAAACAAAGCGTCGGTTCTCTCTTCGGCTAGTAGTGGAACCGGGAGATTCCGTTCGAAATCCTTGGTGGGTCGTCGTTGTTTCCATCGTTCTGGCGCTTATCGTGTGCGGCGTCTTCATTGCCATGAATGGGATGAACCCGCTCATCGTATATAAGAAGATGGTGACCGGCGCGTTTGGCAGCTCGTACGGCCTGTCAGAAACGCTCGTTAAAGCCATACCGCTCCTCTTATGCGGGATCGGCGTTTCCGTAGCCTACCGAATTTCGTTCTGGAATATTGGAGCAGAAGGGCAATTTGCCGCCGGAGCAATTGCAGCGACCGCGGTTACGGTTTATTTTCCGACATTGCCGATTTACTTGTCCATTCCGCTTATGGCCTTGTTCGGCATCCTAGCAGGTGGAATATGGGGCTTGCTTACGGCTTTACCTCGCATTTATTTTCGAGTTAACGAACTGATTACTTCACTAATGCTGAATTACGTCGCGCTGCTGGCGCTCGATTACGTGGTCTTCGGACCTTGGCGTGACCCGGAGGGCTTTAACTTCCCTGGTACACCCATGTTCACCGCTGCGCAATCACTACCCGTGCTCGGAAATACGCGACTCCATGCCGGCCTCATTATTGGACTCGTCGCAGCTGCACTATATGCCATTACGATTCGTTATACGAAATGGGGGTATGAGCTTAGACTGATCGGAGCGAGCCCGGAAGCGGCAAGGCATGCGGGCATTCCGCTGAGTAAGCATATCCTGATTGTCATGCTGATCAGCGGCGGCTTAGCGGGCATTGCCGGGATGAGCGAGGTGTCGGGCGTTACGCATCGGTTGATGTACGGGATCTCACCGGGTTATGGGTATACGGCGATTATCGTCGCTTGGCTCGCTAAGCTGAACCCGCTCGGCTTGGTTGTCTCTTCCGTCTTGTTCGGCGGGCTGATCGTCGGCGGCTACAGTGTTCAAACGATCGGTTTGCCGTCATCGATCTCGAATATGCTGCAAGGCGCAATTCTATTTTTCCTCATTGCCGGGGGCTTCATTGGCCGTTTACGACTGCGCCGAAACGTGTAACGGGGGAGTGTCGAGCTTATGGAAACGATGATTCAGCTGATACAGGTCGCCATCTCTTCCGGTACGCCGCTGTTGATCGCAGCGCTTGGAGGGATTCTCATTGAACGCTCCGGCATCATTCAGCTTGGGGCGGAAGGATTGATGCTGCTCGGCGCTGTGATGGCGGGGTTGACCTATTTGCATACCGAAAATCTCACATTCACCTTGCTCGCCGTCATCGGGGTAAGCGCTGTTCTTGGTTTGCTGCATGCGTCTTTTACGATATCGCTGCGGACGAACCAAATTGTGACCGGACTTGCGCTGACGTTGTTCGGCTCAGGTCTGAGCGCTTATCTGGGGAAAAGCATCAGCGGCATTCCCATCGCGCATGCCGTCCCTATAATTCGATTGCCTTGGCTTGCGCAAGTGCCGGTGGTCGGTGATGTTTTTGCCCGCTTGGACTTGTTTACTTGGCTTAGTTTCCTGCTTGTAATCGCGATGCATGTGTTCATCTATCGCACGTCTTGGGGCTTGCATTTACGCGCGATGGGCGACAGTCCGGCGACAGCGGATGTGATGGGAATCCGTGTATATGCGTTCCGTTATGGCTGCGTCATCGCGGGTTCGATGCTGATCGGGATTGCAGGCGCTGACCTGCTGCTCGTGTATACGCCAACTTGGACGGAGGGGATGACGGCAGGACGAGGCTGGATCGCCGTTGCTCTCATTATTTTTGCCAGATGGAACCCCATTCGTGCGTTATTCTGCGCGTATTTCTTCGGTTTGCTTAGTACTATCGGCTTCAGGCTGCAGCTCATTGGCGTTGAAATCCCCTCTTATTTTCTGAAAATGATCCCGTACCTCATCACCATTCTCGTACTCATGGCTTTAGGCTGGCGTAACCGCAACAAACCGTCCGGCGCACCTGAAGCGCTCGGCATGCCTTATTATCGGGAACAACGATTCTGATCCGTTTGTTGTTTGGGTAAGGAGGTGATCGAACGATGAGCATTACAGGCAATGACAAGGAGGGCTTCCGTGACAATCCTTCGGTCTGGCATCCGCTGGACGCGGCGGAAGCTTGGCGATTGAAGCAGAGCTTCGGCGATGAAGCAGTGTTTATATCCGGCGGCACTTGGCTCTCCGCGCAATGGGAGAACGGTGCGCCTAAACCGCGGCATCTCATCGATCTAAGCTGCATCCCAGGCATGAAAGGGATCACCGTCAGCTCGAAGGAAACGACAATCGGCGCGCTAACTACCTTAACGACGCTTCGGCGCGACCCGTTCTTAGGTGAGCATTACAAGAGCATCGTAGATGCCGTGACCACGATCGCCGCGCCATCTATTCGCAATGCTGCGACCATCGGGGGCAACATCGTTTGCCAAACCGGCGATATCCTGCCTGCCCTGATCGTAAGCGAAGCTGAGCTGCTCTGGCATGATGGACGAAGCATACAGCGTGAACTGCTGGTCCAGTGGCTCGAGGGGTTGGGTGACGCGTCAGCGCCGCAGGGGCGGCTGTTGACGCAGTTGAAGCTGCAGCTGCCGGAAGCGAACCCGCATGTGAGGAGATTGGAAGTCTACCAGAAGATTGGAAGACGCGAGGCTTTTACGCCATCTGTCGTGACTGTCGCTTATTCTTGCGACATCGCTAGAACGAGCGGTGAAATCGTCCGCATTCGGATGGCGGTGGGCGGAGGGCAGATGGTTCCACATCGGCTGTACGGCGCTGAGAAGCTGTTGCAAAATACCGTCATGAGCTCCGAGCTGATGGAGAAGCTGTATGAGCAGGTTTTGCTGGAGGCGCAGCCGAAGGGAGATGCATTTGTAACAGCGGCGTATCGCAAACGAACGGCTGCCGGGCTGATCTCAGCGTTGTTATGGCAGCAATGGCAGAACAGCGCGATGACTACTTCGAGCTAATAGTTCAACACAACATGACGTGAAATGCGGGAGGGTGATGAACATGCTGCTTAACCGAAGCTCCAGCAAGGAGCGGTGGCGAGTCAGGCCGGACGGTCCCGATAAAGTGACGGGCAAGCTTGCTTATCTCACGGATCGGACTGCGCCGGGCATGCTGATTGGGCGCGTGCTGCGAAGTCCCTATCCTCATGCGCGTATTCTAGCCATTCGCACCGATCAAGCGCAGCAGCTGCCGGGTGTTCATGCGGTACTGACTCATGCGGATGTCCCCGGTTTGAATGGATATGGCATTGCGGTTCAGGATCAACCCGTGCTGTGCTGGGATCGAGTTCGCTACGTTGGCGATGCGGTTGCTTGTGTTGCTGCCGAGACGGCTCAGCTGGCAGAGCAGGCTTTGGCACTGATCGAGGTCGATTATGAAGTGCTGCCGATTATGGACAGTCCTTCGAAGGCGGTGGCTGCGGATGCGGTGAAGCTGCATGCAAAGGGGAATATTTTGCATCAAACTGAATTTGCTCGCGGTGATATCGGGGAAGGCTTCGCAGGCTGCGTCCATATCGTGGAGGAGACTTACTTTTCGCCTCGACAAATGCATACGTACATGGAAACCGAGGGAGGATTGTTCGTTCCGGAAGCGGACGGACGGCTGACGGTTCATTCCCCGACGCAGCATGGGTTTATGGATCGGTTACAGCTCTCGCGCATTACCGCGATGCCGGAGACGGCCATTCGTATCTTATCCAGTCCGATCGGCGGTTCCTTCGGGGGTAAAGATGAGCTGAACGTTCAGCCGTATGGCGCATTGCTCGCCCTCAAGACGAATCGTCCCGTTAAGATTCACAATTCCAGGCAAGAGTCGGTGAAGGCCGGGCTTAAACGGCATCCGATGACGATTACGATGAAAACGGGCATTGATGGGAATGGCAGTATCCTGGCACATCAAGTATCAATAACGGCGGATACCGGGCCTTATGCGACGCTTGGAGCGGAAGTGCTTCATTTTGCCACCGAGCATGTGATCGGGCCTTATCGATATGGAACGCTCGATGTACAAAGTGTTTCTGTTTACACCAACAACGGAATGTCCGGCGAGTTTCGCGGCTTTGGCGGCAATCAGGCGATATTTGCGCTGGAAGGTCAGATGGATCGTCTGGCAGAGGCGTGCGGGATGGAGCCTTGGGCGTTCCGACTGCGCAATATGCGTAAGAAGGCTGATCCGGGGCCATTCGGTCATCCGATAGCACCAACGGACGGTGCGAAGCAGGTATGGGATGCGGTCGCGGCTTCGCCATTGTGGCTGGAAAAGCAACAGGAGCAGCGGTCTGCCCCGTCTGAACCTTGGCTTCATACCGGCATAGGGGCAGCCTTCATTATGCATGGAGCCGGTCTTGGAGCCGGCATACCCGATCCTGCAGGCGGCAGGCTGGTGCTGGCCGAAGATGGCGTCATTGAAGCGCAGTTCGGCTACGAGGAATGCGGGCAAGGGCTATTAGCTTCCCTTGAGCTGATGCTGATTGAGCAGTTTGGCTTCGCGCCGTCAGATCTGCGCCTCATTATCGGCGACACCGATGCAGTGCCGGACAGCGGTTCGACGACCGCTTCCAGAGCGACAACGATGATGTGGAAGTCGCTGCAGCAGCTGCGGCCTCCATTTGTAAGCAGCCTGCTTGGCGCGGCAGCTGAAATTCTGGCCCTTCCTGAAGAGGAGCTGCGTGTTGGCGCCGGTGGTATTTGGAGCAAGTGTGAATCCTGCGGCAACGGTAACGGTAGCGGTAAAATATTGCTCAGCTACAAAGAGCTAGCGGAGCGTGCAGGACGAGAAATCCGTGCCGAGACGAAATTCGCGTTTCCAGCCACGACGTTTCCGCGGACGGGAGCCCATTATCTATACACCTTTGCTGCGGTGGTTGCGAAGGTTGAAGTCAATACGCTGACAGGACGCGTACACGTCCTTGAACAATATCATGCCGTAGCGGCCGGTCCGGTCGTAAATCCGCAAGGGTATCTGGGTCAAATCGAAGGCGGCAGCATCATGGCGCTGGGCTATACGCTGACTGAGGAAGCGCTCATGCAGGAAGGTCGCTATATGACGGCTAACCTCGACAGCTATTTAATCCCGACAATCAAGGATGCTAACGGAGTCGTTCATGTCGAGGCGATTGAAGAGCTGCCGGAAGGAGATGTGTTCGGACCGCGCGGAGTCGGCGAAATCGGTTCGGTTGGCGTTGCTCCTGCCATATTAGCAGCGGTGCATGACGCAATCGGAAGACGTCTGAATAAACTCCCAATCGATCCGCTTGAGCTGCTGGAACGGCCTACATTCACGGTGAAGGCGGTGAAGGACCTATGAAAAATGAGTCCGAGCTTCAGCAATGGTCTTCCACTCCGCTAAGCTGTTCCGTAAATGGCGAAGAAGTGCAGTTGGATGTCCCTGAGAGTAAACGATTGTTAGCGATCATACGTGAAGATCTGGAGCTCTCCGGCACGAAAATATCCTGTGAAATCGGGCGCTGCGGCGCCTGCATGGTGATGGTGGATGGCAGAGCGGTCAATGCCTGCCTGACGATGGCTTATCAATGTAACGGGAAGTCAATTACGACCATTGAAGGCATCGCCGGCGAAGGCTTGCATCCGGTTCAGCAGGCCTTTCTCGACGAAGGAGGCTACCAATGCGGGTATTGTACGCCTGGTATGATCGTTTCGGTAACCGCGCTGCTGCAGGAGCAGCCACACCCGACGCTTGAGGAGGTTGTGGAGGCTTTGTCAGGCAATTTATGCCGGT
This sequence comes from Paenibacillus sp. J22R98, assembly GCF_059383835.1. Classification (NCBI taxonomy): domain Bacteria; kingdom Bacillati; phylum Bacillota; class Bacilli; order Caryophanales; family Paenibacillaceae; genus Paenibacillus; species Paenibacillus sp. J22R98. The sequence continues at coordinate 757,880 of NZ_JBXENW010000001.1, forward strand.
GTACGGGCTATGGGGGAATCTTTCGCGCGGTACACCGGGTCATTGAACAAGGGAGGGATCAGCCATGAACGAGAAGGAACGGCATTTGTATTATTTGCGCAAAACCATTGAAGTGTCCAAGCAGGCAATAGCTTCAGGCAATACGCCGTTTGGCGCAATCTTGGTCGATCCGTCCGGCACCATCGTTCTGGAGCAGGGCAATGTGGAGGTGACGACGGGCAGCTGTGCCGGTCATGCGGAGACGACCCTCATGGTGAACGCCTCGCGAACATTTTCGAAGCAGCAGCTTTGGCAGTACACGCTCTACACTTCCGTTGAGCCTTGTGCCATGTGCGCAGGTGCGATCTATTGGGGGAATGTGGGCAAAGTCGTATATGGCATGTCGGAGAAACGGCTCATCGAGCTGACCGGTAATGATGAACGGAATTTAACGTTAAATTTGCCCTGCAGAGACGTCTTTGCCTGCGGTCGTAAACCGATTGAAGTGATTGGGCCATTCCCGGAAATCGATGCGGAGACAGCAGCCGTACATGCGGGGTATTGGACATGAGCATAAGTCTATGGCAGCTGAATACGCTCAGTAAAGAGATGTTCGTCGGTCAAATCGGAGGTGTGTTCGAACACTCGCCTTGGGTAGCGGAGAAGGCTTGGGAAGCAAGGCCCTTTCATTCCGTCAACGAGCTGCATGAATCGATGCTGGCTGCAGTCCGATCAGCAGCCGAAGAACAAGTAACCGAGCTGCTGCGCGCGCATCCAGATTTGGCGACTCGAATGACGATGACATCTTATTCCTCTGCTGAGCAGCAAGGGGCAGGGCTGCATGAGCTGTCCCCGGACGAGTTTAAGCGATTTGCTCAGCTCAATGCGGCTTATACGTCACAATTCGGATTTCCCTTTATTATGGCGGTACGCGGCAAAACAAAAGGCGATTTACTGGCAGCCATGCAAGAACGATTGCAGCATTCTGCCGCGCAGGAGCGCAAACAAGCGCTGCTCGAAATTCAGCGGATCACGCAGCTGCGATTGCTAGATTTAATTGAAGAATAAGTCTTGAGGTGAAAGGATGATGCATGATGAAGCTTCGAGATGGACGGACGCTTTATTATGGCAAAGGCGATGTGCTGACCTATCGAACCTATGCGGCTCCGCTTGTCGTAGCGCCGATTCCGGAATCACCGTATTGTGGGGAATCCAATATTATTTTTGCGCATAATGTGACGTTCTCGGTCAGCAGCGAGGTGCTGCTGAGCTCGTTCAGCGAAGGTGACAACACGCATGTTGTCGCTACCGACTCGATGAAAAATTTTATTCTAAGGCATGCTGCGGCGTATGATGGGAGTACGACCGAAGGCTTCCTGGCCTATGTTGCGGAAGCTTTTCTCGCTCAATACCCGCATATTACGGATCTTGAGATTGCTGCCGATCGCATTCCGTTCCAGTCCATTCAGGTTGGCGGGGATGGGGGATTTAATGAGAGCGGATTGGTGTTTCGCAGATCTCACAACGAACATGCCCATGCATCCTTGGCGATGAAGCGCTCTGTCGATGATGGAGTCGTCGTTGTCGGTCAGTCCAGCGGAATTGCGGATTTACAGCTAATTAAAGTGAGTGGCAGCTCATTCTACGGATTCATTCGAGATGAATATACGACTTTACCCGAAAGCTATGATCGGCCCTTATTTATTTACTTGAATCTTCATTGGCGGTATTCGAAGGTTACGGATGCGTTAGATGGAAGTGGCGGCGCGTATGTGGCGGCGGAGCAAATTCGTGATTTGGCTCAGCAGGTGTTCCACGCGATCCAATCTCCCTCTATTCAATATTTGGTCTGTCAAATTGGCTTACAGCTATTAACCAGATTCCCTCAGCTGGAGGAGGTTAGCTTCGAATCCAACAACCGCACCTGGGAAACGATCGTCGATCGTGATCCGGTCACGGGAGCCGGTGTATATACGGAGCCGAGGCCGCCATATGGGTTTCAAGGGTTCTCGCTGACTAGGGCGGATTTGGAGAGTGCTGATTTCCAGAAGGCGATAGCCAATAATACTGCAAAGTCGGTAGCATCGCCATGATGGGTCAATTGACTACACATGTTCTGGACACGTCACAAGGGAAGCCGGCTGCCGGGATGAAGATTCAGCTGTGGGTTCATTCCTCGCTTGGCAAAGCGCCGCAGCTGATCAAAGAAGTACAGACAAACGCGGATGGACGCGTGGATACGCCCTTGCTTAGCCGCGGCGAATTGCATAATGGCGAGTATGAGCTTGTATTTGATGTTGGAAGTTATTTTGGCGATACGCGGTTCCTAAGCCTAGTGCCCGTTCGCTTCATCGTCGAGGATTCGGGCTCCAACTATCATATCCCGCTGCTAGTTGCGCCGGGTGGTTACAGTACGTATAGGGGCAGCTGAACTGGCAGGATTTTGCAAAGCGGCTTGCGCAATGGTAGAGTATAGACTACCTACATACGTGCAAGGAGTGAGCATCGATGACAGAACCGCAGGCGGTCCAAGTCCATCCTTTTTACAAACATGCTGAAGAAGCGTTTAGGCTGCTTCCTGAAGCTGCAGAGAGTTTAGCGAAGCTGAAAGCGGCGTTCGAAGCCGCAAACGAAGAGTTTCTGGCGATTGAGCTTAAACATATGCTGGCGAGGCTGGAAGAGCTGCGCGCATTGTTCGCGGATGGTCCGACAGGTTAGATAGTGGGAAAGAGCTAAGCACTTTGATGTGCTTGGCTTTTTTTTGTAGGCCAATTATGATGAAGGCGATAGTCGGCCCGGAAAAAGCGTACCCAGGCTGATCAATTAACGAACCGTACAAGCCTTATTGGATCAAAAAGCAGGATTTTGAAATTCTAACGAACCCTACAGGCGCTATTTGGCTAAAAGCTCATGCATTTCTGCCTATTTCAACGCAATAAGGTCTCTGTGGTTCGTTAGAATAATTGAGGAGGCATTTTCGCCCCAATAAAACCACTACGGTTCGTTAGAGTAGCGAGAGATTCGGTGCAAAGCAGCTTCAAGACGGGAAGCAATTTGTCGCTTACGCATGGCTGGAACCTGGATTGAAAGCATCAGCTACTTTGTATATTTGGATTGTCACCCAGACGCCTTCATTCATAAATTAGGGATAAAGGAAGGTGATGAAATCATGCGCGTAACGATTACGATGGCATGTACGGAATGCGGGACACGCAACTACATGACGACCAAAAACAAGAAAAACAATCCGCAGCGTCTGGAGCTTCGCAAATATTGCCCGACGCATAAAAAGGTAACGCTGCACAGAGAAACGCGATAATGAGCAAGTGCAATCCGCGGTTTTGATCTGCACCTCACTTGTTAGATGAGTCTAACATATGGGGGGCAGTTTATTTCCGCGGATTTTTTGTAATTCAAATTGCCGGAGGAGGTGGAGGGATGAGAATTACAATTGCGGCAGTCGGGGATTTATTGATGAAGAAGAAAATGATTGCATCGGCCCAGCGTGAAGGCGGATTCGCCCCGACCTTTGCCAAAGTGAAGCCCTATCTGCGTAATTCCCATTTGACGATAGGTAATCTGGAGACGACCTTTTCAGGTGCCGGTTTTCGAGGGGAACGCGGGAAACTGCTGTTCAACTCCCCGGACAAATTCGCCGCTACGCTTCGGAGCTTGGGTTTCAATGTATTGGGCACGGCCAATAACCATTGTATGGACGGGAAAGTGTCCGGTCTAAAGCGGACATTGAATGTCCTCGACCGTAACGGTCTGCGGCATACGGGCACGAATCGTTCAGCTCAAGAAGCTCACAGGAAGCTGATTGTGAACGTGAAGGGAATCAAAGTCGGCATTTTGGCTTATACGAAAGGAACGAACGGGATATCAGTGCCGCAGACGTGGCTGGTTAACCGGCTAAACCGGAAGAAAATGATAGCGGATGTGCGTAATTTGAAGCGGAGATCGGATTTTATTATCGCTTGCCTTCATTTCGGGAAAGAATTTCGACATTACCCCGATCGCAGCCAAATCAGGCTTATGCAACTGTTATTTAAGCATGGCGTGAATGTAGTGCTCGGAGCGCATCCCCATGTGCTGCATCCCATAAAAATGGCTAAGGTAAAGGATATCGACGGACAAATTAGAAATCGGGTATCCGCATCGTCCTTGGGTAATTTCGTTTCCACCGAACTCCCCCAACATACCGCCAGACTACGCGGTACAATCTTGCTGTTAACCATAGCGAAAGATGAAAAAGGGAAGACGGATGTAGTGAAATTATCGCGTGTGGCAACTCGGATCAAACAAAATGTAGGGAAGAACAACGTTTATCGGGTTGTACCTGTTAGATAAATTGAATATGGAGGAAAAAGAGGTGAAGAATGGCTTCACTTCTTTTTTCATGGCAACCCGATACTGAGGGGGGGAGCTAGGGAAACTATCCGAATTCGTGCAGGCTTGCCAGATACATATGCTTCCTTCGTTAATTATTATTATGGACTGAGGGAGAACCTAACGAGCAGTAGAAAGGAGAGGATCGAACATGTCTGCACGAACTCCATCGCAATCATTACCGAACAAAGACGACTTCTCGTTGAAAAAGATAATGCCGCCACTTATGGCCATTATCGTGGGTATGATCATGGTTATTCTCGACAGTACGGTCGTCAATAACGCCATTCCGCATCTGGTGGATTATTTCGACACGGATCTGAAGACCATCCAGTGGACGGTTACCGGTTATACGCTCGCTTTGTCCGCTGTCATTCCGCTTGCGGGTTGGCTGACGGACAAATTCGGCTCCAAGCAGATCTTTCTTCTGACGATTACCTTGTTCACCATCGGTTCGCTCTTATGCGGGATTGCACAAACGCCGGAGCAGCTCATTATTTACCGAGTTATCCAAGGCTTAGGCGGAGGTATGGTATCCCCAATCGGGATGGCGATGGTGTTCAAGCTTGCGCCTCCTGAACGCCGCGGATCGATCATGGGTGTATTAGGCATCCCGATGCTGATGGCGCCGGCTTTCGGCCCAGTCTTGTCAGGTTGGTTAGTGGATTCGGTCAGCTGGCATTGGATCTTTATTCTCAATTTGCCAATCGGTATTATTGCATTCATTCTCGGCGTAAAATATTTGCCAAAGTCCGATCGTCATAAAGCACCTCATCTGGATGTCATCGGCATGCTGCTTGCGCCAATTGCATTCACGATGCTTGCTTTCGGCGTGAGCGAAGGGGGTACAAGCTGGTCATCGACTGGTGCAATTACGGGGCTAACCGTTGGCGGAATCGCATTACTTGTGTTTATATTCGTGGAATTAAGGCAGGAGCAGCCGCTTCTGGAACTGAAAGTATTCAAATCGTCGGACTTTACGCGCGGGATTATATTGACTTGGATCGTGCAGCTCGCGTTGTTTGGCGCCATGTTGATCGTACCGCTGTACCTGCAAAGCGTCAAACATTACACAGCCTTGGAGACCGGCTGGATTCTGATGCCGCAGGCGATTTGCGCAGGAATTGGGATGCCGATCAGCGGACGATTGTTTGATAAAATCGGGGCAAGGCCGCTTGCGTTCTGTGGACTAGCTGTCGTTTCCGCGGCATTGTTTATTTTATCTACGGTATCGGTCGACACCAGTCTGTGGCTCATTATCGTTTCCATATGCATGATGGGCCTTGGCATGGGCTTCTCCATGATGCCGCTGAATACACATGTACTGAACTCGGCGCCTAGGCGATTGGTTAGCCGGGTCACGCCTCTTACAACAGCTGCGCAACAAGTTGTCGTCTCGTTCGCGGTCGCCGGTCTTACCGGGTATCTGACCGCACAAATCACTTCCCATGCTGAAGGCGCAGGACAAGGAGCAAACCCGCTATCTGCAGTAGTCGCGGGCTATGGAGATACGTTCTTCCTGTCCGCATGTATCGCAACCGCGGGTGTCCTTCTTTCGTTAATTCTTCGCAAGCCAAGATTGAAGGAAGAGGATAAAAGAAGCATCGGAGATGAACCGGATGCGGCTATGATGATGGGGCACTGAAGCACCTTGTATTTAGGTTGCCGGATGTTGTACAATTACGACAATTGATACGAAGTTGTATAACCTCAATAATATGGTTTGAGGGTCTCTACCAGGAGCCGTAAAATCCTGATTACAAAAATGTGTATTTCGCTTACACGTTTTTGTGATCGGGATTTTTTGTTTTATTACAAGAACCGAGGTGTGAATGATGGTGCAAAATAGTTCAGCTTTGCGTCCGCGTATCCGAGTCGCGGCCAAACAGGATCCGGCGGATGTGGTCATCCGTAACGGACGAATTGTGAATGTTTTTACAGGTGAGGTTATGACAGGCGACATCGCGATCGTTGAGGGAATTATAGCCGGAATCGGCAAGTACGAGGGAAAAGAAATTGTCAATGCTGGGGGACGTTATATCGTGCCCGGTTTCATTGACGGTCATGTCCACATTGAAAGCTCGCTGCTTACACCGCCGCAATTCGCTCGTGTTTCGCTACTGCACGGAGTCACGACGGTCGTTACGGATCCGCATGAAATCGCCAATGTCGCGGGAACAGCGGGTATTCAGTACATGCTCGATGCTGCCGAAGGTTTGCCGATCGACAGCTACGTCATGCTGCCATCATGCGTACCGGCAACTACGTTCGAAAGTAATGGGGCACAGCTGGACGCAGGGCATCTGAAGCCTTTCTATAGCCATGCCAATGTATTGGGATTGGCAGAGGTTATGGATTTTCCATCCGTTGAACATACGGAGGAACGCATGCTGCATAAACTTGAAGCGACTCATGAGGCAGGCGCTCTAATGGACGGGCACGCTGCCGGAATAAGCCGCGAAGGGCTAAATGTATATATGGCCGCAGGCATTCGTACCGATCATGAGAGCACCAGCTTGCAAGAGGCGCAGGATCGACTCGACATGGGCATGTACTTGATGATCCGCGAAGGGACGGTCGCGAAGGATCTTGATGCGCTGCTGCCTGTCGTCACGCCGAGAAATGCAAGACGCTGCCTATTCGTCACCGATGATAAGCTGATCGACGATTTGCTCAGCGAAGGCAGCATCGATCATATTCTAAGGCTTGCAATGGCGAAAGGTCTCGATCCAATTACCGCCATCCAGATGGCGACGTTGAATGCGGCGGAGTGTTTCCGCCTTTATCGGCATGGTGCAATCGCAGCAGGTTACCAAGCCGATTTGGTGCTGCTCGACGATCTGGAACAAGTTCAAATCCATCAAGTATATAAGCGCGGCCGCTGCGTAGTGGATGCCGGCAAATTAGTGGAAGAAGCTTTCCCGCCAATAGATCGGACGATGGACAGCATGAACCGCAATTTGCCCGGAATTAATGCTAAAGAGGTCGAGCCGGCTCAATTAGCTATCCCGCTCACGGGCGATCGGTGCCGCGTCATTGAGGTCATTCCGAACTCCCTTGTAACAAATCAACTTATTGAACAAGTCATTGCGGATGAGAAAGGGATGTTCTCGCCATCCACAGCCAGCGATTTGCTGAAACTGGCTGTGATCGAACGACATCAGGCGACCGGAAATGTAGGCGTTGGGATCGTCAAAGGCTTCAAACTGCAACGAGGGGCGATTGCAACAACTGTAGCGCATGATTCCCATAACATTGTGGTGGTTGGCGTTTCCGACGAAGAAATATTGCTCGCGATCGCTGAATTGAAGCGAATCGGGGGCGGAGCGGCGGTCGTAGCCGGCCAAGAGGTCCTTTCATCGCTGCCTCTGCCAATTGCGGGTTTAATGTCCGACCGGCCCTACATGGAAGTGAATGAGGGACTCAAGAAGCTGATGACTGCAATGACCGAGATTGGGGCTTCGCAGGATTTCAATCCTCTGCTAACCTTGTCGTTCCTGACACTGCCGGTCATTCCGCACTTGAAACTGACGGACAAGGGCTTATTCGATTTCAAATCGTTCTCCCATATTGCGGTAGAGGTTTAATCAAAGCGCAAAAAAGACCGGCATTTAGCCGGTCTTTTGTATGTGAATGTAAGTGAACTTGATGAAAGGTTATACAGTCAAATCTGCATAAAATGGCGGAACTGCGCCAAGCATGCGGGCATATACGTATAGTTGTCCTTTGTGGTGCGCCTCGTGACCGATTAAGCGGTGCAGCACTTCGACAATCGGTTCCGTAACTTGAAAGGCATCAATGGTAGCGTCTTGCCGTAAATCGGATTCTGAATAGGAGGCAAGCTTCTGTTCATGTTGGGCGGTAAGCTGCTCAACAAGCTGGCGAGCTTCGGCTAGTGTCGACGGTAGCGGAGGGATCATCATGTCCCGTTTCTCGATAGCAGAGAAGAAGAAATCCGGCGTAAATGCAAGATGATGTACCAGCTCAATGGTCGTCATTCCACCATCCCAAGGACGCCAAGATCCGCCTGATTCAGGCAATACCGCGACAAGCTCGAGCAAAGCATTACGGTGCATTTTCCAACGTTTCATTACTTGTTGTCCCGCAGTGAGTTCCATTGTTTTTGTTGTTGTTGTCATTATCTATCACTCCTCGATTCGAAATATTTTTATGAAGCGCAGCGCACTATAACCAAGAACAATTCATCACTTCTGCATGACACTGCCTTGGATAATTATCGTTTCAGACAAAGAACAAAACGACGATGTAGTTGTCGTTGTTTTTGCTGTATCCATACTGTAACACCGCAGACCTGCAGATTGTACTACCGCTATGTTTGACCGGGAGTAACCAAACGTTATGAGGGATGAAGATGAGAATTGAATGGCTGGAGGCCTTTCAGCAGACGGCGGAAACGAAGAGCTTAACGAAAGCCAGCGAATCCTTGCATATCAGCCAGCCCGCTCTAAGTAAGCAAATCCGAAACTTGGAGGTTGAGTTAGGAGCCCAATTGTTGCTGCGCTCGTCCGTCGGCGTATCACTGACAACAGCCGGTCAGATCCTGCTCGAAAGAAGCAAACGTATCCTTAATGAAGTAAATGCGCTGCGACGGGAAATTACGCTTAGCCAGGATGAAGGGAAGGTCGTACTGACGATCGGTTCTTGGCCAAGTATCGCGACGATCTATTTGCCCGGCCGCATTGCAGGCAATCAGCAGGCAGAAACAAAATTGGAGATCAAAGTACGGGTGTTTTATAGCTTTTTCGAGTTGCTGACGAATTTGGAAAATGGCACGATCGATGCTGCTTTTTTCGATGACAGAGGGGTTAAGCACTCTTTCTACACGACACCTGCATTTACGGAGAGGTTCTTCCTGTTCGTGAATGTAAGCCATCCTATTTACGGAAACAAAGAAGAGGTTCAGTTTGAGGAAATTAAGGATGAAACGTTTGTCATGCTGCCTGAGGGCTGCGATGTAAGAATGTTAGTCGAGAAAGAATTTTCCGACAGAGGCAATCAGCTGAACATCGCGTTAGAAATTGAACTCGGACAAAGCATTCTTGGTTTCGTTCATGCCAACCTGGGGATTGCCATTCTGCCCGAAATCTTCATTATTCAGAAGAAGGATACGATTAAAGTCATTCCCATTACGGATTTTGCGACGATACGCCAAATCTCGATTATTACTCGCGAAGAATCCGTCAGCAAACAGTTGTTAGGCTTCATTTAATCGCATTTGCCCATCATCCGTCATAACGATTGGTTATTGCCCACCAAACAGAAACGTAGTACAATCATCCATTTTGGAGTGGTACAGTTACGAAGTACTTATCACAACCACTACCACTGCCGAGAAGCAGTTGAAGGTATAAGGGAGCATACGAATCCATGTACAATTTGTTCAACGACTTTAAAATCAAGGGTTTGGAACTGAAAAACCGAGTCGTCATGCCGCCGATGTGCCAATATGCTGTCAGGAACAATGATGGAATTCCCACAGAATGGCATTACGTGCATTATGTGAGCAGGGCAATTGGTGGAGCCGCGCTTGTGATCATCGAGATGAGCGACATCGAGCCCGACGGCCGGATTACGGACTTCGATTTAGGCGTGTGGTCTGACGAACAAATCGCACCGCTCAAACGCATCGTCGATGCATGTCATGAATACGGAGCGAAAGTGGGCATTCAAATCGCTCACGCCGGACGCAAAGCCGAGCACGCTGAAGTTCCCGTCGCACCTTCGCCGATTCCGTTCGACGAGAAGTCCAAAACGCCAAGAGAGTTAACGACGGAAGAAACGAAGGCGATGGTCGAGAAATTCCGTAAGGCGGCTGAACGCGCGATTGAAGCCGGCGTGGATACGATCGAGATTCATGGCGCCCACGGCTATTTGATTCACCAATTTCAATCGGGCTATACCAATAAACGAACCGATGAATATGGCAAGGACAAGACGTTATTTGGCTGTGAAGTCATCCGTGCTGTCAAAAGTGTGATGCCGGAAAACATGCCGCTTATCATGCGCATTTCCGCAAGAGAATACGTTGACGGCGGCTATGGCCTTGATGAAAGCATTGCATTCTCTAAGGCGTATCGCGATGCAGGCGTCGATATGTTCCACGTGAGCTCCGGCGGCGAAGGCCCGATTCTGGCGCATGGCAGGCCGGGCACGCATGTTGCTTACCAAGTACCGATGGCCAGAGCAATCAAGAATGCTCTGGATGTCCCTGTAATCGCCGTAGGCAGACTGGACGAACCTTCGCTCGCCAATGCGGTCATTGGCAATGAAGACGCAGATCTCGTCGCGGTCGGAAGAGGGATGCTGCGGAATCCGTACTGGACGCTCGAGGCTGCCAGTGTGCTTGGCAAAGAAACGTCGCTTCCGGGCGTGTACGGCATGGGTTTTAGAGGATTGACGAAATAATATGGAGTCATGATCGAGCACCGTTCGGCTGCCAACGGTGCTTTTTTTTGCGAGTAAACTAATCGATCAATAATAACGAAACAAGTGAGGTCATGCGACATGATAAACATACCCGAGAAGATCAAGCAAAATGTCATTTTCTCCAGAGTACAACTGAGTCTTGTATGTCCTCGTATCGTGCTGGAGCAAACGCCAAAGGGCATGCGATATGAATCTGATCTCACTCATCCCCTGTACAACAGTGTGATCGCGTATCAACAACCTTTGTCCGATAAAGGAACCGAGGATGACATCGCAAGCATAATTAAAGGATATAAGGCTCGGGGCGTTCCTTTCACTTGGCTGACTTGGACTCATGACGCCGATTACGGGAACTTAGCACAAACGCTCGCATCGAACGGACTTCAGAAAGTCGATAGCCTGTCAGGAATGTCGCTTTCCTTATTGGATTGGACATACATCTCGCCGGAGATTCCCGGATTGGTCATCCAACCGATCCGAACGCGAGCCGAGATGTCTTGGTTTAGAGAAATTGTGCTGCCTGTATTCGGATTTCAAGGTGAAGCCGGCGATGTCCTCGTTAAATTCAGCGAAGATACCGGTATTGGCGAGAAGGCCGCTTTCCGCCATTACATAGGCTTCATAGATGGCCAGCCGGCCGCAGCGGCAACTGCGATTCATGATGGGGAAACAATCGGAATCTATAACGTAGCCACATTGGAACCCTATCGCCGCAGAGGCATAGGAAGCGCATTGACTGCCCATGCCGCAAGCGAAGGTTATGCCGCCGGCGGAAGGCTTGCCGTGCTGCTGGCAAGCAAGATGGGACAAAGCGTGTATCAGGCGATCGGATTCGAAGAGGATGTCACGATTGACGTTTATTTGGGCTAAATGATCGGATGCAACCGAGCCTGCACAATCTACCAGCACGACATAGTGATATGTCTCGCGCCATTTTCTCTAGCATCTCATACGATAGAGGAATGGAAGAGTAGAGGAGGCGTCCCCTTTGCCGATCTTGGACACTGGACTGCTGATAAATCGAGAACGAAGACGAACGGCGAGCCTTAGAATTACGGTTATGAATCGCGGAAGACAGCAGGCCTCGGCAGGCATACAGGTGTATACGATTGCAACCGAGGCGGCGGCATCAATGGATTCGAATCTAGTAAACGGTGATCAAGTAGGAGGGGGGTACGGCAAGCTTGTTATGCGCAGGCTGGCTATCGTAGAGCTGCAGCCTGTCGGTTATTCCAGCGGCACCTTCACGGTTCAGCATGAGGTCAAAGAGCTGGACCAGTTTGGCGTTAGTATTACGGCAAACGGTCTTGCGGCGGGCGAGGTGTTTGCTACAATGGCGGAGCTCGATGAGAGGGGCGAGATGATCGATCAGCACAATTTGCAGGTGATGTCGTCGCTGATGGATGAAATGATGCACGCATATGTGGCCAACCATACCGGTCACACCGTGACGGTCATTCAGACGGCAACCAATACGAGAGTGGCAACGATCCCGTTTCCGGTTGGCAGCAGTCCGCGTCAGCTGGATTTTACCCCGAATGGGCGAGAAGTGTTAGTGACCTGCCAGGGCGATAAAACGGTCAAAATCATCAACACGCTCACGCATACCATCGCCGGTGAAATTACGTTCCCGGTAGGCGCGGTACCGCTTGCGATTGCCGTGTCGCGTAACAGCGGCAAAGCTTACGTGACGACGATGGTGGAAGATTATATTGTCGTCATCGATACGGAAACACGCTCACTCTGCAAGTTGATCCCGCTCCCACCAGGTAGTGACCCCGTTGCGGTAGCCATCGCGCCGGATGGACAGAAAGCGTACTGCTGCTTAATCAATAAAGGCTGCATCGCAGTTGTGGACACAATCACCCATGCCATTATATCAACGATCAGGCTCCCTCATGGTGCCAAACCATCCGCGATCGCTTTTACTCCGGACGGAGAGCTTGCGTATGTTACAGATGTGCAGTTTGAACGTGTATATGCGATTCGAACTTCTTCGCAAGTAATTGCGGCTACGATTAAGCTGGATACGGGCAATGATCCCCAGAAGCTAGTGATTACGCCGGACGGCGCATTGGCTTATGTGGCAAGTCGAGGTGGCGACGAGATCGTGGTCATCAATCTGTCGCGCAATGAGATCTTAACCCGTATTGAGCTGCCCGCAGGCAGTAATACGAGCGATATCGCAATAACTGCGGATGGTCTGAAGGTGTATGTGACGATACTAACTTTTGGCTACGTTGCGGTCATTGAGGTTGCGAGTCAGCTGCCGATTGCGATTTTGCCAACAGGCAGTTTCCCGTCAGGCGTAGCGATTTCGCCCATTTTACTGGATTAACCAAACCAAACAAAGCCGCGGTCGGGATAGAGCCTCCAAGCTCATCTCTTCCGCGGCTTTATTGTTATTATTCAAGCGGCAGCCACGCAAGCACATCCTGAATGTGCTTGTCCCAATAGCCCCATTCATGCTCGCCCGGTCCTTCCTGATAGGTAAGCGGCAGCCCAAGACTCCGTGCATGATCTCGGAACAGCACATTGTGGCTGTATAAGAAATCCTCGGTACCGCAGCATTGATAGAGCTTCGGAATCGGTTTTCCGGATGCGGCAAGCTGTTCAGCGGCCAGGAACAAATTGTTCGGCAGCTCGTCCACCTTTTCCGGTGAACCAAATATAAGGTTATAATCAAGAGATGAGCGATCGTTAAAGTCTTTCAAATGAAGTGCACCGGATAAACTTGCGGCAGCTGCGAAGGACTCCGGTTTATTCAGAGCGAGCTTAAACGCGCCATAACCGCCCATCGACAAGCCGGCGACGAAATTATCTTCTCTGCGGTCGGACAGCGGGAAGAAGGAGCGGGCGATTGCGGGGAGCTCTTCGCTAATAAAGGTCCAATAATTGCCGCCTAACGCCATATTCGTATAGAAGCTTCGATGTACGGCAGGCATAACAACAGCGATGCCGAGTGCTGCTACATAACGCTCAATTGACGTCCGTCTCAACCAGATCGTATGGTCATCCGACAAGCCGTGAAGCAGGAACAAAGTCTTATGTTTCTTCTGACCGGCATGGGAAGCCATCCCAATCTGTGAGGGAGCTGCCTGTGGTAAAATCACGTTCATCGACATGGACAAGCCAAGCACTTCCGAATAGAAATCACATTGAATAAGAGCCATCCTGTTTATTACCTCCGTTTTATTCGCATTTGGTATTTGGTTGGATCTGACAAGCTACTCTTATTTTACATGCAAGCAACCCATACAGCCAGTAAGAAAGGAACTACTTACACATGGATGTACTGACTTCAGCGTCATCGAATCGGTCAGAGCTCTACACGGACGAACTACGCAAACACCTGGAAACGTGGAAAATAAACGATGTCGTCATTCTCCGAGGGGGCGAGTTGCTCTGGGATTGGCATGACAAAAACATCGACCGAGTAGGCGCGATCTACTCCTGTACGAAGAGTATTCTCTCCGCCTTAATCGGCATCGCCATCGAGCAAGGCCATATCAATAGCATCGACGAGCCGATAGCCGATTACTTTCCCGCGATTATCGAAATAGATGATGAGCGCAAACGTTCCATTCGAATCAAGCATCTGCTGTCCATGACGTCCGGACTGGACTGGCCGGATTTCGATAAGCCGTATTGGAAAATGAAGCGTACAGACGATTGGATCTCCTTCATTCTCTCACAGCCGATGGTGCATGACCCCGGAGAGGCTTTTGCCTACAATTCAGGCGGCTCGCATGTATTATCAGCCATTCTGACGAAAGCGACCGGACAAACAACCTATGCCTATGCGGAGGAGCATTTGTTTCAGAAGCTGGGATTTCGCAAACCGAGATGGAACAGCCACGACGGCATTTATGAAGGCGGAGCAGGGCTTCATATGACTTCCGGGGACATGGCGAAATTCGGTCAGCTTTACTTGCAAGGCGGGCTATGGAACGGGGAGCAGGTTATTCCTCGGAACTGGGTAGAAATCTCAACCTCGGTTCATCACAAAGGACTAGCTCATTACGAGCCGCCAATATTCGGTGAATACGGGTATCACTGGTGGATATCGACGGTGGCGCATAACGGCGTGGTAGACTACTGCTTTGCCAAAGGTTACGGGGGACAGTACATTTGCATCGTACCGTCTTATGATCTTGTTGTTGCCATCCGCAAGGAGCCTGAGGGCAAGAGCAGCGCGATGGCGGCCAAACAACTGCTGTTCGAGCATATCCTCCCGTTCTGTTCATAATCTGTTCAAAAACCGCTGTTATGCTTAATGCATACTTCAGAATAGATACGCAGGGGAAGGAACTGATCACCATGAACGAACAAGCAAAAACAAGCGGCAGCTGGAAACCGCTGCTGCGATTAATCGGTCAAACAAGACCGTCTAAAGGTCTGCTAATTACAGCTATATCAATGAGTTTGATCGGGACATTGATTTCGCTGATCATCCCGTTGTTTACGAAGAATCTCGTCGACGGATTCTCGATTAGCAATCTTAGCTGGCAGCAAATCGCGCTATTCGGCGGCATCTTCGTACTGCAAGCCTTAGCCAGCGGTTTCTCCATGTATATGTTGAATGCGGTAGGACAGCGAATCGTGGCCAACTTGCGCGACAAGCTGTGGAAGAAGCTGCTGAAACTGCCCATTCCGTATTATGACAATCACCGCACAGGCGAGACGATTAGCCGAATGACCAATGACACCGGTGTCGTAAAGCAGCTTATCTCTGAGAATTTAACGAATTTCTTAACCGGCATTATCTCGGTAATCGGATCGGTTGCCGTATTGTTCTACATGGATTGGAAAATGACTTCAGTCATGCTCGGCGTGATCCCGATTGCTGCCGTTTTCCTTGTCCCGCTGGGCCGTCAAATGTACATCGTTTCGAAGGGACTGCAAGAGGAAACGGCGTCGTTCACGACTACATTAACTCAGGTTCTCTCCGAGGTCAGACTTGTAAAATCGATGAATGCCGAGAAACGTGAATATACAGCCGGCAGCACGAGAATTAGCAGTTTGTTCAACTTCGGTCTGAAAGAAGCGCGCATTCAGGCGATGATTGCACCGCTTATGATGTTCGTTATGATGATGCTGCTTGTGGTCATTATCGGTTACGGCGGGATGCGGGTGGCCTCAGGCGCGCTGTCTGCAGGTGAACTCGTTGCCTTTATTTTATATCTGATCCAAATTGTAATGCCGATGACGCAAATTACTTCTTTCTTCACACAGTTCAAGAAAACAGTCGGCGCCACGGAACGAATCATCACCATATTGGAGTCACCGGAAGAAGATCACGAAGGCGGCAAGCCGGTGGATCGTGCGGATCAAGTTATTTCCGTGAATGATCTCAGTTTTAATTATTCGAATGGCGAGCCCGTGCTGACGGATCTCAACTTCCGTGTAGAACCGGGGACTGTTACAGCGATCGTAGGGCCGAGCGGCGGCGGGAAAACAACCCTATTCTCCCTTCTGGAACGATATTATGAGCCAACTGGCGGGGCGATTAAGCTTGGCCGGCAATCCATCGACAACTACAATTTGAGGTCGTGGAGAAGCCAGTTCGGCTATGTTTCGCAGGAAAGTCCGCTGATTGCCGGAACGATTCGAGATAATTTGTGTTATGGCATGGATCAAGAAGTAAGTGACGCCTCGATCGTTCATGCGGCCGAAATGGCCTATGCCCATACTTTCATCAGCGAGCTGCCAAATGGTTATGATACGGAAGTCGGGGAACGAGGTATCAAGCTCTCCGGCGGTCAACGTCAGCGGATTGCCATTGCCAGGGCGCTGCTGCGTGATCCGAAGATCCTGATGCTCGATGAGGCCACTTCAAGTCTTGACAGTAAATCGGAGGTTGTCGTTCAAGAAGCGCTTAAGAATTTAATGGCGGGGCGAACGACGCTGGTTATTGCTCACCGACTGTCGACGGTGGTGGATGCGGATCAAATTCTGTTCATCGAGAAAGGCAAATTGACCGGAAGCGGAACGCATGATGAGCTGCTTGAAACCCATCCGCTGTACTTGGAATTTGCCACGCAGCAGCTTCGGCTCCATGAGAGAGAAACCGTAGAATTAGAGTAGTCAGCATGGACGGGCACGTGTATAGTAAAGTGTGGTAATTTTATTACAGGTATAGGTCTGAGGAGGAACATGACATGCAAACGAAGTTTTTGAAAGCATTGTGGGGAATGGAAGGCACATACCGGGACATGTTTACCCGGATTAAAGCAGCAGGTTTTGAGGGTGTCGAGACACCAATGCCCGAAGCCGATCAAGAAAATGAATTCAAGGAACTGCTGGAAGAGTTCAAATTCGACTTTATCCCGCAAATCTTCACAGGCGGCGCCGATCATGCGGCCAGCTTCGCTGAGCAAGTGGAGCGCGCGGTTTCGTTTAAACCGCTATTCGTGAACTCCCATAGCGCGCGCGATCATATGACATTCGAGCAGCAAGTTAACTTCTTCGAACAAGCTCTTGCCGTAGAACGTGCAACGGGCCTTGCGGTAGGACATGAAACGCACCGTCAACGTGCGATGTTCACGCCATGGACGACAGCTCGTTTGCTTGAAGCGCTCCCTGAGCTTAAGATCACAGCTGACTTCAGCCACTGGACTTGCGTTTGCGAGTCGCATTTGGAAGATAACAGAGCGGATATCGAGCTTGCGATTTCCCGTACGCTTCATATTCATGCGCGTGTAGGCTATGCGGAAGGACCGCAAGTACCGGATCCATCTGCGCCGGAATACGCTTATGAAGTGTCATTGTTCGAAGGCTGGTGGAAAGAAATGATCCAAAGCCGTGCGGCGCAAGGACATGCTGTTTCGACAGTTGTACCTGAATTCGGACCTCCGGGCTACATGCACACACTTCCGCACACGAACCAACCGGTTGCGGATCTGTGGGAAGTTAACGATTGGATCTACAAACGTTTCCGTGAGAACGTAAAGAACTGGCAAGCCTAAAAAATATTTGTAATTTCCATTCTCAATGATAATTATTATCACTGTTGGCTATACTACGGTATAGAGGGACAGGACGAGGACGAGCCGCCTTCTGGTCGAGGCGGCTCGTTGCTGTTTTATCCTGTTTTATTAAACAAACCAAGAACTTACCTTAGATTTTTGCTTCAAAGGTTTTGCAATCCGTCTCTTCGGAATTGTTCGCTTGTTTCCCGCGGTTACTCACCACATAAATGGAAGAAGCGTTGCAATGGTTGCCTGCAGCCCAATGCTTGCAGGAATTAACTTCGCAAAGTACATCTTTCGCCATCTGAACTCACCTCCGTTCTCATTTAGGATGGTCGTTTTGGCATGCCTTTTATACCCTGGCTGCAGAAGTTTATTGCCTGTGTAGCTGTGAAGCGGCTATGATAGGGAGCAAATAGGATGTAAGGGCTGACGATAACGATGACGATCGTGCGTAAGAATTTCATGTGGATGATGTACAGCCTGTTAACCGGGATTGCCGTCGGTTCGGCTGCCGCTTTGTTTCTGGCCGGACTGGAATATGCAACTTATCTTCAGAATTCCTTTTCTTGGATGCTGCTGCTTCTGCCAATCGCTGGAGCTGGAATGAGCTACTTATTTGTGAAGTATGGGGCGAACACCGCTAAGGGTAATAATCTCATAATTGAGCAAATACGACGGAGCGACTTACAGCTGGGCCTCTATGAACGAGTTCCGATTCGCATGGCTCCGCTCATATTGCTCGGTACGTGGATCACCCATTTATTTGGCGGCTCAGCCGGCCGTGAAGGGACAGCCGTTCAGATGGGCGGCAGTATCGCCGACTGGTTCGGAAGGATGTTTAAGGTTAGTGCAGCAGACAGACGAATCCTGCTGTTAGGTGGAATAAGTGCCGGATTCGGAGCTGTATTCGGGACGCCTTGGGCAGGTACGGTCTTTGCGCTTGAAGTGGTCATCTTGGGCAGGAAAATCTCGTATAACGCGATCCTGCCCTGTCTCATTGCAGCATTTGTTGCCGACTATACAACGCTGGCTTGGGGGATTCATCATATTGCATATAGTATGGGCAGAGGTATACCTTCATTTAGCTGGATTGTTCTGCTGAAGGTGCTGATCGCATCCATCTTGTTCGGTTGGATGAGTCTCTTGTTTACAACCGCGATTCATTTCGTGAAACGAATTGCCTCAAGATGGGTTCCACTTGGCTGGATTAGAGCTTTTGTCGGTGGTTTGCTCATTATTGGGTTAGTTTTTGCCGTTAATACCCGTGAATACCTGGGGTTAAGCTTGCCGCTTCTGGTACAATCCTTTCAGGAGCAAGTGCCGGCTTCCGCATTCTTATGGAAAACGATCTTTACGGTCGTCACACTCGGTACCGGATATTTGGGTGGAGAGGTTACGCCGCTGTTTGTTATCGGTGCCGCACTCGGTAATGCGCTCGCGCCACTCTTGCATTTAAGTGTCGCCTTTCTGGCCGGACTTGGCTTGATTGCGGTATTCAGCGGAGCGGCCAATGCACCGCTGGCTTGTGCCGTGCTAGGATTAGAGCTCTTCGGTACTTCCGGAGCCGGCTATATGCTTCTAGCTTGTATAGTCAGCTATATGTTCTCCGGACATAACGGCATTTACAGCTCGCAGTTAATCGGTGTCGCGAAGCCGCGCTATTATGTTAAGGTGCCCGGATTAAGCTTGCTGCATACGAAACTCAAAAAGGGAAGAAACACTCAGCTATGAGCGCTTCTTCCCTTTTCATTCGTTACTAGACTAGGATACGCGGCGTGCTGTAGCGTAGTGATCGCTCCACCAACCGGATTTGATGCTTGAGATCATGACGCCCGGCTTGCCATAGGTATGAATCATTTTGCCGTTACCGATGTAGATGCCGACATGGTGAATCGGTTTATAGAAGAATACCAAGTCGCCTGGCTTCAGATTGCTTTTGCTTACATAAGTACCGACTTTGGATTGGCTCTTGGACGTACGCGGCAGCGTAGTACCATGCTTCTTAAACACATATTTGGTGAAAGAAGAGCAATCGAAGTAGCGAGTTGTTGACGTGGAGACGCCATATTTATAAGGTGTGCCGAGATATTTTTTGGCGGTGCTGATAATGCTGCTTGCTTTCGCAGCTGAAGTTGCGTGAGCCGGTGTAGCTTGCAGTGCTACTGTACCGCCTGCCAGCAAAGAGAAGCTTAATGTGATACTCATAATAAATTTGCTGATTTTAGTGTTCATGATTAAAGTTCCCCCTGTGATGTAGTTCCCATGGTTCATGTTCGCATGGGACAAATGACCTAAAAACACTATAGCACATAATAAAATCCCAACATTTACTTGGAAAGCGGATTCACAAGGAATGACAAGGGTTTCAGCCGAACTATGAGAAATGCATTAGAAATTCTTCATCGAATGAATATTGACATGCGACACCGAATACTATCATGGAATGATGAGGTGACAAAGGGGCGTTCGATCGATGAATTACTTCTATTTCGGTAGCATTGTTGGGGTTGCAGGCATGTCCATCTGGTCGATAATCCGTACATATAGTAGAAGTTCGTTCCTAAGCTGCATGGCAGGAATGATGATTGCCATGACGATTGGGATGATGACAAGCGTCTCCATTGGTACGATCGCAGGCGTTTTATATCCCAAAGATTTGACGTTCCCGACTGCAGCCTCCGTGCTCCTTGGGCTTGTCTGCGGTTACCTGGCAGGGAAGCCGGTTAGTACGATGGCTGCGCTTGACGGCATGCTTGCCGGAATAATGGGAGGCATGATGGGTGCGATGCTTGGCGTCATGATGGGCAAACATGCTGCGATGATGGTGCTTTTCGTCGATGTGTTGTATGTATTCATTCATCTGGTTGTTTTACAGCTAATCCGGGAAGAATCACGAGAGGCGACCACGGAAGCGAAGGGAGACAGTAAGCAGACGCCGATTCTGCATCCGCTCGTATTCGGGCTTGGTATATTTGTGCTTGCAGCCGTGTTTCTGTACCAGGGTTAGTCGACCGAATCGTTGCATGCACGAACGAAGTTTGTTATACCCCCTGGAGGTATGATATAGTAATTGGTATGAAGAGGGGGATTGCGGGATGAACCATAGCGAGCAAGAGCAAAAACAAGAGCATTGCCACGATCACGCCGGTTCAGTTCGGCGCAGTGCACATGCCGATGAAATTAAGAACAGCCTGATTACGCGTTTGAACCGGATCGAAGGGCAAATTCGCGGGTTGAAGGGACTTATTGAGAAGGATACGTATTGCGATGATGTGCTCAATCAGATCGCTGCCGCACAGTCGGCCTTGAATGGCGTCGGGAAGCTGCTGCTCGAACATCATATGAACAGCTGCGTAATCGAACGCATCCAGCAGGGTGATCATGAAGTCGTAAAGGAACTGCTTGTGACCATGAACAAGCTGATGAAATAATAGGCCGACAGACCGAAAATGCAGGCTGTGCGGTCTTTTTTACACCTCTTGTAATACCCCCATGGGGTATGGTAAAATGATTATGAGGATATACCCTCCGGAGGTATATAGATCGAAGAAAGGAATGGATCTATAGTGGCGATTCAGAAGACTACGCTTCAGATTAGCGGTATGACATGCGCTTCTTGCGCTTCTCGAATCGAGAAGGGGCTGTCGAGACTTGAAGGCGTCACGAGTGCCAGCGTGAATTTGACGATGGAAACCGCTCGTGTGGAATATAATGAAGCTGTCATCGCTGTTGGCGATGTGATGAGCAAAGTCGATCAGTTAGGGTTTCATGCTGAGCTACATAAAGAAATGTCGCAGCTCGGCGAACAACGAGAATCCGGATTGAAGCAGCTGAAGCTGCGATTGCTTATTTCAGCGCTGCTCTCCTTGCCGCTGCTGTTAGCCATGGCGGATCACTTCGCTTTTGCATCATTTCTACACATTCCGGCCTGGTTGATGAATCCTTGGCTGCAGCTAGTCTTGGCAACACCGGTTCAATTTGTAATAGGAGCTCCGTTCTATATTGGTGCCTATAAGGCATTGCGCGGTAGAAGCGCCAATATGGACGTGTTAGTTGCGATCGGCACATCTGCGGCTTATTTCTACAGTTTGGCCCAGACGCTGGAATCCCTGGTGCAAGGCATGCATAAGGTTGAACTGTACTATGAAACGAGCGCGCTGCTCATCACCTTCCTGCTTCTTGGCAAGCTGCTCGAGGCGCTGGCCAAGGGCCGTTCCTCACAAGCGATTAGCGCGTTGATCGGGCTGGCGCCAAAGCAAGCTGTCGTTTTGCGAGAAGGAATAGAGGTTCGTCTGCCGATTGAAGAGGTGCAGCCCGGTGATTTCGTCGCCGTTAAGCCTGGGGAGAAGATCCCGGTCGATGGAGTTGTTTTAGAAGGCAGCTCGTCCGTCGATGAGTCGATGCTTACCGGCGAGAGTTTCCCTGTTCAGAAGCAGACAGGCGATCCGCTTATCGGGGCTACGATTAACGGAAACGGCGCATTGGTCATGCAAGCTACGAAGGTAGGCAAAGAGACCGTACTGGCTTCGATTATCCGAATTGTTGAGGAGGCGCAGGGTTCGAAGGCGCCGATTCAGCGAATCGCGGATGTTATTTCAGGCATTTTCGTGCCTATTGTCATCGGAATCGCTGCGGCGACATTTCTGGTATGGTACTTTGCACTTGAGCCCGGGGCATTCCCGGAGGCGCTGCGCAAAGCGATTGCGGTACTCGTGATTGCCTGCCCTTGTGCACTTGGTCTTGCGACGCCGACCTCGATTATGGCAGGCTCAGGCCGAGCGGCCGAGCTGGGCATCTTGTTCAAAGGCGGAGAACACCTTGAACGTGCGCATCTCATAGACGCCGTGCTGCTCGATAAGACGGGAACCGTGACGGAAGGGAAGCCGAAGCTGACGCGTTATCAGATCGAGCCCGGTTTTCAAGAAGAAGAGGTGCTCCGACTCGTTCTTACAGCCGAGAGCAGCTCCGAGCATCCGCTTGGCGAAGCGATTGTCGCCGGTCTTCTTGAGCAGGGCTTCGAGAAGGCAGCGGCCATGGAATCGTTCTCCGCGATACCCGGCTTCGGGATCGAGGCGCGCATCGAAGGAAAGGAGCTGCTTGTCGGCACTCGCCGCCTGCTTGCGCAGCACCATGTCGAGTTTGTGGATCAAACGCAAGTTGAACAGCTGGAGAATGAGGGCAATACGGTTGTTCTCGCAGCTGTAGATGGCGTGTACGCAGGTTACCTTGCGGTTGCGGACCGTATCAAACCGACTTCTCGCGTGGCAGTCGAGGCGCTGCAGGCACTTGGCCTGGAAGTTGTACTGATTACCGGGGACAACGCTTCTACCGCGCGGGCAATCGCTGAACAAGCAGGGATACGTACTGTCCTTGCCGAAGTATTACCGGAAGGTAAGGCGGAGGAAGTGAAGAAGCTTCAAGCGCGAGGACTTAAAGTCGCGATGATCGGCGACGGTATTAACGATGCGCCGGCGCTGGCTACCGCTGATATTGGGATGGCGATGGGGACGGGAACCGACGTTGCCATCGAGGCAGCCGATATTACGCTGATGCGCGGTGATTTAAGCAGCATTCCCGAGGCGATCGCGCTTAGCCGGAAAACGATGAGCAACATCAAGCAAAATTTATTCTGGGCTCTTGCCTATAATGCAGTCGGGATCCCGATTGCCGCAGCCGGCTGGCTCGCCCCTTGGGTGGCAGGGGCTGCGATGGCGCTGAGCTCGGTATCAGTCGTGCTCAGCGCCTTAAGACTTCAACGATTCCGCAAATAACTTTGACTAAGAGGAGCGATTTCAAATGACAACTACCATTCAAGTGAAGGGCATGTCCTGCCAGCATTGCGTGAACAGCATTGAGGGAGCGCTGAAGAAGAACGGCGTAGCAGCAAAGGTTGATTTGCCCGGCAACCGGGTTACGGTCGATTATGAGGAGAAATCGATCTCCTTGGATCGCATCAAAACACTGATTGAAGATCAAGGATTCGATGTCGTGTAAAGCTAAGTGGCAATTCTTTCATCAAGGCTAATCCACGTGATGGATTAGCCTTTTTGAGTGGAAACATGATATGATTACGGTTTGAATGTTGTTCGAAATTGAGTAATGCTGGAGGCTTTGAAACTGGTGAACAAGTACCCTTTTGACTTTGACCCGAAAGAATCCTTCGTCCAGCAAGCCAGCGATTGGATTGCGGATGTCTTCTATGAACGGCTGCCTGAAGCCGGATTTGAACTCCGAGATGAGCAGATCTATATGGCTTTTCAGCTGGAACGGGCTTATAGCGAGAAACAAACGATTTTTGCAGAGGCTGGCGTAGGGACGGGGAAAACATTCGTCTATTTGCTTTATGCCATTAACTATGCACGATATACACGAAAACCGGCCATTATTGCCTGTGCGGATGAATCGCTGATCGAGCAGCTGGTGAAGCCGGAAGGCGATATCGCGAAGCTGGCCCGTTATCTGGATTTGACGATCGATGCGCGGCTGGGCAAATCGATGGATCAATATATTTGCTTGAACAAGCTCGAAGATGCAAGAGGCGGCTTCACGGATACGGAGATTTATCGGGACATGCATGCTGCATTGCCTGATTTCGTCCATAACCCGGGCACGATGCAAGCCTTCCATCCCTATGGCAATCGTAAGGATTACCCGAACTTGACGGACGATCAGTGGAAAGCAGTTGGCTGGGATGTGTTCCAGGACTGCCTGGTTTGCTCAAGGAGACACCGCTGCGGTCAGACGCTCTCGCGGGAGCACTACCGTAAGGCAGCGGACATCATCATCTGCTCCCATGACTTCTATATGGAGCATGTGTGGACGTACGAGGCACGTAAACGCGAAGGACAGCTTCCGCTTCTGCCTGAGCATAGCTCTGTCGTATTTGACGAAGGCCATCTGCTGGAAACTGCTGCACAGAAGGCGCTCACCTATAAACTGAAGCACAACGTATTTGAATCCATCATTACGCGGCTGCTTCAAGGAGAAATCCGCGAGACGCTTGCCGTCACGATCGATGAAGCCATCGAGCAGAGCGAGCATCTCTTCAGACTGCTGGATTCCAGCAGCCGTTCCATTGCGGCGTCGGATCGACGTGAAGTGATAATGTCAGATCGGTTGTTGAAGGAAGTTACTCGCTTCGGGGCAGTGCTTGCCGCGATTGAAGAGGAGCTTGTCTTCGAAAGCGGGATGTTCACGATCGATGCGTATCAGCTCACCATTGTGGAAGAGCATATCGAGATGCTTCAGCTGGCGCTGAATTTATTTAAGAAGCCAAGCGGGTTGATCACTTGGATCGAAGAAGAGCAGGACGGCATTACGCTTGTCATTATGCCGAAGCTCGTGAAGGAGATTCTGGAGGAGCGTGTCTTCTCGAAGCACATGCCAATTGTGTTCTCTTCCGCTACGATGTCCGTCAATGATTCGTTTGATTATATCGCAGATAGTCTGGGTATCCAGAAGGCGTTATCCTTCTCGGTAGCGTCGCCTTATGATTATGAGACGCAGATGAGCGCAGCGGTCGCGCCGATTAGCAGCCAGGCTGGCAAGCTCAAGCTTGCCCTGCAGCGGCTTCAGCAATCGGAAGGACGAGCGCTTATCCTGTTCCCTTCCAAGGAAGAATTGCTGCAGTTCAAAACGGATATCGCCTCGATTCCAGGCTACGCAACTTTCCGGTTCCTATTCGAAGGAACAGCTGAAATCAGTCATCTCATCGAGTCGTTCCAGAGTGATGAAGCCAGTGTCCTATGTGCGGTCACACTATGGGAAGGGCTTGATATTCCGGGCCCGTCGCTGTCGCATGTGCTGATGTGGTCGCTTCCATATCCTCCGAACGATCCTGTTTTCACAGCTAAACGCAAAGATGCCGAGCACCCCTTCGAAACCGTGGACATGCCTCATATGCTGCTTCGGTTAAAGCAGGGCTTGGGACGTTTAATTCGAGGTCGTGAGGATACGGGGATGATTACAATGATGGGCAAAGAACTGGCAGATGCGCGGGTAATGGAGCAGGTAGAACGCATTCTTCCGGCAGGCGTTAAGCCGCAGGTTCTAAGCGTTTGAATGAATTGACATCTAGTATGTCGTTCTCTACAATTTAAATAGAATAGGCTCATAGAAAAGGATGGGAAGCAATTATGTCGCAGCCAATGAAGAAATCCACGTATAAGAGTCAACGTAAAGCCGAGCAAGAGAAATTGGAGAAGCAGCGCAAATTTATGAAGAAGCTGATGTGGGGAACAGGTATCGTTGTTATTCTGGGCATCATTGCGGCCCTGATTTTCACGCCGAAGGCAGATCCGACCGCATTTGATTACGAACAGCTGCCTATTCTGGGGAAAGCGGATGCACCGGTCAAAATTGTCGAGTTCGGCGATTATAAATGCCCGTCCTGCCAAATCTTCAGTCAGCAAATTAAGCCGCAGATCGAGAAAGATTACGTGGAGTCGGGCAAGGTTGCCATCTACTTCATGAATTTCCCGTTCATCGGAGATGATTCGACGACAGCCGCTCTGGCCGCACAATCCGTCTACCATCAGAATAATGACGCTTTCTGGAAATATTTCGATGTTCTCTATAAGAACCAGCAAGATGAGCACACACTTTGGGCTACTCCTGAATATCTGGTTCAGTTGGCCAAAGATAATGCGATCGACGTTGATCTGGATGTATTGAAGAAGGATATCGAAGAAGGCACCTATGCCTCTGAAGTCAGCAAACATAAGAACACTGCAATCGCCGCTAACGTTAATTCCACGCCAACCTTGTTCATTAACGGCGAAGAATTTAAAGGCGAATTCGGTGACTATCCAAGTATTAAGAAGGCTATCGACAACGCGCTGGCCGACGAGGGCAAATGATCCAAACGTCATCGAGACTTGGGTTCTTTAGCAAATACGCGCTCTACTTGGCGTGGATCGTATCGATTGTCGCTACGGGCAGCAGTTTATATTTAAGCGAAATCATGCACTTTATCCCATGTAATTTATGCTGGTATCAACGAATATTCATGTACCCGCTTGTGGTGCTGCTCGGAATGGCGAGCTACCGCAACGACCGCAAGCTGATCCCGTACATTTGGCCGCTTTCCCTACTGGGCGGATTGATCTCCATCTATCATTATGCGGAACAGCAAATTCCGGCTCTGGCCAAAATGCTTCCATGCACTGTCGGCGTTCCGTGCAGCGATGATTATCTCGACTGGTTTGGCGGATATGTTACCATTCCGTTCTTGGCTTTGATTGCTTTTGCCTTGATCACGATGTTGATGTTGAATGCGCGAGGAACGGCGGAAGAAGCGATTGATGATTCCGAGCAAGTCGAGGATGAAGAAGAGCTGGGTGAACGTTCCACCTTATAAAAAGAGTAGAAGTCCTTCGGGACTTCTTTTTTTTGTCGAATTTAGGTGCTAATTTACTTGCATTTCTCGGTCGTTAGTATGCATTTTCTCTGTCAACGGGGATTGAAGTCTCAAAATATGAACATTCCATGGACTTTTGCCTGTTCATTTGTCCCAACTATGATGTTTCTGCTATCATGTATGGATGGACGTACAAAGGGTTAATTAATTAAATAAGCGCATCTAAATAGTTGGAGGTAGCCTGTAATGACAGCAGAGAATAATAGTCAGAAGTCGCCATGGGAACTCTATTATGGCCCGAATTTAGGGTATATCGAGGAAATGTATGAGAAGTTCCTGATGAACCCTGAATCGGTTGAGCCAGCATTCAGAGATTCCTTTGCGAAATGGGGACCGCCGCCGTCCACATCGGCAAAGGGAATTGTGAAGGTGAATCCACCGCTCGCATCCGGCGTTTCAGGCTCTGATAGCATTAAATCGATTGATCCTGCTTTCTTGAAGAAAATCGTTGACGCCGGCAAGCTTGTACGGAATATCCGTACTTACGGTCATCTGGCAGCCGACAATGATCCGCTCGGTTTATCTGCCGCACCGGACACGCAGCTGCTCGAGCCGATGACATTTAAGCTTACATCGGAAGATCTGGACACCATTCCGGCTTCTCTCATCTGGGAGGAAGCACCGGAAACGATTCGTACAGGTGCCCAAGCTATCGCGCATTTGAAAGAAGTTTATACAAAGTCGTACGGTTTTGAATTCGGGCATATTCATGCGGAAGATGAGCGGATCTGGCTCCATCGCCAAGCTGAAATCGGCATGGCCAGCAAACCGATGAGCGCCAAAGAACGGATCGCTTTGCTTGGACGCTTAATTGATGTTGAGCAATTCGAGACTTTCCTGCATCGCTCGTTCGTAGGTCAGAAGCGTTTCTCCATCGAAGGAACGGATACGCTTGTGCCGATGCTCGACGAGATCATCCGTGAGCTCGCGCATGACGGCGCTCGTCACATTCTGATGGGTATGGCGCACCGTGGACGTTTGAACGTATTGACTCATGTTCTCGGCAAACCCTACACAGCTATTTTCTCTGAATTCCATCATTCGCCAAACAAAGAGAAGGACTTGCTGCCATCGGAAGGCGCAATGGGCATCAACATCGGCTGGACCGGCGACGTGAAATACCACTTAGGCGCGCATCGATCGCTTAAGGAGAACGAAACCGTTGAAACACGTATCTCGCTGGCAAACAATCCGAGTCACCTGGAATACGTCAATCCGATCGTAGAAGGCTACACGCGTGCAGCGCAAGATGATCGCAGCAAAGCCGGCTATCCAACACCTGATTTCGGCAGCGCAGCAGCGATTCTGATGCACGGCGACGCCGCATTCGCAGGTGAAGGTATCGTTGCGGAGACGCTTAACTTCAAGAAGCTTGCGGGTTATGAGAACGGCGGAACGATTCATATCATCGTAAACAATAAACTCGGCTTCACGACCGAGAGCAAAGATTCGCGTTCCACGCATTATGCGAGTGACCTTGCAAAGGGATACGAAATCCCAATCGTACATGTTAGCGCCGACGATCCGGAGGCGTGTATTGCTGCGGTTCGGATGGCATGTGAATACCGTCAGAAGTTCCACAAAGACTTCCTGATCGACATGGTGGGCTACCGCCGCTACGGTCACAATGAGACGGACGACCCGGAAACAACGCAACCGCTTGTTTATCAGAAGCTTCGCAACCATCCGGTAGTCGGCCGTATTTACAGCGAGAAGCTGAAAGAGAAAGGGTTATTGTCTGAGGATCAAGTTACAGCTATTAGGCAAGCTGGTCTTGCTAAGCTGCAAGCTGCACTCGATGAAGTGAAGTCGAGCGATAAATCATTCAAGCAGCCGAAAATCGATGATACGAGCAAACGCCGCAAGAAAGAAGTAGTTACTTCCGTTCCGCTTAAGAAGCTCAGCGCGATTAATGAGGAGCTGCTTAAATGGCCGGATGGCTTCAAGGTGCACGATAAGCTTGAACGTATTCTGATGCGCCGTGCTAACGCGCTGGAGAAAGGCAGCAAGGTGGATTGGGGCTTGGCCGAAACGCTTGCTTTTGCAACCATTCTATCCGACGGTACGCCAATTCGCTTGAGCGGACAAGATTCGGAGCGCGCAACCTTCGCATTCCGTAACATTGTGCTGCACGATGTAGAAACGAATGCGACGTTCTCGCCGCTTCACAAGCTGCCACAAGCCAATGCTTCCTTCGCGGTTCATAACAGTCCGCTTGCCGAAGCTTCCGTTCTTGGGTTTGATTATGGATACAACGTGTTCTCCCCGGAAACACTTGTTATTTGGGAAGCACAATACGGCGACTTTGCCAACTGCGCGCAAGTTATCATTGACCAGTTCATCACGGCAGGCCGTGTGAAATGGTCGCAGAAGTCCGGTCTGATCATGTTGCTGCCTCACGGCTATGAAGGTCAAGGTCCGGAGCATTCCAGTGCGAGACTTGAGCGTTTCTTGCTTCTGGCAGCGGAAGATAACCTGACGATTGTAAACCTGACGTCAGCGTCGCAATACTTCCATTTGCTTCGTCGTCAAGCCGCGATTATCAATACGGACGAAGCGCGTCCGCTGATCGTGATGTCGCCTAAGAGCTTGATCCGGAATCCTAGCGTCGCTTCGGACCCAGCTGAATTCAGCAATGGCTCGTTCAGACTGGTACTGGAGCAGCCGGGTCTTGGCAAGCAGCCGGCACAAGTAGAGCGTCTGATCTTCTGTACCGGTAAAGTGGCCATCGATCTGGAAGCCGCATTGGAGCTTAAGGATGGACAAGCTGAGGATAAATGGAACTGGGTTCATATCGTTCGCGTGGAGCAGCTGTATCCGTTCCCGAAATCCGATATTGAACAAATCATCAACCGTTATCCGAATGTGAAAGAAGTACTGTGGGTGCAAGAGGAGCCGCAAAACATGGGTGCATGGAACTATGTCGAGCCGCGGATCCGCGCACGTGTAACACCTAATACAACCGTCCGTTACATCGGTCGTCCTAAACGGTCGAGCCCGGCAAGCGGATTCCAATACGTACACAACATGGAGCAGCAACGTATCGTTTCCGTTGCGCTGAATCGCAGTACTCTAACAACGACGACTAAAGGGGAGAACAGCCATGAGTGAAATTAAAGTACCCGAAATGGGAGAATCGATCGTAGAAGGCACGATCTCTAAATGGCATGTCAAAGCCGGTGACAGCGTGAATGTAGGCGATGTGCTTGCTGAGCTGGAAACGGATAAAGTCAACATTGAAATCAGTGCGGAGCAAGCCGGCGTTATCGAGCAGCTTCTTCGCGGCGAAGGCGATACCGTAGCGGTAGGCGAAACGATCGGTAAGATCGGCAGCGGCTCCGGTGCAGCGGCTCCTCAGCCAATGTCGCCTAGCAGCGACCCTGCGGCAGCGCCTGCGCCGGTAGCGCCGGCAACAACGCCGGCAGCGCCTGTGGCAGCTGCGGAACCGGCTCCGGTGGCTGCTCCGGCAGCAGCGCCGGCTCCGGTTGCTTCTGATGCGAATGCCGCTGTGTTCTCTGCAACGCCTGCAGCGCGTAAGCTTGCAAGAGAGCGCGGCATTGATCTGACGCAAGTACAAGCTCAAGATCCAATGGGCCGTATCCGTCAGGAAGATATCCAAGCGCATAACACGGCTGCGAAAGCTCCTGCTGCAGTACCTAGCGCACAAGCAGCTCCTGCGGCGTCTGCTCCTGCAGCTGAGCCGGGCAAACCGGCGGAACGCCGTAAGATGTCCCGTCGCCGTATTACAATCGCGAAGCGCCTTGTAGAAGCGCAGCAAACGGCTGCAATGCTGACTACGTTCAACGAAGTCGACATGACGGCGATTCTTGAAGTTAGAAAACGCCGGAAGGACGCGTTCAAAGAGAAGCATGACATCGGTCTTGGCTTCATGTCCTTCTTCACGAAAGCCGTAATCGGCGCGCTCAAAGCTTATCCGCTGCTGAATGCGGAAATTCAAGGCGACGAGATCCTTGTTAAACAGTACTACGATATCGGTATCGCAGTATCTGCTAAAGAAGGCCTTGTTGTTCCGGTCGTGCGTGAAGCGGATCGTCTGAGCTTTGCTCAAATCGAGAAGCAAATCGCGGAACTTGCAGGTAAAGCTCGTGCCAATACACTGGCATTGAACGATCTGCAAGGCGGCACGTTCACGATTACAAACGGCGGCGTATTCGGTTCGCTGCTGTCCACGCCAATTCTTAATGCACCGCAAGTCGGTATTCTCGGTATGCACAAAATCCAAATTCGCCCTATGGCGATTGATGATGTGCGCATGGAGAACCGTCCAATGATGTACATTGCACTTTCCTATGACCACCGTATCGTAGATGGTGCAGAAGCGGTTCGCTTCCTCGTTACAGTGAAGCAATTGCTCGAAGATCCAGAATCATTGCTGCTTGAAGGCTAATCCTTCCGGCAGACAAACATCAACCTCACCTTCTGACGTCAGGGCTTCTATCCCTGAACGTCAGCTTGTGAGGTTTTTTATTTGCTATTGGCCAACATTCTACATAGAATGAGGGTAAGACAGCGAGAAACGGAGGCGAATGCAGATGAACGTACGTAAAATGCGGTTATTTGATTTCGAGAACATCCACTCCAGCGAGGATCGGGATGAGTATGAGAAAGACTATGCCAGATTAATTCAATCTCCGGCATTTCGTCGCCTGCAGGGCAAATCACAAGTTTTCGGAGCAGGCTCGGGTGACTACTACCGAACGCGACTGACGCATTCGCTTGAAGTATCGCAAATCGCGCGAGAAGTGGCCCGTAAGCTCGGGAAGAATTATTCGTTCCTGGCGAAGAAGGAACATCCGGGACTAATGCTCGACCCAGAGGTAGTGGAATGCGCATCGCTCGCCCATGACTTGGGCCATCCTCCTTTTGGCCATAAAGGGGAAGAAGTGCTCAATGAACTGCTCATGGAAGAATGCGGCCTTAAATATGAAGGCAACGCTCAGAACTATCGGATCTTAATGTTTCTGGAGAAGCGTGCAGGAAGTGACAGCGGACTCGATCTGACAGCTGCCGTGCTGCTCGCCATTAATAAATACCCGTTCTGCTTAGACGACCCCGGTCGATTGAAGGGTGTATATAGCATGGAATGGGAAGGGATTAAGGCTCTTCGCAGCGCCTGGGGGATGCCGGATGGCTGCGCAACACTTGAGGCGCAGCTCATGGATCTCTGCGACGATATTGCGTACTCGACACATGATATTGAGGATGGCATTCGGGCAGGGAAAATCCAAATGAACCCCAGCTTGTTCGAGGATGATCGTCTCGTCGCGAACGTCATGCAGGAAATCATCAACGATCCCGGTAACGCAGTCATGCACTGGGAACAGGTTGATATGAAGCTGATGGTGAAGCAGGCGCTGCATCATTATCTGGAGCAGTGGGAAAGCATTTATGTGGAATGCGGCAGGGAGCCATCGCGTACGCGCAGAGAGATGAAAGCGCGGTGGGTGAGGAAGTTTGTGAGCGGGGTCGGAATCATTGATGATCCGGCAACAGGCTGGAAAAGGGTCACCTTCGTTCGCGACGGTGTGCAGGACATGGAACTGCTGCGAACGATGGAGATCTTGAAGAAGCTGGCGTGGGTGATGCTGATTAAGGATTTTCGCGTTCAGCGGCTTCATAAACGCAGCGAGATCATCATTAAGCGTTTATGGGACAGCTTCAAGGTACAGGACTCAGGGCGGCTCATCATCCCGCCGGATTGGCTGGAAAGCTACGAGCGGCTCAAGGATGTATGGTCTTGGGAGCGGATGGTGTCCGATTACATCGCGGGGATGACGGATGCTTATGCAGAGAAGGTATATACCGAATTTTACGGAAGTGCGTCTACGACAAAAGGCGGGTTATTGTACGATCGGGATTAATAGTGGGGAGGCTGCGTGGGAAGCAGTCTCCTCTTTGTTGTGGCGCATGTGTCACTGGCAGCGATAAGCCGCATCTTGGCAATTTGCATCTGATCATGGCATTGTCAATGGTGCTCGCCGCAGATGATTAACATTCTAACGAATCGTACTAGCCTTATTTTGACGGAAACAGCCTCTATATTATTCTAACGAATCCTACGGGCCTTATTCGGGTGAAATGGAGTGAAAAGAGGCATTTCGAAGCTAAATAACACCTGTACGATTCGTAAGAATTTCAAATCCAATCATACAGCTGAAATAAGGCTTCTACGATTCGTTAGCGTTAGGATGTTTTGGTAAAGTCGAAAAAGCTGCCCCAAAAGCCAGTACATGGACTTTTGGGACAGCCTATGGTTCGATCGAATATGGAAGTTGGGAAGTTGTGCTAATTATCGATTCCAGTAATGGTGATTCGAATTGCCGGAAGTTTTCGTTGGTGTTGCG
Organism: Paenibacillus sp. J22R98; assembly: GCF_059383835.1. Classification (NCBI taxonomy): domain Bacteria; kingdom Bacillati; phylum Bacillota; class Bacilli; order Caryophanales; family Paenibacillaceae; genus Paenibacillus; species Paenibacillus sp. J22R98. The sequence goes on from NZ_JBXENW010000001.1 coordinate 791,452, forward strand.
GAATCATCAGACTGCACAGGTTGCGTATCACCTACAGGACCACTGTTATTGCTATTGTCTCCGGTGTTGCCATCATCAATGGAGCCATTATCAGTATTACCGTTATCGCTGTTGCCGTTGTTGCCGGTATTCCCCGTATTATCACCTGCAATGACATGACGTGCCGTTACAAAGGTCTTATCCCAGGCGCTGCCTGAGAATTTAGAGATAGTTACGCCTACACCGACACGGTACGTTTGCAGCAGTTTGTCATCGCCAATATAAAGACTCACGTGATTGATGACGCCATCGTGATTGGTATCCGAGAACACCAAATCACCCGGCTGCAGCTGATCTTTTGTTACTTTCGTACCGACTTTTGCTTGTTGTCTGGACGAACGCGGCAGATCGATGCCATGCTGCTTAAAGATGTATTGAACAAAAGAAGAACAGTCAAATACAGATGTCGTTGTTGTTTTAGCGCCGAATTTGTATTCCACGCCTAGATATTGTTTACCTGTTGCGATGATGTCATCCACGATCGATGAATTGGCTGTCGCTGCATGTGTTGTATTTGGTGTAAAGAGCATGCCGCCGCCGCCTAATGCAATGGATAAACCTAATGTAAGGCTCAGTAGTTTCTTATTTAAACGTTTATGATTTAGTGTGTTAGTCATTTTGAATTCCTCCTGCACTGAAATGTAGTAGGGTACAGGCCGCTGTGATTGCCTAGGAACACTATAGCACAGCATTTTGTACCACCACTTTCCAATGAGGCGGTAGACCTATGAACTATCGCGAATAAACCCGATTATGAGAAAACAATTAGAAAAGACTAATGTAAACTGACTTGACTTCCGGCAATTCTACTTCCGCAGTTCAAGCATCCCCGTAGCCATCAGCTTCACTTTGACTTGCAGCTCAATCCCCGGAATGTCTTCGTTTACGGCAAGGCCTTTGCGATACCATACCTCGTTCAAGGAGTAGATATCCGTAGAGCGTTTCCTGCCTACTTCATAGGTTTTCATAATTTCGTCATATAGGCTCTTCTCGAGCAGTTTATTTATTTCAATTAGGGTGAAGCCTTTCTCCTGCTCCCGTAGACCCGCGTCCATGCTGATGTTTAGTCTTACGATTCGTTTACCATCCTTATAAGCAGGCTTTTTCTTCACCTTAAGGCTTTTAAGGTTAGCGGTTCCAACGAAATTACCTTGCTCGTCTTTAATAGGAAGAAGGCCGCGCCTGGTGTTTTTCTTTAACCATTTCATTCCGGTTGCTTCTTCGCGGCTGAATCGAGCCTCGCTCTTTCCGTACTTAAGTGCGACTAGTCCATCCACGATAGGCAATGTGAACGCCTTACTGCCTTTTTTCCAATTTTTTGAAAGTTTTATGTGGTCGACCAAAGTCGTCTCGAAGGGTTCCCTTGTAGATCGGATGAGTTTCTGATATTGAATGGGCTCAAAGGAAGATTGCAGCTGCTTAAATAACAAATTCGGCTGATAATACAGCGTGGATACATACGAGCTGCCGGTGATCGGCATCGTCGTAAGAATCTCCGCCAGATCTTCGTTGGTTGCAAACACCCAAGGGGTATAACGTTGATCGCGTGTTCGCATCAATTCGTCATGGATATCGAAAATTCCCCTGGCAAGTAGGCGATCACTGAATATAAACGCTTTATTCTGCGTCCAATCCATTCGCATTTGGCTTTCTTTCTGTAGATCGAACACCGCCATCCCGATGCTCTCGCCTTCGCCTCTTCCGATCACGACCGGTTTAGCGTTTTGGCCGCCGCCTTCTTGTTTTGCCATGGTGGTAAGGTCATTGATTTGCGCATAGACTTGATATTTGCCGTCGACGTAATCAATTCCCATCACAGTGACGAAATTAAAATATTGAATGTTCTTTACGTCCCAGCAGCCGCACAAGCATAACACGAGGCAGCTTACCAAGACCGCCTTCCAGATCCGGTTCATGGTTTTCCATCCTTCATCCTCGTATCGTCCTGTAAATGGAGGTTCTGCGGTCTCTTAGTCATGGTCTTGGCCGGTTTCTTCAGCAGCGCTCCTAAGATATCTGCCCGCGATGGCGGTGAAATCGGAGAGAGGTACGGGATACCGAATGATTTGAGATCGGACATATAGGAGACGACGAAGAAAATGGACATGAAGAAGCCGAACATACCGAGAACAGAGGAGATGATCATAATAGCGATGCGAACAATAGACACGATGCCGCTTAGCGTCGGGTTTACCAGCGTGTAGCCGGCTATCACCGTAGTTGCAACCACAACGGTAACGGTAGGAGACGTAATGCCGGCACGTATGGCGGCGTCGCCTACGATGATACCGCCGACGACGGTTACGGTTGGCCCTACCGATTTGGGAAGTCGTTGTCCCGCTTCCTTAAACAGCTCAAATAAGATGAGCACCGTTATCGCTTCGAATGGAAGTGAAAGCGGAAGTCCGATCCGATTCGATGCGATCGTAGCTAATAAAGGAAGCGGAACCTGCTCGAAATTAAAGCCGATCAACGCAATGTAGAAAGCGGGCAGGAACAGTGCCAAATACCAGCCGAAGAATCGGATCAACCGTTGAAAGGAGCTGATCACCGCCCGGAAATAGCCATCTTCCGGTGAGTTAATGAGCGATGTAAGCGTAATAGGCGCGATAATCGCTAGCGGTGAGTTGTTAAGCAAAATGACAAAACGGCCGCTAATCAGACACTCTGCGGCAAAATCCGGTCGTCCGGTATTGTCGATAAGGGGTATCACCGAATAAGAACGATCCGATATAGCTTCCTCTAGCTGCGAGCTCGTAACGAGCGCATCGATATGAATTTTCCGCAATCTTGCCCTTGCCTCATCGACAGCCTGTTTGTTCGCAATATCCTGGATGAAAAGCAATTTTATCGCGGTCTGGCTTCGAACTCCGATTGTAAAGGATTCTACTTTGAGTGTCGGGGTAGCCAATCTTTTGCGGATCAGCGCCAAATTAGTCTCGATACTCTCGGTAAATCCGTCGCGAGCGCCCTTCGTAGACGTTTCCGTAACGGACTCTTCCGTCGTTCTTTGTGGTGGGTCCGAGACGTATTGTACGTAACTGTTTGCCGTTTCCAGATCGTAAAGGAACAAGTCGCCGTTAAAAATAGAAGAGGAGAGTTCGTTCTTCCAGTGTGTTGTAAGTGTAACGGGGTGCTGCCTCCAAAGATCTGCGCCGTATGTACTGATTTCATTGATTTGCTCACGGCTTGACAGCCCTTGGCAGAAGACGAAGAGAAAACTGCCGTTCCTCTCGAAGGTAACATCGCCGCAGTCCTCGAATAAAAGCCGGATATCGCTTTCGCTGATGTTAACCATTTCGCTGCACCGCCTTCTTGTTCTTTCCTGTCCAGATGCAAATTAAGATCACGATCGTAATGACACCACAAAGTATACTGGCACTTGTGTAGTAGTTTCTCACTTGATTGTGAAAATCCACATCCGAAAGTTTAAGCAGATTGACCACAAGGAGGATCAATGAGATCACAATGAACAAAATCTCGGGATGTTTCCACCTCTTCACCCACAGTGTGTGTATGATGTAGATCCCCAATGAGATTCGGATAAAGGCGCCTGCCAGCCATTGATAAATGGACAAAAAGTCCGTTTGGCTCAGCATGCTTCCGATGGCGGCCATCCGCCACTGCTCATAGGCTGGGTATCGCAGCAGCGTAGCTTCAAAAGGACCAAACATGGCGATTACGCCAGTTAATGGCCCGAACGTCAGTTCAATCAACATGAGCACGACAAGGCTCATGTTGAGTCGTGACAGTTTCCCTTTCACTTCGTCCTTCAAGAAGAACACAAGGAAGATCTCCGTAATACCTGAGGTCGTGTACCAAGCCCCTTTCGTGATCGCATGCGCTGAATTTTTGAAGATGGGAAACAGGTAATTGTAGTCCTTGTATTGAAAGTTCACGGTCATGACGTACAATCCGGCCGCGATAATCCAAGGCAGCAGAATGCCATTGGTAATGGCGATGGCTGCCAGTCCTTTTCTGGCTGTGAAATAACTAATGCCAATGAGACACAGGCCAACGACCCACTGCGGGGTATAGGTTAAGTAGGAGGAGTTGGACCACATAATCGTATCCCGTATGCTGATGCTTGCCTGAACTAGAAAATACACGGTGAACAGGAGTGTGAATATGAGCCAAATTAACGTAGGCGCTTTCTCGAACATCCAGGTGGACAACGATGAAGGAATATGTTTGTACATATAGACAAACAGCAAGCCAAGTAGTAAAGAGGGGATAATGGCCGCCAAGACAGCAATCCATGCGTCGCGATTCGCTATATCCAGTAAAATGGGCGTCAGGATGACATGATTGGAGATGCCAATAAACGTAACCAGCAAGGTGGACAGTTGAAAAGGGGTGATTTTATCGTTCAAATCCATGATCCTCCTTTCCTTAGCGTATAGTTAAAATTACCAATTTCGCATATTTTATGCATAAAATCGGCATTCTCACGCATGAAGGCTAGGCGTTTGCTTGATGAATGTTGCCCTCGCCGAGAGGTAGCGTATAATCTAAAGTAACGAATCATACGGACATGGACGTTCATTTTGTACAATTGACCTAAAGGGGCTATAGGGATGGAAAGCGAAGCGAATACTACGGTCAAGTGCGCCATTCAACGGCTCGGGAAAGTTGTTGCCGCAGATGAAATGAGCCTTGCCATTGAAGTGAACGGCAAGGTGCTGACGTTGTCGCGCGAGAAAGCGGAGAAGGATATCGCGGCCGGCGATGTGCTGCGCTGGGACGGAGCAAAGTGGATTCGCGTCGCGCAGCAGGATAATGCCGCGGGACAATAATGAGAGAAGCTTAATCCCCTTTGCACCCTAATCGGAGCCGGCTGCTGCGAATCGTTAAGTAAGGGGTGATTAGAGGAATGGAAGTATTGGAATCGAAACGTTGTTTATTTTGTGATGAGCTTGTGAAAGTGAAACGAAAAGGTGGAAACGAGTGGTACATCGATTGTATGTGCGCACCGGGCGGATCTTATGGATTGCGCGAAGACAGCTACGAGCCATACCGCCTGTTGTCCTATTCGGAGAAACGGAATTCGTTCCCGATTCTGTCGGCTTATATCCGGGAGCAGACGGATTGTGATGAGAAGGTCGTTCTCACTTACACGGACCGGGAAACGATCCTGCAATCGCCGCAAATTCCAATTACAACGGAAGAGAAGGGGAACCGCCTTCTCCGTTATCTTCACCGGCACACAAGCGGGCCGGGTGAAGCGGTTGTTATTAATCAGTTCTCGCAAAGCTATAATTTGACATATTCTTTGAACTTGCAAGAGCTTGTCTTTATCACGGAGAAGCTGAAAGAAGACGGTTATATTGAGCGCATCGGATCAACATTTAAGCTGACGGAGAAAGGATGGGTGGAAGCAGCCAATACGGCGAGCGGTAAAGCGCTGAAGCCTTGTTACGTCCTGCTGAGCGGCAATGATGAGAACGTAAGCAGAGAATGGCTGGAGACGGTGTTCCCGAGACTGATTCAGCTTGGTTATGCACCGAAGTTTCTGGAGGAAGATCTATCGCTTCGCTTGGATCCGAAACCGATTGAAACGATGCTGCAAGAGGTGAGCGACTGCAAGCTGCTTGTGGCGGATGTGACGGAACCGAATGCGGAACTGTGGCTTCGTGCGGGGTTTGCGATAGGCAATGAGATCCCGATCATATGGACAAGCAAAGCGGCGGACCAACAGCTTCCGCAAGGGGTCAGACCGCATGTTTGGCAGGATGTGGAAGAGCTAGTAAGGGTACTGCAGAAGGTGTTAACGAAGGAATAATGGATATTTTAGGGGTTGCTCGAAGTGGTGTTCATAGGCTATAATCATTTTATACAATTTAATTAAATGCAATATACTGTGAACTCAATTCAGGAGGGACCTATCGATGAGCATTTATGATTTCACCGTCAAGACCATTACTGGCGAAGAGCAGTCGCTGTCCGCATATAAAGGCAAGACGCTTCTGATCGTCAATACGGCAAGCGCATGTGGACTTACTCCTCATTACAAAGGGTTGCAGCAAATCTATGAAGCCCATAAGGACGAGAATTTGGTCGTACTTGGTTTCCCATGTAATCAATTTAAAGGTCAAGAGCCAGGGACGAACGAAGAAATTGCGAGTTTCTGCGAGCTCAATTACGGCGTAACCTTCCCGATGTTTGCGAAAATTGACGTGATTGGCGAGGATGCTCATCCGTTATATAAATATCTAGTGGACGCAGCGCCTGCCCCTTACCATACCGGTACAATCGAGTGGAATTTCGTGAAATTCCTGATTGATCAAGAAGGCAACGTTGTGAAGCAATATCCGGCATCGACGGATCCAGCGGCAATTGAGCCGGATCTTCGCAGCTTGATCGATAATGGCAGCCTGGGAGCGGCGCCGAATACAGTTAACGATTAACTGTATCTTACCTTAAACGATGAAGCACCCCTTATGGGGTGCTTTTTGATTTTTCAATCGTGAAAGATTTGTTTCGTTGCAGGATTGCCTTTAGGGCGTCTTGTTTGCGATAGGCTTGATACAGCACACCGAGGATGAGCCAAATGAGCCCCATAATAAGTGCATCCTTGCTTAGCAGGAGAAACAAGTAGCCGATGACGCAGGCACCTGTACCCGGCAGCACCAAGTAAGCAAGCGTTCCTTTAACAGTACGCTTACGTTCCTTGACATAATAGTGGCAGATGACAGATATGTTGACAAAGAAGAAGGCGGTAAGCGCGCCAAAATTCACGAATTTGATGGCTGTATCGAGTCGAATGACCAAAGCTAACATGGAGACCATGCCAACAATCAGAATATTAACCGCAGGCGTTTTGAGCTTGGGGTGTACATAGGCGAAGATGCGCTCCGGAAGGATCGATTCGCGTCCCATTACTAACAACAGCCGTGACACGCTTGAAACGGAAGAGATTCCTTGCGTAAAGATTGCAAATAAGAGCACAATGATGAATACCGATCCAAGCATGGCTCCGCCGACCATTTTCACGATTTCCAGCCCGGCCGAATCGAGGTTGGTGAACGGGATTGGATTCGGGAATGCAAGCTGAGTTAAATAAGACGGTGCGACATATAAAACGATCGCGATCCCAATAATAATAGCGATCGCTCTCGGGATGGTTTTGCTTGCGTTCTTCGTTTCTTCGGACATTGTCGTGATGGAATCGAATCCGAGAAAGGAGAAGCAGATCATGGAAGCGCCAGACAGTATCGTTGTGAAGGGAATCTCATGTTGGAGGAGTGGCGCGAGTGGCTCGCTTATGGAAGTTAGGTCTCGGTAGAGCAAGATGCAAAACAACGCGATGAAGCCCATTTGAATAAGCACAAACCATTTGCTCAGGTTGGCTGAGAATGATGCGCCGCGCAGATTCACCAGTGTGATGAGCAAATTGATTCCGATCATCCAGAGGTAGGCAGGTATTGCCGGAAATTGTGCATGCATATAGATGCCGAACGTTAGACATGCGATAATAGGTGAGAAGAGGTAATCCAGCAGCAATGCCCACCCGACAAGGAAGCCGAGGTAGGGATGGATAGATTTCTTCACATAGGAATAGGCGGATCCTGAGCTTGAATATGCCTTCGACATATGACCATAACTATAGGCAGTGAACATGATTGCGACAAAAGCGGTTAAATACGCTTGGGTTAACATCCCGGCGGACGATTCGTAAGCAATACCGTAAATCGAGAAGTAGATCATCGGAGTCATCCAAGCAAGGCCGAGGAACACGATCTGAAATAACGATAATGTTGGCGTTAGTTTGACTTGTACGTTCATGTGCAGCACCCTTCCGTCATCCCGCGTGTAACCATCCCGATTTATAAGGGGTGGCTTGAAAATAAAAAAGCGCGGAAGGTATCCCATTATGAGATCCTCCCGGGCTTTTATCCCTCCGTGAACACAGCAACGGCTGTGCGTTCTCTCTCGGTCCAGACCAGCATGCCGGAAAGGCTGCTGCGGAACCCTAGAAAACGTATGGCATATTTAGTTACGTTGTTTTGTTAGATAATATAACATAAACTACCTGATCGTCAATTGAAAATTTAATGGCGTGCGAACTAGCTTCGTCCAGGCAGCAAGAGAAAGGATGCTTTTAAATTGTCTATGAATGAAGAGGAAAAACCGAAGTTAATCGCGACGAAGATTTGGAAGTGTAAGAATGCGGATTGCAAAGCGTGGGTTCGTGAGGAGTTTGCCGAGGCCGGCGAACAGGCTTGTCCGATCTGCAAAGGGCCGATGCATCGCAGTATGAGGCATCTTCCCGCCGTACAGAATAAGATCAAATCTCAACCGCGAAAGAAGAAAAATGAATTTGACTTTTAGCCGCCTATTGGCGGCTTTTTTATATGCTCGGGGAGGGGGAGGGTGTTGTGGAGAAGCGGTGGGGGGAGGTAGGTGCTAATAAAGAGTCCGCCAGAGGTAGAAGGTCGCATAGGCTTTCCAGTCGCCCCAGGTAGAGGAGAGTTGTTTGATTTCGGCAATGGATGGCTTATCTGGCCGTACCATGAGGTGTTTCAGCGCATTGTGAAGCCCCGCATCCTCGATCGGAAAAGCTCCGGGCATACGCAAACAGCGCATCAGTACATAGTTTGCCGTCCACGGCCCGATTCCGCGAATGCGGGTTAGTGCTTTCTCGATGGCTGTCCAGTCTTGAAGTGACATGAGCTGATCTTTGGATAAACGGCCTTCGACGATTTCGGCAGCAGTTCCGATTAAGTACTCGGCCTTGCGGGTGGTAAACTGCATTTCCGTCAGGTCGGAGACTTGGAGGGCTGCGATCGTTTCAGGTGTAGGGAAGGTAAAGTAACATCGCCCATTCCACTCCTGGGAAGAGCCGAAGCGCTCCACGAAACGTCTCTTGAGCGTATAGGCAAAGGTTAAATTAATTTGCTGACCCATAATTCCCCAGCTTAGCGCCTCGAATAAGTCATCGATACCGACTATACGCAGTCCGTGGAACTGCTTGACGGTATCTCTGAGGAGATCATCCTGCTCAGCCAATTCGTAGAATGGCAGCAAGTCGCGATCGCAATCGAACCATTCCCACACATAGCGGGCAGCAGTCTCGCGAAGCTCCTGAGAAGGTTCCTCGTTCAAAGCAGGAAACTCAATGCTTAGTGAATCGTTCTGTTCAGGCGTGATTCGTATGAGTACGGGCTTGCTCGCAGTGGGAATAAGCCGCAGTACAGCGTTATTCTCGACATGGAATAAGCATTCGTTACTGGATCGTTGCAAATAATCAATGATATGGGCACTGCTGAACGGAGCAGGTGGATGGATTGTAATGGCGTGCATCTCTCGTTCGGGGCCTCCTTTCAAATTCAGCTGGATGGGCTGCTGCGTTAGTTGTGGTACATAACTAGTTGTATCATACTTCGAGGCTTATCCGCTTTCGTAATCTTGCGTTCTCATACGGTAAAGCTTACATCAGCCCGGTAAAGAGGTTATACTTCTTCTCATGGAGGTGAAGGTGCATGCCAATGATGACAAGCGATATGTGGCTTGCTATTGCAAGCTGTGATGCTTCGTACGATGGCCAGTTCTATTATGGCGTGAGTTCGACCCGGATTTTCTGCAGACCCTCCTGCAAATCGAGAACGCCGAATCCGAAGCATGTTCACATCTTCTTGCATGCGGAAGCTGCGCTTGCTAATGATTATCGCCCTTGTAAACGGTGCAAGCCTGAGGGAAGGCGACTTCCGGAGGAAGAATGGGTAGAGTCGATTGCTGCAGTGATTGCCGAACGTTACGAAGAGCCTCTTACTTTGTCCAAATTAGCAGAGCTGGCGCATGTCAGTCCTTATCATATACAGCGAACGTTTAAGCGAATCAAGGGCGTGTCCCCTGCTTCGTATTTGCAACAGATACGTATGGAGGCGGCAAAGGAGTTGCTGTCCGGATCTGAGTTATCAATTAGTGATATAGGCGTAAGAGTGGGGTACCCGAGTGCAGCACATTTTGCAACCGTATTTCAGAAGGAGACGGGCAGCTCGCCGTCGGCTTATCGTATGACGCATAGTAATAGGGAATAGGGGAGGATGGGAGAAATGAACAATCTGTATTGGTCTGAACTAGATGATGCCTCTTGGCGGCTCATTCTTGTTGCGACGGAAGAAGGGCTTAGTTATGTCAGTTCGCCCGGCGATTCATTGGATGAAGTCGCTGAGTGGTGTGTGAAGCATTATCCGGGATGCGTGTTGGTAAGAGATGATGTGCGATTAGAGGGATATAGGAAGCAGCTTCGCGCTTATTTGAAGGGGGAGCTGACAAGCTTTCAACTGCCTTTGAGTGTGAAAGGGACGGCTTTTCAGCAGCGGGTCTGGCAAGCACTGGAGCAAATCCCGCATGGGCAAACCTGCTCTTACTCCGATATCGCGGAGCGGATTGGAAAAGCAAGCGCGGTTCGGGCTGTTGGAACTGCAATTGGCGCGAACCCGGTGCTTATCGTTGTGCCTTGTCACCGGGTTATCGGGAAGAATGGCGCGTTAACCGGGTTTCGTGGCGGGGTGGATGCGAAAGAACGTTTGCTTCGGCTTGAAGGCGGACGATATACTAACACATGAGGCATAACTTGAGGAATTTGAAGGGATGAGGCAATGATTTCGATTACAGAATTTTCGGTGGACAAAATTAAAGACCCGTTCGGCATTCTAACCGGCGATCGGTACGAGTTTAGACTGGATGTGGATTTGCCGGAGGATGATGAATTGTTCGTCGAGAATGGCGTTTATATCCGCGTCATTTATAAAGTGGACGGCGAAACCTCAAGCATCGTGAAGTATGAGCTGTATGAGCGCATGAACGATCGGTACGTGGATGCTGAGCTGGAGGATGAGGAAGAGCAGCTTATTGATAGTTTTTGTAAAGCGCATTTCTCGGAAGCCGAAGAATAGAATAAGGTGAACTGCTTAGAAATGAGCAGGCGTGTGTAATAGTTTGTACGGCCAGCAAATAGCGGGCCGAAACAAAGTGATTAAGGCGGTGTATGACATGACAGTTCATTATCTGCTCAATTGCTACAACAACCAAATTTTGGTGAAGCAGGTAGAAGGTGATGAAGGGCCATTTAATGTCAACATTCAATCCAATAACAATCCACTCAGTTTCGGTAATACGTTATATACGGCCCAAACCAAAGAACATGCCATCCGAATCGCCAATCAGCTGTGCGCGTTCTATTCGATGGCCAGAGTCAACGGCTACTATCTGGATGGCAACTGGTTCCGCAACGAGAACAGGTCCGACATTTCCGCGGAGCATGTGCTCAAGCAGGAGCGGACGAAGGACGAAATGCACGCCATGCTGACGAGTGAGTGATGAAGGATGATTGAAGGCAGCCGAGAGGTTGCCTTTTTTGTTGTTGATGGTGACTTTGGCGGCCGCTAAGTAGACCTCGACAGCCTGACCCTAGTCGGCGGTGTTTGCGCGGGGGCGGGATCTAGTCGCCGAAAGTGATGCAAGTCGGCTAGCTTCGGTGACTTTTAGCTGTTATTCCGCTTAAAGTAGCATATTGTGGTCGAAAAAGTGCGCTTAAGCGGATATACCGCTCTCAAAGTAGCTCTAACGTCGAAAACCAAGTAATTCGCCATTTCTGTTAGCGGATGTGCCGCTTACCGAGCTGCCTGTTGCCCATTGAAGTGGTGTAGTGGATTGTTGGCTTGTTGATTGTGCTGAAAGTTCGATTTTGGAACTCTCAGTGGTTTTTTAGTGAGATTTTGGAGGTGAGAGTTCGATTTTGCTACTCTCAGCAACGGTCGAATAGGTGGAGCGGTTAGTTTTGGTGTTGAGAGTTCAATTTCGGAACTCTCATCGTTTGTTTAGTGAGATTTTGGAGGTGAGAGTTCGATTTAGTGACTCTCAGCTACAGTCGAGTAGGTGGATTGATTAGTTTGCGTGCTGAGAGACGGTTTTCTCGACTCTCGGCGTCAATTCGGTATGGATCTGGCCGTGAGAGCAGGATATTCCGACTCTCAGCCTCCGCCGCGGAGGTAAGCAGCTAGTTGGATTGGTGCGAGATGGTTCAAAAAAAGCTGAACGGGATCCTAACCCGTTCAGCCTATTTTCCACCGATGATGCGAGCATAGCGCTCTTCGCGCTGCGGTGGTGTGAGTTTTGGGCAGTTGTAGCACATGTCGCCTTCTTCGCGGCAGTAGTACATGCAGCAGCCGGAACGAATCATGATTTTGCCGCCGATCTGGTAGGGGCTGTCGACGTATCTAGGCGTATGCACGAAAGGATTGCGTTTGCTGCCGAACAGGCCGGGGTCGAGCTGCTCCATGAGCACCTTGGAAGCATGAGTGAATCGACTCCGAACTTCATCAGAGGTTTCTTTTGCCTCGAAACTGGTTATCATGTTAGCCAGCATGCTGCCGAATTGCGTCCAAATAACCGCAGGCTTCAAGTTCCCGGCAGAAGCGAGGGCGTTCAGCGCTGGACCTACGACATTTCGAAAATCCGCCTCAAGCGCATCCCGCACGTACTGTCCACGGTCAGCGTCCTCAGGTATTTCCATGAAGCTGAGCTCGTTCAGCTTATAGCCATACAAATTATAAGTCCCGCAATCCTCGATTTGAAACGTTAGCTTATCGAGCGACATTGCCAGAATGGCGTTATAGTGTGACAACAAGAGAAGCCTTGCTGCGCATAGATGAAATAAGGAGCCGCCGATAAAGGAAGCAGCCAGCTCTGAGCCGGTAGCGCGTACCGTTAAACCTGCTACTTCGATTGCCTTGTGCACCGAATCTGCGCGCAGAAAATCGATCGCCGGCATCTCGAAGGAAGGATTAACAGTTCCTGTAGGCGACACGCGTATGTAGTAAGAATCGAAGAGGGAGAAATCGATGACGAGCTTGTTCATCATCATTGGCGCGCGCTCCTTTGATAACATTTCTCAATTGTATGAATAGCAATTATAAGATGCACTTGCCGATGTGTCAACGCCGAAACTGCCGTTTCCAGTGTCCTTAAGTGGACAGCTTTTGCATTGGCGATTTATAATGGAGGGTATGTTCTTGCACCGCAACCTATATTGATCGTATGAACGGGGCCTAATCGGGATGAAAAAGTTTAAGAAATTTTATATCGAAATTACGAGTGTCTGCAATCTGGCCTGTTCGTTCTGTCCGCAAACGAAACGTCAGGCGAATTTCATTAAGGTCGAAGACTTCACGAAGATATTAGATGAAATCAAACCGCATACGGACTATATCTACTTCCATCTAAAAGGCGAACCGCTGCTGCATCCGAAAATTGATCAGCTGCTCGACATCAGCCATGAGCGCGGCTTCAAGGTGAATATTACGACGAACGGAACGCTGCTCCACAAAGCCAAGCACAAGATTATGGGCAAACCGGCGCTTCGTCAAATGAACTTCTCACTGCACAGCTTTGATGGACACGAAGGCTCTGTGGATAAAGAAGGTTACGTCGGCAGCGTGCTTTCATTCGTGAAAGAGGCTGTGGCGACTTCGGACATGTTGGTTTCGCTTCGGTTGTGGAATTTGGCTGAAGACAACGAGGTAAATGTGGAGGTCAACCGCAACCACGAGATTCTAGAGCAGATAGAAGAAGCATTTGAGCTGGATTTCCTCATACAAGAGAAGTTTACGCGCGGGAATGGGATTAAGATCGCGGATCGCGTGTATTTGAACCACGAGGTGGAATTCAAATGGCCGGATCTGAAGGAGAAAGAAGACGAGGGCAAAGGCTTCTGCCATGCGCTTCGCAATCAAGCTGGAATTCTGGTTGACGGTACCGTTGTACCTTGCTGCTTAGACGGCGAAGGCGTCATCAATTTAGGCAACATTCATCAGACTTCATTCTCGGAGATTATAGAAGGCGATCGTGCGAACCGGTTGTATGACGGATTCTCGCGCAGAGAAGTCGTCGAAGAGCTTTGCCGGAAGTGTGGCTTCAGGCAACGGTTCAGTTTATAAGAAAGAAGGTACAGAAAGTCGTTATGAATCATTTTCCAATCCAACAGCGGAGGACGCTGCTTTCTCTCAATCGGGAGAAGAACGCGAGGATTCCGTTATTCTATATGGCTGTTGCACTATTCCTTGCCAAAATGCTGCTGCTGCGCTATTTCTTGTTCCAAGAAATTGACTTGACGCGGATCGTTGCAGATATCGGCGCCATCCTGGTGTTACTCAGCGTAGTCGAACTGGCAACACCGAATAAGCTGCGTACAACCGTTTACGGTGCGGTGAATCTCATTTATTCGTTCGTGTTATTCTCATCTGCTGTGTATTTTGAGCATTTTGGGAACGTTCCGACCTATACGGCGCTGTATGAGCTGCATCAGGTGACGAAGATCGGATCCAGTGTAGAATCGACAATTCAATTTAGTCATTACTTGTTTTTTGCCGATTTGGTGATTGGCTTAGCGATTTGGATATTCTCAGCTGTCCGCGGCTCGGGCCGCCGCTCAAGGAGCAGCTACGGCGGTTATAGCAAGCCGCTCGTAACGCCCGTTTACCGTGTCGTGATGACGCTAATTCTAATCCTAAGTTTTGCGCTTTCCGCTCGCGTTATTCAAGTTGGCATGCCAATCGACAATGAGCTTGTCGAAGCTGAGCAGGAAGGTTTCTTGAACTATCAAATATCCGCGGCGATTAAAGCGGCGCAGGACAATAGTGTGGCGGCTGAAGGGAATATCGATGAAATTACGCAGGAAGCAAGTGATCTTCAAGCGAGCTATCCGTATAAGGATGGGGCGAGTGGTCTTCCGGCGGCGTATTTCGCATCGCAGAAGGGCAAGAATCTGATCGTCATCCAAATGGAGGCGTTTCAGAACTTCCCGATTCATCTCTCAGTAGGCGGGCAAGAACTGACACCGGTACTGAACAAACTTGCCGATGAAAGCTTCTATTTCCCTCATGTATTCCAGCAGATCGGGCAGGGAAATACTTCGGATGCGGAGTTCATGTCCAACACCTCCATTTACCCGACCGCGAAGATCGCGATGTCGACCGGTTATGGTGATCGGGATATCCCGAGCTTGCCGAAATTACTGCAAAAAACCGGCTATGTCACAAACACGTTTCATGTGAATGATGTGACGTTCTGGGATCGGAATAAACTGTATGCGGCTCTTGGATTTAATCATTATTTTGACAAGCCTTATTACAACAACGATCATTACAACAGCTTCGGAGCCTCAGATGAGGAGCTATACCGTGTTGGAGCCGAGAAGCTGCAGGAAGTGAGCGATGCTAACAAGCCGTATTATGGGCAGTTTATTACGGTTTCGAATCACTTCCCATTCGAAGTTCCGTTGGACCGGATGAAAATGGAGCTTCCGGAGAAGCTGAAAGGAACACAGCTGGGCAACTATTTGCTAGGTGTGAACTATACGGATTATGCAATCGGCACATTGATTGATAAGCTCAAAGCAACGGGGCAATGGGACAATACCGTACTGGTGTTGTATGGAGACCACTTCGGTCTGCAGCCAAACGATAATGATCCTGCATTCGTGAGTCAAGCGCTCGGAATCAAATACGATCCGCAAGTCAGTCGGTTTAATATTCCTCTGATCATCCATGCACCCGGTCAACAAGGTAAAGTCGTCGATCAAGTAGGGGGACAGCTGGATATTATGCCGACAGTGGCGAATCTGCTTGGCGTTTCGCTGAAGGATGAACATTTTACGGCCTTCGGTCATGACCTGCTTAATGTGGACCGGAATGTGTTTGGAACGAGATACTATTTGCCGACAGGCTCATTCTACAACAATGATATTCTGTTCGTACCTGGCAAAGGCTTCGAGGATGGCAAAGCTGTAAACATCCGCACGCTGGAACCGGTGACGGATCTTGCTCCTTACCGCAGCGACTATGATTATGTGATGCAGCTCATGGATGTTTCTGACCGTTATGTAAAATCGCTTCCGAAACGTCATTAAGATGAACCCATTGCAGCCTCTCCTATGTGCGTTTAACGCAGGTAGGGGAGGTTTTTTTGTCGTTGTTTGCATTGCCTAACGAACGTTAATGTAATAATACCTTACATAAGGATTGACACTTTCCCGAAATCGCCCCTATAATACGAATCAATAGCAGGTTTTAACAATTGAATATCGGTTCTCATGTTAGCTATTGAGAACAACTAACCATCTAGGGTTCCGTTGCGTGAGCGTTTCGTTCAAGTAAGTCTGGTCCGAGAGATGGTGTGCAGCCGCGCTGCATAACACGGAAGGATAAAAGCCTGGGAGAAACCAATCTCTCAGGCTTTTTATATTTAGATCACTTTTCGAGGAGGAATATTCAATGACGACAAGCGTATGGAGCACTACCTTTGGGGCAGGGGATAAATGGTCAGCGAGAATTAGCAGAGGGAGATTACTTCGGTTTACGGCTTTGCAGGATAACGCCAATTTGTCGGTCATGATGTTTCACGCTGACGACCTGACGGAGCGCTACAATATGCCGGACACGCTGAAAGCCCAATATACTGCGCATTTGACTCGTGGAAACATTCTGATGAGCGATAATGGCCGAGCAATGGCAAGTTTCGTCGAAGATGATCTCGGCTGGCATGATACGATAACGGGCTTCATGACTCGCGCCTCAACGGATGCCAAGTATGGCTTGACGCAATATCAGCAGCTCCGAAATGAGTGGCTACGCAGCGGCTATGAGAATTTTGCGGTAGAGCTCGTTCGTAGCGGTTTGGGCATTCGCGATATGGGGCCGGTCGTGAACTTGTTCTCGAAAGTCAGCTGCGATGACGTAGGACGCATGACTTATGATCCCACGCATTGCAAGGAAGGCGCTGCCGTAACGTTGCGGACAGAGATGGATATTCTCCTCGTTGTGTCGAATACGCCGAACCCGCTGAATCCGAGCACCCATTATCCGACTGCTGCTGTTCAGCTTGAGGTATTGCCCGCACCGGCCGTCGATCTGGATACGGACTATTGCTGCAATTTTAGATCCGAGAACCGAAGAGCATTCGAGAATACGGCGGAGTACTATTTACTCGCCGGACGTTAATCATTCGATGGTCAGATAGATACGCGTAACTATTCATAAGGAGGAACTACGATGACTACTGCATTTAACCGGCACGAAAGTTTACTGCAACCGGAAACGGCTATTATAGATGAAATTGTTTTGGCAGGGGATGGCTGGATGAAAGAGCTTCAGCCGGGTCAAGTACTGCGAATCGTGGATTTAGAAGGCAACCAAGCAGCGGATACGTTGTTCTATGATGCGGATAATCCGGAAGATCACTATAGTGCGGTTGCGACGATCACTGGGCAAGGAAACATCTACTTAACGACAGGCTCCGTGCTGCGGGCTGAATCCGGCAAGGAACTGGTGAAGATCGTAGCCGATACTTGCGGCAGACACGACACGGTGGGCGGCTCTTGTTCCGCTCAAAGTAACACGGTTCGATATGCACACGAGAAGCTCCAAATGCACAACTGCCGCGATACGTTCATGCTGCAGCTTGCCAAACATGATGGCGGCTATACGAAACGTGACTTGGCGCCAAACGTGAACTTCTTCATGAATGTACCCGTTTCAGAAGATGGCGGACTGCGGTTTGCTGATGGGGTATCCGCACCTGGTTGTTATGTGGAGCTCGAATCGATCTGCCGGACGATGGTGTTGATCAGCAATTGTCCGCAATTAAATAATCCATGCAATGCCTATAACCCAACTCCGATTCGGGTGTTGATCTGGAATCCATAGAGAGAAAAGAGTCATTCAGGGAGGGAAACACCATGTCCATGTTCACTAAAGTTCTCATCGCGAATCGCGGCGCAATCGCTGTTCGAATCGAGCGTACGCTTCGCAAGCTCGGCATCCAATCCGTTGCCGTCTATACACAAGCAGATCAAGACAGTCTTCATGTCGATGGCGCAGACGAAGCGGTATTGATCGGTACGGGTCCTGCAAAAGAAAGCTACCTGGATGTGGATCGTATTCTCCAAACCGCAATCGATACCGGCGCGCAGGCGATTCATCCGGGTTATGGATTCTTGAGCGAAAATGCAGCATTCGCTCGTGCGTGCCGTGAGCGTGGCATCGTGTTTATTGGACCTACTCCGGAGCAGATGGAGATGTTCGGTCTGAAGCACTCCGCTCGCGAGATTGCAGAACGCGCTGGTGTACCGATGCTGCCCGGCACAGCGCTCATCTCGGAGCTTGACGAAGCACTCGCGCAGGCAGAAGAGATCGGGTATCCCGTCATTCTGAAGAGTACAGCCGGCGGCGGAGGAATCGGAATGCGGGTTTGCGCGGATGAGAGCGCGCTTGCTGCCGCATTTGACGGTGTTCGTTATTTGGCGGAGACGAACTTTAAGAACGGCGGCATTTTTCTGGAGAAATATATCGCAAGAGCCCGTCACGTCGAGGTACAAATCTTCGGCAACGGCTTCGGCGAAGTAGTGACCTTGGGTGAACGCGACTGCTCGATTCAGCGCCGCAATCAGAAGGTAATCGAAGAAAGCCCGGCGCCGAATTTGCCTGAGCATGTGCGTCAAGAGATGTTTGCTTCCTCGAAGCGACTTGCCGCAGAGGTTGGCTACCGCAGTGCGGGAACGATTGAATATTTGTACGATCCGGAATCATGCGCGTTTTATTTCTTGGAAGTGAATACCCGTCTGCAAGTGGAACACGGTGTGACCGAAGAAGTACTTGGCCTCGATCTCGTGGAATGGATGGTGCGGGAAGCCGCGAACGAACTGACAGGGCTGGAATCCTTGATCAAACCGGCTGTTGGCCACAGCATTCAAGCGCGTATCTATGCAGAGGATTGTCTGCAGCAATTCCGCCCGAGCGCAGGGAAGCTCGATCAAGTGAAATTCACGGAACATGCGCGTATTGAATCCTGGGTACGCGATGGTATTACGGTTACCACCTTATACGATCCGATGTTGGCGAAGATCATCGTTCACGGCGACAACCGCTGTGATGCCATCGCAAAGCTGATTCAAGCCATCGATGAGACGCGCCTCTACGGGGTCACGACAAATCTGCAATATGTCAAAGCACTGCTTAGTCATGAAGATTGCTTGAGCGGCAACGTGTATACACAACTTCTGAATACGTTTGAGCCGGCTGAGCTTGCTCTCGAAGTCATAGATGGCGGAGTGCAAACGACGGTGCAGGATTGGCCGGGGCGTACGGGGTACTGGGATGTCGGCGTTCCGCCTTGCGGTCCGATGGATCCGCTCTCGTTCCGCATGGGGAACAAGCTGCTTGGCAATGCGGATGACGCAGCCGGACTTGAGCTGACCCTTCGCGGCGGTGCTTATAAGTTCCGCGATGAGATGTGGATTTGTTTGACCGGTGCCGATATGGAAGCCGTGCTGGATGAAGCGGCTGTACCGTTGTACCAGCCGATTCTAGCCCGTAAAGGTCAAGTGTTGAGCTACGGCGAAGCAAAAGCAGGCATGAGGGGCTACTTGCTCGTAGCCGGCGGGTTCGATATGCCGCGTATTCTGGGCAGTTCCGCGACATTTACGCTTGGCAACTTCGGTGGTCACGGCGGACGTGCGCTTCGCGCAGGGGATGTGCTTGGTGTCAATCGGAGCGAGCAGCAAGTACTTCCGGCTGGAACAGCTGTGAAACTGCAAGATTGGGATTTACCGACAATGACTCGCTCATGGACCATCGGCGTAATTCCGGGACCGCACTGTACAGCCGAGTATTTACTGCCTACTTACCTTAAGGAGCTGGCAGAAACAAGCTTCGAAGTCCATTTTAACAGCTCGCGTACCGGTGTCCGACTCATCGGTCCTGCACCTCATTGGGCAAGGGAGGATGGCGGTCAAGCCGGCCTGCATCCATCCAATATCCATGACAACGCTTATGCGGTTGGGACGCTGGACTTAACGGGGGATATGCCGATTCTGCTCGGGCCGGACGGTCCAAGCTTGGGAGGCTTCGTATGTCCGGTGACGACAGCGTCGGCTGAATTCTGGAAGCTGGGCCAGCTGCATCCCGGCGATCGCGTTCGTTTCCGGCTGTTGTCGCTGGATGAGGCTGACCGTCTGCGCAAGGAACAAGAAGGCAATCTGGAAGCGATCGGACATGGAGAATGGGATCAGCTTATACCGCTTGGCTTACCGTTGGAAGAGTCCGTATTATCGCCGGAATATCCGCTATTGAAGCAAGAATCGGCGAATCGCAGGTTCCCGATTACGATTCGCTGCAGCGGGGACGAGAATATTTTGGTGGAGTACGGGGAGATGGAACTGGACTTGCTGCTTCGTTTCCAGGTGCATGCACTCATGCAGGCTATTCGGGAAACCGGCGCGATTCCGGTGCAGGATTTGACGCCGGGCATTCGCTCGCTTCAGGTGCATATCGATCCGAAACGAACCACCGTGCGAGAAGCATGCGAGCGTATTCTTGAATTGGATTCCAACTTGCCGCCGTTAGAAACGATCGAGGTTCCTTCACGAATTGTTCGTTTACCGCTCTCTTGGGATGATCCTGCTACGCAGCTGGCGATTGAGCGCTATCAACAAAATGTCCGCCCGGATGCGCCTTGGTGTCCGAGTAACTTGGAATTTATCCGCCGCATCAATGGCCTTGGCGATCTGGATGAAGTGTTTAAAGTCGTGCATGAGGCTAATTATCTGGTGCTGGGACTCGGTGATGTTTACCTTGGCGCGCCTGTTGCGACACCGATCGATCCGCGTCATCGTCTTGTCACTACCAAATACAATCCGGCTCGGACATGGACACCGGAGAATGCTGTTGGCATCGGCGGCGCCTATATGTGCGTTTACGGCATGGAAGGTCCGGGGGGGTACCAGTTCGTAGGCCGGACGATTCAAATGTGGAACTTGAACCGTCAGACGGAGAGCTTCCTCCCGGGCAAGCCGTGGCTGCTTCGCTTCTTTGACCAAATCCAATTCTACCCGGTAACGGCAGATGAGCTTCTGCGTCTTCGCGAAGACTTCACCCGCGGACGTTTCGAGGCGGATATTACGGAAACGACGTTCAAGCTAAGCGATTATCTGGCATTTCTGGGCGAGATCAAGGAGAGCACGGATGCGTTCCAATCGATGCAGCAAGCGGCTTTCCAAGCCGAGCGGGAGAACTGGAAGGCACTTGGACTCGCCGAGTTTATTTCGGAGCATGATGCGGTTAAGGAAGCACCGGAGGATGAACTGCCTGAAGGGACAATCGCGGTTCGCTGCACGATGCCCGGCAGTGTATGGAAGGTGCTTGTGACGCCGGGTCAAGAGGTGAAGAAAGGCGAAACGTTGATCATCGAGGAGAGCATGAAGATGGAGTTTACTCAGACCGCGCCATGCGACGGGTATGTGTCATCGATCTTCGTCAAACCGGGAGATGAAGTGCATACGGGGCAGTTGATTGTAGGGCTCGTGAAGGAAAGGGAAAGAGAGGCGCTGCGCATATGAGCACGATCGAATGGCCAAGTAAACTGACCGCACAATGGCTCAGAGACCAATATACCGCTAACCTTCTGAAGCCTGCTGATGTGATAGCTGAAGTTCTCCGCCGAGCTGAGGCGGACGCGCAGATGAATATATGGATTACACCGCCGTCTATGGCGTTTATCGCGCCTTACCTTGAGCGGTTGAACTCGCTGAGTCCGGAGAGCTCGCCGTTATGGGGCATCCCTTTCGCCGTCAAAGACAATATTGATCTGGCCGGTGTACCGACGACAGCCGCTTGTGCGGAATACAGCTATACGCCTAGCGCCAGCGCTATCGTCGTACAGCGACTCGTAAATGCAGGTGCAATACCGATTGGCAAAACCAATCTGGATCAGTTCGCCACAGGACTGGTCGGCACGCGAAGCCCTTACGGCGAAACGCAAAATGCGCTCCGAAGCGAGCTCATCAGCGGCGGCTCCAGCTCCGGCTCGGCCGTGTCCGTGGCGCGCGGGCAAGCGGTATTCGCGCTTGGCACGGACACAGCCGGCTCCGGCCGCGTTCCGGCGGCGCTGAACGGCTTGGTCGGCTACAAGCCGAGCTTAGGCGCCTGGCCGACGAAAGGCGTTGTACCGGCATGTGCGAGCCTGGACTGCGTCACCGTATTCGCGCATAACCTTGACGATGCGCTGGCTGTCGACATGTTTGCCCGCGGCTTGGAACAAACAGACCCATGGTCCCGCGCGATTGCGCATCCAACGGGAGATAAGATTCCATCAACCGTTTGTTTGCCTTCGGAGACGCCGACGTTCTATGGACCATTCGCGGATCAATATGCCGAAGCCTGGGCGAAAGCCGTAGGTGTAGTCGAAGCAATGGGGCTGCCTGTTGCCTATGTGGAGCTTGATCTGTTCGCGGAAGCTGCGGCTATTCTATACGGCGGACCATGGGTAGCGGAACGATGGGCTGATCTGGGTCCGTTCATCGAGAGCCATCCCGGAACCGCGTTTCCCGTAACGGAGCAGGTGCTTCGTACCGGCGCATCGCCGGACTATACCGCGGCAGCGGTCTTCCAAGCTGCGCATAAGCTGCAAGCATTCAAGCTGCAAGCGAAGCAGCTGTTGAAGGACGCCATCCTATTCCTGCCGACATGCGGCGGAACCTGGACACGTGATGAGGTGCGAGCGAATCCGATCAGCACGAACAGCGATATGGGTCGGTATACGAATCATTGTAATTTACTTGATCTGTGCGCCGTTGCGGTTCAGGCCGGAGAAGCCGATACGGATTTGCCGTTTGGCGTGACCTTGTTTGGAACTGCGGAGGATGAGTCGCTGCTATGCAGTACGGCAGAACGGTTTATCTCCGCCTTTGGCAGCGAACTGCCGGCGATAGCAGTTCAGCCATCCGTGCCGCTAGCTTCCGTTGAACCTCCGGCAACCACACTGGTTGCGGTCTGCGGTCTACACATGAGGGGCTTCCCGCTTGAGAAGCAGATGATTGCCTGCGGCGCTGCGTTTGTGCGGGAGGCTGAGAGTGCGTCGAAATATCGGCTTGTGAAGCTGCCAACCACTCCTGCGAAGCCGGGAATGATTAAGCAGAAGCAAGGCGGGGCCTCCGTTTCGCTCGAAATCTGGGAAATGCCTGTCGCTTCCTTCGGCGGCTTCACTGCATCCATTCCGGCACCGCTTGGCATCGGCAAGGTTGAGCTGAGCGATGGCACGGAAGTGCCCGGGTTTATTTGCGAAGCTTATGCGGAACTTGACGCGGAAGATATTACTGCATATGGATCGTGGCGCAACGCCGTGCTGCAATAGATTTGGTTCATATCGATGCTCGTTCGTAGTTCGTAACGCAAGCCGAGTCCTCCAATCAGGGGACCGGCTTGTATTTTTTTATCGTGGCGCTCAACGCGACAGTAGAAGGGTAAACGGAAGGGGGAGTATAATAGGAGGAATGAGATCGGAGTGAAGAGATGTGTTTAAGAAAATAGGGATCCCATTACTTGTGATGCTAGTACTCGTTATCGCTGCCGGTTTCGGTGCTGCCATGTATGTGAAGCCAACCGAGAAGCTGGATCTGAAATTTAATGAAGTGCCGCTCATGGAACGGGCATTGACGATGATTCGGAAGCTGAATACGTCGTTTGTGCTCTCGGAGGCAGACATTGATAATATCGGTAAAGCGGCAATTCGGCTAAAACCGGAGTACCAGCCGGGCGTCCTCATTACTGGGGCTAGATTCAATCTGGAGGGGGAGCGTCTTGTCGCGCATTTAAACTTGAAGCTGCGTGATCGTTTGCCGGTTGGGATCGTGATCTACTACAAGCTGGAGTGGAGCAATCCGAACTTGGTTGCGAAGGTCGATGAAGCGAGGCTGCGCGGGATTACGCTGCCGAAGGGGTATTTTGACGATATCGTCATTCCGTTCGGGTCGCAGCTGCCGGAGCTCTTGCATATTAAAGGCATTGTGATCGATAAGGGCAATGTCGTTGTGACCATACGAAAGCCGACGCTGCGCGAGCTTCGTGTTCTGATTGAACAGAAGTTAAAACGGCAGGTCGGCTGATGGTGAAGCTGAGGTTATGTTTGTTTGCGAGTTTAGCGTAGCTTCGGTAGAAGCGGACGCAGTGTAGCGATCAAGAAAGTAGCGGCAATGGCTTTGACCATGTCGCCGAACAGGAACGGGTAGCAGCCGTTAACCATCGCTTTGGCAAACGAGTAGTTGGCCTTGTATGCAAGCCACGGTACGCCGCCGACATAAGCGAGAATTACGCTAAACAGCACTAAGCTTATGAACAGCATCACATACTGGCTGCGATTGAGTTTGCTCGTACGTGCAAAGATACGGTCGCTTGCCAAACCGATCAGTAGAGCCGAAATAGGGAACATCCATATGTACCCGCCGGTTGCACCGGTGATTACTCCTAACCCTCCGTTTCCATGTAGAAGGGGAAGGCCAAATGCAGTAAGGATAACGACGATGGCGATACTCCAAAAGCCGAACCGAGCTCCAAGCAGACCGCCTGCTAACATGATGGCGAAGGTCTGAAGCGTGATTGGAACCGTTGTGAAACCGAGCGGAATGCTGACGTAACCGAAAGCGATAAAGAGTGCGGCGAACAGGGCGGTAAATACAATGCCGCGAATCCAGTAGGTGACCGCGGATTGTCCGCTGTCTGAAATCGGGGCGAGTACAGCAGAAGATGTGTTTGAGTTTGAAGTGGATTTTGAAGTCGTTTCCATTGAAAATTCTCCTCTCTAATGTTAACCTTGTTATCGTAAGTTGGTTAACAATTGAAATCATAACATGGGTTAATCCGTTTGGGAAGAGGGATTTTCATGAGTCAATCTACATACGCTGAACATTTGATCTTAAAGGATGTTTCTATAGATCGGCTGCTCGATAATGGGCATAGCAGCCCGCGTTTGCATCAAATTGATTTTGAACTGGCGCCAGGCGAATGGGTGAATTTAGCCGGAGTGAATGGGAGCGGAAAATCCTCGCTAGCCCGATTACTCGCAGGGTTAACAATAGAAGGCGTGCAAGGGACATGGAGTCGCGGTTTTGCGGGAAATCGGCCTTCGCCATATGTCATGCAGCAGCCTGATGCACAATTATTCGCGGAAACTCCGCGTGAGGAAATTCGATTTGCGTTGGAATGGCGCGGCATGCTTCCTCATGAAATTATGCAGCAGACGGAAGAAATACTCACTTTCACTGGTCTCTCCGCAATTGGGGATACACCCTGGAACCGTCTGTCCGGCGGTCAGAGGCAGCTTGCTGCCGTGGCCGCTGCATCGGCAGGCGAGACGGCGCTTCTCGTATTCGACGAAGCGACTTCCATGCTCGATGAGCAATCGATGGTGCTCGTGCATGGATTAGCTAAGAAGCTTCATCAGCGCGGCACGGCGATTGTGTGGGTTACGCAGCGTTTGCAAGAAATCGAATCCAGTGCGCGCGTTGTTGCATTACTGGATGGCAGTATCGTTTTTGACGGAATAGGCGGGGAATTCCTGTACGGATCAGCAGCACAAGTCGAGCAAGGGCCGACGCCATGCCAGACATGCGGACTTCGGTTACCCTACTTATCTACTTTAGCGCTAGAGCTGGGAAGACTCGGAAAGCTGCAGCCTCCCTATCCGGAAACACCGGAAGAATGGGATCAGGCGCTTGCTCGAATCGGGGCGGTGCTGCGATGACCTTGCATATAGTTGGTTTGAAGCATGTGCCGATAGGGGTACATAATGAGATGGTCGTCATGCAAGAGCATGAACTTCGATTGGAACAAGGATCCATCACGATTATTATTGGCGCAAATGGCGTCGGGAAAACCAGATTAATGGAAACCATCGCCGGCTTGACGAAGTCCGAAGGCATCTCCGTTTCGTATGGCTCGAATTCGCTTTGGACGGAGCGACGCTCGCGCTTAGGGCGAAAGAAAATAGAACGCAATCGAGAAGCCATGCTCGCTTATAGTTATTCGTGCCAATCGCCGGAAGAACAATTGTTTGCGCGGACGGTGCGAGATGAGCTGCAGTATGTGATGCGTCCCTATCCGCTCGATGATGAAGAACGAACACGCAGAGCGAGTAAAGCGTTGGCCGCAGTCGGATGGGACGAGTCGTGGTTGGATCGCGATCCTTACTTTATGAGTGGCGGCGAGCGGCGACGGACGGCATTAGCCTGCTTATTCGCGCCTCCGGCTTCGTGGCTGCTGCTGGATGAACCAACCGCCGGCTTGGATGCCGCCGGCCATGAGCGGCTCGGCACGCAGCTTAAACAGCAAGCAGAAGGCGGCAAAGGCGTGATTCTCATCTCGCATGAGAGTGACTGGGCGTTGCAGCTGGCTACCGCGGTAATTATCATGCACACGAATGGGAGTGTGCGGCATAGCAGCAGGGAAGAGCTGCTCGCGAATCCCCATTGGCTGGAGGAAGCCGGCATGGAGATTCCGGCTTGGCTGCGTGTTGCCCACCGGTTAGCTTGTCTTGGCGTTCCGCACAAGCAAGTTTGGGAGCCTGCGCGTTTGGCGCAAGAAGCAGCACACATCGTGAAGCCGAACGTCAAGGTGCTGCGGCAAAGCAAACCGATGACTGCGCGTGATAACAGAGTGCCGTTTGCTCTGCGAGACTCGGACAGGCATTCATCGCCATTATCATTATTCGATCCCAGATCGGTTTGGCTTACGTATATTCTTATTTCTGCCGCGATCCTCTTTCAATCCACCTGGTCCGGTTTAGGTGCTATGGCCGTGGTAGTTGCAGCTGCCATCTATCTCGGTAAAATCCCGCTGAGACGCTGGCGCAGCGCGATTATAGCACTGACTATCTTCACGTTCTCAGTCGCACTTATCGCCGGACTCGGGCCGCAGGAAGGGGGCGGCTTCTGGCGTACAGATGCTGCGCTCGTGTCGCTGCAATCCCTGCTTAGACCGCTGCTTGCGATGCTGCTGGGCTTCGGCTTGCCGCTTGCAGTTACTCCGCTTCGGCTGCGAAGGTCCTTGGAGCAGCTGCTTTCAAAAGTAGGAAAAGTGCCGCTCTGGTGCACGAAGGTAATATTAACGATTACACTGCTGCTTCGATTTATACCGGTGCTCCTATCGGAATGGGAACGTTTCGCACGTATTGCAACAGCTCGAGGTAAGCAAACGGAACGTTCTGCGCGGGGTTCGCTCAAGCGGCTGCAAGAAACGTCCATCCCGTTCATGTTGGCATTGTTCCGGCTAGGTGAACAAGTTTCCGATGCTCTCGAGAGCAGAGGCGTTGGTAAAGAGAGGCAGCCGACACTGTTGATAACGGAGCATTGGAAGGGCCGCGACACCGTTTTGGCAGTGACCGGAGCAGCCATTCTGGTCATTTTCTGGATGTGGCAATAGGCATTTGACTCCGAATCGGCTATGATAGAACAAGTGTTAACTTTTTGAAAGGAGTGTCTGGCAAGCTATGACTGAACCGCTTCAACCTCAGCTCGATCGAGCTTACATTCACCGCCTGCTGGAGCTACTACTGACAACACCGAGCCCTAGCGGATTTTGCATGACGATTATGCGCATTATTCAAGAAGAAGCAGCCAAGCTGGGTTATGCGCTGGAGCTGACTCCTAAAGGCAACGGCATTATAACGATACCAGGTTCAGACCCTCAAGATAACGAGGTTATCGCCATTACAGCCCACGTCGATACATTGGGTGCAATGGTAAGGTCCATTAAGCCGTCCGGAACGCTGCGCTTCACACCGATTGGCGGCTATTCGATGCATACGGTAGAGAGTGAATACTGTCTCATTCATACGCGGGATGGCCGCACGTATGATGGTACGGTGCTGACGACGAAGCCATCCGTTCACGTGTTCTCGGATGTTCGGGATTTGAAACGCGATGAGGCCAATATGGAAATCCGCATCGATGAGCTTGTGAAGTCCAAGGAAGATGTTCAGAAGCTGGGCATTGCTCCAGGCGATATGATCAGCTGGGATGCGCGTACGAAATTCTTCGATAATGGATTAATAAAATCACGTCATTTGGACGACAAGGCAAGTGTCGCCGCAGTATTCGGCCTGCTGGAATGGCTGAAGCGGGAAGGCAAATCACCGCTTCGTACGGTTAAGATCATAATTTCGACATATGAAGAGGTTGGTCATGGCAGCTCGAATATCCCTGCAGAAATTACGGAAATGATCGCAGTTGATATGGGGGCGATCGGCGATGATCTCTCGACAACGGAGCGCGATGTGTCCATCTGTGCGAAGGATTCATCCGGACCGTATGATTATCTCATGACTTCGAAACTGATTGAGCTTGCTGGGCGTGAGAAGATTCCATATGCGATTGATATTTATCCGCATTATGGCTCCGATGCTTCGGCCGCACTGCGCGGCGGAAGCAATATCAAAGCAGCGTTAATCGGACCCGGCGTTCATGCGTCTCATAGTATGGAGCGCACGCATAGTGATGCTGTATTGAACACAGCAGCATTGTTGTTGGCCTATTTATTGGAGCCACGTTCATAATTAGAGGATGCAATAGGAAAAATTACGAGTAGACAATTAGGAAACGAACATTATATGATGAATGATGGGTGAATTGACAATGACAACGAATAATGTATCTAATCCAAACGATACGCAAGAGCAAGCGGCTGGTATTCCTGAAGAAGAAATTCAACGTTTGATTCAAGCGCTTCACGAGAACGCGCTAAGAGCGCTTCGTTTTAAATTCGAAGAAGATCAGGTTGACGGACAAGTATTGAACCATGAAGTGTATGGGCCGATCTTCACATACAAAATCGAAGTGAAAGACGGACATAAGTATGCCTGCGGCTTCTTCATGCGCGAGCTGCTGAACACGTTCCAAAACAACGAAGATCCGGCGCTCTGGATGTCTTCGTTCTTCCTCGACCTGATGGATGCCGGCGGCGAGCGATTGCTTCCAATGCCTCCACAATCCGAGGATGAAGCGAAAGCGCTGATCGACAACGTCATCGTACCTTACTGTGCGAAGGCTATTCGCGAAGAGTTCCCGGACGAGCAGGTTCACGTGGATCTGGACTTGAACGAACAGCATGGCGCGGTGCTTGAAGCAGGCTTCACGTCCATCTCCGATGGCAACAACGTCTGCGCGCTGCCGCTTCACATGCTGATTGCGCATCACTTGCTGAATCGCGATCCAGCTGAACCGATTATCCAAGGCTTGTACCGTATTCGTGAAGAACACGGCTTGGACTAAATCTAATTTGTAAAACAAGGCTGTCTCACTAGTGCATTTATGCACTGGTGAGACAGCTTTTTGTTTTGCTTTAGCGGCAAATAGGTCCGAAAGAACTTTGGCGGCGCAATAGCGATCATTTTGGCGAAATAAGACCTCTGTGGTTCGTTAAAGTTTTTAGCAGGAGGGGACTGTGAATTGGTGCTTCGGTAATCATCAACAAAAAAAGGTGTCCCATCTGTCATCGATGATGACGATAGGACACCCTTTAGTCTTCTAAGCGCTGAGCGCTTCGTTCTTAACTTCAACCGAATGCGCTTGCTTCTCCGCTCGCATGTACAGGATGAGTCCGGCGATGACGAAGGCGCCGCCGATGAGCTGGAAGCCTGTGACCATCTCGCGGAAGAGCAGCATGCCGAGCAAGCTGGCTCCGACCGGCTCCGCAAGCACGGACATCGAAATCGTAGTCGGCTTCACGTATTTCAGCAGCCAGTTAAAGATCATATGGCCAAATACAGTTGGGACGATCGCAAGCAGCAGGAACACAATCCACTCTCGGTTTGCGTATCCGGACATCGGCGTGCTTGTGGCCACATTATAAATAGCGAAGCATATCGTTGTGACGCCAAATACGATGAAGCTGTAGAGGAAGGACGAAACACGCTTCAGAATTTGTTTGGCGATCAACATGTTCACGGCTACGGCTAAAGCCCCGAAGAAAGACAAGCTATCTCCGAAGAACGCGCGCTGCGACAGTGTAATATCTCCGGAACCGATGCTGATGGCTCCGACCAAAGCAACGATCATGCCGATAACCGCAAATTTACGCGGTTTATCCTTGAAGAAGAGAAAGGCGCCAACCATGACGAACACCGGCTCCAGCGCCAAAATAATAGTGGAGCTGGCAATCGAGGTGTAGGTCAGCGATGCCATCCATAACAGAAAGTGCAGGGCGAGGAAGAAGCCCGCAGCAATTAGAAGCAGCCAGTCTTTTCGCGAGATGGCTTTCATGCCGGGAAGCTGCTTAACGCCAAACGGCAGCATCAGAATAAATGTAAAGAGCATCCGATACATACCTTGGACGGAAACCGGCGCATTGGAGTACCTCACCAAGATTGGTGCAAACGAGATGGCCAGCATTCCGACGATAAGCGGGAACACGGGGGAAATGGACATTTTGGATGATGAAGATGAATTCACAGTGAGGTTCCTTCTTTCTGCTCCGTAATTATGCACGAAGCGACCTTTCTCATTATGCACACAAAGCCTTGTCCCCGCAAGGGAAAGAGACTATTTGGCATCTGTAATTCACGGGCTGATTGGACAAAGTATTGAACATCAGAGAATTCGGAATTCGTCAAAATGTGTTCATTTGTCTGTGCGTCGCAGTGCGTGCTTTGATGATATGATTTAGATATGAAGAGGCAGTATAGTACAGAGCATAAAGGGGAGACTGGAAATGGGTGTTCCGACAGGGGTATGGATTTCAGCTGCAATTATCGCGATCATCGTGACTTGGATGACAATATGGGTTACTAATAAAGCCTACTCCAGACGCTGGGAAGATCATAATGTGGAGAACGAGCATGGCAAGAAAGACAACTAGATTTGACATGAAAACGATAACCATTCTATAATTGAAGCGAAACCATTTGGTTTCGCTTTTTTCGCGAATAAGCTGCATGAACCGGAAGTCCGATTCCGACAAGTGGTCCGTGCTTCGGTTCCGACACGTCGACAAAGTAATTTCTAAATAATTCGTAACTATCTTTTTACACGAGGAGAATGATGGCATGGAAACAGAGAACGTATTGCCGGATATTGTACAAACGGGGATTTTCAACGCGCCGATCCAGAAGGTGTGGGCGGCAATTTCAACGGCGGAAGGTCTTTCCGTCTGGTTCATGCCAAATAATTTGCAAGCGGTCGTCGGCCATGAATTCACGATCGATGCCGGTCCGTTCGGGATGCAGCCATGCCTGGTGAAGGAAGTGGACGAGCCGAACCGGATTTCTTTTGCTTGGGGGAAGGATTGGGTCCTCACGATTACACTGCAAACGATTGGCGACAATCAAACCGAGTGCACGCTCATTCACTCCGGTTGGAAAGCCAATTATGTCAACGAACTCGGAATGCCTCATGATGTCGTCCGCGAGCGGATGAAAGGGGGCTGGGTGGGAATCCACCAAGCACTCGGCAAGTATGTAGAGGCTTAATATGGCACTTCCATCAGCGAAGCATGATGTGTTTCAAGCCATCGCCGATCCAACAAGGCGCGAGGTATTGAAGCTGCTGGTCGATCGGGAAATGCCGGTGACGGCGATTACGGGACATTTTCCGATGACACGAACTGCGGTATCGAAGCATCTGCGCATCTTGGCGGAGGCTGGGCTCGTTAAAGAACGTAAAGTCGGCCGTGAAACACGGTACCGATTGGAAACGCAGCCGCTGCAGGAGCTCAAGAATTGGCTCAATTATTATGAACGCTTCTGGGAAAATAAAATGTCAGCTCTGCAACGATTCGTTGAGTCTGACTGAGCAAATCAAAGTGACTGAACTGGCGGCGAACCGGTGCAGTCACTTTTTTTATTGCTGCCGAAGCGTAACCGCTTCCGAGGCGGTGTATTTTCTGATACGCTATTTTGAGAAGGAGGTCTTTCCAAAATGAACCATAATCAATCGACCGCATCCGTAAAGCCGCAAGCTTCCGTCCAATACATTGGACAAGTCGGTGTCATTATTCGGCGAAACGGGTTTCATGTAGCCATTGATCCTTATTTAACGGATTCTGTCGACCGTCTCTCTGGTTATCCGGATGGGTATTGGACGCGCAGCTATGCACCGCCTGTTCATCCTGCTGAGCTGAAGGATATCGATCTTGTTCTCCTTACACACGAGCATCAGGACCATCTTGATCCGGAAACGCTGGCGATTATTGCAGAAGCTTCTCCTATGTGCAAATTCGCAGGGCCGCTCGCCTGCCAGCCTCTATTAGCGGATATCGGAATTGCTCCGGATCGACTTACAGCTTTGAAATTCGGCTCACCTCTGCAAGGTGATTCGGCACTCACTATTCATCCGATCGCTGCATGGCATGAAGAACGAGAAGTTGACGCAGACGGCTGGGATCGTTATCTGGGCTACATCCTGCAGTGGGATGGCTTCACGATCTATCATGCTGGGGACACGTTGGTGCAAGAAGCGTTGATCGAGATGCTGCAGCCTTATCGGATCGACATCGGCATGCTGCCGATAAACGGTCGGGATCTTTTTCGCAATCGACTAGGAGTTGTCGGCAATATGAATGCCTATGAAGCTGCGGCTTTTGCCGATGAACTGCGTATGGGCGTTGTCATCCCCCTCCATTACGACCTCTATCCCAATAATAGCGAAGGCATCGCCGGCTTTTTGGATGCGCTGCTAGGCAAGTACAGAGGACAGAAATTCCATCTGTTTCAGCCGGGGGAAACCCGATTCTTTTAACAGAAATGAATCCGTTTACAAGTCGTGAAGGAAATCGGAAGCCGGATCCCGAATGAAGAGGAAAGATGCATTTACAAAAATACCAAAGTAAAAAATAGCTTGAAAAGCGCATCAGCACCTTATTTATAACGTATATTGGTGGTACTAGCCAAATTAATTTGGAGTAGTGTGTTCATTCGGTGCAAAGCATCCATTTGCCTTCGAAACGACTTGAGGGGGAGACGTTGATGGAGAAAGGACCGATTCTGATCCTGACCGGCGATTATGGGTCCGGGCATATTCAAGCAGCACATGCGCTCCGGAGGGCACTCGCTGTGCTTCATCCTGAAATCAAAGTAGACATCATGGATTATATGGCAGAAGCACATCCTAGGGTTCATCCTATTAGCAAATATGTTTATTTGAACGGCGTACAAACATTTCCGAAAACCTATGGTTTCTTCTATGGCAAAACACGTCATCATAATCGGTTTACGAGCAGCTTAAAGTTTATGCAGGCATTGGGGCTTGGGAAATTTCTGACGATGCTGCAAACGGTCAAACCTTCAGTTGTTGTATCCACGTTTCCGCTTGCTGCCGGGGCGATGTCGTTTATGAAAGACAACGGGCTATACCAAGTCCCAACGGTCACGGTTATTACGGACTTTACGGACCACAGTTACTGGTTATATCCGGAGACGGACTATTATGTCGTGGGCTCCATTGAGGTTGCACATAGCTTGTCCAAAGTTGGAGTAGAGCCGGAACGGATCTCGGTGACGGGCATTCCCATTCGTCCTGAATATAACGGGGCTTATGATAAATCGGCCATTTTAACGGATATCGGACTTGAACCAGAGCGCCCAACTGTCCTGGTTATGGGCGGCGGCAATGGCATGATGGGGCAAGAAATCGGGGAAGCGTTATGCCTGGCCCTGGCGCGAAAAGAACTCAACGCGCAAATGATCTTTGTTTGCGGACATAACGACAAACTCAGGCTTCAGCTTACGAGGCTGAAATTTGCACATAAGCTCCCGATTGTTGTGACGGGCTTTACGGACCGGGTGCCGGAATTGATGGCAGCAGCCGATCTACTCCTTACTAAATCAGGGGGACTAACCTCTTCTGAGGCGCTCGCTGTCGGATTGCCTATGCTGATCTATAAACCACTCCCTGGGCAAGAGATAGATAATGCCAACTTCTTGCGTAATTGCGGCGCGGCGATACACATCGAAGACGATACCGAACTCTTGACTACGATGCGCATGCTGCTGAAATCTCCGGCTCGGCTGGATACGATGCGCAGACAGGCGAAGAAAGCGAGCAAGCCGTATTCCGCTGAAGCGGCTGCCGGGCTAGTCGCGGAGCTTATCGCACAATCAAATAAACAAACCGTCTAACAGGGATGCTGTGCGGTGCGATTTGATTCACGCCGCTCTATGTGTTAGAACAGTAATGATGGAGTGGATGATTCTGATCTGCTCGTGAATTCGAATGGGAAAACGGAGGCGAAACGTAACATGAGCATGCAATATCGCAGACTTGGCAAAACCGATTTGAACGTATCGGTGATTGGACTTGGCACTTGGCAGTTTGGCGGCGAATGGGGACAGTCGTTTACTCAGGCTGAAGCGGATGCGATTCTGGACCGCGGTGCAGAACTCGGCATTAACCTGATCGATACAGCGGAATGTTATGGCGACCATCTATCAGAAGCACTTATCGGTGATTATCTATCCCGCCGCAAACGGGAGGATTGGATTGTTGCGACGAAGTTCGGCCATCATTTCCATGAGCGGTTCACGCGTACGGATGATTTCTCGGCGGCAGACGTCATCAGACAGCTGGATGCTTCACTGTCCGCGCTGAAGACGGATTACGTGGACTTGTATCAATTCCATTCCGGACCGGATGCGGTCTTTGATAATGACGAGCTATGGACGGTGTTGGACAAGCAGGTGCAAGCCGGCAAAATCAGACACCTCGGCACATCAATCGGCAGCAACCGTAATGTGCATCAGGTTGATGCGTCCACGAAGGTTGGTTCTAAGGTGATTCAAGTGGTCTACAATCGCCTTGATCAAGCACCGGAAGAGGAAGTATTCCCTTCCTGCTTGAGACAGGATCTCGGCGTTCTGGCACGCGTGCCGCTCGCTAGCGGATATCTGAGCGGCAAGTACAAGCCGGATGCGGTGTTCGATGTGACTGATGTGCGTCATCGCCACGACCGCGAGAGCACGATGCAGAAGCTGCAGGAAGTGCAGCGCATCGCGGCTGAGGAAGTGCCGGCTGGCGTCGATATAGCAGCATGGGCGCTCGCATGGTGCCTCAAGAACCCGGCAGTGACTGCCGTTATTCCAGGCTGCAAGAGCCCGGCGCAGGTCGATTCCAACGCAAGCGTCGTCGCGCTGCTGGAATCAGGGCATCCGCAGGATGTGCAGAAGTAGCGTTTGTTAGGTGGAGGTTGAGCAGGAGGTTCCTGTTCGACCTTTTTTTGTTAGGGGGCTGAAAAGCCGGAAGCCTGTAAGGCAATTGGGTGCTTGAGGGTCGGATAATCAGACTCTCAGCTGTGGACTCTCAGCGGAGTACTAGGGACAATCGATCGCAAGAGGGTGCTGGGAGTTTTAGTTTTAGTTTTAGAGCTGTAAGAGGCATATCCGCTTAAGTCAACTGCAAGAGGCTAGTTTAGGCGTAATAAGCGGTATAGCCGCTTATTGGTGACAGAAAGTGAAAGATGGGCTCGGTTTGCAGGGAATTAGGTTACTTTAAGTGGTATATCCGCTTACTGCGTCTGGAAGAAGCTTGTTTGAGGGCTATAAGCGGTATATCCGCTTATAGCCAGCCAATTGGTGATACGTAGCCGCTGTGGATGTTGTAGTATGAATACAGAATTCCAGCCAAGGACCGTATTCCATGCTAAACTAATCATAATGATCAGCTCAATCATGTGGAGGCGTGGGATGTACAAGTATACGATTTGTTTTATCGAACAAGGGGATAAGCTGCTCCTTTTGAATCGGGATCGTCCACCGGCAATGGGGCAGTGGAATGGTGTGGGTGGGAAGCTTGAAGCGGGGGAGACGCCGCTCGCAGGTGTGGAAAGGGAAGTCATCGAAGAGACAGGACTCCGTATCACGAACTTCCGGTATTGCGGAATCGTGACTTGGCGCGTGGATCGCGTAGATATCGGCGGCATGTATGTGTTCCGCGCATCAGTAGCAGAGCATATTAAGCTGAGCACTCCTCTGAGAATTGACGAGGGCTTGTTGGAGTGGAAGGAGAAGTCTTGGGTGCTGGACACAGGCAACCATGGCATGGGCATCATTATACCTAGATATTTGCCGGCTGTTTTGTCCGACGAAGCATGCTACGAGCATCGGTGTATCATCGATAATAATCAATTAACCGCATATGAAGCTATATCGATATCTTCAGATGTGGCTGCTTTACAAGTTAACATTTAGGCTCAAACGTACATAACAAAAAACTGAGAAACGGTTACCCGTGTCTCAGTTTTTTTGATGGTACTACAGGTTTGTTGACGTCGATAAGAATCGTGAGACTGACAAGGGTGACGAAGATCGTTGCTCCCATATCGGATAAGATAGCGATCCATAAGGTCAGCCAGCCCGGAATGGTGAGCAGCAGAGCGATTAGTTTCAGTCCGAGCGCACAGGAGATGTTGAAGAATATTACACGGTTCATGCGTTTGGCTACTCTTATCGCATCCGGCAGTTTTCCGAGATGATCCTGCATCAGTACAATATCGGCGGTTTCAATGGCACTGTCCGTTCCTTTGCCCATCGCGATCCCGAGATTTGCGAAGGCTAAAGCAGGAGCATCATTGATGCCATCTCCGATCATCGCGACGCGGCCGTCTCGTGCGAGTTCTTTGATTTTGTTTACTTTATCCTCCGGCAGCAGTTCTGCATGGTACTCCGTGACGCCGACGCGCTGTGCTACTTTCTGAGCAGAGATGGCATGATCACCGGTCAGCATTACGGTACGTTTCATACCGAGGCGATGCAGTGCATCGATGACGGCGGCGCTCTCCTCGCGAATCTCATCTGCGATCCCAAATAACCCAAGCACTTTCGTGTCATCTGCAACGAGCACGACGGTTAGCCCGCGATCTTTAAGCTGCCTCAAATGTTCGAGCACGTCCGATTGCAGAACCAAATGTGCGAGGCTATGTTCATTCCCGAGCCAATAGGTTTGCCCGGCAATGACAGCCTTCACGCCGCGTCCCGGTAAAGTCTCGATATCTTCTGCGTTCAGCAGCTCAGCTCCATGCTCCGTTACGGCTTTCATAATCGCTCCGGCTAGCGGGTGTGAGGAGCTGCGTTCGATCGTGCCCGCAATCGTCAAGAAGCGTTCTTCTTCATATACGACGGTTTCCTCTACGACCGGAACTCCTTTCGTGAGTGTACCTGTTTTGTCGAACGCTAGGGTGTTGATCTTGCCAAGCTGCTCGAGGTATACGCCTCCTTTTACAAGAATCCCGTTTCGAGCATTTCTGGTAATACCCGAGATAATCGCGATGGGGGAGGAGAGAATGAGCGCGCATGGACAACCGACAATGAGGACGGCCAACCCTTGATAGAGCCATTTGCTCCATGATCCATCCAACAATAGCGGCGGCACCAAAATAACAACTGCAGCAATGATCATAATGATCGGCGTGTAGATACGTGAGAAACGGTTGATGAACAGCTCCGTCGGCGTCTTCGTGTCTTGCGCTTCCGCGACCAAATGCAAAATCTTCGCCAGTGACGAGTCGTTATAGGCTTTCTCGATTTCAATATGAAGCACACCTTCGTTATTCAAGCTGCCCCCAAAAACTTGATCCCCGATGGTTTTATCTACCGGAAGCGATTCGCCTGTTATGGCTGCCTCGCTCACGGAGCTTCGACCGCTCGCGACTTTCCCGTCCGATGGGATTTGAGAGCCCGGCATTACTATAACAAGATCGCCTTTGCGAAGTGATGAGATAGGTACAAGCTTCTCGATACCGTTAACCAGCGTCCGAGCTTCCTTCGGCGCGGATTCCAGCAATGCAGACATCGATCGACGCGCCTTCTCCATGCCGAAGCCTTCCAGCCACTCGTTGATGCCGAAGAGGAGCGAAACGAAGGCAGCTTCCTTCCATTCCTGTATGCCAATCGCGCCAATCAGCGCAATGGTCATTAACGTATCGATATTGAAACGTAGTTTGATTAGGTTTCTTAGACCGCGCATGAACGTTGTGTAGCCGCTCAGAACGATGGATAGGAGATAAAGGGCAACGATAAGTCCGGACAACCAATACTCTTGTGCAAAAAAAGCAACGCCATACAGCACGGTCGCCGCGATCAGGCCTTTGTTTTCGAGCAAACTGCCGCCATGTGCATGTGAGTGGCCGTGTCCTTCATGACCGTGGCTATGGTTGTGATTATGACCTTCGTGCTGAACATGCCGACGTGAACTTCCGTTTCCATGGTCATGTTTGTGCTCGTGACTATGTCCGAGACCATTCTCATGTTCATGCTCGTGGCTATGTCCATGCTGGTGCCCATGTTCATCCGCGTGTCCATGTCCGGCTATATGATCGTGCCCATGTCCATGTTCTTCTGAATGCCCATGCCCCACATGCGTTGTCGCGCCAGCTTCGTGTACGATGAAGGCATCCTCTTCTTTAAGCAGCTTCTCCACGGCTTGCAGCGAAACGAGGGGAGGGAGCTTCAGCTTGCCGGATGTATAGCTCAGAGCGGCTTCCTGGCCGTGCTCCAGCTTACGAATCTGTCGTTCGAGCTCCAATGTACAACTCACACACGAGAGTCCTTTTACGCGATATTCATTCATAGAGACAACCCTCTCTGCACCCTCGATTTATGAAATCTTGCCTATAGAATAGGTTGAACCTGTCGGGCTGTCAAACCGATCCATCATAGCTTTTGCCAGATGCCACAAAATAATAATTGAAGTACAGCCTTTCCAGATGGTACGTTAGTAGCAGATGCAGGCTTCGAGCGTACTAGGAGGTCATTTACTGTCATGGCTCAAAACACCATTAAGCGCATAAGCGCATTGTTTCTTCTTCCACTGATCTTCTGTTTTGCTGTTCCAGTCTATGCAGAAGAGGCTGTACAGGCTCAGCCCAACTTAGCCTCCGAATCGGTGATCCTGATGGATGCCCAAACCGGAACCGTGTTATTTCAAAAGAATGCCGAGAAACAGCAGTAT
The DNA here is from genome assembly GCF_059383835.1 of Paenibacillus sp. J22R98. Lineage (NCBI taxonomy): Bacteria > Bacillati > Bacillota > Bacilli > Caryophanales > Paenibacillaceae > Paenibacillus > Paenibacillus sp. J22R98. Next base: position 830,252 of record NZ_JBXENW010000001.1, read on the forward strand.
CCGGCTAGTATTACGAAGATCGTCACCGGCATTATCGCTTTAGAGTATGAAAGCGTTTTATCGAATTTGGTGACGGTGTCAAAGGAAGCCCGCGGTGAAGAGGGGACACGTATCTATCTGGCGGAAGGCGAGCAGGTGCCTCTGGAGAAGCTTCTATATGGAATGCTCATGAACTCCGGCAATGATGCGGCAACTGCAATCGCTGAGTATATAGACGGTTCGAAGGCGAAATTTGCTGAACGAATGAATGCTTTTGTCAAAGAGAAAGCAGGTGCGGAGCACACCAATTTCGTGAATCCGAGTGGTCTTCCAGACGAAGCTCAGGTTACAACTGCGCTCGATATGGCCCGAATCAGCAGATATGCGATGCAAAATGAAATGTTCCGTAAAATCGTCGGAACAGAGCGAATGCCATGGGTGGGGAAAGAATGGACCTCCTCGCTCATCAACCATAATCAGATGCTTAAAGACTATGAAGGAACAACGGGAATTAAGAACGGCTACACGGAAGCAGCAGGCTTCACGCTTGTTACATCGGCGAAACGCGATGGTATGGAGCTGATTGGCGTTATTTTAAAGTCCCCTTCCAAAACTGCGGTGTATAAGGACATGACAACATTGCTTGATTACGGCTTTCAACATTTTGAATTAAAGCAGCTGATCGCTGCGAATGAATCCTATCCGTTCACAAGCAGTGCACCTGCCGAATTCATTGCTGCTGAGCCGATGTGGGCGGTGCTCCCCAAAGGCGAGACACCGGCTGTTACCGTAACCTCCCAAGGAAATGTTTTGGTAACTAGCTCGATCGGAACGGTAGATGCTGGTACAATGGAACCAGTCAAGCCGGAGCTTCCTGTAACCGTTGCTTCCGTTACGCCAAGTCCGGAAGAAGAGGCGAGAATGACGGCAGACGTACAAAGCGATGAGCCTTCAGGAAGTACGAAGCTGACGATTTTTATTATATGGATGTCACTGCTCATGTATTTGGCAGTGCTTTCGTACTTGAGGCTTAAACGGCAGAAACAGGAGCGTTCCAGCGGTTTATAAGTGGATGTAGGCAAGAATTGATTCTTTGCGAACAAAGAGGTAAAAGCGGGCTGGACGGCGTATATATAACATGTAACCGTATCCAAAATGAGGAGATGGAAGCGATGAGGATAATGGTAGAACAATCGGCCGCACGCTGGTATATCAGGGAAATGGAATTGTCGGATGGCGATCAATTGCGTATTTTCGTTCGTTTAGGTGGCAGCGGCAGTGTTCAACCAGGCTATTCACTCGGCATCATGAAGGATGAACCAAGAGAACCCGGGCTTCATCAAGTAGTTGAAGGCATAACGTTCTTTATGGAAGCGGATAATTTGTGGTATCTGGAGGATCGTGAATTGCAGATTCGGTTTAACGAGCAAGAGGATGACATCTGGATGGACCTCGTGTAAAAGTTGAACAATACCGTGGAGTAGAAGGGCGGGCCTCGTGCTTGCCCTTCTTTGCGTTCACCTCTATAATGAGTCATTATGGCTTGACAAAGGCGGATTGTTCGCAATGGATTTTAAGAAATATAAGACCTTCCAAGTAGTTGCCGATACCCTTAATCTTACAAAAGCAGCTCAGCTGCTCGGCTATACGCAGCCGACCATTACGTTGCAGCTGCAATCGCTTGAGAGTGAGCTTGGCGTCACCCTGCTGAACCGAGTCGGGAAGAAGACGTATCTTACACCATCCGGTAAGCTTGTTAAGCAGTATGTCGATCAGACATTCGCGCTGATGGATGAGATGGAAGCGGAGCTCCGCAAGCTGGATAACCCGCATGGCTTGTTAACCGTTGCAGCACCTGAATTTTATTGTACGCAGTATCTATCCCTCATCATCCATTCCTATATTTCGCAAAATCCCAAAGTGAAACTGCAGCTGTTCTCTTGCGACAGCAATGATGCGATGAAGAAGGTTGCCACGAACGAAGCGGATCTTGCCATCATCGCCGGACCTTGTGATTCCCAGCAGATGGAGCTCATGCCGCTTGGCAAAGAAGATCTCGTCCTTGTCACGACCAAAGAGCTGTTCGAGAAGCACGATACGCGCACCTTGCTCGAGACTTATCCCTTTATTACATACAAATCCGGGTCCAACATTCAGCGGCTCGTAAACGAATGCTTGCAGGAGTACGGCTTCACCCCTGATAAATACATCGAATGCGTCACGGATGAAACGATCAAACGCACCGTGCTTTATCATACCGGCACCGCATTGCTCGGCTCAGCGCTCGTCGAAGACGAGCTACGCAAAGGAACACTAGCCGAAATTCACCGCTTCCCCGGCAAAATCGAAACCTCCATGGTCATCCTCAAGAAACGGATCACCGAACAAAACATCCAATCCTTCTCCGAAATCGTCCAGAGAATCTGGAAAGAGTGGGACTAATGTTTTTAATAAAAACCTTTAATTGGCCATCGCGGCACAATTAAAGGTTTTTTCGCTACTAAAAGTTGCACGGACAAGACGAAGTCGTATAGATGAGGGGATGGGTGTGGGGGAGTGGAGAAGCGCGAGCGTCCGTATTTGTACTCGAATAATATCCGCAGGGTATTGTTCAAATTAATTCGAGTACAAGAAACGGTCGGAACCCCCCACACCCAATCCCCTCCAACGCGCCGAAGCAATTCCGTGCATAATCATACATAGGTTTTCTCAATTGTAATCATTAACTATTTCAATTTTTTCTATAAAAATCCCTATGCTACAATGGACATACTTGAAGATATGGAAGGAGTGCAGCAGATGAACGCGGTGAAAAACAACAACATTTCCATTATCGGTGTGCCGCTGCAATATGGTGCAGATCGCAAGGGCGTCGACTTGGGCCCGGATGCGATTCGAGGTGCGAACCTTCATGAACGGTTGAAAGCGCTCGGTTTTAACATTGAGGATCTCGGAGATTTGAGCGTACAGCGTATGCTCGAAGCACCGCATCAAGGTGAAAAATTGAAGCACCTAAGCGAAATCGTACGCGTCAATACGGAGCTGTGCAAACGAGTTTCCGCTGAAATGGGTAAAGGCCAATTCCCGCTCGTTCTGGGCGGCGACCATAGCATTGCAATCGGAACAATTAAAGGCGTCCTGCAGCATGTGAAACGGCTTGGCGTCATTTGGTTTGATGCCCATACGGACGTCAATACACATGAAACGACGCAGTCCGGTAATATCCATGGCATGTCCTTAGCGGCTGTGCTGGGCTACGGGCATCCTGATCTTGTAGGCATCGGCGGCATCGAAACGAAGCTCCGTCCGGAGAACGTTGTCATTATCGGCGCGCGGTCGATCGACCCGGGGGAGCGTGCTTTTCTGAAGGAGAAAGGCATTCGCGTTTTCACGATGCACGACATTGACCGAAATGGCATGAAGCAGGTCATGGAAGAAGCCATGGAGATCGTGACAAACGGAACCGACGGCGTCCATCTGAGCTTGGACCTCGACGGAATGGATCCGTTTGAAGCGCCAGGTGTTGGTACGCCGGTGTCAGGCGGGATGTCGTATAGAGAGAGCCATTTTGCGATGGAGCTGCTCTTTGAACGCAATATTCTTGTATCCGCCGAATTTGTAGAAGTGAATCCAATGCTGGATCAGCACAATAAGACGGCAATGGCCGCAGTGGAATTGATCGGATCGGTGTTTGGCGAACGTATCCTATAACCGCATATTCTGTAAGAGACATCGTAAGGGAGAGTGCCAGTATGGGTACCGTGACTAATCGCATTATCGAACAAACGGAGCGCTTCGGCGCCCCGAACTATCATCCGCTGCCGATCGTCATTTCGAAAGCTGAAGGCGTATGGGTGGAAGATCCGGAAGGCAACAAGTTTATGGATATGCTGAGCGCGTATTCGGCGCTTAATCATGGACATCGCCATCCCCGCATCATTGCGGCGCTTAAGGAGCAGGCAGACAAAGTAACGCTCACCTCCCGCGCATTCCATAACGACCAGCTTGGCGAGTTCTACGAGAAGCTGACCGCGCTGACCGGGAAAAGCATGATTCTACCGATGAACACAGGCGCGGAAGCAGTTGAAACAGCACTAAAAGCGGTTCGGCGCTGGGCGTACAGCGTGAAACAGGTGCCGACGGATCAGGCCGAAATCATCGTATGCGAGGGTAATTTCCACGGCCGCACCATTACGGTTACGTCGTTCTCATCCTCTGAGGAATATAAGGAAGGCTTCGGACCTTTTACACCGGGGTTCAAAATCATTCCTTACGGCGACCTCGACGCTCTTCGGGCAGCGATTACGCCGAACACGGCGGCATTTCTGGTTGAGCCGATTCAAGGGGAAGCGGGTATCGTTATCCCAACCGAAGGTTTCCTAAAGGCAGCCGCGGATCTATGCAAGGAGAACAATGTACTCTTCGTGGCGGATGAAATCCAAACGGGATTCGGCCGTACTGGTAAGCTGTTTGCATGCGATTGGGAATCGGTTGTTCCTGATATGTATATTATGGGTAAAGCACTTGGCGGCGGAGTGTTCCCGATCTCGGCCGTTGCGGCAAACGAAGAGCTTCTCAGCGTATTCAGCCCGGGTTCACACGGTTCAACCTTCGGCGGCAACCCGCTAGGCTGCGCGGTCGCGATCGCTGCGCTGGATGTGCTTCAGGACGAAGAGCTGGTGAAACGCTCCAATGAGCTCGGTGCTTATTTTCTCGAGGAGCTTCGCCAGATTGCCAATCCGGTTATAAAAGAAGTACGCGGACGCGGTCTGTTTATTGGTTTGGAGCTGCACGGCGAAGCTCGGCCATATTGCGAGAAGCTGAAGGAATTGGGGATTTTGTGCAAAGAAACGCATGAAACGACCATCCGCTTCGCGCCGCCGCTTACGATCACGAAAGAACAGCTGGATTGGGCGCTCGCGCGGATCAAGCAGCTTTTCTAAACCGGCTGCAGCCGGCAATTAGCATGTAGACGACGAGTAGGATGGTGGGCCACGATGGCAGAAGTGAACCAAGCAGCAGAGAACAGGAAGAAACTGAGTTTGATCGCGGTGCCTTTCGGACTCGGAGCAGGACGTCCGGGCACGGAAGAAGGACCGGAAACGATGATGCAGGTCGGATTATTGCGTCAGCTCCGCAAGACAGCCTACGAGATTACAGGCGAACATAAAGTAAAATGCCCACAGAAGCCGACAGCGGCGTCTGCCAAAGATTCAAGCCTTAAGCATTTGCCCGAAGTGAAGGAAATGAGCAGGCAAGTGGCTGAGCTAGTTGCGCAAGAAGTGGGCAAGGGCAGCATTCCGCTCGTGCTCGGCGGAGACCATAGCGTAACGATCGGTGTATTGGCAGGTCTCGCGAAGGAGATCGCGAGCGTTGGCGTTATCTACTTCGATGCGCATGCGGGACTTAACACGGAAGAAAACACGCCAACCGGCAAAATGGGCGGGATGTCGCTTGCCGTCGCGCTTGGCAAAGCGAAGCTTACACTTGCCGATATTGCGGGCGGCGTATCGAAGACGGCGATTAGGAAAGAGAATGTAGTCCTTATCGGAGTCCGCGATGTTGAACCGGAAGAGCGGGCGCTCATTCTGTCCGAAGGGATCACAGTATTCACGATGCATGAGATTGATCGGATGGGCATCGAGAAGGTCATTTCGAAGGCTGTTGAAATTGCAGGACAAGGCACGGATGGCATCCATGTAAGCTTCTCCGCAGACTGCCTCGATCCGATGGAAGCACCGGGAGTAGGCATGCAAGTACCTGGTGGACTGACATATCGTGAAGCGCATTTTGCCTGTGAATTGCTGGCAGAGACGAATCGCATCATCTCCATTGATGTCGTTGAAGTGAATGGCATGATGGATGAAAGCCGCCGCACAGCTCGACTGGCTATCGGACTTATCGCTTCCTTACTCGGTAAACGAATTATATAATGCAAGCCGAAGAAAAGCCGTTACGATAACGATCCCAAGGATCGCTCGCAGCGGCTTTTCTTCGTTCGATGTCCTTATGAGTCGGTGCCAGTTTAGGTTTTTATTCCAGCCCGAATTCTTTCATCTTGTTATACAGCGTTCCTCTGGATACGCCAAGCAGCTTGGCGGCGGCGCTCTTGTTCCCGGCTGTCTTGGCAAGCGCGTCGTGAATGAGCAGCTGCTCTTCTTCGAAGTTGCTGCTTGCTTTTAACCGCTTCTCGCCATCGGAAGAGGGCGAATCGGTATCCTTGCGGGTAAGTGCCAAGCTCGGCTGTCTGGCCTGAAGCGCTGCAGGCAAATGCTCTAATGTAATCGTATCTTCATCACTTAGAATGATGCAGCGCTCAATGACATTGCGCAGCTCAAGGATGTTGCCCGGCCAATCATAGTTGGCAAAAGCCAGCATCACTTCCGGAGACAACGCAGGCAGCGGCTTCTGATAATGCAGCGAGAACTGCTTCAGATACATCTGCAGCATCGCCGGAATATCTTCCGGCCGATCACGAAGCGGCGGGATGGAGAGGGAAACGACATTCAGCGCATAATACAAATCGGACCGGAAAAGCTGCTCTGCCACTTTTGCTGCCAAGTCTGTCGTCGATGCCGCGATAATCCGCGTCCGCAGCGCAATCGGTTTGCTGCCGCCCGTGCGTGTGATCGTTTGCTGCGAAATGTAGTGGTACAGCTTAGCTTGCAGCTCTAAGGACAGTCGGTCAATTTCATTTATGAACAAGGTGCCGTCTTTCGCTAGCTCCAGCTTGCCGGCTTCCCCGGATTCAGCTCCGGTGAAAGCCCCGCCTTGGAAACCGAATAGCTCCGTTTCGAGCAGGCCCATAGGGACAATGCCGCAATTCACAGAGAGAAACGCATGATCGGCACGCGGACCGGAATTATGAATAATTTGAGCTAACTGCTCTTTCCCTACACCGCCTTCACCGATTAGAAGTACCGGAGTGTCGGTTGCTGCGACTTTCCTCGCCCACTGCATGACTTTACCGATGGCAGGCCCTTTGCCTTTCATGAGGGAGAATAATTCCTTATCGGCGGATTTCTGCATATGCGAGAAGGTGTGAGCTGAGCTTAGTTCTTCGTTCAATCTGACTAGCTGCGTAATATCCTGCTCGGCTGCGATGCCTCCAATAATCATGCCCTGCGAATCGCGAATAGGAGCGGCGTTAATGAGAACATGCGTGTCTTCGCGCGGCCGATGATACGTGTTGCGAATCATTCTGCCTTCATCGAGTATTTTCAATACCATAAGGGTTTCTGTATCAAAATGCTCCCCGATGCGCCTGCCAAGAATCTCGGCTTTGGGTAAGTTGTAGATTTCTTCCGCGACCGGGTTCCAGCAGATTACCTCGCCGCTTCGATCGACAACCGTAACGGCTTCCGTAACGGTTTCCGAGAGCGTTTTGAAGTAGGCTGACCAGCGCTGCTGCTCCGAATCGAGATAACGGACCAGATCGGATAAATGAATGTAGCCCACAATCGTACCGCTGGCATCTCGAAGCAGAACAGGGCGATTCGTCGAGTAGGTGGCTAAACGGAAGGAGTCATTCCCTGCTTCGCAAAGGACGGAACGAAACCAGGGGTTCTCGCCAAGCAGCTCCGGAGCGGAGGCTTGCTTATCCAGAAGTCCGCTCTCAAGGAGAGCCAGATCCTCGGGAATAACGAGGACAGCTTGCTCCATGTCTTCCTTAATAGCAAGCAGGACGGCTTTGTTTTCTCTTAATGGTTGCAGCAGTTGTTCCACTGTCGCTGCGCCGGGCAGAAACATCACTTGATTGTTCAACGGTAGTTGTTCAATTTTGAACATAATGGCCCTCGCTCTGGCGTAAGATGACTCAAATTTACCATACTTTGTCGAACTTATTCAACAGAATTGCCCATGGTGAAGCTTGTACAGTTGTTCAAAACATTGGATGAACACATTTATTGAACAAATACTGTTCAAAATAAAGATTAGAGTGTATAATTCTTAGTAGTGAAATGAACAACTTTGTACAACTCGGATGGGGGGACTTGATCGCATGGAAGTGATGCTTCGAAATATGTTTCAAGCATTAGGCAAGAGCCGATCTGCCAACCGTTTAGCTAAGAAATATGGTCTTCGCTTTGGCGCAGCCCGTTTTGTCGCAGGCGAGACGATTAAACAGTCGATCGATGCCGTACGTAAACTCAATGATGACGGTCGTATTGCGACGCTGGATCACTTGGGTGAATTTGTCTTTAGCGAAGAAGAAGCGCGTGAGTCCGCAGACATGTGTATTCAGACACTTGATGCGATCGCAAGCTCCGGTGTTACTTCTAATCTGTCGCTCAAGATGACCTCGCTGGGACTGGACATCAGCCGCGAACTTTGCATGAGCAACATGAGACGGATTTTGACTCGCGCACGGATGCATAATAATTTTGTCCGAATCGACATGGAAGATTACGCGCACTGCCAAGTTTCGCTCGATATTTACGAGGAGCTTCGCAAGGAATATGACAATGTCGGCATTGTTATTCAAGCGTACCTGTACCGGACAGAACAAGATATTCAGAACTTGAATGCGCTTGGCGCCAATTTGCGCCTCGTGAAGGGTGCATATAAGGAATCGCCTAACGTGGCGTTCCCGGAGAAGAAAGACGTGGATGATAATTTGAAACGGATTATCCAGCAGCATATGAAGAACGGCAATTATACCGCTGTAGCCAGCCATGATCCTGCCATTATTGATTTTACGAAAGCATTCGTGCAAGTGGAGGGCATTTCGAAGGATCGCTTCGAGTTCCAAATGCTGTACGGCATCTGCGAGGATTTACAGAAGCAGCTCGTGCAAGAAGGCTACCGTGTTCGCGTGTATGTGCCTTATGGCGTCGATTGGTTCGGTTATTTCATGCGCCGCCTTGCGGAACGTCCGGCCAATGTTTGGTTCGTTCTCAAGAACATGTTTAAGTAAATAATAGCTTTACGAATACATTAGACCCGTAACCGGGAGAGGAGCCTGACAATGATGAATACATTTACAGAAGTGAAACCATATGCGAACGAGCCGTTTACGAACTTTGCTCTGGAAGAGAACAAGAAAGCGATGCAAGCGGCAATTGCAAAGGTGAAATCTGAATTGGGTCGTCATTATCCGCTTACGATCGGCGGCGAGAAGATCGAGACGGAAGCGAAAATCACGTCGATCAACCCCGGTAACATAGACGAAGTAATCGGTTATGTGAGCAAAGCCGATCAGAAGCTTGCGGAACAAGCGATGCAAGCGGCATTGACTACGTTTGAAACGTGGAAGAAAGTTCCTGCTCGCGAACGCGCGGAATACTTGTTCAAAGCAGCTCATCTGATGCGTGAGCGTAAGCATGAATTCTCCGCGACGATGATTCTTGAATCCGGCAAAAACTATGTAGAAGCGGATGTTGATACTGCAGAAGCAATCGACTTCCTGGAGTTCTATGGTCGTGAAATGATTCGTCTTAGCAACACGAATGAAACACAGCCGCTGACGAAAATTCCGGGCGAAGATAACAAAATCACTTACATTCCGCTTGGGGTGGGCGTTGTTATTCCTCCTTGGAACTTCCCCCTTGCGATCTGTGTGGGCATGACAACAGCTGCTGTAGTTTCGGGTAACACGGTGCTGCTTAAACCCGCATCGACAACACCGGTTATCGCACATAAATTCTTCGCCCTGATGGAAGAAGTAGGTTTGCCGGCAGGCGTTATCAACTTTATTCCGGGCAGCGGCGCAGAAGTGGGCGACTACTTGACGACGCATCCGAAAACTCGTTTCATCAGCTTCACAGGCTCCAAAGAAGTGGGTCTTCGCATCAACAAGCTGGCAGCTGATACCGTTCCGGGTCAAATTTGGATCAAACGCGTCATTGCCGAAATGGGCGGTAAAGACGGCATCGTGGTCGATGAAACAGCGGATTTGGAAGCAGCGGCAGCGGCTATCGTAGCATCTGCATTCGGTTTCCAAGGCCAGAAGTGCTCCGCAGGTTCACGTGCGGTTATCGTAGAATCGGTTTACGATCAAGTGGCCGAGCGTGTTGTCGAATTGACGAAGAAGTTGAAGTGGGGTCTGCAAGAGCATGATTTTGCTGCAGGACCAGTTATTGATAAAACATCCTATGACCGCATTCTTGATTATATCGAAGTGGGCAAACAAGAGGGGACACTGCTTGTTGGCGGCGACAAAGCTGAGGGTAACGGCTATTACATCCAACCGACAGTGTTCGGCGATGTAGGCGGCAAAGCGCGGATCATGCAAGAAGAGATCTTCGGACCGGTACTGGCGCTTGCTAAAGCGAAAGACTGGCAGGAAGCTATTGCCATGTACAATGATACCGAGTTTGGTTTGACGGGTTCCTACTTCTCCACGGACGAAGATCGGATTGCCGAAGCGCTTGAAACGGTTCATTGCGGTAACTTGTATATCAACCGTAAATGCACAGGCGCGCTTGTAGGCGTTCATCCATTCGGCGGTTTCAATATGTCCGGAACGGATTCCAAAGCAGGCGGCTATGATTACCTGCTGCTCTTCACGCAAGCTAAATTGACTTCCCGCAAAATCTAATGAACTTTGCGGCCCTCTATGCTAATTGCTTGGAGGGCCTTTTCTCTTTTTCGCCGAAAGCCATGCTAAGCCAATCATTCATTCTAGTTACACATCCACCTGAGGGGGCCCTATACAGATGAATAAGGTCAAAGAAAATGTTGACGTACTTGCCAGAACGCAACAAGTCATTGAAACGGCTTTAACTAAGCTAGGTTATGAGAGCGCTTTCTATGAGCTGCTTAAGGAGCCTCTGCGTCTGCTAACTGTTCGTATCCCGGTGAAAATGGATGATGGCAAGGTGAAGGTGTTCACGGGTTATCGCGCGCAGCATAATGATGCAGTCGGACCGACCAAAGGCGGCGTTAGGTTCCACCCGGATGTCACGCAAGAAGAAGTGAAAGCGTTGTCGATGTGGATGAGCATCAAGTGCGGCGTTACGAATTTGCCGTATGGCGGCGGCAAGGGCGGCATCCAGTGTGATCCGCGTACGATGTCCTTTGGTGAGTTGGAGCGACTTAGCCGCGGTTATGTAAGAGCGATCAGTCAGGTTGTCGGACCGACAAAAGATATTCCGGCGCCGGACGTATTTACGAACTCGCAAATTATGGCGTGGATGATGGATGAGTACAGCCGCATCCGTGAATTTGACTCCCCGGGGTTCATTACAGGCAAGCCGCTGGTGCTTGGCGGCTCGATTGGCCGTGAATCGTCCACGGCGCTTGGCGTGAGTATCGTCATGAACGAAGCGGCTAAAGTGCTTGGAATCCCAATTCAGAAGGCGCGCGTTATCATCCAAGGCTTCGGGAATGCAGGCAGCTACCTGGCGAAATTCTTGCATGACGCTGGTGCAACGATCGTCGGTATCTCGGATGCGGCAGGAGCGCTCTATAATCCCGAGGGACTTGATATTGACCACTTGATGGACCGCCGCGATTCGTTCGGCTGTGTCACCAATCTATTCCCGAATCGCATTACAAACCAGGAATTATTGATTCAGGATTGCGATATCCTAATTCCGGCGGCAATTGAGAATCAAATTACGGAAGACAATGCACATCTCATCAAAGCAAAACTGCTCGTAGAAGCTGCAAACGGGCCGACGACTCATATGGCTACGCAGATTTTGACCGAACGCGGGATTATGATCGTACCTGACGTATTGGCGAGCGCCGGCGGCGTGGTTGTATCGTATTTCGAATGGGTACAAAATAATCAGGGATACTATTGGACAGAGGAAGAAGTTAACGATCGACTGAAAAAGATTCTTGTGGATGCGTTCAACAATGTGTACCGCACTTCCCAAGAGAAGAAGACAGATATGAGACTGTCCGCCTATATGGTAGGATTAAAGCGGGTAGCTGAAGCTGTAAGATGGAGAGGTTGGGTCTAAGATGGCACAAACTAGCATTATTTTCAGGTTAGAGCTGGATCACAAGAAAGTTACCTTCGGCGATGTAGCCGCAACAATCAGCAAAGCGGGCGGCGATATTACTTCCATTGACGTCATCCGCCCGGGACATGACACTTCAACACGCGATATTACAGTAGATCTCTCCGACAAAAATGAATCGGTTATGGTGGATGCGCTGCGTGGACTTGACGGCATCTCCGTTATCAACGTGTCGGACCGTACGTTCTTGGTTCACTTGGGCGGGAAGATTACCATTCAACCGACGCTGCCCATCAAGAATCGCGATGATTTGTCCAAGGTGTATACACCGGGAGTAGCGCGCGTGTGTACGGCCATCGCTGAGAATCCGCACAAAGCTTATTCGCTTACGATAAAACGAAACACAGTTGCCGTAGTCACAGATGGAACAGCGGTTCTCGGACTCGGGGATATTGGCCCGCATGCTGCGGCACCCGTAATGGAAGGGAAAGCGATGCTGTTCAAGCAATTGGCAGGCGTTGACGCATTCCCATTATGTCTGGATACGAAAGATACGGAAGAACTCATCCGGACGATTAAGATCATGAGTCCGATCTTCGGCGGCATCAATTTGGAGGATATCAGTTCTCCGCGCTGTTTCGAAATCGAAAGCAGGCTCGCCGATGAGCTTGATATTCCGGTCTTTCATGATGATCAGCACGGTACAGCCGTAGTTGTTATCGCAGGGTTGCTAAACGCCCTTAAGGTAGTCGGCAAACGAATCGAGAATATCCGTGTGGTAGTAAATGGGATTGGCGCAGCAGGCGTTTCGATCTGTAAAATGCTGCTGCAAGCCGGTGTGAAGCGGCTTGTCCCGGTTGACCGTGACGGTGCTATTATTCGCGGTGGATCCTACGAGCATCACCCGATGTGGCAATGGCTCTCCGAGCAGCCGCAGGTTGAGGCGAACAGCGGCACGTTGAAGGAAGTTATCGCAGGTGCCGATGTATTCATCGGGGTATCGCGTGCGCGCGTGCTTGGCGAGGAAGATGTGAAACGAATGGCACCGGGGAGCATCGTATTCGCGATGGCCAATCCGGAGCCGGAGATCGCACCGGAAGAGGCGCTTCCGCATGTGGCCGTATTTGCGACGGGCAGAAGCGATTACCCGAACCAAATCAACAATGTCCTCGTATTCCCGGGCTTGTTCCGCGGAGCGCTCGATTGCCGGGCAAGAAGAATCAATGAGCCGATGAAATTGGCGGCAGCAAGAGCGATTGCATCGGTCGTCTCCAGCAGCGAGTTGAATGAGCACTACATAATTCCGAGTATTTTCAACGAGCAGGTCGTCATCCAGGTTCGCAAAGCAGTCATCGAAGCGGCTATTCTGACGAATGTCGCGAGACGGACACCTCCGGAGTATCGGTAAATAGCTCGTACATGCATAAACAGCTGCAGGATTGGGTTGCTCCTTCCTGCAGCTTTATTTATGATGAAATGGTAACTATTATTTTACATCTGTGGGGAGAGGGACGTTCTGACTCATAAACAGCTGGCTTCATCATGCTTTAATAAGGTTTGGGATCTGCTGAGTAAGGAAGCGCGAACAGAGCGGGAGAACGAAGAGATGGTGCATCTCTGCCACAGCTCGTTCTGGCATTGGACACAGGTGGAGGAGCACACGCCTACGAATCTGTCTGTCGGCTACTGGCAGCTGGCTCGCGTTTACGCTGTTATTGGACAAGGCAGCCAAGCACTCGATTATGCTAACAAATGCTTGAAGGTCACCACTGATGCGGAGCTGGATGCCTTCTATATGGCTTATGGATATGAAGCGGCTGCGCGGGCTTATGCGGTGTTAGGCCAAGCCGCTAACAAAGACGAGGCGTTGGCACAAGCGGCCGATTACGCGGAGCAAGTTGTGGATGCAGAGAGCAAGAGTTGGGTAGTTGCTGACCTGGCCGCGATTTAGTCGAATAGGGGCTGTCTCAAAAGTGTAGGTGACTTTTGAGGTGGCCCTTTTTTGTTGCGCAAGTGTAGCTGGAGTTGCTGTAGCATGAGGTACAGCTTCAGGGTGAAATTGTTGAGAGTCGGATTTCCCGACTCTCAACAACAGCCAACTACTGCTTCACTTGGATCTCATCGATAAACGTCCAGGCGCTGCTGGCAGGTTCGATCTGCACCTTCACGTATCGACCAGTCACGCTGCTAAGGCCGGTTACTTTATACGTTTTCGTTTGGTCCGTGGCGCTGACAGCCGGTTTATTGACGATACCGACTTGCGTGAAGTTCACGTTATCCGGCGAAGTAAAGAACGTAACCTTCTTCGGAAGCAGGATATAGACCGATTTGACTTGAAGGAAGTTCGAAGTCACCTCTTTAATCGTCTTCGAGCTGCCGAGGTCGATTGTAAAGGAATAGGTGCTGGCCGTATTACGCCCTTGCCACGCGGCATCGGAATAGACCGTGGAGCCGAAACTGCTGTTCGTTAACTCACCGCCGCTATCCGGATAGGAAACATCAGCAGCCAGTGTTGACGTATAGGTTTTGCCGGCTGACAGATTCGTAGGGTAGCTGGTGCCGGCTAAAGTAGTGACGGATATTTGAGATGATGCGGCGGAATTGTTTCCGGCTGCGTCGAACGCTTGCACTTTATACGTATAGGTGGTGTTCGCACTTAGCTGACTGTCGTCAAAAGTGGTTCCAGCCGAATACGCCGTCCAGACAACCTCATTGTTTCGATAGATCTTATAGCCGACTACGCCGGTAGCATCCGTTGAAGCCGTCCAGCTGAGGTGCGTTGTGATTGAAGTAGTTGAAGATGAAGCGAGAGAAGTAGGGGTTGTAGGTGCTGTCCCGTCTAAGGTTCCGGAGGTTACGTAATTCTGATAAGTGGTGTAGTAGAGCGGGTTTACTTGCTGCGGACTAATAAAATGGTTAAAGCTGAAGCTGAGATAGTTCGTTACATAAGAGGAGACAGCGTTGATATCCGCTACCATCATCGATAAATCCATCGGCTGAAAATCCAGATTGAACGTCTCGGCATCATCCCAAAGCAACATGGCAGGCCGCGCATTTGTGATCGCTGCTTTCGTGGCGGAGAACCAAGCACCAAGCTGTGCAGTCGTTGCGTGACCGGCGCCGACACCGTCTTGCAGCGCCAGAATATCGAGGGAGCTGTTCGGGAGAATCGCTTCCCACATCGTTTGCCAGCCGGAAGAAGTCTGTCCGCCGGAGGTGTTGTAGAACGGGGAGATCATCACTTTCAGTGAAGGCGACAATGTCTTAATGTAACCGGCTACGGTTTGATAAAAGGTGTTCATACGGCTCCACTCCGTGGAAGTTGGGAAGTTCCAGTTATCAACTTCGAAGGAGAGATAGAACCCCTTCAAAGATGCGTTCGTCCCATATTTGGCGTAGAGATCGCCCGCCAATGTTTTGGCGAAATTTGCCTCGTTCGTAAGCCAAGTATTGTCGCTGGCATACTTGCCGAACCAGTCTTCATTGAGCTGCAAGCCGAGGTAAATGTCTACGCCATACGTATTCCCTTTGGACAAAGCTTTGGATACGACGTCAATGGACGTATTTTGCGTATAGCCCGTAAGTGCGGTCGTCGGATAGACCATCGTGTGGGATTTGCTGTTGGCCGTCCACTGCAGGACCAGTTGATTCATGCCAACATCGGTCATTTTCTGATATTCGGTGTTCCACTGCGTGTCCGTCCACGTATTGCCTAGATCGGGCTGTAGAAAGGTGCCATTAAGCTTCGTTACTCCGGATAAAGAAGCGGGGCTCACTTCCCATTCGTCAATAAATGACCAGGTGCTTGCGGCACTTGTAACGGTGATTCTCACATAACGTGCAGAGATGGTGGAAGAGGCAGAGCAGGAGTAGGGGACAGCTGCAATGTCGACGCCAGCGCCTTGCTGCGAGACTGTACAAGCTGTTGCATAGCTTGTTCCGTTCGTTGATGAAGCGTAAGTGACGAGGGTAGGAGGTTGGATCGCGGCACCGGTGTACTTGAAGAAGTTGGACTTGAAGTCTTTGAAGGATTGGGCAGTTCCGAGGTCAACGGTGAAGCTGTAGCTGGTGGCGTTAAAGCGTCCTTGCCAGTTTGCATCGGCTAGCAAAGGGGAGGCGTAAGTGCCGTTAGTCAGTTCTATGCTGCTTGTATCGGGGTAACTGGCATCCGCGATGGTGGAAGCAGTGTAGGCTTTGCCGAGAAGCAGGTTAGTGCCGGAAGCGAACGCCTCCTTAGGAACAGGTGCTGCAATGCCAACGATAGATAGTACGACGAAGAGTGAGAGCAATAATGAGAGAGTACTCCTTTTCATAAACGACCTCCTTTAAGGTGGGTGGCATGAATGGAATAAACCACATTAATTTAAATATAATGTGGAGTATTACACCACACATCGCCAGATTACTCGCATCACGCTAGGAAGTCAATCCTTTTTTAGAGTGCCGATCGTGCTCGTATTGTAAAAAATATCCTTTACATCCCCGGTAGGCCATACTATAATTGGAGGAAATAACCGTCATAATTTATAAACTTGGAGTTTAATACCGCACATTTGTATCAACCGTTTCAGCAAACCAATCGATTTACTTGCCGGGAGGTGCTAAACATTTGAGAAATGTGACTTCACATGCGGTGCGATTAGAAGATTTGAAAGGCAAATTGATCGTGTCCTGCCAAGCGTTCCCGGGCGAAGCGCTATATGGCAGTGATATGATGAGCCGAATGGCTCAAGCTGCAGAGTACGGCGGTGCATCCGCGATTAGAGCTAACTCACCTGATGATGTTGCGGCAATAGTCGAAGCCGTCAATTTGCCGATTATTGGATTATGGAAGCAGTCTTATCCGGATTCGGAGGTTTATATCACGCCTACCTACGCCGATGTAGAACAGGTTGCGCAAGCCGGCGCCTCCATCGTTGCCATGGATGCCACACTCCGGGCAAGGCCCGGAGGAGAGAAGCTTGAGGACATTGTAGCGAAAGCCAGATCACAGTTAACCTGTCTGTTAATGGCTGATGTTTCAACGATGGAAGAGGGGCTTCATGCCGAGAAGCTGGGGTTCGATATCATCTCGACAACCTTATCCGGTTATACCTCGTACAGTGAGCAATCCGAAGAACCTGACTTTGCTCTCGTTTCGGAGCTGGCTCAGCGCATCTCAGTACCCGTATTTGCGGAAGGGCGAATACGGACGCATGATCATACGATACGTCTGCTTCAAAGCGGAGCTTATGCCATTGTTATTGGAGGTGCAATAACAAGGCCGGAGCTCATTACCAGAAAATTCGTTGAAGCGATGAATAGTGTGCATTAGTAGAGCGTCTCTTTTCATTTCGATGTCCAATCTTTCACGGGAGGCGTCCATTCGTGTCGAAGTTTACGAAGACTCAGGACAGTTCGAATACGCTGCTTGTCATTTCAAGCATGTATAAATCACTAAGTCGAACCGAGCAGAAAATAGCGGATATTATACAGGAAGATCCCGAGAGTGTCGTGTATGCCACATTGACGGACTTGGCTGAGAAGGCGGATGTGGGCGATACTTCCGTGCTCCGTTTGTGCAGGAAGCTCGGCTTTCGGGGGTATCAGGAATTTAAGCTCTCCTTGGCACAGGATCTCGTAAATCCGGTGAAGAACGTACATAGCGAGATCGAGGAAAGCGACGATGTTGCGACCATTGCGAGCAAAATCACAGCGGAGAATAAAGCCTTTCTGGAGAATACGCTTGCACTGCTCGACATGCGGGAATTGCAGAAAGCGATCGATGCGATTGCGAAAGCGGACAAAATTTATTTTATCGGGGTGGGATCGTCCTCCAATACCGCCGCAGATGCGAAATACCGGTTCATGCGTCTTGGTTTTCATACCGAGCTCATCATAGATTCGCATGTGATGGCTATGACGGCCACGCTGATGACCAGCCGAGATGTAGTTTTCGCCGTTTCCACTTCGGGAAGCACAAAGGATATCGTCGATACGGTACGAATTGCCAAAGGAAACGGCGTATTCTTCGTCTGTCTCACCAGTCATGCCAAATCACCGATCACGCAATTTGCAGATGCCGTGCTGCTATCTTGCTCCAAGGAATCGCCTCTTCAAGGCGGGGCGTTCCGCTCGAAGATTACCCAAATCCATGTCCTGGATATCCTGACGACTGCTGCTGCCATTCAGTGCAGGGAGCGCGCATATCAGGCGATCGAACTGACATCTAAGGCTGTAAGCGATAAATTATATTAATGGACAACAAGATGACTTCCTCGTTCGAACAGACGTTGTAGGCAAAGCTGAGAAGCTGCTGTACGTGTTCAGACTAGGGAGTTTTTTTGCATAAAACCAATTCAACTAGATCAAACGAACAGAGTGCAGCTGATCGGTTATCTTATCCCAAGGATTGACCAAGAAAACGGAGGGGTTGAACATGGTGAAAAAAGCTAGTAAGAAATGGTATGTGTTGTTAATGCTTTCGGCAATGGGAAGTCTCGCACTCACAGGCTGCTCGTCTAACTCGAATTCGAATGCAGAGGGAGCGAATAAGCCGGCGCAAACCACTACGTCTGACGCGAACAACTCGAATGCGAGCGCCACGAACAAGACGGAAGATGACGCGAAGACGGAAACGCCGAAAGAGAAAACCGTGGTGAACTTCTGGTATTTATGGGGTGGCACGGAAGCGGAGAATTTGGAGAAGCTGATCGCCGAATTTAACGGAAGTCAGGATTTGTACACAGTCAAAGGGTTGTCTGTTCCTGACATGCAGAAGATCATCGTGGCGCTCTCCAGCGGCAGCGGTCCTGACCTTACCGACAATTTCAGCTCGAATACGGCTTCGTATGCGGAGAAAGGAATCATTGAGCCGCTTGACGAATATATCGCGAAGGACAATTACGACATGTCGGACTTCGTGCCAGGCGCGCTGAAGAGCGGTCAATATAACGGCAAAACGTATGCGCTCCCGATCAACGTAAACTTCTATATGATGTTCTACAATAAGAAGCTATTCGCAGACGCTGGCATCGCCGCTCCGCCTACTACTGACAAAGAGCTGCTGGAGGATGCCATCAAGTTAACGCAAGTGAATGATGATAAATCGATCAAAGTGATGGGATTCCCGGATTTCCCTCTCGTTTATTACGTGAATCCGATGTCCTTTGCGCTTGGCGGCGACTTTGCATCTGCAGACGGTAAGCTTACTCCTAACAACTCCGGCACGCTTGCTGCCATTAACCTCATGAAATCCTACCGCGAGAAATTCGGCGTAGACAACATCACGAAATTTAACTCCTCGGCCAAATATTTAGACGCAACCGATCCATTCATCTCAGGCAGACAGGCAATTCGATTCGATGGACCTTGGTTTGGCAACACCGTGAAGAACCAACTGAAAATCGAAGGCTTGGATTATGGCGTGGCGCCGCTCCCGGGTCCTGAAGGACAGCCGGGCTTAGCAGGCGGCGGTGAAGTCAGCGCGTCCACCTTCTTTATTGCTAAGAATGCGAAGAACAAGGATGGCGCATGGGCGTTCCTGAGCTGGCTGACATCCAAAGAGTCGATGACGAAATTCAATGCGATGTTCGGCAACCTACCGGCACGCACCTCCGTTTACGACGATCCTTCGCTGCAAGGGCTGCCAGACTTCAAGCTGTTTGCCGATGCAGCCAAGAATGCCAACTTGAAAGCATTCCCGGCCGTTTCCGTGCAGACGGAATACGCGAAGCTGATCTCCGACCAGTTCGAGCTGGCCGTGAACGGCAAGAAATCGCCTGAGGATGCCTTGAAGGAAGCGGACGAGAAAGCAAGCGTGCTTAAATAATGAAGCTTATCGTCTCTTTCGGACTCCTGCTTGATCAGGAGTCCGAAGGAGACGTAGCTGATTCAACCGCTTCGGAGGTGTGCGATGGGGAAGAATACCGTTAAAGGACTGCTGTTTGCCAGTCCGTGGCTGATTGGATTTCTCGGACTGACGCTGTATCCGATCTTGCTTTCCTTCTATTATGGATTCACAGAATTCAATGCCTTTCAACCGCCGAAGTTTGTCGGATTCGGCAATTACAAGGAACTGTTTCATGATGATCTATTCTGGATCAGCGTGCGCAATACGCTGTATCTCACCATTTTCGGTACGCCTGTGAACCTTGCGTTTGCACTGCTCGTGGCGCTGCTACTGAATGTGAAGGTCAGAGGGATGGCAGCGTATCGCACGTTATTTTATATGCCGACCATTGTACCGCTGGCTGCATCGACGCTGCTGTGGATCTGGATTTTGAACGGTCAGTACGGTTTGCTGAATGGGCTGCTAACGAAGCTCGGGTTGTATGCGCCGAGCTGGCTGGGCGATCCGGTATATACGAAACCTTCGTTGTTGATCATCGGGGTCTGGGCTGTCGGCAACGTCATCGTCATTTTCTTAGCCTCTCTTCAGGATGTATCGGCAACCTTGTATGAAGCAGCTGAGATCGACGGCGCAAGCGTACTGAGGCGATTTCTCCACATTACGCTGCCTAGCATTTCCCCGATTATTCTCTTCCAGCTGATTATGCAGCTCATTAATGGATTTCAATATTTCACGCAGGCATATTTGATCATCGGAAGCTCAGGCGGTTTGAACGGCAGCCAAATCGGCGGTCCGGAGAACTCGTTGCTCGTCTACGCGGTCTACCTCTACCACAATGCATTCTATTATCTCAAAATGGGCAAAGCGTCGGCGATGGCGTGGCTAATGTTCGTCATTGTGGGCTTAGTGACTTGGGTTGTTTTCAAAACATCTAAAAAATGGGTCACCTATGGAGGGGATTAACGTTGACGACGAGACCTCTTGCCAAAGCACTGAATCGCAGTATTCTTCCTCATATGGCGCTCATCGTACTCAGCCTGATTTTCGTCGTTCCGTTTCTCTGGCTCGTGGGCACGTCGCTCAAATCACTAAATGAAATCTCCCACTCGACGCTGTCCCTTATCCCCCAGAAGGTACATTGGGATAATTATGTCCGCGTTTTTGAACGCATTCCGTACACTCGCTATATGATGAATACCTTATTTGTCACCATATTTAGTGTAATCGGACAGCTCATTTCATCCTCATTAGTTGCCTATTCGCTGACGAAGGTAGAGTGGGATGGCAGCAAATACATATTTCCGGTCATTGTCGCCACGATGCTGCTGCCGTTCCAGGTGACGATGATTCCGGTCTACATGATTTATCAGAAGCTGGGTCTTGTAGGGAGTTATTGGCCGCTAATCATCCCTACATTCACGGGAGCGCCGTTCTATATCTTTCTGCTGAGGCAGTTTTTCATGACACTGCCGGATTCGCTCATTCAAGCCGCCAGAATCGATGGTGCGACGGAATGGACGATATTTACCCGAATTGTAATCCCGCTATGTAAGCCGGCGCTGGCAGCTATAGCAATCTTCACTTTTCTCTATACGTGGTCGGATTTTCTGGGTCCGCTCCTGTATTTGAACGATAGCGCTAAATATACGCTTACGCTTGGATTGCAGGCATTCATGGCAGAGCATTACGTGGAATGGGATTTACTGATGGCGGCTTCTGCTTTGTTCACGTTGCCCATTATCATCATGTTTTTCTTCGCGCAAAAATATTTCATCGAAGGGATTACATTAACGGGGATTAAAGGTTAATTTGCCTAGGCGGGACAAACCACACACGATCAGGGGAGTGGGAAATGACTATGACGGCTGCGCGGGTATTACCGATCTCGGGAACTTGGTTTGATTTCCATCATCCGAACCCTTATGAAGGCGACCACTGGAATGCGACAACCGATCAATTTCGAGCCGGTGACTGGGAGCTGAAGATTACGGAGATGTTCGATGCCGGGATGGACACATTGATTCTCATGTCTGTAGCCCTTCACGGCAAAACGTTCTACCCGTCTGAGGTGATCAAAGAACGCTGGAATTTAGTTTGTCCCGATCCGCTTGAGGTGGTGCTGAAAGTTGCCGATCGGCTTGGCGTTTCCGTGTTTCTTGGCCTGGGTTTCTTCTCGACGCCGATCTTCCACGGGTTCGGTCAAGGCAGCGATGCAACACGATACCGATTTGAATTTGCTTCCGAGCTCTCTCAGCGATATGGCCATCATGCCTCCTTTAAAGGCTGGTACTTCCCGGTGGAGGCGGCAATAGAGCAGTATTTTCCCGCGCCATATTTGGAATATGTCAATACACTTGCCAATCACTGCCGCAAGCATGGCCCACAGCAAGTGCTGATTGCACCTTTCGGTACGCGTTCTATAGTTGCGGATGAGCACTTCGTTGGTCAGCTGAGAGCTTTGGAAGCGGATTTCATTGCTTATCAGGACGAAGTCGGCGTAGGCAAGACCATAGTTGCAGAGCTGGACGATATTTGGGGGCGGCTTCGCGAGGCGCATAATAAAGCGGGGAAACCGCTCTGGGCGGATGTTGAAATCTTCAAATTTCATGGCAAAGTGCTGCATCCGGCTCCGTTCGAGCGCGTGAAAGGGCAGCTGGAGGTGGCATCCAAGTATGTGGATAAAATACTGTGCTATCAATATTTGGGGATGTTAAATAAACCAAACAGTCCGGTACATGCAGGTCATCCGGATTCACCGAAATTGTATCAGGATTATATGGATTACATCCAATCTGCACGATCGAAGTGAGGTGATGCCTATGAATCAAACTGCCGTTATCGGAATCGATATTGGGGGTACGAACATAAAGTCAGGCATCGTCGACAGCTCGGGCCATGCGCTTCAAGTCCATACATGGCCAACCGAAGCGCAGCTTGGGCGAGACAAATTATTGGATCGTATTACCGGGATTATTGACCAATATGGTGAATTTGCCCGTACTGAGGGGATAGGTCTTTCAGGTGCTGGTATCGGAACTGCGGGTTTCGTAAATAGAGAAGGCGTAATCGGAACCGCTACCGATAATTTGCCGGGTTGGAGCGGCACGCGGTTAAAGGCAATCATGGAGCAGCGTTGCGGTCTTCCCGTTGAAGTGGATAATGATGTCAATGCGCTGGCGATGGGAGAACTTTGGCTTGGTGCCGGGCAGCAATGGACGGACTTCCTTTGTATTTCGCTGGGTACAGGTGTAGGTGGCTGCTTAATCGTTAATCGGATGCCGTATCGCGGGAGAAGCGGCTACGCGGGAGGATATGGACATCACGTGATTCAGTCCGGCGGAGAGCCGTGCAATTGCGGTCAATGCGGTTGTTGGGAGCAATATGCCTCGGTAACGGCGCTCAAACGAATGGCAGCCGAGCATATCGGGACAAGCAAGCTTTCGCCGGAGGCACTCTTTGCCGGCGCACAATCAGGCGGGGAGTCAGAACTCGAGATCGTGGATCGTTATGCCGACTACATAGCAATCGGGCTTGGGAACCTCATTCATACCTTTAATCCCGGTGCCATTGTAATTGGCGGGGCTGTGACCGGACAGGGAGAATTCTTGTTTGATCGAATACGAAACCGAGTCCGTGCGCATACCATGAAGGCTTATGTGGATGAACCCGAACTACCGATTGTACCTGCGCAACTGGGTGATATGGCAGGCATGTTCGGATCCGCATACCTCGCAATGAGGCAGGCTTGAGACTTTTACCTTAGAAGGAGAAAAAGACAGCGGTTTTGCAAGGTTACTTGCAGACCGCTGTCTATTTGTCGTTGCGCTTCACCCTGAAACAGTCTTGTACTTAACCTGTCGACGGGCTGTTTGGTACATGCCCCTTCTGGTTGCGGTTCCGATCCGTTGAACCGGCAACATCATTCTCGGCTTGACGGGACTCCGTCTGCATGGCGTTCATTTTGCCTTGCAGCGTTTTGTTCTTATTTCTGGACAATGCTCATCCTCCTCGACGATATGTAGTTGCCTTGAGGGAGGCGGTCATAGGTTGCCCAATCTGTACGCCACCGATTCTTTTCCGCGATGCGACTTCCATTTATGTCCTGATCGCAATAGTTATTGTCCAGATCGACCATGATTCCATGCTTTAGGTTGATTATGATGAGGGAAGTAATCGTTTTCATGGTCAGTAAACAACATAGCTGAATGCTGCATGTCCGATCTTTGGATCGTACACGCAAACCAATCAGCAGTGAAGGAGAGATATGAACCCAATGATTGGAGTTGGAATCCTCGGATTTGCCCACGGGCATGTCAATGCTTATTGTGACGAATGGAAGACGGCTGATTATGGCGTGAAGGTGCTTGCCGCCTGGGATCATGATGCACAGCGATTGGAGACGGCTTGTACGGCGTATGACCTGCAAGGGTATGCGGATGCGGTCAAATTGCTTGAACGAAGCGACATTCAGGCGGTTGTCATTGCTTCTGAAACCTCAAAGCATGCTGAGCTGGCTGAGCTCGCCGCCGCTCACGGTAAAGCGATTATTCTGCAGAAGCCGATGGCGCTAACGATGGCGGAAGCCGATCGAATCGTCGAAGCAGTGCAGAAGCACCAGGTCCCGTTTACGCTGGCTTGGCAGATGAGAACGGACCCGCAGAACATCCAGATGAAGCAGTGGATCGAGAGCGGAGAGCTGGGTCAAATCTTTATGGTTCGACGCAGACATGGATTACCGGTAGGCTTGCATGCTGATTTTGCAAACAGCTGGCATGTGGACCCGGCTGCGAACCGCGATATTTGGGCAGATGATTCCGCGCATCCGACTGATTTTATCCACTGGCTGCTTGGGGAACCGGAAAGTGTAACGGCTGAGATTGCGTCGATGTTTAACCCGCGTATCCCAATGGATAACGGAATCGCCGTGTATCGTTATGCGGACGGACCGATTGCAGAGGTCAGCTGCTCGTTTACATGCACCTCGGCTCAGAATACGACTGAAATTATCGGAGAGCTTGGCACCATCGTGCAGAATTACGGGGACGCCACAAGCTGCAATGTACCTCGTCCTGACGTTGGCGCAGGGCTCATGAAATATACGACGGCAACTGGCACTTGGACCGCAAGCGACATTGCAACACCTGCGAATCACGGCTTCCGTATCCGTGGACTTGCGAAGCCGCTGGCTGAATTCCTGCGCGGCGAGCGAGCGCCAATTGCAACAGTAGAAGAAGGACGTACATCCCTTCGAATGGTTCTTGCTTCGTACGTTTCAAGCGAAGAAGGCCGCCGAGTACGGCTCAGCGATTCTAAGATCGAGAACGTTTAATAGACAACCCAATACCTATAAACCATTTCAGGAGGACTTCAACCATGGCAGTTAAAATCGGAATCGTAGGAATGAACGGCATCGGAAATTTACACGCGGTATGCCATAAAGAAGATGAGCTCGCAGATCTCGTTGCTGTATGCGACATCGTGAAGGAGCGTGCGGATGCCGCAGCCGAGAAGTATGGCGTGAAAGCTTACTACAGCTTGAAAGAGATGATTGAGAATGAGCCGGATATCGAAGTCATCGACGTAACGACCGGCGGAATCGACAACGGAAGCTGGCATTTCGAGCCTGCGATGGAAGCGATCAGCTACGGGAAGCATGTTCTCGTCGAGAAGCCGCTTTGTCATGATATTCGCGAGGCACGTGAGCTGGTTGCCTATGCAGAGAAGCAGAAGGTTTACCTGGGCTGTAACCTGAACCATTATTTCACGGAGCCGGCTGCGAAAGGCAAGCAATATATCGAGAATGGTGAAATCGGCGAGCTTGTGTATTGCTTGGCTAAGATGGGCTTTAACGGCGGTGAAGCCAACTACGGTCCTGCAGGATCCGGCAAAGTGAAAGGCCATCCCTACTTCCACATGAAGGCGTTTCTGACACATCCACTTAGCGTAATGAGACATTTCTGCGGCGATATCACCCATATTCAGACATTCTCGGATCGTCCGGGCTTCCGCAAAAGCGCAGGCGATGTGATGGCCTCGATCAACAGCATCCATCTGAAGTTTGCCAATGGCGGCGTTGGTTACCTGCTTAGTCAGCGCGGCGATGCCGTTTACGGTCTTGGCGGCTGGTGGAGTTTAGAGATGGCGGGTACAAAAGGAACGTTCTGCATCGAGAACTGCGTCGAGAAAATTTCGTACTGGAAAGCAGCGAAAGGCATTCCGGCAATCAGCGTACAGCCGGAGCCTGAAGTAACGGACTATGGCACCAACGACTTCAATACGACGTTTAATCACAGGCTGCATGCTTTCTTGGAGGATGTATCGAACAAGGTTCCATTCGAGGAGCTTCGCGCTAATGGCCGCGATGCACTTGCCGTATTGGAATATACGTTCGCGGTTATCGAGTCGTTCGAGCGCGGCGGAGAAATGGTCAGACCGCATCCCCTGCCACCGCTACATGGCGATCCGTTGTTCTTGAGATAAAAACCAACATTAACAGAACCTTGAGGAGGATATAACAATGATTCAAATTGGCGTGAACTCGGTATTATTCAAATCGTATGATTTCGCTCAAGCAGCAAAATTGATTGCGCAATGCGGGTATGACGGCGTAGAAATCTCAGCGATTCAAGGCATGTGCGAGCATCTGGACCTTAGCCGCTGGCAGGAGCAGAAGGATGAGCTGCAAGCGATTGTACAAGAGAACGGCTTGAAGTTTCTCTCCATGGAGGTAGCTTCACTGAACGAAGAGCGCTTGCTGCTTGCTTTCGAAGCGGCGCAAGCGATCGGAATTCCGGTTATTAATGTCGGTCCTGGCGGCAAATCCGGTGTAGATGAGGATTTGGCTGCATCGATTGAAACGCTGAGCCGCTTGTCAGAGATTGCCGGCACATTCGGTGTTACGCTTTGTGTGAAAGCGCATGTCGGAAGCTCGATCTACAATACGCCGACTACGCTCGCAGCAATGGAGCAAATCGCATCGTCTTCGTTCGGCATCGATATGGATCCAAGCCATATTCATCGTTCCGGCGAGAACGCGGAAGAAGCGCTTCCTGCCGTTATCAGCCGCGTGAAGCATATCCATATCCGCGACTGCAAAGGCCGCGAGCAAGGTCCGGGTCCAATCGAGCTGCAAGCTTGCGGCCGTGGGGATATTGATCTGTTTGGCTATTGCGAAGCGCTTGTAGCGGGCGCTTATGACGGCCCGGTTGTACTTGAAGTTATCGGCGCTCAGCCCACTCATACCATTGAGCAAGTGACTGCCGTTGCAGCGGAGTCATACGGCTATCTGAATGCTTGCTTCAAGAAATTAAACGCACGCTAGACGTTACGGTTAACAAACTTTCCTTCTCCCACCAAACAATTACGCTTAGGAGGCTACTGCCATGTCTGCAAAAAAACCTAATATTCTCTTCTTCGGCATCGACAGCTTGCGCCGCGACCATATGAGCGGCTATGGCTATTCGCGTCTTACGACGCCATATATCGATAAACTTGCATCACAAGGCGTAACGTTCGAGCAGCATTTTAGCCCGAGCATTCCGACTACACCTGCTTATGCTTCCATGCTTACAGGGATGGATGTGTTCGGAACGGATGTTGTGGCGCTGCGCCATGAAGGCCCGCTTGGCGGACATGTGGACACGTTGGCTGAGGTGCTGGAGGCGAATGGCTACAATACGACCTGTATCGGATTTACGGGCAATCCATCGGCACGCGGGTTTCAAAACTATCTGAATTACGAGTCTTGGCTTCCGGAGGAAGAGAGCGGCCGTGCTCCGAAAGCAGAGAACCTGAACAATGTTGCGATTCCGGAACTGGAGCGTCTCGCTGCGGAAGATAAACCGTTCTTCCTATTCCTGCGTCATATGGATCCGCATTCGCCATATCTGCCTCCGCAGCCGTTCGAGCGGATGTTCTATGGGAAAGACGAGAAGGACCCGTCCAATTCCTCGATGGAGCCGGTTTATGATTTCAAGCCCTTCGGCGATTATTTGAAATCGTGGATCGGAGAAGACGTGACCGACCATGAGTACGTAACCGCACAGTACGATGGTTCCATCGCGTATATGGACATCGCGATTCAAACGTTATTCACGAAACTTGCCGATATGGGCATCGAGGAAGATACGCTCATCGTGATTACGTCCGATCATGGCGAAACGTTGTATGAGCATGATTGTTATTTTGACCATCACGGCCTGTATGACTGTACGCTTGTCGTGCCGCTAATCATCAAATTCCCGGGACGTGTGCCAGCTGGCAAACGAGTTTCGAGCGTCAGCGTCATCTCGGACATTATGCCGACAGTGCTGGATTTGCTCCAAATTGAAACGAATATCCCGTATGACGGACGCAGTCTGAATCCGTTCATCAAAGGTGAAGCCGACAGCAGCATGGAGAAAAGCGAGCTCTACATTACGGAGTGCACCTGGATGCGTAAACACGGCTGGCGGACGCCGGAGTGGAAGCTGATCTGCTCGCTGGAGCCCGATTTCCATTACAAACCGGAGATCGAGCTGTACAATCTGATTCGCGACCCGCAGGAGAATGTGAACGTAGCTGATCAAGAACCGGAAGTTGTCGCTTTCTTGCAGCAGCGGATGAACGAATACATCGCCAAACGCGAGGAAGAAGTAAATCGGACCAATCCGATCTACACGAACACGAACTGGCACGGACAGAACAAGATTTTCACTTCCTCGCAGGAAGCGTATGACTCCCTCTATATCGGGTCGATTAACAATGCACGCAAGCTGCAGCAGAAGGACAAGGAGAAGGAACAAGAAGAAGTTAAAGAGACGGTAGAGAGCAATGATTAAAGTAGCTGTCGTCGGGGTTAACCATATCGGTAAAATCCACTGCCACGCTTACAAGCGGCATCCGGATACAGAGCTGACAGCAGTGTGCGATCTTATGCAAGAACGTGCCGAGGCGGCAGGCAAGCTGCATGGCGTCCCATTCTATACGGATTTGCGAGAACTTCTACAGCAGGAAGACGTGGATGTTGTCGTCGTGGCAACAGCCGGCGTAGAGAAGGGCAGCCATCACTTCGCACCGACAATGATTGCAATCGAGGCTGGCAAGAGCGTATTCGTCGAGAAGCCGATCTCAAACAACATTGAAGAGGCTCGTACGATGGTGGCGGCTGCCAGAGAGAAAGGCGTCCGGCTCGCGTGCAACTTGAATCATCGGTTCACGCCTGCCGCTTATAAAGCCAAGGAGCTTGTCACTTCCGGCAAGCTCGGCTCCTTGCTCTTCCTGAATATGCGGCTAACGATCCGCAATCCGCAGGAGGATACGGAATGGCTGCATATGCGCGCGCTGCATCCGCATTCAATCGACGTGATGCGTTATTTTGCAGGTGACGTCAAACGGGTGCAATCCTTCATGACCAAAGCTCCCGGCCGCCAATCGTGGTCGACCGTATCCATTAATATGGAGTTCGAATCCGGCGCCGTCGGCCATTTGACCGGCAGCTACGATATGTCGATGCGGCACCCGATTGAATATTGCGAAGTGGCAGGGAATGAAGGCAGGATCGTCGTAGATAACGTATATGAAAGTATGACGTATTACCCGCATGAATCCGATGAGCTGACGGTCGTTCGAAATCCGCTGTTTGGCGGGATGAAAGGCTTCGACGATACGTTTGATCAGCGCATCAATTGTTTCATTGAAGAATTGAAAGCAGGCGTTGCGCCTGAACAGATAACGGCATCGGGAGCAGACGCGCTTGCAGCCCAAGAAGTTATTGAAGCGGCCATTAAGTCGCATCAACTCGGCGGGGCTCCGGTGACAGTCCAACTATAGTTAGAGAAGAAACCTACCACACACCACACAAGGTGTCGTACCTTTCTTCTTGTTACCTAGGGATGCTGCAGGAGATACGGAGGGAAACAACCATGAATAACGGTTACGGCTCGGTACTATGGTTTACCGGACTATCCGGAGCAGGCAAAACAACGACAGCCAAAGCCGTAGAGAAAAAGCTGCTGGAGCGCGGAAGACGGGTAGAGCTGCTTGACGGCGATGAGCTGCGAGCCACGATTTGCAAAGGGCTGGGCTTTAGTATGGAGGACCGTTTCGAGAACATTCGACGAATCTCCTACGTTGCCAATTTGCTCTCCCGTAACGGGGTTGATGTGCTGGTCTCAGCCATCAGCCCTTATAAAGCGATGCGTGATTACGCGAAAGAGCAAATGCCATCGTTTGTGGAAATCTACGTGAAATGCCCGCTCCATGTGTGCGAGATGCGAGATGTGAAAGGGTTGTACGCTAAAGCGAGATCGGGGGAGATTACCCGTTTCACCGGCGTATCCGATCCCTACGAGGAACCGGAGAATCCCGCTATTACGCTGTGCACCTCCACGTCGACGCCGGAGCAGAATGTAGATCTGGTTCTGGCTTGGATCGATCAGAACGCGAGGACGACATACAAAGACAACCAGAAAGGACTCAGTGGGCTATGAAAATCATTCTAATATCGCTGGATACGCTTCGGGCATCTCGGTTAAGCAGTTATGGCTACACGAAGCGAACAAGTCCCCATTTGGATCAGATCGCGCGCGATGGCGTACTCTTCGAGCAGGCTTATGCAGCCGATATTCCGACGGAGGTAGCCCATACCGGCGTCTTTACCGGCAAAATCGGTCTCACTACCGGCGCCGTCTCACACGGCTCCGATTTGACGAACCTCCCTAAATCGGTGGAATGGCTCCCGAATTTGCTGCGCTCGGCCGGGTTTACCACGGCCGCCGTCGATAATATGTATCAGCTGAAGGAATGGTTTGCCCGCGGCTACAACTACTATATTAACAGCGTTGGCGGCAGCCGCTGGATTGATGGCAGCACAGTTAACAAGTTGGCTCTGCCATGGATCGATCAGCATAAGGATGAATCGTTTTTTCTGTTTCTTCATTACTGGGATGCGCATACGCCGTATTTGCCTCCTGATTCTTACATCCCGGAGTTTTATGATTCGGCGAAGGACCCGTTCGATCCGCGAAACAAAAGCATGGAGCCCGCCTATAATCATTCGGCCTATCCGTTCTTTAAGCACCATCATTACGATCTTGTCGGTCAGGTGACGGACAGCGATTATTATGATGCGCTCTATGACGCGGAAATCCGCTATTTGGATGACCGGTTGAAGGAACTCGACGATCACTTGGCGAAGCTAGGTATTCAAGAAGAGACGCTGCTCGTGCTATTCGGCGATCATGGCGAGAGCTTGACCGAGCATGATATTTATTGGGATCATTGCGGCTTATATGAGCCAACCGTCCATGTGCCTGTTATTATGAGGTGGCCAGGTCGATTGCCGGAAGGAAGACGCGCATCAGGACTCGTGCAGCAGGTTGATCTGCTTCCGACATTGCTCGAAGCCATTCGCAAGGAAGCACCGGCTGGCATCGATTTATCGAGGCTGAAAGATCCGGCGGGCCTTGATGGCAAGAGTTTATGGCAAACGATCCAGGGGCAGTCCGAAGGGACACATGAAACGGTTTACTTGAGCGAATGTGCGTGGCAGGCAGCAAGAGGAATTCGGACGGATCGTTACAAGTTTATCCGAACCTATGATGCCGGACCTTTCACGAGGCCGCCGCGTGAATTATATGATTTATCTGTGGATCCCGAGGAGAAGGTGAATCTGGCAGATACGGAGCCGGCGCTGGCCGAAGCGTTCGAGCATGAGCTGGAAGAATGGGTGCAGCAGAAGCTTCACGGAAGACAAGACCCGATGGCCGTGCAGCTGGAGGAGAGAGGTTTGCCATTCCGCAGACGGATTGAACAGATATTGGCGGGAGCGGGAATGACTTGGGACGAATGGAAGAACAATCCGGACCGGACTAAGTTTGATGAAGCAGCCAGTAAGCATTCACACAGTAAATAGCCAGATGAGCAAGTCAGACTCGTTGGTGAAGGAGGGCGTGTATGAAGGATATCCTTAGCAGTACCGGGTTTATGAAAGTAGAATTTCCCTTCTGGATTACACGCACGGTTCAAGGCTCCATTCGTGAGCATGGGCATGAATTCGTCGAGCTTGTATATGTCGTCAGGGGCAAAGGGATGCATGTCTTTGAAGGCACACATTACGCCGTGCATGCCGGTGATGTGTTTATTATCAATCCCGGTGAAACCCATGCCTACGAAGTAGAAAAGGGCGAGCAGATGGAGATTATCAACTGCTTGTTTATGCCTTCCTTCATCCCGGATGCGCTGCTGGCCGAGCTGGAAATTACCGGTTCAATGGACTACTTCTACGTTCATCCCTTCCTGAAGGAAGATGTCCGGTTTAATCACCGCCTTAATTTGCATGGTCAGGATGCCGCCCATGTACTGATGCTGCTCGAAAATATGCTGCAGGAAATGAACGGACGCTCGATTGGCCACACTACCCTCATTCGGCTGCAGCTAATTGAGCTGCTCGTCTTGCTCTCGCGTTATTACACGTTGATGCAGCAGCAGCGCGCACATCCTTCACCTCGCCAGATGGAACGAGAAATGACGGCGAAGCGCATTTATGGTTATCTCGAACGCAACTACGAGAAGAAGATTACGCTGCAATCGTTATCCTATCTGTTTAGCTCCAGCATTCGGCAGCTCAATCGTCTGATGCAGGAGGAATACAATCGGAGCGTATTTGAAGCGCTTCATGAGGTGCGGATTGAACGTGCCAAACATCTGCTGATGGAATCCGACGAGAAGGTTATCGTCATCGCGACGATGGTCGGTTATGAAGATCAATCCTTCTTCAATCGGTTGTTCCTAAGGCATGTAGGCTGTTCTCCGAGCCAATATCGTGTAAGCGGCTAACCCGAGAGGAGACAACAACCGTCATGGTACAGCGCCCTCCTAATATATTGTTAATTACAGCCGACCAATTGCGTTATGATTGCGTCGGCTACAGCCGCGTCTATCCCGTCCAGACGCCAAACCTGGATCGGCTTGCGGCGCAAAGCACGGCGTTCCACCATGCGTACTCGCATATTCCGGTATGCAGCCCTGCCAGGCAGTCGATGCTTCATGGCAGAAGAGCCGAAACAATCGGCGCGCTGTGGAACTATAATGCGTTTCTGCCGGTGGGCAGCTTGCAACCGGAGCAGTATTCTTGGAGCGCGGCACTTGCGCGGCAAGGATATCGCTCCGCCTTCCTCGGCAAATGGGGTGTCAATCCAAGCGAGGATCCCACTGCGTTCGGCTATGACTCCTATGTGAGTGAAACAGAGTATCGAGAATTTCGGAAGAATCGTTACCCGGAGCTGGCGTATACGAATGGCTATTTCGGTGAGACCAACCCGATTCCGCTTGAGGATTCGGAGACGCATTGGTTCGCGGATCGAGCAATCGAAGCGATCGATCATTTGAACACCGGGCCGGAACCTTGGCATGTGGCTGTTCACTTTGCCGAGCCGCATCTCCCATGCCGCCCAGCCGGAAGGTATACTGATATGTATGATCCGAATCAGATTCCGGAGTGGCAAGGATTTCGAGAATCGTTCCAGGGCAAACCTTATATTCAGCAGCAGCAGCTTGTAAGCTGGGGAGTAGAAAGTTATACGTGGGCTGACTGGGCACCGGTAGTTGCCCGCTATTACGGCATCATTAGCCAACTTGATGAAGCGATTGGCCGGATTCTTGAGTCGGTTGAGCAAATGGGAGCCGCGGAGAATACGGTCATTATATTTACGGCAGATCATGGCGATATGTGCGGCTCTCATCGGATGATGGATAAACATTATATTCTCTATGATGATGTGGTGCGTGTACCGCTTATGATTTCATGGCCGGGCCACTTGCAATCTGGGGCAACCAACGATGCATTCGTCTACAACTTACTTGATATGGGCCCTACCTTGTTGGAGCTTGCCGGAGTTATCGATGAGCCGCCTGTGAGGTTTCATGGTCAATCGATCGTACCTCTGTTGAATGGCAGCTTAGCGCAGCAGGGGGCGAACTGGCGGGATGAGATTGTAGCGTCCTATAACGGTCAGCAATTCGGCCTATATACGCAGCGTATGATCCGGACGAAAACCTGGAAATACATTTGGAATTTAACGGATACGGATGAGCTCTATGATCTACAGTCCGATCCGGCCGAGTTAGTCAATGTGATCGGGGATGCGGCAAACGCAGAAGTGGTGGCAGACCTGAGGAAACGTTTGTTTGACCGACTTTCTGAAGATGAGGACCCGGTCGTCTCCAATGAATGGACACGCAGACAGCTTCTAAATGGAGCAAAATTGCATAAATAAGAGAGACATGGATCGGAGTGCGAACCAGACTGGCAACAGTTTGGGCACTCCTTTTTTATGGATCCGTTTTTGGGTATAGCTTTTCCAAAGCGTTCCTTTTATAATGAATTCACATATTCTTGTTAGATTATCTGACATGGCGAAACGGAGGGAAGACGGATGCATGAACTTTGGAAACAGCGCAAATCTTGGGCAGGCTACGTAATCGTCGTCTTGGCTCTTCATCTCATGGGTTTCGTTGGGCTAATGGTGGCGGTACGCGCGGATGCAGGCTTCTGGAGCCTCGGATTATTGGCGTATACGCTTGGCATGCGTCATGCGTTCGACGTGGATCATATTGCGGCTATCGATAACACGGTGCGTAAGTTAGTTCAACAGAAACGGAATCCGCTAGGAGTAGGCTTCTATTTCTCGCTGGGTCATTCGTCGGTCGTATTCTTGATGGTGCTTGCCATTGCCTTCTCGGTGAAGTGGATTCAGAACGAAATGCCCTTCCTACAGCATACGGGCAAGCTGATCGGGACATCGGTTTCGGGTATTTTTCTGCTGTTGATCGGTATCATCAATTTACTCGTGCTCATCAATTTGTTTCAGCTGTTTCGCAGTATGCGCAGCGGCAATCATAATCAGAATGAACTGGAAGAGCTATTGGAAGCTCGGGGGGTATTCTCCAGGTTGTTTAAGCCGCTGTTTCGTCTCATTAGCCGCAGCTGGCATGTGTATCCGCTCGGATTCTTGTTCGGCCTTGGCTTTGATACCGCAACAGAAGTAGGGCTGATGGCGATTTCCGCAGGCGCGGCGCAGAGCTCCATGTCGATCTTCGGTATTCTCGCTCTGCCGCTCTTATTCGCATCCGGCATGAGTCTCTTGGATACAGCAGATGGCATGTTTATGACCAAAGCTTACCGCTGGGCCTTCAATACGCCGCTTCGGAAAATGTTTTATAACGTTACCGTCACAAGTGTATCTGTCATATCGGCGCTGTTGATCGGCATGGTGGAGCTGCTGCAAATTGTAACGGAGAGGCTGAACCTGCAAGCTCCGTTCCTGCAGTGGGTTAGCAGGCTTGATCTGGGAGACCTCGGTTATTTCTTAGTCGCCTTGTTCGCCATTGCATGGCTTGTGTCGGTGGTCGTCTGGAAGACGATGAAGCTAGAGGAACGTTATTAGTAGCGCTGCTCTAGCTAGGGTACTAGCAACGAAGCGCTCTGACTTGCTATAATGATCGCAGGTAGGTGATCACGATGGCTAAGAAATCGAAGTACAAACCGGCTTCCCACTCGCAGCAGCAGCAGAAGCAATCCAATGAGGAGAAGCCTGCGACACTGAAGGATCTATTGCGACCGGAAGTGCTTGATAAGCTCAAAGGCGCGGCTCAGGATTTAAAAGATGCGGAAGAAAAGCGTAAGGCAGACCTGCGCAAGCAAGAAGAAGATGCGCGCGCGGCTGAGAAGAAGCGGCAAGAGAACGATTTCGAATATTTGTTGAACAACAGTAAGATGGATTGGCGGAATAATAAAAGCTAAATGTAATGAAAGCTCCCGTCTGGCAAAGAGACGGGAGCTTTTTTCAGTGGAATTATTTGGATTACACGACCACCTGTCCAATCTTTATCCTTCTATTTTACATATGAATAGATAAAGGAGGTGATGTGTAATGGCAGTTTTATTGCTAGATTCGAAAACATCACAAAATGCGAGCTATGCCAACTCCATTAATGTTCCGATCTTGGTTATCAACACGCCGAACTTGATTGCACAGCAAACATTGAATTTATCCGCCGGTGTAGCCGGACAAACCCGTGTCGAGTTTTCTGGCGTTGCGGCAGTTCAATTGCCTCTTGTACCGCTTGTAACGACAGTTACAATTTTCGTGACAAGAGGATTGACAGCGGGCGATGTAAACGTGTTCTCCGCTGCGGCAAACCTTTCGCTGAGTATTCTAGGACCGCAGCTCATCGCGTTCTCCGGATCTGATTTCAATGCCCCTAATATTGCGAACCAGGCTTACTCCGTGTGGATTCAGACGTCTGCAATCGGTACGATTCGCGTAGGACCAGAGAGCTTTAACTTCACCGCATACTCAAACTAATTTTCATTTTTTTTGCCAAGAGGATGCAAGCTCGAAATCGCCATGCTATAATGGGGTATCTTGAACGTTGTAGGAGGTATCCAATTAGACATCATGTGGACCTAATTTTCTGTCGATCATGATTTTCGAAAATGACGATAAGAAATGAGCTCAGCCTGTGCGCGGAGCGGAATAGGTTACGTGTGTCTATAGGAGACGACTCCTTTAGCCTTTATTGATGCCATTCTTTGGTGTCTGTTAGAGGTATGTTCACGCTATCTCTATGTCCGTATATCTGAAGCCGCAGGCGTGCCTTGCGGTTTTTTTGTTGTCTTCGACAATCATCGCCCGTGTCAGTTGTTCAACTAAACTAAAAGTGGTGATTGGTATGACATTATTAACATTGCGCGGAATTAAGAAGAGCTTCGGCGACACGAATGTGCTCGTGAAAGTAGACGCCGATCTGGCAAGCAGAGAACGAGTCGGCTTGGTCGGAATGAATGGCGCAGGCAAAACAACATTGGCCAATATGATCTTCGGCAGCATCCAGCCCGATGAAGGGAAGCTTACGTTTCATAAGGATCAGCTGCGAATTGGGTATTTGCTGCAATCGACTTCGTATACGGTCAGCACGTTCAGTCAAATGATGGACCCCGCTGCAGAATCACGCGAAACCGAGCAATTCCTTCAGACTGCAAGTCATCTGGGCTTGCAGAAGGTGAAGGAGTGGGACGGCGAACGTCTTGCGGGATTAAGCGGAGGCGAGAAGACGAAGCTTGCCATCGCTCATATTTGGGCCTCGAAGCCGGATATTCTGCTGCTCGATGAACCGACGAATCATTTGGATTTTGACGGCGTAGATTGGCTTGTACAAGAGCTGCGGCGGTACAGCGGTACGACAATTGTTATTTCGCATGACCGTTATTTCCTCGATCAAACCGTTGACCGTATTATCGAGCTGCAAGACGGCGTCTCGACATCCTTCCCCGGCAATTATACGTTCTACCGGGAGGAGAAAGCCCGGCGTTTCCAAAGCCAGCTGCATCAGTTCGAAGAGCAGCAGAAGTATGAACAGAAGATTGAAGCCGAGATCAATCGGCTGAAGAACTGGTCGGATAAAGCGCATCGCGAAGCCGGTAAAGTCGGGAAGATGGCTGAAATGCGCACAGGTGTGAAAGAGTTTTATCGCAGCAAAGCCAAAGCAATGGATAAGCAGATCAAGTCGCGCTTACACCGACTGGAGAAGATTGATCTGGAAGGCGTGAAGAAGCCGGTTGAAGAAGCCAAGATTTCCTTCGGGTGGGATCAGCCGGAGAAACGAGGCCGCCGCATCGTCGAAGCACAACGTATTGGCAAATCGTACGGTGGCAGGTCGCTATTTTCAGACAGTTCGTTCTATCTTCAGCGTGGCGAGAAAGTCGGCTTGCTTGGACCAAACGGCAGCGGGAAGACGACGCTCATTCAAATGCTGCTTGGTCAGAAAGCAGTCGATGCCGGGCAGCTGTGGATCAGCCCGACTGCAAAGGTCGCTTATCTAACGCAGGATGTGTCGGATCTGGATCAGCGGCGCACCGTTCTTGAGCTGCTGCAAGACAGCCATGAAATTCGCAGTGATGTTGGGAAAGCGCGGACGATGCTGGCTAATATGGGCTTTGATGCTTCCATGCTGCAGAAGCCGATCGCGCAGCTAAGTCTAGGAGAGCGGACTCGTATTAAGCTGTCGCAGCTTATGATGCGTGAACAGGATCTGCTCATTCTGGATGAGCCGACGAATCATTTGGATTTGCACAGCCGCGAGCAGTTGGAGGTGACATTATCCGACTATCGCGGAACGCTGATCGTGGTCTCCCATGACAGGTATCTGATGGATAAGATTTGTACGAAGCTGCTGGTCTTCCAAGATGGCGGGATCAAGCGGATCGACTCCGGTTATGAGGCGTTTCGCGAGAAGCCGCAAACCTCACAGTCCGGCGAGAACGAGACAATGGATGTGGGTGCAAAGCAGCAGCTTGAGGAAGAGAAGATGGTTATCGCGAACCGAATCGCCTTCCTACTCGGGGAATTCAGTTTGCTAAAGCCAACCGACAGCCGTTATACGGAGCTCGACGCGGAGTATAAGCAGCTCCTTGCCCAGAAGAAGCAATTGAATACACGATAACAATAGTGAAGAGTTATGATGGCATTTTATGCTGCCGCATAACTCTTTTTTTATGGTCAAGTAGCCACCGGTCATGTGCTTCAATTGCTTGAAAATGAGAAACGACTTCACAGGTTTCGAATATAATATCTTAACGTTTGCAGCAGTGAATGACAACGTATTCACCGCCGCATACTAAGTGCTGACGGTCGCACTAGCATATTCGGCCAACACAACAGGGCGGTGACAACAGCATGCAGGCAGATGTTACCTTGGATTGGGATGTCTACTTATTGGCGGGAATAGGCTCGAGTCGTACTATTTTTGCGGAATGTGTGAAGGAACTGCAGCGTCGCTATGCCGAAGCCGGTAAAGCTTCGAGCATCAGGGAGTTATTTCCGTATGGCGATCATACACATAATTTCTTTCAACAGCTGCTAAAGGTGCGGAAGGATTTATACCGAATTCGGCGTGCGGTACAGTTTGGAGCTCGTGCCGTCGCGGGGCAGGTGCGCAAGCAATCCTCAGGCAAGCCCGTGCTGTTCATCGGGCATAGCGGAGGGGGCGTAGCCGCTTACCAAGCGGCTGTCATGCTGCATAAAGAAGGCGTGATTCCGGATTGGAGAGTTGTGCAGGTGGGTTCACCTAAGATGCCGATTGCTGCGGAAAACATCAGTAAAGTACATTATGTCGTGGCGGTAAACGAGAAAGGTGCGTGTGCCGATTTAATTACGCGGCTGGGAAGTTGGGGCGGCATTAGCCGAAACCGGTATGGCATCTGGTACTGGAATCGTGTAAAATATGCTCCGAAACATATTATTCCACTTCCGTTAATCGGAGGGCATCAACACTATTTCCGCAAAGAAGCGCCGTACATTCATCCCGAGCGCGGCTCTAACCTGGTTGTTATGATCGATATGATCTGGGAACGAGTGGCCAGGGAACTGGCACTTGCAGCTTCGAGTTTGATGTAAGCGCGGTATTGCAGGGCAAGAAGGGGATTTGCGCCATGATCCGTACCATTCAAACGTACCAAGCGACGATGCATGACCTTCCGGAGCTAGCCAATCTGTTTGATCAATATCGGCAGTTCTACGGCCAGTCTACCGATCGAGAAGGCGCGCTGCAGTTCCTGAAGGAGCGATTCGTTCATCGGCAATCGGTCGTATTTGTCGCAAAGTTTGATGATCAATTGATCGGTTTTACACAGCTGTATCCGACCTTCTCCTCCATCTCCATGAAGCGCTCGTGGATTCTCAACGATCTCTATGTCTTGCAAGCTTATAGGAGCGCAGGAGCCGGACAGCTTCTGCTCGATGCCGCGAAGCAGTACGGCGAGCAGACTGAGGCGAAAGGAATCGAACTGTCCACCGCGGTTGATAATAGGGTGGCACAACGCCTTTATGAACGTAATGGCTATGAGAAGGACGATCATTACTTGCACTATTTCCGTAAATTATAAGAAAAAGCTTGGTGAGCAACGCATCTGCCATGCATTGCGCGCACCAAGCTTTTTTCTATGCTTCGATTAGGCTTCTGTTGTAGATTCGCTGCTGCTGGTTCCGGATTCACTGAGTTCGCTCGTTTCCGCTTTGCTCGAGCTGCGGATTTTGCGCGGGCCTTTGGCCATTTCAGAATCGAAATAGGCTTCAAGCTCAGCGACTTTACGCGGGTCCTCAAGTGTAACTTTACCACTTAGGACATGTTCCACAATCATCGACCATGTCGGCGTAACTTTCTGGGATGCGATAATGCGGATCGCGTTCTTGACGATTTTGCGTTCCTTCGCGTTTGAATAGACGTCCTTGAACTGCTGAATCCGCTCGAAATCCATATGTTCAAATACAGCGCGGAAGATATCCGCCGTCATCCGAGCATCCTCCAACGCACGATGGGCATTGTTCTCTTCACCGCCAAGACCCAGCTCATTAAGGGCCGTTTCAACGCTTACATCGTTCGTGACGTCCTTGTAACGAATATAGCCTTTCAACAAATCGAAGTAATTAACCGCAAGCCAATATGCATCATCCATCTTATGCATGCGCGTATCGAACACGATTCGCTTCATATCTTCGCCGCCCCAAGTGACGAACAGAAAGTTCTCATTAGAGCCGAGCCAATGCATGAAGTCGCGAATGACGGCCGGGAAACCTTCTGCCGCATCGATACCTTCTTGCGGAATGCCGGTTTTCTTCTTGATAAATTCGTTGAGCTTGGCAAAATAGACCGGTTTGACTAATGCCGAGAATTCAGCAATGGGCTGCAATTCCGCATTCAATCTGACCGCTCCGATTTCGATAACCTCCATCGGCAATTCACTTGCGAATTTGCGTCCGTTAAACTCGATGTCTAAAATAATGTAGTCCAATTACGAAACCTCCGCTGCATTGTTGTCGTCCTTCATTGTAACAGAATTAAGGCCATGCTGTCTTGCGTAGTCTGAAGTCGCAGCTTTAATCGTAATTCTGGCATTTTGAGCCGGATTGATAGATAATGGAGTCCGAATAACCGTTCGTTCGGTACATTGCAGGAGGTGCCTGTGGTTACGTTTCTACAGCTCAATACGATATTTTTAAGCATGATTATGGAAGCGATTCCTTTTATCCTGCTCGGCGTCATCATTTCGGGACTTATCCAGACGTTTCTGTCTGAACGATGGATCGCACGAATTCTTCCGCGTAACCGTTACTTGGCTTCCTTAATTGGCTGCGGCGTGGGACTGTTCTTCCCGGCCTGTGAGTGCGGGATAGTTCCCATAACAAGGCGGCTGATTCGCAAAGGTGTACCGCTTCATGCGGGCATTGCGTTCATGCTGACCGGTCCGATCATTAATCCGATCGTGTTGTTCGCTACCTATATCGCATTCGGCAACGATTGGAGAATGGTGCTGATCCGCGGTGGCATGGCAATCGTTGTCGCGTATATCACGGCAATCGTCATTTCATACCTGTATCCGAAGCTGCCGCTTAGAGGGATGGAAGGAGCGGGTCTCGAAATTGCAGCCAGTGCCGAAATTATTCCTGCTGATATCGTTCGTGTGCCGTTGCGTTCACGCTTATATGAAGTGATGCTGCATGGGATTGACGAATTCTTCTCGGTCGGAAAATATTTGGTATTAGGTGCATTCATCGCGGCATCGATGCAAACCTTCATTCCTACGTCCACGCTGATGCATATCGGCAGCACGCCAATTACAGCCTCTCTGATGATGATTGGACTAGCGTTCGTGATGTCGCTGTGCTCGGAAGCCGATGCTTTCATTGCTTCCTCGTTTCGGAGTACATTCTCGATCGGTTCCTTGTCTGCTTTTCTCGTATTCGGACCCATGATCGACATCAAGAACACGCTTATGCTGCTGGCTGTTTTCCGTGGAAAATTCGTGTTCGTTCTCATTGGACTGGTTGCGGCTTGTACGCTGGCTTCATCGTTACTTGTAGGGAGGTTGATGGGATGATCCGTCTCTATGTGCTTGCCGGTTTCGCATGTTTGTTTATTATGATGCACCTCGGCGGCAATTTGAATAAATACATTAATCTGAAGTACGCCTATTTGACGCAAAGCGCGATTGTGATGTTAGTGATTCTGTTTTTGTTCGAATTTGTGCGGCTGTATAAGAAGGAGAGAGAAGAGAACAAGCGGAAGGCGAAAGAGGCGGAGTGGCATCAAGAACAAGATCAAGACCATGTGCACCACGAACATGAACACGTGCACGCACATCATGATCATCACGAGCCTGCCCATGAACATGAGCATGCGCACTCGCATCATGACCATCACAATCA
This sequence comes from Paenibacillus sp. J22R98, assembly GCF_059383835.1. Taxonomy (NCBI): domain Bacteria; kingdom Bacillati; phylum Bacillota; class Bacilli; order Caryophanales; family Paenibacillaceae; genus Paenibacillus; species Paenibacillus sp. J22R98. Next base: position 872,218 of record NZ_JBXENW010000001.1, read on the forward strand.
TCACGACCATGCGCACGCGCGCCACGACCATTTCGGCCACTCGCATGAACAACCCATTCGCTGGAAGCGGATTGTCTCTTACAGCATCTTGATTTTTCCGCTGCTCACCGGGTTCTTCTTGCCCGTTAAGACGCTGGATTCCAGTTTCGTGAAGGCCAAAGGTTTCTCGTTTCCGAATTTCGACGCTTCCGCAGATAATCCCGGCTTCCATCAGTTTCTCAAGCCTGATTCCAGTGTGTTCTATGGCAAACAAGGGTATGCGAAGGTGTCGCGAGAAGAGCTTCAGGAGTTTCTGCCTCTGAAGGAGGTTGGATTGACGGATACCAACTACTTGAAGGGACTTGAAGCGGTCTATAACTTCCCGGATGCGTTTATCGGCCGGAAGCTTAGCTTTGACGGGTTTGTTTATACGGGGGAGCAGACGGAAGCGAATCATTATTTCGTATTCCGCTTCGGTTTCATACACTGCGTAGCGGATTCCGGCGTCTTCGGCATGCTGGTTGATTTTCCGTCAGACACGGCTGCCTTTCATAATGATGAGTGGGTGCGAGTAACCGGCACGTTATCCTGGTCGTTCTACCAACCCTTCAAGCAAACGATTCCGATGCTGAAAGTAAGCGAATGGAAGTCGATCCCAAAACCGAAAGACCCTTACGTGTACCGCACATAGCTTACCAACAGGAAAGGCTCTCCGCTCGGATTTCGAATGAGCAGAGAGCCTTTATTTGCATTTCCATTGATTCACACCGTTCTGTGCACTATTCCTCATGGGTTTCGATCACAATCGTAACCTCGTTGGAATAAACCGAGTTGGTGAACAACTCGCCATTCACTTCGTAACTAAATTGCGCCAGTACACGGAACCTCAGACGGTTTTGGAGTGGATGAGCAGTCAACCGGAGTTGATAGGTGACAATTATCGTCTGGTTCGGTGCCAGTATGCCAATCGGCAACCCTTCCCCGGGTATGAAAGGAACCTCGACTCCATTCACCCGAACGCTAGCGATTTCAATGCTCGTTTCATCCGGGATGAGTGCGAATAATGTGACGGCGGCTGCATAATTACCCGTATTCGTGATGGCAACGGAAACCGCAATATATTCGCCCGGTCCAACGACCGGCGGCGCAGCGCTCAGCTCCGCGCGAATAATCGGCACAACTACGGAAGTAGCAACATCATTGGTTAATACGGCATCTGTAACGACGACGCCGCTTGGAAGCCTGAAAGAGTATGCGACGTTTGCTCTGTTGATTAGCTGCGATTGGTTGCCTGAGCGGGTAACCGTTACAAGGAAGGAAAGAACAAACTGCAAACCGGGCTGCAATGTACCTAGCTGGATGCCTGAATCAGGGTTAGCACCGGGCAGCGGACGACCATTCACTTCAGCGCTGCCTTGCGCGAAGAGGGCTCCGGCAGGGATCGCATCGCGTACGGTTACGTCAGCGCCGGTCGTGCCGCTGTTAAAGATGGTAATCGTGTATCGAATAGATTGGCCCACGGTTGCTTGCGATAGACTCGCGGATTTACTGACCGCCAAAGCGGGTCCGGAAACGATCGATGACACGGCATTCGAGGTGACGGATTGATCGAACGTGCCGAATTGGAATCTCAACTCGGCACGATTCGATAATTGGGTGTGAACGGGAACATCCAGCACAATGACGCTAAACATCACTTGGATGGATATACCCGGCTGAATCAAGCCAAGTGTAATGCCGGTCACAGGTGAAGCCGATGGAGAGCGAACACCATTAATAGTGACGCTCCCCTGAACGAACAACGTTCCTTGCGGCAGTGCGTCATAGAGCACACTCTGGCGCATCGGCTCCGTACCTTCATTTGCAGCTGTAACGCTATAGACCAGCATATCACCGGTGTACGTATAAGCAGTATTCACGCCTTTAAGCAGACTTACCTGCTGCACCGTAACAGGAAGCGTCACGATATTCGAGCTTTCCGACCCGGTAATCGTACGACCATCCATCGTTATAAAATAATAGTCGACCGTCGCTTGATTATCGAGCTGACCGGAAGGGGGGGCGGAAACGAGCAGCAGTTGAAATAAAATGGTAACTGTACTGCCGGGAAGGACCTCCCCAATCGGTATACCGCCGTCCGGCGTGACGCCGGGTATAGGAGAACCGTCTACGATGACACTGTTCGCAACAAACACGGTACCCAGCGGCAACAGATCAAAGACCGTTACATTGGCGGAGCGATTCCCGCTATTGGAGACCGTGATCTGATACGTAACCGGCAGCGTCAAACCAGCTTGCGTCGATGTGGTTGTCAAGACAACGGAAATGACCGGACCGTTCACATTGGTATCTACGATATTCGAGTACGAGAAGCTTGTTGTGCTGCCGGTGGAGAAGGACACGACGGACTGGTTGCGAATCGTCTGCGGCGGGTCCGGGACTGCCATCATACTACAAGCACCTGGAATTGTACGGTAGAAACCGCGCCGACCGCAATAGAACCGATGTGGATACTCGTATTCGGATTATCACCTGGCATCGGTACACCATTAACGGTGACGGTTCCTGCAATGAAGCTTGCACTAGGTGGAAGCGGGTCAACCAAGGTGACGTTGTTAACCGGCGATAAGCCATTATTCGTAACCGTGATGGTATACGTAATCGTATCGCCTATAACAGCATCGATTGCGTTGCTGCTCTTCACAACGGACACATCCGGCGAGGAAACCGGAATGATAACGGTATTCGAGTTCACCGTTGCATTGATAACACGGCCATCCGGCGGCGAGAACGTGTACGAGATAGACGCTTGGTTGGCGAGCTGCTGTGGCGAAGGAAGCGCATCGACGGTAACCTGTAACGTGACAAGTACATGGACGGAAGCACCGGCAGGTACGACGCCGACATTAATGCCTGTAACCGGATCAGCTCCCGGCTGAGGAACGCCGCCGACCGCCACGCTGTTCGGGACAAATTCGGCTCCTGTCGGAATGGTATCGAACAGGATAACAGTTGCTTCAAGATTACCTGTATTCGAGATAAGCAAGGAGTAAGTAATCGTATCGCCGACTGTAGCATTCGCTGTACTTGCGCTCTTCACGACAGACATGATTGGATTATAGACCGGTGTCGTCACGACATTCGACATACCTGTGCCGGAGAACACGCCTGATGTAAAGGATACTGTAGACTGATTGCTGATTTGTCCGCTTACAGGCAGTGTATTGACCGTAATGTTAAACGTAACGGTTACAGAAGAAGACGGTGTAATCACGCCAAGCGCGATACCCGATGCTGGATTCGCATCCGGACGAGGCACGCCGCCTACGATAACCGAACCAGGTACGAAGGTCGTACCGGCTGGCACCGGATCGGAGAGAACCGCACTGTTCAAGTTCGCGATGCTTGTATTCGTGACGATATTCGTATACGTGATGACATCACCGAGAATCGCATCCGTGGACAATGTACTCTTCACGACGCTTACATTAGGTGATGTGACCGGAATGGTGAGCGAATTGGATGCAGCGGAACGAATGAACGATCTTGAATCCGGCAATGTAAAGGCATAGCTTGCCGTTGCTTGGTTGGTTAATTGCTGATTAGGCGGCATCGTGTTGATGATGTATTCGAACGTGGTCAGCACCGTCGCTCCCGGCGCAACAACGCCGACGCTGTACCCGACCGCCGGATCTGCACCTGCTTGCGGCGACCCGCTTACAATGACGCTGTTTGGGACTAAAGCTGTTCCCGTTGGTGTAGGATCCGTGATTGTAACGGTTGTTGGATAGTTGCCACTGTTGGTTACGTTAACCCGATATACGATCGTGTTCCCAACGCTGGCCAAGGAGCTGTCGGCTGTTTTAACTAGCGTAATTACAGGCTGATATACAGGTGTAGTAACGGTATTTGAGAACGTAACCGCCGAGAATACGCCGGAGGTAAAGCTGACCGATGAGCGATTGCTGACAAGTTCCCCTACCGGAACTGCGTTAACGGTTACGCTGAAGGCAACAGTGACCGTAGCGCCTGCCGGAATGGGGTCAAGCGAGAAGCCGGCCGCCGGATTCGCATTTGGAAGCGGCACGCCGTTAATCGTGACACTGCCGGATAAGAAGGAGGTTCCCGCCGGGATCGGATCAGAGAAGATAATGTTGTCGACCGTCGCTATCCCGCTATTGGTCACAAGAATGCTGTACGTCTGAATATCGCCGACCGTGAGTGCAGTTTGTGAGGCACTCTTAACGACATCTACATCCGGAGAGGATACCGGATAGGACAGTGTATTGGATACGGAGGAGCCTGTAAGTGTACGGCTGTCAGGCAGCGTATAGCTGTAAGCGGCAGTCGCTTGGTTGGAGAGCGACTGCGTTGGCGGCAAGGATGTAATAACAGCGGTAAAGGTAACATTTACCGTAGCGCCAGGCTGAACGGGTCCGACGGGAATACCGGTAATCGGATCGGCCCCTGCTTGCGGCGAACCCCCGACTATGACGCTGTTCGGGACAAAAGAAAGCTCAGGCGCAAGCGTCGGGTCCGATAGGACAACGGATGCGGCATAGTTTCCGGAGTTGGTGACAGCCATCGTATAGATGACGGTATCACCGACTGACGCATTTGTTGTACTGGCGCTTTTCACAACACTGATAACCGGCTGATAGACCGGAATGTCTACGCCATTTGAGAAGGAGGAGCTGGAGAATGCCCCGGATGTGTAAGTTACGGTAGCTTGGTTAGAAATGAGTGCAGGCGTCGGTACGGAAACAACAAGTAAGCTGAAGGTTACGGTGGCAGAGCTTCCGTTTGGAATCGTGCCTACATTTACACCTACTGCCGGATTCGCATTCGGTACAGGGACGCCATTAACAGCTACGCTTCCGGATACAAACACCGTGCCGCTTGGGATGCCATCGATGAATACGGTATTCGTGATGGGCGCAATCCCGTTGTTCGATACGAGCACTGTGTAGGGGATCGTATCGCCGATCGAAACGGCAGTTGATGTCGAAGTCTTCACCGCAGTCACATTTGGTGAAGACACTGAAATCGAGAGTGAGTTCGATAAGGATGTCCCTGACAGCAGACGCCCGTCAGGCGGGGTAAATTGATAGTTTGCTGTCGCTTGGTTGACGATCTGCTGCGGATTCGGAAGCGAATCTATGACGACGGAGAACATGATGAAGACGGTTTGGTTCACGTTTACCGTGCCAGCATTGATTCCGCCGGAAGGCGTGGCGCTGGGCTGCGGAACTCCGTCAACAATAACACTGTTTGATACGAACGTCGTATTCGCCGGAATCGTATCCGTTACCGTTACGGTGGCAGGAAGATTACCGGTATTGCTGACCGCAATCGTGTACGTGATGGTATCGCCTACTGTGGCAGAGCTTGTGCCCGCCGATTTCACCACGTTAATTTGCGGCTGCGTAATCGGAGTAGTAACGACGTTAGACGATGATGTGCTCGAGAAGCTGCCGGACGTAAAGCTTACTGTCGACTGGTTAACAATTTGATCGGACACAGGCATGATTAGTTTCACCTCATAGGTCACGGTTGCGAAGGCACTCGGTGCCAAGGAACCGATCGGAATACCAGCGGTCTCATCCGCCTGGGGAAGGGCAATACCGTTCACTTTTACACTGCCCGGAACAAAGGCTGTGCCTGGGATCGCTGATCCGACATAGATGATATTGTTGACGTTCGTAATGCCGTTGTTCGTAATGACGGCCGTGTACAGAATCGTATCGCCGGTCGTGATATCTGTTGCGGCTGTGCTAAGCACAACCGATACATTCGGTGCGGATACCGGGATGGTTACCGTATTCGAGTTTGCCGAGCCGTTTACCACGCGTCCAGCCGGAAGGGTGAAGGTGTACGCGGCTGTTCCTTGGTCGACAAGCTGCTGCGGACTGGGAAGCGAATCGACAGATACTTGAAACGTAACCGTCGATGTTTGAAGCGGCGCTACAATGACGCCAGGAATGCCTGTAACGGGATTTACGCCCGGCTGAGGAACGCCATTGACAAGGACAGAGTTCACTACGAACGTCGACCCTGCCGGAATGTTATCCGTCAGCGTCACGTTAGCGCTGATATTGCCGCTGTTGCTGATTTGCAGCGTATATGCGATGGCATCCCCAAGTGTTGCAGCTGATGAATTGGCAGTCTTGGAAACCGCGAGTATCGGCGAATAGACGGGGATATTCACCGTATCGGAGAAGGACGTCCCCATAAATGCACCGGAGGTATAGTTGACTGCAGCCCGATTGGATAAGACAGCAGATGTCGTAAGTGACGTCACGCGAACCTGGAAGCTGACGATCGTTATCGCAGATGGTGCCAGCGTTCCGATCAGAATACCCGCCGCAGGATCTGCGCTTGGAACCGGAATGCCGCCAACGGTCACGCTGCCTGTAATAAATGTAGAGCCATCCGGAATCGGATCCGATACGAATACTTGATTAACGGGCACAATGCTGTTGTTAGAGACGATGATCGTATACGTAATTACATCGTTCAGGGTCGCTTCCGCGAAATCAGCGCCTTTACTGATGCTTACGTTAGGCGCGGAAGCGGGAATGGAAACCGTGTTCGAGCTGCCGCTTCCGTTCATCACACGACTGTCCGGCAACGTGTAGGTATACGTAAAGGTACCGAAATTGGTTAAGGTAGGCGGATTAGGCAGCGATTGAAGCACCACTTGAAACACAACGCTCACTGTGCTTCCTGCGGGAACTGGCCCGACCGGTATACCGGTTTGCGGTGTAGAACCCGGCCTTGGCGAACCGTTGACGGTGATACTGTCAGCAACATACGTCGTTCCGGAAGGAAGCGTGTCGGTCAACGTGAGCTGCGCTCCGAAATTGCCTGTATTCTGAACGGCAAAGGTGTACGTTAACGTATCGCCTACCGTCGCGCGGGTCGTATTCACCGATTTCTGGGCCGAGATGATCGGCTGAAAGACCGGAACCGATATCGTATTCGATAGGGAGGAACCGTTGAATGTGCCTGAGCTATAGGAAACGGCAGCTCGGTTATCGATTTGGGCAGGCGACGGCAGCGATGTGACAGTGAGTTGGAAGACGACCGTTACGGAGGCGCCGGATGCAATTGTACCGATGGAAATACCGGCGGCAGGATTGGCAGTAGGCCTAGCGACACCGCCTACGATGACCGAACCATCTATAAAGCTCGTTCCGGTCGGGATCGGATCGCTGAAGACGACATTCGAAACGGCGGCAACCCCGTTATTGGAAATGAGGGTTGAGAACGTTATCGTATCGCCTACCGTCGTAGCGGAGCGATTCGAGCTCTTCACCGCGTTAACATTCGGCAGTGAAACCGGAATGACAAGCGTATTCGACGTGGCTGATCCGCTAAGCGTTCTGCCGCTGCCATCAGGCGGCGAGTAGGTATAAGATGCAGCTGCCTGATTCGTAATTTGCGGCTGAACAGGAGTCGGCAGCGAATTGACGATGACTTGAAAGGTAACTGTCGTTGACCCGCCGGAAGGGACTAAACCGATGGGAAAGCCGGTAACCGGATTTGCACCGGTTTGGGTGACGCCATTTACTTTGACGCTGTTCGGGACAAAGGTCGTACTTCCCGGAATATTATCCGTAAACGTGGTTGTCGCGCCAATACTGCCGGAATTGGATACAAGCACGGAATACGTTACGGTCGTACCAACGGCTGCGTTCGCTGTATCCGCGCTTTTGACCATCGTAAGTACGGGTGAATAAACCGGTGTTGTAACGGTATTCGAAGGGATGACACCGCTAATAACGTCCCCGCCGGCTACACTTTGAAAGGTGAAAGCGGCTTTGGCGACGTTTGGAATTTGAGGAGGATTAGGCAGAGAGGTGACCTTTGCTTTGTATGTAATGGTTACGGAGCTGTTCAGGGCAAGTGAACCTATCGGCACGCCTGCTGTGATATCGAAGGTAGGCTTAGCGACTCCTGCTACGACGACACTGCCGGCTACAAATGCGGAGCCGGTTGGAAGGGCATCTGAAACGACGACGCTTGCCGCGTTCGCATTACCTGTATTACCGACCGTGACCGTATACGTAATCGTATCGCCAATGACTGCTCCGGTAACGTTCGCGCTCTTGGATGTCGTGATATTCGGGGCGTTAATATTGATCTGCAGCGCATTGGCATTGACGACATAGGCATCCCCAGAGGTGGTTAACGTCAATACGGCCGAGGATTGGTTGTTGGCTAAGTTGGCAGATACATTGACGTTCGTAATGTCCCAGCCTTGCCGGCCGCCGATAATATTCGAGCCCGGTGCTCCGTTAGTCTGATTTCGCGTCCCAAACGTGCCGGTCGTATTCAGCGCACCGGTATCGTCATTAATCTGAGAAGCGAAGAAATTGTTGGCGAAATTGTTAGTTCCGGACAAAGCAACCTGTGTGCCGGTTGTCGGACCGAATAGCGCCTGGTCGCCTGTGCGATTCGCATCGCCTTCCTGGGCGCTGAATAGTGCTCTGCCGCCAAGCGCCCCTGAGACCGGGGTAGCGAATCCGGTTATGGTCGTAACAACCGGGGCAGAGGTGGATTGAACAAGCACGGCTCCTACGCGCAGTGACATGTTTCTAAAAGGCAGCGTAGGATTCTGATAGATGACTGCGAGCGTCCAGCCTGCATGGTTGGCCGTCGGATCCGTAACCGTAATGGTTCCGACAACGGCTCCTACCGTATACGTACCGGCGCCGCCTGTCGTGATCTGCGAGGTTACGTTCGCTGATCGCGTATAACCGAAGGCGCCGCTGCCGAGATCGAATGTATTTGCGGTTGCCGCGTCAGGTGTGATGCTGACGTTCGTCGAATTCGGCAAGGTGAGTGTGACAGGATTGTTGATGGCAGCGGATAAATTGACGCCGGGTACGATATACGTACCGCCCCAGATCAATTCCGCATACAGCACTGTACTGCCTGCCGGCAGCACAAGAATGGCAGATGAGTTGTTGAGCAGATAGTTGTTGGTCGTTCCAAAGGGATAGGTACCGAACCGAACTGCTGTATTGGTCGTGACGAATGCGCCGATACTGTCTTGGGTACCGGGAACCCCTTCCACCGTGGAACGGCTTAGACCGAGCGTGTTACCGGTGAAGGTAATCGCGCCGGTTGCATTAAGGGTAGCCCGAACTACTAGTGCAATGCTCCTCGCCCCCCTTAAGTTCCTATTGGAATATGATGCAGTTTGCACACTAACTCAAACATATGCACCTGCTTAAGGGGCTATGCTACGGAGCATGGTTACCGCATGAGGCTCAGGGTGAACTTCATTACACATCGCTAACCACTCCTCGTCCGTCATAGGCGCCTTCACGACGACAAAGTAATACAGAATCTCATCTACAACGTTAGCTTGCAGCTCTTTGAGTACTTCCAGCTCATCGGGTTCGTAGAGATCGGTTAGATAAGGGGCTTGATAGAAAAGCTCCATACGAAGCAGTCTGAAATCATAAGGCGGAGGCGTGACATAGCTGTACGGCGATAGGGGAGGGCAGATCGGATTTCCCGGAGGTTGTTTAAAAGATGACGTCATATAACGAGGCGTGTGTTCATCGAAACGGTGTTTTAAGAAAGGATTCGAGCTGTGGCGAAAATTGTGCGCATACGGGCATAGCAAACAAACGACGGTCTTATGGACGCTGACACGGTATAACTCTCGCAGTGTAAAGTTTAAGTCAGTTACGTAGGGCAGCATGCGGCTTACGGCAATGAAATCGATGGAGTTATCGGGGAACGGAATTTCAGTATTCAGATCACTGACCAGATTGACACCCGGCAATGCATAACGGTCAATTCCGTAACAGTCAGGGAGCTTATTGGCGCCGCATCCGATATCCAATTTCATTGTTCGAACCCCCTTACACCCGAATACTCTACTAGCTTCTAGTGTATGGAGTCCAAGGTTAGCCTGTATATACGCTTGCCCACCGAAACGAAAAACGTGCAGAGCACCTAAGTGCCCTGCACGTAAAATTACCTAAATGACATCGCGAGCCGTAATGAATGTTTTGTCCCAAATGCTGCCTTTGAAGGTGGAAATGGTAACGCCGATTCCGACGCGGTACGTTTGAAGTACTTTGCCGTTGCCGATATAGATGCTGACATGATTGATTTTGCCATCACGATTCGTATCCGAGAAAATAAGGTCGCCCGGTTTCAGGTTGCTTTTCAGAACCCTAGTTCCTTTAAGGGCTTGCTGTCTGGACGAACGCGGGAGGCTGATGCCATTCTTCTTATAGATGTATTGCACGAATGAAGAACAATCGAATGCGCTCGTAATGCCGGATTTGGCACCGAATTTGTAAGGAACGCCCATATATTGTTTGCCCTTATTAATGATGTTTTTCGCTACGACAGAATCGGATGCTGCGTGTGTCGTCTTCGGCGTAAGAAGCATGCTTCCGGCAAAAGCGATAGATAGGCTGAGTGCTACACCTGCTAGTTTTCTACCTATACGCTTGGTTGTTGTGTTATTCATGTCTTCCTCCTATTAATTGAGAGTATAGTGTGATTACTGGATGCCATGATCACCTGGAGACCACTATACCACAGCAAAAAAAACCACTACTTACCAATGTGGAGGAAAACTCTTCATTACGAACGCTTTCACTGACATTGTTAGAATACGATTAGAAAACATTCATGCAATTCCCATTGACAATGAGAAAAGGCCAATCAGAAAAATCCTGATTGGCCTCTTACTTAATCATGTATGGTTTAAGTGCGTTTAATGAGCGTGAAATCATCATAATGAAAGCCCGGTGCTACCACGCATGAAACAAAGACAGGCTCATTGCCGAGCGGCTTGGCCATCTGCCAAACATTCGCCGGCACTAACGCTTGCGGGCGCTGGCCTTTGGCGATATCCGGTCCAATAATAATCTCTTCAGTCGTTTCCGGATTCTCTCCGATACCGCCTAAGCGGAGCAGAAGCGGGCTGCCGGAGTGCCAGAGCCACAGCTCATCGGACAATACGGTATGCCAATCCGACGTTTCTTCCGGATGCAGGACGAAATAAATGGATGTTGCAGCTACGCGTGCGCCGGAATAGCGCTCGCCCAGAATAGCTTGCGGAATCTCGAATGAGGCTTTCCACAATTCTTTGTACCAGCCGCCTTCCGGATGCGGTTTGAGGTCCAAGGCTTGTACAAGCGGTGATAATTCTTTGGTTATCATCAGTTTGGTTTGCTCCTTTAGCTTTTCTCTGTATTGGATCTATAAGTCCATCTCCATGTTTCAATTTAACGTATGACTCGTCCAATTGTAAATGGCCATGAACCTCGGTTAAGTGAAGGTCATGGCCACGAATGGTTTACATTTCGTTATTGAATAACGCCGCATACAATGCGATTGCCTGAATTTCCGGAAGGGTCGGTCGCGTAGTCATCGGCTTTCTCGTGGATCACAAGCGCAGTGCCGCCTGCCTTCCTGAGGGAGTTCGGTTGGTTCGGTGCTAATGTAACGATTCGCGTCTCGATATCCACTTTAACGGAACCATCTGCTGCGACCGTGATATTCGGCAGATCCCCAACATGGAACCCTTTTGGATTGTTAAATCCGTGCTGCTTGGTTTGCGGATTGAAATGCGCACCGGCTGTTTTGAAATCAGGTGCTTCACATTTGCCTGTTTCGTGAAAATGAATGCCATGTACGCCGGGCGGCAGGTTTTTGGCTTCAACATGCAACACGACGGCATCATTCTTCTGGGTCAACGATGCCATTCCGACGTCGGTGCCGGCTGCCCCAATTAGTTTCACTTGTACGACGGTTGGCGTCGTTTCTTGAACGGGATGCGCGCCGGCAGGACCGCCAATCGTTGCGGCAAGCAGGACGAAGCAAACGGCTGTTCGCGTTGTGTGTAGCAGAGTTCTTCTCATTGCGCTGCGTAATCCTCCTGTGAATTAATCTCCTAGCTCTTGCTTATCATTGCCTACTTTATAATTGCCCAAACGTGGACATTGCTTAGCAGATTTTGTCGCATATTTGGATTGGTAGCAGTCATGTTTTGTGGTAGCTTAAGGTGGAGATGTCTGATTTAACCAAATGCTATATCTATTCCAAGCAGAAGCGGGAGGCTGAATGATGAGCTTGATTCGAGTTGGGATGATTGGAACCGGCGGCATTGCGGGGTGGCACGCGCGCCAGCTGTCGGAGTTAACGGAAGTTCGAATTGCAGCGATAGCGGATCCGAATGGAGCGGGCAGAGAGCAGTTTATGGCTCAGCATCAATTAGGCGATATTCCGGCATTCGCGGATTACGTTGACATGCTGAATGAGGTGGAACTGGATGCGGTAGTCATTTGTTCTCCGCATACCCTGCACTTCGAACAGGCAAGCGCTGTATTACGCAAAGGGCTTCATGTATTAATCGAGAAGCCGATGACTTGCTCTTCCGAGGAAGCGAAAGCACTGATCGAACTGGCGAATGAAGCGGGCAAAATCATGCAAGTATCGTATCAGCGCCATTTTCAGCCCGAATTTCTCTATATCCGGGATGCGATTGCCAGAGGCGAGATCGGCAAACTGACCTCGATTACCGCTTCATTGTATCAAGAGTGGAAACAGGGTACTCCGGGCTCCTGGCGTCAAGACCCTGCGCTCTCCGGCGGTGGATTCTTGATGGATTCCGGCAGCCACATCATTGATGTTCTGCTATGGACGACAGGTCTGACACCGATTGAAGTCAAACCTCAGCTGCATATGCATGGCACGCCCGTTGAAATCGACACCTTCACTTCCATTCGTTTTGCAGAAGGGGCTGTTGCCGGTCTGAACCTCGTTGGTTACGCCCCTTGTTGGCATGAGACATTTGTATTCTGCGGTGAAGAGGGCGGGATCTTCTATGATAACGGCCGTATTACGCTTCGCCGTTTGAGACAAGAACCAGTCGTTCCCGAGCTGCCGGCTGCAACCACTAACCAAGACAAGAGTTTCATTGACGCCATCTTAGGGCGCCATGACGTGCTCGTTCCAGGCGAGTATGCGCTTAAAGTCGTGAAATTATCCGAAATGATTTATGAAGCTGCCGGTTATTCTCCATTGGGACATTTGGAATCTGAGGAGGTAAGTTAAATGACGTATTCAATCGGTATGCGAATTCCGCCCATCATTGGACGCACAGGCATTAAACAAACAGCCGCCTGGGCTGCGGAAATCGGACTTGACATCTTGGATCTATCCGAGCTGACTCCGGAAGTGAAGCAAGCCTGCAGTGAGTTCGGAATTGGCATCGGTTCCGTTGATGCTCGTCACACAGCGCAGCTGCTTAGCCGCGACGATAATCGCCGCTCAGAAGCGATCGAAGCAACAAAGCGCCAAATGGATACCATGGCTGAGCTTGGCGGAAGCGTCCTGTTTATGTGTTTGGTTCCGGAAGATCTCACGCTTCCGCGCTCGGAAGGCTTCGCAATTTGGAAGGATTCCTTTCCGGAAGTCGTTCGACATGCCGAGCAGCGCGGCATCTATATCGCCATCGAAGGCTGGCCGGGGCCGGCGCCTCATTATCCGACGCTCGGTTGCACGCCGGAAATGTGGAGAGCGATGTTTGAGGCGATTCCATCGAAGCATTTTGGCCTCAATTATGATCCTTCCCATCTTGTGCGCCTTGGCATCGATTACTTACGCGCGTTATCGGAGTTCGGCGATCGCGTTAATCATTGTCACGGTAAGGATACAGAGCTGCTAAATGAAGAGCTGTATGAATCCGGCGTATTATCGGCTACATTCGGCGCGAAATACGGCTTCTCGGAAGGCTCGTGGCGTTACACGATCCCCGGTCACGGTGCAGTCGAATGGAGCAAGGTAGCCGTGCGATTGGACCGTCTCGGGTATAAAGGGGCGATCAGCATTGAGCTGGAGGACCATCGTTTCTGGGGAACCTTGGAACGGGAGCAGCAGGGGATTGTGAAAGCGGCGGAGCACCTGCGGACTTATTTTAAATAAAAGGAGGAACGGGAATCGGAGTGTCGCTCGTGGACATCTGGTTCTCGTTTTTCATGCGAACGAACTAGGCCGAGCGCCGTTTGACCTTGTTCGTTCGATTCTAGTACACTTAATGTAAGGAGTGGATATGAAAGTGGACCAAATTCATTTTACATTAAGCGAAGCGAATGCACTATTGCCGCAGCTGCAGGAAGACTTGCTGAAGCTGCAGCTGCTGACGCAGCAATTCGAAGAAAAGTTTGATGAATTGCAAGTACTGAAGGCGAGTACATCCAGAGAAAATGACGATCCATTCTTTGAAGTGGAGAGTCACCTTGAATTCATGAGGATGGAAATTGATCTTCACATCGGAAATTTTGATCGAAAAGGCGTTTTTCTCAAAATGATCAACCCCGGATTGATCGATTTTCCCTCAATTCTCAATGGTGAGGAAATTCTAATCTGTTGGAAGCAAGGCGAGGAGCGAATCTCTCACTATCACGGCTGGAATGACGGTTTTATGGGGCGCAAGGCGTTTCCGGAAGCGTGAAAAAAGATTAAAAAACACTCATAAAGGAGCCTGATTAACTCAGGCTTCTTTTTTGTTCGCCATAGTAGGAATGTCCATCGACAAAAGTACATATTTTTCTTACAGAAGGTTTGACATGCTTTTCAGAAGATAGCATTTACAATCTAACCTATATCGGAAAGGCCCTTAAATCCAAGGAAGAGGTGTTTCAATGACTAGAACCATCCAGTGGAATGTAGTGGCTTATATGATTTGTGCTTTGTTTGTAACTACCGTTATCCTATCCTTTACCTTTACGAATGCACTGTGGAATTCCCAAATAGCCGGTTTATCTGCTCCGCATTGGCTCCATCACAAGACAGTCACATCCCAAACGACCCTATCACCTGCCGCAGAAATCACGCATCTTCCGAAATCCATGTTCCAACCCGCTACAGTCATCCCCAAAGCAACGGCTGAAGTTGCTGAGCCGATTCGCAAGATCCCCGTACCTGCAGCGCCTGTCGTAATTACAAAGACGGCAAATCCTCTTCATACATATAAAGTAACCTCATTCTACCTCAACGTACGTTCCATGCCCGATGCAACCTCGAAGATCCTGACAGAAGTGAAGCAAGGCGAATTGCTGCAAGTTGTGAGCATGACCGAAACCGGATGGTTGTCGCTCAAAGGTGGCGGGTATGTACATGGCGGTTATGCCGTGGAAGTACCCCAAGCAGCACAAACGAAAGCAATGCCGGCTGACCAAGTGAAATCAGCTAAAGCGGAAGTATCTACATTATCTGTGATTCATCAGACGGTCAAGAAGGTGAATGCGCCAACGGCTGCTATTGATAATTTACCCGTGAAGAAGAAGCTTGTAACGCCTCTTGGGAAGCTGGCTAAACCAACATCGAAGGTGATGTCTGACTCGGGACTAACCAAAGAGCAAATCGCGACAATACTGAAAGGAACAAAGCTTGCCGGTCACGGAATCGAAGCAGCCGTTCTTGCGATTGAAGATAAATACGGCATCAATGCTTTCTTCACCATCGCCGTCATGAAGCTTGAAAGCGGTAACGGGTCGAGTCGACTGGCGCAAAATAAAAATAATTTGTTCGGATTAAACGCCATCACAGGCAAAAGCGCTTATAAAAAGGCCTTTACCTTCGCCACCAAGGGGGAGAGCGTAAGGAAATTCGGACAACTCCTCTCGGACAATTACGTGGAGCGCGGCTATACCACGATCGAGAAAGTAGCGAAGAAATATTGTCCTGCAAACGGCCGATGGGCAGGGCATGTCCGAAGTATCATGCGAAGTGATTTTCTTAAATTAGCGTAATTCCCGTCAATCTCCTGTTGACAGAAGCTCACGAGTCATGTTACATTTCCATGAGTGATCACAAGTAATTGCAACGGAAAATATACTTAACTTCATAAAAAATTCGTATAACCTCACGAACCAATAGGGTGAGGGTATCTACAGGAAGCCTTAACTTCCTTACTACGAATACGGAATGATCAGGTGATGATTCTGTATTTGTGGTAAGGAAGTTTTTTGTATTGTTTATTGAATATACGCAAGTGTCGAAAGGGGCATCTTAGATATGAAATATATGATTTCTGTATTTCTTGGCGCGGTCAGTTACGGCATATTGTCGACGATCGTAGTGAAAGCATATGGAGAAGGATACAGCTTAGGTGAGGTTGTAGGTACACAGCTGCTAACGGGATTTATTTTATCCTGGCTGCTGGTCATTATGCTGAAAGTACGCAGTAAACGACAAGCTGCGGGTTCAAGTGAACCGGCTCAGAAACCAATCGGCTTAACATGGAAACAACGTTTCATGCTGATGTCGGCAGGTATTCCGACGGCGATGACTGGTTTGCTGTATTATCAGTCATTACGCTACATTCCGAATTCACTTGCGATCGTATTGCTGTTCCAATTCACGTGGATGGGCGTTCTCATTCATGCAATCAGCACACGCAAACGTCCGAACGGAATTATGCTGCTCACGCTTAGCATCTTGTTCGGTGGAACGCTTCTCGCTGCCGGAATTATGGAGCAGGGGATTTCGGAGTTCAACCTGCTTGGTATTACGCTTGGCTTGCTCGCAGCAGTCAGCTACTCGCTCTTTATTATCTTCAGCGGGAAAGCCGTACCGAGTGTTCATCCCGCTCAGCGAAGCTTATGGATGATTACGGGTGGATTAATCTTCGTGTTTATTCTATTCCCGCCGGTCTATCTGTTTAACGGCGTGATCTGGAGCAGCTTGCTGCTGTTCGGTTTCCTGCTTGGTCTGTTCGGAGCTTTTATTCCTCCCGTATTATTCGCGGCAGGTGTTCCTCATATCGGTGGAGGCATGGCTGGTATTCTTGGCGCTTCCGAGCTGCCTGTCGCGGTCATGCTCTCAGCGGTTGTCTTGCATGAACAGGTTAGCGCGCTGCAGTGGGCAGGCGTCATCCTTGTGTTGCTTGGCGTTGCTCTTCCTGAGCTGGTTAAGGGATCAAGAAACAAAGGCAAAGGTAAAGGTAATGCTCGCAAGAAACTCGAATATTCTGCCGGTTAATTTGTACGTTGACTGGGTTGAGAAAATAAGTGAAGCCCGATTCCACAAGGAACGGGCTTCATGTTTTGTTTCCGATTATGGGCTACTCTTCGTCTTCAGCTTCATTAGCCGCAACGTTAGCCGCAGTTTGGTTCGAAGCCGGGTTGTGCTGGAATACTTCAGCCGCTTCTTCTGCGGAGAACTCGGTGTCTGCTGCACCCGCAACCGGAAGCTTGTTTAATGCCACGGATTGCACGTCTGCTTTAGAAACTTCATTTTGCCCGTTTGCCATGTGTGTGATCCTCCTCATTCTTGTAAATTGCAACAGACATTAATATACCCAAGCAGGTATCGATCTTATGCATGACGAATTGAAAAATTAAACTTTTTATCGATTTAAGCCGTTATTAAGATTAGCTTCATTTCAATTTTAGGTCGAGCTGGTATAGTTGTGGAGCAACAAGATGCAAACGTAAGGAGGAAGTTTCTGAAATGAAGAGAAGAAAGAAGAAGTCACCCGGCACTGCCTTACTTGCCTTAATCGTCTTTGCCGCGGCTTTATTCATATTCCAAGCTCAGAATCGTGCCAACGGATCAAGTGAACATGACGAAGCAGCAGGGGGGCCGATCGTCGCGAGTCAGAACTTGCTTCTTGCCGGCAAAACGATCGTTCTGGATGCCGGACATGGCGGGAAAGACGCCGGTTCGATCGGGCAGCAAGGGACGTTCGAGAAGGATGTCACCCTGCAGACGGTTCTTCACATACGGGACGAGCTGCAGAAGAGAACAGGGGCTAAAGTGATCCTTACTCGCCCTGACGATGAAACCGTATCGCTTGACGAGCGTGTGGAGATCGCAAATGAATCGAACGCCGATGTATTTGTAAGCATTCATTACGATGCCTTCGAATCCAATGATGTCGCTGGGATGACGACGTACTACTACAATGATGCCGATCTCGGCCTTGCGGAGCTCATGCATGGCGAGCTTGTGAAATCCATCGATGCTAAGGATCGCGGCGTAAAGGTTGGCAATTATCAAGTCATACGCGAGAACACCAGACCGGCGCTGCTGCTCGAGCTTGGGTATATTTCGAATCATGCGGAGGAAGCGCGTATGCAGTCAGCCGCGTTTCAGGAAACGGTGTCTAGTGCGATTGTATCGGGTATTATAGATTTTCTATCCTAATCGAAAAGAGGCACAAGTGATAAACACTTGTGCCTCTTTCTTGTCCTTACATCAAGAACGTTCCGATTACAATCGACGATCCGAGAATAATAGCGCGGAGCAGCTGGGCAACGGACTTATTGCCTTTGGAGATCTCTTCACACACGTTTAGTTTAGGTGTAAGGAAATCAAATAGGATATAAACAAGACAGAGCAGGAGAATACCAATCCCCGACCAGATCAGCATCGCCTCCCAATCATGAGAGCTGTACGATACCATCGCTACGATGATGCCTAGACCGAGCAGCTTGCTGCCCATGTATATGCCTGCAGCCTCGTTTCCTTTTTTAATTTCCTCCCAGTCATTAAACCGCGTAAGCTTACTAAATACGAATGCACCAACCAACAGTGCCGCGAGCAAAATAAGGATGCCAATTCCTACATTCAACAGATCATTTCCAAAGTTATTCACGTCTTGATCCTCCTTGGGTTGTGTATGTAATTGCAGCCGGGCAATAATAAGCCATATCTCCGGTAATTCGTCCGCCAATTCGAGGCAGAAGGCCGGCGTAGTGTCCGCCTATGACATAAGCTCCTGTCAGCAGATAGCCGTCGAAGGGACCTTCTTCCGTCTCAACGCGAGCCTCTTGCATCGTGAACATCTGCTGGTACACTTTCGGCTGGTTGTCATAATAGTCTTGAACCTCTACAAGATCATCTTCCTCATGCCCCCACTCCGCTTGCTGGAATTGTCCTTCACCATCATAGAGGGAGGTGCCTTTGCCTTCGCGTCCCCAATACCCTTTGGCTACATAAGGTGTACCGACTTGCACGAACGGAGCCGCATCATAATAAGTCGGGAGCAGGTAGCGCTCTATATCTGCGATATCGCTTTGATCGAACAGAGTGAACCCGATGAATTCTTCGGTTTGATCTCGACGTTCATAGAGCGACCAAATAAGTGCCATAAACCCTTTGCTTTGCGTAATGATGCTTTGTGCGGGATTGATCAACCCGAGCTTGCCCATGGCAACAAGCTGAATTAAGGCTTCACCGACCGGCTCGTTGTCATGTCCATCGTCTGTATCGTGAATTATATATTCGAGCGGATATAAGCGATATAACACGGCAATGCGCTGACCGCCGGCATAGAGTCCGTCTCCCGGAATGATTTCGAGTTCTTCGAGAGGGACGTAGAGTGTCTCATAACCGAGCTCATTGACTGCCTGCATTAAATACTCCGTATTCGTACGATCCTCGAGATGCCAGCCATAACTGGAAAATACGATCGGGCCTGATAAACCTTGCTTGGCGTAATGCCGAATCAGTTGGTCGAAAGCAGTCTGAATCTCATGGCGCATCCCGATTGAAGCGGCTGTATAGGAGGAATAAGCATGAATAAGCTGCTCTGCCAGATAAGCCGTTTCGGGAATGCCAGTCGGCGTATCCGTGTTATTTTCGATACATTTCATGCCATGTGCGTTGATGATCCAATCCTGTCTGGAAACACCGTGATACGGAACTTGCATTCGAGCTGCCGGTAAGAGAGAGGGATGAAGTCCTAATTGCTGAATGAGAAACGCATCGGGCAGATCGTGTTGAGCGAAACGCAGTACCTTCCAGTAAATCCGGTCAACCGCTTCGGAAGCGGCTTGCAGCGCGGCTGCTTCTTCGGGCTGGAACAGCGTTACGGCAGGAAGACAGTATTGCTTGCCATTCATCCGGTGATAGGGGATGTTGCGGGCAATCTCACCTTTAAATATCTCCTCATGGGTCCCTTCGAGCTTCACAATCCGGTTCATCATGCTTTATCCTCCACTGCTGTGGCTGCCGCTGCTGCCAAACCCCTTGTAGGAGCCGGAGCCGCTGCTAGAGCCTTTGACAATACCGGAGCCGCTAGAACCATTATCGCTGTACGTCGGATTCTTTGTCGTAGAACCGCCGCTAGAATAGTAGGTATCGCCGTAATAACCATCATCACAATTCTCGTAGTTCGGGTCGCAGTTATAGCTGGAGCTAGTGTTACAGCCGCTTAACGCGACAGGCACAGCAAGCAATAACGCGAATTTCAGCACCTTGGCGGATGTAATCTCGTCTTTCATTTAAACGTGAACCTCCTTCAGGTACAATAGGACTTTGTTGCGATCATCATCGAGCACGGAATATAAGGACTCGAAGGTACGGGTTTGCTTCACCAAATAATGATCGAGAAGCAGCCTTGCTATATCTTGCGGCCCTTGCGTGCGAACCAGCTGTTCGCCGAGTTCGAAGGATCGGCCGTTCCAGTAAAGGAACTCCGTTTCCAGGAACACAGATCGGTCACAGCGCTCAAGCAGGGCCGGTTTAATATCCGCGCCATAGCTCTCCAGATCGCCGGTTTGGAAAGTAGCTGCATAGATCAGATGAGCACCGGTATCTTCGGATTCATGTGAACTGTGGTGGAGCAGCCTATTCTGGATAACCGTTGCATTGACGAGCTTGCGGACGAACAGTTCATCCGTATCCACGGAATATTGCTTGAGCGTTCGCACTACTCGCTGCGATGTTTCATCCCATTCTTGATAACTAATCGTATGCATTAAGCGCGCACCCCTTTGGTTATAGTCTGATAGACTTCGACTTCACAAACGACGAAGAGCTTGGCGTCCGCAGGAATGGGAGCATTCAGCTTCGTGTTAATGGACATGTCTCCGCGATCAGAGATCAATGTCGCGCCTTGCTTCAAGAGGGCGAGGAAGGCATCCTCATACGTTTTCCACTCCGGCGAGACGACTGGTATCGGGAACACATCCGCGCCATGTTGGCGACTAAGCAGCTGCGTGAAGATTTCAACGCTGCCATCGTTTAGAGCCGAGCGAACCGCGAGCCTTGCAACGGCATCATGAGAGAGGACGAATTCATTCACTTTGACATGTTTGAAGTTGTGGATATGCTTCTCTAGCATAATCTCTACGGTCGTATGTACCTGCGGAGCGATGCTTTCGATGCTGGAGGCAATCAGCAAGGATTTGCCGTCGACTAGCGAGGACTCATCGATGCGATAGTCGGCGAAGATGATCGCTGCTTTCGCGCTGGCGATGCCTGCTTGCTCCAAGATCTCGCTGGAGCTGGGATCACCGTTTACGAAGTGTACGTTATGATGCTCATAAGGATGTTGATCGATGGCATCAATAATCACGATATGAGTGGCAGGCGAGATGGATAGCAGCTCTTCCACCGCGTATCTGGCTTTCTTGCTCCAATTGATAAAGATGACGTGCTGTTTGCCTGAATAGGTCAACTTGCCAGCTCTCCTTTGTCGATGATACTGTGAGACCGAATCTATGATTTTGCCGATGATCAAACTGAGTAGACCGATGCCGAACACATAAATAAAGAGGGTAAGCACCTTGCCTGCGAACGTATGCGCGAAATAATCCCCATAACCGACTGTAGCCATCGTGGTCATCACCCAGTAAAGCGCGTTGAACCACGATTCGAATGTTTCCGGCTCCAACCAGTAGGCTAACGTAGAGAGGATCAGCAGGAAGGCGAGGAAGAGAATGGCGACAGCTGAGTTCTTAAGCCTGAGCAGCTTTAACGACAGCGTGTGCAGAAATAGCGGCATATAAGGGATCCTCCTTCTCTGTTCAGCGTCGCAGTGCACGGTTAACCCGCGAAGCCCTTTACAATAGTACACTATTTCAGTTCATACGAGAACCATATCCATAGGTGTCAATTTATTGAAAAATGGACAAAAGGATACAGTACAATAGTCGGTACTCTCGGCGGGCATGAGCATAAATGTGTATTGTTTATGGAGGTTGTTTTCCTTTATAATCAAGCATAGTAAACGAATGGAGGCGAAGCCCATGCTAATCAGAGAACTAGGACAAGGTGAGCGTGATGCTTCGTTAGCCATTCCAATTCCATATGTGATCCGTAAACACTAAGGCAGCTGCTTTAGTGTTTTATTTTTGTCCAAGGAGGATTGTAATGAGCACATACAAGAGGGTACTTATCAAGTTAAGCGGCGGGGCTGTTGCAGGCAGCAGCGAGTTTGGGTTTGATCCGAGCAGACTGGAGCATATCGCGGGTGAGATTTTGTCGGTGGTGAGCAAAGGTGTAGAGGTATCCTTGGTTATTGGCGGAGGCAACATCTTCAGAGGCAATATGGCGGAGAGCTGGGGAATTGAGCGCGCGGAAGCCGATAATATCGGCACTCTTGCAACGGTAGTGAACAGTTTGATGCTAAGAGGTGTGCTAAAGGCGAAATGCAGCAACGAAGTGCGCGTCATGACTGCCATTCCGCTCACCTCAGTGGCAGAACCCTATATCCGACTGCGCGCGATCCATCATCTGGAGAAAGGGTATATCGTCATCTTCGCAGGTGGGAATGGCCAGCCTTACGTCACAACGGATTATCCTTCTGTACAGCGGGCGATTGAAGTGAATTGCGATGCCTTGTTCGTAGCAAAACAAGGGGTAGACGGTGTATATGAAGCTGATCCGAAGAAGAATCGGGACGCGCGGAAATTCCAATCGCTCCACTATAACGATGTGATTAAGAATGACTTGCGTGTGATGGATCAGTCCGCGTTCCTGCTTGCGCGAGATTATAAGCTCCCCATTCATGTGTTTAATTTCGATGAACCGGGTTCGATGGCAGCCATATGCGATGGCGAGATGATCGGTACCTCTATCAATAGTGAATCCGTCATGACCTTCGCTTGATACGGGGGAGAACGCACGATTCCTTCTCGAACACAATAAAAATGGCTGTCTCAAATGTGCGAAGTTGCACGATTGAGACAGCCATCTCTTTATTCAATGACTCAGCAGCTATTACCTTGAGACTTGTTGTCGCTCTCTTCCGAGAGCTTCTCTCCGTATTGATCCAGGCGTCCCGGGTGGGATGCCGGACCTTTCTTCTTCGGTTTGCTGTTTCGACCTGTCATGGTAATGCTCACCTCCGTCATCCATAAGATGAGCGGAGGGAGCTGAAATCATGCACCGTAAAGCAATTTACGGCTTGCGTGCGACAAGATTACCCCATATCCGGTACATGAGCAGGAGTCGGGACACCGCTAGACTGAGGACGCTTCAAGGTGACAGCGAGCAGCAGACCGAAGATCGCCAATCCGGCAAGCGCTAAGTAAGTATCATGGAAACCGTGTGCCATCGCATCCGGCATTGGCTTCTCGCCTTCAGCCACGTGATGGGTTGTACGGCTGACGATTAATGTGGTTAATCCAGCAACGGCAAACGACGTAACGACTTGCTGCGCAGCGCTTGTAAGCGATGTAACCCTGCTGACCAAGTTGCTTGGCGCAGATTGAATGAGATGCGTGTTTAGCGCCAGGAAGGACAACCCCATTCCCATGCCAAGCATAGCACGGGGAATTAGGAACATCACGGCACTGTCAGTTGGATCGATGCGCGAGATGAGGAATGCGCCTACCGCAACAATCGACAAGCCGGTGACCACTAGCGGACGAGCACCGATTTTGTCGTATAATCGGCCTCCTATAGGCATAAACACCCCGGCGGCAAGCGCTTGAGGCAATGTCCACATGCCGGCATGGAATGCGCTCATTCCCATGAGCTCTTGCATGAAGTAAGGCACGGTGAAGATAATGCCGAACATGACGAACTGCAGCACCCACTGGACGATAATGCCGCGCGTAAACAAAGGAGAGCGGAATACTCGAAGCTCGAGGAGCGGTTCTTTCTTGCGTTTCAGTTCAACGATGATAAAGAGAATCAGCGATACGGAACCAACTGCAAGACCGATAATGGTCTTATCCGACGTCCAGCTTGTAGAGCCTTCGCTTAGTCCATAGGATAAGCCTGCGAAAGCAAGAGGTCCGAGAATAATGCCCCACATATCAAGCGAAGTGAATGACTTCTTCGGCAGTTTCGGCAGCAGCGTTACGCATAGGATGACGCCGAGAATGCCGATCGGTACGTTGATGAAGAAAATCCATTCCCAGTGAACATAATCGACGAGATAGCCGGCTACGATCGGTCCGAGTGCAGGTGCCAGCAGAATAGGCATACCCATAAGGCCCATAATCGAGCCTGCTTTCTCAGGAGGGCTGAGCTGGTACGTCATCGCGAATGCGATCGGAAGCACCATACCGCCGCCGAGCCCTTGCAGAACGCGGAACATAATAAGCTGCTCTGCTGTCGTTGCCAGCGCGCAGAGCACCGAGCCGACTGTAAAGAGAATGAGTGAAATGATGAAGATTTGCTTCGAGCCGAACCGGTCTGTCATCCAGCCGGCTAGCGGAATGACGGCTGCTTGCGCCAGCGCATAACCGGTAACGGTCCACTGCACGGTGCTCAGCGTGCTGTCAAAATCTTTCACAAGAACAGGGATGGCTACATTAACAGCGGTGCTGTCAAGGATAACCATGAAGATGCCGACAATAATGGCCAATAACGGCCCTACAAGTTGTCGCATAGTGGTAAAAGGTATAACAGGTGAATCTGATCGCGCAGCGCTCATGGCAGCCTCCTTGTATAGAAATTCAACCTACTTTTACCACTTTACTTTCCAGTACTCGGGTTGTCAAAAAGGTTTTGAAAATAACAAAAGAGAGGCTTAAATCGCCTCTCTGCGTCTTCTTATTCGGTTTCGGATTCCGGCTCAACCTCGCGGAACGCTTGATTGTAACAGCGTCTGCAAACCGGCTTATAATCTTCATTGCCGCCGATCTGGATTTGCGCGCCTGCATTAACCGGCTGCCCATCGCGGAAACGGATCACCATCGTTGCTTTCCGATCGCAGAACCAGCAGATGGTCTTGATCTCTTCGATCTTATCGGCTTGCACGAGCAGGTTATAACTGCCTTCAAACAGCTGATTCTGGAAGTCGTTCTTCAGTCCGAACGCCATAACCGGGATGTTCAGCTCATCAACGACTTGGGTGAGCTCGATAATATGGTGTTTCTTCAGGAATTGAGCTTCATCGATGAGTACGCAGTAGATTTTTTTAGGACCGGATGAAGTAGATAAATGCGATTTGACGCTTTCATACAGGTTCGTATGTTCGTCGACCGGAATGGCAGCCCGTTCGAAGCCGACTCGTGAGCCGACCAGCTCAGCACCGTCTCTTGCACTGAAAGATGGGGAATAGATGAGAACTTGCTTGCCTTGTTCCTCGTAGTTGTGGGCTACTTTAATAATTTCAAATGATTTCCCACTATTCATCGTGCCGTATTTGTAATAGAGCTGTGCCATCTGAATCTCTCCTAAGCAATATCGTCCTTTACTTATTTAACATATTTAATTGAAAGTGACAAGCCTGTTTTGCAAACGAAACAGGCTGCCGGGCGGTGCCGGCAGCCTGCAAGAATGCGGGCAATGGAGCTACAGTTGCTGTGATTACATTTTTCCTTTGAGGTCCATCAGATACTTGAATACAACTCCGAATGCACCGACGTAGTAAGCGGTCAACATCATCCAGCCCCAGTGATCGAGAGACTGCATGTTCGCAAACATGAATAACGGCAATACAAAGTAAACCATGTCTTTGAGATACCCAAGTACAAAATCGGTGGAAAATGTGCCTGACTTCATCATTTTGAACATATCCATTAAGAAGTTCAAGCCCATGAATCCGAGTACTGCCCACATCGAGTAGAGCATCCAGTCTGTGAGTGCAAATGTCATTAGAATCACCTCCCCTAAAGAAAGAAGAGTTGTTGCATACGTTATCATATGAGGCATGGACGATATGCGTACTGGGGCAACGCTCATTTTTGGGGCGAGCAATGTTCGGAAAGCTTGAAGTGATACCGCCCAAACGAGTACAATATGACGACAGCAATTGAAGGAGATGGATGAACCGTATGACAGCTTTACTAGAAGCGTTTAACCAAACTACCTATCCGGTTACCGGACACAGCAAGTATACGGTGCAGATTTTACTGGATGCATTCCGCGACATGGACGGCGGTGTGGACAGCGACATTTATGGCAATGGCAAGCTGATCGAGGATTTCCAACGTAAAATGGCCGACTTCCTTGGCAAAGAAACCGCCGTATTCTTCCCGAGCGGAACAATGGCTCAGCAGATCGCGCTGCGCATCTGGAGCGATGAGCAAGAAAATAAGAAGGTAGCGTATCATCCATTATGCCATCTGGAAATTCACGAGAAGGACGGACTGAAGGAGCTGCATCATCTGGAGCCGATTCTGCTGGCGGACAAAGATCGGCTAATTACTTTGGAAGATGTAGTGAACATGAAAGAGAATATTTCTTGCTTGCTGCTGGAGCTGCCGCAGCGCGAGATCGGCGGCCAACTGCCCTCCTTTGAAGAACTGGAAGCTATTGCGGCGCATTGTCGTAAACGTGGGATAAAGCTGCATCTGGACGGAGCGAGATTGTTCGAAATTTTACCGTATTACGGCAAGCCGGCAGCGGAAGTATGCGCTTTGTTCGACAGTGTGTATGTATCGTTCTACAAAGGCATCGGCGGAATTGCAGGGGCAATCTTAGCCGGCGGAGAGGCGTTTACCGAGAAATCCAAGATTTGGAAGAGACGCCATGGCGGCGATCTCATCAGCCTGTATCCTTACATCGTAAGCAGCGATTATTATTTCGAGCAGCGAGTAGGGAAGATGGGGCAGTATCACGAGTCGGCGGTGGAGCTGGCGAAGCTCTATAACGAATGTGATGGGCTGAAGACGGTTCCGGAATTGCCGGTCTCGAATATGTTTCATGTTCACTCCACAATTCCGAAAGACAAGTTAGAACCGATCTTCTTAGAGCTTTATAAGGAGAGCGGAATTGGACTTACCCGGTATATTAATGTCATTAATGATTCATTAAGTGGTTACGAGGTTAGTCTTGGCGATCGCTATGACAATATCCCTAAGGCGCAGCTAAAGGAATCATTTGAGCTGTTGAAACAGAAATTGAAAACGATCGGCGTCGAATAGGCAACATAGCAGAGAATATGAAGACAGGCTGTCCAATTTGGGCGGCCTGTCTTCGTTTTTATGGCGGAATATTTGCTAACAGGTTATGGCAAAATATGAAATACGATGAAGTCAGAAGCGAATGTTGAGGTGCGCCATGGAGTTCTTCCTTCGATTATTTAAATTTCTCAATCGCCGCCAAATTCAGTCCTTCAAGTCAATGAAAGAGGACCACACCCCTGCTCGAGGGCTATTGCAAAGCAGCTTAAAGGTAAATGTCGATTCGATCATCGCGATTTTCAGCAAAGCACCTGATCTTGTTGTTCGTTCTTTCTACTATAAGCAAACGGAGAGTCAGGCCGTTCTTGTCTATTTATCAGGATTGGCTGACAAGAATTCCATCAACAATAATGTGCTGAATCAGCTGATGTTCGAGTCCGTTGATAATAACAGCGGCATTGGCAATGGCGGCAAAAGCGTTCTGCCGGTTACCCTTGGCGATATTCGTACGTTGACCACCTTACAGCATGTTGAGAATGCGGTTCTGCAAGGGCAGAGCGTCTTCATCATGGATGGCCAGCTGCAAGCGTACGCCTTTGACACGATGGGATGGCCGCAGCGCGCAATTACCGATTCCCAAGTCGAAGCTTCACTTAAAGGGGCACATCAAGGGTTTATTGAGACTGCAGGATTAAATATCGCCCTGATCCGCCGTTACATTAGCAGCAGAGAGCTGAAGATTAAAGAGCTAAGCATCGGTACCAGAGTACCTTGCAACGTTTCGATTCTGTACCTAGAGGATGTCACGCATCCGGATTTGATACAAGAGTTGGAGAAGCGGTTAACGTCATTAAATGTAGATTGTATCCTAAATACCGGCGAGTTGGCAGAGCTAATTGAGGACAATCCGTTCTCATTGCTTCCGCAGTTTATTACAACCGAACGGCCGGATACCGCTGCTTCGCAAATTTTGCAGGGGCGTATATGCGTGGTAGTCGATCGCTCATCGAGTGTATTAATTGCACCTGCCAGCATCGCCGCTTTCTTCCAGGGCATTGATGATTACAGTACGCGCTGGCCTATCGCAAGCTTCTTGCGATTGCTGCGGTTCTTTGCTTGTTTAATCGCAGCCTTCTTGCCTGGCATCTATATTGCCTGCATTTCGTTTAACCATGAGGTGATCCCGCTCGATTTGATTCTTTCCATCGGACAGTTTCGAGCAGCGGTCCCGTTTCCGCCGTTCATTGAGGCCCTTATTATGGAGCTAATGTTAGAGATGCTTCGAGAAGCCGGAGTCCGTTTGCCTGCTCCTGTCGGTCAAACGGTTGGGATTGTAGGCGGTATCGTTATTGGACAAGGTGCCGTGCAAGCCGGGATCGTAAGTAATCTGATGGTCGTCGTCGTTGCGTCAACTGCCGTTGCTTCGTTTATTTTGCCGAATTACGATATGGCTGCATCGATTAGGCTCATCCGATTTCCAGTTATGATCATCGCCTCAATGTTCGGGATAATTGGCATTATCGTTGCATTTATGGTGCTCGTCGCACATGTAATCAACTTGAAATCGCTTGGAGAACCGTACAGCACACCGATTGCACCTATGCGCATGGGCGATTGGAAGGATGTGTTTATCCGACTTCCTTTGTGGAACATGTTGAAGCGTCCAAAGAGCGTGCGATCGCTGCAGAAGAACAGGATGGGGTTAAACCGCCTCGAAGGTGATGAGGAATGACTGGATTTAGCATGAAGTCTAATAAAGCGAACTCGATAACGCTGCTGCAGTTTATCGTCATCATTCATAGTACGCAGCTAGGTGTAGGCGTCATCTCGATGCCTCGTGATCTGGCAAAGACCGCAGGAACGGATGGCTGGATTGCTTTAATCATTGGGTATGCGGTATCGGTGATTGCCAGTATCTTAATCATTCAAATTATGAAGAAACATCCGAATGGTACGATCATCGATCTGATTTCACACTTTTTCGGCAAAGTTGTCGGGCATTTGATGGCACTCGTTTTTGCCATCTACATGTGCTTGTTTGCCTATTTGATTCTAGATCGCATGGTACTGCTGATTCGTAGCTGGATTATGCAGCAATCACAGGATTATGTGCTGATGCTGCTCTTTGTCATCCCTGCTTATATGATTGTGAAGGGCGGCATTCGCATCCTTGCCCGATATGCGGAGGTTGTGGTTATGTGCTCCTTATGGATGCCCATCGTCCTATTATCGCTGTTCAAAGAGGCTCATTGGCTGAATATGCTTCCTATCCTCAAAGAGGGGTGGATGCCTGTGCTGCAGACCGTGAATACAACCATCATTTCATTTCTGGGATTTGAGGCAGCCTTCTTTATCTACCCTCATTTGGAAAATAAAAAGAAAGCAACGCTAGGGATCATCATCGCCAATACGCTGACCTTACTTGTATATTTGTACGTGACGATAATTTGCTTCGTTGTGTATAGTCCGGATGAAATTCAATTTTTTAATGATACAATGCTGACCGTTGTTAAAGTGATCGAATATCGATTCCTGGAACGATTCGATATCGTGATGTTGACCTGTTACTTGCTTGTGATCTCCAAGACCTGGATACCTGCGCTGTATATGACGGTGTATTGCACAAAGAGGTTGTTTCATATCGGAAGTGCAGGTAAACATATCGTGGTTCTGCTTGCCGGAATGGTATTGATTACTTATATTTGGGAGCCGGGGTGGAATGTCAGCACGATGATGATCCAATACTTCACTTATTTCGGGATCGTCATGGCATTTATTTTCCCGCTCTGTTTGTGGGGGATATTGTCCATCATGACAAGCTTTCCTAGGTGGAACAAATGAAACGCTTCTATCGCACTACAATGCTGTTTCTCATGCTGACACTCGTCTTAACGAGCTGCAAAGATCGTCTTGATCTTGAGAATATAACACTCGTGCTCATGATGGGCATTGATTTGGACGAGAATAACAACCTGGTCATCTTCTCCTCATCTCCGGTCTTCAGTAAGGAAGCGAAGAAGAAGAATGAGACGACGAAAGTAAAAGCGGTAACGAGCCGTCAAGCAAGAGGAGAGTTGGAGGCCCGCGTATCCGCGCTCGTCAGCAATGGGAAGCTTCAAAATATCCTAATCGGCAAAAAGGTGCTTCAGCACGAAGGGTGGATGAATCTGCTCGATGTATTAATGCGCGATTCGAAATCGAGAATCAATGTAAGAATAATTGCAGTGGACGGACCGGTGGAGGAGGTCATGTTTTTCACGCCGGAAGACAAACGAAGGCTCCCTCTGCATATCGCAAAGCTTGTCGATACCGCGCACATGCGCAATCTGGTTGAGAAGACGACCCTATTCGAATTTATTCGGCTTGTCTTTGAGAAAGGGGTCACGCCATACGTGACGGAGCTGCACAAAACGCCAAAAGAGGTGGTCGTAACCGGAACGGCGCTGCTCGACGAGAAAGGGCTTTACCGAGCATCGCTCAATCTGATGGAGAACGAACTGCTGCAGATTCTTCAGGACGAGAAATTCGAGGATTTAACGCTGACCGTTATTTTGCCTGATATCAAGCATAAGAAATCGATTTTCGAAACAAGAGCGGTTAGCTTTTACATTACGAAAGTCTTCGAGAAAGTAAAGATTGCCTATGTAAACAATCATTTTCGCTTCGACATCCGATTAAAGCTGCCTATTCATTTGACGGAACAGATGTTTCGTTATGATGCGGAGAAGCACACGAAAGAGCTTGAAACGATGATCAATAAACAGCTAGAGCTGGAAATGACTAAACTGGTGAAGAAAATTCAACAAAACAAATTGGATCCCATTGGATTAGGGTTATATGCACGGGCTTTTCAATATAAGGCTTGGAAAAAGGTTGAAAATGACTGGGGCAGCGCATTCGCGAAAGCGGAGGTCAACATTCATGTAGAAACGACCATTAAAGATCATGGAGAGGTCCAATAGAAGTGAAAATGCCCGAGCAAGGAGGCCGAGATTGCTGCCTTTACTTGCTTGGGCATTGTTCATCAGCCATATTGCGTTTCATGCCGAAAGAATCATATGCGAAATGATTGAGTTGTAAGGCGTCTAACGCTATAATATAACGAGAAAAAAGTCTAACAGAAAAGGTGTCATTCATGAGTATATTAAACGTAGAACGACTGAGCCACGGGTTCGGAGACCGTGCTATTTTCAACGATGTTTCTTTCCGTTTGCTTAAGGGAGAGCATATTGGACTTATCGGTGCGAATGGCGAAGGTAAATCCACTTTCATGAACATCATAACCGGCAAACTGCAGCCCGATGACGGGAAAGTCGAATGGTCCAAGCGGATGCGCGTTGGTTATCTCGACCAGCATGCCGTACTGAACAAAGGAATGACGATCCGTGACGTGCTGAAGGGTGCTTTCCAATACTTGTTCGACATGGAACAAGAAATGAACGACATGTACGGAAGAATGGGCGATGTTACGCCTGAAGAGCTGGATCAGATGCTCGAGGACGTTGGTACGATTCAAGACACGCTCACGAATCAGGATTTCTACATGATCGATGCCAAGATTGAGGAAACGGCACGTGGCCTTGGTTTGACGGATATCGGTCTGGACAAAGATGTAAACGATCTAAGCGGCGGTCAACGTACGAAAGTACTCCTTTCTAAGCTGCTTCTGGAGAAACCGGATATCCTGCTATTGGATGAGCCGACGAACTATCTCGATGAACAGCATATCGAATGGCTGAAGCGTTACCTGCAGGAGTATGAGAATGCCTTCATCCTCATCTCCCATGACATTCCATTCTTGGATAGCGTCATCAACTTGATCTATCACATGGAAAATCAAGAGCTGAACCGTTATGTTGGCGACTACTCGCATTTCCAGCAAGTCCATGAGATGAAGAAACAGCAGCTGGAGTCCGCTTTTAAACGTCAGCAGCAAGAGATTGCAGACTTGAAGGATTTCGTTGCACGCAATAAAGCAAGTGTTGCGACGCGCAATATGGCGATGTCCAGACAGAAGAAGCTGGATAAGATGGACGTGATTGAGCTGGCGAAGGAGAAGCCGAAGCCACAATTCAACTTCAAGGATGCCAGAGCTTCAAGCAAGCTGATCTTCGAAGCGAAGAATCTCGTCATCGGATACGACGCGCCGCTCTCCAGACCGCTTGATCTGCTTATGGAACGCGGTCAGAAGATTGCGCTGGTCGGGGCAAACGGAATTGGGAAGACGACGCTTCTGCGCAGTATTCTTGGCGAAATCACGCCGATTTCCGGTACGGTACAGCGCGGCGAAATCTTGTCGATCGGTTACTTCGAGCAAGAGGCGAAGGATGCCAATTACAACACTTGTATCGATGAGATTTGGAACGAGTTCCCTTCCTTGAATCAATTCGAGGTGCGTGCCGCACTGGCGAAATGCGGATTGACGACGAAGCATATCGAGAGCAAAATCGCGGTATTGAGCGGCGGCGAGAAAGCGAAAGTGCGTCTGTGCAAGCTGATCAACCGTGAAACAAACCTGCTCGTACTCGATGAGCCTACGAACCATTTGGACGTGGACGCGAAGGAAGAGCTTAAGCGCGCACTGAAAGCTTATAAAGGAAGTATTCTTCTTATTTCCCACGAACCTGAATTCTACCGCGATGTCGTAACCGAAACGTGGAATTGCGAATCGTGGACGACGAAGGTATTCTAATTGGCCTTGCATATTTGGAGAAGCGAAAAGCCGCTTCAAGCAGTCATTAATGGCTGTTTGGAGCGGCTTTGTCGTTGTATGACGGAATGCCCAGTAATTACAAAAGGTCGAATCGCGACTGAACCACCTGAAAAACGGATCTCACTGCGAACTACTATCTGAGGCAGGGCAGGATAGGAAGAGGTTGGGAGACAAATAGCATGAAACCGATTAGCAAAGAGAGATCCACACTTCGAATGTCGTGGAAAAGGATAGGAATAGCAGCCATACTGACAAGTATCTTAGTCATTGCTTTGGGGTGGGCCGTATTCGGTGCACTGGTTAACAAGCAGGATATTACCCTGTTGGCAAAGCCGCTTCCGGCGGCAACGATCATCTATGATCAAGATGGAAAAGAAGCAAGCCGAATATCACTCAATACGATTGAACCTGTTAAATTCGAGCTATTGCCGAAACATCTCATTGACGCGGTAGTTGCTGTCGAAGATAAACGTTTCTTCGAGCATGAAGGGACAGACGTATGGGGCATCGGTCGTGCGCTCTTTACAAACCTGACGAACGGAAAGACTGTACAGGGAGCCAGCACGATTACACAGCAATTGGCCAAGAACGTCTTCCTGACCCAAGATCGAACCTGGAGCAGGAAATGGAACGAAGTGCTGTTATCCAAAAAAATCGAGGGGCAATACGATAAGCAGCAGATTATGGAGATGTATCTGAACCAGATCTATTTTGGAGAAGGCGCTTGGGGAATTAAACGGGCGGCAGAGACTTACTTCAGTAAGAAGGTGGAGAATCTGACACTATCGGAGTCAGCGCTGCTGGCGGGTATCATCAGAGCACCTTCGGCTCTTTCGCCATTCAAGCATCTCGATAAAGCTAAGGAGCGCCGGAATCTTGTCCTTCAGCTCATGAAGGATCAAGGGAAGCTAAGTCCAACAACGTATGAGAAGACGATCCTTGAACCGATTCATCTCGGAAGCGCCAAGCCAAACCGCGGAGAAGGAATCAAATATCCGTATTATGTGGATCAACTGATTCGGGAAGCGTCCGCCCTGTACGGATTGACCGAGAATGAAATCCTGCATGGAGGACTACGGATCCATACTACATTGGATACGCGCATGCAGCAGGCTGCTGAAAAGGTTTATTCGAAGGACTCGGTGTTTCCGAGCAGCGGTGCCGACCAGCTTATTCAAAGCGGTGCGGTATTGGTAGATCCGCGTGATGGCGGGATTAAAGCGCTTGTTGGCGGAAGAGGGCAGCAGCCGTTTCGCGGATTTAACCGCGCCGTGCAGCTGAAGCGCCAACCCGGTTCCACGATGAAGCCGATATCGGTGTATACGCCGGCTTTCGAACAAGGCTATCGTCCCGAGGATACGCTGCTTGATGAGCCGGTCGCGTTCGGAAGTTATGAACCGAAAAATGCAGGCGGGGGCTACCACGGAGAAGTATCGATCTACGAAGCGATCGTTAATTCCTACAATATCCCGGCCGTGCGGTTATTGAACGAGATGGGGATTGATGCCGGGATGGAGGCTGCAGAGCGCTTCGGGATCAAGCTCAAGGACGAGGATCGAACACTCGGACTCGCGCTTGGCGGGCTCCAAGAAGGCGTTTCGCCGCTTGCAATGGCTGAAGCATTCGGGGTATTCGCCAATGACGGAACTCGCATGCCTGCGCATTCCATTCTTACCATCGAGTCGGCGGACGGAGAAGTGTTGGCGGAAGCCGCTGAGGATACAGGAGTGAAGACCACCGAGCCTTTCGTCGCGCGCACCATGACCGCAATGCTTGAAGGTGTCGTAGAGGAAGGAACGGGGAAGGCGGCAGCCCTTACAGGCCGGCCTGTCGCTGGGAAAACAGGCACAACCGAAATGCCGGGTACCGGAGGCGAAGGGATCAAAGACAACTGGTTTGTCGGCTACACTCCGCAGCTCGTGGGAGCTGTTTGGCTCGGGTATGATCATACCGATGCGCAGCATTATCTGACTACAACTTCAAAGGCCGCAGCGGCAGTCTTCCATGAGTTGATGGGCGAGGCGCTACAAGGCGAACCGATACTTGCTTTCCCGAAAGCAACTGGCAACAGTACTAAGAAACCCGGTAAACCACCGAAAGGTGACGGTGGAGACAAGAAGGATAAAAAGCCGGGGGATAAGGGTCCCGGACATAAAGGGTCTGATCATAAAGGTCCTAAGAAAGACCACGGTAAGAAAGATGAGGGGCGACCACCGAAGGGGCACAACAAGCATGGTGGACCGAAAGATCAGGATTAGATAGGATCATCTTCATCCACGACGAAGGCTGCCGGACAATAAATCCGGCAGCCTTTGTTAGGCTCCTAACCAATATCTTCAGCAAGTAACTGCTGCGCCACGATATAACCCGATCCGCCGTTAATGCCATGTCCCGGCCAAGTGGCTGCTCCCAGCATGTACAGATTCGGAATCGCTGTACGATGGCTCGGTTGCGAAGGCAGTGGTCTGAACAAGTAGCTTTGTGCGAAATCATGGGAACCGCCGTAAGGGTCGCCAGGTCCGGAATTCGGATTAAAGCGGGCGATGGTGTCCGGCGTTACGACGGATTTGCCAATAATTGCGTCCGGAATATTCGGAATATGTTTGCCGACTACGTCAATTACGCGTTCCGCGAATCGTTCGGTGAGCTCATGCGTCCAAGAACCGTCACCAACATCAATCATACCGGCTGCATCGCCTCGGGGGCGACAAGGTACCTCAAGAACTTGGAGGCGCATAATCGCTTTGCCCGCAGGTGCTCTGGTGGGATCAAGATTGGTCGAGCAATCCACCGTGAAAGTCGGTTTGGCCGGAAGCAGATCAGCCATCCCTTGTGCGATAGCTTGAGTGAAACCGTCAAGCCCATCCGTTAAGTGAGGCTGGCCAACGCGATTGAAGCGACTATCCGGCCAATTCGGCGCTTCTCGGAGTGCGAGATGGATCTGAACGCAGCCTCTTCCATAACGGAATCGCTTCGCTTCACTGCTGATGTCAGGGCTGACTTCGTCATCCGATAAGAGCGATAGGAACAGCTGATCCGGTCCGGTTGAGGCGACGACAGCATGCTTAGCATGGAACTCTTCTCCATCAGCCGTGCGTACGCCGACAGCTTTTCCATGCTTAACGATGACCTTCTTGACCATCGTTCCGGTAATGATTTTGCCGCCTTGATCTTGGACCAACCGAGACAAAGCCTGCGCAAGCTGCTCGCTTCCACCTACTGGAATAGGCATCCCGCCGCCCATTAGAGCCATCGAAGTGAGCGGCACCCAGATCCCGCTGCCAATTTCGTCGGGTGTGCGTCCTAAATGCGTGACCCACGAAGCCAACATGGCGCGCGTGACCGGCGATTGGAACTCGCTTACGACATTACGAGCGGTCGAGAAGAGGGAAGGGGCGAATGTCGTTAAGCTTTTGCCTCCAACTCGTTTATCATAGAGCAATTTATGAATAATTTCGGTAGCCTGCTGACTGGATAAGTCTAAGTTGAATAGCTCGAATACATCGCCGGCATATGGAGCAAAGGCTTCGAACATGCGGCCAAGCACAGCCCCGTCACCGGGAGCTAGTCGTTCGGCTTCGAGGGCAAGCTCTTCCGCGGAACGAGCGAAGACGGCGGTTTCCCCGTTTTCCATCGAAACACCTGTGGGGAGATCCGTATTCACATAATGGAGTCCCCGCGCTTCGAGCTCATTCTTGAAATCCGCATATGCAGGGCCGGTCAGGAAAAGAGGGTGCGCAGCGGCATATACATCATGCTTAAACCCCGGCAATGTGAGTTCTTCCGTACGCAAAAATCCGCCCGGACGGTCGTTCTTCTCCAGCAATAGGACGCTTCTTCCGGCCCGTGTCAAGTAAGCGGCTGCGATGAGTGCGTTGTGGCCGCTGCCAATCATAATGACATCATACTTGTTCAATGACGATCCCCCTTCCAAGACTAACTGCCAGTTCCAGTTTAACGTATACGGGAGAGCAATTAGTGGCGCATATTGTCGTCTATTCCAAAAATTTTCTAAAGATTTTTTGTGCATTTGATTAAGCTGGAATACCCATCAATTGGCCGTTATTTCTAGTCATTTCATTGACGCACCAAATGTTCCTTTATATATTTATTGAGGGGGTGCGTGAGTGATGGTCATACGCAGTAGACTGAAAGAAGTTATGGAGAAACATGATCCTAAATTATCGATTCGTAAGCTAGCGAAAGAGGTCAATTATCATTTTGATTCCATTCGCCGCATGTATAAAGATGAGATGGTCCAATATCCGCGGGATTTGCTGCTTAAACTCTGTATATATTTTGATGTGCAACCTGGGGATCTGATAGGAATTGAACAGGGAAATGAGCGTATGGACGAGCTTGATTGACTAGATTCTATGGTCATGTTATAATTGCGATGACAAGAATTTATGGTCAAAGAGAGCGGGAAACAAGCAAATGGGTATATTTATTCAATTAAACAAGCGTACTGGAGAAACAAAGTCCCACAGGAATCAAGCAAGAAAGCAGGGGCGTATTCCGGCCGTGTTGTATGGTATTGGTAAAGATACTTTATCTCTGGAAGTGAAAGAAACGGAAATGCTGGACATTTTGAGAAGCAATCCGCGTGCCATTCTGCAAGCTACTACTCCCGATGAGAAAGTGATGCCAATCAAAGTGCAGCACATTCAACGGGAAGTCATGACGGGCAAACTGCTCCATATTGATTTTCATCATGTAAACATGACGGAAAGCATGGACAGCAAAGTGACCATTCACTTCGCAGGCGAAGCGATTGGCGTGAAAGCCGGCGGCACATTGACAGTCATCCTACATGAAGTTGAAGTTCGCTGCATGCCTGGTGATTTGCCTACAACGATGGAAGTAGACATCAGCAACCTTGATGGCGGCGATCAACTACTCGTATCGGATTTGATCTTCCAGGCAGGGATCGAAGTATTGACCGATCCGAAGACAGTCATGATTCAGATCAAAAAGGTTCATGAGGAAATCGCATAATCGAACGCATACGATTGAACATATAAAACCTTTCAGCTGCTGCTGAAAGGTTTTTTGTTTGTATAGGAGATTTTCCAGCTTGCTTAAATTAGATATTTAGAATATTATCTAAATATCTAATACAGTGTTCCAAATGAGGAGTGACACCTACGTGAACGACGCTTTCAAGGCGTTGTCCGATCCGACTCGCCGTCAGATTCTGCAGTATCTCAAGGAACAGGATTTATCCGCCGGACAAATCGCCGATTATTTTCAAATATCAAAGCCGAGTATCTCTCACCATCTAAACCTGCTCAAACAAGCCAAACTAGTTACGGAGGAGCGGCAAGGTCAGAATCGGGTGTACTCGCTGAACATGACTGTCGTCCAAGAAGCCATGGGCTGGTTCCTCGGCATGCTCGGAACGAAAGGAGATTCAACCAACCATGAATGAATCAACCGAACAACCTCCATTATGGACACGGCAAGATTGGCTGCTGTTAGCTGTTAATGCGGCGATCTATATCATCGTATTTCTCTTGTTCAATCACCGATTGCCGGGAGTCGTAGGTACTCATTACAGCCTCAGCGGTGAGCAGAATGGCTGGATGACCAAAACCAACATGTGGCTCGTTTATGCTGGAATTGGTGTCGCACTCCCAGCTATACTATCCGTTATGCGGTATGCGGATCCGCGTCGACAGAACTATATCCGATTTAGCGGCTATTATATGTTGTTACGATGGGCTCTAAGTCTGTTTCTGCACGGCGCTTTCGTGCTGATGATGCTGCAAAATCTTAACTATGATTTGCCGTTCGTCAACATTGTATTCGGAGGAATGGGCATCCTGTGGATGATCATGGGTAACCGAATGGGGCAGCTGCGCAGCAATTTCTTCGTCGGCATCAAGACCCCTTGGGCGATCTCCGATGAGAACAATTGGCGCAGCACACATCGGCTCGGAGCACGATTATGGTTTCTCGCGGGCATGCTTTTGTTCGCAGGGGCGTGGCTGTTCTCGGATCGTTGGCTTATCATTGATTTGATCTTTTGCATTGTGATCAGCTCATTCGTACCGTACTTGTACTCCTACTTGTTGTTTGTCCGAACTAAGAAGCGTCAATAATACTTTGTATCCTTAGAATCCGCGGAATCCGCGGATTTTTTGGTGTGCATGCAAGCTCGTTCAGAGGAGAACAATATGTATTTGGATTGAGGGGCTAAAAAAATAAAAGACCCAGTACATCAGGCCTTTTGGAAGTTATTCAAACCATTAGTTGCCCCACTGCCACCAGCCGTT
The DNA here is from genome assembly GCF_059383835.1 of Paenibacillus sp. J22R98. Classification (NCBI taxonomy): domain Bacteria; kingdom Bacillati; phylum Bacillota; class Bacilli; order Caryophanales; family Paenibacillaceae; genus Paenibacillus; species Paenibacillus sp. J22R98. The sequence goes on from NZ_JBXENW010000001.1 coordinate 911,265, forward strand.
GCCGTTGTTTTGCCAACCGCCGTCGCCGCCCGAACCATTGCTGCCACGCGAACCGTTGCTGCCACGCGAACCATTGCTGCCCCGTGAACCGTGGCTACCATGTGAACCATGGCTGCCATGCGAACCGTTGCTGCCATGCGAGCCATGGCTGCCATGCGAACCATTGCTTCCGTGCGAACCGTTGCTGCCACGCGAACCATTGCTGCCACGCGAACCATTGCTGCCTCGTGATCCGTTGCTGCCACGCGAACCATTGCTGCCTCGTGATCCGTTGCTTCCGCGCGAACCATTGCTGCCACGCGAACCGTTACTTCCTCCCGATCGTGCCATTCTATCAACTCCTTTATAATAGGATCTTAATAAAATATGCTGCGAATCTATCAAATGCTATAGTTGAATGCTCATTTACTAGATAAAGGTCGAGTTTGGATCGATCGGAACCGGAGCAATTGTAAAGTGCATTCTTTTGAAAAATGTTGCTCGTACCATGCAGCGAATCCTACTCGAAGACCGTCTAATAGGGTGGAGGTGGTTATCCAGTGAAGCCGGCCGGCATACAGAACAAAGAAAAATTCCCGAAAGATCCTGCAGAAGCGCTCGAACAGCTCATGGAACGATACGGTGCGATCGTCATGCGTACCGCCTATTTCTATACAGGTGATCGGCATCTTGCAGAGGATATCAGTCAGGAAGTTTTTCTAAGAAGCTATCGCAAATGGACATCTTTCCGCGGAGAGAGCTCCATTAAGACCTGGTTGACGACCATTACGATTAACGTCTGCAGAGATAAAATGGGGGTTCGCATGTTCACCGAGAAGCCCACCGATCCGAGCCAGATGGAGCGAGGTCGAACCATTAGTGTCGAGGATGAAGCATTTGAAAGGCTAAAGAAAAGCGAGGTGCTGCAATACTTGCTCCGCTTACCTTTGCCGTTTCAAGAAGCGCTGTATCTCTATTACTATCTGGATCTCAGCACCAAGGAGATCGCAGATGCGACTTCATCACCGGAGGGGACTGTACGTAACAGGCTTCACCGGGCAAGAGAAGCGCTAGCTAAGCTTATTATGAAGGAGGAATCGACAGATGACAGACATAGATAATCAATTGCGCCAGCACCTTCGGGAAGAATCGGATGCGATCCTGTTCTCCGAAATGGAACTGAGTGACCAAACAAAGCAGAACATTCGGCAAGGAGCGGCTGCTCAGAAGAGGAACCGAAGATTCTTTTTCCCGAAAATGTGGACGATGGGAATCTCGGCAGCAGTTGTAATCATCGCACTATTCGTGATCATAGGGCAGCAGAACCCGAGCTCGAATACAGCCGATAACGTACCGTCAACCAATCAAGGGACCAGCGGTTCGCAGTTGTCTCAATTGATCACTATACCGGTAAGCACGATAAAAGAAGCGAAGGCATCCTTCGGACCAAGTCTGCTAGTACCGGATATCGTACCGGAAGGCTACTCGCTTAAGGAAATTGTAACCGTGGGGATGAAGGATGAACCGGCAAGAGATGTGATCTTCACTTATGTGTCTGGGGAGAAAACAGTGACATTCGCCGTGAGCCGCATGAAGGCCACGTTCCCGGTTGATCTGTTCCAGCCTACGCAAGTGAGTGGTAGAGACGGGTTTGTATTTGAACAACCTGAACTCGTCGAGTTGTATTGGCTTGTAGACGATATTCAGTACTCCATTACCGGCCCGCTGTCGGCGGTGGAAGCAATGAGGATGGCTGAATCGGTAAAATAAAAACAAGGGCTGCCATAGAGGCGGCCCTTGTTTTAGTTCTTCCATCCATTCGCGATGATCAAACATAGACTATCATAGAAGAGATCATCAACCGTGCGGCCGGAACCAAAATACTCCTCAATTCCGGCTATCGTCGTCGGGTGGTCGCTTTTGACATCGTCGGCGAGAGATGCGCCCCAACTACTACCCGTGCAACTGGCTTAAAGCTGAGCAGCTGCATATCGAGATTGAAACAATACCGCTGGAGCCTATTGAACAGACGTGGAAGCGGACAGATTTTCAGGGGAAAAGAATTGTAATTACTCCATAACTTATAAAGTTGGCTGCCAGCACATGTGGCAGCCTTTTATTTTCAAATAACTGGGCGTTCTACAAAATTTATACTAGAATAAAGGAACTGCATTTCAATATTCGCGTAACAGTTATTGGGAACTTAGTTCATCACAAACAGGAGGCGAGTACATTGAATTTATATTTCAGAGATAATTTCTTCAATTCGGGTGAAACGGAAATTCTTAATGAACAAGAAGCGAATGTCGGTCGGCTGGACTTGAAGAGTGCTTTCGGCTCTGCGATAGACGTGTATGGGCAAAATGATCAGCTGCTGTGTGCCGGAAGTTTTCCTTTCTTATCCGGTAAGTGGGAGATTAGCGATGCGAATGGAGAACAGTTGGGCGTACTGAGAAGCCGGTTTACTTTCTTCTCGAAGAAATTCACCTACGAAACGGAAGGGCGTGGCAGCTACGAGATCATTTCGCCGGCATTTTCGAAAGAATACGATATTACCGATGAGTCCGGCGCGCTGGTTGCCCGTTTCGAGCAGATTAACGGATGGTTTTCTTCAGGCGCATTTCAGTTGAACAATCAGAGCGAATACCTGGACTCCTATGAGCTGGTGGCCGTAATAATGGGCATGCATGCGATTCAGAAAAGGCAGCGGGCGGCAAGTAGTGCAAACACTTAAAGGTTGCGAACAGGCCACATTGGATATTTATTCCGATGTGGCTTTGTGCTGATTGTGGAATCGACAAGCTGGGAAAAATTATTCTTTACTGATCGTTCCCGAAATGATAAGATCACTAAAGAACAAAGGCGATACGATCGAGACCTTTTTTTTAGACCATTCGAGAATGATCGTTCCCAAATAACAAAACAACAACAGGAGGTTAAATACATGAGTAAATCCATTACAGTAGGTAATGCCCCGCTCGAACAGCTGTCTGTTACAGCCGAGAAGAGGTCACTAATCAACGAGCATTTTGTAACATTCATGCTTGGTTTTACCGTTGTATTGGTAATTATGAACACGATGATGTTCAACTTGGCACTTCCTAAGGTAGCGGAGCAATTCTCACTCGCCACTTCAACTGCGTCATGGATCGTGACCGGTTATTCGATCGTTTTTGCCATTTCGTCGATTACTTATAGTCGGTTATCCGACATTCTATCGATTCGCGCTTTATTCATTGTTGCATTGATCTCCATTGGCGGAGGCTCGCTGATAGGTCTATTTAGCGACGGATTCGGTGTGCTGCTTGTGGCCAGACTCATTCAAGCGTCAGGTGCAGGTGCAATACCATCACTTGGTATCGTGCTTCTAACTCGTTATATCCCATTGTCGCGCCGTGGCAGAGCGATGTCGATCATGCTGGCTGCAACATCTCTTGGTTTAGGACTTGGCCCTGTAATCGGCGGGTCTGTCGTGCAATATTTGGGCTGGCATTTCCTATTCGTCATTACCGGTATCACCTTGCTGCTCATTCCGATTTTCCTGCGAATGCTGCCTACCGAGAAAGCTGCAGGCGGATCATTTGATGTGCTTGGCGCATTGCTAATCGGGATTGGAACAACATCACTGCTATTATTCTTAACGTCGAAGAGCTTGTTAGCACTTGTCATCGGCTTACTTGCAATCGTATTGTTTACGCTGCGAATCCGTATGGCGAAGAATCCATTTGTGCTGCCTGTGCTTTTCCGTAATAAAGCTTTCTTGGCATTAGGAGCAGTAGCTATAGGAGCCTATATCGTTAGCTTCGGCTTCTTGTTCCTTGCACCGCAAATGTTGTCTCACATTTACGGGTTGACGCCGGGAGCCTCTGGTTTAGTATTGTTCCCTGGTGCTTTGCTGGCTATGCTTGTTTCAAACCGAGTAGGTCGCATCATTGACCGGTACGGCAATGGAGCATTGATTCGTTATATACCTTGGCTGCTTCTACTCTCAGTCGTAATGTTGGCATTGTTCGCAACACATTCCTATTATGCCCTTGGTGCTATCTTTATCCTATTGAGCGTCTGCTTCTCAGCCATCTCCAGTTCGGTGTCAAACGAGATGTCACGATTGCTCCCGAAAGAACAAATCGGCTCCGGAATGGGACTATTTCAATTAATGCAATATATTAGCGGGGCTTTCAGTGTCGCGATCTCGGCCAGTGCACTTGCTTGGCAGCATGATTTGCCGCAAGTCCGTGCGTTCGATAATATAATCTGGGGCATGGTATTCGTAGCCATGCTTTCCATCGCCAGTGCATTTGTGTACCGCTGGTTTAAGAAGAGAAATGCGATTGTAGACGTGAACACCCAGAATTAATAATATGGGATCCTACCGCCCCAAATCCAAAAGCAACTGACCTGTAATAACAGGTTCAGTTGCTTTTTTTATTGCTGCAAGCAACCTGAAACTCCATAAGCATCAGCATATTATTGCCGAATAATGGGGGAAGATAAGGCTATCGAACTTTACAGTAGGAGGCTTATTCAGTGAAGGGGTTCAGGAAATGGATACGACGCACACCTCAGTATCCAACTATACCGGAGGATCATTCTGAAGCTGGTGAGAGCCTAAGGTTAACTTCGGATTTAGTGCACAATGAAAAGATTATCAAACAAATCTTCGAGAAAGATTCCGATATCGTATTCCGTAATATCCAGTCTGCTGGCCAAAATCAATGGATTATCATTTACCTCGCTAGTCTGGTAGAGGAGGATTTGATTGATAAGCATATCTTGAAACCATTGATCGCCAGAAATAACCTTCACGACGAGAGCCATGTACAAACAGAGTCTTTGGATGATCTCATGATAACTGCAGCTAAAACGTATATAACCTCCAACGTAACGGATATCGTAAAGCACCTATTGGACAGCCATGCCATTGTGCTAACGAGAGCAGACAATAGTGCAATGATGATCAAGTTGAAAGGCTTTAAACAGCGCAGCCTGGAAGAGCCTTCTTCCGAGCCGGTCATTCGCGGTCCGAGGGATGGATTCATCGAAAGTATTTCAACGAATATAGGGTTAATTCGAACCAGATTGAAAACGTCACGGCTCAAAATGGAATCTGTGACGATCGGGCAACTCACTCAAACTACTGTTGTCATCAGTTACATCGTTGGAATCGCAGAAGAATCCGTTGTAGAGGAAGTTCGTAATCGAGTATCCCGGATTCAAATCGATGGCGTCCTCGATTCAGCTTACATTGAAGAGTTCATCGAGGATTCTCCGTATTCTCTATTCCCACTTGTCCATAGCACGGAGCGGCCCGATGTTGTAGCCGCAGAGCTGTTGGAAGGGAAAATAGCTATTCTTGTTGACACGAGTCCATTTGCATTAATTGTTCCGATGACATTCTGGACCGGGCTCCAAGCGAGCGAGGATTATTATATTCGCTGGCCTATTGCGACTTTCGTGCGGTGGATACGGTTTATATTCATTTTCATTGCCATATTCGCGCCTCCGCTTTATGTTGCGGTAACAACCTTCCATCAGGAAATGATACCTACCAATCTTGTGCTGAGCATAGCTTCCTCAAGGGAATCGGTTCCGTTCCCGGCTTTGATTGAAGCTTTTCTGATGGAAGTCATATTCGAGGCATTGCGTGAAGCAGGCATTCGTTTACCGAAACAAATTGGACAAGCAGTAAGCATTGTAGGCGCATTGGTCATCGGTCAATCTGCCGTACAAGCGGGTATTATTTCGGCTCCTGTCGTTATTATCGTATCGATCACCGGTATTGCGGCGTTCACGATCCCGCGTTACAGCTTTGCAAACGGGATTCGATTGCTCCGCTTTCCGATGCTGTTTTTGGCAGGTACACTTGGACTTTATGGCATCGTGCTCGGTTTTCTGGGTATCTTATTGCATGTTGCATCGCTTCGTTCGCTCGGCATCCCTTATTTTTCACCGGTTGCACCACTTACCTTAAGTGATCTGAAGGATGTCTTCATTCGGACGCCAATTTGGGCGAGAACACAACGTCCGGAGACAACTGGCATGAATGACTTGGTTCGGCAACCGACGGGTCAGAAACCTAGTTCAACGCAAGGGAAACAACCATCCGGAAGTAAGTAGCAGGATCGAAGAAAGGGACATGAACTTGAAACTGAAACCATTCCTATATATCGGTCTAGTATGCAGTGTTTTGATGACAAGCGGTTGTTGGGACCGAACGGAAATCAACGACCTTGCATTCATTTTGGGTTCGGCATTTGACTTAACTGAGGATGGTCAATGTGTTCTTTCGCTTCAGCTGGCCATTCCGTCTTCCGGACTCGCGGGTACCGGCCAGCAAGAGAAGTTTTTCGTCATATCCGCTGCAGGACGTAATGCGAACGAAGCGTTTGTGAAGCTGCAAAATCAGAGCTCCCGACGGTTATTTACCTCCCATCGCAGCGTTATCTATATTAGCGAAGCATTCGGCAGACGTGGGATTAATGATATTCTTGATGTTTTCACGCATGATCCAAGGCAACGGTTGAAAACGTACATCATCATCGTAAGAGGAGGGGATGGGAAAGATCTTCTACGCACGAGATACCCTTTTGAACAAGTGCCCACCGAAGCTGTCAAAGAAATGGAAGGATTAGGAGGAAATATATCCGCTACGCTTCGCGACTTTTTTATAGAAGCTACAAGTGAAGGCATCAACCCTGTTATGGGCGCGATCGAGGAGGATAATCATTCCGGATCTCTAAAAGGAAACAAGCACGAGTTATTCACTTTAAAGGGAACGGCAGTCTTCAAGGGGCTAAAAGTGGTCGGTTTTCTAAATCAGGAAGAGACAAGCGGTCTACTATGGGCTACGAATCGAATGAAAAATGGCAGAATCAATGCAATGCTGCCGCAGTATGGCGGTTCTGCCGGGGTAATTATAGTTCACGCCAAGCGTAAGATCACCTCGAAAGTAAGCGGGGATAAGATCAAAGTTAAGATCCAGGTGCAAGGCCAGGCAAGTTTAGTTGAGAATAATACACATTTGGATGTCTTTCGGCCGAACAACCTTCTGATGATTGAGAAAGAGATGGAAAAATCAATTGAACTGCAAATCCGTAAAACGCTGACTAAAATTCAAAAGACGTACAAGGTGGATAGCATTGGACTAGGACAAGACATTTACCGCAACAATCCGAAAGAGTGGAAATTGCTTAAAGACCATTGGGAGCAGAAGTATCCTGACGTGGAGGTTTCGATCGGGGTTAAATTGAGCATTAACGGAGCTGGGATGGCCGGTGCTCCTTTACAGTTGAAAGAGAAGGAGATCGTAAGATGATTGTACAAATAGCGGGCTACATCCTACTTTTAACGGTATGGGCTTTTGTGAAAATGCAAGCACTGAGTAGACAGCATAAAATCAAAGAGGCCATGGTATACGGGGGGATATTGGGCGTTTCCGCTATAGTAGGTTCTTTATTGATGGCGCGTGTTGATGTGCCGAGCTTCACGGAACCGGCAAGGATGATTTTGGAACCGATTGGGAAAATGCTGCTACAGCAGTGATTGCCGTGTACTTCTTCGGATCGAATCAATCATGAGCAATAGGAGCGGTATAAAGCTATGGTTTAAGAAACCCAAGAGCGGGAATGTAAAGGCGAGATAGTTTATCAACTCTGATCCGTTCTTGAAGATCCATACCGAGCCAATAAGAGATATCATGCTTACCGGAAGTACGATATCACGATAATTTTGAATGCCAAAGAGATGACATACGCACAGACATAAGATAAACAAGCAAATTGATACTTTAATAAAGCAACCCATCACCCAAATGGAGACAGCGATCGCCTCCAAACGTTCAAAAGAACCTGTAATCCCAATATATTGGATGACGCTTAAGAAGGAATAGGTCAACTTGCCCGTCAAAGGACCGAGTAATGTAATCGTAAGCAATACAATGGCTAGGATTAGTACGAAAATACAAGTGAGGGCAATTAAAGAAACTTTTCGCGCTTTATTAGGTTGATTCAAATAGGGGTAAAGCCACCCCAGTATGAAAAGTTGATTCATAAATCCGCCCGCCGGGCTGACAGCGCCTTGAAGTACAGGGATTATACCATCTCCTAAAATGGGTTTTAGTTGATTCATATCTCCTTGCATCGCAGTCAGGACGAGCAGAGGTAGTAAAGAAGTCAAGATAATAACGCTAAGAAACTCGTTGCATCTTGCGATCACTTCAATCCCTGTCAGAACAGCCAGCGCACAAAGAATCAAGAACGTCAGGCTTCCTACGATATGGGGACTTTGCGGTAACAGCAGCGTACTTACAAACCCGACATGCTGCAACGTAATCGTTGTTATCGATACAAACCAGTAATAGATGTAATTGAACCCGATTAATGCCCCTAACCATTTACCGACGATTTTGGAGCTATACTGGGTAATCGTTAATCCCGGATAGCGTTTCCCAAGCGTAATCATCACCCAGATACTAAGGAGGCCGGTTAAACTTGCCGGGAAGAAAGAGAGCCAGGAGTTTTGTTTGCCAAACATGACCATGATACCCGGGACCGTCAAGATAATCGTAGAAATGACAAAGGTAATCAGTAAAAAGCCGAGCTGGGTAGCTGTGATTTGTTCTCTTGCTTGTACGTTCATCTGCTCTTCTTCTCCCTGACTGACGATGATGTACCAAGTATTTACAATGACAGATCGAGATATACAAGTCGTCAGGTATCGTTGTATGATCATAGCGGTTGAAAATAAAGGCAGATGAATGGAGGTAAATAGAATGGAAAGACCCACTTGGCTTGTTCTGCTTGGCGGCATGACGGCATTGATCGTAGCGATGGGGATTGGCAGGTTCGCTTTTACTCCCATCCTGCCAATGATGATGGATCATGGTCTGTTCAAGGCGTCAGGGGCGGGTTATTTGGCAGCAAGCAATTATTTGGGTTATTTGGTCGGTGCCGTTATGCTGACGCTGATGCCGATTAGAAATCGGCCTATATGGCTGTTGGTTGGACTAATTGCCAGTATTGCAACTACATGGGGAATGAGTATGTTCCATAACTTTGAGATATGGTTTATCCTTCGTTTCTTATCGGGGCTAGCCAGCGCGGTTGTGTTTATTATCGTCTCCAGCATTGTACTGGAACGGATTTCGGCGTTGCAAACCGGAATATTCTACGGCGGGGTAGGGACAGGAATCCTGCTTACCGGATTCGCAGTTCCGCTATTGACTCGAAATGGCGATTGGATCGAAGCGTGGCAAGGACTGGGCTTGATTAGTCTGATTCTTGGCATTGTAGCTTGGTACTCTCTTCGAGGGAAGAACTCGAGTAAGCCAGTGATCAACACTACAATTTCAAAGCAGCTTGATTCGGCTTCGTCCGTGCGAAGAATCTTGATTTGGCTGATGATTGCCTATGGATTGGAAGGTTTAGGTTATATTGTGACCGGCACTTACCTTGTTGCTTTTGCTAAGACGGTTTCGGATATCCCGAACATGGCCTCACTTAGCTGGATGGTGGTCGGTATTGCTGCTGCACCTTCATGTTTAGCTTGGTCCTTGTTAGCTGCAAGGATGGGGAAGAAGTGGACATTAACGATAGCTATGCTTCTGCAATCGATTGGCATTGCACTGCCGGTAATTATATCGTCGACAGCTTCCATATTCATATGCGCTGTCTTATTCGGAGCCACCTTTATGGGGATCACGACTTTGTTTGTGTCTTATGCAAAAGAGTTATATCCGCAGAACAATCGTAAGATCATCGGCTTGCTTACAGCCTCATTTGGTTTAGGACAAATGATCGGTCCGCTTATAGCCGGACTTCTGATCTCGGGACACGGTAATTATATTGCCGCTTTACTTGGTGCAGCTTTGATTGTCTTACTTGGTGCGCTGAGCCTGCCGCTTGGAATCCGTAAGCATATTCGTAACCCGATCAGAGAATGATAAAAGCACCGTAAATTTCCGGGTTGATTTATTATCTACTAGAAGGTAGAATAAGCACATGAGCAAAAACACAAACACAGCAGAAGCCATATTGGATGCCGCCGAGTCCATGGTGATGGAATCCGGATTCAACGGATTCAGCTACGCGCACATCGCCGAAAAAGTAGGAATACGTACAGCAAGTATCCATTACCATTATCCAAGCAAGGAGGATTTAGGAGAAGCGCTTATTAAGCGATACCGCGAAAGCTTTGTTGCCTTCATTGCAAGAGTGGATAGAGAATCGCCGAGCAGTTATGATAAGCTGGTTAAGTTCATCGAACTGTATCGCAGCGGTCCGGCCGACAATTATCGCACCTGTCTGGGTGTTATGTTATCGACGGATCTAACCTCATTATCCGATCGTGCACGCGATGGGGTTGCGGAATTCTTTGAAATCAACCTGAATTGGTTGACACAGGTTTTGGAGAATGGCCGCCAAGGGGGAGATCTTCGCTTTGAAGGTGCCGCTGTCGTGCAAGCTCATAAGTTGTTCGCCGCCGTTCAAGGCGCTCAACTCATTGCAAGAAGCTTCAGGGATATGCAGAGATACGACACAATTGCCGAAGGAATACTATCCGCTTTTAAGTAAGAGATAAGGGCGGATGTTTTTCACCACATTGTCTACCTATTAATAGGTCATTTATATATTCGATGCTTAATAGGCAAGATAAAAATGATTAAGAGGAGGAATCATTACTATGCTGTACGAATTGCGCGTTTATCATATCATGCCGGGTAAAATGCAGGCGATCCAAGCTCGATTCAGAGATCATGTCATTCAACTGTTCAGTAAGCATGGCATGAAAATTACCCAGTTCTGGGAAGATGCCGATACTGAGAAAAACCAGCTGTATTATATTGTTGAACATGAGAATATGGAGCAGCGAAATCTCAATTATGAACGATTCCGCAATGATCCCGAATGGCTCGAGTTGAGACGAGTTACGGAGGCAGATGGCGCACTGGTAGCAAAACAAGAAAGTATCTATATGAAGAACGTCGATTTTTTTGAAAACAAGTAATAGCGTTTGTGCAGGCAGAAGTGGTCGACTAATTGGATTCGTACAGAAGAACATTAGTTGACCAGAAGTACCTGATATTGCCGTTGAAATACTATCTACTAAAAGGTAGAATAAAAACATAAAGAACAGCAACACACATTGTTGGCGTAGAGGCAGAAGTAATAATAGTGATTAGCATCAAAATTAACTACCTATTAATAGGTCAAAGGAGATTAAACAATGAACATGCAAGGTAAAGTAGTCGTTATCACAGGTGGAAGCAGCGGAATTGGCAATGCAACAGCGATGGAGTATGTGAAGCTTGGAGCGAATGTAGTGATTAACGGTCGCCGTGAAGATACTTTGATTGCGGCAGCAAAAGAGCTTGATCCAACCGGTAAACAAGTCGCTGCAGTTGCAGGTGATATCTCTGATCCTCAAGTTGCTGATCATGTTGTCGCCGCAGCATTAGAAAGATTCGGACGTGTGGATACGTTGGTCAACAATGCAGGTATCTTCCTTGCTAAACCATTTACGGAATACACGGATGAGGATTTTGCAAATGTGGTTTCAATCAATATGGGCGGTTTCTTCCAAATTACGCGCCGTGTCGCAGCCGAAATGCTGAAAACCGGCTCTGGGCATATCGTAAGCATTACTACAAGCCTTGTAGATCAACCGATCGCTGGCGTGCCTTCTATCTTAGCTTCACTTACAAAAGGCGGCTTAAATTCCGCTACGAAGTCTCTGGCTATTGAATACGCAGATAAAGGCATTCGTGTAAACGCAGTAGCACCCGGCATAATCAAAACACCTATGCATCCCGCTGCCACCCATGATTTCTTGAATAAATTGCATCCAATGGGCCGAATGGGCGAATCAAGCGACATCGTCGACGCGATCCTTTACTTGGATTCAGCAAAATTCGTAACCGGAGAGATTCTACATGTAGACGGCGGACAAAACGCCGGCCGTTAATCCGATTGAAGAAATAGTCCATTAATGCGTGTCCTTATCATTAACAATGACCAAAAAAACCAAAAACGAATGGAGATTATAAACATGAAAACACTAGTTATTATTACTCATCCGAATATGGAACAATCCCGCGTGAACAGTGCTTGGCGCGAAGAGTTGCAAAAACACAGCGAAATCACAATTCACGAGTTATATAAAGAATATCCTGACGAAAATATCGATGTTGCGAAGGAACAAGCATTAATTGAAGCTCATGACCGTATCATTTTCCAATACCCGCTGTATTGGTACAGCACGCCCGTATTGCTGAAAAGATGGTTTGATACTGTCTTGCAATATGGCTGGGCATATGGACCGGATGGCAGCAAAACCGCAGGTAAAGAAATTGGCGTAGCCATCTCGACCTATGGTTCCGAAGCTTCGTACCAACATGACGGTTCCAATCAATTTACACTAGAAGAAATTTTGCGTCCGGTTGCTGCACTTGCTAAGTTTATCAGCGCGAAATACTTGCCTCACTTTGCAGTAAGTGATGTATCTAATCTCTCGGATGAACGATTAGCTCAAAGCAAAGTCGATTATATTCGTCATATCAAATCGGTTCAGCCTGTTAGTCAATTGGTGGGAGCAAAGTGAAACAAGTAACCATTGACGTATATTTCGATACCGTTTGTCCCTGGTGCCGAATGGGAACAACGAGTCTACTGACAGCCTTGGAGCAATTGCCGGCTGATACGAAGGCAACGGTTCGCTGGCACGCTTTCCAGCTTAATCCTGATATTCGCCCTGAAGGGGAAGATTATCGCAAACTCATGATTGGCCGCTTAGGCGGAGTCGATCAGTTCGAAGCAAGAATGAAGCAATACAATACTACCGGTGCACAATTTGGCCTCAACTACAACATGGATCTTGTGAAATTCACACCGAACACGGCAAAATCCCATCAATTAGTTGCGATTACGCCAGAGCATTTGCAAGTGCAATTAATTGAGGCGTTGTATAAGGCTTATTTTGAAGAAGGAATTGATATCGGCAACGTGGACGAACTTGTGCGAATCGCAACTGCAGCGAACGTAACAGTTGATGCAGATGAGTTGAAAAAACGCCTGACAAGTGGTGAAGGAATCGATAAAGTGGTATCCGGTCAACGTAACGCTCAGAAGTTGGGAGTCCGAGGAGTGCCTTACTTTATCGTTAACGAGAAGGTTAGCTTTTCCGGGCTGCAGTCACCTGAAGAATTCATTAATGTGATGAATCAAACCATCTAACCAGGGGGAACTATCATGCCGATCGTAACCATTCAAGTGACCAAAGAGGGGACTACGCCAGATCGTCAGTCGATTACGGCGGAAGAAAAGGCAGCCCTCATCAAAGGGGCCAGCGAGCTCATGCTTAACGTGCTCAATAAGCCGTACGAAGCGACCTTCGTTGTCATTGAAGAGGTGGACACGGACAATTGGGGCTGGGGCGGATTGCCTGCGTTGGAGTACCGCCGGCAGCTTGCTGCTAAGAAGAATTAATTCATAACGATCCGTGTTGCAAACCCAGTGCTGAGCAAGCACTGGGTTTGCTGCGTTTACATACGAATGCTTCCTCGCCAAACAAACGGTTACCAGCAGAAACCAAGGATGAAGCATCTCCATCTGGGAGAAACCAAACGTGTAGCTTATTTTCATGAAGCCAATAAACTTGTGGAGGTTGTGAATGAGTGAAAAAAGCAATCGCAAGTGCTGCTATGTGTGTGACTTTATCTGCGATGTTGGCAATTCCAGCTATGGCAAATACTTCGATGAGCAATGGGGATACGAACCGAAGCCATTCAAGTATGTATGGAAACGGAAATTTTAACGGAACACCTGGAGCAACCGGTACACCGGATGTTTATGGGATTCCTGGCACGCCTAGGACGTCTACTGATTTGAATTTGAACAATACGAACAATACAAGGAATTATACAAATTATAGTAGCGGCAACTATGGTAGAATAACCCCTTACAGAACGATGACTAACAAAACCATCTCCGGTGTTACAGGTCTGACGAATGCAAATAATTTGCGGGCTACCGCAGTAGACACAAATGATAATGATTTTGATTGGGGATGGCTTGGGTTGCTTGGATTAATCGGTCTTGCCGGATTACGGAGTCGATCAAGTGAACGTGATCGTGCTTAGTTAGCGATGACTTAAAAAAATGGCTACCGATTGTGTCCATATCGGTAGCTTTTTCATTTGTGAATAATTGTTTAGATCATTGCTGGACTAAGACCTGAAATTACAGTTAGTTCCGGTAGTCTAAAACTCTGATCTTCAACTAAGTTTCCGAATTCGTTGATTCCGGTAACCGTTAGCAATGCATTGTTCATGGATAGGTCGACTTGAACTTCATAAGCAACGTTACCTGCAATAAAGAACTCGCGTACATCAAAAGAATTTGCCGGAAGTACATACGAAGTAAGATAACCGGTATAGAATACACTTGAATCGACGGAAGCGAAAATTTCAATCATCACGGTAAGGGGATTGGATAGATCCAAATTTCTTGTACTCACTACGATATTAGTTGCAGCTGTACCAAAATCTCGGGTATTTGTTACTACTCCTGTAGAATAAGAAGCCATTTTTTTTCACCCCTTTTTATTAAGACATGCTCTATTCTATGAAAATCGCAATCAATGGTTACAATTATTGGAAACTCAGAAGAGACCGCGTAAATTGCGGTTTTTTTGTTTATTATTTTCGGCTCGAAGGAAATACTAAGGCTGCTAGTACGTGTGATGGAGCGATGAATATGACTGATAAATATACATGTCCTTGCTGCGGATATCAGACATTGGACGAACAGCCAACAGGTACGTATGAGATCTGTCACATCTGTTTTTGGGAAGATGATGGCATTCAGTTTCATGACCCCGATTATGAAGGCGGGGCCAACGAGGTATCATTAAGACAAGCGCAAAAGAATTATTTGGAATTTGGGGCATGTGAAGAAAGATATAAGCAATTTGTCAGCAAGCCTACACAACAGGATATCTCCGATCCGAACTGGAAACCTTTTTAACGGTGTCACAAAAATGACATGACGAATTTAATAGGCAGGACATGAATAGTTAATAGATCTTTAAGAAATGGTCCCTCTTCTTCTACTATTTGGCTTCAAAGAAATCATCGCCTTCTGGTTTGCTTATATCATGACACGCCCAGTTGGAGCCTCCTTCGCGGATTGGTTAGTCGAAGCACATAGCAGCGGAGGGATAGGGTTTGAAAATATTAATGCTAGATTGGCAAGCTAGTTTGGAGTAGACCTGCCGGACATAGAGCCGGCAGGTTATTTTGCGTATAAGGGAAAGAATCGCGTACTTCATGACACTTGTCTAACAATTTAAGAAGTGAGGTTGAATAGATTGTCTGAAAGGTCTAGTGGGAGGTCTGCTTAGGTGACGGCTAAGAACAGAATAAAGAAGCGACGTAATTCCCGAACAGCTAAACCCGTGAAGAAGCGAAAACGAAAGTTCCTAAAGAAGAAGAAACGGCATCATCGAAAACATAAATCGAGAAGACCGCGTCCCATTGTGGTGCAGAGGCCCAAAACCATCGGGTATGTCATCCCGAGCTGTGATATTTCGGGCGGTGTCGCCGTTATTTGTCAGCATGTCAACAGACTTCAAGCCCGAGGGCTTAATATGGTACTCATCAGTATGGATCAAAAATTGAACACGATTGACTGGTTCCCTCAGCAGCAGGTGCCGATCCTAACATTTGAAACGGCTGCTCTGCAGCATTTTGATGTCGTAGTTGCCACGCACTGGTCGACAGCTCACCCAACGCTTCAATTATCAGCAGACCGCAAAGTGTATTTCGTCCAATCGATTGAAAGTCGATTCTATCCCGAAGGCAGTGCAGAGTTCGAAGCCGCCAAGCAAACTTATACGCTGCCTTTTATTTATATGACGGAAGCACGCTGGATTCAGAATTGGCTGTTGCAGAACCACGGGCACACCTCGATCTATGTGCCGAACGGCATAGATGAAACCCTTTTCCATCCTACAGAGCCAATTGTGCCGAAGAGTAATAAAGTCAGAGTACTGCTGGAAGGCCCTATACTTAATCCGCTCAAGGGAATGGCAGAAGCGTTCCGGGTAGTCCGAGACTTGGATTGCGAAGTATGGTGTGTTTCAAGTAACGGAGAGCCGGATCCTGAATATCGCTGTGATCAGTTCTTCTCTCATGTACCGATGGAGCATATGAAGCACATTTACTCCAGCTGCGATATCTTACTGAAATTAAGCCATGTTGAAGGTTTTTTCGGACCTCCAATGGAGATGATGGCGTGTGGAGGCACTGCAGTCGTTGGGAATTGTACAGGACATGAGGAGTACATTGTTCACGGTTATAATGCGCTGGTCGTTCCGCTTGGGAATGAAGAAGCTGCGAAAGCCAGTTTATTTCGGTTAATTCATGATCCTTTATTGCGGCATCAACTCACTCAGAATGGAATGGCTACCGTACAGAATTGGCGATGGAACCCTACAGTCGACACCTTATATCAACTGTTTAGCTAATTGTAGCCCCCGAAATCGGGGGCTTTTTCATTTGTCCGGCTTGCGACTGTATCCAGTCGATGGCAGGTTGACAGACATTTATCCTAGTATTATAATAAATTGTGTTAGGATAAATAAATATAGGATGACTTGTTTATTAAGCAGAACAAGAACACACTATAAGAAAGGAGCAATTCATGTGAACATCCAAGTGTTAGGCCCTGAACTTCAAGGTAAAGAGGAATTTGACGGAGGCAAAATTCACGCTCAGAAACCACTGGGTTTCTCAGGCCAAGGTGCGATTACCGTCAGACTTGGTCCGCTTTTCTATTGGGCTTGGGGTCATGCGGAGTCAGCTGGAGGCATCGGGTTTCATCCTCACCAAGGGTTTGAAATCCTCTCATACGGGATTAGAGGCAAAGGTCTTCACAGAGACACACTCGGTACGGAAAGTTATTTGGAGGCCGGAGATATTCAGCTTATGCAAGCTGGTTCAGGTCTTCAGCATGCCGAGAGCGTGGAGGCTGGCTTCGAGAGTTTTCAAATCTGGCTTGAGCCCTATCTGAATGATGCAGTCAAACGTAAGCCGACTTATACGCTTTATAAACATGAACAATTTCCGCAGACGAACCAAGACGGTGTAAATATCAAGACGATACTGGGCGAAGGTACTCCGATTCACCAGTTGGTAGCAGATGCACGGATGTTTGATGTCGAAATTGAGCCGGGATCGAGCTACAACTACCGTATTGTGCCAAAGCGGACGCTCGCTGTCTTGGCGATAAGAGGTGCAGGAGGTTCCGTTTTGTCAGCCGGACAAGATGAGGCTGCATTCAAGAACAAAGATTTTGTCATCGTACAAAGCGAACAAGAGGGAGAAGTCAGCATTCGCGCGGAAGAGGAGAAACTTCGCATTTTTATGATTGAAGTTCCTACCGAAGTCGAATATCCTTTGTATAAGAAAGCAAGATAAGGTGGTTATGAAATGGTTGAACCTAATGCTGAAGGTACCGCTCTGGATTTAAGGCTGATTCGCGTCATGAGAAATATGGTGAACACGCTGTTTGGGAGTTTAGAGCGCGATATCACCGGCTACGGTCTCAATATTGAAACCTTCCAAATACTCGAGTTTCTATACAATAAAGGTCCGCATCCCATTCAGAAAATAAGCGATACCTTCTCCATTCCAAGCGGAAGTATCACCTATGTGGTCGATAAATTGGAGAAGAAGGGGTATGTGGAGCGGCTTCCGATTCCAGGGGATCGACGTAAAACGAATGCCGCGTTGACTAACGAAGGACGCAGCTACTTCGATACGATCTTTCCTAAACATGTGCAGACGATTTCCGACAATTTGTCCTTTGTGACCGATGAGGAGAAGCAACTGCTGATCGAGCTGTTTAAGAAGATCGGGTTTGGTATTCAAGAGCGACAAGAAAACGAAGCAAAAAAAATATAACATTCGTGGAGGTAATTCTTATGTTGAAAATCGCTATTATTCTTGGAAGCACACGCCCGGGCCGCAATGGTGAAGCAGTAGCACGCTGGGTAACTGAAATTGCAAACAAACGCACGGACGCAGCATTCGAGCTTGTTGATCTGGCAGATTTCAATTTGCCACTGCTTGATGAGCCGATTCCGGCATCCATGGGTCAATACAGCAAACCGCATACGATCGCTTGGTCAGAGAAAATTTCATCCTTTGACGGCTACGTATTCGTTACACCTGAGTATAACCATGCTACTTCCGGCGCACTCAAGAATGCCATTGATTTTCTCTTCCACGAGTGGAAAGATAAAGCTGCAGGCTTCGTAGGTTACGGCGGCAGCGGCGGCTCACGTGCAATCGAGAATCTTCGCTTGATCGTTGGCGAGCTTCATATGGCTGATGTACGTGCGCAAGTTGGACTATCGCTCATTACTGATTTTGAAAACTACAGTGTGTTCAAACCAGGTGCGCATCAAGAGCCGGCGGTTAACACCATGCTTGACCAAGTGATCGCTTGGAGCGGCGCTTTGAAAACATTGCGTTAATACGAGTCGAATGAATACTGCCGTATCAGATCTATTTCTGATACGGCTTTTTGCCGTTTCCGGACATTGAGGCAGGAGTATGCATGAAAATGGAGAAATAGTAGCGGATAATCATACCATTTATCATGTAAAGGATTGTGATAGCCGCATGCGTCAGATTGGCACTATTATTCAACGAGGGCCTCAGCCTTGGGCAGTTATTCAACAGGAGAATGGGATAGGGAGCATATCGTTATCCGGGGTTTGGGCTGCTCCGGAAGATGTAACATTCAGGACGGCACAAGTACTCGTCCGGGTTGTTGGCGAGGACGATGCAAGAGAGGTTGTCTCTTGGCAGCCTGCGAACATGTTAGCAGGTCAAGCATGGGAAATCACCTTGAACGCCATCGCGCAAGGCGGACTTTATCGTCTTGAAACCAGCTTGCAGCTTGACGATAATCCTGCCTTAGAATGGGCAACTCGCGGAGATATGATCCATCATATTGGCGTAGGTGATCTATGGGTAATCGCGGGACAGAGCAATGCGGCCGGCTATGGTAAAGGTCCATTCCAGGATGCTCCGCAGCTCGGCATTCATTTGCTCCGCAATAATGGGCAATGGGATTTGGCCTCGCATCCGTTTAATGAATCGACGGCATCCATTCATTTCGAGAATCGAGAAGGGGCTAATCCCGGTCACTCTCCGTTTCTGGCGTTTGGCAAGCTGCTGCAGAAAGAGCTGCGAATCCCTATAGGCTTAGTGCAGACCGCCTTAGGCGGCTCGCCGCTGAAAGCGTGGAATCCAGATGAGGATGGCGTTCTTTATCGCAATATGATGAATATCATTCAATCCGTCGGCGGCAAAGTTCGCGGCATACTCTGGTATCAAGGCTGCTCCGACTGCTCACCTACGGACTCGGTCACCTACCTGGAACGATTTGAGCAAACCGTTCAGCATTGGCGCCACGAATTGAAGGATGACAGCTTACCGATCTTGACGGTTCAGCTTAATCGCTGCACGGATTCCGCATCGGAAGAAGGGGATCGTTCGTGGGGCCGCGTGCGTGAAGCACAGCGTCAGGCCGCTTTGAATATTCCTCATATTTATGTCATTCCGGCTTTGGATTGTCCTTTATCCGATGGCATTCATAACAGCCCTGCCGGAAACATGATCATTGGGGAGCGAATGGGCAAGCAGGCGTTGGCTCTCGTTTATGGGCGAGCTGCGCTGCATGCGAAAGCACCGTGCCTCACTTCTGCAACCTTTATCGAGAAAAATGCCAGCCCTGGCATTCGTTTGCAATTCGCCAACGTTGCCGGTTACTTGCACGCAATCGGACCTGTCTCGCAGGTATTTGCTGTGGAGGACGTGAATGGCAAAGTCAACGTTAGCAGCTGGCAAATAACCGCTCGCGATGAGATCACATTGAATCTAGACAGAGCAGCAGAAGGTCAAACCGTCGTACATGCGGCGTATGAAATGAATCCTTCGAGCTTCCTGCCGCTGGATTCCGGAACTTATATGCCGATTCTTGCTTTCTATGGACAGAAGGTAAGTGAGTAAAATTAATAAAATATCTAAAACAAGCGCTCGGCGGAATATCCCGCCGAGCGTTTTCATGTTCATTCATAAAATGGAAAATTTTTGCGCAGACTACATCGAAATGTTGTCCATGCTTAAAGCGGAGGAATTTCCCCTATGCCGAAGATTTATCAGGAAAAAGAGCAGACAAAAGGCACGACAAGCAGCATGCTGACAACCACATTGCAAGAAAACGAAATCGTATTAAGGGACACATTCGAAGGCTGCTCGGATGTGGTTTTCCATTCTTTTCGAATCCGCGGTCAGAAGAATGCACTGCTTACTTATATAGATGGATTAATTGAAGAAGGACAGTTGGATGATTCACTGCTTAAGCCGCTTATGCGAAATCAATCATCCGAGCCGCTGGATGAGAGCGAGGACATGCTTTCTTTTCTGCAAAATCAATGCATTACTATCAGCCAAGTGAAAAGAGATTCGAATATTTCAAGCCTCATTCAACAGATATTGAAAGGCTCTACTGTCATTATCATAGATGGCGAAACGGAAGCGCTTGTGCTTAACATTCCGGGCGGGAAAACAAGAGCCGTCGAGCAGACGTCTTCGGAGAATACGATTCGAGGCCCGCGCGATTCGTTCACGGAAGGCATCCGAACAAACGCAAGTCTTATTCGTCGAAGAATACGATCTTCTAAGTTAAAATTCGTAATGGTAACGATAGGCGAGTATACCCAAACGGATGTGGCGATCGCTTATCTGGAAGATATCGCTAATGATGCCGTAGTCCAAGAGGTTAAATCCAGAATTCAGAGTATACAGATCGACGGCGTGCTGGAATCGGGGTATATCGAACAGTTTATCGAAGAGCGCGCATTTTCTCCATTTCCTCAATATCTCGTCACGGAACGACCGGATTATATTGTAGCCGCATTATTGGAAGGGCGAGTTGCGATCTTGACTGATGGCTCTCCGTTCATCATTAGCGGCCCGATGTCGTTCTGGGGGTTTCTGCAGGCTGGAGAGGATTATTATGACCGCGTTCTGTTTGCGAATTTGGTTCGTTTCATTCGACTCATCTTAACATTGATTGCGCTGTTATTACCCTCTGTATATGTTGCATTAACCACGTTCCATCAGCAAATGATTCCGACAAATTTGTTATTAAGCATATCCGCCGCCAGAGAGGGTGTTCCTTTCCCGGCTATAGTGGAAGCGTTGATTATGGAAAGCACATTCGAGGCTTTACGTGAGGCAGGCGTACGTTTACCTAAGCAAATAGGTCAAGCTGTCAGTATCGTAGGTGGCCTTGTCGTCGGACAAGCAGCCGTGCAGGCAGGCATCGTTTCGACCCCGATGGTTATCGTGGTGTCCTTAACCGGAATAGCATCGTTTGCCATTCCCCGGTACAATTTCTCGTTCGCATTTCGAATACTAAGGTTCCCGATGATTCTGCTTGCCGGTATGTTTGGACTGTACGGCCTTACAGTAGGGCTGCTTTGCATCATTATCCACCTTGCGAGTCTCAGGTCGCTCGGCGTTCCCTATTTATTCCCTATGGCCCCGGTTAGCTTTCAAGGACTTAAGGATACGTTCTTCCGAGCGCCGTTATGGACGATGTATTATCGCCCGCAGCTGGACGGGAAACACCAAGCCCAAACCCGAATACCCAAAGGACAACAACCGAAATGAGCAGAGGAGGAATCGGGTTTTGAACAAGAAAGCGCCATTGAGGCTCCTTATGCTTTTATTTGTTCCGCTATTGAGCGGTTGTTGGGACCGGGTGGAAATGAATGATGTAGCCTTCTTCATGGCATCTTCGCTAGATAAAACCAAGGATGGCCGTTTGCTTGTTTCCATACAGATTCCTCTCCCCGCTGCAAAAGGGACTCCGTCAGGTAATTTGGGCAAAACGTTTTTCGTACTGTCCGCGGTTGGTACGAATATTTACGATGCAGAGCGCAAATGCCAGCAACTGCTTTCGCGAAAGTTTTTTAAAGGACATCGCCGGGTTGTTTTCATTGGAGAGACCTTCGCCCAAAAAGGGATTAAAGATATTATGGATTACTACACCAGAGATCCGGGAACCCGTCTTCGTACCTACCTGGTTATTGCCAAAGGCAAACAGGCGATCGAACTGATCAAAATGGATCATCCTTTCGAACGTATTCCTTCCGAGGAGGTTCGAGAATTGGAGTATAAACAAGTAGGTACAGCGGTTACCTTCCGGGATTTTCTGATTAACCAAGGTCGCGATGGAATTGTTCCTGTTCTGGGCGCAGTGGAAATTCAGAAACTACCGCAGAATAAGGAGCAGCAACAAGGCGATAAGTCGGAGCAAACCGTATTTCACCTTTCGTCGACAGCCGTCATGAAAAATTATAAATTGGTTGGTTACCTGGATGACATTGAAACGAGAAGCCTTAGGTGGGTTAAAGGCGAATTAAAGCATGAATACCTGGCCGAGAAAATTCCGAACGCTGAAGGGAGTGTTGGCGTTATTATGAATAAACCGGGGAGGAAGATAAAAGTGGTTGTCGAGCATGGCAAAGCAACGATTCATGTTGAGCTAACCGGTGAAGGATTACTTCAGGAATCGACTGTCAAACTGGATCTTCGTCGTCCCGAACATGTAGCCCAAATCGAACAAGGACTTAATAAGCTGATTACGGAGCAAGCGCTTCACACTATCAGGAAGGCGCAAACGGAATGGCGATCCGACATCTTTGGATTCGGCTTATGGGTTCATCAATATCATTATGGGACTTGGAAAAAGGTGCGTGCGGATTGGGATACGATATTCGCTGCAGCAGACGTTACCGTAGATATCGAAATCCATCTACGAAGAGCCGGAATGATTAGTTCTTCCAACAATATAGAATGAAAAATATAATCTTATACTCGTTATCCGTTGCCATGCTCTACTGGGTACAATTCAAGCTAATGAAAAAAACGGCTCGAACGTGGGATTATGTGATGGTGGGCATCATTTTAAGCTTGTCGACAATCATCGGTTTATGTTTATCAATGGGTATTGAACTGACTAGTCCCACTATGATTCTAGAAAAATGGGTAGTAGCTGTTTGGAATTGATGGAGCTGAGAAAGGGAATTACGAATGAAGAGTTATGGACTGAACAACATGATCTCCAATACAGAGCTGTGGGCTCTTATGTTCGTATTTATGATCGCAAGCTCCATGTCGCTGCCTATTGGTTATACCAGCGAACATGATTCATGGATTTCTGCCATCATTGGCAGCCTAGCCGGGCTGTGCATGGCTTGGACTTATGTGACACTTTGCGGAAAATTCCCACAAAAGTCCGTCATCCATATCGCCCAAACCCTGTTAGGGACCTGGTGTGGAACCGTGATTGGGATCTTGTATACAGGTTACGGGTTTCAGCTAGGGGCATACGTACTGCGAAACTTTGAAGATCTTACCGTAACGGTGTTGCTGCCTCGAACCCCGAGCGTTGTCGTTGGGGTGATTATGATCTCGATTTCGGCATGGGCCGCTTATCAAGGGATTGAGGTGATTTGCAGATGCGCACTTATCTTATTGCTCGTCGTCGTTCTGCAAATCGTCTCATTCAGCCTGTTATTGATACCAGAAATGAATCCAACCTTACTTTTACCCGTATTAGAAACGGATTGGGGTTCCTTGTTCGACGGTGCTATGCAAATCTCAACCTCCCCTCTGGGAGAGACGATATTGTTTATCATGATTATCCCTTTCATTAACCGTCCCGAAAAAGTGAAAAAGACGGTCCTCACAGTTGTTGCAATAGGCGGAATCGTCTTGATCTCCACTCATTTATTCAATGTGATGGTCATGGGGGAGCTCTCAAGTACACAAATTTTCCCTTCCTACACAACCGCAATGTACATTTCGGTAGGGGATTTCTTCGAACGAATCGAGCCGCTCGCGTTTATCGTCTGGGTATTTGGTGAATTCACGAAGCTCAGCGTTTGTCTCTATGCTGCCTCTTTAGCTTTAGCACAGACGCTAAGGAGCCCAAACTATCGGATATTCATTTTACCTCTCGGACTTGCACTGTTAGAGCTGTCCCTGTTTCTTCACCCGAATCAACTGGAAGTGATTGAGTTTCAGAAGCATATTTGGCCATGGGTATGCGTACCGTTCCAGTTTGCGATCCCTCTGTTTTTACTGCTTTTCTCACTCATCAAACGAAGAAAGCCCGATTAGTTTCAAACTCTTGGCTTGGTCGGATCGCATGCCGGTCTTGCTATGTCTTCCGCAGCTTGAGAGAGTTTCGTCAAATAATAGCATTCTTCCCGGTACATATGATCGGGAATCAGCGGCGATAGCGTGCTCAGCAATTCTTTGCCCTCCGCGAGTTCCTCTATTTCGGACAGAAATTTCATGAAAATGAGCATTACGTTATTCGCGTCCCGATTAAAGGCTCGCAAGGCAGGGAAATCCGTCAGGGAGGTTCGCATATATCCCGCAAGCTCGATCGCTTTGAGATAGTAAGCTTCGAAGTCGCGCTCGAATGTATCGCTTCTGTTTTTCCAAGCCTTCTCTACCAGATCGAACTGGCAAGACAAAATGCCCGCATGGCCGATTGCGTCTTGAAGCCATAATAAATGCTGGTGAATCGCGGGTCCAGGGGGAGGCAATTGTCTTCGCGTCAGAAAGCCAAATACGCGAATGGCTTCATCGAGTTCATTGACATTATGATTCAAGAACGTTGGAGCCAGCGAAATAACGATCGTTCCCGTCAGCGAGCGTTTCAACAAATGGAGCTTATACACTCGCAGTTGCGCGTTCAACGGATTCGCTGCTTGAAGCAAGGAGGCGATCCCACCGGCATCCAGGTTCTGCCGCGCTGTATTCAGAGAGCTATCGTAGGCTTGAATAAAATGGCGCGCACGGGCGATTTCCGCAGCTTCACCCGGGGCCAGCGCCTCATGAATAAACCTGGCGTGATCGCCTAATACTTGCAGCCAAAATCGGAGTTCAAAGAGCGCGCCAGCCTCAAAGCTCATATTCACAACTCCTTATTGAGTTGACTTTTCTACCTCTATCACCCTATGTGGAAGCATCTAGTCCAATGCCATGGGCTATCTGGCACACACCTATACTCATGTGCAAAGAAGAGGCATTTATATGTTGCAATTTGATGGTACAATAGAGTTGGAAAAATGAGGTGTACCTACTAAATGAAGAGCATGGGGTGGCGCTTGGAGATGAAGCCCGTCGATCGGAAGTCAATTTCTGCGGAGTTAGAAACAGTTTTGAAAGCGGTTGCGGACCGTTTGGTCCCGGAGGATACTTGGCCATCTGCCTCAGATGCCGGTGTGATTAGTTACTTAGAGCGGCACTTGAACGAGGATCCTGATACTTGGCTGAATCTTATAGAACCGGGTCTTCGAGCATTACAAGCAAATGCAACCATCCGCTATGAGCGGTTATTTGCTGAACTGACGGAGGAAGAGCGTGACCTTCTGTTGACTGATGTTCAGCGTGGCCAAGTTCAGGACTGGCCTGTTTCACCGAAGCTATTTTTTGATACATTATTGACTTTAGTCATTGAAGGTTATTATGGAAGTCCTGAAGCAGGCGGTAATCGCGAGGGCAAGTCGTGGGACATGATCGGGTTCCGTCCAGGTCCTGTTCCGGGAACCGAAGCTTCTGTCGAAGAAACCGATTTGCCACAGCGATCCTTTGATCAGCTGCGCGATCAGTATGATGTCATCGTGGTTGGGGCAGGGGCCGGAGGATCCGTAGCCGCAGGCGTCCTAGCTGAATCCGGACTTCGCGTGCTCGTCGTCGAGCGCGGCAGCTGGCTGCGTTATGATCAGGTTGGCCGCGACCATCTGCGCAATCATCGGTTGAGCAAATACGGTCACAATACCGGACCTGCGGCGGTAGGAAATCCGCGGACGATTCTATTGCCTAACGGGCAGGAGAGAATTACGGTTCCCTTCGAGGGCGACTATCACAATAACGCCATGACTGTTGGCGGCGGAACAAGGGTTTACGGTGCACAGGCTTGGCGGTTTCACCCGGAAGATTTTCGCATGGCGTCACGTTATGGCATTCCGGACGGAAGCTCGTTAAGCGATTGGCCGATCAGCTATCAGGAGCTTGAACCTTATTACGAGCGCGCCGAATGGGCAGTTGGCGTCTCCGGTGATGGGGATGCCCACGCCGGACGAGGCAAGAGGGAGCGGCCTTATCCGATGCCGGCAATACCGAGAACAATTGAAGGGGAACGTTTGGCACAAGCTGCCAAGAAGCTGGGTTGGGACGCGGGACCGGTGCCGTTGCTCATCAATTCTGTTGAACGAGATGGACGCCCGGCATGCGGGCAGTGCGGACAGTGTGTAGGTTTCGCATGTCCAACCGACAGCAAGAACGGCGGTCACAATACGATGATGGTGAGGGCTATCGCTTCAGGTAACTGTGACCTCATCTGCGATACGAAGGTGGAGCGTATTGAGACAGAAGGGGGAAGACGCGCCACCGGCGTGCATCTTATAAATGAGCGTCCTGATGGTACATTCCAGCGCAAGCAGATTCGAGCAGGGCATGTTGTGGTCGCAGCCGGCGCGATCGAGAGCGCCAGACTCCTTCTTCAATCAACAAGTGAAATAGAACCAAACGGGATTGGCAATCGATTTGACCAAGTGGGCAGGCATCTGCAAGGTCATGTTTATGCCGGCGCTTATGGCGTCTTTGATGAGCAAATTCAAGACGGAAACGGACCAGGCGTAAGTATTGCTACCTTCCGGTTTGAGCATAGCAACGAAGCAGGTGTAATCGGGGGAGGTTTGCTTGCTAACGAGTTCATTCGTCTGCCCCTCATACACTGGAATCGCGCACTTGCTCCGGATGCTGCCCGCTGGGGAACTGCTGGCAAGGAAACGATGCGTGAGACATTTCTGCGAACGAGCCAAATTCAAGGTCCCATCCAAGAGATTCCAACAGCCGAATCCAGAGTAAGGCTGTCGCCCGCGGTTAAGGATCGCTTCGGTCTTCCCGTTGTTCAGCTTTCCGGAGGTGTTCACCATGAATCTCTACGCGCTTCGGCCATGCTGGCTGAGCAAGCTGAGAAGTGGCTCTGGACTGCAGGCGCACGCCAAGTGTGGCGGACGCGGGCAGGCAATGGTCTTAGCGGTGGTCAACATCAATCTGGCACGCTGCGCATGGGAAATGACCCTTCGACATCGGTTACCGATCCAACGGGGCGAGTACATGGGTATGACAATCTCTGGGTAAGCGACGGCTCCGTGCATGTTACGAACGGCGGCGTGAATCCTGTATTGACGATAATGGCGCTGGCATTCCGCACCGCGGAGAATCTGCTGAAGTGTAAAGAATAATTTCTAATGCTGACCGATTTCGTTGAAATCTTCACCTGCGCAGCAGCGATTGTCCCTGAAAGCAAAGCTGTTTCAAGCCGATTTCAGGAGCTCCGAGCTCGAAACACAATCACTTAAAGCGAGAAAGGCTGCTGACTACAATGAAGCAGCCTTTTTCCCTTTATCGCAGAGACCTAAACCCAGCACGAACCTCTTCGGAGAACAACAGAGGTACTTCCCAAGCAGCGAAATGCCCGCCTCTGTCGACCTTGTTAAAGTAGATTAGTTTAGGGTAGGCTTGCTTCGTCCAGGTAAGTGGAGCTTCATAGAGCTCGTAAGGGAAGACGGTCACGGCAGTCGGGATCTGGACGCCCTTCACCACGAAGAAAGAGAACTTATTCTCCCAATAGAGCCGAGCCGATGATATAGCTGTTCTCGTCAGCCAGTAAAGTGTAGCATTATCGAGGATGTTATCTCGCGTAAGGCCTTCTGGATGTCCATCGAACGCCTTGATGATCAGCTCCAGACTGCAGACATCATGGTCCATTAAGAATGCGGCTAAACCTATGGGCGAATCCACCAGTCCGGTCAACGTCTGCGGGCGTGTGCCCATCATTTCAGCATAGCCGAGATGTCTGTAAACGAATGCTAACTGCTCGCAAGCACGCTTCTCTTCCGGTGTAAGATTGGAAGGGAGGGGATTGCCTTTCATGAGAGCCGTATCAATGTGAGGTGGAACCGCACCCGGCATGTTGGAGTGAATACCGAGCAGTCCCGGTGGTTTCATAACGCCCATGAAATCGGTAATAACCGCTCCCCAGTCGCCGCCCTGCGCCACATACTTCGAATATCCAAGTCGCTTCATTAGTTCAATCCATGCGCTTGCGATGCGGACAGGACCCCAGCCGGTCGTTGTCGGTTTGCCGGAGAAGCCGTATCCGGGCAGCGACGGAATGACCAGGTGGAAAGCATCCGATGCCTTAGCGCCATATGCGGTGGGATTGGTCAGCGGGTCGATCACTTTCAGCAGCTCGATGATCGAGCCGGACCATCCATGTGTCATGATCATCGGCAAAGCATCTTCGTGCTTGGAACGAATATGCATGAAATGAATGTCCAAACCATCGATCTCGGTCAAGAACTGCGGAATGCCGTTCAGCGTCTCCTCGCACTTGCGCCAATCATATTCCGTTGCCCAATAACGTGCGGTTTGCTGCATGGTTGCAAGCGGGACTCCCTGCGTTTGATCAGGCACCGTTTCCTTGTCCGGCCATCTTGTCGCGACGATGCGGTTATGCAATTCGGTAAGCTCCGATTCGGGAAACTGTATGGAAAACGGCCCCCGAATGGCGGTTTTGTCAGCTTGTTGCCCAACACTTTGTTGAGTAGTGTTTTCTTGTGCCATTGTATGAACTCCTTTGGATAAAGGCTGAATAGAACTCAGTAAAAACTCGGTAAATGAAAGATCATCATGGATTAATTCGTATAACATATTCAAGCATCCGCCCATTCGGACCAAATAAACTTCGCCGAATGTTGTCCGCTTCTGATATTCATTGACTTTATGCTTGGAAGAGGCAATAATGTGACTACATTATATTCGTGAGATCAGCGTCTTCAGAGGTGAAGGGAATGAGTAAGAAACAGGATATCATGACTGCTACGCTCGATTTGATTCATGAAGAGGGACTGCAATCGTTTACCTTCTCGAAAATTTTCAAACGAGCGAATGTCGGATCCGGCACGATTTATAACTATTTTGCCAATAAAGAAGAGCTGGTCAATGCAGTCTATAAAGAGGCACGGATGCATATCATTACGATTGTCAATGAAGAGAATCCGCCGCTGCGCTTGCTGCTGGGCAGTGATGAAGTCGAGATTGCAAATGCGGTAGACCATGGCAAATTAGCCGAAACGAAACGCTGGGAGAAGCTTAGCTGATCGGCAGATTTTGAAGTAAAAGAGCTCCCGCTGTAGAATAAATCGACGCTGATAAGAGCCCTTTGCGACCTTGAGTCCAAAGGGTTTTTTGTGTTTCAACTGCAGCAGGAAGGCGAGAATATCGGATTGCGATCATGGAAAATATAACGAAATATAGGTACGGACTCGAAAGACCATTGGGGGAAGCCAGCTTGGAAGTGTTTATAGTCGTACTTGTGTTACTTGTCCTTATAGGTGTGTCGAATGTGATTTATCGGTTCGTTCCATTCGTTCCGGTACCGCTCATACAGATTGTACTCGGCGGCCTCATTATCATGCTGCCGATCGGCATTCATCTTCAGCTGGAGCCGGAGCTGTTCTTTATCTTGTTCATCGCGCCGCTGCTGTACAATGACGGAAGACATACTCCGCGCGAGGAGCTTTGGCGGCTCCGGGCACCTATATTACTGCTCTCAGTGGGACTTGTTTTCGCAACTGTATTCGTGGTCGGTTATACGATCCACTGGATGATTCCCACAATACCGCTGGTTGCTGCTTTCGCACTCGCAGCCATACTTTCGCCTACCGATGCGATCGCCGTAAGCGCCCTTGCGGGACGAATCCACCTGCCCAAGAGCCTTATGCGACTTCTGGAAGGCGAAGCGTTAATGAACGATGCTTCAGGTTTGGTTGCATTCAAATTTGCGATTGCGGCGGCGGTGACCGGTATTTTCTCGCTGCAGAAAGCCGCTTTCAGTTTCATTCTTATTTCCATCGGCGGCCTGCTTGTGGGGGCCACACTCGCCGTGATCATAGCCGGTATACGACAATTGCTGCGCCGCAATGGACTCGATGACGAAACGATGCACATGCTGCTGCAACTGCTAACTCCATTTCTGCTTTATTTATGTGCCGAGGAAGTCGGCGTATCCGGCATTCTAGCCGCGGTTGCAGGCGGAATCGTGCATGCGATTGAGAAAGATCGCGTGGAATGCGACATAGGGAAGCTGAAATCCGTGTCTACCAGTACATGGTCGGTCTATTTGTTTATTTTAAATGGACTCGTATTTGTCATTCTGGGGACGCAAATTCCCGATGTGACCTCAATCATCTTCAAAGATCCCGGCTTTAACAATATTGTCGTTATCGGGTACGCCGTTGCTATCTTTGCGCTGCTGCTCGTGCTCCGTTTCGTGTGGACGCTGCTCTTTACGCGTGGCTGGCGGATATTTGGCACCTATAGCAAAGAAGCTTTAAGCTTCAAAGCGCTCATCATGACGACCATCTCCGGTGTACGTGGTGCGGTTACATTAGCGGGTGCATTCTCCATCCCTTTATTTCTGCATAACGGAGAGCTGTTTCCGGAACGGAATCTAATCATTTTTCTTGCAGCCTGTGTCATCCTATTGTCCTTGTTAACTGCCAGTATATTATTACCGCTAATTGCGAAGAAGCGTGTTGCGGTGGACGAAACTGCACTGGTACAAGAAGAGAACGAATGGCATATTCACATTTTGCAAGCCGCTGTGCGCCAATTACAGCAGGAGAGCAATGAAGTCAATGAGGATGCAGTAGAAGCCGTCATTGAAGAGTACAACCAAATGATCCAGCAGCTTGGATTGAAAGACAATCAGTACAAACGTGTATCGCGTTTGAATCAAGATGAAATCGCACTGCGGATCGAGGCGCTGGACATCGAACGCAACTACATCCAGTCACGGCTCGAGCAGGGCACGATCACGAAGAACCACGCGGAATTCTACAACAAAATGTTAGATCAAGTTGAAATTATTTTGGCGAATCGGCTGCACTTGTGGTTGTTGGTGTTCAAAAGGCTGCTCGGGAGATTAAAAGAGCTGCTCACAGGCGCACCGAATTCCGGGAAGAAATCATTAACGGAGAATGATCTTGAATCGCTGAGGGGACTCCGTATCGAGTGCGGTCAGGTCGTAATTAATCAGATGGGGCCATTGTGCGCACCCGAGAGTGCCAATGATCCAACGGAATGCGTAGTTGCTTATTATAAGCAGCTCGTGAATCGGCTTAGATCCTTTCAGCTTCACAACAAACGCAAGAAAGAAGCATTCGATGAAACGCGCAGAGAGCTTCATTGGATTGCGGTTCAGGCGGAGCGGTACGAGGTTCAGAATTTATACGAGCAGGGGAAAATCGACCGTGGGTTGGTATCCGAATTGCGACGCATCATACGGGACCGCGAGGCATCCATGTATGAACAAGTGGAGCTTGGTTAGTTCCTATGTAGAACCATCAACAGGCTTCCGAATATCGGCAGCCTGTTGAAGAGTTCACTGAAATTGTATGAATAACTGGAATCTCCCATATTAAACTAGCACAGTGCGGAAGCAGAAATAATGACTAATAGGATGAATAGGACTAATATTCCTGCTGCTCCAAAACCGGCGCCACCAACGTGACTTGGGCCACAATGACCTTGGCCAACTCCTCCGACGTTGTTCCCCATTCCATATCCCATAACGTTCATCTCCCTAAGTTTAGGTACGTTGCCAGTATATGTTCGTTTGTCTATACTGCAAGGGCTATTATCAGAATGGGCTCTAATGAGTTAGGTACATGTGAACATCCTGCATGGGCGGCCGTCCGTAAATCCTGGCATATTCCCGGCTGAACTGGGAAGGACTCTCGTAGCCAACGCGGAATGCCGCATCAGCGGCCTGCATGGATTCTGTGAGCATGAGCCGCCGTGCTTCCTGTAAACGTACCGTTTTCTGATATTGTAAGGGACTCAGTGACGTAATCCGTTTAAAATGTTTATGAAATGCCGACGTGCTCATATTGACAGACTTTGCGAGCTGTTCCACCACGATGGTCCGATCGAATTGTCGGTTTATGGTTTGGATCGCAAGAGCGATATTGTTCGCATGGCTGCCGATCACTGCGAATTGATAAAGGAGCGCGCCATGTTCACTTTGTAGGACGCGATACAAGATTTCGCGAATAACGAGTGGAGCCAGAACCGGAACATCATCAGGCTCATTTAGCAGCTGCATTAGGCGTACTATGGATTCCAGTAAAGCGGGAGATGTTCGATTAACCGTTATTCCACGGCTGAGTTCTGCGGGAACTTCAACCGGACGATTCCTCTCTTTCACGATATCCAAAATCATGTCGGTGTCGAAGCTCAGTTTCAAGCTTAGATAGGGGATCTCGGGCGAAGCTTCGATAATCCGCCCAACGATCGGCAATTCAACAGAAGTGATCAGGTAATTCGAAGGATCGTAGCGGTAGGTTTCGTCGCCTAATGTGCTTGTTTTTGCCCCTTGCGCCACGACGCATATGGATGGTTTATAGACGGATTCCAGTGGCTCGGACAGCTGTGTAGCATGCATGAGCTGCAAAGATGGCACTACCGTTTGATGCGTGCCAGTCAACGGAGCATGCCGGTGAATCAAGAATGCCAACTGCTGCAAGGCTTGCTCTGTTCGCAGCGGTTCAGTCCTGGTGTCCATGCCTACAGCTCCTTCCCGGTAACAATGTCATGTACTCTAATAATAGCGAACCCGAAGAGAATTAGGCAAGAATCGTGCAGGTATGTTCTAACGGATTCTTACAAACGCTGGCTATAATAAACTTACAAGTCGAGTTCAACCGATAAAACCGATTGGCCAATTCTAAGTTGCTGGGAGAGAACAGATATGAGTTTGAATGGTAAAGTAGCGATCGTCACCGGGGCATCACGGGGTATTGGGCGGCAATTAGCTATTCAACTAGCGCAGTCCGGTGCAATGGTAGTCATCAATTATGCTTCCAATCCAGGGAAAGCGGACGAGGTTGTATCCGCGATTGAACAATTCGGCGGAGAAGCGATTGCCATTCGCGCCGATGTAAGCAAAGTAAGCGAAGTCGAAGCGTTATTCTCGGAGTCGATTGCGCGCTTCGGACGATTGGACATTCTGGTCAATAATGCCGGGATCATGGAATGCACGGCAATCGCGGAAGTGACGGAAGAGATGTTTGATCGGCAATTCGCAATCAATGTGAAGGGTACCTACTTTGCATGCCAACAAGCGATGAAGCTTATGGCGCAAGGCGGGACGATCATTAACTTCTCCACATCTGTCATCGGCGCTATGCTCCCAACTTACAGCGTATATGCCGCAACGAAAGGGGCAGTCGAACAAATTACGCGCCAATTGGCAAAAGAATTCGCTCCCAAAGACATCGTGATCAATTGCATCGCTCCGGGACAAATATCGACCGAATTGTTCTTAACTGGCAAATCACAAGATCAAATAGATTCGTTCAGCCGTTTAATCGCATTTGGCCGGCTTGGAGAACCTGAAGACATCGCGAATGCGGTCGATCTGCTTGTCAGCGACAAAGCCCGTTGGATTACGGGGCAGACGATTCGCGTGAATGGCGGGTTTAACTGAAAATGAAACGAAGCCCTTCTTATTTCGTTATAATATAAATGATGATACGGAGGTGTTTCAGATGGATTTTCTGAAAGGGATCGGGAAACTGGCGGGCGATGTGACAGGCAGAGTGATCGGAGGTACTGTGCGTGTTGCCGGGGAACTCATTCATAGCGATTATATTAAAGAAATCGGGAATGATGTGGAGAGAGTTACTTCTAGAACAGGCGAACTTGCCGGTCAAGCTGCAAGCGGTGTATGGGATGTCGGCGCGGGCTTGGTAACTGCGGATAAGCAGCGTGCGCGAGCGGGCCTGGACGATCTCGGAGATGCGGCAACGACAACGGTCCGAGGTGCAGGACAAGGCATCCAATACGTGGTCGAAAGCGGAATCGAAGTGGTGGCAGGTATCAAAGAGAACGATAAGGAATTAATCAAAGACGGCGTCAAGAAGTTGGGAAAAGCAGCCGCAATCACGGTGCTTGCCGTCGGTGTCGTCGATCTTGTTGATGGGCCGGATGGAACGGGTTCATCGGGTACAGTTTAGGTGAGCTAGTTTGGATACAGACATTGTGAAGCCCGCGATATCGCGGGCTTTTTTGTTTTGCTTTTTTAGAGGTCTACTATGAGACTCTGAGAGGTCTCGCGAAGGTGGAAATGGTTAGTTTACTTACTGAGAGTTCGATTTCGGAACTCTCAGCATCTTTATATGCCGATTTCAGCGGTGAGGGTTCGATTATGAGACTCTCAGAGTCTTGCGAAGGTGGAGATGGTTAGTTTACTTACTGAGAGTTCGATTTCGGAACTCTCAGCAACTAATTATGCCGATTCCAGCCATGAGAGTTCGATTATGAGACTCTCATTGGTCTTGCTAAGGTGGAAATGGTTAGTTTACTCACTGAAAGTTTGATTTTTAAACTCTCATACAAAGCCAACTGAATCAAAAAAGACCAGCAGTCCAGTCGCTAACACGCGCCTGGGCTGCTGGCCCCAACATGCACCTATCGGCGCCTAATTTAACCATTAATGCTGGCAGAAAAATATTCACGTGTCTCTTTACGCGCTTCTGGCGATAACACGCGATCCAGCTCTTCTTTTAACCAAGTTAACGTTTTGTTGCGAAGGACATTGCGCATACTTTCTTCCGCTTCTAACATAGCTAAGTTAATAACGCAGGGAGTGGCCTTCGAGCACGCGGCATATCCCTCGTCCTGACATAAATAGCTGTTATCTTTGATGTTTTTACAGTTGAAAATCGGTGTTGCGCCTTCAATCGCTCGAACAACATCCCAGAAAGAAATGTCATCAGGAGACTTGGCTAATCGATATCCCCCTTTAGCACCGGGAACGGAGCTGACAATACCGGTTTTTGTTAATTTACCAAATATTTTAGAAAGGTAAGTCTCTGAAACCCCTTGGAAAGTAGAGAGCTCTTTGATCCCAATAGTAGAGTCTGGTGGAATATCAATTAAATAGACTAAGCAATGCAGTCCATATTCAACGCCAATACTATACTGCATGCAAACACCTGCTTTCTGGATCGATCAATCGTTTGTTAGTTCTCATCTTAGGTGGATTTAAAACCCTTGTCAAATCAGGCGGTTCGGTTATCACCTGTAATTTCCTCAGCCTTAGCATTGACATTCAGAATCAAAAAAACTATATTGTAGACAAGATTGATCGACGATATATATTATCGACGATTATCTGGCGAGAAAAATTGACTCATGGAGGAGATTCATAATGAAGAAGAGATTCGATCATGTCAGTGCAAGCCCGGGTGCAATGCAAACTATGATGAAGCTGGAAGGTTTTATTCAAACAAGCGGACTAGATGCCAAACTCTATGAGTTAATCAAGATAAGAACATCACAAATAAACGGATGCGCATTCTGTCTAAACATGCATACACGGGATGCTCGGAAGATGGGAGAGTCAGAGCAGCGCATTCATTTACTTAGTGCATGGCGCGAAGCGCCTTTCTATACCGACAAAGAAAGAGTGGTGCTCGAGCTTACGGAGGCTGTAACCCGTATCTCCGAGCAAGGCGTTCCGCAGGAATTATATGAGCGCGTTCGGGCACAAGTGGATGAGACTGAGTACGTGGCAATCATTATGGCGATCAACACCATTAATGCATGGAATCGAATTGCGATCTCCACAGGGATGTTCCCTGAAGCCGAGTAAAGAGGAGGGACTACTTGGCAACGGTACTGTACATTACTGCACACCCGCTAGAAAAGGATTCATCCCATAGTTTGTCCGTAGGCGATGCGTTTATCCAAGCTTATCGCGAAGCAAATCCTAACGATGAAGTGATTCATCTGGATTTATATAAAATGGATATTCCGCAACTAGACGCGGAAATATTAAATGGCTGGTTCCACCTGTGTTGAAAGCCTATATCGACGCGATTTGTATACCCGGAAAAACGGTTCGTTTTACACCGCAAGGCACGATTGGATTAGCTTTCGACAAGAAGCTGCTTCATATTCAAGCTTCAGGCAGTGTACTTACAAAGGGATCAGCTGCAAGCTTAGAATTCAGCCATCACTATCTGTCAACTGTAGCCGAATTTATGGGAATTCCTTCAATTGAAGTGATTTATATGGAGGGCATGAGAGCTGCGCCAGATCAAGCTTCGATCATGAAAGAAAATGCCATGCAGCAAGCGCTCGAGCTAGCCGGAAGCTTCTAATGCTCGTGAATACATGAAACCTATCTTCTTTGTTTTAGCCGGCGCATGCAGCTTTGGATTATTATCGACTTTTGTCAAGAAAGCTTATGAGCATGGGTTTCAGTGTCGGTGAGGTCGTCGGCAGCCAAAACCTATTCGGTGTCATTATGCTATGGATATTGGTGTGGTTATCCGCCAAATCAGCCCTGCAGCCTTCAGATTATCAAGCAAGCTCAATAACGAAGCGGCAAACACTCTTGCTCATGGCTGTAGGAACTACGACGGGTTTAACGGGTATGTTCTATTATGCAGCGCTCCAGTTTATTCCGGCTTCTTTCGCCATTATCTTGCTTTTTCAATTTACGTGGATGGGCATTCTACTGGAAGCAGTGGTTGAGCGCAGGCGACCAACTAAAGATAAGATGATATCGCTTTTCATTTTGTTAGTCGGAATTGTTATGGCGAGTGGCTATTTAGGTGGATGGCAGGAGGATTTCTCTGGGATCGGAATGATTCTTGGCTTACTGTCCGCAGTTACCTATACACTATTCATTTGGTACAGTGGCAGAACAGCCAAACATGTTGCTCCCATCAAACGAAGCGCGATTATGTTGTCCGGCTCGTTTAGACTCGTCAATGTGCTGTTCCCACCACAGTTTCTTATAAATGGCTCTTTGTTTGAAGGGCTTTTACCTTGGGCACTGCTGCTTGCTCTCTTCGGGATCGTCATTCCGCCATTGTTCTTCGCCATTGGCGTACCCCGTATTGGTGGAGGGCTAGCTACGATATTAGGTGCTGCAGAGCTGCCTACAGCAGTAATCATATCCTATATCGTACTGAATGAATCCGTCCATTGTCTGCAATGGCTTGGCGTGGGGATCACCTTAGTTGGCATGGCCCTTCCTGAAATCATGAAGCGTCAGATGAGACAACCCGAAGTTGCCTATGAAATAGAGATGAAAACAACTTAAAAGAAGAGGTGTATAGACATGGAAATGAGATTAAACTATATGAAAGTACAACCCGAGTCGTTTCAGACGTTATTGAAATTGGAAGGTTATGTGAAGAAGAGCGGTCTTGATCACCATTTGTGGGAATTGATTAAAATCCGTGCCTCGCAAATTAACGGCTGCGCGTACTGTCTGGATATGCACACAAAAGACGCACGTGCTATGGGAGAAACGGAGCAGCGTCTATACATGCTTAATGCATGGAGGGAAGCGCCGTTCTATACAGATGAGGAACGGGCTGCACTCGCTTTGACTGAAGCCGTGACCAGAATCTCAGATGGCGGCGTTCCGCAGGAGTTGTATGAGCAAGTTCGCAAACATTTTGATGAGGGCCAATTCGTGGATTTGATTATGGCGATTAATGCGATTAACTGTTGGAATCGAATGGCGATTTCAACGGGCATGGTGCCTGGGGAATATCAACCGGCCGCACGCAAATAGTAATTTGTAAACAGTCTATCGCTGTACATCGGAGATGTATGGCGATAGACTGTTGTATATTATATAGTTAACAGAGGTGAATAGATGAGCTACAACATACTGCTTTTTGATTTAGACGATACCTTGTTAGATTTCGGCGCGAATGAAATCGAATCGCTGACCCAATTGTTTCAGCATCATGGATATACGTTCTCGGACGAGTTATTCCGCGTGTACAATTCCGTAAACAAACAACTGTGGGCGGATTATGAGAATGGGACGATCGGTTTGGATGTCGTGCTTAACTCAAGATTTTCCGAAACGATGTTGAAGCTTGGCAAAGTTGTGGACGGCCCTGAATGGGAGAAGATGTATAGAGAGCTGCTCGGAACCGGAAATCAGCTGCATATCGAAGGTGCGCTAGAAGTTATTCAAAGCTTATCTGCATCCCATAGACTGTTTGTTGTTACGAATGGGATTACTCAAACGCAGATCAAGAGATTGAAGCAATCCGGATTACATGATTTTTTCGAAGCAATTTTCGATTCGCAGAGCATTGGCTATTCAAAGCCGTCTATAGCATTCTTCGATTACGTAATGAGTCATATTAAGGGTTTCAATAAAAGCGAAGCTCTCATTATCGGCGATTCGTTGAGTACCGATATAAAAGGTGGTATACTCGCTGGAATCGATACCTGCTGGATCAACAGAAAATCACAAACAGGCCCTGCAGATATTCAAAGCACCTATACGATTACTTCCTTAGTTGAGCTATTTGCGATTTGCCCGCCTCACCAAACAAACGAATAGAAAGTTGGTTCATTGTCCAATGTCACAATCGCCGCAAGAAAAAATCTCATTTTCCGGTTTCATGCTGGATCCGAAGTTCGCTGAATTCAACAATATTGCGCATGAGAAGCAGCCTCAAATGAATGCCATTATTGAGTTATGGGACAACAAAACTTTAGTAACCAACATTACAAAATTAAATCGTGAATTACTCCGCCGTGATGCTCATGGTGTGCAAGAAACTCCGTTTGCCGAAACAAACGAGGAACTGCATTTAATGCTGTATTCGCTGACGATGTACTTGAAAGACCGTTTAGAATAGAAAAGGCATGATTCAGGTATGATCAGCTCTCACCATAGGAATGGTGGGGGCTTTTTGGCGTTTACTCTCATGTGCTTATTCAGGATAGTACATGATTTCGAATAATGTATAAGCGTTCATTTCGCGCTAATGGAGCATTTTCGGCAATTGTACACTATCCGCCTTTTTGATCCATGATGTAGCATCGTAAATGGATAACCTGCAAGGCACCGCCAATCCAATCGTGAAGGAGAGAATTGAAGAATGAAAGGAAAGCCGTCCAAGAAAGCTGTGTTTCGTATGTTCTTGTCCGCAATTATGGTGCTGTCCGCTATCCCTTTGAGCGTGGCCGCAGCAGCGCCGCTCGCGCCCGGCACGCTATCCGCCGCCGATTTCGGAGCAAACGGGGCAGACAATCTCGACGACAAAGCCGCGATTCAAGCCGCAATCGACGCAGCATCGCCGGGGAATACGGTACTCCTCCCGAAGGGGACGTATTATTTGGCAGGCACAGTAAAGGGCAAATCAGGCGTCGCTATTCGGGGAGAGGATCGCAACAGCACGATCGTGAAATACATGGACAATCCGGAGACGTACATGTTCTATTTTCTGAATGTATCCGGTGCTTCGATCAAGAACATGACGCTCGATGGCAATAACAGCACAGTAGCCATGTCAGCCGTAGTATCCGAAGGCGGCGGCAGTAATGAGATGAGCGAGCTGACTGTCAAGGATTTCGCCGCGGTCGACGGCTTCGGTCCTCATGCGTTGTATGTAGTCGGTTCCCAGAACGTACGCATTACGAACAACAATGTCTCGAACATCGGAGTAGGCTCCATCTGGGGCGCAGCCGTTCGTGCAGGCTGGGATTCGAAGCATGTAACCGTTGAAAATAACGTCATCGCAAAAACCGGACGCGGAGGTATTCTCATCAATGACGGAAGCTCCGGGGCCATTATTAGAAACAATACAATCACGGGATCCGGCTTGAAGGAGCACGGATTATCCATTGAGTTGCACACGAATTCGGACAATGCCATCATCGAGGATAATCATGTAGACTTCTGGATCAGTGCCGTTCGCTCCAAGAATATCGCTGTGCGCCGGAACGTCGTGCATCCGACGGACGGAAGAGTCGGTTCGATTGGGCTGGAAATTATGGCGGAGAATGCCGTAACGACGGACAACCTGGTAGATGGCGGGCAGCAAGTAGGGATCCAGCAGTCTCCGGGAACCGGGCATCAATTGTGGAGCTACAATGTAGTGAAGAACATGGTTATGTGGGGCATGCAGCTTCAAGGTGCGGGCTCAAGCGAGACGGAACAGTTCCAATATTTCTACAAGAACAGCTTTATCAATACACAGCTGGGCAATCCGAAAGCCGCTTATCCCGGCTATGAAGGCAATGGGATTCGTATTCACGGGAACGCTCAGAACCTCGCTTTCGATAGCAACCTTATTGCAAACAATGGTAGAAAGGCGATCGAAATTACGGATGCAGCGGGAGTCGATCGCCTCAGTTTTACGAACAACCTTATCTCTGGCAACAAAGGCGTAACGATGGATCCTTATCCGACAGCTGCGCAGCACTTGGAATGGGCAGGTAATCTTGTCTTCCTTAACGGCAGCAATGCGCAGCCGACTTCGCGCGGGTTTGCGAATGCGAAGCCGGTTGCTGACTTTACGAATCCTGTGCTGGTACGCGCCGGCGCACCGGTCACTTTCGTCAGCACCTCGACGGATAATGGAACGATGGCAACCTATCTCTGGGACTTCGGGGCAGGGCTGCCAAGCGCATCCGCTATGCCAACGTACGTCTACGATCAACCGGGCGTCTACCGGGTGACACTTGTCGTGTGGGATAATGAAGGACGTTCGAACGTGAAAGAAAAGGTTATTCTTGTAAGTCCGGGACTGCCTGACACGAAGAAGCCTAACGTTCCAACGAATCTCGTTTCACCATCGCAGACAGATGAGACGATAGATTTGACATGGAGTCCAACATCCGACAATGTAGGCGTCGTCGGTTACGATGTCTATCGAGATGGGGCGCTTGTGGGCAGTACTGCGCCAGGTGAATTAGCCTTTACGCTTACGGGTCTGTCGCCGGTCACGACTTACAGCATCACGTTACGTGCGCGTGACGCGGCAGGCAATGTCTCAGATTCCAGTTCTGCGCTAAGCGTGACGACAGAACTTCCGGATTCGCAGCCGCCAACAGCGCCAGCTGGTTTAACAGCTGCATCCGTTACAGGCACTAGCGCAACATTAACTTGGACAGCTTCAACGGATAACAAGGCGGTTACAGGTTATGAGGTTTATAGGAACGGCAGTCTGGTCGGTAAAACTACTGGGGCAACGGCGACTTCGTTTACAGCATCCGGTCTTATTCCGGGGACTTCCAGTGCTTTTACCGTAAAAGCGAAAGATGCAGCCGGCAACAGCTCCGATGCCAGTAACGCCTTTCATGCCGTTCTTGCACCGCCTTCTTCGCCGACAGTGTACCTCAGTGACTATTCATGGGATTACGGCGTTGCAGGCTGGGGCAATATCCAGCGTGATAAATCATCCGACGGTAAACCGATTACACTTAATGATGTCGTCTATGCGAAAGGTTTAGGAACCCATGCCGAATCTACAATCGTGTATACGCTCGGAGGCGAATACGCGAAATTCCAAGCGAGTGTTGGCGTTGACGACGAGACTTATGGCAATGGCGGCGTTAGCTTCGAGGTGTGGCTGGATGGCGTATTGGCATTCGACAGTGGATTCATGAATGCAACAGCGCCGACGCAAAATATTGATCTGCCTATCGCCGGTGTCAATGAGCTGAAGCTCGTCGTCACCAATGGCGGTAACGGCGGCGATTGGGATCATGCGGACTGGGGAGATGCAAGAATCCTCTATCCGGCCGGAGAATAACGAGGATTGTTATGAAATGGGAGGCCGATCTTGGATCGGTCTCTTTTCAGTGAAACTGCGTCCATGAAACAGTCCAAAAAACGTATGATTGTCCATTTGTTTGCGTGCACCAGATGACTATACTTTATTCAGTTCCTTCAATGCAGGGAAAAGGATTGCTATTCATAGGAGTAGGGAGAGTAGATACGATGTCGGATGTAAAAATAACGCATGTCGAGACGATTCTGTTATCTCGCATGCATGAACCTGAAAGGCAATGGATGACTTCTACCTTTCGGGTAATCAAAGCGGAAGCCGCAATCGTGGTCATTCGTACCGATGCGGGCATTACAGGAATCGGCGAAGCCTGTGCTTATGGTGTACCCGGTAAGATCAGCGATATGGTAAGGAGAGTCAGCCCTTTACTAATCGGGCGTGATCCGAGAGATCCATCCATCGTGTTGCATCCGAATGGGCAATCCTGGGCATACGACTGTGCGATCTCCGGGATTGATTGTGCGCTTTGGGATATCCGCGGGAAATTAGCAGGTAAACCGGTTGCGCAGCTGCTTTCGCCTAATCCGATTGGCAAAGTGCAGCTCTATGCTTCCGGCGGATGCAGCTACGATTGGAGAGCTCGGCCGGAGCAATTAATAGAAGAAGCTTTATCGTATATCGCCGAGGGCTATGAGGTGTTCAAGTTCAGAGTTGGCACACATTGGGATTGGGATCGCGTAACCGTGGATCGCATGCTCGGTTTGATTCAAGAGCTGTCCCAGGAAGTGAAGGGCCGGATGGAGCTTGCCATTGACGGGAATCAGCGCCTAACGGAAGAGATCGCACTAGCGCTTGGCAAAGGGCTGGATCGGATTGGCGGATTCCGTTGGTTCGAAGAACCGATTCCGCAGAAGGATGTTGAAGGTTACGCGAGGCTGAATGCAGCATTGGATGTTCCCGTTACCGGAGGCGAACAGTACACGACGGTAGAGCAGTTCATTCCATATATGGAACGGAAGTCATATTCTATCATTCAACAGGATGCAGGAATATGCGGGATTACCGCGGCTATGTCGATTGCGCAATTCGGCATGCAGTACGGTGTTCCGACAATCCCTCATAACTGGCATAATGGCGTCATGACCATGGCGAACGCACATCTGGTTGCTGCGCTTCCAAATCCGATTCTGTTGGAATTGTGCCGTATTCAAGGGCCTTTGCAATGGGGAATCGTGAAAGAAAGCCCAGTTATTCAAGGCGGATGGCTCGCGCTTACGGACAAACCGGGACTCGGCGTGGAACTGACAGAGGATGCGCTTGAGCGGTTCCCATTTGTAGAAGGCAATTACTACGTCTCTATTGATAGATGAAGAAGGTTTAAATCGAATGGCTTGCAGAGGTTTCTCCAATCGGAGAAGCCGTCTGCAAGCCTTTTTTCTATTGGGGTCTACAATTATCGATCCATTTCTTCGATTTCCGTTAGAATCTGACAGAAAAGTTCGCAGACCTTTGCCTCATTGATCTCTGGAAAAAATCTCCTTATAATGACCTTACCGATTTATGAAAGCG
The DNA here is from genome assembly GCF_059383835.1 of Paenibacillus sp. J22R98. NCBI lineage: Bacteria > Bacillati > Bacillota > Bacilli > Caryophanales > Paenibacillaceae > Paenibacillus > Paenibacillus sp. J22R98. The sequence continues at coordinate 954,606 of NZ_JBXENW010000001.1, forward strand.
CAACCATTAAAAGCCATTTCGCACTATAGACAGCTGTTACTACCATGTAGGAGTGAAGCCAATGATGAAATGGATTAAAGTTCGATCACTCAAATACAAAATCATTATTGCTTTCATTATCATTTCACTCCTTCTGGTCATCCTGCAGGCGGGTTTCTTCCAGCATTGGATTAGCGGGATTATCCTGCGGCAATCGGAAGCCAATTTACAGGAAACCGTTCGGCAAATCGGGAAGCAAGTTGATCTTCAATACAAACAAATCGATGCCAACGCTCGCGTCATACGCAACAACCAAGTATTAAAGAACTATTTGAAGGATTTGAAACAGCATGCCATCAACTATCAAATCGCGAAATACCAGATTGCAAGGCAAATCGTAAGGCTGCCTAATTTAGAAATGATCGAGAACATCTACATATTTCCGGTTGGCTACGCACCGATGAACCTCTTTTATTCCGATGCGATATTCGAAGTAGACAAGCTTACCGAGCAATTGATGACAACAAATCGGCCGACCAGCCATGAGGATGTCATCTGGACGGTGCAGCCGCAAACGCATCTCATTACGATGATGATGCTCATCTATGATGGAGGAGAACTGCTCGGTCTGCTCAGAGTTGACCTGAATGAGAAATTCCGAGATCAACTGGACGATGTGCGATTAGGAGAAGAAGGGAGTGTGTTTCTGCTCAAAGATAATACCATCATGTTTGCCACGGATAGGAGGCTTGTTAATCAGAAGGAAACCCGTTTAGCGCAGCAGCTCGATTCAGGCACGCAGGTCACCTTCACACTGGATTATCAGGGATGGAAACTGATCGGGGTAGTACCGAACAAAGAAATCCTTAATCAAGTCAACCAAGTGAATAAAGTGTTACTGCTTATGGAATTGATCGTGTTTGCGTTCATCTTTCTATTTGCTTTGCTCATACTACGTATGATTCTAAGACCGCTGAAACAGATACTAAGAGGGATGGAGAGCATTGAGCAAGGCAGACTGGATGTTATCGTGAATCGAGAAGGTAATGACGAATTCAGCGTCATTATAAGGCATTTCAACCATATGGCAGAACGGGTCAACCGTTTGATTAAGACTGTGTACTACCAACAGCTAACCTATCGAAAAGCCGAAGTGATCAATCTGCAGTCGAAGCTGAATCCCCATTTTCTATATAACACGCTCGATATGATTTACTGGATGACGGTGGTCAAGGATGAGGAAGAAATCGGCGAAGCGATAATTTCATTGTCCACGATATTGCGCTATTCCATCTCTCATCAGAATGAATTTGTCACGGTCTCGGAAGATATGGAGCAATTGGAGAATTACTTGAAAATTCAGCGCATGCGCTTTGAAGACAAACTATCCTATGTGTTTCATCTTGACCCTGCGATTGCAGACATTAAGATTCCAAAGCTGCTCATTCAGCCGCTAGTGGAGAACGCCATTAAATATGCATTTCAACAAATGTTGCTTGGCGGCATCGTTATCATTCGAGGTTATGCCCAAGACGGCGACTTGTATCTCGAGGTCGAGGACAATGGGACCGGCATGCCTGCAGAGAAAGTAGAGGCTTTACTGGCATCATTCGAGCAGAAAAGCTTAAGCAGCGGTCTCGGCATTCAACTAGTCAGGCAACGAATTGCTTTTATCTATGGGGAGGGGTTCGGATTGTCCATACGGAGCGAAATCGGCCGCGGAACAGCCATTATGCTGAAGCTGCGGACAGATGCAGGCGTGCCGCAAGAGGAGCTTTGGAAGGATGAAGCCATGCATGCCTAACTTATTGGCAGGAAGGGGAGGTCTGCTTTGAGAATCGTACTCGTCGATGATGAGAGGTCAGTACTCAAAGGGTTGCAGCATATTTTCGCCAAACACTGTACGGGGCATGAAATCGTCGGGACAGCGCAAAGTGCGGAGGAAGCGCTGAATGTCATGCAGGTTACGGAGGCGGATATCGTCATTACGGATGTGATGATGCCGGGGATGAACGGAATTGAGCTTACTCGCGAAATCAGCAAGTTGTATCCGTATATGTATATTGTCATTTTGAGCGGACACGCGGAATTTGACTATGTTCGGGAAGCGATGCGGTGCGGTGCAATCGATTACTTACTGAAGCCATGCCATTACCAGACGGTCATCGACCTGTTGGATAAGATTAAAGGGAAAGCAGCAGAGAAAGAAACGGAGCACGAGAAATTGTCACACAAGCAGCTGCTCGAGAAGTTAATCAGCGGGAGTCTCGAGCTTCCGGATAGCTGGTCGGTACTCTATGATTTGCAGATGGCCGTCTTCTCGGGTCATGAGAACATCGACGTCCGATTAGAAGAGCAGATCCGTCATCAATTACTCCATGCGAACATCGAGCGAGCGGCCTTGGATACGGTGATTTATGAGGGGAAATGTATCGTTCTTTATCGCGGTATGATGAATGCAATAGACTTCAAGCAGCTGCTAAACGAATGCCGGCTGGCGATGCGCAAACAGAACCGAACTATAGTTGCGGCCGTCCATCGCTTTACTAGTGGGTCCAGATCGATTGAGCATGCCTATAAAACTTGCCTTAAATACTGTGAGTTTCTAGCGTTTAATGAGTATTCCGCCGTTATGGATGACGACATGTACAAGGAGCAATTGAACCAGCCGGAGCCATTTACGATAAGTGAATACTTCTCAGGAGACCGATTTGGCAAATATTATGCCTTAGCGGATGCAAAGAAGCTGCGACACTATATCGAAACCATCCTGCAGCAGCTTCATCGTGTTCCCAGTAGATTTGAGCCGGTTCGGTTGAAGCGAGAATTGCTGAGCGAACTTATTTATTTAGAACATGTACTAAAGGATCATGGGGTTGAGCCGTTCTTCGGCGGCCACATCGATTATGTGCAGGAAATGAAGGGAATCCGTAACTTTAAAGAGCTGCTCAGCTGGCTGAAGACCTATTTTATGTCCGCTATTATGTGTATGACTGACGAGAATCATAATCCGCATTATATTCAATCCGCCATCCGTTATATCGAGATGAATTATATGAAGAACCTTACGCTTAAAGAGGTGGCTGATGCCGTCTATCTGAATGCGTGGTACTTTAGCTCCCAATTCAAGAAGTATACCCATGTCACGTTCAGTGAGTACATCAATCTCATCCGCATTCGAATTGCCAAGGAGTTTCTCAGACAGCAGGATTTAAAGGTCTATCAGGTGGCGGAGATGGTAGGCTTTCAAGATGCAGCCTACTTTAGCACGGTGTTTAAAAGCATTGAACATATGAGTCCCAAAGAATATCAGCAGTCCTTTCTAATCGCCAATGATTCTTAATGAAATCCAAGTATTTTGAAATTAATCAATCCTTCTAATCGCTATACTCGGATTATCCCAATAGAAGGAGGAGTGTTCATTGCGAATCATGAAAAGGCTTACAGTGCTGTTCGTACTCACGGCACTGATCATCACAGCTTGCAATAACGACAATGACAAGGGCAGCTCTACTTCAGACACGAACAAGAATAATACGGCTGTAGGAACGGACGGCAACAAGGATTCGGGGGATTCCAAATCAGACGGCAAGATGACCGATGTCGGTACGCCGAGAAGCGAAACGTTAATCGTCGACATCTTAGGCGGCCGCAGCCCTGACCCGGACCGGTACAATCCCTATGTACCTGGAGCCGTTGCCATGGATGCCGGCGTGCATCAGCTCATGTTCTCGAACTTATGGGAAATCGATACGCAGAAAGGCACGCAGATCCCGGATTTGGCTTCTACGTTCCCGGAGCCATTGGATGCAACCAATACGAAGTTTTCGTTCAAAATCCAGGAAGGTTTGACTTGGTCGGATGGCCAGCCATTCACGGCGCATGACGTGGAATTTACGGCAACGATGATTACAGGCGCGAAGGAGCTCGGCTACAACGGCTACTTCACGAATCTGATCAAGAGCATGAAGGCGACCGATGATTACACGATTGAAGTCGAAACCGTTAATCCGGAGACGAGATTGGCGCAGAAGCTCGGTGTCGTGATTTGGGGGAATAGCTTCCGCGTTATGCCGAAGCATATTTGGGAGAAAGAAGACCCGGCAACGTTCAAGTTCTCGAATCCGATCGGCGTAGGTCCGTACAAGCTGAAGGATCGCGATCCTCAGGGGAATTGGTTCCTCTGGGAGAAGCGTGAGGACTGGCAGAAGAGCGATATCGGCAAGCTTGTAGGCGAGCCCGGCCCGAAATACATTTTGTTCAAATTTTTCGGACCGGAGGAGAAACGGATTATCGCGATGATCCAGCATGATATGGACATCCTGCAGGATATTACGCCTGAAAGCTGGGATGTGCTGCGGCAGAAGAACGAATATGCCAAAGCTTGGTACGAAGGCTTCCCGTACGCAACGATGGATGATCCGTGCGAGCGCGGGATGTCCTTTAATACGGCGAAAGAGCCATACAATAATCCGGATGTACGCTGGGCTCTCACATTGATGACGGATATTAAGAATGTATCGATGGCTACCTTCGGCGGCATGCTGCGCGTATCTCCGATCCAGCTGCCACCGATCAAAGTGCTACAGGACACTTACCATAAGCCGATGTTAGGATGGCTGAAGGATTTTGCGCTCGATGACGGTTACAAACCGTTCGACGACAGCTATGCCGCTGGTATTGTCGACATGCTGAAGCAGCAGGGCATTGAAGGTTTGCCGACCGATGAGAGCGCGATCAATGACACCTTCGGCGTAGGCTGGTGGAAGTTCGATCCGGCTGAAGCGGCGAAATTGCTGGAGAAGAGCGGATTTAAGAAAGACGGCGACAAATGGCTTCTGCCAAACGGCAAACCATGGACCTTGACCATCAATGCACCGGCGAACTTTGAAGTCCAGTCGATGCGATTGGCATTTGCAGTGGCGGATTCCTGGCGCAAGCAAGGCATTGACGTCAATGTGCAGCAGATGGAAGGCGCATCCTTCTGGGACAGCGAATCAACCGGAGCGTTCACAGTCGGCTCTTACTGGCCGGCATGCGGCTTGCTGCCGGATACGACGGCGAATATGACCGGCTGGCATAAGCAGTACATCGTGCCGATCGGCGAGCAGGCGCCGGGTAACCGCAACCGTTGGGCGAATGACCGTGTGAGCTCTTTGCTTGACGAGCTGGACAGCTTGCCGAGCGACGATCCGAAGGTGATCCAGAACATCACGGAAATCAATAAAGAATTCGTCAAGGGCATGCCGTTTATTCCAATGTTCGGTACATCCAAATTCGTGCCGGTCGATACGTACTATTGGGATGGATTCCAAACATCGGAGAATGCGTTCGAGGGTCCATGGTGGTGGTGGTCGCAGTTTAAGTTCTACACCCCACATTTGAAGCCGACAGGCAGATAATACGGAATCCGATTTCGAATACATACCGGGCTGCAGAGGTCCGGTATGTATTTATCCGAAAAGGCGATTAACGCAGGCGGGGGAGATGCTGCTTTATGGGGTTTTACAAGTTTTTGCTGTCCAAAGTGCTTTCCTTTGTGCTCGTCGTATTCATCGGCATCACGACCGTTTTCTTCGTGCCCCGGTTCATGCCATCGGATCCGGTAGAAGCGATGATCGGCAAGATGACGGCAAACCAAGCATTCATGGAACCGGATGCGATCATTACCTTACGTGAAACCTTGAATGAATCCTTCGGTCTTGAAGGCTCGATGTGGGATCAGTATTGGGGATTTGTGAAGCGGGTTATCGTGACGCAGGATTTCGGCCCTTCACTGGCCAGCTATCCGAATCCGGTCAATGAATTAATCGCGAAAGCACTGCCCTGGACAATGGGATTGTTATTAATCTCGACGATCATTGCATGGCTGATCGGCAATATTGTCGGCTTGCTTGCAGGGTTTCTCAAAGATAAATCGTACTCCAAGGCGATGGAAGCCATCTCCATCATGATCTATCCGATTCCCTATTATATTTTGGCCCTGATTCTGATCATGCTGCTGTCGTATATTTATCCGATTTTCCCGTTATCGGCTACCTTTCAAGGAGATGGGTTTTCATGGGAGCATATTAGAAGCATTGTCTATAACTCGATCTTGCCGGCGTTCTCCATGATACTCGTTGGAACGGGGTGGTGGGTGATTAGTATGAAAACCTTGTCGTCCGGCATCGCCGAAGAGGATTACGTTCAATTCGCCAGACTCAAGGGCTTAAGCGAGCGCAGAATTATGACCAAATACGTGCTGCCCAATGCGGCGCTTCCGCAAGTTACGATGCTGGCGCTTCAGATCGGAACGATCTTCAATGGGGCGTTAATTACGGAAATCCTGTTCGGATATCCGGGTATCGGGACTCTTATTTATACCGGTATTCTACAGGCAGACTATAACCTGATCATGGGGACGATTACGCTTTCTATTATCGCAGTGGCAGCGGCTACTTTTATCGTGGATTTCTTATATCCGTTCCTGGATCCAAGGGTTCGTTATAAATAAGTGTGCTTCGGAGGTGAGTGACACGTGAAGCATTGGAATATTCGTTTAAAGCTAGGTGTAGCCATGCTGAGCATCTTTATTATTCTGGGCTTCATCATTCCTTTCTTCTATCAGGGCAATCCGATCGAATGGGGAACGTATTTGAAGAATCTTAAGCCGAGTAAAGATCATATCTTCGGAACGACGAACCTTGGTCAAGACACGTTCTGGCTGCTTGCCAAATCGATCCAAAACTCATTCATTATCGGCATTATCGTTGCATTCTTCGCTACATTGATCGGCGTTTTGTTAGGACTTTGGGCCGGATTTAAAGGCGGCTTTATCGATCGGCTGATTACCATTATGACCGACTCTTTTATCGTCATTCCATCGCTGCCTATTCTGATTCTGCTCGGAAGTCTCATGCAAGGCAAGGCTTCGCTCTTCATGATCGCGTTTGTGTTAATTATCTTTAACTGGCCCTGGCCGGCGCGTCAGCTTCGCTCTATGGCGTTATCGCTCAGCGAACGTGATTTTATCAGTACCGCCATCTTCTCTGGGCAGAATACGCTGAAAATCATCGTTAAAGAAATCTTTCCTTTTGTTGCGGGCTGGTCGGTAGCTAATTTTGTCAATACGATTCTCGTGGCCATCGGCTCTGAATCCGGCATGGCCGTTATCGGGATGTCAAGCAACGAGAAGGCTACGCTCGGCACGATGATTTATTGGGCGAATCAGCATCAGGCCATGCTCTCCGAGCGCTGGTGGTGGATTGGATCTCCGGTTGCTGCGATCTGCTTGATCTTCATATCCTTATTCCTGGTTATGACGGGCTATCAGCAATATTCTGCGCTAAGGAGAGGGAAGTAAAATGCTGAAGCTAAATCAGGTAAGTGCGCAATATAACATGTTGAATGGCTATGTGAAGGCCGTCGATAAAGTAGATTTCGAGGTTCGGAAGAACGAGATCTTCGGCATCGCGGGCGAATCCGGCTGCGGAAAGTCAACGCTGCTCAAGGTCATGTATGACTTGATCAACTATCCGCTTGAAATCGCATCCGGTTCTGTCGAAGTGCATACTTCCGACCGGAAAGGTGCGCCGGTCGTCTATCGCAACGGGGAGATCCATAAGAGCTGGTGGAAAGATATCTCCTACGTGCCGCAAGGTGCTATGCATGTAATGAATCCGGTGACCCGAGTGAGAAACCAATTCTTCGATACCATCAGCAAGTTCCATGGCGTGAAGAACAAGAAAGCGCTGGAGCATGAAATCACGGCTTACCTAAAGGAGCTGGAGCTTCCGCCGGAGGTGCTCAAAGCTTATCCTCATCAGTTAAGCGGCGGAATGAGGCAGCGGGTGTTAATCGCACTTGCTACGTTCTTGCATCCCAGTATCGTCCTTGCAGATGAGCCGACGACAGCGCTGGATGTCGTTGTACAACGTGGAATACTCACCATGCTGTCGCAGGTGCAGAAGAAACTAATGAATTCCATGGTTATCGTCTCTCATGACATGGGGGTTCATTATCAGATTACGAATCGAATGGGCATTATGTATGCCGGCCAGATGATTGAAATTGGTCCGACGGACCGGATCTTTACTGAGCCGCAACATCCCTATACCAAAATGCTCATTCATGCACTGCCGAGAATCGGAGATAACAGCCAGAAGGAAGGCATACCGGGAACGCCTCCAAGCTTGAAGAATCCGCCTGCCGGCTGCCGATTTGCCGCAAGATGCCCGCATGTGACGGAGGTCTGTCGTTTGGTCGAGCCGGAGCGGGTAAGTGTTGGCGAGGGTCATTATGCGAGCTGCCATTTACTCAGTTAGCAGTTAGGCTGTGTCTTATCGAAATGAGTTCATGCGGAGCAACAGCTATGAAGGAGGTGTTTGTTTGGCTGCAAACATTCTGGAAATCCACGGTCTCTCCATGCATTACAAAATCGGCGGCATGCTGCTGGGGACCAAAATAACAGCGGTAGATCATATTGATTTAACCCTTCCGGGAGATAAACCGCAAATCATGAGCATTGTCGGTGAATCCGGTTGTGGGAAGACGACGCTCGCGAAGATGATTTTGCGCCTGCTCGAGCCGTCTTTCGGCGAGGTTGTCATAGAAGGTACGCCGCTGTCTTTCTATGCGAAACGAAAGAACAAGAAAGCTTTTCTAAAGAAAGTACAGCCCATCTTTCAAAATCCGTTCTCCACGTTCAGCAGCCGCAAGACGGTGGATACCTATCTCTATGAAACGGCACTCAATCTGGATATTGCCAAGACGAAGCAGGAAGCAAAGCGGATCATCACGGATGTTCTGAAATCTGTTGGCCTTGATCTGGCGAATGTGGCCGGCAAGTATCCCAATCAGTTTTCCGGTGGTGAGCTGCAGCGGATATCGATCGCGCGGGCGCTCATTCCGAAGCCGAGGCTCATCGTAGCGGATGAACCGGTCGCCATGATCGACGCTTCGCTGCGCATGAACGTCGTCAACTTATTCATGAAGCTGAAGGATGAATATAACGTCAACTTTATTTATATTACGCATGATCTATCCACCGCTTATTATGTCAGCGATTATATTGCCACGATGTACAGGGGGAATTTAATCGAATATGGCAAAGCCAAAGAAATATTGAACCATCCTGCACATCCCTATACAGAGCTCTTGCTGGAGTCGATCCCGCGGGTCGGGAAGAAATGGGATGAGGACATGAAGCTCCCTGATCTTGAGAGCAAGGAGTATGGCCTTGGCGGTTGCAAGTTTGCCGGTCGGTGCGTGTATGCCCAAGAAATTTGCCGTTCGACCAAACCGGAGATGCTTCAACTGAATGCGGATCATCAGGTGCTTTGCTTCAAACACAGCGGCTATCAAGTCGCGGCAGGAGAAGCTAGAATCGGCGTACACGTTGCTGCAACCGGCAATCATTCAGATCTTAGTTCGTAAATATAAGTAGGAGGTTGTTCACATGCTGCACAATCAAGGGTTAGGATTCGGTTTATCTACGGCACCGCTGATGACGAATGGAAAGACTCGTTCGATCAGCGCCGAGAATCCGAGGGGGGAAGTCGGTGCCGGCGGGAAGGAAGCCAGTAATTTAGGCGTTGGCCGGAAGGGCAGGCCGTGTATTACGCTGCAGCAAGGGGAGACGGTCACATTGATGGAAGTGGACGGCCCCGGTGTGATCCAGCATTTCTGGATTACGGTTACGGATCGGACAGATAAAGGGTATTTCGTGCTGCGAGATCTGGTAATACGGATGTACTGGGATGACGAGGCTGAGCCCTCGGTAGAAGTGCCGCTGGGCGACTTCTTTTGCAACGGATTCGGTGCCCGGAGCCTCGTGAATTCTCTGCCGATTGTCGTCAATCCGACCGGAGGCATGAACTGCTATTTTCCGATGCCGTTCCGTACCAAAGCCAAGATTACGATCGAGAATCAGCATGCGCGCGAGATCGGGGGATTTTTCTATCAATTTAGTTATACTTTGGTCGATGAGATTCCGGAAGAAGCAGGTTATTTCCATGCACAATGGAGAAGGGAAAATATTACGACTGCAGCCCAGGATTTCACCATCCTTGATAATGTAAAGGGGAAAGGACACTACATCGGTACTTACTTGGCTTGGGCCGCGCTGGAGCGGTATTGGTGGGGGGAAGGCGAGATCAAGTTTTATATGGATGGCGATGAAGAGTGGCCGACCATATGCGGCACGGGGACGGAAGATTATTTCGGAGGCGCTTGGTGCTTCTATGAGAAACGGGATGGGAAAATCGTTGAAGTTCCCTATAATACGCCTTATCTGGGCTATCCCTATTATTCGAAGACGGATACGACGCGCAGCGATATCTTCGGTGAAGACAGCGTTCCGATGCATGGCTTGTACCGTTGGCATTTAATGGACCCGATTCGCTTCGAGAATGAGCTTAAGGTGACCATTCAACAAATGGGGCATAACAGCCGCGCTTTGTTCGAGAGAACGGATGATGTGTCCTCGGTGGCTTATTGGTACCAAGCCGAGCCGCATGCTGCGTTCCCTGCTTTGCAGGCTGTTGAAATGCGCTGGCCAAGGTAAAGTTACGTTGTGTGTGTGATACTGCTTAAATGAAAGGCTGCCTTGGCAGTCTTTCTATTTATGCTTATGTAGAAAGGCGGGGACGATCATGGATGCGTTGGTTGATAACAAGAAAATACCGGGTGGAACGAAACGATTAAGAGAATTGGAAAAACAAAGGCTAAAGGAACGAAAACGATGGATCTTCTTCAGCATCTGTTTCGCAGCGGCCGCATCTATCGTATTAGCGGTTGTATTCGCGCCTAAGCCAGAGCCGGTTGCGTTCGATTACCAGCAGCTTCCCATGCTCGGTTCTGCTGACGCGCCGGTCAAAATTGTCGAGTTCGGTGACTTTAAGTGCCCGGCTTGCCGCTACTTTAGCCAGGAAATGAAACCGAAGCTGGTTCAGGACTATATCGATAAAGGGACAGTAGCACTGTATTTCATGAATAATACGATTATCGGACCGGATTCCTTTGCTGCCGCTATGGCGGGCCAATCGATTTATCATCAGAACCCACATGAATTTTGGAACTATTATGATGCGATTTATAAGAATCAAGGCGATGAGCGGGTTGCATGGGCAACGCCGTCATTTCTCGTTGAACTAGCTAAGAATGCGCAGCTTGAGGTTGATTATGAGAAGTTGAAGCAGGATATCGAAACCGAGGCGTATGCGGATGAAGTGATTGCTCATAACGCGAAGGCTGAGAAGCTGATTACTTCAACGCCGACGCTTTTTATTAATGGGGTTAAATACGTGGATTTCGCCGATTATGATAAACTTAAGAGAGCAATCGCCAATGCAGGTTAGGGCTTAACTAATGCTGCAATTTTCATTATAATAAAGGAAGAAGAAGTTCGAACAGGCTGTTGAACGACTACATAAATAAGGACGTGCGATTGAATGAATTTGGAAGCGGTCATGCAGGAGCTTGAAGCAATCGGCAAGGAACGCAGCAAGAAAATGTACATGTCCAATGGGGCGCAGGAGCCGCTTTTTGGAGCGACTACAGGCGAGATGAAACCGATTGCGAAGAAAATTAAAATCAATCAGCCTTTAGCCGAAGAGCTGTACGCTACGGGGAATTACGATGCGATGTACTTTGCCGGCGTAATTGCGGACCCGAAGGGGATGACTGCGGCTGATTATGACCGATGGATGGATTCGGCTTATTTCTTTATGCTGTCTGATTATGTGGTGGCCGTAACGCTGGCGGAATCTGATATTGCCCAGGAAGTTGCCGATAAATGGATTGCCAGCGGGGAAGAGCTTCGCATGTCAGGTGGCTGGAGCTGTTACTGCTGGCTGCTCGGCAATCGAAAGGATAGTGAGTTTTCCGAAAGTAAGCTTGCCAACATGCTTGATCAGGTAGCAGCTACGATCCATGATGCTCCCGAGCGTACGAAATTTGCGATGAATAACTTCATTTATACCGTAGCGGTGTCTTATACGCCTCTCCACGACAAGGCTGTCGAGATTGCGAGAGCGGTTGGCCCCGTAGAAGTGAACAAGGACAAGGCAAAGAGCAAGTTGATATCGGCTGCCGATAATATTCAGAAAGCAATTGATAGAGGGCAGATTGGTTTCAAACGTAAGTATGTTAGGTGTTAAATTGGAGCTATAAAGTGGAGCATAAATAAACGAACGGCAGCGATCTTTTGGATTGGCTGCCGTTTGTTGTTGGTGCGAAGGGGGGACACAAGTGAGAAGGAATTTCTATCTTCACCTAATCATGCAGTATTTCATTATGTTGGTTCCCCCAGCGATAGCTGCGTTTCTATTTGATCTTAACGAAAACTTCAATACGTATTTAGAAGAGTACATTGGCTATTCAGTAGGATTAACGGGGTTAATTATTATGGGTCTTTTATCCATGTTCCTCCATAGTTATGTCATCATGTCGATCATCTACTTGATAATAAAAATGATTGTATTATATCCGCTCTTCATGATGTTGTATGTATCATTAGGGCGAGTTAGATGGTTACCTATTGTGATAAGTTCCGCGCTGAGTGTATGGGGAGTGATCTTTGGTGCATTTATTATGGTCGCAGCAAATCAGTGAATTCTTATGTTATTAGCTTTGTGATATGCAGCTAGGCTGAGCCTAGAGCGCCTCGCCAAAGTAAATCGTATGTCCCTGATCATCCTCGATGACAAACTCCCGAGTACTCCAATCCGTCTCATGCACATCCTTAATCAAATTGACCCTTCGCTCTTTCAGCAACTCAGCCAAAGCAGCGGCATCATCCGTCTGCAGGTAGAGAGTGAAATGGTCTCCATCGCGAGTATAGGGGATTGAAGGATCCTGTTCACAAACGTACTTGAGATGAAAAATCTGGTTGCCTGCACGTATGCCGGCATAAAAATCTTCATATCGGAATGCGAGTTCCAAGCCTAGTTGAGTCGTGTAGAAGCGTATGGAACTGTCTAAATTCATCGTTCGCAGCTGCGGAATAACGCCTGCTATTTTCATCTTTTTTCCTCCTACCAGAGTGTGAATGCACATGTAAAGGATCATTATTTGTTCCTAATTATACCTTTTCTACTAGATTAAAACGAAGGTTAATGTCATTAGAAATGATGATTGCTTAGGGAGTGAATGTTCTGGAAGTAAAATATCGTATCGAAGATCGAGTACTTGCCTCCTACCTGGATAGAGAATACGGGATACAAGTTGAAACCATTCAATTCATTCCTTTTGGGGATTCAGCTTACTCTTACCGGCTGTCATGCATAAATGGAGAGCGTTATTATCTGAAATTATTTGATCATAAGAATGACAGACATAGACTGAGTATCGATCGTTTTCAATATTACTTGCCATTGACTTGGAACATGTACCATCAAGGACTGTTTCAAAAAATGACTTATCCAATTAAGAACCGAATTGGCGGATTTTCAACAACAATAAACGAGATTACGGTCGTATTATTTAACTATATTCACGGCGAGTCATTGGCTGATGCTTATCCGTTCTCTCTAGAGATTCTTGAAAGCATTGCTCAATCAGTGGCTGCAATTCACCTAATTAGTCCTTTAATAGACAAGAGTATGATCTTGATAGAATCATTTGATATTTCCTTTGAATTTGACCTCGATAAGTGTATTTCGTTGCTTGAAAGCACTGTGACATTTGACAATCCTAGTAAACAAGCGCTAAGAGCGCATGTATGGCCCAACAAAGAGCAGATCATGAACCTGCTGGATCTCGTTCGCAAACTTCGCCATTCAGCGATAACAGATACGAAAGAAAAAGTAGTGTGCCACGGAGATATGTGGGGAGGGAATTTGATTCGTCAGGGCAACGAATTGTATGTGGTCGATTGGGAATCCGCGATTTTGGCGCCTCCGGAATTTGATTTAATTGGCTATATCGGTGATGAGTTCGATGTTTTCTACTCCGCTTACTTAAAGCATTTAGGTAAATCTGTGGCGATTAATCTCGATTTATTGCGGTTTTACTCCTACCGCCACCATCTTCGGAATCTAACGAATTGGCTTATGAATATTCTGTTTCGCAACACAGAGGAAGCGCAGAATGAAAACGACTTAGACATGATTCTTCATCACTGCATGAATCGTTGGGATCGTATTGAACCCATGGTTAAGGAAGTTGCTGTTATCCTTCGGAAAAGGAGCGCTGGAGAGTGAAAATGAACATTTCCATTTCCGGATTGCTGGCTTCCGTAGGATGCATCATTTTGTGTTGTCTATTTTTGTTTTGGAACCCGTATTCCAATACGCCGATAAGTCACTCCACATTTCTGATCATTTTTGCAATGTTGATTCTACCTGCAGTTCTAGGTATTGCAGCCTCGTTTAGAAATAATCGAATCTTAATGGTAATTGTGATGCTATGGTCACTTCCTTATGGACTTTATCTAAGTGTCGTGTCGATACCTAGTGTTTGGAACTTCTATGGTTTGGTTCTATTTCTATACCTGAGTTCAGTGATTAGGATGACAAGAGCATTGAGTGACTAGGCAAACCTAACGGAAGGGGGAAGATCGATTGAAGCAATTCGTCATTAAGGCATTCAGATTATCCAACATTATTTGAGCGTTGCAATTTTTGGGCAGGACTAAGAGATGGGAAGGATGAGCTTATTGCATTCGGATATGTCGCAGGTAAAAAGGAACATCAAAATGGTAAAGCCGGGCAATCCACTTTCTAAAATGAAAGCGCTATACTTTTAGTGCTAGCGCAAGTAAAGCATGCTTAGCGCGAAAAGTACGGCACACACCATGGTTACGGAAGATATGTACGCCGTGCGAGAAGTTGAGGGTAGGAAGGGGGATTTAATTGTAAACGCTGGCTTCACCAAGTTGAAACGTCCACTAAGAGAGGAAGTGCGGGACATGCGATTATTCAAATGGTTGGCTTCCGCCGCTTTGTTCCTGACGGTCGTCACGGGATTGCTGCCGGTTAAGGCTCTGCCTCAAGCGCTTCATGTTTATGCCGATAACCCCAATCACACGTTGGTCGGTGCCATTCGCTGGGATGCGTGGGTTGGCACGCTGAACACCGACGGGGTCGGCGCACCTCAGGTTGGACTGCAGGTCGAGCAGACGCTAGGACCGAATAAGTACCATTTTCGGCTGCCGTATTTCGGTGTGGAGACCGGGACAAATTCCGTTAACGCCCGGCAGTTGACCCAGAGCCTCATGGACCAGGACATCGCCTTCGCCAAATACGCGGGCATTGATTACTGGGCATTCTGTTTTTATCCGGACGGAAGCGGCATGGATACGGCAAGGAATCTGTACGATTCCAGCACGCACAAGAGCGATGTGAAATACACGTACATCCTCGGAACGGGCAGCCTGCCATCTACGAAATTCGACTGGCTGGTGAGCAAATTTCAAGAAAGCAATTACCAGAAGGTGATGGGTGGTCGGCCGCTGCTTTATATTTTCGGTGGTACAGGCGGCTATAGTGCGACGGATATCGCCTCGATCCGTAGCAAGGCGACCGCGCTTGGGTTGGCAAATCCTTACGTCGTCGTCATGTCCGATAATTCATCCGCAGCATCGAGTGCGGCGACTTCGATCGGAGCGGACGCGATCAGCGCGTATATCACGTGGTCGGGTGGTGGTGGCGCATACTCGGGCTTAGCCGCCCAGGACCAGGTGAACTGGAACAACCACAAGGCTACCGGTAAAAAGGTCATTCCATGGGTGACAACGGGCATGGACACGCGTCCACGTTACGATCATCCCGTGAGCTGGACGTCGGTCGGACCGAACGACTGGGTCCAAACCGCGACGCCGTCCGAAATCGCGGCAAACCTGACGAATGCGCTGAGCTGGGTCGGCAGCAACGCTTCGACGGCAGAAGCAAACGCGGTCATCATGTACGCGTGGAACGAATACGACGAGGGAGGATGGATCGCACCGACACTTTACGACGGCACGGAGCGTCTCGACGCGATCAAGAACGTGCTGAAACCATCCGCGAATCCGGCAAATCTAGCGCTGGATCGCGACGCTTACAGCAGTTCTTCCAACTGGGATGCCAGCCAAACGGCAGCCAAGGCGTTCGACAGCAACGGAGCGACGAACTGGCAGGCCGCTTCGGGTTCGGCATATAACGGGCAGTGGGTGCAGGTTGATTTTGGTGCAAACACGCGCTTCAATCAAGTAAAGCTGTCGGAATATGGCAGCCGCACAACGGGCTATCGCATCGAATACTGGAACGGCTCGAACTGGACAACAGCTTATACTGGCACAACAATCGGAAGCGTGTCTTCTCCTACAACGGTGTCCTTCCCAACTGTGCAGGGCACGAAAGCAAGAATCTATTACACCGGTGGCAGTTTCACGCCGATCCTTTACGAGTTCGAGATAAACCGTCAGTATGTCAATCTCGCCGCGGGCAAAACCTACGCCAGCTCCTCCGATTGGGATACGGTCCAAACGGCGGACAAAGCCTTCGATGGCAATGTCGGCACTAACTGGCAGGCAGCCCTCGGTTCCACCTATAACGGACAGTGGGTGGAAGTGAATTTCGGCGCGAGCACGACGTTTAACCGAGTTGCGTTGTCGGAGTATGGTAGCCGGACGACGGGCTACCGCATTGAATATTGGAACGGCTCGAGTTGGGCTACCGCATACACCGGTACGACAATCAGCGATCCCGGTGCGCCGACAGTCGCGACGTTCCCCGGCGTGACGGGCACAAAAGCGCGCATCTACTACACCGGCGGAACTAACACGCCGATTTTGTACGAGTTCGAGATTTCCAATTGATCGTAGTGCGTGATTGGGGAGGAAGCCTGGTTAGAGAAATGAAGCTGAGAGTTCGAATTAAGAACTCTCAGCTTCATTTTTCGCCGTTTTTGCGCTTTAAAGTGGTCGAAGAAGGGAAACATGCACATCTACTGCTGCATTCGGGGCGGTATGCGGAGCTCTGCCGTTTGCAATATGCATAAGCATAGTCTCAACTGATCGCCAACTTATCATGGAATAGGAGGAAAATGGGAACGGAAATGGAATATGTTCCAGTAAGAACATATTTTCGTAACCATGGGAGGCAAACCGAATGAAAATCAGCATTTGTTCGTTCAGTTTTCACAGATTGTTGGCGGAGGGGAAACAAGATATTTTCCAATATATTAAGGATTGCAAAGAACTAGGGTGTACGCAGCTGGATCCCTGGAACGCACACTTAGCAGAGTTGAATCATGGCGAGGAAGCGCTGCATGCCGGTGCTAACCCTGACCAATCGCAACATCTGACGGCTATGGACGATGAGTTTCTGGAACGCGTGAAGCTCGCGGCAGATGAAGCCGGATTGCCGTTCGGCTGTATCGCGGTTGACGGGGCGCATATTTATGAAGAGTCCGAGGAAGCGCGGGCTGGCAATCGGCAGCGCGCATACCGCTGGATCGATATTGCCGAGAAGCTCGGCGCATCCCAAATTCGTATCGACTCCGGCGGACCTCAGCAATGGACGGACGAAGTTTTTGGTATTGTCGTTGAAGGTTATCGGGATCTCATTGATCGTGCCGAGCGAGCCGGAATCCAAGTAATCGTGGAGAATCATTGGGGGCCGACCGTAGATCCGGATAATACGGTCGAACTTCTGGAAGCGGTTCCCGGGCTGGGCTTGCTGCTGGATTCGTGGAATTGGGCACATGGCAAGCAGGCTGAAGGCTGGTTGAAGTGCGCGAAATACGCAACGGTCACTCATATCAAATCCTTTCACTTTACAGAGGATGGTCAGGAACTGACTCAGAATGTTCCTTCTTTCTGTAAGTTGCTTCAAGATAATGGGTTTGAAGGTACCTGGGGCGTAGAAAGCGTGCCGGCAGACGGCAATGAAATCGAAGGCGCTCGCAAGACGATTCAGTTAATTCAACGCTCTGTTCGCTAAACCTTTCTCGAAGATTCATGATTGGTAACCGATAGGAGATTGTGAGAGGAGATGTCGTCATGCAGAATACGATTGCAGTTGAGCTGGTTGAAGTTGCTCCATTTAAGGCACTGGCAGTTCGGACGGGGATGACGGAGGACAAGAGTGGAACTCGGAAAGCATGGAGCGAATTAACAGAGCAGGTTCCTCTTAATGATGCGAGGCTTTCTGATGTACCTAATGCGTATGTATTTATACCGCAAGAGCAATGGAACAAACAAGTTGACACGCTCTGGGTGGGACTCGCGGTGGATGAATTCGGCGATGTTCCTGCTGGTATTGAAACATTAGAGGTTTCCGGAGGTCTATGCGTCAGCGCTCGTGTATCGGGGAATGAGGCACATATGTGGAACGTTTATGATGCCGTATTTGCGTGGCTAGAGCAGTCAGCTGACTATGAACTCGATTCAAGGGAAGGCGTACTCGGCATGGAGACCGTTCCTTATGAACCGTTGAATGCGCTAACCGTACCTTACACGGAAATCGAAACTTTCAACTTCACGATGCTTTACCCGGTAAGAAGAAAGTCCGGCATTTAACGACATTAACTTTCAGGCGTAATGGCTCGGCTAGCATTTATGTGATAGAGACGGATTCCCTTTCCTTCAGGGAGTCCGTCTATTAATCGTTCATATAGGAGCCAGCCGCGTAGATACCATTAAGGATGGGGAATGAGAGGCATGCCGATGAGTGAGCAAAGACCCAACATCATTATTTTCAATCCGGACCAGTGGCGGGGCAAGGACGTGGGTTGTTTAGGTAATCCGGTCGTCCAAACGCCGTATACGGATGCGCTTGCCGAAGAGGGAGTGGCATTCTCCCGATGTTTTGTCCAGAACACGGTATGTACGCCGAGCCGGTGTTCTTTCATGACCGGCTGGTATCCCCATGTACGGGGGCATCGGACCATGCATCATATGCTGTCGCCGGAGGAGCCGTTTTTGCTTCAAGAGCTTAAGGATTCGGGATATACCGTGTGGTGGGGTGGAAAAAATGACGTCGTAAGAGTGGAGCATCAGATGGAGGTTTGCAATATTCGCGTGACCCCGGACGATGTTAATTACGATCGTATCGCTCCGACGCCTATGGAACAGGACGATCCGCTGTTTTATACCCATTATCGGGGCAAACTTGCCGAACACGAAATTGTCAGCAATGATGATGCGCTCGTTCAGGCAGCGATTGCATTCCTGCAAAGTGGTCCTCAGGAGCCGTTCTGTATCTGTCTTACTCTGCATGATCCACATGTCCCTTTTCAGGTTGAAGAGCCTTATTATTCGTTGTATGATCGCGAGCGGCTGCCGCCTCTGATTCCAATGCCGGACAACGGAACCAAGACAAGACACCTGGATGAAATTCGAGCACGTATGAAATTAGGTGATTTGCGTGAAGAAGACTTCAAAGAAATCCTCGCCGTTTATTATGGCATGATCACGAAAACAGATGCGGCGCTTGGCAGACTGACGGATGCACTCAAGGGAACCGAGCATTGGGATGACACGGCGATATTCGTATTTAGCGATCATGGTGAATATGCGGGAGATTATCGAATGGTTGAAAAAACGCAAGTGACGTTCGAGGATGACTTGACCCGTGTGCCGCTCGTCATCAAGTATCCCGCTTCACTACCGGTACCGAGTAGAACAGAGCCGGTAGATGCACTCGTGGAACTGATCGACTTTTATGCGACTGTGGCAGAGCTAGCTAAGCTTCCCAAGAAGCATACTCATTTTGGAAAATCATTGATTCCCATTAGTATAGGCGCAACTGCCGAGCACCGGGAACATGTCTTCTGCGAGGGAGGCGCTTTGATAGATGAGCCGCACACGCATGAGCCGGAGCCCGCTCGAACGCATGTATATTGGCCACGAGTAAGTGTGCAGTCCGATTTTCTCGAACAGCACGGCAAAGCAGTCATGATTCGCTCTAAGGAATGGAAGCTTGTCCGTCGGCTCTACGAAAGAGACGAGCTATACCATCTATCGACAGATCCTGATGAGCTGCTCAATGTCATAGACGACGAGGACTGCCGGGACATTCGGCTGCAATTGACGGAACGAATCGCGGATTGGTACTTAGCGACAGGTGATGTCGTGCCGTATAAACTAAATCCACGTTCGAAAACGGAGATTGTGCCGACATACGAATAACTGCATTTCGCCCAATCCACTTCCTAAAATGGGACTTGCAACCATTTCCGTGCTTTCATCGTCTGAGTAGGTAATTCAAGATCGAGTTAATCACCGATCTACTACGACGCCAAGGAGATGGAAACGGATGAAACATAAAATTGCAGCTGCGATAGTAGCGACTACGGTTATGGCCGGCGCTTTCTTCTCGCTGCCAGGCACAGAGCGGGCACAGGCGAATGCCGCCTCAACAGCGAAGATTCAAATTGAAGTGATGGGGAAGGCAACCTCGACGGATGCCGCTCCAATTATTGACCATGGACGGGTGCTGGTGCCGCTGCGCGCAGTCAGTGAAGCTTTCGGAGCGAAAGTAGAGTGGAATGCCAAGACAAATACGGCGATCGTTCGAAAGTGGGGCGTAACGGTCCGCTTCACTGCGTTTAGCAGCGTTGCAGTAGTGGAGCGCGATCAGCCCGGTGGTACGAGCAAAGCGACTGAGCGGCTAGATACAGCCATGAAGCTGCATGGTAATCGTGCCTATGTACCGCTTCGTTACCTGGCTGCTCAATTTGGCTATGCCTCCGATTGGCATGACCGGACGGTGTTCATCTCATCCTACATCGGCAAGAAGAAGCATGATACGCTGTATAACGGCAGCCTGGCTGAAGCACGACTAGTAGCGGTTGGTCTCAGCTATAATCCGCAATATGCGATTAAGCCATTGATCGCGGAGAACGTCGGCGAGACCGACGGGGCGACGATGCTGTTTCCCGAAGGGGAAGCGCTTCGATTCATCCGTATTGATGGAAATCTAGCGCAGCTGATCGAGATCATTGACGATCAAGGGGTTGTAACATGGGCCGGCAGATTATCCGGGGTCATCGAGGATCAGCTCCGGATCTTCATGAAGGGTAAATGGACGGACAGCGTCGGCACCGCACCGAAACCTAGCGGCGATTTCATTTATTATAACAGCGGCATATTCGGCGAGACCGGATGGACGGAATACGGTGTTGTTAATTCCGAAGGCGCGTTTACGGAGACGGGCTACAAACACTACGGATTTGGCGAAGTGGATACCGAATCAGGCACGCTGGAAATCGCCAAGAAGGGCGAGCAGCGTACCGATGCTGCCGGCACATCAACCAGCTGAGTAACTTAACTATTCAAATAACGCCTCTACGGTTCGTTAGATTTTCGAGGAATGCAAGATGATAGTTAAAAAGGCTGTCGAAACTTTAGCGTCAGCCCGGGCAGCAGGTCACTTCGATCTGCTGCTTTTTAGTTGCTACTATGCAACATGCACAGACAAAACCGTTATAGAAAAACGTAGTTGAGATGAAAATAAGAGGTGAGGCTGCTCCGGAGTTTCAACCAGCACGCAGTTGACATGACACCAAACGAAGTCCTATAATAAACATGTCACCAAATGGTGTCCAATACCACAGTCAACAAAATTAGGAGAGGGTGTTGTGAGCGAGAACAACCAGTTGCGGGATACGTTTGACGCGATTGCTGATCCAACCAGACGCCAATTGATTCGACTGCTGGCAGAGGCAGAGGAATTGCCGCTGCACGAATTAACGGCACAGTTTGAAATGGGCCGTACAGCGGTATCCAAGCATTTGACCATCCTTAAAGAAGCCGGACTCGTACTTGACCGTAAGGTCGGCCGAGAAACGAGATTTCGATTAAACGCCGAACCGCTCCGAGAAATTCAACATTGGGTTTCTTTTTACAGCAAATTTTGGAACACGAATCTGATCCGTTTGCAGCACCTATTAGAGGAGGATGAGGAATGAGTTTCACTTTAAATTTGGATTATCAATATACAGCAACAATAGAGAAGCTATGGAGTGCTTTAACCGATCCAACTAAGCTTGCCAAATGGGTGATGGAGAATGATTTCAAGCCCGTCGTCGGTCACCGTTTCCAATTCCGTCAGAAGCCGACTGAATATTGGGATGGTATCGTTGAAGGCGAAGTGCTCATCGTAGATGAACCAAGCACGTTGTCTTACACTTGGGGAACCGGTGAGGAGAGACACACGGTTACTTGGACGCTGCAAGATCTTGGAGACGGAAAGGTTAATCTTCATCTCGAGCAAACCGGCATCTCCAATGAACAAGCGCTCAATGGCGCAAAATATGGCTGGGGTGCAATGCTCGGTCAGCTGGTCAAACTGTTTGAATAGTACCCGAAACGCTATAAACCGGCTGCATGTGGAATGCAGCCGGTTTATGCTGCTTCGGACAATGATCATGATCGGGAGGGGAACGGCAGCATGAGCGAAATCAATCAAGAATATATCGTCATCTCGGGAGCAAGGGAGAACAATCTTAAGAATGTCTCTTTACGCATTCCGAAGCGGAAAATTACGATCTTCACGGGGGTATCCGGATCGGGTAAGTCATCCATCGTCTTCGATACCATCGCCGCGGAATCAACGCGATTGCTGAACGAGAACTTCAGCATGTTTGTGCGCACCTTCTTACCTAAGGTTCCGCAGCCTGAAGCGGACGCCATCGAGAATCTGAGCATGGCCGTCATCGTGGATCAGAAGAGGCTTGGCGGGGGCTCCCATTCCACGATGGGCACGATTACCGACATTTCTCCCATTGTCCGCCTACTCTTCTCCAGGGCAGGCAAGCCTTATGTTGGGCCAGCGAACATGTTCTCCTTCAACGATCCGCAAGGCATGTGTCCCGAGTGTAATGGAATTGGCCGCAGCATGATCGTGAACATGGACAGAGCGGTAGACATGACCAAGTCGCTAAACGAAGGGGCCATCATGCTTCCGGATTACAAAGTTGGCGGCTGGGAAATAAACATGATCTTGCAGTCGGGCTCCTTCGACGTGGACAAGAAACTGAGCGAATACTCGGAAGAGGAAATGGAGCAACTCTTATACGCGAAGGCGCGTAAAGTCGAGATGGATTTTGCCGGCAAAGCGATGAATATTACGGTGGAAGGCGTCATCGAGAAGTTTACGAACAAGTACATCAAGCGTGATGTGAAAACGATGTCCGATCGGACGCAGCAAGCCGTTGCGCCTTTCATCATCGAGGGCTCCTGCTCCAGCTGCCACGGCGCGAGACTTAGTCAAGCTGCGCTTAGCTGCAAAATCAACGGACACAATATTGCGGAGTATTCCGCTATGGAAGTCGGGCAGCTTATCCGAGTCGTTCGGGAGATCGAGGATCCGGTCGCAGCTCCGGTCATCAAGTCGCTGACGGAACGACTGCAGCACCTTGTCGACATCGGTCTTGATTACTTGACGCTGGATCGGGAGACAGACACCTTGTCCGGCGGTGAATCGCAGCGCGTCAAAATGGTCAAACATCTGAGCGGCAGCTTGGTCGATGTCACTTATATCTTCGATGAACCTAGCGTAGGATTGCATCCCCGCGATGTTCATCGATTAAATGAATTGCTTCAGAAGCTTCGCGACAAAGGTAATACCGTGATTGTCGTTGAGCATGATCCCGATGTTATCAAGGTGGCGGATCATATCGTGGACGTCGGGCCTCATGCCGGCAGCCGCGGAGGAAACATCGTATTCGAGGGAAGCTACCAAGGCTTGCTGGAGTCGGGTACGCTTACGGGCAACCACATGATGCGGCCGCTCCAGCTGAAGCAGGATTGCAGGAAACCATCCGGCAAACTGGCCGTCAAGAATGCTACGCTGCACAACCTACGGAACGTAAGCGTGGATATTCCAACCGGTGTGCTGACCGTTGTTACAGGTGTCGCCGGCTCGGGTAAGAGTACGCTGATTAACGACGTCTTCCTTAGTCAGCATTCCGATGCGATCGTCATCGATCAATCGGCCATCGGCATCTCATCCCGGTCGAACCCGGCCACGTATACGGGCATTATGGATGACGTGCGCAAGGCATTTGCTTCGGCGAATAAGGTCAATCAGGGCTTGTTCAGCTTCAACTCCAAAGGCGCTTGCGAGAACTGCCAGGGGCAGGGCGTTGTGTCAATCGATCTATCTTTCTTGGACAGCGTGGATCTGCCATGTGAAGTTTGCGGAGGCAGACGGTTCAAGGAGGAGGTGCTTGAATACAAGTTTAACGGCAAATCGATCGCGGATGTGCTGGAGATGACCGTGGAGCAGGCACTGGAGTTCTTCGAGCTCAAAGAGGTCGTGCGCAAGCTCCAGGCCATGAGCGATGTGGGATTGACTTATATTACGCTCGGACAGCCGATGAGCACGCTCTCGGGCGGGGAATGCCAGCGCATCAAGCTGGCAAGCGAACTGCATAAGAAAGGCAGCATTTACGTGATGGACGAGCCGACGACCGGGCTGCATATGTCCGATATCGGTCATCTTCTGGCGATCATGAACCGCCTCGTGGATGCCGGAAATACGGTCATCGTGATCGAGCATAACCTTGAAGTGATCAGCCAAGCGGATTGGATCATCGATATGGGACCGGATGGAGGCAGCAGAGGCGGACAGCTCGTGTTCGAGGGAACACCTTCGCAGATTACGCAGGCGCAGCAGTCCATTACGGGGAAATACTTGCAGTAATCGCGCCATCCACAAGAGTTTGCAGCCCAATTCGCACGAAAAAACAACTATACCCGTTCTTTCACTTGTCTGCACGCATCTGAATATGCGTTAATATAGATGTCGGGCCCGACAAAATCTTCATGAAAGGAGCTGATTCAATTGATCAAGCACACGGAGGTGGCTTTCGCCTAAAGCGAAGGTCACCATAAAGAGGGAGGCCTTCCGGCCTCCCTTTTCTTACAAAAGGAAGACGGCATGAACCGTTTTCACTTATAATGAGTATTGAAGCACGATTTTTAAGAATGATCGTGTTTTTTCCATATTAATGAGAGGGGGAAGGAAACGTGAACAAATCGCATTCAGATGGCGTTGTATTGGCCGATACGATTAAGGAGGTTTACGTTGAACTACAAGAACGGAAGAGATGTGCTTCCCCCTAGACTATTGGAGGAGCTTCAGCGCTACATTCAGGGCGAGCTAATTTATGTCCCGAAGCAGCAGAGCGAGCGCGCCGGTTGGGGCGAGAAGAGTGGATCACGCGTCATCATCGGACAGCGTAACGAAGAGATCTTCCAGCGTTACGCAAACGGAAGTACCGTACAAGAACTTGAGCGACAGTATCATCTGTCCGGAGATAGCATTCGCAAAATCATTATCAAGCTGCGCAGCGCTTCAGCATTCCCTTTAACCGAGGGAGAGGGCCTGGAAGCGCCGACCGCTTATGAAGCGGTTCAAGCAGGCAAACATTGAAGGAATAGAACAAGCTGACGTCGGTTAGACCCGATGTCAGCTTGTTTGTTTTACAACGTTATAGGATTAGTAAACTTCCAACTCGAACAGAGAGTAACCGTACTGCGTATTGCGCTCTGTGCCATGAACCTTGACGAAACGAGCTTCGGCAGGCGTAATGAAGATGTTGTCGATACCTCCGTCTCCTTTAGCTGTCGCATAAACGGTTGTCCAGTTCTCGCCATCTTGTGACACTTCGATGGAGTATGCCTTTGCGGAGGCATTCTCCCAATTCAAGAGGACTCGGCTGATCGTATTCGTTGTGCCGAGGTCAACACGGATCCACTGGGGATCGCTGAATGCCGACTCCCAGCGTGTGCTTTTGTTTCCATCGACAGCACGCTCGCCGCCTTGAAGGGCACCTTCAGAAGTAGCGGTGCTCTTGTTAAGAGCAAGGTTGATACCCGCTGTAATTGGCTGTACTACGGAATCGGCCTTGTATCCCAGCGATTGAACGGTCACCACATAAGGATTGGATTCCGTGAACAATTCCGCATGAAGCGTGATTGTGCCAGCTGTCACGGTGTATTGATTCGGTTGAAGGGTAACGCCGTTCAGCTCAACCGCACTGATTGCGTTTCTCCAAGCAGTGTCATCCTCGAATGTGATATCGATTGGTTTACCAAGCGTGTTCTCTGTGGCATCTGCTGATAATGCAGGTCCTGAGAGAGGAGCTTTATCACCGGCATACACCTCGAATTCCCATAGCGAGAAGCCGTAAGGGGAACCGCGCTTGATACCGTTCATCTTCACGTATTGGGCTTGGACAGGAGCGAAGGAGATATCATCGATACCGCCATTGCCATTGTCCGTGGCGAATACAGTCGTCCAAGTTTCCCCATCCAACGAGACATCGATGGTGTAGGCTTTGCCAAAGGCATTTTCCCAATTGAGCACAACGCGGTTAATCGTTTTTGCTGATCCGAGGTTGATGCTCATCCATTGATTGTCGGCAAATGCGGATTCCCAGCGGCGATCCAAGCGACCGTCAACGGCATCGCTGCTAGAGCGGTGATACTCCGGCGAAGAAGCTGTTGCTTTACCGAACGCAAGGTTCAGCGGATTGGGGTTCGTACCCGGATCCGGAGTAGGGTCCGGATCTGTATGGCCAGGCTGATCGATAGCGCCTACTGCTTGTTGAACGGATGCTTCTGTGTAATCCTTCGCTTGAATCGAGATCACATACGACTTAGCTTGTTTAAACAAAGAAGCGTTGAATGTGATTTTTCCGGCACTCACCAGATATTGAGATGCGTTGATCGATGTGCCGTCAATCTTGACGGATTCGATCGCATTTCTCCATGCCGCATCGTCGTTAAAGCTCACCTCAATCGGCTGGCCTACTGTAGTGTTTGTCGTATCGGCTGACAGTTCCGGCGCGCTTGGCAGACCCGTACCGTTACCGTACACTTCAAGTTCCCACAACGAGTAACCGTAGTTAGTAGTCCGTTCCGTGCCGTTTACTTTAACGTAACGTGCAGAGATAGGAGAGAAGCCGATATCGTTGATGCCTGGCTTGCCTATCGTTGTCGTATAGACCGTTTTCCAAGCCTTGTTATCTGTGGAAACTTCCACGGTATAACTCTTACCGGCTGCATTCTCCCAGTTCAGAAGGACGCGGCTGATGTCTTCTTCCTTACCGAGATCGACCGTTATGGACTGCGGGTCGGTGAAACCGGATTCCCATCTCGTTGCTTTGTTTCCGTCAACCGCATAACTGCTTGATTGATTCGGAGTCGATGATGTGAATGTCGGTTTGCGCAGGGCAAGGTTGACATTCGAGTTCGTTACGATCGGCTGCTGAATGCTTGTCATGGCGAAACCATTCGATTCGATCGTAATGTCATAGTTGCCGGCAGCAGGGAATAGGGAACCGTCCAGCGTGATTTTTCCCGGTGCAACTTCGTATTTCGCAGCGGCTGCAGGCGTCCCGTTCACTTTCACGGTCTGGATCGCTGTTCTCCAATCTGCGAAATCTTCGAAACCGATATCAATCGGTTGTCCTGCACGGTTCATCGTCGAATCTGCCATCAGATCCGGTGCGTCCAGGCTGCCTGCAGGAGTGCCGAACACTTCCAGCTCCCATAGGGAATAGCCGTAGTTTGTCGTACGTTCTGTACCTTCTACTTTGACAAATCGCGCATTCTCGGCAGGGAATGTGATGTCGTCGATGCCTTCGTGACCGCGGGTAGTGGAATATACAGCTGTCCACTGTTGACCGTCAGTCGAGACGAGCACCTTGTAGCTCTTACCAGCAGCATTTTCCCAGTTCAAGCGAACATGGCTGATTCGATATTCGGACTTCAAGTTAACCGCTACAAACTGCGGGTCGCTGAAGGCCGATTCCCATCTCGTATCCAGTTTGCCGTCTACAGCATAAGAGCCCGGATTATTCGGTTTGTCCGACGTGAACGTTGGCTTGCCCAGCGCCAGATTGACAGCTGAATCCGTAATGACAACTTGCTGAACGCTAGTGTCTGGGAATTCAGCAGCCTTCACTACGATCGAATAGCTGCCTTCAACCGGGAACAACGAGCTGTCCAGGGTGATTTTGCCTGCTTGTACGATATAGTCCGATGGGTCAAGCGATGCTCCGTTCACTTGAACGGTATTGATGGACTCGCGCCATTTCAGATGATCGGCAAACGTCAGCTCGATCGGCTGCTTGATCATATTACTTGTCTTGTCGGATGCAAGCACAGGAGCCACGTTCGTATCCAAATCCGTCACTTTCGTCGGATCGACTTTAACAAGCGCTTTCGGACCGACTTTCGCCGAACCCGTTATCCCTGCAGCATTATGGAACGTTACCGTAATCGCTTCGTTCGTAGGATTCCACACCTCGGCAGAGTAATCGGAACCTTTCTTGTAAACGGATGCGCCGGTCCAACCGCTCGCCCAGATGTCATCCGTGCGCGTGCCAAGCGTAGCCATATTGTGTACGAACCAATAGGTGTTGAAAATTTCGTTCTTCTGGGTGTTATCCACTGTGAACTTATTAAGTACAGCTTGCGGATTGCTTAGTGCTTCGATAGGCCATACGATATGGTACCATGCATTCTCAGGACCTTTGTTATCCGTTACCATACCGTTGTACAAATCAGCGGCTTTGGCTGGATCGAAACCATAGCTCGTTAGATACTCGCCTGTTGGCAGCCAGTGGATGCCGTAAATATTGACAGGATCTCCACTAAAGAAGGTACCGAAGTTATATGCGCTTCCGTATACTTGTCCAACAGATTTGTGAGCGAACTCGGGCAGCCAGTTGTCGTTATCATAGTTGAACCAGTATTGTTCGACAGCCTTCAGCTCCGTTGTGAAGCCGTAGATGGAGATATCACGGGTAGCTTTGTCGCCGGACAGTAAGCTCCACATGTATTCACCTACCCAGCCGAACAGGGACTCGCCGGCAGCTTCTTGGTTGTTCCCGTTGTTGTTGTCTCCATACCCGCCGGCCCATGAATGGCCTTCGTAGGGATCAAAATTGCGGAGGAACGGATAAAGCGGATCTTTCTTGGACGGATTGGCGTAGTCGCGAATAAGATGCTCGACCATGCCGCCATAATTGTCCTTGAAGTCTTGATCATAAGTTGCGAGTACGGCAGAAGCGAAGACGAAGTAACCATAGGTGAAATGGTGGTCCGTCAAGCCTGTGTTAGCGCCGAATTCGCTGTTTTTGTAATACATCGTGCCCCAAGTTGGATCGTAGTACATGAAGTAATCCGGCTCGCCTTTGGAATACGTGTACCAGTCCGTTAAGATCGTTCTCAGTCGTGCAAGAAACACTTCCTTGTACGCTTGGTCTCCGATTTGATCGGCTATTAATACGCCCATGGCCAGCGGATGCAGCACTTTCCCTTGCCAGTAAGCATCGCCGGACATGATGTTCTTCGAAGTCGATTCATCCAGGTAGCTTAATTGCGCTAGCAGTGCTTCGCGGGAATACGAAGAATCCCCCGGCTCGGTGAATTGCGGAACGATTCCGTTAAACTGATCCTTTGTCGTGAACGAATTGCCTTCATGCAGCTTAAGCGTTCCGCGAATGGATGGATAAGTAAGAGGAGTCAGGGACGACGAGGATTGCTTCCATTGGTGCGGGAGCAGTGCCATCAAGGTCGTTGGTTCCATATCCGACCGCTTCTGGTCGATCTCCACATTGAAGTTCGTTACCACTTCAGATGTAGAATCGTCGAAGCTCGGCGTTACAATCGTATTCGTAACGAATGCATAACCATGCTTATAGAAATAATTCAAGTCGCCTGCGGCAGGCATCGATGCTACGGACAAGTAGTTCTGTCCGCTGCCTAAGCGGATTTTCACTTTGTTGCCGACTTTCATGAAGACAGAGCCTTCCGGCGCGAAAACCCCATAGTTCCGGGTTACTTTCTTCGCTTGCGGGGAGCCGTCTACGTTCGTCACAGCAAACCCGATATGATCTGCTGCCAAAGTAGCGCCTTCGGTAGCAAGAACCGGATTGCCTTTGTCGTCATAGAAGCGGGTGGACACTGGGAAATACAACTCCGATGTCGTCGGGTCGCTGAATTCCGAATACAAATACGGCGAGCCTTTGACGAAGGTTGTTTTCATTTTCTCCGTGTCGTTGTCGCTCAGCGCTACAGTAGCGGACCAATCGCCATAACCGGTAATTTTGTTCTTCACGTTGGTGGTGCTGATGTTGCCGGCATGCAAGTAGAAATCCGGACCGCCATCAGCCGCTTGCGAGTTGCCCGTATCATTCACCCAACCAGCGCCTGGATTCAGGATACCGAGACCGAGCGTGGAGTACTTGGATTTCAGCGGGAGCGTGATCAGGCTGTCGCTGAAGTTCTTGATCAAGACCGATTGCCACCAGTCATTCGATGGAATAGGTGCATGCAGTTCATCCGACTTGTTCATCGGAGGACGTGGCTGCGGCATGTTAATATCGCTTGTCAGATAGCTGCCTTTACCGACATTAACCGTCGAAGCGGTAGGGAGTGCTGGAATCGTATATTCCGGCTTCGGATCACCATTCACATAATCGTAAACGCTGAAATTGAACAAGGAGTAGCCATAGCTTGTCGTGCGGCTAATGCCATTCATTCTTACATAACGGCCCTTTGCATAGACCGGTGTGTCGATCCAGCCATCTTGGCCGTTCATTTCCCGGTAGATGGTCGTCCAATTGACCGCATCGTCAGACACTTGCAGATCATAGATGCGGCCAGCCGCATTCTCCCAGTTCAGACGGATACGGCCAATATCATGCACGTTGCCGAGATCCACATAAATCCACTCGTTGCTTGTATGAGCGGAGGACCATCTGGTCGTCAGGTCGCCGTCGTTCGCATTCTCCGGCGGCATAGCGGGTTTATCTTTGTCGGCTTTCTCGAAGGAGGAAGCTACGACCGGTTTATTCTTGGCAACATCTTCACCGAGCACGATCGGAATGGGATTTGTGCCACCCGTACCATAAACCTCGAATTCATACAGCGATACCCCGTATCCACCGTTGCGCTCCAAAGAAAGCATTCGGACGTAGCGTCCTTGCCCGGATAGGCTGATGGTATCGATACCGCCGTCCCCTTTGGTGTCGGTGTAGATGTCCTTCCAATTTGTTTCATCGTCGGACACTTGAATCTTGTACGACTTGGAGTAGGCATTCTCCCAACGGATGACGGCCTTGTCGATCGTCGCATGGGCACCAAGGTCTACATAGATCCATTGCGGATCTGCGCTGAACGCACTGCCCCAACGGGATTCCAGGCTGCCATCAACGGCTTTCTCGGGCGTTAAGCCGCCTTCGGTTGATGAAGCATAAGCCGCTCCTCCATACGTAAGAAGGTGTGAAGCCTCAGCTCCCTTAGCACTGGCTGCTGCAACGATTGATCCGTTCCAGGAACCGAGAAGCAAGGAGAGGGTGAGCACTGACTTGGTTGTCAGGGGCATCTTCCTACGAACCTTTCTTGCAAAAGAACTCATTCCACCAATTCCTCCTCTTTTTGCGCCTCAAGGGCATTTTGAACGACATTTCTCGACAGGCAAGAGACGTCACAATCCCAAATTTAGGATGGGATTTTTTTCAGCGCAATTATATCCCTTGTCGAAATTAGTTCACAATGAGCGTTACAGCCTACTCCTTGGACAGCGAGTAGGGCTATATGCTTATGGATAAGGTTGGTAGTAGGACTTGTTCATTTAAGCCAATTGTAAATTTATAGAAATCCATTATTTGGTCATGTTAACTTCCGAGTGGAAGGGGAGTGACATTGCGATCATTCAGAGGTTTTCTTGGGTGCCTGAAATGCCATAGGTCTACAGGCCTTAATGCTGAATTGCCTATGCAATAGGTCATAATAGACAAATTTAAGAAAACTTAATATTGTCTCCTGGCAAAAATTAGTCAAATCATCCTGTATTGGTGAATTCAAGAGACATTTGTAATAGGTTGAGTTTCAAAGTGTCAGACCCATTTTTCGTTCGCATGGAGCACCAGCTAAACCCCGAATGGACCAGGACAGACAGGCGGGCAAATGGCGATTTCCGAGGTTGAAGTATATTAATAGTAGGAGTGGCGCCGCGAAAGTCCTATGAGACTTTCGCGGTTTTTTGCGGTAGCGAGTGAATTTAGGGTTGGCAAAGACATTGACAGAATATGTTGTCTAACATATAGTTGTCTAAACAACTATAATGGAGAGAGGGAATTCTTCATGTCTACCGAGTCTCGCAAGCTGCCTATCGGATTCATGCTGGGTGTTACGTATCGGAAGCTCGCGGCTTTGTTTCAGCAAAGACTGAGCGCATATGGCATTACACCGGAGCAATGGTCAGCATTAAACCAAATTGATTGTGCTCAAGGTCTCATCCAACGCGAAATAGCTGAACGGATAGGCAAGGACAAACCTTCGACGACGCGGATTTTGGATCACTTGGAGAAAAAGGGGTTTATCTATAAGAAGGCAGGCGAGCAGGACCGTCGGTCGTTTCTCGTCTACAGTACAGAGCTCGGACAAGAGGTTATTCGCGTAACGACGCCAATTGAAGATAGTATTACGGCAGAAGTGAAAGCATGTATTTCGGAAGAGGAGCATGACATCATGATCGAACTGCTCCAACGCATTCAATTGCATATTGAAGGTAAGATCGGACGGACCGATTGGTAGAATCGAAAGAATTCGTCTACGTCTATGAATTTGATTGGAGATGAAGCTAAGTGCAGCAAGAGCAACAACAACTACAAAAAACGCCATTATGGACCAGACCATTCATCGCGTTGACCTTATGTTTTTTTCTATTATTCCTAAGTTTACAGATGCTGCTTTCGTCCTTTCCCGCTTACGTAAAAGGTGAATTTCATGCCGGTAACATCCAGACCAGCCTTGTGACATCCGTCTTCGCGCTGGCGGCTATCGTTTCACGTTTTGCCACTGCTGCGCTCATGCAGCATATCTCTCGGATGAAGCTGCTGCTCGCAGGACTCATCATCGCTGCAGCGACGACGGCACTCTATTCGGTTGCCGGATCTTTCGGTACATTACTGACGCTGCGCATCGTCTACGGTATCGGTTTCGGGATGGCCAGCACAATCCTGCCGACTCTTGTATCCCGTATTATCCCACTTCGCCGAATGGGCGAGGGTATCGGTTATTTCGGTTTGTCGACGAGTCTCGCGATGTCGATCGGTCCTTCGATCGGACTAAATGTGATGAAACAATCCGGTTTTACGCAACTGACTATGATCGGATTGATTACCTCTTTAGTTATTTTCCCGGTGCTATGGCTGTCGCGTTCCAAGAAGGATCAACAAACCGCAGCTCAGAATACAGCTCCGACTCGGAATGCAGTTGATCACAAAGCGGAGGGCAAACCTACATTTAATCGGAAACTGCTGTTTCCCGCGATGCTGAATGTTTTTCTCGCCATCACGTACAGCGGTCTGCTTAGTTTTCTCGCCTTGTTCGGTGATTATGTACATATCGAACAAGTCGGATTGTTCTTCATGTTCAATACCATCACGATCATTCTCGTTCGTCCTTTCTCGGGTCGTATCTTCGACCGATTCGGCCATACGTCAGTGCTTATTCCTGCCGGATTGTTCGTAACGGCAAGCATGGCGGTATTGTCGAATACCCATTCAATGCCGATGCTGATCGCATCCGCGCTGCTCTATGGCGTAGGATTCGGTGCTATACAGCCCACCATACAAGCTTGGATGCTGCGTTCCTCGAAGCCGGAGCAATACGGCATGGCGAACAGCATGTTTTATAATTCAACGGATTTCGGCGTCGCGTTCGGTTCGATTCTGATGGGCGCAATCTCATCGGTATCCAATTACTCCGTGATGTACGGCTACTCCGCAGGTGTCATGGCCCTGTTCGTCCTGCTGGGGGCGCTTCAGTATTTCATGGCTAATAGACGTGTCAATAGAAGCCGCGGCGTCGCAGTTGATTCTTGATTCATACTAGCAATAAAGAGGGAGGCCACTCGGGCCTCCCTTTTAAATTTCGATATCCACGCCAATACTATCAAGTCTGCCTGACTCGCGTATAAATGTCACAACTGCCTGGTGATCTTCATTGATCGAGTAAGCATCGAGCGCTTGTTGATTCTCGAAACGAATCTGAAGAACCACCTGATACTCTTTGCTTTTCTCGGCGATATTGAGGCCAGCCTGGATGTCGACGACTCCGCTCAGCTTAGTCTTCAATGCCTTAAAGCGATTGGCAACTTCCTGTAACTGTTCTTGCGTTGTCGTATGATCAAATTTGAGAAGGACGGTACGTTGAATCATCAATTTGTCTCCCTTTGACGTTTTTTTAACCATTTTACATTAGCAGTCTTTCCCAAGACGCGCAAGTCAAAGAATGCTCAAAAACGTCGCCAAAGCATCCATAAACGCTGGAGAGAACTGTATTGGATCCAGAATCCCTTGGGGGCGCCGGATTCTAACGAACCTTACAGGCCTTATTTCGCCCCAATATCAGGTTTAGAATTTCTAACAAACCGTACAGGTCTTAATAAGTATCGAAGTGCCAATTTCCGCCTCATTTTCCCTAAATAAGGCCCACATGGTTCGTTAGAATAATAGATCAGCCAATTTCGAGCAAATAAGGCCTGCAGGGTTCGTTAGAGTAATGTACGGTGAAATATGACGTACCCGGTGCTAAACAGACGATAGATCGTCTTGAAGAGCTTCTCGCAAGCACAGCTTAATGTTACGAATAATAAAACCAGTGGCTTACTTCTGCCGCTGGTTTTATTTTGGCCACATACCCTTCATGGCGCAAACGGAAAAGTGCGAATACTTAGCCACACAACAAATAACGCTGCAAGGAGGAGAAAGAACACAATACTTACGATAACCACAATGATTTTCAAGCACGTTCACTCCTTTCGACTCCATCGTAAGCAATTGGCTTCGGAACGAATAGTACTAAATTCCTCTAGTACCTGGAGTTTGCGCCACACCTTTAACTGAGCCATTCCCACAAAAAAACCAGTCCAAGATCTTCTTCCTGGGCTGGTTTTCTTATTGCTCGGGTTGTACGGAGGTCACTGGCTTTCTCTGCGAGAAGAGGCTGCGAATGAAATACAGGATAAATAGCAGCGGAATATAGGCATAGATGAAATAAAACCCGATCTCAACCGCATAGTTGCCAAACCATTCAATTTTAATGCGATCGTTGAATAGAAGAGAGGCCGAGAAGATCGCGATCAGGATCACGTATAGGGACCAGCTTGGTTTTAGATTCGTCACTCTCTTGATAATGCGGGTACAACTCCAAACACAGAGGCAAAGCACAGGGATAATCAACATGAGCCAGATACAAATAAACACAAATTCAACCCGCGCAATAAGTGAAAACTCAATTACTTTGATCATAACCAAGGTTGGCCAGTAGGTATGTTTAAGCAGCCCTTGACTGAAATACATGAGGGTTACAAACATTAGAATGACATATTTGACGGTACAGAAGAACAAACCAAGATGAGCCCATTTCTGGCTTTTCTCCACCGTCTTAATAAACGGGAAATAGAGCAGTATCGTTTCAAAGCCCATAAACATGATGCCGGAGTACTTAGCGGACGTAACCAGCTCTATCATAGAATGATTAAAAAATGGCATTACATTATACAAATGTCCGTACTTGATATTGAAGTATAACAATAACGGCAGCGATGTAGAGAAGAAGAAAGCGAAGAAACAATAGCCGGCTATGACTCGAAAACCGCCGGAAACGGCATAGTAGATTGCACAGATTAGGATTAGGGCGAGTACCCATGTTTTAAGATCGGGGAACATCCAGATTTGGATGATTTCGATATAGCCGCGAAAGACAATTAAAGCGATTAGAAAGTAGTACCCGACCATCACTAAGGACACGGTATCCCCAATGATTCTGCCAAAGAGGATACGGTGCAGGTCGATAACATCTTTAGCCGGATTGCCTAACATCTTAAAGATCATCCAAACGACGATATGAAGGCTTAAACCCATAATCAGCACTGAAATCCAAGCATCATTGCCTGTTGATTTATAAATGATATGTTGAAACCCTAGGATACCGACCCCTATCAAAGAAGCATGGAAGATGAAGAAGATCATAAAGCCGGATAGCATGTTGTTTTTCTTCACCGATTTCTGCACTAATGGCCAACTCCCAAAGATAATATAGTAACTTCTGTCTGCACATCAAATGTTAGGTTAGGGTAGATTTGGGTCATAAAATGGCGCTCATTCCAATTCCGCTCGCGCGATCGTCCAAGATTACCAATCCCGATAGGATCAACGGCATTCTTTTGAAAATTTTCCAGCATAGCTTTAATTTCCGCAGATAAGTGCGTTTCGATTTCTTTCCTTAGGGTAAGCATATCGATGTTGTTCTCAAAAACCTTCAAGGATGCCGGATAATCGCCGAGGTCAATATTGAGCTTAAGTGAAATCGCAGCTTTGTCTTGATTGACGATAAGTTTGTGCTTGGAGCTGATGATTTTGAATGTAATTTGTTTGTTTTGGTCATTTTTGAAATCGTATGTACTGGACTGGATGCCGATTTTATCGGTTTTGAGCAGTTTAATGAATAACCCTTTATCATTTGGCAGCGTGAGCTTTAATGTATCACCTTGAAATACGCCGACACCTGTCATTTGCAAGATGCCCTTTGGGCCTTTAACTACAACCGGAAGAAAAACATCCTGTCCTTCTCCGAAATATTGGTCCAGAAATATATGGCCATTGGTGAAGGGCATATTCCCGGTGTCCATATTCTGTTTGAGCAGATTGGATAAATAGACCGGCGGATATTTGATAGACTCTTCTAGAATCTCGTTCGCTTGATTAGTCGTTAACACAAGTGTCGTGCGATTACTGATCAGCGGATCTCGCACAAGGGTATTGGCCAGCTCTGAAATGCCTCTCCTTGCAATTTGTTCGCTCATTACAATGGTACGCAATTGCCCGATTGCAATTGGGTGATCCGATTGTGACGTGAACGACGTCAGCACCTCATTAAAGGAATGAACCTCTCCTTCAAGCAGAAACAACTTCACTTTCTTCTCGTAGGCACAGTAAGTTCCGCTGATTCGATATGCCTCTCCCTGCAAGTCGTAACCGATACTCTCGATGAGCTTAATCCGATCGATAATCTGCTCTTTGGCGCATCCCGTAAGGACGAAGCACAAGGCAAGGAGAAGGACATATTTTCTCATAGACGCCAGTTCCCTTACTTCGAAATTTATTCATTATTGTAATCATCGTGTTTAGGCTTGGGATTATTCACCTTATAGCGCTGGCTCTGGAGCGGTCGCAAATAGCTGGGCCGATACTTCGTTAAGCTCAGCGACGATCGAATAAAACTGTCTGCATAATCTCGATATCGAAATGGGAACGCAGGAGCTAAGTAGGGGATACCCAATGATTTTAACCGCAGCAAATGACCCAGAAGAAAGACTAAGCCGATAGCTATACCTAACCCGCCCCAAGCCGCTGCCAAGAACATCAATGGAAACCGTAGAAATCGGATCGTGTTCGCCATTTTGAAAATCGGCGTTGCAAAGGAAGGAAGGGCAGAGAGAGAGACGATAATGATCAAGATGTTGCTGGTCAGCGCGGCTTGTACAGCTGCTGTACCAAGTACAATCCCGCCAACAATGCCCAGCGTTTGACCGACTTTGGTTGGCAATCTGACTCCGGCTTCTCGTAACATATCGACCGTAAATTCTAATAGCAGGACTTCGATGATCGGTGCAAAAGGGACGTTCGTTCTAGACTCGATAATCGGGCCCAGTAGAGATTGCGGGATAACGGAATAATGGAAGGTTAACAAAGCAACATAAAGCGGAGAAGCAAGGATCGAGAAAGCAACGCCCAAATACCGCAAGCAACGGAAAAAAGAAGCCAATAGCCATGGCAGATAATAATCTTCTGGTGAACCGAAAAAATCAAACACGGTAACCGGTCCCGATATGACATACGGAGACCCACTGGTTAAGATGGCCACCTGACCATTTAGAATATTGAATTTGGCCCTGTCCACACGCTCCGAGGACATAAATAAGGGGAACGGCGAATTGGGATTATCCGATATAATTTGGTCCAGAATGGAACTATCAAATAACACGTCAAGATCCAGATCTCTTATTCTTTGTCTTACTGTATCCAGATGCTGAGGATTGCAGATTCCTTCGACATAAACTATCACTACCCTTGATTTGGAGATGGAACCTAAGATTTTCTCCTCAAATCGCAAATGCTCTGTAAGAAGCTCTTTACGAAGTAAATTAAGGTTGGTGTCGATGTCTTCAACAAAGCCGACTTTCGGTCCAATGACGCTGTACTCGTTATCCGCCTCGTTATTCCCTCGATACCCGCGTTTTTGATCGAGCGTATGAATTAAGAGCCCTTGATTCAGATCAGGTTCCAGCTGAACAAAAATAAAGCCTTTAATCAGGTGTTGTTTGATCTCATCTGCATTGGCAGATATCTTGATATTCTCAAGCGGAATCCGATCTTGAAGCGAATGAATATCAACGATTACATCTTCTGCGATTTGAATGCGATGCAATATTTCATGCTGAATGAGTTCTTGGTCTACGATAGCCTGTAAATAGGAAAAATGAATCTGTTTATCGTGGACTCTATGCACAGATTGCACAAAGTCATTCGATTGGATGGAGGATTTCAGAAACGCATGTACACTCTCTGGAATATAGGATCACACCTTTCTGCCCAATGCTCCCCTTATTATGAGCCTCGGTCCGGATTGCTATTCCCATGGAATGACAAGGCTGCTGCCTGTTGACCTGATCGGCCATGTTAATCAACAATACTATGGGCATTGTTGAATATGAGACAAAAGCGCAGCAATCAACCATTGAGTAAACCGTGCTACTGTCTATAATAGGAATCAACGGACGTTAAATATTCAACATGCGTTCAATAACAATATTCTAAAGGAGCAAATACCAATGGAAAATATACAAGATAAAGTGGTTATCATTACAGGCGCTTCCAGCGGAATAGGCGAAGCTACAGCGAGGTTGTTAGCGCAAAATGGTGCAAAGGTTGTATTGGCTGCAAGAAGAGAGGATCGTCTTCTTTCTATAGTTAATGACATTAAACAAAGTGGCGGCGAAGCTGTCTCTGTACGCGCAGACGTTGTTTCTTCAGAAGATATGCAGCGATTGGCGGAGTTCACCTTACGTGAATATGGAAGAATTGATGTATTGGTGAACAATGCAGGGGTCATGCCGAGTTCCAGGCTTAATGAGTTAAGAGTTGCTGAGTGGGATCAAATGATCGATGTGAACATCAAAGGCGTGTTGTACGGAATCGCTGCGGTATTACCAACCATGCGTGAGCAGCAGTCCGGTCATATCATTAACTTATCTTCTACTTCCGGTTATCAGGTATCCCCAACATCCGCTGTATATGCGGCTACAAAATTTGCAGTCAGGGCAATTTCGGAAGGACTCCGTCTGGAAGAGTCTGCGGCTTCGGGAATTCGAACGACCGTGATTGCACCGGGTCTGACAAAGACCGAGCTTTTTGACACCATTACCAGCCCTGAAGTACAGATGATTGCCAATCAAATCAGCGATAAAGGGATTTCTCCGACCGGTATCGCCAGAGCGATCGCGTTTGCCATTAATGAACCTGATGACACTTTAATCAGTGAAATTATGGTGAGGCCGACTGCATTGTAAGATGATGAAGAGTTGGACGAGATCTTGGGATCAAGTGCTGTCACTTAACGGTGACGGGAGCTTGATCCTTTTTTGCATTACCATATTGCCATGACATCAAACATCTGCTAAGATGACCTATACATATTAAAATGATTTAATAAGTAGGTTCAACTATGTAGATGAGAGGCTTGATCGAACATGTCGAATATATTCAAGACGCCAAACGAAATGAATGAACCGTTGATTTATCGCATTCGAGCGGGACTCATTATGATGGGCAGCGCGACGAAAGCAGAGCTAAGTCAGCGTTTAGGAATCAGCTTCCCGACGATCAGCAAGTTTCTGGCCCAAATGGAGGAGGACGGGGAAATTCTCTTTACAGGCAATGATGACTCCGGCGGGGGCAGGCCGGCGAAGCGATACGCCTATGATCCGGAATACATGCTGGGACTTGCGATCTTTATCGAGAAGAATGAGACTAATTATTCGATCTTCAACTGTATCGGGGAGATCAAGGAGCAGGGGATCAAGCCAAGTGTATTGCAACAAAATGCCATGCAATTAGGGGACATGATTGAGTCGCTGATTGAGAAATATCCCAAGCTTCGTTCCATCGCAATCGGGGTTCCCGGAGCCGTTGATAACTTGGGGAAAATCATCTTTATCCCGCCTTATCAGCAGCTCCTTGACTATGATCTGAAAGAGGAATTCGAATCCCGTTTCCAAATCCCGGTCATCGTGGAGAACGATATGAATGCATCGGTGCTTGGGTATGCGTCGAACTTCGAGATCGAGAACGAATCGCTGGTTTATTTGTATTTCGGTCAGTACGGGCCGGGATCTGGGATTATGATCAATGGTGACGTGGTAAGAGGCAGCACGTTCTTCTCAGGTGAAATCTCGTTTGTACCTCAGTATGATCTTCAGTCCTTTGGGAAGGCGCTGAAGCTCGAGGAAAGCCATGGCGGGATTGTCTTAGCTGAAGACAAGCAAATTGATGCCATTGCCCGTTTAATCGCAGCGTTCGCAGCCATTCTGAATCCTCGGGCAGTCGTTTTTTGCAATGATGAGGTAGATGAACTGTTTCTATCTAAGGTCGCTGTCAGAAGCTCAACCTATATTCCACACAAACATTTGCCAACGCTTGTAATAAGCGATCGAAATCAGGATTATTTAGCCGGTTTGCAGCAATTAGCACTTCATGTGATGATCACGGATTGTTGCTAGAAAGAGGTATCTTATGGCGTCCATTTTTATATTGATCATTTATTTGGCCTTTATTAGCCTCGGAATTCCGGATCCGCTGCTTGGATCGGCATGGCCGGTAATCGGACCTGATGTGGGGGCATCCTTCGGCTTCGCAGGGATCTTATCTATGGTTGTAGCCGGAGGCACCATCGTATCGAGTCTCCTAAGCGGGAGCTTGGTTGAGCGTGTTGGGACGGGGAAAATCACGTTGATCAGCTGCTGCCTCACGGCAGGGGCGCTGCTTGGTTTTGCCATGGCGCCTTCGTTGATCTGGCTTGTTCTGTTGGCTGTTCCGCTCGGTCTTGGTGGCGGTGCCATTGATGCGGCTCTCAATCATTATGTAGCTGAAAATTATAAGGCTCATCATATGAATTGGCTTCATTGTTTCTGGGGTGTAGGAGCAACTATAGGACCTATTATTATGTCCTATTATATTGCTGAACACGACTCCTGGAGAGATGGATATACGGCGGTATCGATCATTCAATTCTCGCTCGCGGTCGTATTGTTCGCTACGCTCCCCTTATGGAAACGAGTGGCCTCGATTAGAGATGGCGAGCAACGAACTCATACGATTCAGGAAGAACAGGACAGAACTGACGATATAGTTGAAGCAGCGACTCCCAAGGTTAAGGTGTTGCAGACCAAAGGCGTTAAACAGACACTTGTCGCTTTCTTGTTCTATTGCGGGGTTGAATCTACCGTCGGATTATGGGGAGCCAGCTATCTGGTAGGGGCAAGAGATATGACAGCCGAGACTGCTGCCGGTTGGATCTCTTTATACTATGGCGGAATAACTATGGGAAGGCTGCTTACCGGGTTTATTACATTGAAGATCAGCAATAAGGTGTTGATTCGGAGCGGTCAGATCATGGCCGTTGCCGGCGGAATTATGCTGTTACTTCCTATTGCTCAACTTTATTTAGTCGGACTCATTCTTATTGGACTTGGTCTTGCTCCGATTTACCCCGGATTGCTTCATGAAACACCTGCAAGATTTGGACGAGAACATTCCGCGAAGCTGATCGGCTATCAGATGGCGGTCGCGTACACGGGAACCACGCTTCTCCCGCCGTTATTTGGCGTTTTTGCTACTCAGACGAGCATCGTATTACTACCGTTTATTGTGCTGGCATTTCTTGTTATCATGATGATAAGTGCAGAACGAGTAAACAAGCTATTGAGGTACGGATCTAAACAGACGAATTAGTGTTAAGTGTGCAATACGGGTTTCGTAGAGGAGGAGGCGCTTGACATGTTTGAAGATACGAACATCGGCACTTTAGCCATTCCTTATGCTTCAAGTGCATCTTACCCTGTCCGCCCTGGAAATCTGCTTCGACCGCTTCTCGACGGAGAACCTGCGTTCCGCCGTGTTTGCGAAGCCATTGAGCAAGCCAAACATAGCGTTTGGGCAACGGTTACGTTCATGTGGGCGTCATGCCAAATGCCGGATGGGAGAGGCACGCCTCTGGATGTCCTTAATCGAGCGGCTGAGAGAGGGATCGACGTTCGCATCATCTTCTGGCGCCCCGACTCCCGAACGGAACATTTGAAAACCAATGCGTTCTGGGGAGCTTCCGAACATGTCGAGAGGTTAAGTAAGGCCGATTCGTCCATTCTTATCCGCTGGGATCAAGCTGAGCCGGGGTATTGTCAGCATCAGAAGAGTTGGCTTATCGATGCCGGCACCGACACGGAGACCGCGTTTCTCGGAGGGATCAATCTAAATCCCAACTCTGTAGTCGCACCCGGCCATCGCGGCGTTGAAGGTCAAAACCATGATGTCTATATGGAGCTCGCGGGACCATCTTCGGTCGACATCCATCATAATTTTGTGCAGCGCTGGAACGAAGCCAGCGAGCGGGAGCTGCCGGATGGGCGATGGGGCGAGGGGAGCGAATACGACCTTCCGTTTCCGGCAATCGTTCCACGCCGTAGAGGAGACACGATCGTTCAAATCCAACGGACGATCCATGGTGGGCGATATATGAACGGTTATGCAACGCCTCAAGGCGCTGCCTACCCGATTGAAGCCGGCGAGCTTTCGAATTTCGACCAATATTGTGCCGCAATTGGAGCGGCTCGCAGCTCGATCTATATGGAGAACCAGTATGTCGCCGTTCCTGAAATTATCGAATGCTTGCATCAAGCACTGCTGCGCGGCGTGGAGATTGTAGTCGTTGCACCGGAGGAAGACGAAGCTCCGGAACATCTGGACAAACTAGCCGCGTTCAATCATTTCACATTAGCGGGCATCGCCGGATTAGGTGAGGCCGGTATGCGAAACCCGGTTTGGGTTCACTCCAAACTTATGATCGTCGACGGTGAATGGGGGACGGTTGGATCTTGCAATCTGCATCGTTATTCGCTGTTTGGCAACTGCGAAATGAACGCGGCGTTCTGGGACCGCAAGGCGGCTCGCATGCTGCTGGACGAGTTATTCGCTGAACATCTCGATCAAGATGTATCCGGGTTGGATGATCGTGCTGCACTGCAGCTGTTCGGCGTCGTTGCCAGAAACAATCGCCGACTCTTTGATAGCGGCGACAGCAACTGGCAAGGTATTGCTTTTAATCAATTCCAAAGCAACTAAACAAACGGCATGATAGTTTCATCAAGGACAACAAGCTCAGACAGCGGATTCGTAGAGATCAGCTGTCTTTTTTCTGTTAATGGGCAGCATGGATCCCAGCTTCTTTTTAGCCCAGCTCGTGAAAAAATTATAGTATTTAAAATGGGAGGATCAGAGACTATGAAAATCACA
The DNA here is from genome assembly GCF_059383835.1 of Paenibacillus sp. J22R98. Lineage (NCBI taxonomy): Bacteria > Bacillati > Bacillota > Bacilli > Caryophanales > Paenibacillaceae > Paenibacillus > Paenibacillus sp. J22R98. Next base: position 998,151 of record NZ_JBXENW010000001.1, read on the forward strand.
GCCGTAAAAACGAAGCTTGTATCCGTACCCTTCAAGACCCCCATTCGAGTATCAACCTTCTTCATTACGAAACGAACCGCGATCATTGTTGAAATTGAAACCGATGAAGGGATTTCCGGTATGGGGTATTTGCCCATCTTGGGTCAAGGCAGCGAAACGATTAAAACATGTATGGATCGGGATATTGCCGATTTGCTAATCGGTGAGAATCCGTTGTATCGAAATAAGATATGGGAGAAGCTCTGGTGGGCACTTAATATGATTGGACGCAAAGGTGTAGTCCTGTATGGGATTTCCGCGGTGGATATCGCCCTCTGGGATTTGGCCGGTAAATTACAGCATACATCGATCCATAGGATGCTCGGGCCTTATACAGATCAAGTGAAAGCCTATGCTAGCGCGGGATTCATGTCGCTATCGGAAGAAGAACTCGTCTCGGAAGCTGAAGGTTACGCTTCTCGCGGTTTTAAAGCATTCAAGATGAAAGCCGGCTTCCCGGATTTAAGAATCGACTTAAGGCGAGTGGAAGCGGTTAGAAAAACATTGGGTGCGGATATCGACATTATGGTCGATGTGAACCAGGGGCTCGATGTGGCAACGGCCATTCGGTTTGGCAGAGAGTTGGAAAAGCTCGGCGTGTACTGGTTCGAAGAACCTGTCCCTGCTGATGATATCATTGGACATGCGGAGGTTGCCAAAGCGCTGGACATCCGAATTACGACGGGCGAGACCGAGTATTCACGATATGGATTTCGTGAGCTGATCGATCGGAAAGCCGCAGATATTCTGATGATCAACCTCAGAGCAGGCGGGATTACGGAAGCCCAACGCATCGCCAATTTGGCAAGCGCCAATCGTCTCCCGGTTACGCCTCATCTGGCATGGGAGCTTCAAATCCAGATGTTTGCCGCGATTCCTAACGGCGTATACATCGAATATATGAATTGGTATGACGACTTGTTCGAAGATGTCCCGCTTATCAAGGACGGCATGGTTAACGTTTGGGATCGCCCAGGCCATGGGCTGAAGTTTCGCGAAGAAATTATAAAGCAATATGAAGTCTTGTAGGTTGTAACGCTAACGAGCTCACTGATTTCGGGCGAACTTCCAAAATTGTATTGGAGGCTCATATGGATATAGAAGCGATTGGAATCGTATTTGCAATCTTAGTTGGGGTGGTCATATTTTTTCAACTTGCCCTTGCTGCAGGTATGACTTGGGGAAGTATGGCGATGGGCGGGAAGTTCCCTGGGAGATTGCCACCTGTTATGCGTATAGCAGGGCTCCGGTATCTTTATTGATGCTTGTAACGAGCACAATGGTCGCCATAGGATAAACGCGGAGTCAACTAAACACCGAATTGATCCGTCAAAAAGGGATTCGTTTTGCCATAACCTCCAATAATGGGCGATTTCAAGGTTTACTGAACCGAACAAAATTGCTTGAGCAAGCGGTCCAGCAGTTTATTCAGCATACCAACTAATTCGTGTAACCAAATGGAGACCTGAATACGACACGACGACAGCCGGTTTTAGTTAATCGGTTGTTTTTTGTTGCGTCATAAGTTGCAGGATTGCGTGCTTGACGCGATGAATACTTAGAGTATGGTCGTAACAAGAAGCCGCCGATTCGGCATTGGAGGATCCTATGAACATTTCAGCTATTCAAACGGATTGGAAAGTGGAAAGAATCGAATTCGCCAAACTAACGGGAGAACGGGCTCGAAGCGCGGGAGCGAATGGCAGAATCGGTATTCATGGCAAATCTTGCTCGGTGGATATCGTTAGAATTACGATTGATGGACAAACAGCCTATGGAAGCTCCATTCATATCACGCCGGAATGGGCTGAAACGATAATAGGTCGCCGATTAGTTGACTTATTCGACGATCGAGGCCGAATTCGTGAAGCATATCGGCTGCAGCTGGAATATCCCATTCTCGATTGGTTGGGGCGAAGACTTGGCAAACCTGTGTATGACTTGGTGGCAGGTGCCCATTTCTTCGAAAGAGGCGTTCCACTGGTTGTGCCTTGCTATGATACCTCTCTATATTTCGATGACTTGCACTTGCCCGATGAGAAATCAGCCGTTGCATTAATGAACGAACAAGCACAACAAGGTTTTGCAAATGGGCACCGTCATTTCAAAATTAAAGTCGGCCGAGGCGGACGTCACATGCCGCTCTGGGAAGGAACGAAACGAGATATCGCGATTGTACAAGGAATCTCTGAAGTAGCCGGCCCTGCAGGGAAAATCATGATCGATGCGAATAATGCGTATAACCTGAACTTGACCAAGGAAGTTATAGCGGCGCTAACGGATGTGAACCTGTATTGGCTGGAAGAAGCATTCCATGAAGATGATGCCTTGTACGAGGATCTGAAGGGCTGGCTTCTGGAACGTGGGCAGAACGTGCTTATCGCAGATGGGGAAGGGCTGGCCTCCCCGCATCTTGTGGATTGGGCCATTCGTGGCCGCGTCGATGTGCTGCAGTACGATATCATCTGGCCGGGCTTCACGCATTGGCTTGAATTAGGCGAGAAATTAGATGCGCATGGTTTGCGGTCAGCGCCACATTGTTATGGCAACGCCTATGGCATTTACGTATCCGGACATTTATCGGCTGCGGTACGAAACTTCGAATTTGTGGAATACGACGATATTGCAATTGAAGGAATGGACGTATCCGGATATCGCGTTGAGAATGGAGAATTTCACATTCCTGCTACGCCCGGTTTTGGAATTGTTTTCGACGATGAGCTTGTAACCAACACTATTAAGCGATCCGGTTGGATAAGGAGTGACTAAAGATGAAACGCAGAATCATCTTAGATTTGGCAGTCACGTTAGATGGATTTATTGAAGGGAAGAATGGGGAAGTTGATTGGTGCATCATGGACCCGGAGATGGGGTTTACTGATTTCTTATATCAAATCGATACGATCTTTTATGGGAGAAAAAGCTACGATTTATGGGGACAATATCTCCCCGCAATGGAAGAAAGTGCATCAGACAAAGAGATGTGGGAGCTTATTCACAGCAAAGAGAAATACGTCTTCTCCCGAACACAAACAGGGACAGATTCTAAAGCAACGTACGTTAGCAGCCGTATTCTTGAAGAGGTCAATCAATTAAAGAATAAGCCCGGTAAAGACATCTGGCTTTACGGCGGAGCTAGTCTAATTACAACTTTTATCCAACTAGGTCTTGTTGATGAATTCAGATTATCGGTTCACCCCGTTGTTTTGGGAGAAGGAACGCCGATGTTTAATGATATTAAACAAAGGTTGAATCTGAAATTGGCACATACTAGAACGTTCTCATCAGGGGTTGTGCAACTGGTTTATCACTTGGAAGAGTGACAATTATACCCGAACCATTTGATCCCCTCCAAACACCCAATCCATTACAGCTCCCGGGACATATCATATGTTGTACGTTAAACCCCAGGAGGTGCAATACATTGTCCGGTCATGTTGGTGGTGCTTTTACTAGCGCGGGAGTTATTCTGGTGCTCTTCATCCTGCTAGTTATTGTTTTCTGTGGATGCATGGGAAGTGGCTTAGGTGGATACGGTGGCGGTCCTGCATACCCAGTTGTTGGAGGAGTAAACACAGGGTATTAATAAATAATTACAGCACGTTGAGAAGGGCATCCGAGTCATTAACATGACTGAAGGATGCCTTTTGGCTGTCTAGTCTTCTGTATTTGAAAACTGAGGACTGATACATACAAGAAGACCCGTGGCGGCGGGTCTTTTCTAATTGGAGCATGCAATCTGATGATTTAGGACATATGTCCTTTTCAGAATCGACCTCTCGTCGTTAAATAAAGAGAGCACGATGGTTGAGGAGGAAATCAAGGCATGAAAGGCATCCTATTGGCTATATTAGGCGGCGTATTTATAACTTTGCAAAGTACGGCTAATGCCGTGATCGGGGATCAGATCGGAACCTGGCAGGCGGCAGCGCTAACGCAAGGAACAGGGTTCGCTGCGGCCATGCTCATTGTATGGATTACAGGAGATCGAACATGGAGAAAACTGGCGAAAGTGAAGGTGTATTATCGATTCGGCGGAGCGCTTGCAGCCTTTATTATTTTCAGTAATATTACGGCATTTCATCACAATGGCGCGGCTGTCACCGTGTCGGCGATGTTGATATCTCAGATCCTAGCGACGCTCGGGATGGAGAAAGCCGGCTGGTTCGGAAATCGAGAGCTGCGGCTCCGTACACCGCAATGGATTGGCATTATGCTCATGATAACGGGCATCTTATGTTTATCTTTCTAATCGGCTGCACTACGAATAGGAGGGGGAGGCTGGTATGAAGGAAATCGGAGATTCCAATCGGTTCGAACCTTACCTCGCACAATTTGCGTTAGATGAGGTTTTCCCGAATGCACTGAGACAGCATTTAGTGCTGTATCGGTTCGAACCGGAAGAAGAACTTTGCAAGCAAGGCGAGGTACCGGAAAATATCTTCTTTCTCGTGCACGGAAAAGTAAAGGTCTATACGACATCGACGGAAGGGAATACACTGCTGCTTGGTTTTACTTCCCCGCTCGATGTTCTTGGAGAGATTGAATGTCTAAGCGGATTAAACCTTCTCAATACGGTAACGGCTGTAACAACCGTGGAGGCGATAGCCTTTCACAAACGCTGGCTTCCGCTTTATCGCGAGGAAGTGCCGTTCCTACAGTTTATGCTAAAGATGATTTCGGAGAAATTTTACAAGAAGTCGGAAGCCTTAAGCTTTAATCTGTTGTACCCGGTCGAAATCCGTCTTGCCAGCTACTTGCTCTCTGTGACGACGCCGGTCGATACCCGGGTCAGCATAGCGAGTTTGAAAGATATGGCGAATCTGATCGGCACCAGTTACCGGCATTTGAATCGGGTTATTCTGCATTTCTGTCGCTTGAGGCTTCTCGAACGTAATCGCGGCAAACTCGTGATTATTGACCGATTAGGTCTCGAGGCTGCCGCTGGACGAAACATCTACGAGAATAGCGAAAGAAGGGAATAGCGTTGCTTATAGGCATTTTATTAGCTTTAATGGCGGGCATGCTTGTCAGCGTGCAGACTTTGTTCAATAACAAAGTGAGCGTATCTGTTCACTCGAATACGACTACTGCGCTGGTGCTTGGAATGGGATTTTTCGCATCGTTTGTCATGGGCCTTTTAATGGAAGGTACTGCGTTTCTGCACTGGCAAGGGATGCCGGTCTGGTTCTGGTTCAGCGGAATAATCGGTATCAGCGTAGTTACCTGCGTGGTAAAAGGCGTTCGATTAATTGGGCCTAGTGCGGCGACTGCCATCGTGATGACATCTCAAATGGTATGCGCATTATGGTGGGATTCAGAAGGATGGTTTGGATTGAAGCAGGTTCCGTTCAGCTGGCAAAAAGCAATCGGCGTCACTGCACTGATCACCGGACTTCTGTTATTCAAAATCCAGCCAAAAGTAAAACAGGCGAATTTTTCCATGCATCTTTTTCCTCCCTTAAAGAAATAGTGTTAATTAGGAGGGAGAAGACATGCAGAAAGGGAAAAAATTTCATCGATTGCTCCTGATTGGAGTCGCCTTAATTGGGCTATTTTGCGATCCGGTTCATGCTTTGGCGTCAGCAAGACAACAACCTTCGGTCTCGCTGACCGTCAAAACCTCGCCGAATTCAGCGCTGGTAACCAGTATGGTAATCGATTCCGACAAGTGGGTGGGTGCTGTTGCAGAAGGCGTCACCCATCAAACAACCTATGTCCCTATTTCCGATACATATTTAATGATCGATGATAAAACCTATAGCATTGACCTGTCCTATCAGTTGTATGATATGGCGAACAATAGAGCGATTCAGCTTCGAGGCGAGATGAAACAGCAGCTTAAAGCCCTTATATCGGAGCTGAAATCAAAGCATTATGGCAAATTGTTATCGTGGCCTGAAGCTAAGCAAGTCATCACAATGAAATCGATGTTCACCGTTGTCGATTTGGAGACCGGGATGCGATTTGAGGTGCAGCGAAGAGCAGGAAGCACGCATGCTGATGTACAGCCGTTAACGAAGCATGACACTGACGTCATGAGGCAGATCTATCAGGGAAAATGGAGCTGGAGAAGAAGGGCCATTCTTGTTTTGAAAGATGACCAAGCGATTGCGGCTTCCATGCACGGTATGCCTCATGGGGGAGACGGTATTCCGGACAATGACTTTAACGGACATTTTTGCATTCATTTTCTGGGGAGCAGCACGCACAAGACCGGGAGCGTCGATCCGGATCATCAGACGATGGTGCATAAGGCGGCAGGCAAGCTCCAACAATACGTGCAGCAAACGTCGCCAAACGACGTTGTGGAGCTGTTTTTTATCGCGATCAATCAGCGGGATCCTGAAATTATGACGGTGCTATTCCCGCATCGGAATCATGAGCAGCTGGAGCGATTGAAGCAGGAGGCGACCGGCATTATTGCCATCAAGAGAGCGTCCGATCACTCGGAGTCCGCAGTTTACGATCATTTGCTCGCCATCGATTTGCCGGTTAGAGCAGTGATTTACCGCGACGGTTTTCGGAAAGTCGAGAAGTCGCTCGTCTTTCAATTGCGCAGAGACTCCGCCCTGCAGGCATGGAAAATCGATTATGTGGAGAATGCCTTATGAAGTGGTTATGGATGATCAGCAGCTTATTTGGGATGCTCCAGCAGGGCGGAAGTCCCGAGCATTTATCCGTGTCGATTCAGGGGAAGACTCCGGTCGTAATCTATCGTGATGATTATGCGTCACCCGGCTTTACTATGGTGAATTTGGACAAGCTGGATCAGTTAATTAAGACTTTGGATCGGCAAAGCTACGAAGCTCCTCACAATGCGGTTATTAATGATCGAGGGGGAATCACTCCCGAACAGAACGGTCATCGACTCGATCAGCGAAGGTTTACCGAGAAGTTTTACGCGTTCTTTTACGGTGAAGGAACTTTCGCATTCGATGCACCGCTTGTCGATGTTTATCCGCGGGTGGACCGAGAGCTGCTGGCGGAAATTAAGGAAAAACCGATCGGCCAGTATGCCACCTATTACAACAGCCGCAACAAGAATCGATCGCATAACATTTTACTGGCTGCCAAAGCGATTAATAATACGGTCATTTTCCCAGGGGAGACATTCTCCTTCAATAAAGTCGTTGGCAGGCGCACAAGGGAAAAGGGCTATCTGGAAGCTCCGATCATTGTCAGAGGCGAATTATCCGAAGGAATCGGTGGCGGGATATGCCAGGTATCCTCTACGCTGTTCAATGCGACGGACCGTGCCGGGCTGCATATCGTGCAGCGTTACTCGCATAGCCGAAACGTACCGTACGTAAGACCGGGCCGCGATGCGACGGTCAGTTGGGACGGACCGGATTTTGCTTTCCAGAACCGTTACAACCAACCGATCTTAATCCGAGCACATGCTGTCCCAGGTAAAATGTTCGTGGCTATCTATTCCTCCGACGTCATCGAATACAATCCGCGAAGTGTGCCCGGCATGGCATTCGGACATCTGCCGGAAGAAATCTCCGCATCCACAGTTGAAAGGGAAAGAATCGGCCCATTTATTGATTGGGGCCGTTAAGCGTGTAGTTGAAGAAAACCGGACCGCTCTTTGTAGAGCATAGTCCGGTTTTTTTGTTGAGACAGCCGGAATATGCCGCTTGGCTCTTGCGAAACTTTTCTTATTCAATTCCGTCAGATAGTTGTAAGAAAATAGAAATTCCAGAGGAGAGTGATTGCGCTGAAGAAATGGTTCGTACATACGCTTGGCTTCGTCATACTGGGGAGTTTTCTGTTCATGAATACGCACGTAAATGCTTCTTCTGTCGTGACTGCAGCTACTGCTTCGGTTTATGTAAACGGGCAGCATGAATACGATACGATCACGGTAAACGGACGAACGCTGGTCAAGTTGAGAGCGTTGACCGACCCTGCATGGCTGGTTTTTGCCTATGATTCGAAGACGCATACCGTAATGTTCCACACCAAAGATAACAGCAAGATTGTCTATCTCCGCGAAGGGGACAAGACCGTTACAGTGAATGGGAAACAAGTCCAAATTGACGCTCCTGTGGTAAATAAGAAAGGACTGACCTATGTACCGCTTAGATTCATAAGCGAAACGCTTGGTGCATATGTCAAATATAATGCCCAAGTCAAGAATGTCATTGTCCGGACCCCAACCGGTCAAGCCGAATTCGAGAAGCTAATGCGCGGTGATCTGACGGAAGCCCGGCAAATTGCGCTTCGCGCCTACAGAATCATGGGCGAAGCGCCGCCAAGTATGGCGGGTGAAATGTACAATTATAATAGCTACTCGTTTCCTGAAGGAGAAGCGCTTCGATTTTCAATGAGTCAATCCGGGTACTGCGATCAGTATTTTGAAATCAATGCAGATGGATTAGCCATTCTTAAATGGCAAAATGATACCGTGTCGAATCGGGAGTGGGGTGAGAAACCCACCTATAAGAGCTTTGTTTATTTCTTAAATGAATTTATGGCGGGTGTGTTCACCTATGGGAAAGTGGATTCCCAAGGCAATGATACCATGCTGGAGAGATCTTATCGTGATGCTATGGATGATGTAGTGTATCCGATCGAAAATGAGAAACGAGTGGATGCGAGATCATAATGGTTAGTCTGCCGCATGTGAGCATGGAGAAGGAGCACTAAGATGAAGCCTCAATTGACGCCCGAGACAATCATGGCGGCAGTAACGCGAGAGGTAGGGAATCTTTCGGGTTGGGAGCCAATAACCGAAGGAGAAGAGTCGCAAGCATTTGCAATCCGCTTCGGAGGCGATGAATTCATTCTTCGCGTCAATCGTTCTGCTGTAGGCTTTCACAAAGATGAGTTCTGTTATCATCATTTTGCTTCAGCGGCACTGCCAATCCCGCAAATCCTCTCTATCGGCACAATCGCTGACGTATATGCATACTGCATCTCCCGGCGCGCGCCGGGCGTTACTTTGCAGGACATGAAAATCTCCGATTTACCGTCTGTGACGGAGCCTGTCATGCATGTCATCGAAGCATTGGCGAGCACGAATATTACGGGCACCGCAGGATACGGTCCCTTCAACGGAAACGGCTTCGGCCGGTACGAGAAATGGTGTGACTTCATTATGAGCATCGCGGATTCGAGCAGCTATGATTGGGCTGCACTGAAACCGTTCCTTGACGATCGTCGAATCGATTCATATTTGCAAGTAATAAAAGCTTTTACGCCGCATTGCCCCGAGGTTCGACAGCTCGTCCATGGAGATTTCGGCTCAAACAATGTCCTTGCGAATGGCAGCCGAATTACCGGGGTCATTGATTGGAGCGAGGCGATGTTTGGCGATCCGCTCTATGATATTGCTAACATTTTCTTCTGGCGTACTTGGCTAGATTGCATGGAAGCGCAAGCGAAGTATATCGAGGAGCAGTATCAGGGATTGATGCAGCAAGCCGAAGTTCTGCGCTGCTATCAGCTCCGTATTGGACTTGATGTCATTTACTCCAGTGCCAGGGATCGAGACGTGGAACTGCACGAATGGGCGTTGGCGAGATGTGACGAGATTTTATTCCGGTGAAAAAATGAGGTGCTCCCTCAATAGTAAACAGGAGAAAGAAACTAACAACCTGTTGCTATTCGGGGAGCTTTTTCATGCCCTGTTCATGATCAATCATAGACACAAACTATCAAAATAATAGATAGGACTACATTGATCAATGATGAAGTGTTCCATTATAGTGAGTTCAAAGTGATTCATAACCGATGCGAGCATGCGGAATAATAAATAAGATTATAGAGAAAGAAGGCAGATCCTATGGAGTTAAGACAACTGGACTACTTTATTACAACATGCGAAGAATTACATTTCACCAAAGCTTCCGTCAAGCTGGGAATCACCCAGCCTTCCTTAAGCCATCAAATCAAGGCGCTTGAGGATGAAATAGGCGTCCCGCTATTCGACCGGATCGGCAAGAAAATTGCCATAACCGATGCCGGAATGATTTTGTACAAGCAGAGTAAGCTGGCATTCGGCAACTTAACGAACGCGAAGGAGCAAATTCAAGAACTTCAACAAATTGAGCGAGGTACATTATCGATTGGCGCTCTCCCGGGCGAGCTAAACCAATTGGTTTCGAACTTATTGCTCGATTTCCATCGCGAGTATCCGAAAGTCCGACTCAAAATCTTCGGTGTCGAAGATGTCGTAAACCGCGTGCTGCAAAACGAACTCGATTTAGCCATTACGATTCTGCCCGTCGAGGATGAGAGAGTGCGTTCGATTCCCCTTTATAATGAGAAATTTTATTTTGTTGCAACAGAGGAGCATCCGTATGCAAGCCGTACAGCCATAAATTTTGACGAAATCCTGAATGTGCCGATTGTGATGTTTCCGGAAACCCATCGCTGCAGGCAGTTGGTGGATATGACATGTTCAATAGCCGGTTTACAACTAACGCCCTTGATCGAAACGACGACGATCGAATCGTTGTTCGGGCTCGTTCGTTCAGGTGCAGGCGGCACGGTTTTATCGAAAACCTTGCTTGAAATGTACAACTACGAAGATCTAATCCCGATTCCAATTCAAAAACCGACCTTGTGCAGAGAGGTCGGTATTGTGTATCTCCGTGATAAATTCATGGGGAAGGCTGCGCGCGGGTTTATTGAAATATTGACGGAGCATATAAAGAATCTCAAGCAGGACAAGCTGCAGGTGTCCTGTGACAGCGAAGAAGAATCATAGATAACAACTATGATTATCATAGAAACAACGATATTGATCTATCATTATGATTCTCATACAATGAGGCAACAGGATAGTTAGTCGACATCAAACAAAGGAAGTGATGATCACTCATGCAAACTATGACTGACGTGCAACAACAGAAAGGCATTGGTTCTGTTCAATTTTTACCTGTAAGTTTATTTGCGTCAGTTATGGGCATCTCAGGTCTATCATTGGCTTGGAGACAATCAAGTAAGTTATTCGGTAGTTCTCCGGTCATTGCCGATAGCATTGGAATTCTCGCGGTTCTTCTGTTTATTGCGTTAAGCGCAAGTTATATTTCGAAATGGATCCTGTACCCGCATAAGGTCAAGGCCGAATTTATGAATCCTATTACCGGGAATTTCTTCGGTACTATCACGATTTCATTGTTGCTGCTCTCTTCCGTTCTCGGAACGTTTCATCAAGTAACGGGTCAAGTGATTTGGATTATCGGTACCATCATGACAATCGTGTTTAGCTTTATCATTGTTGCACGCTTGTTGAACGGGAATCTCGAGCCGGGTCACGTAGTTCCGCCATGGCTGATACCGGGAGTAGGGTCCATCGATATAGCGGTTGCCGGAGGAACAATGCCTTTTGCGTGGGCACGTGAGATTAATCTGTTGGCCCTCGCGATCGGCGGTATTGTCGCTTTGATCTTCCTGACATTGATCTTATCCAGATTGATTCATCATGCACCGCTGCCTGCTGGTTTAGTGCCTTCAATGATAATTATGATTGCGCCGTTTGAGGTTGGTTTTCTGGGCTATACGAACATTCAACAGAAGATCGATTCGTTCGCTTCTATATTGTTTTACTTTGGCCTTTTCTTATTCATCGTTTTGTTCTTCAAAGTATTTAGAAAGTCCGTACCGTTTAGCGCTTCTTGGTGGGCGGTAAGCTTTCCGATTGCTGCCCTATGCAACGCGGCTTTGGAATATGCGATATTCGTACATTCCTGGCTGTTGATTGGCATTTCTGCGATTATTTTGGCGTTTCTAAGCATTGTGTTGGCTGTTCTCTTTATCCGGACATTGAACCTGTTGCTTAAAGGGAATTTGCTAAAGGGATAATATCAATGTGAGAAAGGACGGATATCGATGCTGTGGACAACACTTCAATATGACGTCGATTTTGATAATGCGATGCTTTTCGGTCAATATGTGATGGTCGTAACCGATAAGAAAACCTCAGGTGGGGGATTATTAGAAGGCTATGACGATCATAACGTCTGGATCAACGGCAAGCAGCATTCTCGTACAGGCGTAACGTTCATCCAGATGCCGCCTCCTGAAATGCAATTCGATCAAGCAAAATAGTCCTGAATAAAGCAGATCTTATGAGCTGGTTTCGGAGAGGAGAAGAACGGAGATGTCTTGGCATTTACTGAAATCCAGAGGATTTGCATCAGCTTACGGTTTAGTTATTCTCATGCTGATTGGGGCTGTATGGCTGGACGAAAGGGATATTCTCTTCCCGGAAATTGCAGGAATGGCTATGGGGGTCATGGTTTTTCCGGTGCCGCACTGGATTAAGAAACCTCTCCACTTATGGCTTTCCCCAACATTAGGTGCCTTTATCGGTACGACGATGAACCATTTGGCGCTATCGCCGCTGGTGAAAATATGGTTAGGTCTTATCCTTATTGTAATTCTCATGCATGTATGTCGCGTCAATTTTGGACCAACTATTCCTGCTGCTTTACTCCCGATTTTTCTAGGCCTTACTGATTATACATTTGCCGTTTCGACTGCCGTATTCACATTTGTCGTGATGCTGGCTGCTTATGGAATGAGAAAACCGGATAAGCCGGCTAGTAGCCCGATCCATTTTCGCAAGAAGACGGATACGGTTCTCATAACCCTTGTGTTAGCCCTTTGGATTGGTCTTGCATTTGCGACTAAGCTTGAAGTTTTCGTGGTTCCACCCGTGTTTGCTCTCATATTCGAGGTATTTCATGCGAAGGATTTTGCTTGGAAAATGATTCCCCAACGTATAGCGGTATTAACGATTACGGCTGCTCTTGCAGTCGGCGTGTATCACTTGCTGGATGGCTCAATCATTTGGGTTGGCGTCCTTAATGTTCTCATTACATTCGTACTTTGTAAGTTATTTAAAGTTCCTGTTCCTGTTGCATTCGGTGTCTCGTTGATGCCGCTTATCGTGCCTGCGTGGGGGACATGGGGGTTCCCGGTTGGCGTCTTCGTTACAACAGGCGTTCTGATGTGTATTTCTGCAGCGTATCGTCAGTTCAGAAGAAGATCGGACTAGAGGTATCCAGCGATGAACGATTCCATTGTACGCAAAATAACGAACAGTTCCAAACGGAAATCGTTATATCATTTCACAAGGGTTCAAAACTTGCCATCGATCGCGCATTTGGATGCATTGTATGCACCTTATGAAGTTGATCACAGCTTATCGGATGGACGAAGGACAGAGAGAAGAGAAGTGCATTTTCAAGGGCATCGTTTTGTAGCCAATGCACATTTGCGAATAGCTGAACTTGTAATGGATCCAAACACAACGCTTCATCAATTTTATCAGTATCTGGATCAGCATGTATTCCTCTGGCCGACGCGGCGGGATTGTCTGAAGATGCTGGAGATGTATTCGAGGAGAGAGCCTGATGAAGCTTTTGCCGTGCTTCAATTGGATGCCTATTCGCTCATTCATGATTGCTATGATGCTGTAAAGCTGTCGAAATACGACTCGGGGAGCTCACCTCGGTATCCAAACCGTTGTTCCTATAGGAAAAGTTTGAGCATGTTTCTGCCGTTGGACCAATTCGAGACTGTGCGGGATAATGATGTCCCTACAAAACCTTCCGAGATCCGCGAGGTCCTTGTAGAAGGGAAAGTAACGGACTTGTCCAGCTATGTACAGGCTATCTATTGTAAAGATGTTTCCGAGATTCCGGGGAGTTGGGGGAAGTATGCAAAGTCTTTCAAGGATTTTCAGGATGAATAGGCTCCAATCATCGTTATAGCGCAACAATAAATGCAGTTCTGCGTCTTCATATTGGGAGTGACTAATGTGAAGGTGGTGGCTGTTGACGATGAAAAATGCTGAAAGTCAGGTGCCTATGGAAACCGTCCAATCGAGGTCGACTACGATTGATGGATTATCCATATTGCCGGCAAACGAGGCATCATGGGAAGACTTGGAGGTTGTACTTGGCCCGGTCAAGTGTCACTCCGTACGCTGCTACTGCCAACGGTTCAAGATTCCTTCTTCTCAGTGGAACAATATCGACGATGATGAACGTGCTTATTTGTTGCGGACCCAGACCGACTGCGATCATCCGGAAGCCGTTACCACGAGCGGGCTTATCGCTTACCTCGACCAGCAGCCAGTGGGGTGGTGTGCAATTGAGCCGCGAATTGCCTACCCAAACCTGTTAAAGAGTCGGATGCCCTGGACGGGAAGAAACGAAGATAAGAACGACGATGAGGTTTGGGCGATCACCTGCTTCATTGTTCGCACCGGCTATCGAAGGCGCGGGATTACGTACGAGCTCACTCGTGCTGCCGTTGACTTCGCTAAGCAGCAGGGCGCTCGAGCTGTAGAGGGTTATGCGATGATCACCACACCGGAGAAAGAAATTACCTGGGGCGAGCTCCATGTCGGGAGCCGCAACGTCTTTGAGGCGGCAGGTTTCCGAGAGCTGACTCAACCAAGCAAACGTCGGGTCGTAATGCGACTCGATTTCTAGATGAACGGCGACTATCACATTGCTCATTCAGTATGGCCCATAGGTTTTTACAGGGACACCTTCCATTTGGACGGGTGTCCTTTTTGTCTTGGAATGGCAATCGAACATTTCAGGGTGGACTGGTGATATGCCTCAGTCGCTCCTCCTCTTAACTGTATACCCTAGTAAAGATGGAAATCAGAAGTTTCCATGGAATAGGAGGATGGAGGAGCGATGAAAATTATCGTAAACGTTAGAGAGATAAAGGAATATTTTGATGGTCTTGCACGGCTGCTGATGCCAAACGCAAACGTAACACAGCCGCCTGCACCGGAATCCGGCGCGCTCGATGGATCAACGCTCATAGCAGAAATGCGTCAGGCGATTCGAGAGGAGTTGGCATCGCTTGGACTTGAGAGTCAGCGCGATGTCGGCACGTCCAGCTTGAATAAACTCGGTCGAGTTTTTGAGCCATACACAGGCAAGTCAGCCGAGCTTTTAACGCCAGCCGGGACAGTAGAAGGCACAATTACGAAGGTTAGCGACGATTTTCTGGTCGTGCGTGAACACGGGGGGACAAGCGTAATGGTGCCGCTTGATCAGCTGGTCACCTTTCAGCTATCAGAAAAGCAGGTGCAACGATGATTGAAGAGCTGCAATCGCTCGTGAACAAGGAGGTACAGATCGCAAGCGCCCTTGAAACGATCAGCGGTACGCTTGTGTCGGTAGACGGCGTATCGGTAACGCTCCGCACATCGGAGCTTTTCGGTTATGAGAGCGGCAGCTATGCGATCATACAGCTGCGCTTCATTTCTTATATTCGGCTTTTGTAACATTATCATGGAACATAAGGGAGGAGAGGCAAGTGTCTTTTCAACGTGTGCCGGGACTCGTCAGCATAGTCACCACCGTCTACAATAAGGTTCCTTATCTGACGGATTGCTTAACGAGCCTGCTCAATCAGACCTATACAAGCTGGGAGCTCATTCTAATCGATGATGCGTCCACCGATGGGTCTTATGAATTCGTAATGAATTGGCTGAACAACAACGAGCCGTTATTAAGGGATGGGAAGGGGATCTGTACACTGCGACTTCCCCGCAATATTGGCTACGCAGGCGCAATAACAGCTGGGATGTACTTGGCCAAAGGGGAGTATATCGCCATCCAGGACGCAGATGATCTGTCTCATCCGGAGCGGCTGGCTAAGCAAGTTCGTTATCTGAAAAATAACCCGCAAATCGATCTGCTCGGTACGAACTACGAAGTGTTCGAAGATGGGCAACCTGAGCGCCGGATGCCGGTGTACTGGCTTAAATACGGCGAACAAATTGGGAAAGTTTATGCGAAAGGCGGACATTGCATTTGCCACGGAACCGCGATGTTGCGAGGAACGGTGTTCGATGAAATCGGCGGGCATACAAGGCGTATTGAAGGCGCGGAGGATTACGAATTTATCGCGAAAGTCATCAAGCCCGGAGCGAGAAACGTGGACAATATGCGGGAGGTGCTGTATTACTACCGCAAGCATCCCTTGCAGCGTTCACGCAATTATTTCGGCAAATCGCAGACGGAGCATGACTATGACTCGTAAAAGATTGCGGCTGCTAATGGTCATGGACAGCCTTGCGGTTGGGGGAACCGAAACCTATGTGCTGAGCCTGGTGAAGGCCTTCCCATCACTTGGCGTCATGCCTGTATATGCAGGCGGAACCGGCGTGATGTACGAGTCCTTTGCTCGTGCAGCCTGCCCGATTCATCGCGTGGAACTGAGGGCGGAGCAACTGCTAGACCCGGTGCGCCAGGAGCAGGCGGAAGCCGCACTCTCGCAAATTATGAGAAACCGCAAAATTGATTTGGTGCACATTCACCAAACACCTTCCGGTTTGTATGCAGCCGAAGCGGCAAGAAATTTAGGCATTCCCGTAGTGTTCACGGTGCATGGCGCTTACTATCCGCCGGATCAACTGCAAATGATGAAGGCTGCCGGCTGCACCTTCGTGTGCGTCAGTCTTCCTGTTCAGGCTTATCTGGAGCGACAGGGGATCCCGTCGCACTTGATTGCCAATGGAATTGATTTTGACCAGTATCGATCCGAGTCGTCTGCTGCGCTGCGCGCCAGCCTCCGCATTCCGGATGGAGAGAAGGTCGTGGTTTATGCATCACGTCTGGCTTGGGACAAGGCGGCTGTATGCGCGATGCTCGTCAGAGCAGCACGCACGCTTCGTTTAAACGGAGCAATGCCCTTGCATGTCATAATCGCGGGATCAGGCAATCAAGCAGCCGCAATTGCCGAACTTGCAGAGATGGTAAACCTTGAATGCAATGCGTCTTTCGTCCAGCTTGTGGGTAGTCAGATGCAAATGCGCGATTACTACAATCTAGGCGATCTTGTCGTCGGAACCGGACGCGTTGCACTGGAAGCTATGGCTTGCGGCAAGCCCGTTCTGGCTATTGGGAATCACGGATATTTCGGCTTTGTGGACCAGCCCGTTTATGACGAGGCTTGGCAGTATTACTTTGGCGACCATGACTCCAAGGAGCGTCCATCCGAGCAGCGGATCGGAGAAGCGATCAGCGAGGCGCTCGCTTCCGCTGACAAGCTGGAGGAGATGGGCCGGCAAGGGCAAGCTTGGGCGCGGTCGAATTTTCATATCCGCGATAAAGCGATTCAGATGAAGCAGCTGTATAATTCCTTGCTTGCAATGACTTGATAGGAACGGAGTGGTCGTAACGAATGAGAAAAGTGTTGTATTTAGGGTGGATTGGCTTCAACAACCTTGGAGATGAGTGGATGTGGGAGATGTTCCGCGATATGGCGCAGGCTCATCTGAAGGAAGAGGAGCATCTTGTTATCCCTTCACTTCCGCATGTGGAGTGGAAGAAAGTTGAGCAGTACGATACGATCGTTCTCGGCGGCGGATCGCTGGTCATACCGGGTTATATTGATCTGGTGTACGAAGCACTGGAGCTAGGAAAGACGATCCTCATCTGGGGCAGCGGTCATGACCGCCTTCATAAATGGGCACCGCAGCCGGATGGACAGCTAGGACCGGAGCTGGCCGATGAAAGCACGCAGTATCGCCATATGCTGAAGGCAGTGATGGCGCACAGTGTGTATTGCGGTATCCGCGGACCGTGGACCAAAGATTATATTGAATCACTTGGCGCATTATCGTCTACTATCACCATTAGCGGAGATTCCGCTATGTTGTTGAACGCACTGCATCCGGTAACGCCACTGCAACAATCCGGAAGCGTCCGGGGGCAGCATCGGACGATCGGCATCAACTGGGGCACCTCCTATAATCGGATTTATGGCGGTAACGAGGAACAAGTGGAGAACGCACTCGCACAAACGGGCCGCTCGCTGCTAGCGCTAGGTTACAGGCTCCATTTGTATTCGGTCTGGGGGCCGGACAAAGAGGCACTGGCAAGGTTGTATGCTAAACTTGGCCATGATGATGAGCGAGTGACATTCGATCCCAAGGTGTATGCTGCAGCAGATTATGTGCAGCTGCTATCGGGATTCGAAGCGACGATAAACTTAAAGCTGCACGCTAATCTGTTATCGGCTGCGGCGAATGTTCCATTCGTCTGCATCGGCTACCGATTCAAAAGCTTCGATTTGATGCATGGCTTAGACTTAGCCGATTGGATCGTTACCACGGATGATGCGCTGTTGGCCGAGAAGTTGATGGAGAAAGTCCAAGCTGCTGCGGCTTGGCGGGATGGGTATATCAACAAGCTTGAAGAGGGGCGCCAGTCGGCTTATCAGTCGCTGGTCACGCCGTTTCGAGAGCGTTTGTTTTAGAGGGAAGAGATTGTCCGGCAAAGTGAACGGGACAGTCTCTTTTTTTGAGGGGTGATAGTTGGCGGCTAATAAAAGAACGATCGTTCAAAAATAATTCTTGACCGACCGTTCTTGATATTGTATATTTACTTCGAAAGGAGGGAGCGACGAGATGGCCAGGACGAAAGAATTTGATGAAGATGCGGTTCTAATGAAGGCCATGCTGTTATTCTGGGAACAAGGCTATGAGAAGACCTCCATGCAGGAACTCGTAACCCATATGGGGATTCACAAAGGCAGCCTGTATGATACATTTGGCGATAAGCAATCGTTATATAACAGAGCATTGAAACGGTATATTGAATTGTTTGAGCGATCGGTTAAACGACCGGTTAAGAGCCGCATGGAAGAGACCCATTCTGCCAAAGAAGGAATTCGAATGATCCTTGAAATGGCAATTCAGAAGCAAGAAGAACTTCCAGACGGCTGCTTTATGGTGAATACCGCGGTTGAGTTAGCCAAACAGGATCCGATTTCCCGAGATTTGGTTCAAATGGGCTGGGACACAATCGAACAGTTCTTACACGATATTATTGTGGAAGGGCAGCAATCGGGAGAAATCTCACGGGATCTCGATGCTAATGGGTTGTCCCATTTTTATAATAATGCACTAACAGGACTTCGCGTTATGGTCAAGACCAGCACAGACGCGGATAAGTTAAACCATATTATTGACATCAACATGTCGGTATTGAAATAAAAGACGCATAAGCAGCCGCTGGGCTGCTGCATATAAGATCACGCTACTTGGTTTAGGTGATCATTTTTTACACCTATTCTTGAACGATCGGTCAAGAAAAGTGATAGCCAATTTCGTATATAAAAAGGAGAATGAATCGAATGATTAAAATGGAGAAAAAACTATATACTGCGACCGTAAATGTGCAAGGTGGAAGAGAAGGTAAGGCTGTTTCCGATGATGGCAATCTTAGCTTGGATTTGAGATATCCCAAGGAATTGGGTGGCCCCGGAAATGGAGCAAATCCGGAACAATTGTTCGCTGCAGGATTCGCCGCATGCTTCGAAGGCGCGATGGGTACTATTCTAAGAAAGAGAAGCATCAAAACAGAAGGGATCTCCATTCTATCCAGTGTTTCGCTTGGGAAGGATGCGAGCGAAGGCTATGTACTAGCCGTTCAGTTCGATATCACCATCAAAGGGATTGATACGAAATTGGCACATGAAATCGTCGAGGAAGCTCACCAGGTTTGCCCTTATGCCAAAGCAACACGCGGCAATATCGAAGTCATTACAAATATCGTTGGATAAGCTGCACGCAAAGAGCAAAAAATAACCCAGTCAAAAGGAGATGTTACGATGATTACAATGGAAAAGAAATTGTATACGGCTACTGTAAATGTTGAAGGTGGAAGAGAAGGAAAAGCGGTATCGAGCGATGGCAATCTTAACTTGGACTTGAGATATCCCAAGGAATTAGGCGGCCCCGGTAACGGAGTCAATCCAGAGCAGCTATTCGCTGCCGGGTTCGCTGCATGCTTCGAAGGTGCGATGGGAACCATTACCAGAAAAAAAGGCATTAAAACCGAAGGTGTCTCCATTAGTTCGAATGTTACACTCGGTAAGGATGCGAACGACGGTTATGTCTTGGCCGTTCAATTCGATATCACAGTAAAAGGCGTAGATATCAGTGTGGCTAGGGAAATCGTCGACGAAGCTCATAAAGTTTGCCCTTATGCCAGAGCAACGCAAGGCAATATCGAAGTCATTTCGAATGTGATTGGCTAACGATTCAGGTTCTCAGCAACCCCGCTTGACGAAAGCGGGGTTTTCAACTTTTTTTAATGAATAGGAGGAGGCAGCAAAGTGGAGATCCATTCCTTATTTAAAGAAACGTTCAGGGGACAAATCGATCATGGGATCACGCTCGTAGACTTTTATGACCCCGAAAGCCTCTCTTGTCAAGAACAGCTATCCATTGACCAGATGCTGGCTCAAGAAGTAAGGTATCAAGCTGCGGTCGCCAAAGTAGATGTCGATCAGGAGAAAGAACTCGCAACCGAATACGGTGTGAGGAGTGTTCCGACATTATTGCTCTTTAAAGACGGCTATAAGGTGGAAACCTTAGTAGGGCCTCAAAGTAAAGACGTTTTGCAGCAGCACATCATTAGTTATGCGACTATGGGCGATTCATGCGTTTAACGGTAAGAAGTAAAGATCCCCTAAATCGAAATGGCCATAATCATAAAAAGTGAAAGCTTGATTGTAAAATCAGGCTTTTTATTTTGACTGTTAAGCCGCGTTTGACGCGGCTTTTTATTTTGTAGAACCAATTGTTAGTTCTTGTCTTTGCTAAATTTCATTCGATTTGTCGGATACCCGACATTTTTCGGGGAATGAAATGTGTTATCATCCTTATATCGCATAAGAATAGTCGGAATAATTCTTGCCTGAATAATATAGAAACCCGAATCGAGGTAAACGGCCATGGATGAGCTTGGTGAACGCAAGGAATTTCAGGAGACAGACGACGTCAAAGCCATGATCCTGAACGTGTTTCGCGAGTACGGCACTGGGCGGACCTACCGCAAGCATGAATATATATTTCAGGAGAACGATCCGCCTTCGGCTGCGCATTATGTGGAATCGGGGTTAATCAAAATCTCTCAGTCCTCTCAGGAAGGTCAAGGAATTACCTTATTCCTGCGTTATCCCGGTGAAATGTTCGGGAACGCTGAGCTGCTTACGCAGCTTCTCCGCAGGCGCTATGCCCAATGTTTAATAGAAAGCCAGGTTATTACGCTGGAATCGCGTCTCTACCTGGAGCTCGTCCGAGAGAACGCGTCGTTCTCCTATGCGCTTGCAGTGATTACCGCGCGCAGATTGCTGCAGACGCAGAACATGGTAGAGACATTGATCAGTCGACCGGTTGCTTGGCGATTAGCCTGGTTTCTGATGCAGATGGGCCGGGAGCAAGAGGATCAAGTCGAGGTGCAGCTTCAACTGAGTCATGAGGAGATTTCATACGTCATTGGCTGCAGCAGGCAGACGGTGACGGAGATTTTGAACAAATGGCGGGAGAGGGGGCTCATTACGTACTCGAAGAAACAAATCATCATTCATCATCCAAGCTTTTTTTTCTCGGTGATATGACCGCGTGCAGCTTGGAGAGGAGGGACCGACATGATTGAAATCGACAAGGTCAGCAAAGCTTTCGAACATAAGAAGGGAGCGTCCTATCAGGCGCTGGAAGACATTACATTTACGATCAAACAAGGAGAGTTCGTCTCTCTGCTCGGTCCCTCCGGCTGCGGTAAATCCACGCTGCTGAATTTGATCGCCGGTTTCGAGAAGGCTTATGACGGGACGATCCGCGTGAACGGCGAACCGATTAAAGGGCCTGGGGCGGGAAAGGTCGTCGTGTTCCAAGAACATGGTTTGTTCCCATGGCTGAACGTGCTGGACAACGTCGCGTTCGGCTTGAAACAGCAAGGTGTTCCCAAGAAAGAGCGACGTGAGCGGGCAATGGAAGGGCTTAAATCGGTTCACCTGAGCAAATTCATCGACCGCTACCCGCATGAGTTGTCCGGTGGGATGAAGCAGCGGGCATCTATAGCGAGGGCACTCGTCATGGAACCGGACATACTGCTGATGGATGAACCGTTCGCTTCCCTGGATGAACAGACACGGTATATTTTGCAGAAGGATCTGGAAGATATCTGGATAAGGACGCGCAAGACCGTACTGTTCATTACCCATAACATCCGCGAAGCGGTGCTGTTATCTGATCGCGTGCTTGTCATGTCGACGCAGCCGGGCCGCATCAAGAAGGAATTCGTCATCCAAGCCGCAAGGCCGCATCAAGCCGGCGATCCTCTTATTCATCATTACGAGAATAAAATCATGGAGACGCTCTCGGAGGAACTGGAGAAGGTCGTCAGAGAGGAGATGGGCCATGACTATCGCATTGCGAAGAGCACTGTTCTTGATCTTCCTGATCGTAATTTGGGAATTGGGATATAGACTATTCGATTGGGGCTGGAAGTTTCCTTCTCCGATGCAGACCTTGGATGCCTTCTACGACGGCTTTGCGAACGGGCATCTGTTCGGTTCCATTCTAGCCAGCATGCGCAGGCTGTTCATCTCCTTCATCATTTCCATCGTAATCGGGACGGGGCTTGGTTTTCTATTCGCCCGATTTCGGTTCTTCGATGAAACCTTCGGCTTCCTAGTCGTAGCGCTTCAAACCGTGCCGAGTATTGCATGGCTGCCTTTCGCCATCATTTGGTTCGGGTTGAATGACACCTCGGTTATCTTCATTACGACGATCGGCGCTACTTGGACGATGTCGATGGCGAGTAGAACCGGCATCATGCAAATTTCGAAAATCCACCTCCGCGCAGCGCAAATGATGGGGACGGGCAACGGCTTGAAAATGTTCTATCAGGTTATGCTGCCTGCCGCTTTCCCTCATTTGATCACAGGCGTTCGAGTGGCATGGGCATTTGCTTGGCGTGCACTTACGGCAGGCGAACTGATCGGCCGTGGATTAGGACTGGGCCAAACGCTGCAGGACAGCCGCGACATCGGCGATACGGCGACCATTCTATGTGTCGTCATTATTATCGGGGTCATCGGCACAATATCCGATCATTTCTGTTTCAAGCGGCTGGAGGACGGTATTATGCTCCGCTTCGGCTTACAAGCGGCAAAGAAATAATAGACTCTATTATTCATGATGTGGGGGAATTACGATGAAAATACCAATGAGGTCAAATAGATGGAGTCCTAGCAAATCTTTAATTCTACTGCTCGGGATGGCGCTGGGATTGACAGGCTTGCTATCCGCATGCAGCTCGAATGACAATAAGGCAGCATCTGCAGACGAGCAGGTTACCGTCAAAATAGGGATCTTGAAGAATGTTACACACGCTCCGGGCTTCATCGCCCTTGAGAACGGGTACTTCCAGGAGCAATTCGGCAAGAACGCGAAGATCGAAGTCACGGCCTTCGATAACGGATCCGACTTCTCAACGGCAATCGCAACGAACCAGATCGACTTAGGTTACGTCGGACCCGGCCCTGCCATCAATCAATATTTGAAAAGCAAAAATTTCCGGATCATTGCAGGCTCCAATAACGGCGGCGCAGTGCTCATCGCAGGCAAGGAAGCCGGGATTAGATCCGTAAAGGATCTCGTCGGTAAGACGGTAGCTATCCCTACGAAAGGCAGCACGAATGAAATATCCCTGCGGCTGCTGCTGCAGCAGGAAGGACTAAAGGTTACAACTGACACTTCCGGCGTGCAAATCATTACCCGCGCTCCCGCCGATACGCTTGTCGCTATGCGCCAGAAGGAAGTAGACGCGACGCTCATTCCGGAGCCGTGGGGGACACAGATGGTAGAGGAAGGCAGTGGCGTCGTGCTGGTCGATTGGGACAAAATCCCGCCGAATGACGGCAATTATCCGCTCACGATTCTGATGGCCAGCGATAAATTTCTGAAGGATCACCGCGAATTGGCTAAAGCCGCAATCAAAGCTAACGAGGAAGGGATCGACTTCATCAAGCAGCACCCGGATGACTCCTATACCCTAATAAGCGACGAGTTGAAAGAGCTGAGCGGCAAGGGCATGGATGCCAAGCTGATCAAAGCGGCATTGGACCATTTGAACTTGACCGAGGATGTGGATGTCGAAGTGATCAAGACGATGGCTAAGGTTTCTTTCGATGCGGGTTACATCAAAGGTTTGAAAGACGAGAGCGAAGTCGATTTAAGCCAGTTCTATGATTCGTCGCTGTTGGATGAAGCGAAGCAGGCCAAATAACAATTGAGTTCAGATCGGAGGAAGCCTACATGCTGATTCAAACACAAAGCAATACCGTACCGGATTACCATGAGCATCTGAAGGTGATCCTGCTCGGAACCGGAACGCCGCGAGCTTTCGAAGGTCGAGCCAAATCCTCGGTCGCGATATTAGCGGGCAGCAAGGTGTTCTTGATTGACTGCGGCGGTGCCGTCGTGGATCAACTCATCAAAGCCGGTATCATACCGCAGCGCGTATCGGATGTCTTGTTCACACATCATCACAGTGACCACAATTCGGGATTCTTCGATCTCTTCATCTCCAGCTGGCGAACGCATGTCGTGCCGGGCCGCGTGTTCGAAGGACGATCGGTGCCGATGAGCGTGTATGGTCCGACGACTACGCGTGAGATTATCGGCAAAATGAGAGAGTCGTTCGATTTCGACGCCAATCTGCGGATAAATTACAATCTGTCGGCGGAAGATGCCGCCAGGATCGATTACCACGAATCGAACGAAGGTGTCGTGTATAACAAGGACGGCATTTTAATAACCGCTTTCGAGGTCGATCATCGACCGGTGTATCCGGCTCTTGCATACAAAATCGAATACAACGGGAAGACGGTGGTCATCTCCGGGGACACCATTCCGGTGGCGAACATGATCAAGCACAGCAGGGGAGCTGATCTCCTGATCCACGAAGCTTATAATAAACTTTGGCTGGATGCGTTAATCGCGGAATTCCCGGAGCAGGCGCAGTCACTGAACAATCCGGCTAAATATCATTCGACAACCTTGGAGGTCGCGGAATTGGCCAAACAGGCTGGCGTGCCCCATCTCGTGCTAACCCATCATATTCCGGCACCTTATCCGACTGCAGAATCGGAAACGGAATACACACAGGGAATGCGGGATATTTTCCAAGGCAAAATCACGATGGGCCGCGACTTGATGGTATTCGAACTGTAAGTGCATATACCAAACGATAGAACAATGAAAATGGCGGACCACTATGGTCCGCCTCTTTTTTATTATAGGCGATGAAAGAGGAGCTTTTCCTTCTAAGGGTATAAGTGGTATGATCTCTGTTAAACCATTATCCGAGGTGATATCATGGATATTTCCATCCGAAATGCTACGCTAGCTGATTACGAGTCGTTGTTACCTTTGTTTCAGCAGGTTCATGATCTGCATGTTGTCGAGCGACCGGACTTGTACAAGGAGAATTCGACCCCGGTAGAGGAAGCGTACTTTCGAAATCAACTGCTAGATGACAAGCAACCTATTTATGTAGCTGTGTGGGGGAATGAAATCGTTGGTGTAGTTGTTATGAAGGAAGAAGCGATTCCTGAGAATTCATTTGTTCATGCGAGGAAAGTCTTACTTGTAAACAGTTTAAGTGTCGCTGAGACAGCAAGGAACAAGGGGATCGGGAAGAAACTCATGCAATCCGTATTCGACCTCGGAAGAAGCTTGGAAGTTGATAGTATTGAATTAGGGGTTTCGGAGAAAAATCCAAATGCGATCGCGTTTTATCAATCCATTGGCATGACAACAAAAAGCAGAAAAATGGAGTTTCAGTTGATCAATTTACCTTAAAGGAGGCCCATATGGAGTCCAAACGAATAGCCGCAGAAAAAGCGGTAGAGTACATACGAGATGGCATGATCGTTGGGTTAGGAACGGGGTCTACAGCCTATTGGGCTATTCAGAAATTAGGAAAGAAAGTAAAGGATGGATTAAACGTACAAGCAGTAGCGACATCCATTCAATCTGAGCATTTAGCTAAGGAATTAGGCATTCCGATTCTATCCATTTCCGAAGTCGATGCAATTGAACTGACAATCGATGGAGCTGACGAAGTCGATGATCGATGGAACCTCATAAAAGGCGGCGGCGGCGCGCTGCTGCGCGAGAAGATCGTAGCTTCGGCTAGCAAGGAATTAATCATAATCGTTGATGAAAGTAAAAAAGTGAATGTGCTTGGCAAATTCCCTTTGCCTGTAGAGATTGTGAAATTCGGCTATGAGCTAACGCAGAATAGGCTGGGTAAGCTTGGTTGCGTTCCACAGCTGCGGATGAATGAGACAGTACCATTCATAACAGATAACGGGAATTATATTGTGGATTGTCACTTTGAGCATATCGGCCAACCCAATGAGCTGCACACCACAATCAATTTGATACCTGGCGTCGTTGATAATGGCCTGTTTATTAAATTGGCAACAAAAGTGATCGTTGGTTATAACGATGGATCGGTTATTGAGTTGTAATATGAGCCGAGCATATAGGATTGAATGAGGTGTGGAATGGCAGCCGGTAAAAGGGGAAACGAGCGGGTTTCTAAACTAGAGAGAATTGAAATCGTCTTTATCTATGGCGTTTTCTTTTGTTACATCCTTTTTTTAGTTAAAATATTTTTCTTATCAAGAGTTTCGCTTATGGATTTGTTTAATAGTCACAGGACTTTTGAGAGGTCAATCAATCTCATTCCATTCTTTAGTATCAGAGACTATCTATTTAGCAGCGATGCGACTGTAACGAGTTTCGCTTTTGCTAATGTGATTGGCAATATCGTTATCTTTAGTCCTCTTGGCACCTATATTTCCTTATTCAAAAGGGATAAAAGAGTCATATCCAATCTGCTAATTATTTTGGTAGTAAGCGTATTAATTGAAATCACTCAAGGGCTTCTAGGCATTGGAGCAGCAGACATAGATGACATCCTTTTAAATGGTTTGGGTGGATTAGTTGGAATCATAGGGTATAAGATACTCGTGTTTATAGTACGGGAGGAAAAAGCACGTCATATAGTTACCATACTTTCAGCATTAGGATTAGTTGTTTTATTCTATTTTTCATTTATGCTGAAATTGCGCCTCTGACTATCACTTCAGCATGTCACTGAAATTAAAAACACGCTGCCGGATTTGGCAGCGTGTTTGTGTTCATGAAACGAAGGAAGACGACGATTTACGTGATATCGTCGAGGCTGCCAACAGTTTAGTTCATTTCCGCAAAACGAATGCATACCGGCTTGGACACATGAAGCTCACTGCCGGTAGGCTGCAGCTTGCCCGATTCAACATCGCGGCTGAACGTCACGATATGGTTGCCATCGCGATTCGCGACAAGCGCAAAACGGCCGTCCGGTGACAGCGCGAAATTACGAGGGTGTCCGCCGAGCGTAGGCGCATATTCAATCGGCTCAACATGTCCGTCAATTGGGTCGACGCTGTAGACAGCCAGGCTGTCATGACCACGGTTCGAGCCGTACAGGAACTTGCCATCCGGCGATAGATGGATATCTGCACATGCATTGTCTCCCTCGAACGAATCAGGCAAGGTGGATATCGTCTGCACAACGCTGAGTTGCCCTTTAGCGGAATCGTAGGCATATACCGTGATCGTGCTGTTCAATTCATTAATTCCGTATCCGTAAGGCAGCTCCGGATGGAAGACGAAATGGCGCGGACCGGAACCCGCAGCGATGGTTGTCTTACTGCGAAGCAGCATGCGTTGGTTTGGCAAATCCAGCTCATAGACAAATAGTGTATCCATGCCGAGATCTGACACAACGGCAAAGCGACCGGCGTTGTCGACGATAACCGAATGGGCCCTTGCTTGTGTTTGTGCCGGATGAACGCTGGAACCTTCATGCCGGTGCACGTCCGTCGTTTGTCCAATTCGGCCATCCTCGAGAATAGGCGAGAGGCTAACCATTCCACCGTGGTAGCTTGCAGTCATGGCAAAACGACCCGTCGCGTCGATTGAAATGTGGCATGTCGTAGCAGGAAGCGTAATCTCTTCATTCAAGCGAAGCAGACTGCCATTCGCAGGATCAAAGTGATATGCGGCTGCCGCGCCGCATTTCCGTCCTCCCGAATCTTTGCCTTCCATGATCGTATAAAGCATGCGATTCGACTCGTTAGGCACGAGGAAAGTAGGATTTTGCAGGCCGTCCGCTTGACCGATCAGCGTCAATGCGCCGGTTTCTTTGTCATAGGTGCAAGCGTAGATGCCGGGTTCGTCCGCGTTGGCATAGGAGCCGATAAAAGCAAATGTCGAAGCCATAGTCAAGCACACCTCCATGTCTTGGAAAATAAACGTTCTAAGCTGACATTTTACCATTATTCGCGGAAAAAGGCACTTTCAGTGTTCGTTAAAAACAATGCAGCCTATTTACATTCGTTTAGCGTTCATGCAGGTGCTTGTACTAATTTTTGTGCTATGCTAACTACGAAACATGCATATGGGGGTAGTACAATGAACCAACTGTTACTGGCAGACGATGATTCCAATATTAGAGCGCTGGTCCGATATGTGATGACCCGTGAAGGATTTCGTGTACATGAGGCACAAGACGGGGCAGAGGCAGTAAAAGTAATGGAACAATCCCCAATCGACATGGCTATTATTGATGTCATGATGCCGCATATGGACGGATTTGAACTGTGTAAGCATATAAGGCAGCATTACGACATCCCGATTATTATGCTTACAGCCAAAGATCAGCTGTCCGATAAGAAGGAAGGTTATCTGAAGGGGACGGATGACTATGTGACCAAGCCCTTTGAACCGGAAGAGCTGCTATTCCGCGTAAAGGCGTTATTTCGCCGCTATAACAAGGTATCGAATGACATTATTCGGATGCATCGCATTACCATTGACCGCCAGAACGTTGAGGTTTCCGACGGCCAATCGATTTTCTTGCTGCCGATGAAAGAATTCGAGTTACTGGCTCAATTGGCACAGTACCCAGGTCGTCTATACTCGCGCGATGAGCTGATCCGTCTCGTATGGGGGGCGGATTATGAAGGGGACGACAGGACGGTAGATGTACATATCAAACGGCTCAGACAGCGTTTTGCCGATTATACGGATGACTTTAACATTCAAACGATACGCGGAATCGGCTACAAGATTGTGGTGAGCGAACAATGAAGTCACTCTACTACCGCGTGTTTTTTATAACGGCCGCAGTCATTTTCGCCAGCAGTGTACTGGGTTTTCTCGCTTCCAACATGTACTATCATGTCAAGCTAAAGCCTTTCAATGATGCGAAGCTTGTTTCCATTGCCCAACAAATGAAGCAGTACATAGAGTCGGAGCCCATTGAAATGGAGCGTTATCTTCAACATACAGCCGCTCTAGGGTATGAAATTTATGTGACTGACGGGCAAGGAGAGTCGCATTTCTACGGAAGGAGCTTCCGTCAAGAGGATCTGGATAAGCAGAACATTGCGTTAGTCTTGGGTGGCGGTGTCTATCACGGTGTTAAGCAGTTTCCAAACAAACCGTTCATCTCCGGTTTCTTCGAGAACCGTTTAAGCAATACGGTTGGCTTGGCCGTCCAATCTTCGGGCAAGAGGTACGCCTTGTTCATGCGGCCGGACGTACTGCTTCAGTTCGGCGAGCTTCGTACTTTCTTTGCTTTGGTTGGACTGCTGACCATCATCATAAGCATGCTATTCTTCTTAATCAGTACCCGCTATATCGTCAATCCGATTACGAGGCTAACCGATGCAACGAAACGTCTCGCGCAAGGGAATTACAATCTTCGCCTTCATACCGGCCGGCGTGATGAAATCGGGCAGCTGGCCGAACATTTTACGACGATGAGCCGGGAACTTGAGCGGGTTGATGTAGCGCGTCAGCAGTTCGTTTCGAATGTATCCCATGAAATCCAATCGCCGCTTACATCGATCCAAGGCTTTGCCAAAGTACTAGCGCAAGACGATATCTCGAAAGAAGAACGTGAGCAATATGCCTCCATTGTCGAAGCCGAAAGCCGCCATCTTTCCTTACTGAGCAAGCAGCTTCTGTTGCTCTCCACACTGGAGCATGGGGAAGAAGCGCTGAACAAAACGCATTTCTCCTTACAAGGCCAAATCCGTCAGGCCGTTGAGGTGCTGCAATGGCAGCTGGAAGACAAGGAGCTGTTTCTGAAGCTGTCTGTTCCTTCGTCCATTTCGATTTATGGCGATGAGGTGTTGCTCATGCAGGTGTGGGCAAATCTGCTCAGCAATGCAGTGAACCACATTCCATCAGGTCGAAGAATAGAAGTCCGCGCGGAGCAAATGCAGACGCACACTCGCATTGTTATTTCAGATACCGGAGAAGGGATAGCTCCTGAGCATCTGCCGTATCTGTTCGACCGGTTCTACCGTGTCGACCGCGCACGGGAACGCGCTTCGGGACGAACGGGTCTTGGACTTGCCATCGTGAGAAAGATTGTGCAGCTGCATCAGGGGGATATTGAAGTAAACAGCATAGTAGGAGCCGGTACGCAGATTACAGTAATGCTGCCTGTATTGTAATTTGTTATTCATGCGCCGTTCATTTTCGCTTCCTAAACTGGAGTTATCAAGGGGAGGGAAGCACCATGTATCTGGCCATTCGAGAGTTGAGATTCGCTAAAGTCCGTTATTCGTTAATTGCATGTATTCTGTTGTTGGTCGCCTTTCTAGTCCTGTTCGTTACCGGGCTTGCGCAAGGGCTCGCCTTTGACAATGCAGCTTCGATTCAGAAGATGGACGCTTCGCACTTTATCATGGAGAAGGATGCGAACCATCGCTTCACTCGTTCTCAAGTGAATGAACAAGTGCTGAAACAAGCGAGTTCAATTGCCGGAGAAGAGAATGTTGAGCCGCTAGCGATCAGAATGACAACTGTGACAGCTGACGGGAGTTCCCGCAAGTTGGATGTGACGCTTCTAGGAATGAGACCGAATGGTTGGCTGATGCCTAAGGTAACCGAAGGGGAAACACTTTCATCGACAGGGACTGGGCAAGTACTTGTTGATCACAAGCTGAAGGCTGCAGGAATTGACATCGGTACAGTTATTGTCGATCAAGCTTCAGGCATGAAATGGAAGGTCAGCGGGTATGTCAGCGATGAATCCTTCAGCCATACGCCGGCTGTATTCCTAAGCGACTATGATTGGCAGCAGTATCAGTTGAAATCGGCATCGCGCCCCGTAGTGGAAGCAGCAGAGAAGGGTACATTCTACAATGCGATTGCGGTGAAAGTGAATAATAATCAGGCTGCGCAGCTTGCTACGGTTCTGCCAGATACCGAAATCGTTACGAAATCAGCTGCTGTTTCGGCCATACCGGGATACAAGGAGGAGCAGGGATCGCTGCTTATGATGATTATCTTCTTATTCATCATCTCTTCTTTTGTCTTGGCCGTGTTTTTCTATGTCATCACAATCCAGAAGAGCAGTCAATTTGGGATTCTAAAAGCAATTGGCACACGCACCGCGTACCTGATCCGAAGTATCGCGATGCAGATCTTGCTTTTGTCAACAGGCAGCCTAGTTGTTAGTATACTGCTTGTCCAAGCGGTTGAAGCGGTATTGCCTAGCGGAATGCCTTTCCAGCTTCATGTTTCAACGCTTGCGCTAACAAGCGGAGCTTTCATTGCGATGTCGCTTGCCGGCTCATTGCTCTCGGTTTGGAAAGTGACGCGAATAGAAGCTTTAGAGGCGATCGGGAGGACTGCAGCATGAGACATAGATTAATACTCTCGAATATTACGCATGCCTTCGAGGACGGCGGTAAACAGCGAATGATACTTGACGCTTTAAATCTACAAGTGCGGGAAGGAGAGCTGGTTGCCGTAATGGGACCTTCGGGATCCGGCAAAAGCACGTTCCTTTCCATAGCAGGCGCTCTACTGAAGCCATCGAGCGGCGAGGTTCTTGTGGATGGGGAATCCATAAACCGTTTAGACAAGCAAGCGTTGTCCGATATGCGACTTCGTAAGCTGGGATTTATTTTCCAAAGTGCGAATTTGATTCCTTACTTAAAGGTGAAAGAGCAGCTGATCCTTGTTGCAAAGCTTGGTGGAATGGACAAGAGAATGGGAGATAGGCGAACATCCGAATTGTTGCAAAAGCTGGGCTTGGATCACCGCAGTGATGCATATCCTGAAAAGTTGTCAGGTGGTGAGCGTCAGCGTGTCGCCATTGCAAGAGCCCTCATGAATGACCCGGCTGTGCTGCTGGCGGACGAGCCGACTGCGAGTCTGGATCCGACCAGGGGATTGGACGTAGTGCGCATGCTTGCCGAAGAAGCGAGAGAACGAGGGAAGAGCGCAGTCATTGTGACGCACGATGACCGTATTCTGCCGCTATGCGATCGTGTTCTGTATTTAGAGAACGGGTCTTTAACTGAACAATAAGCAAAGCCAGTGATTGCTAAGTATGTTATTTCTCCAATAGAGCAAAAAAGAACCTGAGTAGAATACTCAGGTTCTTTACATTGCTTATATGCAGACCCGATGATACAATCGAAGTACGACTGTCAAAGATCAAAAAGACATAGTAGTTTTATCTTACAATTTAATCGTATCATGCGAATGGAATCCTGTCAAATGGTTTTTCTCAAATTGTTGATGAAGGAGAGATTTGGAATGAACGCTTTGGTTCTCGGTTTTCAGGAAATGGAACAAACGCAGCTATCAATCGTTGGCGGTAAGGCGTTGAATCTAGGGGAACTGGCAAAGATTGAAGGGATCCAAGTGCCCGAAGGATTTTGCGTCACGACGGTAGGATATCGGCAAGCGATCGAACACAACGAAACGTATCACACTTTGGTGGCTACATTATCCGAACTGAAAGCAGAAGACCGGGAGCTAATCGGTGAAATCAGCAGCAAGATTAGACAAAGCATTATGGAAGTAGACCTGCCTCCCGATGTTGTGGACGCTGTAACTCACTATCTTACCGGGCTTGGTGATGAACATGCTTATGCCGTGCGTTCCAGTGCGACTGCAGAAGATTTACCCCATGCCTCATTTGCAGGGCAACAAGATACTTATTTAAATATCATCGGGAAAGAAGCGATCTTGGAGCATATCCGCAAATGCTGGGCTTCTTTATATACGGATCGCGCAGTCATCTACCGCATTCAACATGGATTTGACCATAGCCAAGTCCATGTAGCCGTTATCGTTCAAAAGATGGTTTTCCCGGACGCGTCAGGGATTCTATTCACCGCTGATCCGATTACTTCGAACCGCAAGCTGCTATCCATCGATGCCGGCTTTGGGCTCGGTGAGGCATTAGTCTCCGGCTTAGTCTCTGCCGATAACTATCAGGTGCGGGAAGGCGAAATCGTCCATACAAGGATCGCAGCCAAGAAACTGGCGATCTATGCACTTCCATCAGGCGGAACGGAAACCATACAGCTCGATCCCGATCTGCAAACAGCGCAAACCCTTACCGAGCCGCAAATTTTACGATTGGCAAGTATCGGCAGACAGATTGAAGCTTATTTTGGCAGCCCGCAAGATATCGAGTGGTGTATGGCGCAGGATACTTTCTCTATCGTCCAGAGTCGTCCGATCACGACCTTATACCCCATTCCCGAAGCGAATGATCAAGAAAACCACGTCTATATTTCAGTTGGCCACCAACAGATGATGACCGATGCCATTAAACCGCTGGGCTTATCCTTTTACCTATTAACGACTCCGGCGCCGATGCGTAGAGCTGGCGGAAGGTTGTTTGTAGATGTTACTCCAATGTTGGCTTCGCCAGCCAGCAGAGAAATGATTTTAAACACATGGGGTAAATCCGATCCGCTCATCAGAAACGCACTTAAATCCATCTTAGATCGCGGAGATTTCATTAAATTGTTACCGAATGGAGCATCAGCAGCATCAGCACCAAGTCCCGGCAGAAGCATTCTAGAAATACCGGCACAAATCGAAATCGATCCGTCTATCGTTACAGATTTAATCAAGCAAAGTCAAACATCGATAGACGAGTTAAAACAAAATATTCAAACGAAAACAGGACCGGATCTAATGGACTTTATACTAGAAGATTTTCAAGAATTAAAGCGAATTTTGTTTAACCCGCAAAGTACGCGTGTGTTTATGTCAGCAATGAATGCTTCAACATGGATCAATGAGAAAATAAACGAGTGGTTAGGCGAAATGAACGCAGTAGACACCTTGACTCAATCTGTTCCCCATAATGTTACTTCGGAAATGGGGCTGGCGCTGATGGTTGTCGCAGATGTGATTCGCCCTTATCCGGAAGTCATTGCATATTTGCAGCATATGAAAGAAGATCATCAGCTGGAAGAACTCGTAAACGTTGATGGCGGTCAGGAAACGCTGGACGCGCTCCACGCTTATCTCGATAAATACGGGATGCGATGTGCCGGTGAAATCGATGTGACTACGGCTCGTTGGCGTGAAAAACCGCTAACGCTTGTCCCAATGATTCTGAGCAACATCAAACACTTTGAGCCTAATGCCGGTATTCGGAAATTTGAGCAAGGACGTCAAGAAGCGTTAGAGAAAGAACAAGAGTTATTGGGGCGACTGATGCAATTGCCGGATGGTGAACAGAAAGCGGAAGAGACGAAGCATATGATCAGCTTAGTTCGGAATTTCATCGGCTATCGGGAATATCCCAAATACGGCATGGTTAGTCGCTACTTCGTATATAAGCAGGCATTAATGAAAGAAGCGGAACAGCTCGTTGAAGTAGGCGTCATTCCTGACAAAGAAGATATTTTCTATCTGACTTTTGAAGAGCTTTGCGATGTCGTACGCACGAATTCACTCGATTTCCGGATAATCAGCAGACGAAAAGAAGAATACAAACTTTACGACAAATTAACGCCTCCACGTATTATTACGTCTGATGGCGAGATCATTGCCGGTGTATATGATCGAGAGAATATCCCAGCCGAAGCTCTTGTAGGTATGCCCGTTTCATCCGGCGTGATTGAGGGACGCGCGCGTGTTATTTTACGCATGGAAGAGGCGAACCTGGAAGAAGGAGATATTTTGGTGACCCCCTTTACCGACCCGGGCTGGACGCCATTGTTTGTATCCATCAAAGGACTCGTCACCGAAGTTGGCGGACCGATGACCCACGGAGCCGTGATCGCACGCGAATATGGCTTACCGGCAGTCGTCGGGGTAGAAAATGCAACCAAGTTGATAAAAGACGGGCAGCGAATTCGCGTCCATGGAACAGAAGGATATATCGAGATCTTGTAAGGGAAAGACTCACTGCCTCCGAATGAATGCAACAAATTCGTTGTCCACTGCGTCTAACTACACAAGAACTATCTCTGGAGGTAAGCGAATGTTTCGAAAAATACTTATCGTATTAGGTGTTCTTGTTGTTGTATTAGGCGGAACATTCTTATACTTTAAAGACACGATTATGGGAACCGTAGAATTCGCCAAACAAACCAAAGAGACCGTATCGACAGTCAGTGCGGTGAATGAGAAGATGCCTGCACTCATTCAGAAAGCAAAAGAAAATCAAATGAACGGCACTGATTCCACTGTCACAACTGATAAGTCAGCGGAAAAGGAAATTAAAAAAGAACTAGTGACTGTAAAACAAGAGTTGAAGAAACTTACGGAGACGGAGCCGCCGGCGAAGTTGAAGAACATTCACGAACAGCTCGCAGCACATTCTGCTGAGGCCAACCAAAAAATCGATGAGTTCATTAAGCAGATCGATAACGGCACCTTTAACCCCGAAGAGTTCCAAGCCTTGTATGAAGAAATGAAAGATTCTCCTGCGTTTAAGGAAGCTGAAAAATACTTAAAGCTGTTACAATAAGCTTTTCCGCGAAGCATGTAAGAAACGGCAGCATATGGCTGCCGTATCAGGAAGTTGACAAAGCCCCTTTATAGTGGCTTTATCTGTTTACTCTAACGAATCACAGAAGCCTTATTGAGGGCAAATGTCTCGATTTGAAACGCTAACGAATCCTACAGGTCTTATTGGGTGTCAATATGTCCTTTTGCACTCCAAATCCTTTAAATAAGACTTCTACGATTCGTTAGAATTAATTTGGAGCTGTTTTCGCATGAATAAGGCTCTCACGATTCGTTAGAGTGATTTTAAGATAAAATGGCCTTCGAGACTTGTTCGACAGCCTGAAACGGCAGCCAAGTGGCTGCCGTTTCTCATTTTGTGGATAGAAAAACACCGCATAGTATATCATGTAACCCCAGGGTTGCTAAATTCTTGACATGCAACCCTGGGGTTGCTTATAATCGAGGTATGACTTGGGACAACGACGCTATTTTCAGAGCACTTGTCGACTCGACTCGGCGGCTTATATTAGACGAACTGTCTGAACGCAATGAGATGACGATGTATGAACTTACTGTACGACTCATCATGAAGCACCAGCTGTCCATTTCTCGGCAGGCGATTGCTAAACATCTTTCTGCTTTGGAAGAAGCAGGGCTCGTTAAATCAGAAAAAAAGGGAAAATATCGCATCATCGTATTCAACAAAGAACCCCTTAAAGATTTGCTGAAAGGATGGTTAGAGTAAGTTTAGTAATAAATTTCTGACGACGAATCGAACATTTCAAGGAGGAAATAATAAATGAAAATCATAGTTACCAGTATATTTGTACAAGATCAAGACAAGGCGTTGGCGTTTTATACCGAAACGTTGGGCTTTGTAAAGAAGCATGATGTTCCCGTCGGAGAATTTAGATGGATAACGCTAGTTTCGGCCGAAGATGAAGGTGGTACGGAGTTATTGCTTGAACCGAATAACCATCCGGCAGCCAAAGAATATCAGAGAAAGATATTTGCTGACGGGATCCCGGCCACTATGTTTGGCGTCGCTGATATTTACAGTGAGCACAAACGTTTACTGGAAAAAGGCGTGAGTTTTACCATTGAACCGACAACAATGGGAAATGTCACGATAGCTGTCTTCGACGATACATGTGGCAACCTTATTCAAATTGCGCAGAAATAACTTTAGTTTTTTATGATGGGGGCTGCCAGCCAGGCAGCCCTTTATTGTGCTGAGATACATAGCCGTGCAACTTTTTATTGCCTGCGCCGTTTTATTAATGGGAATCGATTTAACAAAAATTGGATTAAGAGGTGGAGAGGAGGGGACGTTCGCATGGAAACGTTCGGTAGAGGGTGTCTTTGGCTCATTCTTGGCGCAGTAGGAATGTTGGCGCTCGCTTTTATCACCCAGAGTACCATTAATATTCCTTGGTTCATATTTATCCCCATTGTGATCTTCGTTTTCTGGATGGCATCGAAGAAAAGCAAAAAGTGAGTGTATTAGTAGAGAAAAGTGCTACACCTGATGCGTTTTCCGGTAAAAGGATGGAGTCATGCCGCGCTTTTGTCGGAAAACGCGGCTTAAATAAAAGCCGTTCTCGTATCCGCAACGGGATGCGATTCTGTCGATGCTGAGATCGGTTTCCTCAAGCAGCCGGCATGCTCGGGAGAGCCGTAGTTCCGTTACGAACTCGGAAGGTGTAACTCCATATGCGGCGCGGAATCGACGGGTCAGCTGAACCGGTGAAAGCTTCAGTGAATGCGCTAAGTTTCGCATGTTTAAAGGTGCATAGGCGTGGGCCGTCATGAGCTGATGCGCCTGTTGAAGCTCCGGAGGGATGTCGGGATGGTCTGGTTTCAGATCATTTCCGCGCTCCAGTGTCACAAGTCGTATCAGGTCGTTTAATAAATGCTGCTTATTCGCTTGTGCGAACTGGTTGCGTTCCGGAGCTAGTTTGTTCAAATAACGTAAATCGGACGACAAACGTACCTCATCTGCTATGCTGATTTTCCCCATTAACTGAAATCCCACCTCGAATTCGGAATCCGTTTCCGTATCCGTTACTGTATCCTCCCCAGATATCGCTTCCAAATTGAAATGGAGAAAGTGAAAGTTGAGTGTATGGATCGTTCGTCGATGAAACCAGGTATTCGGCGGGCAGATCACCAAGTCGCCGAAGCCTGCTTCTCCTTCCTGTTCATTGATGGCGAAATGAAATCTGCCCTCTTGAGCGGCGAACATCGTCCAGTAAGGATAAATATCACGGTCGAGTGCAAACCGTTCTTTGTGTTTCCAGTGCACATGCGAAACCAGCTTTGCATAATAATCGTATTTCATCCGCGCTTCCACCTCAGTTGATCTAATGAAATAAAGTATATCAATTCACGTAATACAATGCATGTTATTTAAAATGAGGATCTTATAAGATGAAATTAAAGATATTCATTTCAAATAAGGAGTGCATGGGCTATGAGAAATGAGGTCGTGTCGACGGATATTACGGTTATCGGCGGCGGACTTGCAGGGGTTTGTGCAGCTATTGCCGCAGCCCGGCAGGGCAGAACGGTTTCGCTGGTTCAAAACCGTCCTGTGCTCGGCGGCAATTCCAGCAGTGAAGTGAGGGTATGGGTTTGTGGCGCTACGGCGCACGGAACTCACCGCTATGCTAGGGAAACCGGCATTATGGGGGAATTGTTCATTGAGAACCAGTTCCGCAATAAGGATGGAAATCCTTATTTTTGGGATATGGTCATAATGGAGAAGGTTCGTGCGGAGTCCAATATCCGCTTATTTCTCAACACGGATGTACATGAAGTTGAGGCCTGCGGCGACGAGGATAACCGGACGATTCGTTCCGTTACAGGCTGGATGATGGGCTCGGAACGGAAGATCCGTTTCGAAAGCGACGTGTTTCTCGATTGTTCGGGCGATGGGCTGGTTGGGTTTCTCGCGGGAGCCAAGTACCGGGTCGGCCGCGAATCGAAGGACGAATACAATGAGGATTGGGCACCAGACGTAGCTGATGATATTACGCTTGGCAGCACGCTTCTGTTCTATACGAAGGATGCAGGCTATCCTGTACAGTATATCCCGCCCTCTTTCGCCAAAGATATCACGCAAACGACGATTCCGATGAAACGAGTCATTCGCAGCGGCGATAACGGCTGTGCCTATTGGTGGATCGAATGGGGCGGAGAGTACGATACCGTTCATGATAATGAGCTGATTCGCGATGAGCTGTGGGCAGCCATTTATGGCATTTGGGATTATATCAAGAACTCCGGCAAGTTTGACGCCGATCATATGACACTGGAGTGGGTGGGCTCTATCCCGGGAAAAAGAGAGTACCGGCGGTTTGTCGGCGATTATGTGCTTAATCAGAACGATATTGTAGCGCAGCGCGAATTCGATGACCGCGTCGCATTCGGAGGATGGTCGATCGATCTGCACCCGCCGCAAGGCATGTATTCGACAGAAAGCGGTTCGAAACATCTTCATATGGACGGCATCTATCATATTCCGTTTCGCTCGTTATATTCCGTAAACGTTAACAATCTGCTAATGGCCGGCCGCGATATAAGTGCTTCTCATGTCGCGTTCGGAACGACGCGGGTAATGGCAACCTGTGCCGTCATCGGGGAAGCTGCCGGCACCGGAGCCGCTTTATGCGCGGAGAAGGGCATTACACCTCGCGAGCTGCATAACAGCCATCTGCGTGAACTGCAACAAATCATGCTCAAGCAGGACGCCTCGATCATCGGCTTGCGCAACGAAGATTCGGCGGACCTGGCTCTGAAAGCGAACGTTAAGGCATCGAGCACATTGACAAGACTAACGGTAGAAACGCCGGTGGAGGTGTATCCCGTAAAGTCCGACATCGGCTTGCTGATTCCGGCGGATCCGGACATCAACGGCATCGAGTTGTTGGTGGATGCTGCTGAAGCAGCGACGCTTACTGTGGAGCTGTGGGATACCGGCCGTGGCGAGAATTATGTCCCGCATACCCTGCAGACGGTTGCATCGGCACAAGTGGGAATTGGAGAAAGGCAGTGGGTAAAGCTGGATTTGCAATGGAAACCGGCTGCACCGCAAAATGCCTTCCTCATCATTAAAGCGGTCGATTCGATTTCTCTGCATTTGTCCGATCAACAGCAAACAGGAATGCTTGCCTTTGTGAAAGGAGCGAAACCAATCGTCTCCGCAGACCTCGAGAACCATCAGCCGTCACAGCCGGTTATTCAATGGAGCATGAAACCGTTTGTCCGCAAACCGATCTGTTTCCGTTTGCTTTCACGAACAAATGCGTTCTCGCCTGAGAGGGCCATTGACGGCTTCGCCCGTCCGTTTGCCGGCCCGCATCTGTGGTCGTCCGCTGCTATGGGGGAAGACGCGAAAGAGTGGTTGGAGTTAACCTGGGCGAAACAGGTGAATATACGGTCAGTCCACATTACGTTTAATGACGACGTGAACGAGGACTTGATCAATCTGCACCATCACCGCACGCTATTTGCAAGCATGCCGGAGCTCATTCAGAATTATTCCGTTGAGGTCTACGCGAACGGTGAATGGACCTCTGTATCAGAAGAACAAAACAATCATAAACGCAAGCGCATCCATAAGCTGGATACGGCGGTGACCTGTGACAGAATCCGAATCGTAGCGTATTCAACAAACGGCAGCCGGTGCGCCGAAATTGTCGAAGTCAGGGTGTACGAATAGTTTATAGGTACGAAAAATAAAGATGGTTATGCAGCTTTTGTGCAAGCCATCTTTTTGTTGTCCATATACACATAGCTTCTTTCGGGGTGGTGCCGAATGAATAATGATTTATTAACGGTGTTAATTGTCGATGATGAACTACCTATACGTCAGGAGCTTCGCTTGTTCGCTTGGGAGAAGCATCATGCCGAATGGATCGGTGAAGCGGAGAACGGCGAGGAGGCGCTAAGGTTATGCCGTTGCCTTTCACCGGATATCGTCATAACGGACATTACGATGCCGGTCATGAACGGACTTGAGCTGTTTCGTTGTTTGAAGTCGGAGTTTCCCCATATCCAGGTCATCCTGCTTACCTGCCATTCCGAATTCGCTTATGCGAAGGAAGCGGTTAAGCTCGGTGCGATCGAGTACCTAGTGAAAGTTACCATGGATGACAGTGATCTCGCGCAGGCGTTAGTGCGGGCGAAAGATATCGTTTATCGCGAGAAATCGCTGCAGCGTAACGAGGCGGACGAACAACGCTGGAAATTGTCCGAACAATTGATGAAGCGGACCCGGCAAACTGCCGATGATGGCGAGCCCGACGCCTGGCTGCAAGCTGCTTTCCAAACTCCGCTTCCGTTACAGCTTGCTGCGCTTCATGTGGAGACTAGAAAGTCAGGCCGTCTACTCGTACATCATGCTTGCGAAGAATTGTTGACCTCACAAGAGCGTTTGAAGCCGTTCCATTGGATTCCGGCCGATAGCGACAACGGTATCTATGTGCTGGTATTCCGCATAGAGAATGGCAATCCGCCGAATTTAGACTTCGAACTGGAGGAGTTAACGGAGAAGCTATACCAATTCCTTGATCAAAAGTTGCCTTTCCTTAGCGGTGCATACAGGCTTTATGGCATCATAAGCGAGCCTATTCGGAGTGGGTCGGATTTTGCGGTTAGGTACCAAGGTATTTGCGAGAAACCGTATGTGGTTTTCTATGATGGCGTAGGCCGAGTATTTGCGACTCCTCCCACCTTGCCAATCTCACTTGACGAACAATCGGTGAATGATGTGTCAGCCAAGCTGCATAAAGCACAATGGAACCGGGATCATTTGGCCGAATACATCCGCGGGGATTTCATGCACTGGGCATTGAACAGTCACATTGTGCCGGAAGAGCTGCGGACGTTTATTGCCGATTGGCTGCGCGGCTGGCATCGGGAACAAGCTGCTCCAAGCCGTAATGGGTGGAAATCGTCATGCCAGATCCTCGGTGCCGCTACCTTAAATGATTTGATAGAAGCATTTGTTCATGAAATCGAGTCCACCGGCAGGGGCAAGAAGTGCCGTATTGAAATCACGGAAGCTAAGGCCTTTATTGAAGCGAACCTGGAGAATCCGATCACGCTTAACGCCGTTTCCCGGGAGGTGGGGCTGAGTCCGCATTATCTGAGCCGATTGTTTCGGGATGAATCGGGTGTTTCCTTCCATGATTTCGTGACAGGCAAAAGAATGGAGAAGGCGACAGATTTGCTTCAGCATTCCTCGCTCAGAGTCTATGAGATTGCTCAGCAGGTAGGCATTCCGAGCTATCGATATTTCTCCGCCCTATTTCGCGAATGGACCGGAGCAGCTCCAACCGAGCTGAGATCGGCTGACCATGATGACAAAGGATGATGGCAAATGAACCGAATCTATCGCTGGTACAGGAGATGGAGTCTCGCGACGAGGCAGTTTCTGTTCTTATTTTTGATTACGTTCACGTTCTTCGTTCTATTAGCTTGGAATAATTACTACCGGGCAGCCGATTTGTTTAAGAATCAAATGGTATCGGACTCTGTGACCTTGATCGCGCGCACGAATCAGTTTCTTGATACGTATCTGGACAATAGCCGGAATGTACTGCTGCTAATCGCGACAGACGCCAAGCTGCTTCAGGAAGGAGACGGCAACAAAATATCCGAATCGCTTCGGTTCATAACCGAGAATAACAGCGCACTTGTAAAAACGCTGTATATCATCCGAAAGGATGGTAAAGTATACGCCAGCTCACAGGTAAATTACGATATTATCGGCAATCCGAAGCTAAGCGAAATCTATGCGAAGTCGCAGCAAACCTATGGAGCGGCGGTCGTGAGCCAGCCCTATGTATCGACGCTCTCCGGTGAAACGGTAGCTATCTCCAGACCGGTAAGCGCCGGCAACGGAGACATTATAGGCGTCGCGGTTATTGAGCTGAATCTGGATAATCTGAATCGTAAAATCAGCGAATTGACGTCCGATTCCTATCAATCGTTCGTCATTATGTCCGATAAGGACAAGGTGGTTACATTCGATCGGGATAATAGCATCCTGCCTCAAAAACCGGGCACGTATCACGATGATCTCCCCGAATCGTTCGTCGGGGAGCTCGCAGGGCTCCCCATAACAGCAAGTAATGTGAGTGGGCAGACCGGCAAGCTGGTTGTCGTGAAATCCGGTCAGAACCGGCTCGGCTGGACCCTGCTTGTGCTGATCAAAGATCGTTACTTTTATCATAACGTCATTCGCTTATTCGATAATTACAAGGCTGCTGCCAGCATTTGGTTCGTGATTCTACTGTTCATGGCGTTTGTTATGTCTCGCTATATGACCAAATCGGTACGGATGCTCGCAGTCAAGATGGATCGGGTGCAAGATATGGGCGTGATCCCAAGCCTTGTTGTTAAGAGGGAAGACGAGATCGGACGGCTTACGCTAAGCTTTAATGCCATGATGGAGCGGATTCGTAATCTGCTGCAGGAAACAAAGCAAATGGAAGAACGAAAGAAGCAGCTGGAGCTGAAGGTGCTGCAAAGCCAGATTGCCCCTCATTTTCTGTACAATACGCTGGCATGCATCGGAAGTTTGGCTAAACAGCATCGGACGCAAGAGGTTAAAGATACGATCAGAGCGCTAGTCGGCGTATTATCGCTCAGCTTCGATAAAACGTCGGAATTCCTAACGGTGAAGGAAGAGCTTGATGGATTGAACATGTATATGCAAATCCAGAAAATACGGTATGGTGACAAATTCAGGTTCGTTCAGGAAATCGATCCTGAAGCGTTCTCGTGCAGCATCTTGAAGCTCACGCTTCAGCCGATATTGGAAAATGCCGTTTTCCACGGTATCGCCCCAAGCCGCAGTGGGGACGGGCTCATTCACGTCCGGGGTTCCATACGTAAAGGGAAACTGCGGTTCTTTGTCCGCGATAACGGCGCTGGGATGGACAAGGCGAAGCTCCGGAAGGTGCTTGACGAGCAGACGGCTGCATCTGGCAGCGAGCGCTCCTCCGGCATCGGGATGGCGAATGTCCATCATCGCCTGCGGCTTCACTATGGCACGGCTTACGGGCTTAGGATCGGCAGTCTGCCAAATGTGGGGACGGTCGTCTGCATTACGATCCCTGTCTAAATAATTGTCGGTTTTGTTCATCATTTCGCAAGATCACTGCATAGTTGAAACCCTGTTCGTCTTGCTATACTTGGTTTGCGCTACTGAATGCGCTTACAAAGATGCGAGGTGAACCTATGAACCAGCGGATTGCAGCACAATCCATCCAAAATTCGGAGTTGAAACCAGGGATGATCTCCGTCTTCTTCCGTACGGTTTGGCGCTTTAAAGCTTTTTATTTGATGCTCTTACCGGGACTTATTTATTACATTGTCTTCAAATATATCCCGATGTACGGCGTCATTATAGCTTTCAAAGACTTCAATATCATGGATGGGATCTGGTCGAGCCCATGGGCCAGCCCATGGAACAAACATTTTTTAACCTTTTTTCACTCGCCTTATTTCGCACAGCTGCTTACCAATACTTTTCTGATCAGCGTTTACAAATTGCTTTTTGGGATGATACCTCCCATTGCGATGGCGCTGCTATTAAACGAATGCCGGATCAAATGGTTTCGATCATTGATCCAAACCTTAACGTATATGCCGCATTTTCTCTCATGGGTGATCATATACGGAATTCTGCTCGCGCTGCTTTCCCAAAGTTCCGGATTGTTGAATCAGTGGCTGCAGGGTGCGGGCGGAACTTCGATACCCTTCCTAACCTCAACGTCGTACTTTCGGTCCATTCTGGTGGGATCGGAAATATGGCAAAATCTCGGCTGGGGAGCCATCATTTATTTAGCGGCTATTGCCGGCATCGATCCAACGCTTTACGAGGCGGCGCGGGTGGACGGGGCAGGAAGACTGCGGATGATTTGGCATATTACACTTCCCGGCATCCGGACCGTTGTCAT
This sequence comes from Paenibacillus sp. J22R98, assembly GCF_059383835.1. Classification (NCBI taxonomy): domain Bacteria; kingdom Bacillati; phylum Bacillota; class Bacilli; order Caryophanales; family Paenibacillaceae; genus Paenibacillus; species Paenibacillus sp. J22R98. Next base: position 1,042,803 of record NZ_JBXENW010000001.1, read on the forward strand.
TATGCTGTTGATCCTGAACCTGGGCCATATCCTTGATGCAGGCTTCGAGCAAATTTACATCATGTACAACATTCAAGTCTATGCCGTCGCCGACATTCTCGATACGTGGGTGTTCCGGACCGGGCTGCAGCAGCTTAACTTTAGTTTGGCTTCGGCGGTTGGATTATTTAAGGCAGCAATCGGATTGGTTCTGGTGCTGGGGTCGAACAAACTAGCGAAGCGGTGGGGGGAGGGCATATGGTAAAAAGCACGAATGACCGCATCGCCGATACCGTTGTCTTTATGATCCTGCTCCTATGCGGACTTATTGCGGTATTTCCGCTGCTCTATGTCTTATCCGTTTCGCTAACTCCATTCAGCGAAGTGCTCAAAAACGGAGGCTTCATTCTCGTGCCGAGATCGATCACGTTTGATGCCTACCGTAAGCTAATCATGGAATCCAATATCCCCCGCGCCTTCGGGGTAACGGTTCTGGTAACCGTCATCGGCACGATTCTCAATATCGCGATTACGTCATTAATGGCATATCCGCTCAGCCGCAAACAGCTCCCGGGACGCAACTTTTTTCTGATGATGGTGGTTTTTACTCTACTGTTCAGCGGCGGGATCATCCCGACTTATCTGGTCGTGAAGTCGATGGGGCTTCTGGATTCGATTTGGGCCATGATTTTGCCGAACCTCGTGTGGAGCTTTAATGTGCTTATTATGAAAAGCTTCTACGAGTCGCTGCCTGAGGAACTGTTCGAATCGGCAAGGATCGATGGGGCTAAAGAATTCCGAATCTTGCTGCAGATCGTCATCCCGCTGTCCATACCCGTAACGCTAACCATCGGATTGTTCTATATGGTAGGCCACTGGAACGAATTTTTTCAAGCGATTATGTATGTAACGGATCGCAATTTGTTCCCACTTCAGGTGGTCGTGCGGGAAATTTTGATCCAAACGCAGCAGCCGCTCGAGAATGCAGACAATATGACACCGAGCGAAACCTTGCAGATGGCTTCCGTTATTCTGGCAAGTCTGCCCATTATTATGGTTTATCCGTTTTTGCAGAAGCACTTTACGAAAGGCATGCTGTTAGGCTCTGTCAAAGGTTGAAACTCGGCCACTCATTACTGCAGGAATGGGGCAAGCCGGTTTAACAATATAAGCGTTCCTACAAGAAAGGGGTTCCTCAATCATGAAGCGTATGAAAGCTTTTACCGTTCTGCTAAGTAGTATCCTGCTTATAAGCAGCGTGCTTGCAGGCTGTTCATCCAGCAATTCCTCGACTACTCCGAAGACATCGAACAACGAAGTTTCCGGAACAAATGGTGGTGGAAACTCTGCGGGCTCCGGCGAATCGAAAAATGCAGTCAAACTCGATATTATTGAAACCGGTAACAATTTGCCGACTCCGGATAAGGACTTTATTAAACAGGCGATTGACAAAGCGATACAGACGGATTTGAATCTAACCGTGTACGCATCCGGTGATGATTATAAAAACCAATTGAATGTGCGGCTGGCATCCGGTAATTTTCCCGATTTATTTCAAGTTTCAGATCGGGCAACGCTTAAACAATTCGTCGAACAGGGGCTTGTGCTTGATTTGACCCCTTATACGGATAAGCTGCAGCCGGTTAAGGATTTTATCGGCGATGAGAGCTTCAAGAAGACAACGTTTGACGGGAAAGTGTACGCCGTTCCGAAAGCGCCTAGCATCCCTTACAACACCTATTGGATTCGCAAGGATTGGCTTGATAAGCTCGGCCTTCAGCCGCCTTCTACAATCGAAGAATTTCTGAATGTGGTTAAGGCGTTCGCCGAGCAGGATCCGGACGGCAATGGCAAGAAGGATTCACTTGGTCTTACCGGCAGCAAGCTTTCCACGTTCGCTCCGATCTTCGGCGCATTCGGCGTTGGGGATCCGAACACATTCTACGTCAAGGACGGAAAGCTGACCAATTCTCTATATGACCCGGCAATGAAAGATGCACTAGCATTCATCAAACAGCTTAACGACACCGGTGCAGTCGATCCGGAGATTATGGCCAATACCGGCCTTCAACATCAGGAGAAAGCAATTAAGGGGCAAGCAGGCATAGTCTGGATCGACTGGCCAAACTTGAGTAAGGATCAATTCACCGAACAAATCAAGAAAGTAAACCCCAACGCGAATTGGATTCAACTCGCACCTCCCAAAGGGCCGGGGGGCCAGTACGACGGTCCGTACGATGTAGGGGGAACAACCGGGATCTATGCAATCCCGAAAGCGCTGGAAAACAATAAGGAGAAATTACAGAAAGTATTCGACCTGCTGAACTATGTTTCCGGCAAGGAAGGATCGATGCTGGTGCAGTTCGGCATTAACGGAACGCACTACAATTTAGAGGGCGACAAGGTTACGCCGACCGAGCTGATGGGGAAGGAAGCCGGATTCACGTGGCTGTATCAGTTTACCGGCCGACCGGAAATGGCTTATCTGGAAACGAAATTCGCGCCACAATCGCAATTTATTCAATTCGCGAATAATCAGCCAAGAATGCAAGTCTTAAACGGATTTCTGACCAATCCTGAAGGGTACAATCCAGCGGACAGCAGCCGGTTCATCGAAGAAGAATTCGTAAAATTCATTTATGGAAAAACCCCGTTAACGGGGTACGACAGCTTCCTTAAAACGCTTGAATCGAGCATGAATTTCAAAGCGTACATGGATGCCTCGACTAAACAGCTGGAGGAGCTCGGTTACGGCAAATAAGTAGAAAGAGCGCTTCATATGTGTATATACGCGTTTTAGGATTAATTTACCAACTCAACCCTGTCGAAGACTCTGAAGGCGGAGGTAAATTATGAGTAAATGGTATAGAAGGTATCGAGGCGACGCTCTTAGACTATTTCTGGTATTCATTCTGGTATTCACGTTCATTCCAGCAGGAAGAGAAACGCTTGCAGAAGGGATAAAGCTGACAACCGGCAATTATTATTACAGCCCTGCGCCGGATGCAGGAAACTCTCCCGACTATGGTGCAACCGGCTTAGTTTCGTCAGCGAACGGCAAGCTTCTTGACGACTCAATGACGACCTATGCCGGTTGGATGGGGAGCGCAACATCGAGTGGCACCGTGCATGTAGGGTTTGATCTGCTAAAGGACTACCCGCTTGAGAGCATTAACATCGTGCTCAATTCTCCGAACAGCTACTGGGGCTATAAACAATTTACGGTCAAATACCGTCCCGAGGCTGAAACCGATTATTACTATATTGCCGGCAAGCATGTTAAATCAGGAAGCGCTTTGAATGATGCGGTTAACATCCCTATGGATAATAAGACGGCTAGGTTTATTGTCATCGATATTAAACGGGCGAATGCTTATCAGCATATCCCGCTTACGGAAGTGCAAGTTTATATCGGTACCGGGGATGTAGGGCAGAATCCGGCTGCCGCTTATAGCGTAGAGCAGATGCAGGCTGAACTGAAGAAAGATGCATTGATGGTGGATAAATACGGGCAATGGGTTTATGATTCGTGGGCCGGAAAGGTTTCGACTGATTCACAATTGAAGCAGGAATATGCCAGTGAGTCGAATGCACTCTCAAAGGTATCACTAGACCGCTCTAAATATGATCAGTTTGGCGGTATTAAAAGTCTGGGACAGTACAAAGCTACCGGTTATTTCCGACTCCAACAAATCGATGATAAATGGTGGTTTATCACTCCTGCCGGCTATAAATTCATTCTGAAAGGCGTGGATGCGACAAGTATTTGGGAATGGGGATACGGAACGCCGTTTAAGAAAACAGACGGCTCGCTTCGGAAGGTGTTCGAGGAGCTCCCTGATCCGAGCGTGTATGCCCCTGCTTATACAAATGACTTAAATGGCGAGAGAGTCAGCTTCGTGATCGCAAACGTGATGAAGAAATACGGACGCAACTACGAGTCGAAATGGGAGGAGCTTACCAAGAAGCGATTGATGGACTGGGGCTTTAATGCCTTTAGTAAATGGAGCAGACCTAATCATGTGACGTTTCCCTATATACAGGTATTGCAAGATCCGATGACTTTGAAAAGGATTCAATGGACATACGATGTATTCGATCCGCAAGCTGAATCCATTATCGATAACGCGTTAAGTGCACAGCTCCAGAAGGGGAAATATGATCGGTGGTTGATTGGCTATACGTACGATAATGAGGCAGGATGGACGACCGATATAGTAAAAGAAATATTGACGTATGATTCGACATCTGCGGCAAAAAGTGCGTTTGTGGATTTTCTTGCGCCAAGATATCACAACGACATCCAAGCTGTAAATGAGCTTCTTGGCACGAGTGCGGAATCATTCGATAGCTTAAAGAATACGCCGATCGCAATCGCGGACGTTCCGGCTGTTGACGTTTCAGACTATATGAAGCTGGCCTCCAAAACCTACTTCTCGACAATCCGCGGTATTATCGAAAAATACGATTCGAACCATTTGTTCTTAGGTTCATCTGTCGTTCCTACCTGGCGGACCAGCCTGGATTGGGATTCGGCTGCTATGGAATATGTAGATGCTTTTTCAGTAGATCAGTACGCGAAAGAGGCAAGCTGGTTATCCAGGTATGAAGCATTCGGCAAACCGCTGCTCAATCTGGAATATACATTCAGCACAGGCGAGCGAGGTTTATCGCCGGTCAGTGCGGCAACATCTACAGCCAGTATTGCGGAGAGAGGTGCGGCTTTCCAAGCTTTCATTGAGAGTCAGACCGCCCATCCGCTCTTTGTCGGCTCGGGTTGGTTTGGATATTATGATCAGGCAGTTACCGGTCGTAAAGATGGCGAGAATTTCAATACAGGCTTGGTTAACCAGCAGGATCAGCCTTATACAGAGATGACTACGATCATGAAGAGCGTCAATGCAGAGCTCGAAACGATCCATGAGAAGGGGAGATAAAAATAGGGATGCCAGTAATCTAGATGATCCACAAACCATCGTAGATGCGATTGCGGCGCAAGCAACCGGAGAAATCGTGAAATTCCGGTCAGTCGTAGGCGAAGCAGGGAACAATCTTCTGGAGCTGCGGAAGTCGGTTCCTATCGAGGAATACTTGGAAACGATTATGCAAGGCTATAAATAACTTTGTGATCGACTTAGGGTCAGTCTAATATTAGCTAAGAATACAAGAGCAAACCTTCATACAGGTTTGCTTTTTTTAACATTTACAGATCATAAATCATGGTGTAAAATCGACACCATAACTTGTATACAAGTATACTTGTAGACCTAAGAGGTGAACGAAATGAAATTAGGTATGATTGGTTTAGGCAAAATGGGATTTAATCTGGCGCAAAATTTGCTTCAAAATCAGCATCAAGTTGTGGTTCAAGATGTTAACCCCGCGCCCGGTCAGAAGTTGGCGGAATTAGGAGCTGAAACCGCTGAGACGATAGAAGAATTGGTGAATAAGCTGCAAGCTCCCCGAGTCATATGGATCATGGTTCCCGCAGGGAAAATTGTCGATCAAGTACTCACAACTCTTGCACCGCTTCTAGAACCAGGGGATATCGTAATCGATGGCGGCAACTCGCACTATAAGGATTCGATCGCTCGTGCGGAACAACTGCATGCGCAGGGCATTCGATTCTTTGATGTCGGCACGTCCGGGGGAACCGAGGGTGCGGTGCGCGGAGGCTGTTTCATGATCGGCGGCGATCAAGAAACGTTCGTCATCATTGAGCCTTTGTTTCAAGCTATCGCGGTGGAGAAAGGCTATTTGTATGCCGGCAAAAACGGCAGCGGCCATTTTCTGAAGATGATTCACAATGGTATCGAGTACGGCATGATGCAATCCATTGCCGAAGGCTTCGAATTGTTATCGAAGAGCGACTTTGACTATAACTACGAAGAAGTTGCGCGCGTTTGGTCGAATGGTTCGGTCATTCGCAGCTGGCTGATGGATCTGACGGAACAGGCTTTTGCCAAAGACCCGCAATTGGACGGCATCCGCGGAATCATGAAGAGCTCAGGCGAAGGGAAATGGACGGTAGAGACTGCGCTTGATCTGGAAGCCAGTACGCCGGTAATCGCCCTTTCCTTATTAATGCGTTACCGTTCATTGGAAGCAGATACGTTCCATGGCAAAGTGGTTGCGGCACTGCGCAATGAGTTCGGCGGTCATGCCGTAGTCCGGAATTCGTAATGGCATTTCACCTTCGCATAGTATCCGAGGCCGAATTTATGTTAAAATCGATAATACTTATCGATGTTAACGTTCGAAATTGATCTGTGTAGGAGAGTTGAAGCCTGATGCGGTATCCATCTGTTTGGTTGCAAGGCGTATCCCGCGGGGATGCAATCGCTTGTGAATTAAGGCTGCAAATTATTAAGGGAACGATTAAACCGGGGGAGATCATTTCGGAGAACCGGGTTGCTGCCGACTTCGGCACAAGCCGGTCCCCGGTTAGGGAAGCATTGAAAACGTTGTCAAATGAAGGGCTTATCCGCCTGGAACGAATGGGAGCGGTCGTTCTCGGACTCAGTATGAAGGATCTTGAAGAACTATACGATGTCCGGTTTTTGATCGAAAGCTTCGCTCAGCAGCGTCTGGCCACGGGGGATCATGGGGCATTGTTTGTTAACCTGAAGCAGTTCATCGACAGGATGGAGCTCGCAATGAAATACAAAGATTGTGTCGAGTTTTCTCGGCTTGATTTTCAATTTCATGAAGCGATCATTACGGAAGCCAAGCATGCAAGAATTCTGCATCTATGGAAGAGTATCCGCCATATTGTGTTGACCGTGATGTTAATCACAACGGACGAAGTGTTCTCCGAGGGAGAAACAAAGCTGAATGCGGTTATCGAGAAGCATCGCGTGCTCTTGAAAGCGCTCGAATCGAAGGAAGTTACATTGATTCAAGAAGAGGTTCGGGCTTATTTTGCCGATTCCATCCAAACGCTTCATAACAGTATTTCATAAAAGGTGATTCGAAATCGACGCATGGATATGCGTTTGACTTAAGTTGTCGACAAGTATACAATACTTTGATTTCTAGAAATTGAAATCGGTTGCTGGTGGAAAGGGATTTTGCTGCCCATACTATCCAAGAACCGGGCAGTCCGGATGATTAAAGGAGGTTCATCATGAGCACGATCTTTGGATTCAGTCACAACGTAACGTTAATTATATGGGCACTCGTTTCCATCGTATTTCTTGTTACGCTTATCGCGAAATTTAAATGGAACCCATTCGTTACGCTGCTTATTGCGGCATTAATGCTGGGTTTGCTTGCGGGGATGGCACCTGCGGATGTAATTAAAGCGGTTACCGGCGGTTTAGGCGGCACGCTCGGAACGATAGCGATCGTAATCGGACTCGGTACTATGCTCGGCAAGATGATGGCAGAGTCCGGAGGAGCCGAACGGATCGCAACGACGCTAATCGATAAATTCGGAGAGAAACGCGTACATTGGGCAATGATGATTGTCGGTTTTATCGTCGGTATTCCTGTCTTCTTCGAAGTCGGTGTGATCCTGTTAATCCCGATCGTGTTCATCGTCGCAAGAAAAACAAAAATGTCCTTATTGCAAATCGGGATTCCCGTACTGGCCGGATTATCTACCGTACATGGTCTCGTGCCCCCGCATCCTGCGCCGATGATTGCGATTGATGCCTATAAAGCGGACCTGGGCAAAACGATTCTGTACTCGCTCATAGTGGGCTTGCCAACTGCGATACTTGCAGGGCCGTTGTTCGGTAAGTTTATAGGTAAACGGATTATCACGGAGCCGCCGGCCAAGTTGGCCGAGCAATTCGCATCCTCGGATAACCGATCGCTGCCGGGCTTTGGAATTACGTTATTTACGATTTTGTCGCCGGTTATTCTCATGCTAATCGGGTCGCTGGCCAATATCATCGATCCACTGGCTACATCAAGTGTGACGCGGTTCTGCGAATTTATCGGGCATGAAGTAATCGCCTTGTTGATCGCAGTTATCTTCTCTTTCTATTCGCTCGGTTTCTCAAGAGGGTTCTCCAAGGAAGATGTGTCGCGCTTTGCAAGTGAATGCTTGGCACCTACGGCTACGATTATTTTGATCATTGGCGCAGGTGGTGCATTCAAGCAAGTGTTGATCACGAGCGGAGTCGGCGATGCCATTGCAGCACTTGCTACTTCGGCCCATGTGAACATCATCTTCTTCGCATGGTTCATCGCTGCTTTGATCCGAGTCGCTACGGGCTCAGCCACTATTGCGATGACAACGGCGGCGGGTATCATTGCCCCGATTCTTGGCCAAACCCCAGACGCCAATGTAGAACTCGTCGTATTGGCAACCGGAGCAGGCTCGCTTATACTCTCGCATGTCAATGACGCCGGTTTCTGGATGGTCAAAGAATTTTTCAATATGACGGTACCGCAGACCTTGAAGTCATGGACGGTCATGGAAACGATTTTGTCCGTTATGGGATTGATTTTCATCATGCTTCTAAGCACAGTCGTTTAAGATTTAAGGCAGCTACAGCATCACTTGCAATTGATCGGAAAGAAGGTTCATCTATTGAATCAACCAATGTATATGATTGGCGTCGATATCGGAACAACCAGCACCAAATCCGTGCTTTTCGAAGAGAATGGTACCATTGTCACCAAAGCGGATGAAGGATATCCGCTATATACGCCGACCTCGTCCGTGGCCGAACAAGATCCCGATGAAATATTTCGCGCAGTCCTTCTTACCATCAAACGTGTCATGGCTCAAAGTGGGGCAAAACCCGAACAGATCCTATTTGTTTCCTTTAGCTCCGCGATGCATAGCGTCATTGTTGTAGATGCCGATGGCAAGCCGCTCACGCGCAGCATTACATGGGGGGATAACCGGAGCGCGGCATGGGCTGAGCGGCTAAAACGGGAACTGAATGGACATGAGATCTATAGGCGGACAGGGACACCGATTCATCCCATGTCACCCTTGCCGAAGCTAATGTGGCTTCGACATGAGAACGAGGAATTGTTCCGGCAGGCAAGCAAATTTATATCGATTAAAGAGTATGTATTTGCTCAGTTATTCGGTGAATATGTGATCGATTATTCGATTGCGTCGGCAACCGGTATGATGAATCTGGAAAATCTGGATTGGGATGAAGAAGCACTTAGACTTGCAGGGGTTTCGAGGAGCCAATTGTCCCGGCTTGTGCCTACAACCCATTCCCTGCAGGGGCTGAAAGCTGTCTTCGCTGCCGAGACCGGCCTTGCCGCATCTACGCCATTCATCGTAGGTGCCAGCGACGGCGTGCTCTCGAATCTAGGTGTTAATGCAATTGAGCCCGGCATCGTCGCAGCGACAATCGGAACAAGCGGCGCCGTTCGCACAGTGGTGGATAGACCGGTGACCGATGCCAAGGGAAGAATCTTCTGCTATGCGCTCACGGATAAGCATTGGGTGATTGGTGGCGCAGTCAATAACGGCGGAATGCTGTTACGGTGGGCACGGGACGAATTTGCAGCAGCCGAAGTAGAGACAGCCAAACGGCTCGGCATTGACCCGTATGATTTATTGATGGACATCGCGGCACGGGTTAAACCTGGTTCGGACGGTTTGCTGTTCCATCCGTATTTGACCGGCGAGCGAGCGCCGCTATGGAATTCGAATGCAAGAGGATCCTTCTTCGGACTCCATATGCGTCATCATAAAGAACATTTCATTCGTGCCGTGCTGGAAGGGGTTATTTTCAACCTGTATACGGTATTGTTAGCGATGGAAGAGAATATCGGACGTCCGAAACGGATCATGGCTACGGGCGGTTTCGCCCGCTCGCCTCTATGGCGCCAGATGATGTCGGATATTTTCGATCAGGAAATCATCGTACCCGAATCATTCGAAAGCTCTTGTCTAGGCGCTGTTGTACTTGGTTTATATGCGGTTGGGAAAACGGATTCCTTGGCTGTCGTCTCCACGATGGTGGGTTCCACACATGCGCATCATCCGAACAAGCAGCATGCCGCGATTTATCGTGAACTGTTGCCGATTTATCTTCAAGTTTCCGCTAAGCTGGAAAGCGAGTACGAGGCAATCGCGCAATTCCAGCAGAAATATGCAACGGAATAATCCTAACAATAGAGCGTCTCTCAGCCACAAATGCTGTGAGGCGCTCTTATTTTGTATAATTAATGTGTTAAAATAACTGGACTAGACAAGGAGTTGAAGCCATGATTCGAACCTTTATTTTTGATATGGATGGAACACTGTTTCAAACCGATAAAATTTTAGAAATATCGCTCGAGGATGCATTCAATCAATTAAGGCAGCAGCAGCAATGGAATAAAGAAACACCAATTGATATCTACCGAGAAATTATGGGTGTACCACTTCCGCAAGTGTGGGAAACGTTGCTGCCCAATCATTCGATGGAGATCAGGAAACAGACGGATGCTTTTTTCTTGGAACGATTAATCGCGAATATAAAAAGCGGCAAAGGCGCACTGTATCCTAATGTGAAGGAAATTTTCCGATATCTGAAAGAGAATAAATGTTCCATCTTCATTGCAAGTAATGGGTTAAGCGAATATTTACAAGCCATTGTAAGCTATTATCAATTGGATGAATGGGTAACGGAGACTTTTAGCATCCAGCAAATCACCTCCTTAAATAAATCAGACTTAGTTCAAAGTATCGTTGAGAAATATGCCATTACGAACGCGGCCGTAGTCGGCGACCGGATATCCGACATTAATGCAGCCAACGATAACGGTTTCTTATCAATTGGATGCAGGTTTGATTTCGCACGGGAGGAAGAGCTAGCCCAAGCCGATAAGGTGATATCCGATTTAAATGAGCTTAAAGCGTTAGTAGCTGGGTAAAAAAAGGCATCCTAATGGATGCCTTTTGTGATATTGTGACGGTTTATCGCAATTGAGCCGGAGCCCAGTTCATAATGTAATCGGCAATTTCTTGGAAACCTTTCTCCGCAATAATCCAATGAGACCGTTTGGGGAACTCTACATACTGAGTAGTTGCTCCGGATTGTTGGTCATAAAGCTGAAAGTTCTTCTTTACCATTGCAGCAGGCACGATATGATCTTCTTCTCCTGCGATGATCAGCAGCGGGCCTCGTTTACCGTTCTTGAAGTCAACCGTTAGCGGGCTTGCGGAATAGAAGGAAGCAAATGCACTTTGGAAGAAGATTTTGCTTGTTTCAGGGACAGCATAGTTGAACGCTTCTTTCTGTTCCTTTAATGGCAGTGTATTTACGAAAGCAAATTGGAATTGCTCGAACGATAAGCGCACGGTCTTCCTCCAAGGCTTAAGAAGAATGGAGGCGACTGACTTGGATGCCGTCTTGAAGGCTCCCGGGTTAATCCCTTTAGTAGCTGCCGGGTCAATGGCGATACCAGCGGCACCTAAATTGCGGTCCATAAGAATTTGCGTAATCAACCCACCGAAAGAATGGCCAATTAAGATCGGTTTCTCCGGCAATGCTTGAATAATACGTACATAATGATCTACGACTTCCTTTAGACCGAGCCTTCCAAGCGTTTTGGAAGGGGTGTTCCGAAGGGCATCAAGCGTCCGATCATGGTAGGGCCAGGCGGGAGCCATTGTCTCATAGCCGCGCTCCATAAAGTAGTTCCGCATTGGCGCCCAGCTGTCCGGTGTCATAAAAGCTCCGTGAATAAAGAGAATAACCGGCTTCTTCGATTGATTTGTAGTTGAATGCATAGCAACGTTGTTCATGTATGATTTCCCCTTTCGGCTGATGAAGTGTTGGTTGATAGGTATGATCATAACAGGACTGATTTGTACGAACCGTAACTTTGTCACATAACGAAATAAATAAACGATCTTGTTTGCATATGACGCAACAAAGCCGCCTTGATGGCGGCTTTGATTGGCTTATAGCTTAAAGCTTGCGGAAGCATTGCTCCTTCTTATAACTCTATGTAGCTCTCGAGCGCGGTTCGATTATTAATCATGATCTTGCCTCGTGAGAGTGTAATGATTTCTTCCTTCTCAAGCTGCTTCAACGTTCTGCTGATCACTTCGCGGGCTGTGCCCAGTTCAGCGGATATGCTGTCATGGGTAATACGCAGGGTATCGGAACCTCCGGATTGATCCGCCATTTGAACAAGAAATTCCGCAACTCTTCCGCGTATGGATTTGAAATGGATGCTGTCCAGCAGATTGGACATGATGACGATCCGCTTAGCGAATGATTTGAAGATAAATCGCCGGAATGTCTTATAACGATCCGTCCAGTCGCGAAAGATCTCAGACGGAATCGCCAGAGCTAAACCAGTCGTTTCTACGCAAGCAGAGGCTTCGTATTCGGCTTCGCCCAATATACTTGAGGTCATTAATGGACAACATTCTCCGCTATGTATGCGATACAAGGTAATTTCCCGGCCCCCGGCGCTTATTTTAAACATTCTAACGGTACCTTCCAGAATCAAAATCGCGTACTCCAAAAATTGTCCTTCTTCAATAATATAATTAGGTTCCATTTGAAGTAATTGGATACCCTCATGTTTCCAATCCTGCTCAGTGATATCCGCTAAGCTTGGGAATAAGGAAAGGATTCGCGATAAATGCTCAGACACAATCAAGTGTTTCAGCTCCTTTGAGTTTGTACAGTTTAACTGCGTCAACATCGAAAAAAGCAGCCCTTCGGCAGAAGGCGTCATTTCTCTTTATTAGCAGAATGCCCATAACGATAAGCAGCAAGCCGGATACGACTTTCAGCTTCGGCAAATGCTTATTGAAGGCACGCAATCGTCCGACCAATGGATCGGAGAAGAGGGGAAGGACTAGAAACGGAATCGATAAACCGAGTGCGTATACGAGCATGTAACCCCCACCTTGAAGGGCAGAACCTTCACTGGCCGATAAACTGAGCACAGCCGCGAGAATCGGTCCAATGCACGGCGTCCAGCCAAAACTGAACGTAAAGCCCAGCAGGAAAGCAGAGGCATTGGCAAAATGCAGGGAGAAAAGAAGGAAAGTATCCCGGCGAAAAACACGCTGCCGATGAACACTTGCAAATGCGACATGGCTACCACCTCCTTGTAAGTACCATTGTACGAGTTTCATAACTGAAAGGGTATACACTCTGACGATGAGATTCTGTGATATGATCATGTGTAATCGCAGGTGATTTTGTGATACCATTCTGGTGAATGACATCTAGGGAGGAATTGAACATGGACAAAGCAACTTTTGCCGGCGGATGTTTCTGGTGTATGGTTACGCCATTCGAAGAATTGCCGGGTATCGATAGCATTGTGTCTGGTTATACAGGCGGCTCAACGGAGAATCCTACGTATGAAGAGGTGAAATCGGGAGAGACAGGTCATGTCGAAGTCGTACAAATTACGTTTGACCCTGAGTTATTCCCATATGAGAAGTTATTAGAGCTCTATTGGCAGCAGATTGATCCGACAGATGAATTTGGGCAATTTCACGACCGCGGAACACAATATGCGACTGCAATCTTTTATCACAACGATCAGCAGCTGGAGCTGGCGCTTCAATCGAAACAAGCGCTGGAATCAAGCGGCCGCTTTGATAAACCGATCGTAACGAAGATTTTGCCGGCGGCGGCTTTCTACGCAGCAGAAGAGTATCATCAAGATTATCATAAGAAGAACCCTAAGCACTACAAAGAAGATCGCGAGAAGTCCGGTCGTGATCAGTTCGTTCGAGACAACTGGAGTAAATAATCAAAGGCAGCCGATCCATCGATCGGCTGCCTTTTTTGGTTGCTAATTATATATAAATGAATATTCCTTGCGAGATCTCGTATTTCAGATGTTTAAGGAAGCTGAGCATCTCAAACGTTGGTGAGGGCCGAAAGGCTGGGGGCAGCAACTAGCAGAAATAACATAGACGTATAGGTAGCCGCAACTAAACCTTTGGACGAATTTCGTCTGAAGGTTTTTGTTTGATTGATTCTGGGGAATGAGCGAAAGAAGAGCAACAGGGATCTACATGGAACTTGGAACTATAATAGAAGAAAACAAGCTGCCAACACATGGATTGGCAGCTTGTTCAGTTTCATATTGGCGAATGAGAGGCGGCTATGCGAGACTTGTTAGCTGCAAGAGCAATTGAGTACCGGTTTGCGGGCGGCTGTTGTCTCGTCGAGCCGGCGTACGACGGTATGATAGGGAGCGCCAAGAATAATCGACGGATTTGTCCGCGCTTCTTCGGCGATTTGGATCATCGTATCGATGAAGCCGTCAAGCGTCTCTTTACTCTCCGTTTCCGTCGGTTCAATCATAATACATTCTTCAACGTTAAGCGGGAAGTAGATGGTTGGCGGATGGTAGCCGAAGTCGAGGAGCCGCTTGGCTACGTCTAATGTACGAACGCCGAACTCCTTCAGGCCGCGGCCCGACATCACGAACTCATGCTTGCAGACGCCTGGATATGGGAGCTCGTAATGCGGAGCGAGCCGGTGCATCATATAGTTGGCATTCAGAACAGCGCATTCCGAGACACGGCGCAGACCTTCCGGCCCGTAGGTTCGAATATACGTATATGCCCGTACAAGTATGCCGAAGTTCCCGTAGAACGCTTTGACCCGGCCAATGGATTCAGGACGGTCGTAGTCAAAGTAATACGTACCGTCCTGGCGCTGAGCGACGAGCGGACTAGGCAGATACGGCATGAGCTTGCTCTTCACGCCTACAGGACCGGCTCCCGGACCGCCGCCGCCGTGCGGCGTGCTCATCGTCTTGTGTAAATTAAGGTGGACCACGTCAAAGCCCATGTCACCGGGCCTGGTAATCCCCATGATTGCATTCGAATTCGCTCCGTCGTAATAGAGGAGTCCTCCCGCCTCATGGATGATGTCTGCGATTTCTACGATTTGTTCCTCGAAAAGGCCGAGGGTGCTCGGATTTGTAAGCATGAGCGCTGCGGTATCATTACCGACAACTGCCCGCAGCGCTTCAAGGTCGACCATCCCGCGCTCATTTGATTTGATCGTGATGGTCTCGAAGCCTGCGACGGTGGCGCTGGCGGGATTCGTTCCATGCGAGGAGTCTGGCACGATCACTTTGGTGCGAACATCCCCGCGGCTTTCATGATAAGCGCGAATCATCATCAGTCCGGTCCATTCGCCGTGAGCGCCAGCGGCCGGCTGAAGTGTAACCTCATCCATGCCGGTGAGCGCAGCGAGATCCTTCTGGAGCACGTACATCAGCTCGAGCGCACCTTGAATGCTGATTTCCGGCTGATAAGGGTGAATCTTAGCAAAGCCTGCGAAGCGAGCGGTGTCTTCGTTGATTTTGGGATTGTACTTCATGGTGCAGGAACCAAGCGGATAAAAGCCGTTATCGACGCCGAAATTGCGTCTCGACAATTCGGTGTAGTGGCGGATGACGTCGACTTCGTAAACTTCGGGTAGTTGAGCAGGCGACTGCCTCAGCATCGCCGCAGGTATCAAGCTAGAAGGATCCATTTCTGGCACATCACAAGGAGGGAGAGAGTAGGCGACACGCCCTGGCTTGCTTAGCTCGAATATTAAAGGTTTGGTATGTGTAGTCATGCCAGTTCCCCCAGTCTAGTAACGAATAGATCGATTTCGGTACGTGTTCGTTTCTCCGTGACAGCAATTAACATATGTCCTTGCAGCTCCGGGTAGGCGATCCCGAGATCGTAGCCTCCTAGGAAACCGGATGCCAGCAGCTTTAAATTCGTTTCTTTTACGGATACACCAGGCGGAAGTTTCACGACGAATTCATTAAAGAACGGAGCAGTAAAGGGTTGTTCCAAACCGAGCTTATCCAGCTGCCCGGCCGTATAATGGGCTTTCTGGAGATTTAAGTTTGCGACCTCGCGCAAGCCTGCTTTGCCCATCGTCGACAAATAGATGGAAGCGCACAGAGCGAGCAGTGCTTGATTCGAGCAAATGTTGGAGGTCGCTTTCTCCCGCCGAATATGCTGCTCCCGGGCTTGTAGCGTCAGAACAAACCCGCGCTTCCCATCGCTATCCTTGGTTTGGCCGACGATCCTGCCCGGCATCCGGCGCATAAGCGATTCGGTGACGGCGAAGAAGCCGCAAGTAGGTCCTCCTAGCGATTGCGAAATGCCAAGCGGCTGCGCATCCCCGACGACGATGTCGCTGCCGAGTTTTCCCGGCGACTCCAGTAAACCGAGCGCCAAAGGATTACTGCTTACAACAAGCAGTCCTTTCGCTTGGTGGATGATAGGCTCGATGGCTGCCAGGTCCTCGACGGCGCCGAAGAAATTCGGTGATTGTACGAGCACGGCTGCAGTCTTGGCATCAACCGCTTCCCGTAGTGCGCCAAGATCAGTTACGCCATTCGTGAAGCCGACTTCGACGATGTCCAAATTTAAGCCGCGCGCCATCGTGCGGACCATCTCGCGGGCTTCCGGATGAACGGTACGCGAAATCACAAGGCGATTTCGCTTCGTCGCGCCGGCGGCCAGAGCGCCTGCTTCGGCCAGGGCAGTAACGCCGTCATACATACTCGCATTGGCAACAGCCATGCCGGTCAGCTCGCAAATGTACGATTGAAATTCGAAGATGGCTTGAAGCTCCCCTTGACTGATCTCCGGTTGATAAGGGGTATACGCGGTATAAAATTCGGAACGCGAGATCATGTGATTGATAACGACAGGCACGTGGTGGTCATAGATTCCCGCGCCAAGAAAGCTCTTATATCGGTCTGTGTCGGCATTGCGTCCAGCCAGCTCTTTCATATGCTCAAGGAGGGAGAACTCATCAAGCGCTGAGGACATTGGCATCGTACCTCGGTAACGGATTGCCTCCGGAATGTCCCGAAATAACTCGTCGATCGACGCTGCGCCAATCGTCGCAAGCATGTCGGATTGGTCTTGTTCAGTTATGGGAATGTAGCGATGTAGGGAAGCCATGAATATCACTCCTTCGGAAGTCTTTTATAGAATGGGGTCTTAATGACCTTGGCTTTCAGCTGTTTACCTCTAATCTCTACCGTCAGCTCAGTGCCGAGCGCGGAATAGTTGGCGTCGATTAAGGCGAGACCGAGATTTCGTTTCAACGTGGGGGATTGTGTGCCTGTCGTGACTGTGCCAATTAACGTTCCGTTTGCGAAAACAGGATAATGAGGGCGGGGGATGCCGCGATCGATCAATTCGATACCAACGAGCTTGCGGGCCAACCCTTCATCCTTCTGCCTAATCAGAGATTCCCGGCCAATGAATACTTCTTTGTCCAGCTTGACGAAGAAACCGACTCCTGCTTCTAGCGGTGTGATAGCGTGCGAAAGCTCTTGACCGTACAGCGGCAAACGCGCTTCGAAGCGAAGCGTGTCGCGAGCTCCGAGTCCGGAAGGGAGCAAACCGAATGGTTCGCCTGCTGCCAGAAGCTTCTTCCAAACATCGCCGGCTTTTTCTGCCTGCACGTATACTTCGAAGCCATCCTCGCCCGTATAGCCGGTTCTCGAAATCATCACATTCACTCCATCAAGCGAGGTGTTCGCCGCGAAGCGGAATGGAGCTAGCTCAAGAACCTCGTTGCTAGCCCCCGCGGCTGCCATCACGGCAGCGGCGGAAGGTCCTTGCAACGCGAGAAGGGCCAGTTCGTCGGAAATATTCTTAAGCTCGACATCCCCGATTAAATGACTACGCATCCATTCGTAATCCTTATCGATGTTCGAAGCGTTCACGACGACCATGAACTGATCTGCCGTAATGCGATAGACGAGCAGGTCATCGACGACGCCTCCATCGGGATAACACATCAGCGAATATTGCGCTTGACCATCGCTCAGTTTAGCGACATCGTTGGTCGTTAACAGCTGCAAGAAAGCTTCTGCGAATAAACCGGTGACCGTGAATTCTCCCATATGGGATACATCGAATAGACCGGCGCGCTGCCGAACGGCGTCATGCTCTTTCTGAATGCCGGAGAACTGGACAGGGAGTTCCCATCCGCCGAAATCGATGCAGCGGACCTCCGGATGAGCGGCATACAGCGGGAACAACGGTGTTCTTTTCAAATCGGCCATCATTACTCATCTCCTTGAACTCGAATTCGCAGATTCACGCAAAGAAGGACAGCAGCAAAAAGGCCGCGCATCCTCAGCCTATGCTGCGTGCGTTTCCTCTTCGCTCTGTCCTTTGTACCTGAGAGTTACCTTATGCTCATAAGAAGAATGGAACATAAGTTTCCCCGTTGGTGATCTCGCAAGCGAGATGCTCTCCAGAGGTGCGTCCGATAATGGTCCTTTTGCCTGAGAGATTCACCCATCTTAGGTTTACTCCTTCGGCGCCGCCGCAAACTAGCCTGTGGGCGATCTCTCCCATTACCATCATCCGCTTATTTGATTATCTCCCTCTATTCTTACACGAACACGAGAGGTAGTGTCAATTAAAAACATTTAATGTGTTAGATATATTGACATTAAGATTCCTTCTGTTTTAAGCTAAACCCATCACCAACTGAATACGCGGATGACGATGGTAGGGAGAGACTTCCGGAGCAAACGCTCCGGAGGCACCGAAGGAGCAAGTCGACGGCCGGCCGGCCGAAGATCAATCTCTCAGGTAAACGTACCGCCATTCGACGCAACTCTGGAGAGAGCGAATAGCCACCAAAGGGGTAATGGCGGTTCATTGAATCGCTTAAACTCTCAGGTACCCGGGACAGAGAACTTGGCGCATAGCCGGTTCTCTGTCTTTTTTTGTTCCTATACCGGCATACTTGGCGTACAACTTATGCATATCATCGCGTTCAAAGCCGTATGCTTCGGCAAGGCATTAAATCCTTCTTTAAAAGCATATGCAGCAAAGGTCGTCAATAACGCTTGGACGCTGGCGATTCACTATTTTCGGAGAGGATGTTGAGCATGAGTGATGTAAAAGCAGGATTGGGCTATTCAGAGGAGCATGAATGGGCTGAAGCGAGGGGGACCCTTGTTCGAATCGGAATATCCGATTTCGCGCAATGTCAGCTTGGCGACATTGTTTTCATGGAATTCCCTGAAGTGGGGGCGGCACTTGAGGCGAACGAACCGATGGGCACGATCGAGTCCGTGAAGACCGTATCTGATCTGTTTAGCCCTGTCAGCGGAACCGTAGTGAAAGTAAATGAGGTACTGCTGGACGAACCGCAAAAAGTGAACGAGGACCCTTATGGAGAGGGCTGGATCATCGAGGTCAAGGTGGAAGGCGACGCAGCGGAAGCGGTGGCTTCGCTCTGGAGCGCTGAGCGATATTCGGCGTTCATTGCTTCCAAATAAGGAGGTGCATGAAATGCGCAAGCCCAGAGAACGCAAACCAGCGTGGCTGAAAATATCGCTTAATACGGGAGACAGTTACCAAGAAATCAAATCCATGATGCGCGGACGCCATCTGCATACGGTATGCGAGGAGGCGAAATGCCCCAATATCTTCGAGTGTTGGAGCCAGCGGACGGCAACATTCATGATTCTGGGCAAAATCTGCACCAGAGCCTGCCGTTTCTGCGCCGTGACCACAGGCCAGCCTACGGAGCTCGATTTGGAAGAGCCCAGGCATGTGGCACAATCCGTTAACGAGATGGGACTGGCGCATGTCGTTATCACTTCCGTCGCTCGAGATGATCTGAACGATCACGGAGCCTCGATGTTCGCAGCTACAATTGCGGCTGTACGCTTGAAAAATCCATTAACGAGCATTGAGGTGCTCATCCCGGATTTCGGCGGTGAAGCGAATCGGCTCTCCGTTGTATTGGAAGCGAAGCCGGATGTTCTGAACCATAACTTGGAGACCGTTAACCGGCTGTCGGACAAAGTTCGAGCTAAAGCCAAATATCTACGGTCCTTGTCTGTGCTCCGTATAGCGAAAGAACTTTATCCGAATCAGACGACGAAATCCGGCATGATGGTCGGACTCGGGGAGACGAAGGAGGAGCTTATTGAAGCGATGCGTGATTTGCGCGAAGCAGGCTGCGATATCCTGACAATCGGACAATATTTGCAACCAACTTCCAAGCATATGGAAGTCGACCGGTATTATCATCCGACAGAATTCGAAGAACTCAAACAGATCGGACTCGCTCTTGGCTTCGCCCATGTTGAAGCCGGTCCGCTCGTCCGCAGTTCCTATCACGCCCGCGAGCAAACGGAGAATGCGAAAGCAGCCTCGGAGGCAGCTAAAATCCAAAACATTTAATCCATAACGACTGAGGAGCGCTACTATGAACGATTATGACATCGTTATTCTCGGTGGAGGCCCAGGCGGTTACGTTGCCGCCATCCGTGCTGCCCAGCTGGGCAAACGCACCGCACTAATTGAGAAAGCGAAACTAGGCGGGACATGTCTGCATAAAGGGTGCATTCCCAGCAAAACGCTGCTGCGCAGTGCGGAGCTGTACGAGACAATGAAGCGGAGCTCCAGTTTCGGCATACGCGCGCAAGGCGTCGAGCTTGATTATAGCGGCGTGTTGGCCCGTAAGGACAGTATTGTTGAACGACTTGAAAGCGGCGTGCGATTCCTGATGAAGAAGAATAAGATCGATGTCTACGAAGGAACGGGGACCATTACAAATGCTGCATTGACGAGTGAACGCAGAGGCGTTATTGAAGTAACTGGCAACAAGAAAGGGATAGATGAAGGGGATTCGCCTCTATCCTTCGGCTATCGAGATCTCATTGTGGCTACCGGATCCAGACCCCGTCTAATCCCCGGGTTGCCTGTAAGTGAACGAATTATGAACAGTGATGAGGCGCTTGCTATGGCATCCATTCCGGCTTCGATCATCATCATCGGAGGCGGCGTGATCGGCGTTGAATGGGCATCGATGTTAAATGATTTCGGCGCGCAGGTCACAATCGTCGAAGCGGCAGAGCGTATCCTGCCGGCTGAGGATGAAGACATCTCGCGCGAGCTGACTCGTCTGTTTGCCAAACGCAAAATCAAAACGTTGACAAGCGCAAAGCTCCTTCCGAACAGTGTACTGGCCGACGATGAAGGTGTGATCGTTCAGCTCGCAAGAGGCGACAAGATTGAATCGCTAATGGCAACTTGCATGCTTGTATCCGTTGGACGAACGGCCAATATTGAAGACTTCGGCCTCGAACGAACCGCGGTGCGAATTGAACAGGGGGTTATAGCCGTTGATCGATCCATGCGGACGGATGATCCCCATGTGTATGCGATCGGCGATGTTGTCGGCGGCCTGCAGCTCGCTCATGTCGCTAGTCACGAAGGCGTGGTAGCGGTCGAGACGATCTGCGGACTTCATGCTCAATCCGCTGAGCCTGCTTCTGTTCCGAAATGCGTTTACAGTCGTCCCGAGCTTGCCAGTGTCGGACTGACAGAGCAGGCTGCCATGGAGAGCGGATATTCGGTCGCAATAGGCAAGTTCTCGTTTAAGGCTATAGGCAAAGCACTGGTCTTAGGTGAAACCGATGGTTTCGTGAAGGTTATTGCGGACGAGAAGTCCGGCGATGTCCTTGGCGTTCACATGATCGGCCCCCATGTAACGGACTTTGTCGGTGAAGCATCGCTTGCGCAGCTGTTGAAGGCAACCTCCATGCAAGTCGGGCATATGATTCATCCGCATCCGACGCTCTCCGAGATTATTGGCGAAGCTATGCTAGATACCGACAAACTGGCGCTGGGGATGTGAATGCGATGTGGAGGTTCGTACACACGGGGAAGCGGACGCCGGCGGAGAACATGGCAATCGACGAAGCGATCGTCGTTGCGCATGAAAGGGGACTTGTACCGCCAACCGTCCGCTTCTATGGCTGGAGTCCTGCAACGTTGTCCATCGGCTGTTTTCAGAAGGCTGCCGAGGAAGTTGATCTTGTCGCCTTGCATAAATACGGCCTTGGCTTCGTGCGGCGGGCAACCGGCGGACGTGCAGTGCTTCACGATCAAGAGCTCACTTACAGCCTCATTGTATCTGAGAATTACCCAGGTATACCAAGCAGCGTTGTCGAAGCTTATCGCGTTCTAAGTATGGGACTGTTATATGGGTTCCGCAAACTAGGTTTAGCTGCAACTATGTCGGGTATAGAAGAAGGGGGAAGCGGTGCTATTCCGGATCCAACGGATTACGGCAGTTCGAAAGGTAAGCCATTGTCGGCAGCCTGCTTCGATGCTCCATCCAAGTACGAGCTTGTCGTTGAAGGCAGGAAAATCGCCGGAAGTGCGCAGATGCGATCCAAAGGGATCATCCTTCAGCACGGTTCCGTCCTTCTAGAGCTGGATACCGATCTGTTATTCGAAGTTCTGCGATTCAAAGACGAAACGGAGAAAAAGCGATTGAAATCCATATTCGAACGTAAAGCGATTGCGATCAACACATGCCTGCGCCGCAAAGGGGAGTTACCACTCCTGATTACGGATGTGGAGGAAGCGTTTCGCAGTGGGTTTGCCCGTGGGTTGGAGACTGAATTAACCAACGGCACTTTAACGGCGTTTGAACTGGAATTGGCCAACCAGCTTGTTGCTGAGAAATATGGCTCAGAGGGTTGGAATCTTCGAAGGTAAACGGAGGAGGATCAGATGAAGCTTATACGTCGGGCTTCAGCCACGATGAGTTTGCATGAATCGCGGCTTCGCCAGCTTCTAATCGCGTTATTCGCCTCCCATTTCTTCTGTACCGTCCTATTTATTACGGCTGCTTATGCACTAGGGGAGGGCTTCGGCTTATCTCCGGTCATGATCGGATGGAATCTCATTACGGGCTTATTATTATGTATCGGGGCTTACATTCCAGACAATATGCTTGCTCGAACAGCGTGGACTTCTATCCCAATTGGATTACTCCTTAGTATGTTTGCTTCGATTTGCCTGGTATCTTGGGGAGGAAATGACTCATCTGTCCTTACCTTTGCGGTATCATGCGCCGGCTTCGGCTTTGCAGTGATGAATCTTGGCGTAACATCCGAAATGGAAGCCATTCCGCTGCATGATCAGCCTCATGCGGTCAAACGACGAATGCTCAGATCAAGGCAATTAGGTGTTGGGTTCGGGTTCGTTTTCTCCGTGCTATTCACCATGCTGCAGTGGGGAAGCTTCCATGTCGGCATTATGCGGCTGGAGATGGGCTGTACGTTTATTCTGCTCGCTGTCTGTTTTATTCTAACCGCGAAAACCAGGTGGATTCGCGCATGGGATAAAGGTTCTCATTTCTGAATCGGAAAATGGGGTTGCTTCTCCCGGTACCATTGCGGTACTGGGTTTTTTGTCGGTTTTTTATAAATTTTTAAGATTTTCAGCTGCTTTATCTTAATTTGTTTTCTTTATCCTAGAGATACAGAGAGTAGGAGGAGGAAACAAGAAATGAGAAAGTGGTTATTTTTGCTTGCGGTGGTGGTGTTGGTGATTGTATTCTACGAGCGATTCAAGTCTGCAGTCGATTCGGCACCTCCGATGGGACAAACCGAGAACGGGAACTCGAAAGAAACGCCAATTCCGGAAAATAGTCCGCCGCAAAACGAGCTGACGTTCCAAATCGAGGAAGATCAGGTGCACAAGGGAAACTTGCTTCTCGTGAACGAGGAAATTGCTGTACCATCCAACAATGCAGACGCCAAGGCGGTTAACTTATATAAACATCAGGAATTGGTGGACGGATTCGGTTTATTGGACAACAAGATAAGGCTGTCACCGGATTTGACTCAGAAATTCACTACGATGATCAAGCACGCCGCCGTAGACGGGGTCAAACATTTTCTAATCAGCAGCGGTTACCGAAGCGACAAGGAGCAACAAACGTTATATGACCAGTTGGGTTCGGAAATCGCGGCGGTTCCGGGACATAGCGAGCATAGCTTGGGACTGGCACTAGACATCGGGTCGACTACGGGGCAGATGAAAGACGCCCCGGAAGGGGAATGGCTGAAACAGAACGCCTGGAAGTACGGGTTCATCGTCCGCTACCCGGAAGATAAGACGGAGGTTACCGGCGTCATTCATGAGCCTTGGCATATCCGGTACGTTGGGCTTCCGCACAGCGCGATCATGCAAGAAAATCATTGGGCGTTCGAGGAATACTTGGATAATTTGAAAGAGCGCAAATCGATCACGACGACCGTTGGCGACCAAAGATACATCGTTTATTATTTTCCGGTATCTTCGAACACGACGCTTCACGTGCCCGCCGTCGGCAATTACGAAATATCGGGCAACAATACGGACGGCGTTATTGTAACCGTATTTGATATCGTGAGCTAGACTTCCAGCGTATTCAACGGTGTGATTCTACGATGAGATAATTAGAGGTGCTCGTGCTAATTCGACAGACTTTTCATATGTAAAGTGAAATATTGGAAAAGAACGCGTTGCATGAGCACCAATACTGAATGAGATCACTAATCAGAATTCACACTGTAAAAGGAGGGATCACCATGCTTGCGACAGGTTTTCATGGTAAGAATGCGCTGGTTACCGGCTCCAGCCGAGGGCTTGGCAAACAATATGCGCTTGACTTGGCTCGTGCCGGGGCTAACGTAATCATTCATGACATTCGGGATAGCTCGGCGGCAGATTTCAATGAAGCAGCCTCCGGGCATGCGGTTGCAGACGAAATCAGAGAACTCGGCGTCAAATCAGCATTTATTGCAGCTGATCTGGCCGATCCGCTTCAAGTTGAACGTCTAATTGAAAGCGCAATCAATGAACTGGGCTCACTGGATATTCTGGTCAATAACGCAGGGGGAGATATCGGTTTAAACACACCTCGCCCGGATCCGAACGATGCTCTTGATATTTCCATCGACGATATTCGTTCGGTTGTAGAACGGAATCTCCTGTCCACGATGTACGCCTGCAAATTTGCCGGCTCCTATATGCGGAATCGAAGATCCGGCAAAATCGTGAATGTAGGCTCCGTTGCGGGACATGTTCCGGTAACATCCGGTATTATCTACGCCGCAGCCAAAACAGGCATTTCCTCTTACACGCGAAGTCTGGCAGAGCAACTGCGTCCGTATGATGTGAATGTGAACTGCATTTCTCCCGCTCCGACCTATACCGGCAGATTTCTTGCAACGCGGACGGTGCAAAGCGAAGAAGGGCGGTCTCGTCTGCAGCGAATCGCTCAGCCTGAGGATATGGCGAGTATAGTTTTGTTCCTATGCGGCTCTGCTTCGGATGCATTGACCGGCGAGACGATTGTATGCTGGAAATAACAATCCTGAGGGCGAGGTAGAACGGATGACCGAGGCATTACGTTTCATCATGGGGTCGGAGGAGCCAGGCCATTATGACATCTTCACCCACGCTGCCGGTCCGGAGGGCAAGCTGCCGCTGACTTCCGATATGCTGATGAATCTTCCGAGCGGGGATTTATTCGGCATGAGCCAAAATGTCGGCATGGGCTGGAAGCCTGAGCGACTTCTCGGCAAGCAGGTTCTTATCCTTAGTACACAGGGCGGTGTCCGCGGAGAAGATGGCACGCCGATCGCACTCGGCTACCACACCGGGCATTGGGAAGTGGGCCTTCTCGTCAAAGAAGCGGCGCTCGAAGTGAGTGCCCTCGGCGGAGTTCCCTTCGCCGCTTTTGTCAGTGATCCCTGCGACGGTCGTTCGCAAGGGACCACCGGGATGTTTGACTCGCTGCCTTACCGCAATGATGCAGCTATGGTGTACCGGCGCCTGATCCGTTCACTCCCAACGAGGAGCGGCGTTATTGGGATAGGCACCTGTGACAAGGGACTGCCCGCCATGATGGTCGCCCTAGCTGCAATGCATGATCTTCCCGCGATTATAGTGCCAGGAGGCGTCACCTTGCCACCGACTGTCGGGGAAGATGCGGCCAAGATCCAGACCATCGGTACACGGTTCGCGCATGGTCAAATCACGTTGGACGAAGCAGCCGATCTGGGCTGCCGAGTGTGCGCTACGCCAGGAGGCGGCTGCCAGTTTCTAGGCACCGCTGCCTCCGCTCAGGTTGTAGCCGAAGCGCTTGGCATGTCTCTACTGCACTCGGCACTTGCGCCTTCCGGTCAGCCGATTTGGAGCAGCATGGCCCGTCAATCCGCGAGGGCGGTGCAATGGATGCAAGCAAGCGGTATAACGATGCGGGATATCTTGACGGATGCTGCCTTTGAGAATGCAATGGCCGTTCATGCCGCTTTCGGCGGTTCCACCAATTTACTGCTGCATATCCCGGCGATTGCCTTTGCGGCATCATGCCGAATCCCCGATGTAACGGATTGGACGCGAGTGAACAAGGCGGTTCCGCGGCTTGTGAGCGTGCTGCCGAATGGACCCGAACATCATCCTACCATTCGTGTGTTTATGGCCGGAGGTGTTCCCGAAGTCATGCTGCATCTTCGTAAACTCGGTCTGCTCAACGTGAATGTAAAGACGGTCTCGGGCGAATCTCTTGATGTACTCTTAGATTGGTGGGCGGATTCCGAGCGGCGACATACCATCCGTAAGCGGCTGCTAGAGGTCGACGGCATTGATCCGGATCAAGTGATTATGAGTCCGGAACGAGCGTCTGGCAGGGGATTGACGTCCACGGTAACTTTTCCAATAGGCAATCTTGCACCGGAAGGATCCGTCATAAAATCTACTGCGATCGATCCTAGTGTTGTCAGCGAGGATGGCATCTATCGCCATATCGGACAGGCGAAGGTGTTTACGTCCGAGAAAGAGGCGGTTAAGGCGATCAAGCTCGGCCAAATCCAGGCAGGCGATATTATTGTTCTTATGGGCGGCGGACCTTCAGGAACGGGGATGGAGGAGACCTACCAGTTGACCTCCGCATTGAAGCATCTGCCCTTCGGCAAACAGGTAACACTCCTCACCGATGCTCGTTTCTCCGGCGTGTCTACCGGAGCGTGCATCGGTCATATCAGTCCGGAGGCATTGGCCGGCGGTCCGATCGGAAAAGTGCGAAGCGGTGATTGGATTGAGGTCTGCATTGATCGCAAGAAGCTGGAAGGGAGCATTCATTTCATCGGCCAAGGTGAAGAGCGTTTCAGCCTAGAGGCAGGCGCAGCAATACTGGCTGCCCGGACCGTACATCCGGACCTTGCCCCAAACCCGGCTCTTCCAGACGACACTCGGCTATGGGCAGCTCTTCAGGCAGCAAGCGGAGGTACATGGCGAGGCAGTATTTACGATGTTGATCGTATCGTTGAAACGCTGCAAGCGGGTATGGAAGCGTTAACTAGATCCAAGCAAGGAACTGGAGGCTGATTGTTCGTGGATAAAGGTGGTCGTCTGGCAGGCAAAGTAATTGTAGTTACCGGGGGAACGAGAGGAATCGGTAAAGGCATCGCTCGCATGTGCTCGGCTCAAGGCGCATATGTGGTTATAAGCGGGAGGAACGAGCAGGACGGGAGCCAGGTGGTCACGCAGATTGCTGAGGATTTCGGTATAGAAGCGCTGTTTATTCGGAAGGATATCAGCAGCGAGGCGGCTTGCCGTGAATTGATCGAGGAAACAGTCGCCCATTTCGGAAGAATCGACGGACTGGTGAATAATGCGGGGATCTTTCCGAGAGGTTCGATTCTGGAAACGACAGAGGAGCTGTTCGATTCGATTTTCGATGTCAATGTCAAAGGCGCTTTCTTCTGTTCGAAATATGCGATTTCGGAGATGTTGAAGACAGGCGGAGGCTCGATCGTTCAGATCGGTTCTACGAACGGATATAAAGGTTCGAAGGATCTCGTCGCGTATGCTTGCTCGAAAGGCGCAATGCGGACATTAAACCGTACGATCGGGGTCCATTATGCCAGGGAAGGCATCCGTTCGAACTGGGTGACTGTCGGCTGGGTGGCGTCAGAAGGGGAAGTGGAGCTGCATGAAAAAATGGGCTATTCCGTAAATCAGCTCAATGAGTGGGCGGAAACCCGCGTACCTAGCGGTCGCATGCAGACTGCGGAGGACATGGCCTATGGCGTTGTTTATTTGCTGTCGGACGAATCCAATCAGGTAACGGGAACAGAGCTCTCCATCGCGGGTGGCCTCGGCATTTAGATGGACTTTCTTTGATTTATTTAACCATGATCCGATGAGCTATAACATTGGAAAGTAAAAAGAAGCCTGTTTTATACACGGGTTTCTTTTTTTTGAGCAAATTCAGGGTATGCATTCGCTCAATACTGTTTTGTATTGAAATATTTGTAAACGAATAACGGAATCATAACTGTAACTTTTTCATTCTGCATTGCGTCTAGAAACATACATCGAAGCAGAAAGGAAGATTATGAACGATGAATAGAAAAAATCTACTGTTGTCCAGTCTAATTGCCGCAACTGTAATTTCAGCAGGCAGCGCGCCTTTAGCACACGGAGCAGAAAGTACACCAACTACCGGCGCTACCTCTGCTGTCACTTTTAGAATTAATGATGTTAATTATAGCAATGGTACAGGTCAGCATAGTCTTCTTGCAGCTCCCTTTGTTACAAACGGAAATACAATGGTTCCTGTTCGAGCAACCGCTGAATCTCTCGGTGCATCGATCGGATGGAATGCCAAGAACCAGGTGATTACATTGTCCGGAGAAGGCTTTGGTACAATCAAATTCACCATGAATTCTTCCTTTGCAGAGAATGCTAAAGGGGAGAAAATTAAGCTTCCCGAGCAAGTTCGCCAGACAAAAGGCACAGTATTCGTTCCCGCCAAGTCGTTAGCTTCCCTTATGGGCATCCGACTGCAATGGGAGTCTGCAACCCGTAAGGTTACGCTATCAACGCAGTCACAAACGCCCAATAGTTTAGACTTCAATTATCAATTCACTAAGGATATGGAAGGTTGGAAGGGGGGCTTCGCCGATTTGCCGGTCGACTATGATAAAGAAATCTACGAACTGGACTATGCGCATAAGTTACTTCCCATCGATAAAAATACGACTAATTATGGGTTGAAGCTCTCGGGGCATAATCGAAGCGATGATTTGTTTATGTTTCTTTCCAAGGGTATTGATGGGTTAAAACCAAACACATCCTATAACGTCGATTTGAAGTTTGCGATGTACACGGACGCAGGAGGAGGAAGTGTCGGTATTGGCGGCTCTCCTGCTGAATCGATCTATGTGAAGGCCGGCATTCTGACGAACGAACCGTTATCAGTTCCAACGACTACTCCGGGGTCGGAATATTACCGAATGAACGTGGACATCGGAAGTCAAGGAACCGGTGGCAAGGATGTCAAAGTAATCGGAAATGCGGCTAAACCTGATGCGGACAAGGCGGGTTATCAGCGTGTTGATTTCAACTATAGCGCGAAGGTAACGGCAAATGACAAAGGTGAGATTTATATTCTGATTGGCGCGGATTCAGGATTCGAAGGGTTGACTACCCTTTACTTTGATGATGTCAAAGTAACCGCTAAAGCTTCTTAGTCCAAGCGATAGGCTCCTTTTCAATGAAGTGCATCTCTTAGAATTAGAAGAGGTGCATTTTGTTTTTGGCCGTCTTTCTTTAGCTCATGAGTCGTTGTCTTCATGAAGGAATCGATTAGGTTCTCCCCGAATAATGAGATATCTGAACAAACCTACAACTTAATCGTACCAGGAGGTCTTGAAATGTCGTTTCCGACGCATATTGTATCTGCAGGAGGCATTGTAGAAGATGGCAATGGGAATATCCTATTAGTAAAAGCTCATGACGACGGTTGGGTATTTCCAGGTGGGATAACAGAAGTTGGAGAAAACCTCATTGATGGCGTCATTCGTGAAATCAAAGAGGAAAGTGGAATAGATGCCACGGTCAGTCATTTAATCAGTGTTGTTTCCAATACGGCGATCCATAAGTGGTATGACGGTGTGACTGATGTTCCTACGAAGGTCATGTTTGATTTCGTATGCAAAGCCGTAGGAGGAGAATTAGCAACTTCGGATGAAACAAGCGATAGCAGGTGGGTGCCAAAGGAACATGCTCTGGATTTGATTACATTACCTGCAATCCGCCTGCGATATGAAACTTATTTAAACTTTAACGGTTCTGTAAATTATGTAGAATACGCCACTGCGACAACTACAGCATGCAGCGTTAAGCTTCAAAGGACCGTTTAATGATAACAATTTTGATCACAGACAGGAGTTAGTTATGATGATAAAAGGCTTCGGAGGCATATTTTGGAGAACGAACAATCTTGAGGTAGTGAAAAAATGGTACAGTGATGTATTGAAGATTGAAATCAATAATTGGAATGGGACTGTGATACAACCTCAACCGGGAAATGAGACGATCTTTTCTTTCTTTACCGAGCAGGACAGTTATTTTCCAACAGAGCAACAAGTGATGTTGAATTTCCAAGTCCATAGTCTGGATGAGATGATCAAACATCTTGAACACATTGGTGTACCTCTTGCAAAGAAACCACAAGATAGCGAATATGGAAAGTTTGTTTGGATCGAAGATCCTGATGGTCGACTGATCGAGCTTTGGGAGAAATAACGATTTCGATTTTGCAATTCATGACACCACGGCAGCCGACTAAATCATTCGGCTGCCGTTTTCATTTTATTGGGTAATAATGTTTGTACTTCGTTAATAGCCTTCAGAATACTCGATTTCACCAAGAACGGGAGGTGAGTCAGTCTCGATGATGTATTAAACACGCTTTCTAGCACGGATATCATGAGAGATTGGTAGAACTATAGCGCCGAATATCAAGTAAAGTGAGGGAACCCAGATGAAAAAGGTTACAGTTGAGCAAAGCAATAGCGGCTTCTCGGAATCAGGACTACGAAGAATGCGCGAGGTATTGAAGCGGCATGTTGAATCCGGTAAGATTCCCGGGCTTGTCGCCCTAGTCAGCCGTAACGGCGAGACTCACGTAGAAGCGATCGGCACGATGCGTCATGACGGTGGTGCTCCGATGCGCCGGGACACGATCTTCCGGATGGCCTCCACGTCCAAGCCGGTTACGGTTGCGGCAACGATGGTCCTGCTCGATGAGTGCAAGCTGCGTTTGGATGACCTGGTAGAGACATGGCTGCCGGAACTCGCCGACCGGAAGGTACTGAAGCGAATCGACAGTCCGCTCGATGACACCGTGCCGGCGCGGAGACCAATCACCGTACGTGACCTGCTGACCTCCACATTCGGGCTCGGCATGGATTTGACCTCGCTCGGCACGCCGATCATGGGCGCGATCATTGAGCGGGGGCTCACGCCTGACTTACCGGTGCCGATGCCCGAGCCTGATGAGTGGATGCGACGCCTTGGCGAGCTTCCGTTGATGCATCAGCCAGGTGATCGTTGGCAGTACCACATCAGCAACGATCTACTCGGCGTGCTCGTCGCCAGAGTCACTGGACAATCGTTTGAACAGTTCTTGCTCGACCGCTTATTCGCTCCCCTGGGTATGAAGGACACCGGGTTCTATTTGACCGGCGACAAAATCGACCGACTACCGCCCTTATACGCCCCCGACCCGCAGACGGGAACGTTCAACATTTGGGACGAAGCCAAAGGGGGACGCCACAGCCAGCCGCCGGCGTTCCAAGGCGGAGGCGGCGGGCTAGTCTCTACCGTCGACGACTACCACGCCTATTACCAGATGCTGCTGAATGGCGGGATGCACGGTAGCGAACGGATCTTGTCCCGACCTGCCGTCGAGTTGATGACCACCAATCGCCTCACGCCTGAACAACAAGCGGTTAGGAACGCCATGGCTGCCAATAACGTCCATATCTCATTTGGGCAAGGGCAGCACGGCGGCTGGGGGATGGGGATGGCAGTGCGAACTTACCGCGGCGACTACGCAGCTATCGGCCAGTTTGGCTGGGATGGCGGAAGCGGCGTTTCGACCTATGCGGATCCGAACAATGATCTCACCGGTATCCTACTCACACAGGTCGGAATGACCACCCCGGATTCGGCACGGGTTATCCACGATTTCTGGACTACTGTCTACCAGGCACTTGAAGACTGAGACCGAGAAACAAGAACATATCCTTCGCAAGGTCAAAATCGGGCTTGATCGGTTGATTCATGTCTAACGATGACGGTTAAGTTAAGGGAAATAGGGGATTCTTCCATTTCCCCGGAACGAAGAGGTGAATGACGATGAATGCTTTTTTGATAATCGTTGGTGTCTCCGTGTTCTTCATTATCGCCATCATTCTAATCCGAGCGAGTCGATGGAAAACCGTTCTGACTGCACCGGGCAATCAGGCGGAGGAATTACAGAATAAACATGCCTATTTACTCGGACGGGGCATCCGCTCCCGCTTCCGCGAGCAGGAAAGTACACCGGTATCCGGTATTGCCGCAGGATCGATGCAAACAACGGGCCGTTATTCAGCCATGAGTCTGCAGGTTCATAAGGATGATGTCCTGCAGGCTAAGGAAGCGCTTGAGGAATACACGCGCGAGGTTCATACTTCACATTCACCGATCTTATAAAATAGCAGGCACTACACTTCGAATGGCAAATTTACAAAATGGCTGAGCCCCCGTTGGCTCAGCCATTTTGCTTTCTTGTTATCTTTGCAATTTTGACAGATTGCGATATTCCTTTGGCGTAATGCCGTACAAGGAATAAAATTTTTTGTAGAAGAACGTTAAATTGTTATAACCGATTTCTTTGGCAATTTCCTCAATCGTTTGATCCGATAGCTTTAGCTGTGTCGCAGCGTGGATAAACTTTTGTTCTTGGACTAACGAAGAAAAGGTCTTCCCGGTCACTTGTTTGATGATCCGGCCTAAATGCTCTGCCGAATACCGAAAATGCGCAGCGGTTTGTTCTAATGTCGTGATCAGATAGTGTTCATTGATATAGGCTAATAATTCGATGACAGAAATATTCGATCTTCTAACGCCTTTGTTCAAGTACAATTCGTAACTATCACTTTCAAGAAGCCTGGTGAATAGGATCGTCAGATAAGCTTTAATAATCTCTTGGTTTGCATGTTTACTGCCGAAGGACTCGCACAATATGTTCTGGATCGTCTGTTTGACCTGCCAATGATTAGAGGTATGGAATAATAGAAAGTTCTTTTCTCTGGAAGTGTCCGTAATAATTGAAGCGATTGTCTTACCGAGAATATTATCCCCGAGAATGTTGTAAATGAAGGAACTGTCAAAAAACTCATTCTTCGCCAAGAAGTTGATGAGGATATCATTTTCGCCCACCCGATCGATGGAATGCTCCACATTCTTATTGAGGATAATCAAATCCCCTTCATTTAATTCAAACCGTTCTCCTTGAATTTCTTGATAGAAGGTACCGCTATAAATGTAATTCATCTCAAATAGGTTATGCGTGTGCTTGACCATCTGGACAAAGCGGGTGTGTCTGGAGATGGCGAAGATTTCCCCCGTAACATGCAATCGAAGCACATCACCATCTAATGTGTAGTGGTAAGTGGACGGATGGGTGATATTCATTGACGGAGAAGGGGCCATGTTGTTTGGATCGGAGAGCTTTTCCTCCGATAAGGGAGGGGAAAGAATCCGGTCTATAATCGTTTCATCGGAGAGCGTTTTATCTTTTAATTTAACTTCCAACTCCGTTAATTCAAACAAAATACGGTTCAATTCCTCATAATTCATGAAACCGCCTCCACACAGGTAGTATATCAGTTTTGGTTAGTGAAAACGACGACTATAGATATTGGTGAACGGGTTCGCATGCGTTAAACTATCCGAAAAGACTGTACATACACCGAATGGGGGAAATAGCGTGATTATCCGGAGCATTATCGATGAGGTGCTGATTGAAGGGCAACAGGTGATTCGCATACATACCGCATGGCAGCTGGAGAATGGCGCAATCCTGCTCTATGAATATTCGTCCAGAAACCAGCCGGCCAGCACGTTTACCATTCATGACAGCTTGGATCATTATAATCGGATATGTGAACAAATTCACTGGGTGAAGTAAGAAGTCTACATGTGTTATGTAAGAAGTAATCCACTATCGAATGTTCCAATTATTTATGCTAGAATACAGGCAATTCTGTTTATCAGTGATAGGCTGACCATAGAAAATACTTCAAAG
Organism: Paenibacillus sp. J22R98; assembly: GCF_059383835.1. Taxonomy (NCBI): domain Bacteria; kingdom Bacillati; phylum Bacillota; class Bacilli; order Caryophanales; family Paenibacillaceae; genus Paenibacillus; species Paenibacillus sp. J22R98. The sequence continues at coordinate 1,076,678 of NZ_JBXENW010000001.1, forward strand.
TCAGAGTGGTGTTTATGATGGCAAGGGAGCAACTCCGAATTGGTACGATAGTCGGCGGCAGAGACGCCGTACGGGTGATACCTCAAATCGCGCAGCATGGTTTCGAGTCTTACAGCCTTTCGTTCGGACAGTCAACAAGCGGTGTAGATCTTAAAGAAACTGCAAAACAAATCGTTGAACTGGCCGCTAAGCACAGCTTCGTCATCTCTTCAGTAGGGGTTTACGGAAATCCACTAACAGGAGAAGGCGACAATGCGGATACGCTGGCCAGTTGGGAACGATTGATCGATCACGCTCATTTATTTGGGACGGACATCGTTGCCGGCTTCACTGGGAGGCTGACCGGATTACCCATCGAGGCCTCGATTCCCAAATATACGGAGGTGTTCGGAGAGCTTTCTCGCAGAGCAGATGGCAAAGGTGTTCGGATTGCGTTTGAGAATTGCGCAATGGGAGGCACATGGACATCGGGAGATTGGAACATCGCACATAATCCGACCGCTTGGGAGATGATGTTTAACGCCATTCCATCGGATAACATCGGCCTGCTATGGGAACCCGCTCATCAAATGGATTCGTTAATCGACCCGATTCCGCAGCTGCGCAAATGGGTGGACAAAGTGTTTTCTGTTCACGGTAAAGACGCTACGATCGCCTGGGATATCGTAAAGGAGTTCGGCATTCATGGGCCGAAGCGTTTCGTTTGGGATCGAACGCCCGGCTTCGGCGATACAAATTGGTCGGATATTATTACAATACTCATGCAGGCGAACTATACTGGAACAATCGATATCGAAGGCTGGCATGACCCGGTTTACAAGGACGAACTGGAGATGACCGGACAAGTCCATGCCTTGCATTACTTGAAACGGTGCCGAGGCGGAGCTTACATTCCGAACCCTATTATCTGACGGGTATAAAATATAAGCCCCAAGAAGTGGTGGAAGAAAATAATCTCCGCCATTTGCGGGAAAATAACCGAAGGAGGTATTAGATCATGGAAATCAGAAGAATTGGATCACAACCTTCAGGCAAAGGATCCCCAGACTATTTTACGGGCACGGTTCGTATCGATCCGTTGATGGAAACGGCCGATCCTGCGCGCGTAGCAGCAGCCAGCGTTACGTTCGAGCCGGGAGCACGGACAGCCTGGCATACGCATCCATTGGGGCAAACACTGATTGTTACGGCAGGACAAGGGCGGGTCCAACGATGGGGAGATCAAATCGAGGAAATTCGTCCCGGCGACGTTGTTTGGTTCCCGCCAGGGGAGAAACATTGGCACGGCGCTTCACAGACGACAGCGATGACCCATATCACCATTCAAGAACGTCTGGATGGCAAGGCGGTTGAATGGCTGGAGAAAGTCAGTGACGAGCAATACGATTCCTAATCATAATGAAGAGCCCGAGAGCATGATCTTGGGCTCTTTTTGTTCAAGATTTGGTTAATCAACCTTCAGACCATGCGCTTGGACAAATGAGATGAAGTGGTTCGTTGCATCTACATCATCCATAGACTAAGACTTACCCCGTAATAATATACATCCATTATGCTATGCGGTGCAGTTTAACAGGACGAGGCTGAAAGGGTGAGAGCATGAGTTCCGACGCAAGTCCGAAACAGCTGTTCAGCAATCGGGTAGTACTGGTGATCTTGCTTTCGGGTTTGTTCTTGCAGATCGGCATTTGGGTGCGGAATTTCTCCATTTTACTTTATGTGTACGAGCAAACCAAAGATCCGTTTGCGATCTCGTTAATCTCAGTAGCCGAATATTTACCGATTATCTTATTTTCGTTTATCGGAGGCATGTTTGCAGACAGATGGCGTCCGAAGAATACGATGGTTTGGTGCGATTTGCTAAGCGCGCTTTCGATTTTTGCCGTTCTGCTGACCCTTGTTGTCGGCAATTGGAAAGCGATCTTCTTCGTAACGTTTATGTCATCGATTTTCTCCCAGTTCTCACAGCCTTCCGGCATGAAGTTATTCAAGCTGCACGTACCTGAAGAACTGATGCAGGCAGGGATGGCCATGTACGAGACGCTGTTCAATATGTTTATCATCTTAGGTCCGATGATCGGTACGTTCGTTTATGTAAGGTACGGAATCAATACCTCGCTGGCTGTTGCTGGAGCCGTTTTCATTATATCTTCGTTGGTTCTACTCCAATTGCCGCCTGCCCACAGCGTCGTGAAAGAGGAACCAACCTCTATAAGGACGGATATCAAACAAGGCTTTAAATACGTGCTCGCTAATAAAACGCTATCGACGCTCGGCAGAGCTTATATTGTAGGCGGGTTCGCGATTGGTATCACCGAACCGCTTTGGATATTTCTCATCACCGAGCAGCTTGGGCTTAAAGAGACGTACATGCAGTGGTTCTTGATTGTTGAAGGAGCAGCGCTGCTGATTGGCAGTGCTGTTACGCTTGGTTTCGCGAAAAAGGTTTCTCCGCAAGTGCTGTTTATCATCGGCAACGCTGGGGCTGCCGTAACCATAGCTGTATTAGGCTTTTCCGAATGGATATGGCTTTCGTTTCTTATGAAGTTTCTGCTGGGACTCATACTACCCTGCAACCATATCAGCACGATTACCATGACCATGCAAAACACGAAGCAAGAATTCGTTGGCCGGGTAACCGGAATTTTGAACTTTATCTTTTGCGGATCCATGATCGTCATGATGAGCTTGGCGGGCCTTGTGACAGAAATGACTTCTCTGTCTGTCGCTTTTTTGATTTCCGCTTGTCTATTAATTATAGGCATTCTCATTATTCTTCCGATTTTGCGATTGCAGGCAAGCTCGGAGTCGACGGCATTGTCATCGACGGGAGAGGAATGAACGCCGGAGTGAACTATTCGATTTGTCTAAAAAAGGGAATTGAATAAACGATACCTGCGACTCCAAACAACTATGATAATGAAGGGCTCGGTCAATAAACTCAGCGGACACGGGTTACCATTAATAGCCGTCAAATGAAGTCTGCGTAAAGCGCGCTTTTTATTTTTCAATGGGCAGCATGGAATTTCCTTGCAAATAAAATGTGCGCTCTGACTATCTCGATCAAGGTGACTCTTTCATAGAATACTATAGATGGAAGAGGTGAATTAGAATGGCAAAAGTCGGCGTTGTCATGCCGGTTTATTATCAGAATGAAGATCATATCCGGATGGCGATCCAAACGATGCGTAATCAATCTTATCCAAACTTTACCTTCCTGATTGTCATCGATGGAGCGCCTGAGCTGCTGCCGCTTATCGAGGCGTGCACTACCGGAGACCCCCGGGTAAAGATCGTTTCCTACCCAATCAATCAAGGCGTAGCATTTGCGCTTAATTACGGATTTGAAATCTTAATGGACCAAGGTTACGATTACTTGACCTGGGTATCGACAGATAACGTCTATTACCGGTCATTTTTGGGCACTTTAGTGAACGCAATGGATCAGGCGGAGCCCAATGTGGGCATCGTGTACAGCAGCTTCAATCAAATATTCGAAAACGGCGAGCCCGCGCATACGCCGGAGTTTCTTCGCACGCTGCGCAGTTGGCAGAATCGTCCCAAGGAGGCACTGCTTGACGGCTGTATCATAGGGCCTGCCTTTCTTCACCGTGCGGAGTATTGCCGTCTCGTGGACGGATATCGGTTTAGATATATTCAGGACTACGATTATTGGCTGCGCATGACCGATTGCTGCGAGATCAAGTACGTGCCTATCGAGCTGATGGAGTATCGGATTAACTCTCCGTTCAGCTTATCTACTCACATCGCAAACGATATCTCCAAGCACCGCTTATGCTGGAACGAGGTACACAGGGCTCATTATGAAACGCGCCTTAGGAGAAGCATGCCGCTCCTGTTTAGCGCCTTGTTCATTGTGAAACCAGGAGAAGTGGCTCGTGCTCATACTGCGCTTGGAAACATCATTGACCAGTACGAAACTAATTTCGAATTGATCATTGTCAGTTTGACGACGCAAAAAGAAATCGAAGAGATCGTTGAACCGTTCCACGACCCTCGGGTGCGCATCTTGTATTATGTCAATCATTCGATCAACTACGCTTTGCATAAGGCACTTGCGAGAGCGAAGGCGGAATGGTGCATTATATTCGACAGTGAGCATGCGCCGGCAGATGTTACCTTCATTCGTACCATGAAAGAATCGAACCTCATGGATGCAGGCACGACGTCATCGGTCTCCATATACAATAGGGAAATCACGACATCGCGGACGATTACGTATTTGTATCAGACCATGACCGTTCGCTCAAGTATGCAGGCGTTTATACAAGCTTCCTTATGAGCTGCCATAATCATGCGAAAAACAACAAAAAAGAGCTGATGCCAGCTCTTTTTTGTTGTTTTTTTGGAACGAAGACTATGGAATGCGTGTATCGGCTCCTTTGCCGATTATTGACCGCTCAATCGGATTTGGTTGATGGCTTGCGCCAAAATATCCATCGTTCGATTGGATTCCGCAAGTGTATTTGCCGTTCCACCGACTTCGATTAATGCGCTGGAAGGGGAGTAGTTCTGGTTGTACCATCCGTTTCCAACGCTTTTATCTTTGTAGTAGATTCCTCTGGACAAACCTGGATATTTGGCCGTGATTAAGGTTTGAATTTTTTTGGCGAAGGCATCGTTCTGCCTCCAATTCGGATTCTCGAGCCCGATTACGAAATATAATTTGGCGTAGCTCGCGCCGCCAATGTTGACAGTCGTCTCGCTTCTGGGACTGGTATCACGATGAATATCGAATAAGTATTTAATTTGCGGATGCAAAGCCAGTTGATTAGTAATTGACTTCTCCGAATACACATATGATTTCGCGTAATTGAACTGGCTTCCATAGATAGATGCGTAGTCGTATGAAGTATGATATACCTCAGCGCCCAACGCTTGCAGGACGCCGGTCAACCGTGCCCCTAACATAGCGACATTTGTAGTCGCATTGAATGCGAGATCGGGGTTCGTTATGCCGGGTAATTCGGGGATCCACGATTCCCGATTATGCGATTGATAAATATAAATCGCCGACTTCGATCCCTGGTTTGCCGGCGACTCCTTATCAAAACGAATGGCCAGCTTCGTAGGATCGCCGGTGTTTTGAATGTGGTAACTCATTCTCTGCTTGAAAGCCACGACGACTTGAATGGTCGATGAATCTGAATCTTTCATTTGATATCGGATATTCGAAATATAAGGGCTACCTGGAGAAATGTTCGACACTTCACCCCATGTATTCTCGGCCGGCTCACTAATAGGCCCGTTAAACGTTACACCCGGCAGATCAACGACCAGACGATCCGGGTCATTTGATGCGGAAATGCTAGGAGTGAAGCTGCCGCTCGTTCCTATCGTTAATAGATTGTTGTCCAATTGTATCGATTGGAGCGCAGGATATTGATCCGGAGGGATTACGGGCACACTCGGATCGGTCGCGGGGTCGCTTCCGGATACATCGCTGCTCGTTCTCCATAAAGAGACAGCGTAAGCGTTTGCGTCCCACTTCACGACAAGACCTAGGTTCTCTGCGACAAAACGAATCGGGAGCAATGTTACCCCATTAATGATGGTAGGCGGCTGCTCTAAACGTATCGTTTTTCCGCCTAGAATCGCATAGGTACCGTTAATCGGCAGCACGATTGTCGTCTTATCGTTGGAAAGTGTTGCGATTTGACTCTTCTTATTCCATGTAATATTGACACCCAAGCCTTCCGCGATGACGCGAATCGGCACCATCGTGGTCTGATGGACCAAACGTGGGGCAACGGCCGAGCTTAGCTTCTTCCCTTCAAGAAATAATTGAATCGTTGTTGGTGCCGCATAGGAAGCCGGAGGAGTTAATGAGAGTACGAACAATAGCGACAGCAATGCAATAATCGATCTTTTCATCTTCCACCTCTAATCTAGTTGTCATTTCTAGCAAAACAAAAAAACGAAAGCCTCTTAAAAATAAGAAACTTTCGCCAATTACTCAATGCTAAATTATTGGTAATTTTTTTCACGATATTTGAAACTCGTCCGATTTGAAATACAGCACATGTGTACAAACGGCTCGCAAGTGCTTGAATAGATTGTAATACCTGTAGAAAAGAGGTGATGATGGATGGCTGTAAAATCAAAGATGACCAGGAACACCGCAAAGCAATGGATCGGCCAACCGGTTTATATCGAATTAAAGGACGGACGCACTTATATAGGGTGGGTCACAGATACAAAGAATGGACAACTGACGTTATCAGGCCAGCGAAGTCCGCGGAAAACAAAGATGGTTCCTTCCAAACGCGTAGGTAAAGCAGCAGTTTCCAGTTTTATTCCCGGTATGCTGGGGTCAATGTTTGGCGGTGGTAAATTTCCCGGCGCCGGCGGATTCGGTGTTGCTAATGCAGCAAATGGACTGGGTGGAGGATTAGGGAACTTTGGAGGTTTAGGGAACTTTGGAGGATTTGGGAGCTTAGGGAGTTTAGGGAGTATCATGGGATCAATGGGAAAAGCATATCCAATGATAAATATGGGCTTTGGAATGATCAAATCTATTATGCCGCTCTTTAAGATGTTTAACGTTTAATAAATGGCACCCAAACGGGATTAAAAGCCGCGTATTACGCGGTTTTTTTTCTATGTGGTAAAATGGAGTTATCTCTAATACGGAGGGTCATATTATGACAATTGGTTCTCAGAAGGATATCGATGGTTTAAAGGAAATTGGGAAGATCGTTGCCATGACAATCAGCGAAATGAAAAGTCATGTCCGTGTTGGAATGACGACACAGGAACTAGATGAAATTGGCGGACAGTTTTTGAACAAGCATGGAGCAGTACCAGCACCAAAATCAACTTATAATTTCCCTGGCAACACGTGTATCAGCATGAACCATGAAGTCGCCCATGGAATACCGGGTAATCGCAAGATTCAACCGGGCGATTTAATAAACATCGATGTTTCAGCCGAACTTGGAGGCTATTTTGCGGATACAGGGCACTCGTTTACAATCCCCCCTTACAACGTATCGTTAACTCGCCTCTGCCAATACACGCACGATACGATGATGAAGGTGATCTCTTCACTGAAGCATGGAGTCAAACTGAATGAAATAGGTAGAATTATCCAAATCGAGGCTGAAAAAGGCGGATATCATGTCATTAAGAATCTGTGCAGTCACGGTATTGGCAAATCCCTGCACGAGAATCCTAAAGAGATCCTTCCCTTTTACAACAAGCATGATAAACGTGTATTGAAAGAGGGCATGGTCATTACCGTCGAACCTTTTTTATCTACCGGTGCCGAATATACCGTTGAACAGCGAGACGGATGGACGTTATGTGTGCCAGACAATAGTTTTGCGGCACAACATGAGCACACAATCATCATTACAAAGCATCAGCCTATCATCTTGACTGTAGCATAGACCGGAGGATTATATGTCTTGGAGCAAATTGAAGCAACAACTGGAGAGTTTTCTCAGTCCTGCATTAATGGGTAGGGTTGAATACCGCGCAACCAGCTATCGTTATTTACCCGATAAAGCAGGACATTGTTATATTACGGTAGATAAAAAGAACGTCCTTAATATGAGTGATGGCACTTCGATAATCAAATGGTATCAGACGGATCTGGAAATTAAGAACGATTCTGACATGCAAATTCCTATTTCTAATGAAGAAATCGAAGCGATCAGAAATGAAGCCAAAGGAGTAATTCCGGAGGATCGCCTAAAAGTAATCGCAAGAGGCAGAAAAATATCGGAACTTGCAAAAGAGCTTCTGTCAGCACAGGCAGCATTAAGTAAATCAAACTTTACGGTAGAAGCTAATAAGTTTCTAGCCCGTCCTATAGAAGAGAGCTTAGAGAGCAAGGACATCCTATTAAATATTCTAGCTTTAGTGGACAGACGGGTTGGCAAGAAGCGGATTTTAAACATGAGCGAGAAGATAAAGTTAAAGCATCCAAGTGTGCAATATTTTTATGAGCTACGGCTTCGTACACTATAAAGGCGAAAAGGCAACGTACTAAAGTGACATAAGGGAGTCACCATAATGAATAGAGCTTTAGCCATATTGGTTGTGGCAGCCCTGGCGGTTGCCTTGTTATCAGGATGCCAATCAAGCCATCGCGTGTCGAAAATAACAGATCAATCCATTAATTCTGAAGCTGGAGAGGAGAATCCCGTAACTCCCGTAACTGAACGCGAAGAAACCTTCTTTTTGAATGAGCAGTTGGGATGGAAGGCGGAATACAGTTTCTATGGGATGCACCGGGAGGATATGGTCCTGAGCAAAACGAGTGATGGTGGTAAAACATGGTTGAAGGTTGTTCAATCAAGCGATGCTAATAGTTCACTCCCGGGTGGTGTGAAATCAGGAATTGTGTTTATAACGGAGTCAAAAGGTTGGATAACGACTAATGCACCATGGCAAGGAAAACTAGGTCTATACCTAACAATTGATGGAGGTATAAGTTGGAAAGAGCAGACTGTTGAAGTGCCTGCCAAATTCAAAGCAACTCAACTGTTCGTCTATCCACCTTTATTCCTTACTAGTCAAGACGGAATTCTAGTTACGAATACAGAGCTGTCCTCCTCATTAATCTATCTGACCATTGATGGAGGAGACCATTGGAAACCCGTCGATGATGAGAAAAGTGGTAAGCAAAATGGATTTACGTGGTCTCTCTCAAAGGAGGGCATCTACACCGTCGTTCAAGACAAAACATGGACACTAGATACAACAGGTTCAGATGGTTGGATTCAATTATGATTAGAGGTAACAATAGCCAAGTGCATGCATTCGTATTTCAACGATCGAGTAAAGGGGAAGGTACAGATGTCGAATTTTATCGCAGATATTAAAATTCCCGATAGTAAACTAGCTCTTGAGGCAGCTGAATTATTGCGCGAGCATGGCGACGATTTGTTGTGGAACCATTCCAACCGGGTGTTTTTGTTTGCAGCTATGAATGGCAATCAGAGGCAAATCAAATACGATCCCGAATTGCTATATATCAGTTCACTCTTTCATGATATTGGCCTTACCCCCGCATTCCGAAGCGATGATAAACGCTTTGAGGTCGATGGAGCGAATGCTGCCCGCGATTTCCTTAAAAGTCGCGGTCTTCCGGAAGATTACATTCGATTAGTTTGGGATGCAGTAGCCCTTCATACTACGATAGGAATCGTGGAATATAAGGAAGCAGAAGTGGCCCTTATGAATTTTGGCGTGGGATATGACGTAGTGGGGAAGAACTTCGATCTCATCTCATCAGAAGCGCGTCGGCAAATCGTCGAGGCTTTTCCCCGGAACAGCTTCAAGCATAAGATATTACATACTTTTTTGGAGGGCTTCAAACACAAACCGGAAACGACATACGGCACTATTAACGCCGACGTGTGCGAGCTGCTTCTTCCGGGGTACAAAAGGCCCAATTTTTGCCATAGCGTGCTTCATTCCAGGTGGGATGAGTAGTCCGGGCAAGTCCGCGAAGTCGCGGACTTTTTTTATTTAACGGCATTTAAGAAACATTTTATGTTTACCCCCACTTCGTCTTAACAAATTTGCCTTATCCTTTAGTGAACGATAAGGAGGAGGAAGGGTAATGGAAAATAAGACAGGGAACGATATGATCATCCACGGGTTGTTTGTTTTATATATGTACGCTTTATTCAAAATTATTTTGTTTAAGTTCGGCCCAATCGACTTCACATTTCTATGGTCTCAACTTAAAGAGAGCATGACTAGCCCTGCATATGTAAGCAGTCGTTTGCTTAGCGGGAATCTCATTCCCTTTAAAGAAATAACCAGTGCTATTCATGTCCAATCGAGCCACAATCTTATTAATTTGTTTGGGAATATCGCGATCTTCATTCCGTTCGGTTATTTTCTCGGCTTGATGTCCCAGAACAAAGGTATATCTATTTCCAGCGCTTTCATTCGATCATTCGGTTTGAGTTTATGTCTGGAAAGCGCGCAAGTCCTGTTCGATATCGGAAGATTCGATGTCGACGATCTCATTCTAAACTCAAGCGGCGGCTTGATTGGCTATATAGCTTTGCTGATCTACGTACGGTTAAAGGGAACGTCATCGAAATCGTTCTTGGCTAATGTACCGGAGTAACACTTCCGCTTCGCTTACAATATGATGAGTCTAGAAATCTAAAGAGGTGAGCCGATGGGAGTCGTAAAAGCCAGACAACAGGACATTGATATGCTCGCAAGGTTACTTCGGGCAGAAGCCGAGACCGAAGGCGAGATGGGCATGCTCCTTGTTGGAAATGTTGGCATTAACCGAATAAGAGCGAATTGCTCTGATTTTAAAGACCTCCGGACTATTCCCCAAATGATCAATCAGCCGCATGCGTTCGAAGCGTTGCAGCATGGTTTGTACTATCAAGGCGCAAGAGATAGGGAACGGCGTCTCGCGCAACGTGCTGTGAATGGGGAGCGGAATTGGCCGGGTAAATTCTCACTATGGTATTTCCGTCCAGGGTCGTTCGATAATCCGGGGCCATGTCCGGCAACTTGGTATAATCAGCCGTTCGCAGGACGATGGAAGAAGCACTGTTTCTATGAGCCGACAGGGCAAGAATGTGAAAATATATACAATACGTTTTAACTCATAGTAACGTTCCATTAACGAATAAAGGGCTCCCTCACGGGAGTCCTTTTAATTCAAGAAAGTCAGTTTCGCTATCGGCGATAATTCGCTATCCAAGATCACGGTATTTACATCGTTATGAAAGTAATGAAGCGTAGACAACACGGCATTGGAATATTGAATCCCGATTTGAATCTCGAACCGTTCCGGAACGGGAAAAGATCGCGTAGCCGAAACAAACGGCTCTAACGTCAAAATTTCGCCCATGAAAGGGGCCTTCAGTCCGTTATCCATGATGCTGAAGCCATAATATTGGATACGAGCGACTTGAGCGGGGTCATTATTTAGAAATTCAATCGTCACATCGTTGTTCGAATTGTTCGTTAACACGCCGGTTGAGCGTATTTTCTCAAGGCTCGGTTGGTCTGGTTTCATGGCGAGGGCTCCCCCATTACCATCAATAGCAATATAGCCCATATCGGTGAAGGATGCAGTTTCGACGATGTTGATCCGGTTTACGCCATTGATGGAGTAATAGATGCGGGAACCGTCCGGTGTGACAACCAGATAGGGTATGATTGCCGGATCACCTGGATTCGTTGCGAGAAGCGTGTTCGTCGCGAGACTGAAGGAGGAGAGTCCGCGTTCGTAGGGATAGTGGGAGGCATATAATCGTGTTCCATCCGGTGAGAAAATAAACCGTGTTCCCGCTTTGAAAAGAGGAGCAACGAAAGTGTTCGTGAGCAAGTTGAAGACAAGTGTAAACACACCTGCTCCCACATAGAAATAATTGGAATGAATTTCAATGTCACCGAGGGTTGAGGCATATAAAACCAAGGAAATAGGATTGAATGTTAAGGCATCTATAATGGCGATCGCACCGCCGGAACGATAAAGCGTAACGTAAATACGTGTTCCGTCAGGCGAATACGTAAGCGATATGGGGTTGCCATCAAAAGTTATGGGAGTCAAAACGGAGTTGGTCTTGGTATCAATGACGTCAATGAACATTGTTGATAAATAAATGACCAAGAGCTTTGAACCATCCGGAGAAAGGAATAATTTCTTCGCATCAGGACTCGGAAGATTAATTATTGTTACCACACCAAGCGTAAGTGTATCAACGACAAGCAAGGATTGGGCATCATTATCGATGATGTAAGCCCGAGTACCATATAAATTCATGACGAAATCGCGCAAATCGCTGCCGGATGGCAAGAGGCCGAGAATGGTGTTGGTAGTTGTATCGACTTTGGAAAATACGCCTGACGGGCCAGGACTAATCGCGTAGAGTATGCTTGCGTCTGCGTTGAATTTAAAAACAAATCCACCGACCGGAATGATGGCTATTACCTGATTTGAATCGGTGTCGATTGCGTTAATAGCGTTATCTCCTGCTTGTGTATATAACGTTGGCACGATTGCAGTCCCCCTATTTTTTATTCTGAAATAGCGTATTCTTGCATGCGATTGTTCGTTTGGACAATCTAGTAATTAACATAAATTTACATAAATTAAGATCTATTTCCAAGAAGTTGAAAGGATCCTATTGCTCAGTTGAATAATTGGCAAAGTTATCATAAGTTTGAGGCTGCTGCGGATAGGAGTAAGCGCACGAAAGGAATCTTGGCAGAATAAGATTGTTTTATGAGAATGCAACGTGTGATGTCAGCCTATATAGAGGATGTGATGGAGTGGAGCAGCTTTTGACCCTGCATGCCAGCCGCCGCATGCAGTTGCGTTCCCGTCAATTCCGGCGTTTTATGATTAAGCTCGGCTGCAAAAAAAGCCAAACGTTACATTTTACGCTAGTCCACGATACGTTGGCACGCAAACCGGCTCAGCCCACTTCGCAGAGCAAGACTAGGGCGATGACGCTGCATATGCCGATGAAGCAGATTGAACGCCAGCTGCCCCGGATTACGCTCCTGACTCGAACTAAGCGGCCTATTCGGCTGCTCCGCAAAAACGTCGAAGGATATGCGGTATTCATGACCGTCAATTACCGGGAGCAGGCTAGAGGCGACTTCCAGGGGGTTCGCGCTCACTTCATAGACGTCGACCTTAACAAGATCTCCGAGCTGCTGCAAACGAGAGATGAGGCGGAGCGCCGTAAACTGGAGCTGCAATCGGATCCGCTGGAACAGATCGAATCCATCAGTGTGACACCGACCAAGCAAGGACTTTACCTGCTGCTTGCCCAACGAGGCAAGCGAAGAGTGTGGCAACTTAAACGGAAGTTTCTAGTTAGACACCGAAAGCTCATTCGCGGCTCGATGATCGTCGAAACCAAAAACGGCTTTCACATCTACTGGGCGATCCGAAAAGGATCGATCGGCTGGTTCGTCCCCATTCAGCGAGCACTCGTCCGTAAGTTCAACTCCGACCCCAAAATCACGGACCTCGCCCGCGTCATGCGCGTTCCCGGCTTCTATCATCGAAAGAACCCGTCAAGCCCTTACCTCGTGCGCGTAAAGCGTTGGGGGAGGAAGAAACCTTTTACGCAGGCCGAGCTTATCCGCAGATTAGCATTATCCTTGCATCCCTAGGTGGGACGATTATTCGTCCCGCCTCTTTATTTGCGATTTTGATGCTCAACGAGTAGATAATTAAACTGGATCTCAGCTTGCCCCAAGCTTGATAAATGAGGAGAATTAAACGAGTGGGAGTTGCGAATTATAAGCCATGAGACGGATGGCTGCCGATCGATGAACGAAGTTCGTTCTGATAACTTCCATAACGATGAAAGAAGGTTATACGTATGACTCAACGGGTGAATTATATGCAGCAATCGCCGGAGTTTTTCAAAAGGCTCATTGCGCTTAGCGGTGCTGAGAAGGATAGCTCGATTGAAAGGAGCACCCTCGATCTGGTTCACCTCCGAGCATCGCAGATGAATGGCTGCGGTTTCTGCGTGGATATGCATTCCAAGGAAGCCAAGATCCACGGCGAAAGAGAGCTTCGTCTGTATCACCTTACAATTTGGCGGGAATCGCCGCTGTTTAGTCCGCGTGAACGCGCAGCGTTGACTTGGACCGAGGTGCTGACCAAGATCCCGGAACATGGCGTGACCGATGAGGTGTATGACCAAGTTCGCGAACATTTATCGGAGAAAGAAATATCGGACCTGACCTTCTCCATTATGGCCATAAATGCTTGGAATCGCATAAGCATCGGCTTCAAAAGTGTGCCAGGTTCAGCCGATGAGGCATACGGATTGACGAAAGCAGGTTTGAGCTAACTAGCTGATGGTTACTCCTTCCCGAAGAATGTATGCATATTGATTTCTAATAACAGAGAACCCTATGTAGGGTTCTTTGTTTGTCTTTATATGCCCAGCGTGGACATTATCATAGGTGTAGGTCCCATTATTGGCGTGTTTCTATTGCTATCGACTTGTCACACATCGAGCTCGTAAATCGTCTTATTAGTATCAATAGCAAAGGGGGGACAACAATGAATGATTTCAAAGCGTGCTTGTTTCCTTGCTGTTCGTTCTTTCGTTTGTTGCTTTTCATGAAATTCAAATAGCGTGACATATAACAACTGATTACAAAGATGGAGTACTCTGGGTTATTATGTGAAGTTTTTCACATGGAAGGTTCGGGAAATGGATCAGGAATAAGGAGGAGATTTGAAATGTTGGAAACAACCATTCACGAACCAAACAAATCTGATTTGCATGCCGAGCGGACCGACTTACTGGATAAATTGTTAAAGCCGGAAGTCGAAGAAGCTTTGGAGCAGCTGGTTCTTCACTTGCCGAAGCTCGTCGAGATGACGACGCTGCTGACGAAGACATACGATTTGGCAACGAAAGTAGCGGGAGACCGCGTGCTCATTCACGACACGGTGGGCGCCGTCAAGGAAGTCGTGAAGCCGATCGAAGAAAAAGCAAAGCATTATGCATCGGCTGCTATCGAAGCAAGCGATCGTATAGAACAAGACGCGTCCACGATTGGCCTGTTCGGTATGCTTAGACTGTTGAAAGATCCTGAGCTTCAACGGATGCTGCGCTTCAGTAAAGCGTACTTGGATGTACTGGGCGAAAGAAGAAAATAATAAATAGGAGGACGAGTATATGAGCAAGCAAATTATTATTTTAGGTGCGGGCTACGGCGGCCTTCTCAGCGCGCTTTCCGCTCGCGAACATTTTTCGGCGGAGGAAGCAACGATTACGGTCATTAACCGGTATGAATCGCACCAAATCATTACGGAGCTTCATCGTCTGGCGGTAGGTAATCTCGCCGAGAAAGCCGTCTCGTTGCCGCTCGCAAGTCTATTCAAAGGGAAAAGTATCGATCTGAAGATCGGCACAGTGTCCGCGATCGATCCAGAAAGCCGCAAAGTCCTTCTGGACAACGGCGCTTCATATGGGTACGACGCGCTCGTGCTAGCACTCGGCAGTGAAACGAACTACTTCGGCATTCCGGGACTGCAGGAAAATAGCTTCACGCTGAAATCCGTGGAAGACGCGAACCGGATTTTCGGTCACGTCAATGAAAAAATCGCCGCATACGCGAAAACGAAAAACAAAGCAGATGCGACTTTCATGATCGGCGGCGGCGGCTTGACAGGCGTCGAACTTGTCGGTGAGCTTGCGGACGAGCTCCCGCGCATTTGCCGCAAGTACGGCGTCGACTTCACAGACGTTTCCTTGTACGTTGTCGAAGGAAGATCGACCGTTCTCTCGACCTTCTCAGCGGACCTGATCGAGCGCGCGGTAACGAGTCTCGAAGCTCGCGGCGTTCAATTTATAACGGGGATTACGATCACGGAAGTGAATGGTTCGACGGTCAGCTTGAGTGACGGCCGGGCTATCGAAACGAGCACGCTCCTTTGGACGGGCGGCGTGCAAGGCATCTCTCTTGTGGCAAATTGCGGAATCGAGGTTAACCGAGGCCGTGCGACGGTTAACGAATTCCTGCAATCTGTCTCGCACCCGGACGTATTCCTTGCTGGGGACTGCGCCGTCGTCTTCGGGCCGGACGGGCAACCGTACCCGCCAACTGCACAGCTGGCTTGGCAAATGGGCGAGCTTGTCGGCGACAATTTGCATGCATACTTTAATGGCGTCAAGATGGCGGCGTTCGAGCCGATCAACTCCGGTTCGCTTGCCAGCTTGGGACGAAAGGACGGCATCGGCTGGATCGGCGAAAGCGGCATCGAACTGAAGGGCTTGCCGGCAACCTTGATGAAAAAAGCGAGCGACGTACGCTATCTAACGCATATCAACGGCTTGTCCGTGCTGGCTCACTAAGCCGTTTAGTAATAATATAAAATTTCAGTAAAGCGAGGCATAGCAGTCATGTCACAACGTGTAAATTTCGCTCAGCGATCACCCAATCTCTTCAAAAAGTTCTTGGCTTTCACCTACGCCTTGGCTGAAAGCACAATGGATGAGAAATTAATCGATCTCGTTTCGATAAGGATTTCTCAACTAAATGGGTGCGATTTTTGCCTGGATTTGCACGTCAAACAAGCTGCGATCCATGGAGAGAGCGAGCTGCGGATGAATGACATTTCAACTTGGCGGGAATCGGCTTTGTTTACTCCGCGGGAACGGGCCGCTCTGACATGGACCGATATCCTAACCCATTTACCTGAACAAGGCGTGCCTGACGAAGTTTATGATCGTGTTCGGGAGCAATTTTCCGAGGAAGAAATCTCGGACTTGAGCTTCTTGATCGTTTCAGTCAACGGATGGGATCGCATTAATGTCGCCTTTAAGACTCAAACAGGGCGTCTGACGCGGGTCTCAAAGTAACTGATAACAAATAATAACGGGATGTAGGCGAAGATGAAATACAATCCGATTTCATGGATAATTTTTCCGTATGCATCGATCTTCGTTCGTTCATTAAACAAAAGCGAGCCGATAAACAACGCTGCCAGTATAAAAGGTAAAGATAGGCGGGGATTACACGCCGCAACTCTTTTCATAATTCTAGTACAACACCAAATCGGGATGCATATGGTCGGAATGATGACCAAGAGCCACATGAAAATATAGAGATACTCGAACCTTGCAAAGAAGGACAGCTCGATGATTTTCGACATCGCCAAAGTGGGCCATTGCGTCTGCAGCAGCAGACCCGTTCTAAAATACATGAAGGTCACCACAATGACTAACGTATATTTGAGGGTCGCGTACAGTAAGGCGAAATGAGCCCATTTCGCGTTTTTTTCTGCCTTTTTCAAGAAAGGAAAATAAATAAGCATCGCTTCAAATCCGAAGAAAATGAAGCCGGACGACTTAGAGCCTTTCAGTATATCAACCATGGAATGATTGATTAATGGCATTAAATGATGGAGACTGCCTTGTCGAATCGGGAAATAGAGCAATAGGAGCATTGGGATCAAAGCTACGTTAAAAAAGCTGAACCCCGCGACAACTCTGAATCCACCGGATACAATATAAAAGATTAAGCTAATAAAGAACCCCGCCATCGCCCATGTTCGAAAGGTCGGAAATACCCACACTTGAATGACTTCAATGTAAATTCTGAAGAAGTAAAGCGCCATGGTGAAGAAATACCCGATTAATAACAGCGAAATGGCATTGCCTATGATTTTACCGAAAATCCTACGATGCAAGTCAATGACGTCCTTGGAAGGATTGCCGAGCATGTTATACATCATCCAAATGATGAGATGCAGGCTCAAACCCATTAGCAATATCGATATCCATGAGTTTTGTCCGGCATGAACGGCAACAAGGCTTTGAAAATTGAAAATATAATTGGCAGCTTGGCAGGTGCCGATTAAGAAAAATACGAAGTACCCAGAAATGGCATGATTGTCCTTTACTTGATTTAGCACTACTGCCCAACCCCTGTATGTAAAATTACGATCTTCGTTTTCACATCGAAATCGAGCCTCGGATAGATATCCTCATCAAATTCCTTCTCGTTAAACGTTCTATGCTGCCACCTGTATTGCTCTCCGAAGCCGATCGGATCGACGTTGTTCTTTTGTAACCGGAGCAGCATCATGTTTATTTCCGATGATAATCGATCTTCGATTTGCTTTTTAACCTTTTGTAAGTCGGCTTGATTCCGACTGTTATACGTTTTCGGAAATTCTCTTAGCGCTATGGATAAATGAAGGGATACCACTGCTTTACCATTTTGTGTGACGTCTATTTTGCTTTTTCCGTGAAGGATGACAAAGGAATATCTTTCTTTGGGACGAGTTGCGAAATTATATTCGCCAGTGAGCTTTTTATCATTAAGCAGTTTTACATAAAGTCCTTCTTCGTTGGTTAGCCAAAGCTTCAATTCGTCTCCCTTAAAGACGACAAGCCCATCCGTTTGCACTAAGCCGTGATCTTGTTTGATAACGGGTAAATAAACATCCTGGCCTGCTCCGTAATATTGATTGAGGAAGGTATGATAGTTCGTCCTCGGCGTGTTCCCTTGCTTCATGTTTTGTTCGATAAGCTCCGCTAAGAAATAAGGCGTTTTCTTTGAGACTTCGGCGAGGATCGAGCTTGCTTGCTGCTTTGTCATAACAAGAATGGAGTTGCTGCTTTTAATGAATTCCAGATTGATAATCTCGGCAAGTTCGGAGATATTTTCCCTAGCGAATGCTTCGCTAATAAGTAAGGTGCGCACTTGACCTATTTCGTTCGGTTGAGAAGCCTTGGTCATGAGGTCCGTAATCGTCCCGAACATGATTTTCGACTCCGCAATGATCGGGACTCTGTCTTGATCCTTGGAAGCTTTGATATAGGATGGATAAGAAGCGCTTAGTTTAATCGTCTCATCTTCGATATCTACTCCCAAGCTTTGGATGATATTAATCCGATCTACGATTTGTTCTTGCGCACAGCCTGATATTAACAGGCTGAGGCAACAACAGATAAGAAGCCCGACAGTCCATTTCATGTTTCATACTCCTTTGCAAGCAAAGCTATTCGTTCTTGAAGTCGTCGCCGACATCTTTCTTTTTAGGGGCGGAAAATCTTTTTTTCGAAATCGGACGAGTACCAGGAAATCGATTCGCTAAAAGCGGGAAGGTAGAGCGGACAAAACTGTCCTTGAAGCTATTAGGACGAAAAGGAAATATAGGCACGAGATACGGCATGCCGAGCGATTTCAGGCGCAACAAATGAGCTAATATAAACATTATCCCGATCATAATACCTAAACCGCCGCTTAATGCTGCAAGGACAATCAACGGAAAACGCAAAAAACGTATCGTATTCGAGATTTTAAAGATCGGCGTGGTAAAGGAAGCCAATGCCGATAAAGACACGATGATGAGTAGAATATTGCTCGTTAAACCGGCTTGGACCGCAGCTTGACCAAGTATGATCCCCCCAACGACACCCAGTGTTTGACTGACCTTCGTAGGCAATCTGGATCCGGCTTCGCGAAGCAGCTCGATGGTTATTTCCAAGAACAGCACTTCCAGCAACGGAGGGAAAGGAACGTTCGTTCGCGATTCGATAATTGGACCTAACAGATCCCTGGGAATGACGGTGTAATGGAAGGTTAGAATCGCAACATAAATAGAGGTAGCCAGAATGGAAAATGCAATTCCGAAATAACGGATGAGACGAAAGAACGAACCCGTAATCCATGGCAAATAATAGTCTTCTGGAGAAATTATAAAGCTAAAAAAGGAGGAGGGTCCCGTCATGACTAACGGAGAACCGTCGCACACAAGGGCGATTTCTCCGTTTATCAATGAATACATGATTCTGTCCAAGCGTTCGCTGGACATAAATAAAGGGAAGGGGGTGTTCGAATTGTCGGCAATAAGCTGCTCCAGAAGAGAAGTCTCAAACAACACATCAAAATCCAGATCCAAGAGCCTCTGTCTTGCCGTATTGACATGCTGAGGATTGGTGATCCCGTCCAAATAAACGATTACGATTCTCGTACTTGAAAGAGAACCGATGATGTGTTCCTCGAATATGAGTTTCTCGGATCCAAGCCCTCTGCGAAGCAAAGACAAGTTCGTATCTATATTTTCAACAAAACCGACCTTAGGTCCGATGACGCTGTATTCGTTCTCCGTTTCGTTATTTTTACGATGGCCTTGGTATAAATCCGCGATATCTACAATAAGTCCTTCATGGAGAGCCTGATCCAACTGTAGAAAAATGGCACCTCGAGCCACACAATGTAAAATTTCCTGAAGGTTAGAAGAAATTTTGATTTCTTCTATTGGAATCAACGCTTTTAATTTGTGCAAGTCATCGATTTCGCAGGTTGAGACTTGAATATAAGAGAGCACATCGTGGTGAAATTGCTCATGGCTGATTAGCGTTTTATAGTAAGAAAAATAAATGCATGTGTCGTTTATAGGTAAGGTTGTTTGCAGAAAGTCGTCGGATTTTATACTCTCTTTCAAAGCCTTATGTAAATCCGGAAGCACACAGCATTCCACCTATCCAAGAAAATAACTCATATTATTATGATGTTTCGGCAAGTAGGTTATACCCCGAACTGTGATTGATCCGCGACGGCTTTCCGAATCCGGATTCGGCCACGCATGGATTGATAGACATGAACTCTCGCACCTGCTCGTACACTATAATAATGAGCTTGTTCGATGACAAATTGTCGCGGAGGGATAACGATGAGAATAACGTCCGGCGGGTTCGAAGCCGTCTATCATGGCCGCATACTCGCCTACGATATGAATCCGATTGAAATCGTGCTGTCGGAAGAGAACGATCCGCTCACGTTCGTGTTCTGCATTGAACATGAATCGGAACGGAATGACTTCATGACGGATATCCGGTTGGTCCGTTACAACGAAGTCCGAATCGCCTGCGTCAATTTTCCGCGGGGCAAGCCGATCGGCAATGAAGATATGATCCAGCTCGGCGTATTGCACAACCGCAAACTATCGCTTCGTTACGAAGTGACCATTAATTACGATGCGACGTCCTGGGCACTGGCCTTTACGTTCTACTCGGGCGAGGGGGTCGGGCCGACATGAACAAAATCGAAATTCAAGATCCGCGGGTAGCCAGCAAAATCATAGCGGCGAACGCAGAGAATAATAAGCGAAAAGCGGAGCTCGGCTTCCTCGGCAAATTCTTCGGTTCGGGCGAGAATGTGCGTCTGTATATTGTTGGGACGATCACGCTCGGTGTTCTTCTCATCGCGCTGGTATATACGCTAATCCCCAACCAATTTCGTTCGCCCGATTTCGGCTTGAAGGAAATGTGGACGCTCGTGGTGCTTCCGGTCGAATCGACGATTATCGGTTATTTAATTGGATCGAAGTCGAAGGAAACCGGAGGTTAGAGAACATATAAAAAAACTCCGTACACCGTACGGAGTTTTTTTATGTTATTAAGTTTTTGTCCTGTCTTCTGGTCCATTCATCGAGAAAAGAACGTTCAGGAGTTTTCATAGTAATTTCTGTGACCCAATTCCTATCTTCTTCAATAAGACCATGAGCTGCTCTTTCTCTTCGTTGTTCAAAATAGAAAAATTTTGAGAGATCGTATCCACATGTTTCGGGAAAATTTCATCAAATAGAGCCTTACCTTGTTCGGTGAGTACGGCATCATTCGCTCTTCCATCTTGAGGGTTGGGCTGCCGCTCGACAAGCCCTTGCTTGACTAATTTGTTAACGACAAAAGTGATGCTTCCGCTCGGTATGGAAAATTTTTCGCTTATTTTTTGTAGGGGATGAGGACCTTTACTATAGAGCAATTCCATAATCCGAAAGGTTTCAGGACTCAGATTGTGCCTATTAACATCTTTCTCCATATTGTTAAATACAGCTTGGTAAGCTTTTGCAAAAATACGTAACAATCTTAAGTCCACTTCATGTTGTTCCTCTTTGAAATTCATAAATCTAGATCCTCCTTACACAGGCTGAATAATCTTTTGAGATCATGGATATTTGTATGCTAACAATAAGATCTATGGGTGTCAATTTTTGGACGCGATTGACAATCAAACTATTGTAATTATATTATATAAATATCCTAATAATACAATAATTTAGATTTAGGGTTACTTTTAAAGGAGAGGAGTGACTACCACGGGTCTTATAGAACGGCTGTTAAGGAGACGTCCAATTAGTCAGAACGATTCGCAGGGGAACTTAAATGCACCACAACAAATGAATACAAATGGAGGAATTACAATGTTGAAAATAGGAGTTATTCTTGGAAGCACACGCCCGGGACGCAACGGTGAAGCAGTAGCCCGTTGGGTAACTGCGATTGCAAACAAACGCACGGACGCAGCGTTTGAGCTAGTCGATCTTGCAGATTTCAATTTGCCATTGCTTGATGAACCGATCCCGGCATCAATGGGTCAATATAGCAAGCCGCATACATTGGCTTGGTCGCAAACAATCAATTCCTTTGACGGATTCGTATTCGTTACACCGGAGTATAATCATGCAACCTCGGGCGCATTAAAGAATGCCATTGATTTTCTGTTTCATGAATGGAAGGATAAAGCGGCAGGTTTTGTCGGCTATGGCGGTTCCGGCGGCGTACGTGCAATAGAAAACCTTAGACTCATCGTCGGAGAACTCCATATTGCTGATGTACGCGCTCAGGTAGGTCTTTCGCTTATGACGGATTTTGAGAACTTTAGCGTATTCAAGCCTGCTCCTTATCAAGAAACTGCACTTGGCGCAATGCTCGACCAAGTTATCGCATGGAGCGGTGCATTGAAATCATTGCGTTGAAACGATTATGTTGTGGCGAGTTTATAATATCTAAGGAGAATTCCAATGAATACACAAAAATTATTAAATCAGTTAGATGTGATTCGAGCGATAACGATTAAATCAATTGACTCTATTACAGATGAGATTGCGGATGAAATGCCGACAGGCTATAGAAATACCATCCGTTGGCATCTAGGACATATCGCAGCTTTTACCGATCTTTTTCTGAATAATTTTGTCGGTTTGTCCCACCATTTGACCGAAGAGCAGTTAGCCATGTTCAAATCCGGAACAAAACCTTCTGATTGGGAAGTGGAACCGCCAAGTTTGGAGCAGTTGGGATCTTTGCTCAAAGGGCAAATGGAGCATATCAAATCGCAACTCGGAAGCCGGAATTTTGAAGAAAAAACAGACAAGCCATTGAGCTTGTTCGGCACTGAAATGGATTCAATCGGAGAGATATTGAATTTCTGCTTGTATCATGAGGCGCTCCATCAAGGTCATATCAAATGTCGAACTCATTCAAGTTCCCTAAAACAAGCATCAAATTAACTCAACTCGACTACTTAATGTTTCACAAAGTAACGGCAGCCGGTATAATGGCTGTCGTTTTCTCTTTCTAAGCACGACATAGGGGAGGTTTGCTTTATTAATCACGCTTAAAAAGGGATTTACTTCCATGTTATCGAATTCATTATTAGCTCGAAAGAAAAATTCATTCTTGAAATGAAGATACGCTCGTACACTATAAAAATGAGCTCGTTTCGAAGACAAAATCAATCAAGATTGCAAATTGGGATCGGACGGTGATGAAGTGTGAAGCAAAACATGCGGATTGCCTTAGGTCAAATGCAAGAGCTGACACATGAAACCATGACTTTTGCCAAGCAATTAGGCGTAACGAGTGTTCAACTCAATACCCCAAATCTACCCGGAGAATATTGTTGGGCGTACGAAGATTTATCTGCGTTAAAGAAAACTTGCGACGACAATGGATTGTTCTTGGAATCCATTGAAAATGTCCCCATTCGCTTCTACGATAAAATTATGCTCGGATTGCCCGGCAGGGACGAGCAAATCGAGAACTATTGCACCATCATCCGTCATTTGGGGCGTGTAGGGATTCCAATACTCGGTCACCACTTCATGCCGAATTTTGTTTGGAGAACATCTTCAGAGCCGGGCCGTGGAGGTGCAATGTGCACGGCTTTCGATCTTGATGTTGCGGCGAGCGGCATTAACCAGGTTAAGTATGCTTCAAACCGTGAAGTGAGAATACCTGACGAAGCGGTCATGTGGGACAACTATGCTTATTTCTTAAATGCGGTGATTCCTGTAGCTGAACAATCAGGTGTGCGGCTTGCGCTCCATCCCGACGATCCGCCGGTTGCAATGCTTGATGGAACGGCTAGAATTTTCTATAAAGTGGAGAACTTCAAGAAAGCAGAGGCTTTAGCCAATAGCGATGCATGGGGATTGAATTTGTGTCTGGGCTGCTGTTCGGAAATGGTCTTCGGAGCTGCTAATGTCATGGAAATGATTCGATATTTCGGGCCGCGACATAAAATTTGTTATGTGCATTTTCGGGATGTTCAAGGCACTATGCCGAAGTTTCAAGAGTGCTTCCTGGGTGAAGGAAACTATCATCCTGCAGAAGTTTTGCGGGAGCTGAAGCAATCGGGATTTACTGGTTTCTTAATGGACGATCACGTGCCAAGCGTCATTAATGATTCGGCATGGGGTCATCGCGCGCGTGCTCATGCCGTTGGGTATATGCAAGGTCTATTGAATGCGCTCGAGCTGCTGGAAATATGAAGAATCAGCATCGTTAATTGATCTAAAGACAAAAGCTGCCACGGGATCTCCGGGCAGCTTTTGTTTATCTACAGTCGTACTAAGACCATTTAAATTTACATTTTACACAAAACCACCGAAATCGAGTTATAATTCGGTGGTTTTTCATTTTATTGGATATTTTTAGCGTTATATTTACAATTCCTTAGGCTTGGTTTAACGCAGTAGAAACATCTACTCCTTAATCTATAGGTATGGGAACGATCCCATGTGGGAACGGTCTCACAGCAGTGAAAGGGAGTGCATCGTGGATAATCCGACCATCAAAGAAATCGCCCGGCGCGCTGGAGTGTCCAAATCTACCGTTTCGAGGATTATTTCCGGAAATGGATATTCCAGTCTGGAAGCGCGCGATAAGGTGCTTGGGCTGATCGAGGAACTGCAATACAAACCAAATGCGGTTGCAAGGGCAATGGTGTCGCAAAGGACGCATAACATCGGGTTGCTCTTGTATAGACGAGATCATCCGATTGCCTCACATCCCTTCTATGGGAAAATCATCGATGCCGTCCTGTTGGAGTCAGCACGGCTGAACTATTCGATATTCGTTACAACGGATCACGATATGTCTTATCGGTCAGCTGACTTCATGATCGAGAAACGAGTGGATGGCCTCATTCTGATCAGTCGGCTGCAGCAGAATGTCATTGATCATATTACAAACTTCGGCATCCCATTTGTCATGGTGAACGGTTCGACGGACGTCGATGGCGTCATTCATATCGTGAACCAGGACGAAGAAGGCGGCAGGATGGTCGCCGAATATTTGACGCAAACCGGGCATGAGCGAGTATTCGTCATCGCTGGTCCGCAAAGCCATCGAAGTCACCATTTACGTTTGAAAGGGTTCATGACTTCAATCAGGCAGGCCGGTATGCAAGATTCCGATTCGGTAATTCAATCCGCGGCGACTTCGACCTTTGGAGAAGGATACGAGATTATGAGCCGTCAATGGAGTCAATTTCGGGAAGGCGATTATACGGCGCTCTTCGCCACAAATGACATGCTCGCAATGGGTGCGATGAAATTTCTGCTGGAGCAGTCGATACGTATTCCCGAGCAAGTCTCGGTAGTTGGATTCGATGACGTGGATTTCGCCGCTATGTTCTCGCCATCCTTGACGACGGTCAAGGTAGATACCGGAGAGATGGGCACGCAGTCCGTTCGGCTTTTAGACCAACTGATCCGACAGGAGCAAAACATTGAGTATCCCAATCAACTGCTCCCTCGGCTAATTATTAGACAGTCAACCAAACCACTATAGATCCAAATCGAAAGGAGCGATAACCCTTCATGGGCTGGTATTTCAAAGCACTTGGAACAAGGAAAATTATTGAATTTATCGTGCTTGTCATCTTCGTCATTTTCTTTCTGGGACCGCTGCTAAACTTGGCCATTCTGGCCTTCACCGGAAAATGGAACTACCCGGACGTAATGCCGCATCAATGGTCCATGAAATGGTGGAGCTTTGTCTTCAAACAGGAAGATATCCCGCAATCCATCGGTTTATCCTTCATGATCGCCTCTATTGTAACAGGACTGTCCATCGTGCTGTGCATTCCGGCAGCTTATGCGTTCGCACGCATTCGTTTCCCGTTCAGTCGTTTCTTCTTATTCTCATTCCTGCTAACCCATGCATTTCCGAAGATGGGGCTGTATGTCTCGATCGCGGTGCTATTCTACAAGCTCGGCCTGATGAATACGCTGCTCGGTGTTGTCTTGATTCATATGATCAACGTGCTTATGTTCATGACGTGGATTCCGACCGCCGCCTTCCGGAATGTACATCAAGCGCAGGAAGAATCGGCGAGAGACGTGGGAGCCGGCCCGATCCGTGTATTTCTAAAAATCACCTTGCCAATGGCATTGCCAGGCATCATCGTCGCCTCAATCTTCACATTCCTTAACTCGCTCGATGAAGCGCAGGGTACGTTCCTGGTTGGTATCCCAAATTACAAAACGATGCCGATCGTCATGTATTCCATTATCAGCGATTATCCGGCATACGCCGGCGCGGTGTTTTCCATCATTCTGACCGCACCGACGATTATTCTGCTCCTTGCAGCCAAACGTTTCGTAAGCGCGGATGTCATGTCCAGCGGGTTTACGTTGAAGTAACGAAGCAATTATTGCAAAACAAAGGAGGCCATCAAGAGTATGATTCAGGCCATTCAAGCTATTCGAGACAAGCAAGAAGTTCAACAAGTTCGAGACAGTCGAAACATACAACTCTCCGTTCAACAGCTGTCGAAACGCTACCGCACCGGCGAAGGGGTTACCTCGATTTCGCTTGATGTGCATAAGGGAGAGCTCGTTACGCTGCTTGGTCCTTCTGGCTGCGGCAAAACAACGGTGCTGCGCAGCATCGGCGGCTTTCTCGAACCGGACTCCGGCGATATTCACATAGAAGGCGTAAGTGTGCTCAAGTCTCCTCCGGAGAAACGTCCGACTTCGATGGTGTTTCAGAGCTACAATCTATGGCCGCATATGACGGTGTTCGATAACCTGGCATTCGGTCTTAAAATACGAAAGATGAAGAAGGCTGACATTCGCAAGGAGGTCAAAGATGTCCTGAAGCTCGTTCGCTTACCGGATGCCGAGAACAAATATCCCGGCCAGCTTTCGGGCGGACAACAGCAGCGCATTGCGCTTGCCAGATCTCTGCTCTTGAAGCCTGCTGTTCTTCTACTCGATGAGCCGTTCTCTGCGCTGGACGCGAAGCTGCGACATGAGATGCGGGAGGAACTGCGGGAGATTCAAGCGGAAACCGGCCTTACGATGGTATTCGTCACGCATGATCAGGAGGAAGCGTTGTCGATTTCGGACCGCATCGTCGTCATGAATCACGGCAAGATCGAGCAGATCGCATCGCCGCAAGAGATATACGACCAGCCAAGCTCGCTGTATGTCGCTCAATTTATCGGCAAAATGAACTTTTTGAAAGGGGTGATTTCGGAAGGCCAAGTCACGGTAGGGAAGTTGAGGTTTCCAAATTCGAAATCGTTGTCCGGCGGGGGATGGCTGGCAATCCGGCCTGAAGATGTCATCATGTCCAGTCAAGAGCAAGAAGGTTTGCCCGGCATCATCAAACAGATTATGGTTCTAGGCCACTATGCCGAAGTATCGATTCAATTACCGGAGCACGGTGTCATCCGGGCGTTTCAGCCGCGGGATGCCGTCAAGGAACTAAATTCCGGCGACCAGATTTATGTCAGCTTCAAGAAAGTCATAACGTATCCGGAAGTTTAAGGCAATCGAATCCAAGCGCGATCCAAAAACCCAATGCCAAGGAGGCAAATAACCATGTTTAGCAAAAAATCCACCCTTACTTTACTGACATTAACAACCGTTACCGCAGGTCTTCTCGCGGGATGTGGAAGCACGAATAATGCTGAGAATGCCAACGCGGGAGCAGCAAACACCAATACGACTAATGCGACGAATGCAGCCGGCAATACGGCCTCGACGAACACATCGGCTGAACCGGTCGAATTCAGCTTCTACTTCACAGGCTCCGAGAACGTTAAGAATTTGTGGGACACGCTTGTGCCTATGTTTGAGAAGGATCATCCGAATATCAAGGTTAAAGAAGTATATATTCCTTCCGGTACCGGCGCGCAGCCGACCTATGATCGCATCCTTGCTGCGAAACAAGCAGGCAAAGGCTCCGGCGACATCGATCTGTACGAGGACGGGCTGAGCAACGTAACCCAAGGACAGAAGGACGATTTGTGGGAAACGCTTGATCCGGCCAAAATTACCAACCTTGCTTCCGTTGATGCCAATACGATGAAGGACGTATCCAACCTGGCTGTGCCGTATCGTTCATCCGCTGTCGTGCTCGCATACAACAGCGAGAAGGTGCCGACGCCTCCGAAAACGCTTGATGAGTTGTTTGCTTGGATTAAGGCCAACCCGGAACACTTCGCTTATAACGACCCGTCCACTGGTGGCGCCGGCAGTTCGTTTGTCACAACGACACTATACGACAAGCTTCCGGAAGATGCGATTCATAACTCAGATCCGAGCATTGAGAAGCAGTGGGACAAAGGCTTCGACACGCTGAAGGATCTCGGCAAATACGTGTACGGCAAAGGCATCTATCCGAAGAAAAACCAAGGCACGCTGGATCTGCTTATCAGCGGCGAAGTGGACATGATCCCGGCTTGGTCGGACATGGCGCTTGAGCAAATCGGCAACGGCCAGCTGCCGGATACGACCAAAATCGCGCAAATCACCCCGGGCTTCAACGGTGGTCCGACGTACCTGATGGTGCCGAAGCTGTCTGAGAAGAAGGATGCGGTCAATGAGTTTCTGAACTTCGTGCTGTCGCCGGAAGCGCAATCGGTAGTCGTAACCAAAATGCACGGTTTCCCCGGCATCCAGCTGTCGAACATGCCGCAGGACATCCAGGATTCCTTCAAAGGCGTGGCTGAAGGCTTCCGTACATTCAACATCGGCGATCTGGGCAGCGAGATCAACAAACGCTGGCAAAGCGATGTAGCGGCGCAATGATGAAGAAACAAGTGAAAATGGGGATACTGGGATTGCTTCTGGTCATCCCCTCTTTTCTTCTGCTGTTCGTCACGGTCGTCATCCCAATCGCGGTATCTTTCAAGGAGAGTCTTACCAATAAAGAGGGCGGCATCGACCTGTCGAATTACAAGTTCTTGTTCACTGACAAGCTGATGCGCTCCAATATTATATTTTCGCTGGAAGTGACGGTTATATCGGTTGTGATCGTGCTTATCGTCAGTTATGCGCTGGCCGCTTACATGCGTTTCAACAAAGGCAAATTAGTCGGGTGGATTCGGAATATGTACATGATCCCGATGTTTATTCCTTCCGTCATCGCGACGTACGGCTTGATTCAGCTGCTCGGCAACCATGGCTGGATATCGCGCTTTGTGCTGCTGCTTGGCGGCAGCGGCGTTCCACGCATTATTTTCGATATGAAAGGCATTATTATTGCTAATCTTTGGTTCAACATACCTTTCACAACCATGCTGCTGGGTTCAGCCTTGGCGGGTATACCGGATTCGGTGATGGAAAGCGCGAAAGATGTAGGAGCTGGCAGACTCCGTCTATTCAGCCGGTTTATCGTGCCACTCACTTACAAAACGCTGCTTGTGGCGGTAACCTTCGTCTTCATGGGCGTTATCGGCTCGTTCACCGCACCGTTCCTCCTTGGACCCAATGCACCGCAAATGCTCGGCGTGTCGATGGAGCAAATTTTCGGCGTGTTTCAGGAGAAGGAGAAGGCTTCTGCGCTCGCGTTCTTCACCTTTCTGCTTTGCTCGTTCATGGGCTACTTCTACATTCGCAGCATGATTAAGGAAGAGGGGGCACGTTCGTGATGAAACGTCTTCTCTTGGAAGCGGAGGGTCAGGTAAGTTCCGTCTGCTCCAAGTCCCATATTGCCTATAGCTTTCATTTGGACCGACAAGGCGGCAAACTCTGGATCGATTTCGCTTACGAGCCTAAGAATCTAGAGAACCGCGAACAAGCTTATTCGTTGATCGAGGCCGGCATCGACAAGTACACGGAACCGGCGCAGCACGGTCGACTGCTGGAGAAGTGGGAATCTTATCTGCCGCTTAAAAACTTGATCACCGTATCCGTCGATGACCCCAAAGGGCATCGCGGCGCCGGTCATCGCCATGATCCGGAGCAGCTCCTGTTCATCGGTGGACTGGAAGCGTCAGCAGGCTTCGTCATCGGCGAGCTGACCAAAGGGCTGTGGCGGGTTACGTTAAGTCTGCATGAGATTGTGACGGACAACTGCCGGTACCGCTTGCGAATTCACCACGAGGAGGCGGTATAGGATGCGCTGGATGGCATGCGAACTCCATACGCATACGGATCACAGTGATGGCAGGCAATCGCTGCTGGAGCTTGCGCAAGGGGCAAGGAGACTGGGCATCGACTGCGTAGCTCTGACCGACCACAATACAATGACCGGCTTGAAGGATAGAGAGCGCGTCGAACAAGAAACTGGCCTCAACATTATTTCAGGCATGGAGTGGACAACGTTCTACGGACATATGGTGACGATCGGACTAACCGAGTTCGTGGACTGGCGTCCGGTAGGGCCAAGCGATATTCACGAGGGAATTGAACAGGTCCATGCGCATGGTGGTATTGCCGGAATGGCGCATCCCTATCGCATCGGAAATCCGATGTGCACAGGTTGTTTCTGGGAGTTTGAGATTCAAGATTGGAATCAGCTCGATTATATCGAGGTATGGTCGGGTACGTTCCCTTCGATTAAGACGGACAATGCCCGCGCGTTTCGTCTATGGACCGAGCGGTTGAACGACGGCTTCCGAATCGCGGCAACTTCAGGTCGGGATTGGCATGTACAGGAGCAGACCGATGCCCCCATCTCCGTAACGTATTTGCGGCTCGATCCAAGCGAAGGCAGCTTAACTCAACAAGCCGTGCGCGCTCTAGCCGCTGGCAGAGCATCCGTAACAATGGGACCGCTTATGACGCTGGAGCTGAACTCGAAGAATAGGGTTTATGGCATCGGCGATTGCGTGTCTGGGCAGGAACTTAGCCATAGCTATGTGGCTGTCGTGGAGATTGATTTTCAAGTTAGAGCAGGCTTATGGGAGTTTCCTGAAGCCGGGTATTTAATTACGTTAATGAGTAATCTCGGCGTGATCGGCGAACAGCTTGCAAGCACGGAGCAGGACCAATATCGCTTCGAGATTCCCGGTAATGATTTGAAATGGGTGCGAGCGGAGCTCAAAGGAACCGTGCGCGGTGCGCGCACGACGGTTGCTTTCACGAATGCGATTTACGCGGAATCCGAATAAACTTATAGTTAGCTTAAGACGGTAGTTAGGAGTGGGAGAAGAATGCTGCGAAGCTTTCCTTTGATTACGGCTCACGCCGGTTGCATGGACACGGAAGCTCATACGCTTCGTTCGGTTCAAATCGGTCTCGAGCTTGGTTCCGACGTAGTGGAAGAGGATATTCGGGTGACCAGGGACGGGATTCCGGTGCTGGCACATGACGATGAATGGATGACCTTTGAACGGTTGAATGTGAATATAGCTAGTATGACTTACGCGGAATTAAACGAATTGCAATTGGAGTCGGAGCACGGCAAAGCCGCAGGACTCCTTAAGCTGGAAGACATGCTTCAGCTCGTGCAGGCATCCGGAAAAACCGTGAATCTGGACTTGAAGGTGGATGCGGCAATTGAGCCTGCTGCGGCGCTGGTCCGCAAATTCGGCTTGTCGCAGCAGGCTTTCTTCTCGGGCTGCGAGGTGCAACGGGCACTGCTGGCCGAGCGACTGCAGCCGGAAATGCGTAAGCTTCTTAACGCCAACATCGAGCTGTTCAAGACCTTGCCTTACCGGGAGGCGATGGTTCAAACCTGTGCGGATGCCCGCGAAGCATCGTGCTTTGGTGTGAATATTTATCATGGCCTTCTGCGGCAAGAGTTTGTGGAATATGCCGAAGGACTGGGACTTCCCGTATATGCTTGGACCGTTGAGGATGAAACGTTAATGCGCCAATACGCGGAATGGGGCGTTCATTCGATCACGACACGCAATGTTGAGGCGCTGGTACGCGTGAAGCAGGGATTCGAAAAAAGTAATATTTAATATGATAAAATACCCGAAAGCCACATTGAGCCGATCAATGTGGCTTTCAGCACATTCAGTTAACTTATCAGGTACTTCCCGATCTGTTCAAATGGAACGGAGAAGATACTCATTGGATTAAATAGGAGCGACTTGCTTAAGAACACAATCGAATACATCACCGCAGCGAGTACCATTAACACCATATAGATTCTGGCCGTCCTCACTTCGTGTTTGCGAATAAGGCTGCGGACTTGACAATAAGACACGGCAGCCGCGAATGCGATGAAAAACAATACGTTCATAATCTGCATTAATCTACGTCACCTGTTTTCTCATTTCGGTATAACGGTAATTTGGCGTAACCTGTACCTACAACAGCTATCTTTGCGTCTATGGTTACATTTACATGTGGGTAAAGGCTTGTCCATGTAGATGAAAGGCGCTTCCACTCCGAAGGGTAAGCAATATGCAGACTACGACCGAACCCGAAGACGTCGGCATTGAATTGCTGCTGGCTCTTCTTCACCGAATTTCCGATGGATTGAATGAGCTCAGAGGAGAGAAGTTTATTCAAGAGCTCAACATTACTTGGCTGACTGAAGTCTAGATTAGTCTCGTTCTCAATGATCTCGCATTCACTTTGAATAGAGACCTGCATGCGTACCGTATTTCCTTCCATTAGCGGATGGAAACTGTGTTTAGACTTCAGAATTTGAACGCTGACGTTGCCTTGACCTTGCGGAACGTAGACCGTAATAAAAGAACTCGACATATTCTTTGTAGCCCAATTCATAGCGCGGGTTTCTTCTTCGTTAAAATAACCAATTAGCTTCATTTTCTTGAAAATGCCTACGCCATATAGCTTGATATGCGGTTCCGGTCCTGACGCAGGTGAGGGGGAAGATTCTTTAGACGCTTGTTTTTGAATAACCTCGAATGCCCCCATAATCGGTTCGATTCCCTCAGACGAGGCGGTTGCATTAAAGTTCAAGATCGTTGTTGCGCTGCCGGACGGCTGCTTATGCAGGTTTTGAAATTGATCCGCCGGGATCGCTTCGAGCGCTACCGGATAATTAAGAAGCGTCATAGCATCCGCTCCTTTGGCCACGAATACCATATTTCTCATCCGCATATCCATTTCACGCCCAAAGCTGTCAAATACCTTTTCCAACCCATGCCGTGCCATGCTTTCGCCAATGATAATAACTCTCCGATGAGAATAATACAGCTTAAGATGGATTTTTTGCTGCAAGCGTTGGCGCGTATCGGCCAGCGTTTTTCCTTTTGCAGCAATAACGAAGAAAGACTTTGGATCACCGCTGCTCCCGCTGGATTGCATCGGCGTCGGGATGGCAATTTGGACGCTTTGCGTTAGAGTCCCGTCCTTATTGAAATCTAACCCGCTTGCAGTAACGATCGCTAGCTCCTTCACTTCTTTCCGATCCCAGCACCCGGTTATCAGAAGCAAACTCAAGAGCATAGATGCGGAGATGGTGTTTCTAAGTCTCATGAATCGTCCTCCACCTGGATTGGATCGAGTCGATGCACAATAGGAGGGTTGGAATTAGATTTGCAGCGATGAAACTTGCAACAGGGAAGGTATAAAAGTAGAACTGCAAGCTGATATCCATGCCCGGGGTATCTTTCAGTATCCAAATCGTTCCGATAAAGACGATCAAAACCACGGGCAGTGTGATCGATCGCTGGTTCTTCACTTGGGAAATCCGACTGACACAGAGACAAGTGACAAACAGAAATGTGGCCAGCTTAAGAAATCCTACGGAGACCCATATCGGAAAAAATACAGGGTCAAGCCTTTCTAACACATCTCCTAAACTGATATAGCGGATTAAAGCTGCGTAAGGGAAGGGGAATTTTGTTACAAGCGGACCTTCAATAAGGGTGCATATAAGAACTGTTTTCAGCATGAAGAGGGTAATGATTAGCGTTGAATACAAGGAAGCCTTGCGGGCTTGTTTTTGTTGATTCATAAAAGGGATTAAGAATGCGATGAGAATGGTTTCCCCCAGCCAGCCACTGGGTACAGAAGCGCCTCGTATGATCGAGAGAAGTCCGTTATCTGCGACAGGTTGAAGATAGATCCCATTCCAATCACGAATGGATATCAACAATATCGAGGTGGCAATAACCACCAAAATCGGAAAGATAATCTCGCCGCATCGGCCGATGACGCCTATGCCGGACCAAGCAGCTATACCGCAGACGACAAACAACATGAGCAAGATTACGACATGCGGAGTAAGCTGATGTGAAATCACGGCGATGAGATCGGCAATCACTTTTGACATCATGGCTGTGTAAATAAAGAGAAAGCACAAGTAATAGGCTTCAACTAATTTACTGAACCATCCTCCTAAAATGCGTCTGCTGTACTCAATAATCGTCATATTGGGGTAACGGGAGGCTAACGCAGTAGAAACATAGATACACCAAATGCTTGTGATTGGAGCAATTAGAATGGACAACCATGCATCTTGCTTGGCAAATTGCGCAGGGAAGGCTGCGATATTAAAAATCTCAGTACCCAGAACCGAAACGCTAATAATAATAATAAATTGCCATTGGGTGAGCTTCTCTGTCTTATTCATCTGTGCCTCCTCATGTTGAACCACGGTCTTCGAATGAACACATCCTTTATACCGTTTATTGAGAGCGGTGCTACTGGATAGAGGTAAGGTACGCCAAAGGAACGTAATGCAGCTAGATGGATGAGGATTGCAATAATGCCGATCATTAAGCCGTAAAAGCCCATAAAACCGGCCAGCAACAGCAGCGGGAAGCGCAGCAGGCGGAAAGCCAATCCGAAATTGTAGCGGGGAACAATGAACGATGCGATTCCGGTCGTTGCCACTACGATGACAACTGGGGCAGAAATAAACCCGGCCTGTACAGCCGCTTGTCCGATAACGATCCCGCCGACGATGGTGACTGCGGAACCAACACCTTTTGGAAGTCGTAATCCAGCTTCGCGTAATGCTTCAAACGTAATTTCCATAATCAGCGTTTCAATGATCGCGGGGAATGGAGACATTTTTTGCGATGAAGCAATGCTCAGAAGAAGGTTGGTTGGTAACACCGGATGATCATAACTGACTAACGAAACATACAAGGAAGGTAAAAGTAAAGAAACGGCCGTAAATAAAACGCGGAGCCAACGAATGGGCGTCGCAATGATCGATCGCTCGTAATAATCTTCACTTGCTTGCAATCCGGTCCAAAATGTCATCGGTACTACCAAAGCGACAGGGGTACCATCAGTTAATATGGCTATTTTGCCTTCAAGAAGACTCCCAATTACCACATCCGGCCTTTCGGTGTTCTGAATTTGCGGAAATGGAGAGTATGCACTATCAGTAATAAGTTCCTCTATATAGCCGGACTCCAAGATTCCGTCGATTTGAATTTGGTGAAGCCGGTGACGAACATCATGGAGTAAATCCTCCTTCGCAATAGCTTTTAAGTAAACGATTACGACATCCGTTTGCGAAAGTTCTCCAATGGATAATGTTTCGATTTTTAAATCGGCGCTCCGAAGTCTTACTCGTAATAATCCTGTATTTGTTTGCAAGCACTCCACGAAGCCCTCTCGAGGTCCGCGGATTACGGGCTCTGATTGGGGATCTTCAATGGCTCTTCTTTCCGACCCTTGAACGGTTACGGCTACACCATAATCCACGCCGTCAAATAGAAAGACGACATCGCCTTTCAAGATGCTATCTACTATGTCGCAAAGGAGAGTTACCTTCTTCGTTATGCTAACTGGGATCAAGTTTGCTTGAATGGCTTGATCGATGCCATCCGACGGTTCCAATTCCCGAGAGAGGCTCGCGAACTGCTTGAGAATCATGCTCTCCAAATGGTTTCGATCGGACAAACCGGCGATATAAAGCGCGAGCATAGTGATCTGCATAGGGCTTGAGGAGGAATGGAACACGACATCTGAACAATCTTGGAAAATGGCTTTTATCATTTGTTCATTTTTCGAGATGCTAGGATCTAACGGAACTTGATAATCTTGATGTTCCGGTTCTGAGGGATTCCCGCCGGATCGATGTTTTAGGAATTTCATTACAAAGTACTCCTTAAGCCAAATTAAAAAGGAAATCAAGTTTTTAATGTGAATAAGTTGTCCGTTATTATCCTTTTTATGCAGAAAAGCGCATATGTGCTCGTCCGCACTATCCTGATGAACAACCACCATTTTACAACAATAATACATCCTTAATTAATAAAAATTTATTGCAAAACAATAAATCATAACTTAAAATCTAATTATACTTTATATAAGGAGACCAATTATGAGCAATGAACCTGTCCTCAGCTTACGTCAAGTAACCAAACGAATCGGCCGTTCCACGATTATTGATAATCTAACGTTTGATGTTCCGCAAGGGGAGATTTTCGGATTTTTAGGCCCAAACGGCGCCGGCAAGACGACCACCATTCGCATGATGGTCGGTTTAATGTCCATTACCGAGGGCGAAATTTTTATCAAAGGTAAAAATATTAAAAGCGAGTTCGAGCAAGCGATTCGTCATGTAGGAGCCATTGTGGAAAACCCGGAAATGTACAAGTATTTGAGCGGCTACCACAATCTCGTTCATTATGCGAGGATGGTGCCGGGCGTGACCAAGGAACGCATCGATGAAGTGGTTAACCTCGTTAAGCTGGACAATCGGATCCGTGACAAGGTTAAGAAGTATTCCCTGGGGATGCGTCAACGTTTAGGCGTAGCGCAAGCATTGCTGCATCGTCCGTCGCTGCTCATTCTGGACGAGCCGACCAATGGGCTCGATCCTGCGGGCATTCGCGAGCTTCGCGATTATTTGCGCCTCTTAACCCGCACGGAAGGCATTACCGTCATTGTCTCCAGCCACTTATTGTCCGAGATGGAGCTGATGTGCGATCGAGTTGCCATCCTTCAACAAGGTAAGCTGGTTGATGTGAAGCCGATTCGGGAGTTTGTTCAGTCGGCAGACCAGGCGCAAACCTACTTCATTGAAGTTAAGCCAGTGGAGCGTGCACTGGATGCAATGAAGTCGTTTGAGTATGTAAAGGAAGTGAGGGTTCTTCCTGAAGGGCTGGAGTTTATGACTGAGAAGGAACGGATTCCCGATATCCTGATGGATCTCATGAGATTGGATGTCAGAGTCTATGGTGTTCAAGCGCAGCGGCAATCCTTGGAGGATCGATTCTTGGAAATAACTGGAGGCGGGAAAATTGGGTAGTCTGTTATTGAACGAAAATATGAAGCTGTACCGTCGGATCCGTACATGGATCATGGTCGGAGTCATGATCGTTATTCTTGGCATTGTGAACTTCTCGGTCTGGTACGACTACAACAATGATTCGCATAGCGGCACTTGGCAGGAGCATGTTGCCGCAGAGAAACAATCCCTTGAGAAAGCGCTGCAGAAGCCGGATCTGAACAAGGAAAGTAAACTCTTCGATGAAGAGATGGTCGTCAAATACGATTATCAGCTTAAGCACGATATCCGACCGGTCGATGGCACGATGTGGGTAGGGATCAACGTGTCGACGAACTTTGTGATCTTGATCACGTTATTTACCGTTATTGTCGCAGGGGACAGCATGGCGGGTGAATTCTCCTCCGGCACGATTAAGCTGCTGCTGATCCGGCCAAACAGCCGTCTGAAAATTCTACTGTCTAAATATGTATCGATGATTCTGTTCGGGATCATGCTCCTCCTCATCATGGCTGTCGTATCTATCCTGATCAACGGAACGCTGTTTGGATTTGGGCACACCGACTTGCCCTTGTTACAGGTAAATGCCGACGGAGATGTTGTGGAACGGAACATGGTCGTAAACCTGTTGCAAACGTACTTGCTTAAAGGCATTTCGACGATTATGTTTGTTACCATTGCCTTTATGATTTCGACAGCGTTTCGCAGCAGTGCGATGGCCATCGGGTTCTCCCTCTTTGCGATGTTTGCGGGTTCGATCGCTACGGAGTTTTTCCGAGCTTATACCTGGAGCAAGTACATTTTGTTTGCGAATATCGATCTGACCCCGTATTTATCCGGGCACCCTTATCAAGAAGGGATGACCCTGACTTTTTCCGCTGTTGTCCTGATCATTTACTTCCTATTGATTAATTTGGTCTCTTGGCTCGTATTTACGAAAAGGGATGTTGCTGCGTGACTAAGAGTATTTGTTGCATGGGCAAAAAAGGCAGCCGAAGGGGCTGCCTTTTTTTATTGATAGAAGATTCCACTTGTGCGGGTAGTTTGCGAAGGTAAATCAAATTTTTTTGATTAATTGTTGATACGCAGAAGAATGTGTGTTAGATTTTACTCGAGTGTTAGATCAAGAAAAGTTGATCTAAGGAGAGGTGATCCCGATAAAAATAACAATCCCAGTCAATGAACGAGCAACTGCGCCGGTACCATTTGAAAAATATGAACGGAAATTTAAAGCATTAGCGGATCAAAAAAGGCTCCAGATCTTATATGAGCTTTGCCAGCGCGGGAATACCTGCGTCTGCGATTTAACCGAAGTGGTGGAAATGACGCAATCCAAGCTATCCTATCATTTGAAAATTCTGCTCGATGCCGACCTCATTACAAAAGAGACAAGAGGCACTTGGAGCTACTACGAGCTGAATCCAAACGAAATAAACGCTCTGCTTTCCGAACAGCTATGCTGTATCTTTAGACCGTCGGATCGTAATTCGGATTGCTGCTAAATTTTTATCGTTTATTAATCAAAACAAATTGATAAAAGAGGAGTGTTAAATCATGAAAATGCACGTAGCCATCAATGTCGGAAATCTAGAGCTATCACTTGAATTTTATAAAAAGCTTTTTAATGCAGAACCGACCAAAGTAAAGGAAAACTACGCCAAGTTTGAGCTTGATAATCCTTCATTGCATTTTTCGTTAAATATTCGTCCATACGAAAACCGTGGTGTGTTAAATCACTTTGGTTT
This sequence comes from Paenibacillus sp. J22R98, assembly GCF_059383835.1. NCBI lineage: Bacteria > Bacillati > Bacillota > Bacilli > Caryophanales > Paenibacillaceae > Paenibacillus > Paenibacillus sp. J22R98. Next base: position 1,115,358 of record NZ_JBXENW010000001.1, read on the forward strand.
TCAAGTACAGAATACCGAAGAGGTGTTGGCAACCAAAGCACGTTTGCAAGAAGCCGGTCTGGTTTCCTTTGATGAAATGAATATCACATGCTGTTACGCAGTACAGGATAAAATTTGGGTATCAGATCCGGAAGGTAATCCATGGGAAGTATTTTATACCAAAGAGGATAGTGAGTTTGAAGCAGCAGAAGAGCATGAGAATACTCAACAAGATGTTTGCTGTGTTGTTAAATCTGCCCCTCAAATAGTGGAGAAAACAGATATGCACGCGGTAAACAAATGCTGCTAATTCAATGAGCCCGCTGGATACCGGATTGATGCGAGTGATTGGGGGTACAACATGACGATAATAGCGTTTCTTATTTTTCTGGTCACTTTAACATTTGTCATTTGGCAGCCAAAGAGGCTTAATATCGGCTGGTCAGCAAGCGGTGGTGCCATTCTTGCTCTGATTTTCGGAGTGGTGGATTTCGCCGACGTTGGCACCGTCACCGGTATCGTGTGGAATGCGACACTTGCGTTTGTAGCCATCATTTTGATTTCACTTATTTTAGATGAGATTGGTTTCTTTGAGTGGGCTGCCTTGCATATGGCACGAATGGCAAAAGGCAACGGAAAGTTGATGTTTGTGTACGTTGTTCTCCTTGGCGCAGCCGTGGCAGCTTTCTTTGCTAATGATGGAGCGGCACTTATATTGACACCCATCGTGCTTGCGATGGTGAGGGCGCTTAAATTTGACCAACGAATGATTTTGCCGTTCATCATGGCGAGCGGTTTTATTGCGGATACGACTTCGTTGCCGCTAGTGGTTAGCAACCTCGTCAACATTGTGTCGGCTGATTATTTTGGTATCGGCTTTGTGGAATACGCCAGTCGGATGATCATTCCGAATCTATTCTCCCTATTGGCAAGCCTTCTGGTCTTATTCTTATTCTTCCGTAAGAGCATCCCTGACAATTATGATTTAAAGCAGCTTATCAAGCCAGTCGATGCCATAAAAGATAAGAAGATGTTTCAGCTGTCATGGATTATCTTAGCAGTGCTTCTTGTTGCCTATCTGGTAAGCCAGTTCATCCATGTTCCGGTTTCGGTCATTGCCGGCGTAGTTGCCATATGGTTTATGTTGGTTGCACGCCGCAGTCCAGCCATTCATACTTGGAAGCTCATTAAAGGGGCTCCTTGGGCTGTCGTGATCTTCTCAATTGGAATGTATGTTGTTGTCTATGGGCTGCGCAATGTTGGTCTGACAGACGAACTGGGAAGGTTAATACAAACCTTAGCCGACAAAGGACTGTTCATCTCAACGATCGGAATGGGTTTCCTTGCAGCGATACTGTCTTCAATGATGAACAATATGCCGACGGTTATGATAGATGCCCTCGCCATTAAAGGAACGGCAACAGGAGGTGTCATTCGAGAATCGTTAATCTACTCGAATGTAATCGGAAGCGATTTGGGTCCGAAAATTACACCGATTGGCTCACTTGCAACTCTTTTATGGCTGCATGTGTTATCTCGTAAGGACGTTGAAATCACATGGGGTAATTATTTTAAAACAGGCATCATACTGACAGTTCCGACGCTGTTTATTACGCTTTCCGGACTATATTTGTGGCTGCACCTGATTAACTCGACAACCATTAACGTTTGGATTTTGATTGCTTTATGTACGGTAATTATGATCGTTGTTGCGTTACTGATTAAAGTGGTATTCGGTTCCCCAAAAGAACATATTGAAGAAATAGTGATACAAGAAGTAGTACAAATCAAACAAATCGACGATAAGGGAGATCAATCATCATGAACAACAAGCCGCTCGTTTACTTTCTATGCACAGGAAACTCTTGCAGAAGCCAAATTGCTGATGGGTTTTTGAAGGCTCTTGGCAGTGATAAATATGAGGTAAGAAGCGCGGGACTCGAAGCTCACGGATTAAACCCACGCGCCGTTCAAACCATGAAAGAAGCCGGCATAGATATTTCTAATCACACATCGGATGTCATTGATCCGGAAATTTTAAAACAGGCGGATTACATCATCACGCTTTGTGGACATGCAAATGATAACTGCCCGGTTGTTCAGAATGACAAAGCGCAGAGATGGCATTGGGGCTTTGAAGATCCGGCTAAAGCAACAGGAACAGAGGAAGAAATCACAGCGAAATTCCGTGAAGTACGCGATTCGATAAAAAAACGCATGGAGCTGTTTATTGCAGAAGGTAAATAAGAAAGGGAGAACCAGCTTGAACACTGAACAAGCAAACGAGCGGCATGCGAACACATCGGATGGTAAGTTACGAACGTTGCTGGAGGTTGGCATTGTCTCAACGAAGCTAGGACTTACTTCGTTCGGAGGGCCAATTGCTCACCTTGTCTATTTTCAGAATGAATATGTCAAAAGAAGAAAGTGGATGGACGAAAGAACGTATGCAGAACTCGTAGCATTATGTCAGTTTCTACCGGGTCCATCCAGCAGCCAAGTAGGGATGGGTATCGGTATTATCCGAGCTGGTATAGCCGGAGGAGTAGTAGCTTGGCTTGGGTTTACCCTTCCATCTGTACTGGCACTCGTTCTTTTTGCATTGGCCGTACAAGGATTTGACATTGGAAATACGGGTTGGATTCATGGATTGAAAATTGTAGCCGTCGCCATTGTAGCTCAAGGTGTCTATAGTATGGGGAGAACGTTAACACCGGATCGCAGCAGAGCAAGTATTGCCATTATAACAATGGCCTTTACGTTGCTGTTGTCGACGGCATTAAGTCAGGTCATTCTGATCGTACTTGCAGCTATGATTGGCTTACTCCTCTATCGCAATAAAGAAGCACCAATTGCTTCAGAATTAGATCTATCCTTAAACAGAGGGGTAGCACTGGGATCTTTACTTTTATTTGCCGGTTTATTGATCGCTCTGCCTTTGTTGCACCGATTGACAGATAACCCTTGGCTTGCAATTGCCGACAGCTTTTATCGTTCAGGCTCCCTAGTATTTGGAGGAGGGCATGTGGTACTGCCTCTCTTAGAAAAGGAAGTTGTTTCTGCAGGTTGGATCAGCAAACAAGATTTTTTAGCAGGATACGGTGCGGCACAGGCTGTCCCTGGGCCACTATTTACGTTTGCAAGTTATTTAGGAGCTATGATTCGGGGAGTATGGGGAGCCGTACTGGCTACAATATCCATATTTCTTCCGGCGTTTCTTCTCATGGTCGGAACGTTACCGTTCTGGAATCATATAAGAAAAAGCTCTAGAATGCGTGGTGCTCTGACTGGAGTGAATGCTGCGGTTGTTGGTATTCTGCTAGCTGCATTATATAACCCGATTTGGACTTCAGCGATACTTTCGACTGAAGATTTTGTGCTTGCGGTGGTTTTATTCGGAATGTTGGTATATTGGAAATTGCCTCCATGGATGATCGTCATTGTAGGAGTCCTTGGAGGCAGTGTTATTCCTTTCATGCCGTAATGGTAGAAAGGCAGCATCGTTCTTTAAAGATTTAGTGAAAAAGATATGGATACAAGAACATTTGTTCGTGTATAATGATAATACCACGTTATAAAGGGTGATTATTATTATGGAGCACGAACAAGTGAATCAGGCAAACTTACTTTTGATTGAACGGCAGATCAAACAAGTCAGTTTAAACTTCCGAAATCGATATCGACGACCCCCAAAGCCTAATTTAGACCCATTTGAGCGTGATCAAATTATGAACGTACTGATTGCATCATTAGGACTGCGCTACACAGTCCACTTAAGGCTATATCATGAGTTTGAAGATTGTGCAGTGATTGGTGTTATCGATAGAATAGATCCCTATACAAGGAAGGTCCTGGTTGATGGGGAATGGTTTCATATCGATAACATCATTAAAGCGGATTCCGAATCGGACTAAGCCTTTATCAAAAGCCGGCACAAGCCCCTAATAGGCACTAGCAATTGGCGGAGCAGTTCATTACGATGGCTGCCTTTGTTCAACTCCATTCATTTATTTCGTTGGTGTTCCGTTCTAACTACGTCAAAAGGTCGCATCATTTCATAATCCTCATGTTCGAGCATGTGACAATGCCATACATACCTGCCTGTAAACGGGCCAAACCGGGCGATAATAGAGGTAACATAACCGAATGGAGTCTGAACGGTATCTTTAAGTCCCGTTTCGTTCGGTTCTGGCGGAACGGCAGGGCCTGTAAACTTCAAATTACCTGCTTGCTGATAATGAGTGACATCGAATGGTTGACGATCAAGTATCTCAAAGTCAATTAAGTGGATGTGGATTGGGTGCGGGTCATCATCTATTAGATTAATAAATCTCCAAATTTCAATTGCACCTAGCTCAATTACCTCCGATATACGATCGTTCCACATTTTTCCGCTAAGCAAATTCAAAGATCGATTATATTGATCTTTTATTCGAATCAGGGGCAAATCCCGTATTCTTTGCGCCATGTTTCTGGTAAGTCGGCTGATTTTCCCTAAATTCGCAGGTACCGAACTAGTATCTTTATTTTGTAAAGGTAAAATGACTCTAAATTGCATGATATCTGTAGTTTCGGGGGAAGCACTTTTGGTCGCATTTTTAAGCGTGATGATCTGACCGGATTGTTTGGAGAAATCAATTATGATGTCCGCACGTTCTGATGAACCTAAAACGATTTGATTCATTTTCACCGGTTGTTCCAGTAATCCGGCATCCGATCCGATTTGGGTAAGAGGTTCACCTGAATCAAGGGCTGCTGTAAGTATTCGACTATTACAGCCGTTTAGTATTCGAAAACGATATTTTCTAGGTTCCACTTCCAGATATGGCCAAACTTTACCATTCACCAACATGGTATTCGCATCAAAAGGAGGTACTAACGAAGGGAAAGGAGTACATACCTTCTTATCATCCGGACAACTTGGGTAGGAGAGCGAGCCATCCGGATTAAACGAGCGGTCTTGGATTAACAGAGGTATCTCATATTTTCCTTTGGGCAGATTAAGGGATTCCTCATGCTTGTCACGGATCAGATAGAATCCAGCAAGTCCCGCATAGACATTTAATCTAGTGATGCCAATCGTGTGGTCGTGATACCATAATGTCATTGCGCGGTCGATATTGGGGTATTCATAGATTTCTCTTCGGAATAATGGGCCTGTTTGTTCAAAATGACGTGTAAACCAGGCTTCGGGGTAACCATCGCTATGGGACGGTGTAGTAGAACCATGCAAATGAACAACGCTTCTGCCTTCTGGCAAGGTGATTTCAGAACCATGAATCGTCGTGTCGATTGGGAGAAAATGTTTGTTTGGAAGATCGTTCATCCATTTAACGCAAACCATTTCATGCTGCATGACTTCAAAGGTTGGGCCAGGATAGGTTTCCTGATACCCCCATAAGCGTGTAGGGGGAAGATCTCTGTGGAGTTTTTGGTAAAACTCCTTCATAGTTACTTCGTAATATGTCCAATTATTGTTTCGCTGTATCGGGGATAAAGTACTGGGAATAGGCAGTTTATCGACGAACTTCTGCAACTTAATGCTAAGAGGCATAAGGTTGGCAACCTCCCTCTGAAGATCAACTAAGTTAGTGTATGAAAGTGAATTTGATCAATATTACTGAGAAGCTCTTTTCGGATTTTGGGGTTTGAGGCCATTACCGACAAGCGAGCTGACTCGAACACTTAAGTATATAAGAGTATAGTAAGTATAATTTATATAATTTAATGATAATAATTTCACTTCTTTAAATCATATATAAACTATCATAGAATGAAGAAGTCTTCTTGGAAAGAGGATACGATATCAACTCGCGAAGCAGGAGGGAATTCTTCATGAAATACCGGAAACTGGGCGGGACAGGCCTGAAGGTGAGCGAAATCAGCCTGGGCAGTTGGCTGACATACGGCGGCTACGTCGAGCGTGAGAATGCAATCCATTCTATTAAAACGGCATACGAGCTCGGTATCAACTTCTTTGATACGGCGAATGTATACGAGCGGGGGGCAGCTGAGGAGTTGGTTGGAGAAGCGCTGAAAGCATATCCGCGCGAATCGTACGTACTGGCTACAAAAGTATACGGGCAGATGGGCGATGGGCCGAACGATCGCGGTCTTTCCAGAAAGCATATCATTGAACAGGCGAATGCTAGTCTAAAACGGCTCGGCCACGATTACGTGGATGTCTATTACTGCCACCGTTATGATCCGGAGACGCCGCTTGAAGAGACACTACGAGCTTTGGACGATTTAGTACGACAAGGCAAAGTGTTATACGTCGGCGTCAGCGAATGGCAAGCTTCGCAGATGGCAGACGCGCTCAGCTGCGCAGACCGCTTTCTGTTGGACCGCATCGTCGTGAACCAGCCCATCTACAACATGTTCGAGCGCTATATCGAGAAAGAAGTCATTCCGCTCGGCGAACGTTCCGGCATCGGCCAGGTGGTATTCTCGCCGCTGGCGCAAGGTCTGCTGACCGGTAAATATACTTCAGCCGAAGATATTCCGGTTGAAAGCCGCGCCGCTAAGCTGGACTGGGTGCGCAAAGGCATCACTGATGAGAAGATTGAGAAAGTCCGTAAGCTGGAAGGCATCGCGCAAAACCTCGACATCACTGTCGGAAACTTGGCGCTTGCCTGGATTCTCCGTCAAACCAACGTCGCCAGCGCACTTATCGGAGCAAGCCGTCCGGAGCAAGTGTCAGAGAACGCCAAAGCGTCGGGCATTGAGCTTGGCGAAGACATTATTAGCCGAATCGAAGAAGTTTTAACGAACTAAACCGAATTTCCGGTATTAGGCGATACAGCCTAGCAAATAATAGTGCAAGAAATCAGCATCAGGAGAAGACGGAGGTGGATAGTTGATGACGAAAGTAGTTGTTACCGGTGGAAGCGGTATGTTGGGAAGCTGGGTGGTACGTCATTTGGTAGAGCAGGGTTATGATGTCCTGAACGTTGATACCCGTCAACCGGTGGAATCGCTTTGCCCTACGCTCATCGTGGACCTTGAGGATCTAGGCCAAACTTACGGCGCTCTTGCAGGGTCCGATGCGGTCGTGCATCTGGCTGCAATTCCCAGAGCAGGCATGACTTCACCGGAGGTGACATTCCGCAACAATGTCATGTCAACGTACAATGTGCTGGAAGCGGCAGCCGGTCTAGGCATTCGAAAGGCGGTCATCGCATCGAGCGAATCCTCTTACGGTATTGTCTTTGCAGTCCATCCGTTCGGTCCTCACTATGTTCCGATCGATGAGGCGCATCCGCAGCTGCCGCAAGACAGCTACGGCTTGTCCAAGATCGTGAATGAAGCGACGGCCGATATGTTTCACCGCAGGACTGGCATGCAGATTATATCGCTACGCCTCGGCAACGTGATTTCACCCGAATCGTATGAACGATTCCCATCGTTCATTCATAGTCCAGAAGAGCGCGAACGCATCCTTTGGAGCTACATCGACACTAGGGATGCAGCGGAAGCCTGCCGCCTTGCTATCGAAGCGGATGGACTCGGGTCGGTAGCGCTGAACCTTGCATCAGATGAAACCAGTATGGACATACAAAGCCGCGAGTTGATGTCAGTGCGTTATCCGGAGGTTTCCGACTTCCGCGAACCGCTGGGAGGATACGAATCCCTGCTCAGCAGCGAGAAGGCGAAGCGACTGCTTAACTGGCAACCTAAATACAAATGGCGCGAACAGCTGCGCCAATAAACGTACAAGCCCGAACCCTCTAGTTCCAACTCTCATAGAATGAGTATAAACGAGAGGGGGATGAACGCCATGCTAGCTCTATTGAACCGTATGCGAGGGAAATTTGTCGTGCTTAAAACAGCTTCGGCAGAGGAAATCGGAGGTCGTGTCATCAAAGTAAACAACGGCATTGTTATTATGCGAACCTTATTGGGGACGAAAATATACGTGCCCGTGAATAAAATCATTGCAGTCATTACAAAGTGATTGTAATGTCTACGCAAAAAAACGTCCTCAGGTAGGACGTTTTTTGTTTTTTCGATTTCATCCCTTTTCAAGGGACGGACGATGTGATTGTGCGCCAAGTATACGTCGCGACAACAGCAAGGCATAAGCCAGAAATACGATAATGATAAAACCAAATAACAAGTAATAACCACCGATATGGTAGAGTGGGCTGCCTACGATCGGACTGCAAGCCATGCCCATATATCGGAAAAAGTTATAGGCACCGACGGCAGTCGCACGGTTTGTCGAGAAAGCGCCTGTCAATAGCGTCGTCTGCACAGGAAGCGAGATCCCGAGTGATAACCCGAAGAAGATGATTCCGGCTAGCAACCAAGCTAAAGAAACCGAATAGAAGATGAGGAAGAACAACACCGATATGACATTTATATAAGTCGTCAGAATGAGCAGCCTTTCTCCATCTGTCCGTGCTTGGAGCTTACCGCCTATATAACTGCCAACCACGATTCCAAGCGACATCGGCAGAAAGACTAATCCCTTCTGCTCAGCAGTCAATCCATAACGGTCACTTAAGATGCTTGGCAGAAAGACTAGAAAATCGTAAAACACATAGTACTGGATAAACCCAAGATATATAATGGACGATCCGATCCGATTCTGAAGAATGGCTGCAAAATCTCGCGGTTGAAAGCGGCCTGCTTCGACGTTGTCCGGCTTCGTTTCCTTCAAATAGAGATAGTTGATAATCAGCACAAGCATGCCTGTTGCCGCAAGAGCGAGAAACACGGAATGGAAGTTGAATATCCCGCTAAGAAAGCCGCCGATGACCGGTCCGAGTACAGGTCCTAACGAAACCAACATTTGAAAGGTTCCCATCGCTTGGCCGCGTTCTTTGCCATCGAACAAATCGCTGATCACCGTTACGGCAACGACTGATCCCGCAGCGATTCCGATAGCCTGCAACGCTCGGAAGACGATAAGCAGCTCTATGTTTCCGGAGAAATAACACCCGACCGACGCGATAACATACAGTGTTATTCCGAAGAGAAGGACTTTACGGCGCCCCTTCGAATCCGTGAGCGGACCATAAATCATCTGCATGATGGCAAGAAATAAGGTGAACACTGAAATCGTCAAGTTTACGACGAATGAGGTGGAGTGGAGTTGACTGGCAACCTCAGGCAATACCGGGGTGTAAATCGTTTGCGTGAACGGCCCAAGAAAGGCAGCAAACGCAACTACATAAACAATGAATTTACGATTCATGATGTTCATTCCTTTCTATCAAATCTTACTGTCATCGTACTTGATTTCGATTATTTATTCCAACGCATTGCATGCTATAATCTCATTGACTAGAAGGAATGAAATGGAGTGTGCGATTGTGGAACTTCTTCAACTGCACTATTTTCTCGCGGTAGCTCGAGCTGAGCATGTGACCGAAGCTGCACGGACGCTGCACGTTACGCAATCCTCGTTAAGCAAAACCATTCAACGCCTGGAGGAAGACCTAGGAGTTTCGCTGTTTGATCGAATAGGCAGGAGACTGCAATTGAACGAGTTCGGAAGAAGATTTCTTCGACGTGCTGAAAGAGCTTTGTTCGAATTGGAACAGGGAAAGCTGGAGCTTAGCGATTTATCCAGTCCCGATCATGGCACACTTGAATTAGGGGTAACCAGCGCAAGCGTGTTACCGAGCATTCTGCGAGAATTTCGGAAAAAGCGGCCCAATATTCAATTCCATGTGCAAATGCTGACCACACAGGAGATGATTATGCTTCTGGAAAGAGGGGAGGTAGACTATTGTTTGTCTTCGCCTCCTGTCGAACGGGATGACATCGAATGTCAAATCGTGTTCATCGATCCCATCCTTGTCGCCGTTTCGATTGGGCATCGGCTTGCGGGTCGAAGCAGCGTATCTTTGATTGAACTGAAGGATGAATGGTTTGTCGGGGTAAAGGTCGGCTTCGGTACGCGGGATTTAATGGATGCCGTATGCAGAACGGTTGGATTTGCACCTCATTATGTGTACGAGGGGGATGAACCCGCAAGGCTGGTCAATCTGGTGGAAGCCGAAATCGGCATTGCTTTCATCCCAAGCACGGCTAGGAATGAACGAGCACAAATCAAATATCTTCAAGTAGAGACGCACGAAGTGGTGAGGGAAATCGCCTTACTGTGGCACAAGAGCCGCTATATCTCGCCGGCTGCTCTGGAGTTTCGTGATGTCGTGATCGACTATTTCGAGGCCAGAGACAGCAACGCTGTTAAACTGAACAGAGATTAGTTTGGATCACTCATTTGCTTTATCGGGTAATCTGTAGGGGGAGCCGTGTTAGCGCACGGCTCCTTTTTCGTTTCCTCGGGGTCTAAAAAGTCCGGGAACACAAAAATGGCAGTGAAGTGGTAGTGAACATGGAAGCGATTAACGGCTAAGATTTGAAAGGATCGAACTTATGATTGGGGAGGAACGAGGATGAAATTCATTCGTATTATGCTTCTCGTCACAATACTGGCGTTGACGGGGGTAACAAGCGCTTTCGCGGAGGGCGACAGTGCGCCGCAAACTTGGGACGTATCCGTAGGTAAAATGATGTCGTCGGATACGGAAATGTTTTCCATGCAGCCAGGCGTTATCTACATTCATGAAGGGGATACGGTAAAATTTACGAACCACGACATGGCTGCACCGCACTTACTCGGCTTCTTGATTGGCAACCCGCCTCCGGCTGATGATTTCGATATTACGAAATTTTCGCCTGCAAGCGGTTCTGCTTGGGCAGGGGATACCATGCTATTCTCGCCTGAATTCCATCCGATGGAATCGTATTCCATTACGTTCACGAAAGCAGGCGCTTATGCCTATTATTGCTTGATTCACCCGGTGATGAAAGGGACGGTCGTCGTCGTTCCGAAGGGCGGCCTCATTCCGACCAAGGCAGAACAGGCTGCAATGAACAATGCGCTGCTTGACGATCAATCGAAAGTTGCCGCGGATTGGAAAACCTTCTACGGCAAAGTGAATTACGACAAGAACAAGGATGCAACGCTGACGTATAAAGTGTTCGCAGGCTTTGGCAATTCGCAAGTCATGGTCAACGCTTACTTACCGGGCGAAGTATACATTAATGCGGGGGATACAATCGAATTCCTGGCCGGGGCGCCCGGTGAAGCACATACGGCTGTCGTGAATGCGCCGAAAGGAATGCAGGTATTTACCGAGAAAGGCGTTAATCCCGACGTTGTGACACCGCATGGCCCGGTATATGACGGCACCGGTTTCGCGTCTGCCGGCGTATTGATGCCGAATGCTCCGGGTTTCGGTCAACCGAGCTTCAAGCTCACCTTCACGAAGCCTGGCACTTACACGGTGACGGATGTGTTATGGGGCTACTCCGGCAAAATCGTCGTCGCTCCGAAAGGCGCTGTTAAATTAACGGTGAATGACAAAGCGCTCGTCACGACGGCTCTAGTGAAGAACGGACACGTCTTTGCACCGCTTTCCAGCGTTGCAAAAGCGCTTGGAGCCTCGTATCAGGTTTCCGGCAAAACGATTATGATCGGAGGCAAGAAGCTTGCTGCTACAGCCGATTCGGCTCCATATGTGACAAAAGGCGTTACCTACGTCGCCGTGGACTCCGTGGCGCAGCTGCTTGGCAAAACCTATACTTGGGATCCGACAGCGAAGCTGTTGTCTGTTCGAACGAAATGAGAATGCCATTCCTTGTGAAGAACGTTCGGGAGCAAGCGCTGCTGTTGTCGGCAGCGCTGCTCCTTAGCGCTTTGGCATTGTGGCTCGCAAGACCGGAGCCCGCCGCGGGAGCAGCGGAGGGAGCGAATCAGACCGCAGCACCGGCATTGACCGAGAACGTGCAGGTCAAACGCTTCCATCTCTATGCAACCGATGGAGAAATTAAGCTGGCGGATGGCAAGAAGCTGTACATTTGGGGCTACAGTTTGAAGAACGAACCCGGAACAGCGACGCTGCCTTCTCCGACGCTTACGGTGAACGAAGGCGATCATGTCGAAGTGACGCTGACGAACATCGGTCCATCCAATCAACGGGTCAAGAAGCTTGCCCATACGATCCATTTTCACGGACTGGACACCGACCAGGCGAATGACGGCGTTCCCCATACGTCGCACGCTATCTTGCCCGGCGAAAGCTACACGTATCGCTTCGCAGCAACGCATGCAGGCACTTATTTCTATCATTGCCATGTGGATACGATTGAGCACTTGCAGATGGGGATGCATGGAGCTTTCGTCGTTCGGGCGAAAGGCGGCATTCCGGAAGCTTGGACAGGTGGTCCCCGCTATGACAAGGATTACGTGTTCCTGCTCAATGAGATCGACCCGGAATGGCACGAAGCCGTCGAGAAGGGGGAAACGTATGATAGAACGGACTACCATCCGCGCTATTGGACGATCAACGGCAAATCATATCCCGACACGGAAAACGATCCAACGTCCATGGTGGAAGGGCGCGTAGGGGATACCATTCTGATCCGGCTCATCAATTCCGGTTACGATACGCATTCCATCCATATGCACGGCGAGCACTTTAAAGTGATCGCTTCGGATGGCAGGCCGCTTCCCGCGCCTCTTACGAAAGATACGATTGAGATCGCTCCGGGGGAAAGGTACGATATTCTTGTCCAGCTAAGCCAAACCGGACATTTTCCGATCCATAGCCACAATATTAAAGACAATACGAATGACGGCGAGTATCCGGGCGGCATGCATACGATGATGATGAGCTCCCCGGCATTGCCGAACGTTTCCGTTACATTGACAAACGGGAAAAAAGCTGCGCTCATCGATGGCAATAGCATGCCTCTTGCTGCGGCACCTTTCCTTCAGGATAAGCAACTTTACGTGCCGATAAGGCTGTTACAGGACGCAGCTCGTTTCGGTATGCGAAAAGACGCGCAAACAGGCTCGTACGTTCTGACGCTGAAGGCGAACGAACTTAAGCTGACAGCCGGCAGTAAGGAAACGGTCTATAACGGTAAAAAGGCGGTATTAACCGCCCCGGTCGTACTATCGAAAGGAACGACATTCGTTCCGCTCAGCTTAGCCGAGAAGTTCATGGGAGCCAAGCTCCTCGTTTCAGGCGATGGTGAATGGGTTCTGAAGCTGCCCCAATTACCGCCTTCCCCTTCAACGCTAACGGTAGCAGCGCCGACGGTTGCGGACCCTGTTCCGGAAATGCCTTCCGCGTTGCCGATTCCCCCGGCCGAGGATCATATGTCGCATGAAGAGGATGGCATGACCGTCACGATCAGCGCATCAGGCTTTTCCGTTAAAGAGCTTCATGTGAAGCCGGGAACGACCGTGATATGGGTGAATAGGGATAAACAAGCGCATACGGTCACTGATTTGGATAATCACTTCGACAGCAAGAGTATTCCTGCTTCAGGCTCTTGGCGTTACACGTTCAAGGATGCGGGCACGTATTTGTACTACTGTTCCGTGCATCCGACAATGCAAGCGACAGTGGTTGTAGAATCTAACTAACCTAGCAGAACGTCGGAAAGCAGACCGATCCCTTTTTTCAAATAGCGGTAATAGGTAGTCGTTGGAAGACCGAGTCTAGCGGCGACTGCCTCGTGGGATCCAATTTCTTCGATGTAAAATAACTGCAAGATCCGCGCCTGCATGCGTTCCTGATTTTTTCCGCCGGCTAAGCGTTCAAGAATATCCGTGATTTGCTGCGAAATGCTGGCAGCGGCCGATTCGTTCCGGTTTTTGAACAGAGCTCCTGGCAGTAAACTGCTGATCGCATCCAGAAGCGAGGCTTCCCGAGCCAGCGAGTGGAAATGTTCAAGCGTTTGCTTGACGAGTTGAAACCGAGCGTCTTTCGAGGGTGGGATCGACTTTACGAAGCCGGGAGTCGGGATCCGTTGAAAGAAATCATCGTTTCTTAGGTCAATTCGCGCCGCTTTCCAATGAAGCCCTCCCGCAGAGACGTAATCAGCCCAAGGCATCCGTTCGAAACCGAGCCGGCAAAGCGACTCCACCGGTCCTTCAATCGGAATGAGTATGGATACCCGCTTGCCCGTAATTCCGTGAGAGAAATGCTCCTGTACAATGACCGAGCTTAGCTCAGGCTCGTATTCGCGTCTCACGCCAAGCATCCAAATCAAATAATCGTTATCTTGCAGCGCCGTTCCCTGAATGAATGTGACGTAAACGGGGTTTTGCGCAAATATAAGACGCGTTTTCTCGTTGAGCGGCATAAAGGTGTATACGCCTGCGACTTCATTTTCATGGAAAACAACTTGAAAAGAGGATGGTTCTGCTTCCCAAACGGCGTCTAGGAAGGTATGCTGCAAGGTATCATCGCTTAAAAACGGAGGGAACGCGAGAAAAAACTGCTGAACCCATTCCCGGAGCAGCGGAACGTGTTCTTCACTTGCGGCACGAATTTTGAACCCCGCCCTGTCGCTGGCAAAATAAAAGCTCCTCATGAATTCGTCGGACATTAGAAATGCTTTCTCAAGCCGCAGCAGCATTTTGCGTTCTTCATCTCGTGCAGGCGTATTCATCCATCGCCGTTCAATTGCGGTCAGAGCCCGCTGCTTGTATACGGCATGCGTCTCGGGGGCGCGATGCTCCAGCTCGGCGTTGATCCATTTGCGAACGGCATCCAGAATACAATAGCCGCCTTGCGAGAACAGCTTGATATAAGGCATATTGCAAAAGTCATTGAACTGTTCTTGCGTAATTGCTTCGCCTAGAATCCACTGAAGCAAGTCTTGGTCGAACCGCCATGGAATCGATGCGGCCGCGAGCAACCGTTTGAATTGCTGGGGATCTACGTCCCGGAATAAGGCGCGATCCATCGATGCGATAATTGCTTGGGTTTGTCCTCCGCCCAGAAACCAAGCAGCTCCGTGCTTCAAGACCGTTTCGCATGCCAGCGAGAGTGCCAGAGGAATGCCGCCCGAGAACTGTTCGATCGCATATCGAAGTTCCGGGTCGGTGATGTCGCAAGCGATTAAATAACGTTCCATTTCTTTGCGGTTTAGCGGCGATAATCGTATGTTTCGAAACATGCCGCTCCACTCGGATGCGGACAGCGTCCCTTCATCAAGCGGCTGTCTGCCGGCCGAGCAAACTTTGACGCGCACGTTCAGGAGAGGCAACCACTTGTCCCAAAGCCACTCTTGGGCGTCTCCCCAGCGTTCCATGCTATCGAGGAGCAAGACGATTCCGCCGCATTTCTGCGCGATTTGGTTGAGCAGCTCGGCTTCCGATTCCCCTGGCGGCCCGTTCGTTGCTTGCTCCACGGGGAATCCGGCTTTAGCGAGCTTAATTCGAACGGTTTCCGCGAAATGTGCCGGGCGATCAAAAGAACGGCCATCAATATAGAAGACGAGACCTTCTCTTACCGTCCATTGGAAGGCACGCAGCAAAGCGCTTTTGCCGATTCCTCCAGGGCCGCAAATATGAATGAAACACCAGTCGTCGGTGCTGTCGCTCAATTCCTGCCGCATGACGCCAAGTTCTCTATCCCGGCCGACAAACCTTTTTTGCTCTAAATCGTTCAGCATCTGACGAACCAACTTCATCGTGGACTCATCGCTCCCGTTATGCGCTATGTAAAATTAATTTGATATGATTTTAACCGCTCTGGAAATAAAAAGCTGTCGAAATATAATACGGTTTGGGAAATATTTACTAATTTATACAAATGGTGCTTATGGACATTAATTTGGTATATTTTTAAACCGAAACAACATGATTTAATTAGGACAAATGTCCTATATTGAAGCAAAGGTGGAATTATACATGGCAATTGCAGTCGTCGTTGATAACCCAGGGTTTACCCAAGAACAATATGAACATGTTTTACAACAGCTTGCGCTACAAAACGGGATACCGGATGGTTGTTCCGTTCATTTTGCCGGACCTAACGATGGAGGATGGCAAGTTCAAGTCATTCCCGTTCACAGAATGATAAAGAATTAACGGACGTTGCCCAAAGCCATTTAGCTTGAGAGAGGGCAGTGCTTATATATAACCTTGCAACCTAAAAAAGGTGAATTCAAACGCAGCGTTTGAGTTCACCTTTTTACATGCTTGGCGGTCTTTGAAAGGATTCCTCGTCATCGGCACAATCGATTTTACCTTGAATAGAATAGTGATAAATCACCAACTACGAGGGATAACATGGCATTATTACGAAAGTATATAATCGTTAATCTGTTGATCTTCATGGTGTGCGATCTCTTATTAACGGCGGATGGCACTTTTCGCCCTTCGCTCGGTTCCATACTCTTCTTTGTTGCAGTTGTATATTTACTAAATATGTCGAAGTTTGAGAAGGCTTTATTTGGATAGGCTGAGTCTGCAAGTTCATATTATAAGTGAAGAAAAGCCGCCTAAAACGCGGCTTTTTTGATATTATTTCAACTTATCCCACTTGAAATGCCCAGGTTAAACCAAGCATAAAGGAGATGTGCTCCAGATTAAACAACAGAATAAAGACGAAAATCGCTCCTATTGATGGAATAACTACATGGGCGAGGAAGCTGGTTACGGATGAATACATTTTCCTTTTCCATGCATAGTGTACAATCACCGACAGATTAACGAATGTAAAAGCAATCAGCGCGCCAAAGCTTATGAAAGAAGACGCTGTCTCCAAATTGAAGAAAATGGCGGTCATGGAGATCAGTCGCTTCTTTTTTATTGTCAATACTTTGTCCCCGTTTGAATAGGAATAAACATGTACCTATTGTGAGGGGTGAGCGCATGTATTCAGCTGAAATCAGCCGATCGAATCCATCGTGTATTTTGTTTATTATCGACCAGTCCGGGTCCATGTCTGATCCGTTCGGGGCAAGCACCAAGGCCGAGAGCGTTTCAGACGCCATCAACCGGTTATTGCAAAATCTCGTTATCAAGTGCGCGAAGTCGGAAGGGATACGCGATTACTATCATGTTGGCGTAATTGGCTATGGCGCCGGTGTCGGTCCGGCGTTCGGAGGTGTTTTAGCGGGAAAAGAAGTGGTACCGATCAGCGAAATTGCCGATAACCCGTCAAAGCTGGATAAACGTCTGAAAAAAGTGCCGGATGGGGCAGGAGGGCTGGTTGATCAACTCGTCAAGTTTCCGGTCTGGTTTGAGCCGATCGCAAACGGAGGAACGCCCATGTGCGAGGCCGTGAGAACGGCTCAAACCGTTCTGACACAATGGATCAATGAGTACACGCACTGTTTTCCGCCGGTTGTCATTCATATCACGGATGGGGAATCGACCGACGGCGATCCGACACTTGAAATGGAACAACTAAGAGCACTATCCACGGATGATGGAAATGTACTGTTATTTAACCTGCACATTTCCGACAGTCCGAGCGCGGTGGAGCTTCGTTTTCCGGAAACCGCGGATTCGCTGCCTGACGCTTATTCCAGAGTGCTATATGAAGGGTCAAGTCCGCTAACGCCTTTTATGATCCAAGTTGCCAATCAGGAATACGACTTGAATCTCTCGGACGGAGCGAGAGGGTTTGTGCTCAATGCGGATTTGACTCTTGTGATCCAGGCGCTTGATATCGGAACGCGTCCGGCCAATCTGCGGTAGGGCTTCAGGTATGCGAATCGAAAGCGAATGTTTTTTATTGCAGAAGGCAGGGAATCGCAGCGATGAATACGAAGATGCCTCCCATAGCAGCACACATGTTCACAAGGAGACGACAATCTGTAGATTCGCCATAGCGGATGGGGCCAGCGAGTCCTCCTATGCTGAACTGTGGGCGAATTTACTCGCAAGCGGATATTGCTTTGGCAGATTCGGCGATATGCAGATTCACAAGTCAATCTCTCCTTTATCGAAAGCTTGGCAGAAAAAAACCAGTGGCAAAAGTCTCCCCTGGTATGCGCAAGAGAAGCTCAGCAGCGGGGCATTTTCCACATTAGCGGGGATTACATTCCGTTTTGCGATAGATGCCGAGTCTGCTGTGTTTGACGCGATAGCAGTCGGCGACAGCTGCATTTTTCATGTTCGAGGGGATACGATGATCGCCTCATTTCCTTTAAGCTCTGCGGATGATTTTAGGCGCCGACCTGTTCTCATCTCGAGTAACGCGGCTAGCAACGTCCAGCTTAAAGCGTTTGTTCACAGCTGGAACGGCAACGCCAAAGCAGGAGACGAGTTCTGGTTGATGACCGATGCCCTAGCCTGCTGGCTGTTGACTTGTTACAAGGAAGATCGCAGCGTGATAAGGCTTATCGGTAATCTGGCTGGCGAGCGTGACTTTATTCATCTCGTACATGAACAAAGACGGCGGCCTCACCGTGATGGCAATTTCTATCTTAAGAACGATGACGTTACATTCTTTCGTCTAAAACTGGTTAAGGGGAAGTGAGGCGATGTTCTGGCCCACCCCGCAGGATTATAGGGAAGCCATCCAAAATCCGCGTATCTGCTTCAAGGACCCGGAGCTGCAGGCAGGCCTCCCGGAATTGGATAAGCTCGGTTTGCCCCGTCCGATATCGGGAAGCTTCGCCACCGTGTACAAACTGAAGTGTGGCGCGCGAGAGTGGGCGGTCAGGTGCTTCACCAACAATGTAAAAGATCAGAAGATCCGTTACGATGCCATCAGCTTGCATTTACGCTCGAATCCACTCCCTTATCTCGTCCCTTTCGAATATCTATCCGAAGGCATCAACATTAACGGTCAGTGGTTCCCGGTCGTGAAAATGCAGTGGGTGGAAGGAGAGTCGCTGCTTGATTACATAGGGCGGAATTTGCATCGTTCCGAGCTGTTGCAACAGCTCTCGGATAAATGGATAACAATGACCCGCGAGCTGCTCTCGGCCAATATTGGGCATGGTGACTTTCAGCATGGAAATATATTGATCCACAAGGATGAAATCATTCTGATCGACTACGACGGGATGTATGTTCCCGCTTTAAACGGCATGCCGAGCAATGAGCTCGGTCATCGAAACTATCAACATCCGGGGAGGAATGAAAGGCATTTCGGCCCCTATATCGATCACTTCTCGGCTTGGGTAGTTTGGATATCGATCGCAGCTGTTTGTGCCGATCCTTCATTATGGCATTCGCTTGAAGCTGGAGAGGCGGAGGAAAGCCTCCTTTTTCGACGGAAGGACTTTGTAAGTCCGGATACATCACGGGCATTCGAATTGCTGGCGCATATTGAAGACGAAGAGGTACGATTGTCAGCAAACTCCTTACGCGCATTCGTGATAATGGAAGTACCGGAGGTGCTTAGACTCCCCGTTCCCGATTCAGAGGAGGAGCGATCTAAGCATCCTTCAAGCCTCCATATCTCGGCCTTGTCAAAAAAAATGGCCCTTATAACTTCGCTAACCGTCTTGTATGATCGGCTTTTTAAGCAGAAGCCGATGAAGGCTGAAGCTATATCGCCGACAGAAACTTCGTATTCCGGTGGAGCGTCGTGGGTTCTGGACCATATTACGTTGGAAGAGACGCCTCGCATGCAACGATTAACGAATCTGTCCTTGCAGGAGAGTTTTGTTTCCTACCTGATCTTACTTTCAACAGCGTTAGCCGCGGCAACTTTGCACAGTAGCGCCCCGGTCGCAGCGCCAGTCTTCTGTTCGATGATAGGTTTTGGAACGGAGATGGTCTATTTAAGCTGGCGATATGGGAAGATTCCAGTTGTTCAGGAAAAGAGAGCCACGTCCAAGAATAGGAGGAGGCTGGAGCTTATCCTATCGGATTTGAGAAACGAAATGAACGAATTGAACGCAATCAAGCAAAATTTTAGTCAAATTGAAGAGGAATTGATAAACGATTGCGTACAAAGGTTCGAGGAAGCGGCTTATCGGGAAAGGCATGAATCAGAAGCGGTGGAGAAGGACCTTCATAATCGTTTAAACGGATTAGTTGGCGAAAGACGTACCATTGACCAAGAGGAAAAAACGGAGCTTTCCAGCAAACTGGCCTCGTTCCAAAAAAATTGGCTGGAAGAACAAATAATCAAACATAAGATTAGCCAGGAACATATTCCGGATATCGACGATGAGACAAAACGACGTTTAAGAAAGAGCGGCATTCGTACGCCGGCCGATTATATGGACATTACGATCAATCAGTCCTATGGCCGCAAACAAATCGACAAGGCTTATTTGATTTTACAAAACGGCGGTTCGGTTCATGTAGTCATGAGCCGCGCTCAAGCGAAAGCGCTGATCGACTGGAAAAGAAAAATCGAACGCAGGTACCGCACTAAAATTCCTTCAGTCCTTCCTCGCAGTGAAATTTCCGCGATAGCGTTAAAGTATAAGGAGCGGAAGTCAACATTAACCGATGCGGAACAAACGTTTATAACCGCTGCTCAGGAAAGGTTGAATGTGATCAAGCAGGCTCACCAACCTGAATTGGAATCCTTAATGAAGGAAGTGGAGGCTGCAAGAACCCGGCTTGCGAACGAGCTTC
Organism: Paenibacillus sp. J22R98; assembly: GCF_059383835.1. Taxonomy (NCBI): domain Bacteria; kingdom Bacillati; phylum Bacillota; class Bacilli; order Caryophanales; family Paenibacillaceae; genus Paenibacillus; species Paenibacillus sp. J22R98. The sequence goes on from NZ_JBXENW010000001.1 coordinate 1,135,714, forward strand.
ATCACTTTGATAGGCAAATCGATGAAAGAAGTAAACGCCATTCAGACAAACTGGAGGAATACCATGATCTAAATAAACGAATGGCATCCTACATGGATGTGCAGCTTGTAAGGTACGTAATGCAAGTATTCCTGTTTCGAAGGTAACCAACCACCATCCTAAGATAAAATCCCCTTCCGGTAGCCGGGAGGGGATTTTTAGGTTGCCATAGATCAACCTAATCGGTGAGTTGAGAAACTAATGTACCGCTCGTGCGTTTAAGGTGTAAAGACCACGAAAGGAAGCGTGTTTCATGAAGCGTTTGACCCTTACTGTACACAATCATTCGGAGATGGTAGACAGCGCCGGGCGTTCAATCACCTTTGACGATTTGAAGGTTAAGGTCAAAGTGCGAGTATGGATTAACGGCGGAGTAGAGGATTCCTTCCCGGCGCAGGCTGGAACCCGCAGACTCGAGCTCGTTGCCTCGGATTAAGTTCGACGGGGCATTTCTATGATTCGCGTTTAAACGCTTTGATACGCGGCAAGCATGAAGAAGTAATAGCGGAGGACGAAGGAGGAAAGAAGATGCAACACATCGACAAAACGAAAGTCCAGCAATTTATCGATATCCTTATCAATGAGGATTTATATATCCATCTTGAGATGACTACGGGAGCTTACGCTGCGCATCTGGACCGTACGAAACATCCGGCCGCGACCTTTATTTCGAACGCCGTTATTCGTTATACGCACGGCTCGATTTCCGGGGACGGCCCTTATCGTGTCGGCTTTAAAACGGAGCAAGGGTGGGTTTATTCCGAGGGGCTTACCCACTATGAAGAGTCGGATTCCGAAAGGCTTATTCTTGCGGGGCACGATGCTGCGGGAAAACTGATTGTGGCGTTGCAATTGAGCCGCGAACCATTCTAGGGGAAAGGGAGGTTGGAACAATTATGGAACGTCACATCCTAGTTATACTTCCGCATCCGGACGACGAAGCATTCAGCGTATCAGGGACGCTCGCCATGCATCTCGATCAAGGATCGTCGGAAGTCACTTACGCTTGTTTGACTTTAGGAGAAATGGGCCGCAACATGGGTATACCGCCTTTCGCTAACCGAGTCACGTTACCCGCAATTCGCAAGCAGGAACTGGAAGCTTCTTGCCGTGCCATTGGCATCCGGGATGTCAGAATGCTTGGATTTCATGATAAAATGATCGAATTCGAGGATAAAGCGATGTTAGACGGAAGCATCGAAGCGCTTATGAAAGAGCTGAATCCTTCGTTGGTCATTACTTTCCATCCGACGTTGAGCGTTCACCCCGATCACAATGCATGCGGGGCAGCGGTAATCCGTACGATCGGCAGAATGCCCGCCGAGCGTAGGCCGACCGTGCACTGCATGGCATTCGCCAATAATCATGAACAGGAAATCGGCAAACCTGATATCATTAATGACGTTAAAAGGTACCTGAAGCAGAAGATGGCGTCTATTCAAGCCCATAAGTCCCAGTTCCAAGCCGCCGAATTGTTAGGCAACAAGAAATTATCGGATGTTGAAATCCAGGCACGCTTCGGAACGGAACGGTTTTGGACGTATCGCTTCTCATAAAACTCTATTCAATTTCATGAAGGTTCATGGAGTAAAAGCTTGAGAAATCAGGCTTTTTATTTTTTGGCCTATATTAATCTTTGTTGTTGAGAATTGATATATACGAACTAATGTTCTATGATTAGGATAATATCACTGTCATGAACTGAGACAAGATGTTTAATCGTTTGGAAGGAGATAAAACTATGGCAGAAAACAGATTACTAAGAATGGACAATGTTGGCATCGTTGTAGAGTCCCTTGATGACGCAATCACTTTCTTCGAGGAGATTGGCTTGAAGCTCGAAGGGCGGGCTACTGTCGAAGGTGAATGGGCGGGTCGCGTAACCGGGCTGGGTTCACAGTGTGTAGAGATTGCTATGATGGTTACTCCAGATGGCCACAGCCGTATTGAACTTTCGCGATTTCTCACCCCACTTACGATATCAGATCACCGAACTGCTCCTGTAAATACCCTCGGTTATCTACGCGTCATGTTCACCGTTGAAAACATTGACGAAATGGTAGCCAGACTCACTAAGTATGGTGCTTCACTCGTTGGCGAAGTGGTTCAGTACGGGGACTCGTATCGGCTCTGCTACATTCGTGGACATGAAGGACTTCTAATCGGTTTGGCGGAACAACTCCGTAAAAAATAAGTGAAACAGCGTCAGTATAGGACTTGAATGTCCGTACTGGCGCTGTTTTACATTTAGTCTATGGTGATGTTGGAAATAGGGTCGTTGGAGCCTTCATAGGCATTTAGAATGGAACTGAGCAAGCCGGGGAATCTATCTTCCAGATCAGCCGATCGAATGGACAAGTAACGCTGCGTTCCCTGCACGCGAACCTGTAAGACCCCTGCTTCGCGCATCGTACGAACATGGTGGGACAAGGTCGATTTCACGACGTTGGCATCGATGCCGCCGCAAGTGCTTTCTCCTATTCTGCTGATTTCCGCAACAATGGATAACCGGACGGGATCACTGAGCGCATAGAGGACGGACGAAAGATGAATATCGGCTTTGTCCGGGTGATATAGTATCTTCAGGATGCTTCCTCCTTGTCGAAAGGTAGTGATTGCATTCTACCACACCCCATGCTATATTTCTATTGTTCGATAACAATCGAATTATAAAACAATCAAGTTTTGGAAAAGCATATTAAAAATGAAGTCTTTATAGAAAAATAAGCGGTGTGGAGGAATAACCATGACAAATCAAAATACCAATCAAGCAACGAGCTCGCATTCCGTAGAAGTTTTGTTCAGGCCTATTTCCCTAGGGAGTCTGAGCTTAGCTAACCGGATCGTGATGGCTCCGATGACGCGTGCTTTCTCGCCTGGAGGTGTACCTGGGCAAGACGTAGTGGATTATTACCGTAGACGCGCGGAAAACGGCGTTGGCTTGATTATTACGGAAGGCACGCTGATTAATCATCCGGCAGCAACCGATAATCCCAATATCCCTAACTTCCACGGAGAAGAAGCGCTTGCAGGCTGGAAACGTGTCGCTGACGCAGTGCACGAAGCGGGAGGGCGGATCGTACCGCAGCTCTGGCATGTCGGGATGACCCGTAAGAACGGGTCGCTTCCTCATCCGGAAGTGCCATCGATCGGACCTTCAGGACTTAATCTACAGGGTGAACAAGTGAATGAACCGATGAAGCAGTCGGAAATCGATCAAGTCGTACAAGCTTACGCGCAAGCAGCCGCCGATGCGAAACGGATCGGCTTCGACGGTATCGAACTCCACGGCGCCCATGGTTACCTGATCGATCAATTCCTCTGGGAGAAAACGAATCAACGCACGGATAAATACGGTGGCGATTTAATAGCACGTACTCGTTTTGCCGTCGAGATCATCGAAGCTTGTCGCCGAGCAGTAGGTCCTGACTTCCCGATCATCATTCGATTGTCGCAGTGGAAATCGTCCGAATATACGGCCAAACTCGCTGCTACGCCTGAACTGCTCGGTCAATTACTCGCTCCTCTCGTGGAAGCGGGTGTGGATATATTCCACTGCTCGACCCGCAGGTTCTGGGAACCCGAGTTCGAGGGATCTAGCCTGAATTTCGCAGGATGGGTGAAAGAGTTAACGGGCAAACCTACGATCACTGTAGGGTCCGTCGGTCTTGATGATGAATTCCTGGGATCCTTCAGAGGCAAAAGCGCAGGAACATCCGACATCAACGAGCTGCTGGTCCGGTTAGAGCAGAACGAATTCGATCTCGTTGCTATTGGACGCGCCTTGTTGGTGGATCCTGCTTGGTCGGAGAAGGTTCGGGGCGAACGGTTCAATGAACTGCTTCCATTTTCCCCTGACGCATTAAGACGGTTGTACTAATTCGGCTAATGGGTACAAAGAACAAAAAGAGATGACACTTGTGTCATCTCTTTTTGCTTTGCGGCAGGCTGTAGAAGCTTACGATAGATGTCAGTTATTAAAATGGACATTCTCCCATATATTTGTGAGTGTAGTGAAAATACAGGCTCTTAATGGAGGGATGTCAACTAATGACACAGGAAGTTAAAGTAAACCAATCGATTGAAAATCGACTCAAGCAGCCGCAGCTCCTATTCATTGATGGTCAATTTGTGCCTTCGGTAGAAGGCCAAACATTCGTAAGTTACAACCCGGCAACCGGAGAACCGCTTGCACTGGTGCACGAAGGCAAAGAAGAGGATATCAACCTCGCCGTTGCTGCGGCAAGAAGAGCTTTTGAGAACGGTCCTTGGCGTACGATGAGCGCCTCTGAGCGCGGTCGCTACTTGTTTAAGCTTGCCGATTTAATTGAAACAAACCGCGAAGAGATTGCGCAGCTCGAGTCGCTAGACAACGGAAAACCAATCCGCGAAACGCGAGCAGCCGATCTTCCGCTTGCGATAGATCATTTCCGATATTACGGTGGATGGGCAACCAAAATTACCGGACAAACGATACCTGTTGCCGGCGAGTATTTCAACTATACCCGCCATGAGCCTGTCGGCGTTGTCGGACAAATCATACCGTGGAATTTCCCGCTGTTAATGGCGGCATGGAAACTGGGTCCAGCCCTTGCTGCAGGCTGCACTGTCGTATTAAAGCCAGCAGAGCAAACTCCGCTTTCTGCGCTTTATTTGGCAAGGCTTATTCAAGAGGCCGGTTTTCCGGATGGTGTCGTTAACATTGTGACGGGCTTTGGCGAAACGGCAGGTCAGGCTCTGGTTAATCACCCTGACGTGAATAAAATCGCCTTCACCGGATCTACCGAGGTCGGCAAACTCATCGCGCGTCAAGCGGCGGACCGTGTCAAACGTGTCACTCTGGAGCTTGGCGGTAAATCACCGAACATTATTTTGCCGGATGCCGATCTCTCCCGAGCCATTCCAGGCGCGCTTTCTGGCGTAATGTTTAACCAAGGACAGGTGTGCTGCGCAGGCAGCCGCGTGTTTGTACAGAAGAAAACTTATGACAATGTGGTTGCTGACATGGCGTCCTATGCGGCAAAAATCAAGCAGGGACCCGGCATTTCCGCAGACACGGAAATGGGTCCGCTTGTGTCGCTGGAGCAACAGCAGAAGGTCCTCGGCTATATTCGCCAAGGACGTGTAGAAGGTGCGGAGCTTGTTTGCGGTGGGGAGGATCGCTTTGATGCAGGCTACTATGTCAAACCGACGATCTTTGCTGCCGTTGACGAGTCGATGACCATTGCCCGCGAAGAGATCTTTGGTCCGGTTATATGTGCGATTCCATTCGAATCCATCGATGATGTAATCGAAAGTGCCAATAACAGTGAATACGGACTTGCCGCCGGACTATGGACCGAGAACCTCAAAAATGCGCACTACGTTGCTAACCGGCTTCGGGCAGGCACGGTGTGGGTCAACTGTTATAACGTGTTTGACGCAGCGTCTCCGTTTGGCGGGTATAAACAATCAGGCATCGGACGCGAAATGGGCGATTACGCGCTTCGCAATTATACCGAAGTCAAAAGCGTTTGGATTAATATGCAATAACACGGAGAGCTTTGGCGATGCCGCCAAAGCTCTTTTCTGTTCCTTTCTTTTCATCGAACTGGACAGCTTAAGCGATGTTGATCGCCCGCGCTGCCAATACAGCGACAATCACGAGCGAAATGCAGGATTGGAGCATCATAAGGAGTTTTGCTCTTCTCGACAAAACCATCGTATCCGTCGGGCTGAAGGCGGTGTTCGTGTTAAAAGCAAGATATAAGTAGTCCAGGAACATGGGTATCCATGGCGTCCATCCTGTGAGTTCAAAGGTCATCTGCGGGAATAAAAAATCGGGACGATCACTTGTTCCACTATGCCTCTTTAACGGACCGCCGCGGTCGATTTCCCAATACCAGACGGAGAATACGCCAATGTTGCATATCCATAGCAAAGCGGCGCTTCCGAACAAATCAGCCGCGGTAGTCGTATGATTGAACAAGGCATATAGCAGAAACACCAAGCTGGTAACCAGTCCCAGTGTTATTACACCAGCCATTCCAAGTCCAAGAATCCGTGTCCAGCCATGATGACCTCTCATCACACTGACGGTCAACGGAACCAGCAGCATAGAGAGGATGAGAATTATGATCCAACTCGGGATTGCGTTTAATTTCTCGGCGATGAGACTAAGCAGCAGCCCGATGATGACAACCGCCGCGAAAAAGGCGGAACGGGGTATGCGGATATGGTGGCGCTGTTCCGTTGAGCGGGTTTGCTTATCCGGCAAGGGATACACCTCGTTTTCGAAATCGGTCTTAATCTGATTACTTCTATAATATCGCAGAATATCAAACAAAACTCCACCTTGTGCGTACAAAAACAACACTTCGATTGCTGCTGCTCCATGCTAAAATGGTTCCAGCGTAATGGAGGGTTACCAATGAATAAGCAGGAGTGATAGGAAATGGCGCAGCAACTGTATAAACCAGTCATAACGAGTGAATGGAAGGTCTTATTCAAACCGGAAAAAACGGGTTGTTATGTGAATGATCATACTCTGGTTCGAGCTCGTGATGGAGCATGGCACGTGATTGGAATAACGGCACCGACAGCCCATATCAATCCAGAACATGAACGATACTTTACGCATGGTTGGGGCAACAAGCTAGACCAACCTTTTACTTCCGAAATGAAGACGATCGATCATGGAACTCGGGCATGGGCGCCTGGCGCGATTGCCTATAAGAATCGATATTATATGTATTACGGACCTGCTCCAACCAAGATGGCAGTCTCCCCGGATCTTGATCATTGGATCAACCATGAGGTGCAGCTAATCGGGACTCCGATTGATTCTTGCCATCGCGACCATATGCTCATCCAGATTAACGATTACACTTGGGCTATGTATGTTACAGGAATAGACGAAGAGGGTTACGGCTGCATATCGGTATTAGTATCTAACGATCTGATCAGCTGGAGATTTGTGCAGTATGCATTGACAACCTCCGGCGATGCAGCATTAAAGCCGGGTTGGGGGGCAACAGAGTCTCCGTTCGTTGTGAGATATCATGATTCCTATTATCTGTTTATTACCTATACGGATTGCAGTGATGACACGTACAATCAAACCCTTGTGTTTCGTTCCCCGAACCCGTATGACTTCGGGGATTACAATGGTCAACCTGACAATCCCATGGTCGTTGCTAGGTTGTTTGGACATGCCTCTGAGGTTGTGTACGACGCGGATACGGAATCTTGGTATATCACGACGTGCGGCTGGCCTGGTAAAGGGATTCCGCACGAAGGAGCGGTTTCAATTGCAAAGTTGGAGTGGCGGTTGGAGTGAAGGTTATAACTCATAAGAACAAAAAGGAACGAGAGAATTTTAAAATGTAACACGATTGACATCCAATTTTCATCTCGGTTTAAGGTAGGATATCTATAATCAAACATGACCCCCTTTTAAAATATACACTTTAGATCCGCAGCCCGTTGCTGCGGCTCTCTTTTTGTTATTTGAGGTAATCGGCATGTTTGTTTTACTTCACTGCATAAATATATTGCAATTTTTCGAGGAAATGGTATGTTTACTAGATTGACTATTATCGCATGTTATCAGATATATAATAGCTATACTAATGCTTGGAGGGATTACCCATTAATAACGAATTCTTGATTGATGCAATGGCCATGCTGAAAAAAACGAGTCGAACCTTTTATATTCCGATCAGCCGCTTGGATTTAGGGTTGAGGGAGGCTGTTACATCCGCCTATCTGTGTATGCGGGCAATAGATGAAATAGAGGATCATGATGAACTTACCGATAAATTGAAAGTGGAACTATTAGTTGGGATACATGATGCATTCCAATCGCCACATATTACTGAAGCCATTCAACAAGTACTATCGCCGTTTCGAGAGGTATTACCAGCAGTTACAATGCGACTCGATGAGTGGGTAGTCCTTTGTCCTTCCACGGGAGCCCCAATCGTAAATCGTTACATCGCAAAGATGGCTTTACAAATGTCCGAGTGGGTTCAAAGCGGGTGGCATATTCATACGGAAGAAGATTTGGATCGTTATACTTATAGCGTGGCTGGCATGGTAGGAGAAATGCTTTCAGAACTATGGTTATGGCATGACGGAACTGAGTCCGATTTAACGAAGGCGGTTGCTTTCGGAAGAGGATTGCAGGCCGTAAATATTCTCCGAAATAGAACGGAGGATATTAAACGCGGCGTTGACTTCTTTCCTACCGGATGGGGATTCAAGGAGATGCAGCAGTATACACGCCGCAATTTACAAGATGCCGACTCTTATATCGCAGACTTGAAAGATGGTCCGGCGTTGAAATTTTGCAAGGTGCCTCTTGCATTAGCCCATGCTACGGTAAACCTCATCGCTATTGGCGGCAGTAAATTAACAAGAGATTCTGTTCTGAAAATTGTGAGTCGTGTGACCGGATAATAGCATTAACTTTATAAAGTAGTTAACAAGAAGCCGTTGCGTGTAACGGCTTCTTTTCTGTTTTGTTGTTGTGAAAGACCTATTAATTCGGCGTCATTAGGATAAAATAGAATGAGATGTCAATATGCGAAAGAAAAGGGACTGAACGATGACGATTAGACTGTATTATAATTCTTCCTATATAACCGAATGGGAAACAACGATTACGAAATCGCTTAAGAGAGAGGATGGATGGTACATCCTCTTGGAGGAAAGCGCCTTTTATCCTCATGGAGGGGGCCAACCTTGCGATACGGGAACGATTAACGGCGTCGCCGTATTGGATGTTATAAGCGAGGAAGATGAAGTGCTGCATAAAGTAGAACGATTGCCGGAGGGTAAGACGGCGTCATGCCGGATCGATTGGCAGCGAAGGTTCGATCATATGCAGCAGCATAGCGGTCAGCATCTGTTGTCAGCGGTTTGCCTAAAGTTATTTGATGCGATGACGCTAAGCTTTCATCTGGGGATTGAATCCGCAACAATCGATGTTGAAAAGACCGAACTAACCCCGGAGCAGTTATCCCTTCTGGAATGGGACGTGAACCAGGCCATCTACGATAATCACCGAATTGCTAGTTATATGGTTTCCGAGGAGGAGGCTAGCCGTTTGCCGCTTGCAAAGCCGCCAAAAGTGTCTGGGAACGTACGGATTGTCGAGATTGAGAACGTGGAACACAATGCGTGCGGCGGGACGCATGTCTCGTCTACGGGTGGAATTGGGCTGATCAAGCTGCTGAGAACGGAGAAGATGAAAGGGAATACGCGAATTTCTTTCAAATGCGGTAACCGTGCCTTAACGGAATTTAACGATTGCTTGGGGATTATAGGGAAGCTATCTCATCAATTCAATACCGGGAAAGATGATATTGTCGCTCGCGTTGAGAAGTTGGAGCAAGAGCAGAAGCAGCTTCAAACGGAAATGGCCGCTCTCAAGGAGCAGAATGATGCTTTTGTCGCACGGGAGCTCTTGGAACGACATGAAAGCTGCATGATCGCGCATCAGTTTGAGAACAAGCCTTTGAAAGATTTGCAAAACCTGGCGATAAAACTGACGTCAATGAGCAACGATCCCGTGCTGCTCGCCGATCTTGCGGATTTCAAAGTGGTGCTGTCGCATAGCGGGGAATTCGAGCGATCTTGCGGCGCATTTTTCAAAGAACATCTAGGGGCGTACGGCGGCAAAGGCGGAGGCAGCAGCACCATGGCACAGGCTGGCTTCGGGACATTGAATGAAGCGCTGGCGTTCTACGATTTCGCAAGAGTTATGTTCAAGAGCAGTGTCGGTCGTTACGCTAACGGAGAACAATAGATGCACCACTCGATTCATTTTTAGTTCGTATGGTTAAATTTCTCAGTAAGATCGAACAAAATGATCGAGACGGGTTTTGATGCTATCATCTCGAATAATCGTCCCGAAATAAAGAAGTGTCTAAGGAGGTCTCTTATGTTGAAAAACTATCGGCTGACCAAAGGTGTCAAGCACGGTCTGAGTCACTTCGATCCGAACGATACAGGCGGCTTTGTAAGCAAAGAAGAGATTCAAGAAGAATTCGAACACATGGAACGGAAGCTTCGCAATCTGCAGGACAAGCTGTTTGCCTCGAAGACGAATGGTGTGCTCGTTTTGTTCCAAGGGATGGATTGCAGCGGGAAGGACGGCGTCATCAAGAAGGTACTGTCCAACCTGAATCCTCAGGGCTTTCGAGCGGAAAGTTTTAAGAAACCGACTCTTGAAGAGTCTGCTCATGACTTCTTATGGAGAGCGCATAAGGTTGTCCCCGCCAAAGGCTATATTACCGCATTTAATCGTTCTTATTATGAGGAAGTGCTCATTACCCGTGTGCACGGTGTGATACAGGACGAGGAAGCAGCAACTCGGATGAAGCATATACGGCATTTCGAGAAGCTTCTAACGAACAATGGCGTGCTGCTGATTAAAATTTTCCTGCATATTTCGCCCGAATTTCAGCTCGAGAAAATCCGCGAACGGCTGAGCAACCCGGAGAAGTTATGGAAATTTGACCCAAGCGATCTCAACGAGCGGCATTACTGGGATTCATACATTGATGCATACGAAGATGCATTTCGATATACGGCAACCAATCACGCTCCGTGGCATATCGTCCCAGCCAATGAACGATGGTTCCGCGACTACTTGGTGCTCCGGACTATTTTACATTCCCTGGAGAAGTTGGACCTTTCTTATCCAGAACCGGATATCGAGACACAAAAGCTTCTGGAGCAACTCCAATCCAGTGGAATAAAATAAAATAGTTGGGAATAAGGAGGAGTGACCCAATCGGCGTTGCTCCTTTTTACTATTGCGAACACACATTGAATATATGCACATAGAATAATGAAAATCATGTTAGGCGAATTCGTTAAAAGAAACGGCTTCATTTGAAATGGAGTGGCTTCATCATGTATGACTCGTTAAGAAGCGTCAAAATCATTTCACTCATTCTTATTGCACTCGGCATCTTTTTTTTCTTGTTAGAATTAGCGGCTGCAGGAAGCGTATCTATAGTTGGCCTAGTTTTGTTCATGATCGGATTCGGACTGAATTCTTTGATGCGCGCAGTTAGAAGCGAACTCGAGAAACTGCGGTTAGAGAATGCCGAATTGAGAAGACAAATGAAGGAAAAATGGAAATGAACATACTTAAGTCGGCTGATTATAAAGCCGGCTTTTTTCATGAATATTTCCTGGGTAACCGCAGAAATGTGGCATTTTCGACAATAAACAACTGGCAGCGCTTCACTACGATCGGGCAGGTTAGTTAAAATAGTAGTATACTAAGATAATCAACAACTTGTCTTCGAAGAAATTTCAGATTTCCACTTGAAACATTCACTATCGGAGGAGAAGCAAACATGAGAAAACTCGTATTGTTCATGCATGTGTCGCTGGACGGGTATGCGTCGGATTCGAAAGGTGGACTCGATTGGATTCCGTACAACGAGGAATTAGAGAAATACGCCGAGGAGGTCGTAGCCGAAGTCGGCTCTCCCGTATACGGACGCACGACGTATCGATTGATGGAGAGCTACTGGCCCACGGTGCTGGATGATCCGAATGCGTCGAAACACGGTATCGAGCATGCCACATGGCTGCAGGATGTTAAGAAGATCGTCATTTCCGGCTCGATGGACGTTGTCGAATGGAACAATACGATGCTGATCAAGGACAATATCGCAGAGGAAATCAAGACACTTAAGGAGCAGCCTGGCAAAAATCTCGTGATCTTCGGCAGTCCGGGGGCGGCGAAGACGTTGCTTGAGCTCGGGCTGATCGACGAATTCCTGCTGACGATCTGTCCGGTCATCCTGGGCGGCGGAAAATCGATATTCCACGGCGCCGGTGAGAAAATCAGGCTCAAGCTGCTGTCCAGCCGAACGTTCAATTCGGGCATTATCGCAACCCGCTATGAGTTGGAGAAATAACCGATAGTTCAATACATAAGGCTGCCGGCGCGAACCGGCAGCCAGGTAGCAAGAGCTGTTCGATCAGTTCGAGTACTTTCTTTAATGCCGAATTTGGACTCCTTGACATTTAAAACTGTAACTAATATAATTACAGTAATAAAGGAAAAGAAGGACGGCTAGCCGGGAAAACTGCTTATGCAACGTCCTTTTTTTTTTAGACTAACTGTAACCGAATTAGTTTCAGTTTGGTTGTCCATTCTAATGACAGGTGGTGCTGACGATGAGCTTTGCGATCAGTGATTGGGTACAAGGCAGAACGAAGGACGGGGAACTTATTCAAGGATTTATTACGTCGACGAACGAAAAACAAAACACCGCAAGCGTATATGTCGTTCAATCCGATCACGATGCGGCGGTCGGCACTACGGTCGCTGTGTTGAGCAGCTGGATCAAGGAGCAGCCTGCAGTGCAGGTGCTGGATTACAAGGAGCCGATCCTAGACTTTATCGAACTGGCGCTGGCCACGCGTGATGAAGAATGGTTCGCGGAGCTGACGGAGCGGCTGCACGAGTTGGTGGTGCAAAATAAAGCGAGCAGCAACAACAACGCTCCGATTCTGTATCACCGAAATAGTTTAGGCCGCATCATCGGATGAGGCTAATGTCGATTGACATTGTCTGAACGAAGTCCGCGTAAATCGCGGGCTTCTTTATTTATCGGAACAAGTTTCATGACATTATTAAACACACAGACTATATTATGCGAGAAGAGTTAGTTTGGAAATCGGTATGAACTGGCTAAGCATACTCGACCTTGAAGAACTGGTTATTAAGTTATTGAATTTGGTAGAAGTGATTAAGCTAACAGAGAACGATAGCTCAATAAACAAGTTGAAGGCTGCCGAACTATTGATTCGGCAGCCTTCAAGCTTTGCTAATCACTATGCCCCAGTCAGCAATGATTATCGGCAATTGCATTGCCGGTATGTCCAAAATAGAAATGTGCATGAGGTGTCAAACCATCAACCGTAGTGCAACCTTCGAAATAATGATAATGACCGCCGCCGGATAGCGGCAGGGCAGGGCCTGTCGTACCTTTAATCGTGTGCTTATGTCCGTTGTTTACTGAAGTTACCGTGCAGTAAAAGTGGCAGTGCTGTACGCCTGAAGGCGCAGGTTCCGTTGTACCGGCATATTGATGGTGATGACCTATTTCCACAGAAGTGACACCTGAGAAATCATGTACATGCATCGGTTTTCCATCCCAGCTGGTCAAGTAGAGAATGTGAGTATGGTCCTCATCGGAAAAGCCGTTATGCACAATGAATCCGGTAATCGGGATATCCATCGTTTCTCCATCTCCTTTCAACTTATCATTCTATATCTATATGATAGACAGAGGGTGAACTCTTCAAGGCACATGCGGGATTTCGATATAATTAGAGATTCACCTGAGAATGCTTGTCTGTCTTTTCCCAACTAACGTAATAGGCTTAGGCAATACAGCCACTTAAGAGTTTTACAAGGTGAAGCGATATCGCTATAAAAACACAAAAGGCCCAAAAGACGGGCCTTTTGTTGTTGAATGATAATTTCAATCATTTAGTTCCCACGCGAACCGCGAGAACCATTGGAGCCCCTAGTACCACGGGATCCATTGGAACCACGGGTACCGCGGGATCCATTGGAACCACGCGAACCGCGAGAACCATTGGAGCCACGCGAGCCTTGGGTACCGCGGGATCCGTTGGAACCGCGCGAACCACGGGACCCATTGGAACCGCGCGTACCTTGGGATCCGTTGGAGCCACGCGAACCACGGGACCCATTGGAGCCACGCGTCCCGCGCGAACCATTGCTGCCTCTTGTATCTGCCATAAGAAATTACCTCCTAACTTTTAGAATTCTTATATGTTATGTAGCGAATCTATTAATTGTCATCGGTGGACACCTATTTACTAGAGAATGGGCAACATGGTTGAACATTCATTACATGCAAGAAAGAGCCCCTCCTGAAGAATGGAGAGGGCTCTTATTTCTTGCGAAACAGCAGCTCGAGAAGCGCGTCGACATGCTTCCTTTTTTTCGCATCGTTTCTCGAACTTTCCGTTATTCCGAGGTACACCTTTTCTTGCCGGTTATGTTTAGCCTGAATGGAATTGGCATGATATCTATGTTCGTCAGTGACAACATCAACGGGATGAAAATCCCAGTGAGCGGCTAATTGCTGAAAAAAAACGGCATCGGCCCAAGCCCAAATCGAAGGGTCGTCATTCCATCCAGGAACGAGTTGGAAGCACGAGACTCTGTGCATGATGGAGTTGTGATCGATTTTCTCAACAGGCTCTCTTGTAATCCCTACTAGCGGTCTAATCCCGCTTTTATGGATTTGATCACCTACTATTACGGCAAAGCATTGCATGCCATAGACGATATGAATGTGCTCATTCGCTTCGAACGCCTCAACCATCTTCTCGAATCTTTCGGGATAATAGATATCGTCATCAGTCAGGTACGTAACCAAATCTCCCGTTATGCGAGGGATGGCCATATTAATGCAAGTCGCATAGCGGGTCGTTTTTCGTCTGTCTTGTTGGCTGACTCCTGATTGAATGATTTGAATTCTGGAATCCGTACTTGCAAAAGCGCGGATCACATCTTGCGTTTCTTGGTCAGAATGATCATCCACAATGATCAACTCCCAATGCGGATACGACTGATCCAATACGCTCGAAATAGCATCCCTGATCATTACGGGACGGTTATAGCTAGTTAAAATACAGCTAATTTTCAGCATTACGAAACTCCTCCCGGTTTTAGCTAAAGATCCAGCCGCACGATAGATCCATACGTAAATCTTTCGTATTCACCGCACGTTCGCGATACATCTCTTCCAGCCTGCGCCTGTCTACATAGTGCTGCCAGCCCAGCCCATTATCTCTGTACTTCTGTGGGATCCTTGTTTGTATGAACAGTTTTCGCTTGATCATCTCTTCATTCCAGGGACTAAATTGAAAATGCAATGTATAGGCATCCTCCAAATAGATGTCATGACCGTTTGTATGGGTGGAACGATGCCTCCCAATCTCGTAAGCACCATCTGAATACTTATGGATGAATCGATCCCTATGGAACGTTTCCAGTTGAATAATGCCATGGTGTCTTTGCTTTACAAGAGGCACGTCAGTATCCGGTTCCGGATAGCAGTTCTTTAGCGGGTCCAGCATCGTAATCCCGGTCGTTCTATACATGGATAAACCATTGAGATCCAATTGCTTCGCGAACGCAGCTTTATCTTGTACGCATAGAAATTCGGTCGTATTCAAAACCATTTTCCAGCCTTGACATTCACGTTCAAATTCCATTACTTCTTGATCGCAGCCAACCAGATCGAAATCTTTGTTTCGCGACTTGCGTATTTCCCACTTTGGAGCTAGCTTGCGAATGAGGTCATTGGAACGATCCGTAGATCCATAATCGATCATGACACCGTGATCAAACAACCTGTAGTGATGTTCTAGCCACCACCTCAGCATATAACTCTCGTTATAATAATGACAAAGTACGGTCAGCCCAGATGACATAAGTCCACCTCTTTTCTCTAGCAGCTCTTAAATCCGTTTATTTACTTTACTCACTAGAATAGGAAACGGATTGGGTAAAGGACACCTGCAGTAGATTATCTTCACATCGGATATTGAAAGTTGCGCAAGTGTCCAAGCACTAAGAGGGGAATGGAATACTATGAAAATAAATCATTGGAAATCAATGGGAGTCTTTGTTTTCCAGGATTTAATTTATGAAAGAAGAGAGTGATGAGATTGCCGATTAACAAATTAGCAACATTGGTGAGCAATTCCGCTTCAACCTGGTACTCGACGAATAGCAGGTTAGATGCGATAACGGGGGCGATTACAGGCATCGCAACCGCAACAAGAGACACGGTGGAAAGCTTTCCTAGACAATACCCGTTTTGGCCAGAGCTAAAGTTTTATCCCGCCGATAACTCAACCAACCCCAATTATGTATGGAACGTTTCACAGCCGCCCGATGCGCCGTCGAATGCCCCCGGTACGTTATTTTTCGCTCAAGTATTTGAAATAGGAGGGTCGTTGATACCCAACTTGGCTCTTAACCATCTAGCTACTGCTGAGGTTTTTAGCGATAACGCCGCCACACTGTATATTGACGAGATCTTTTTCGTCGATTTATTGAACGTCATAACGATTACTTTCGTGAAAAATGTGGTAAGCGGTACTATTAATGGCACGTTGAGCGATGCTGGTCAAACGACTACCGCTCCATTTCCATGGCAAACGATTTCCAAATTCTCCGAAACGTACACGACTATTCTTCCAACTACGATTCCACTTTTGACCGACTACTTCTTTGTCGTATCCTTCGAAGCCGTAAACTATTCACCCAATGGCGGTACGATTAATCCAGCAGGCCTTCAATATATCGTTGAGCTGTATGACGATATCGGAATCGGCTAGCTCCAGGCCGAAGAAACGGTTGCCAAATGGCAGCCGTTTTTTCGTGCGCTTTCGGTGCGGGCATAAGCCAATTTTGTACGGGGATGGTAATCGTCCATAAGTCATCCGATGAGGATGCATATCATAGCAGCATGGCATTTGTCTGAGATTGTATTCCTAGAAGAAAGGAGTCACGCCATGAAAGGCATTATTCTAGCCGGCGGTACCGGTTCTCGGCTGAGGCCAATGACGAGTATTGTCAATAAACATCTATTGCCCGTTGGCAATTATCCAATGATTCACTATGCGCTCGATAAAATGGCTGAAGCGGGCATCCAAGATATTCTGCTGGTCATCGGCAAGTCGTCCGCCGGTCTATACGTCGATTATATTGGGAGCGGGGCATCCTGGAACGTTCAAGTCTGCTACAAAATCCAGGAGTGTGCAGGGGGCATCGCTCAAGCGCTGGGGTTGGCAGAATCATTCGTGAGGCCTGGAGAAAAGCTGTTAGTCCTGCTCGGCGACAATCTGTTTGAGGAGTCGCTGAAAACCTTTGTGAAAGACTTCGAAACAAGCGAAAAAGGCGCAGAGGTGTTCTTGAAAAAAGTGGCAGATCCTCGAAGGTATGGAGTGCCCGATCTGCAGAACGGCCAGATTTCTCAAATTCTGGAGAAACCGGAACAGCCGCCTTCCGACTATGCCGTGACAGGCATTTATCTGTACGAATCCGATGTTTTTGAAATTATTCGCGGCATGAGGCCTTCCGCTAGAGGCGAACTGGAGATTACAGATGTAAATAATGTTTACGCAGGCGAAGGTCGGCTGGGATACAGGCTTTTGTCCGGATGGTGGACCGACGCTGGAACGCAACAGTCGCTGTTGGAAGCCGGACTTCGGCTGTCAGGGAATAAGGAACCATGACTGAATAGCTCCGATAGGGGGAGGAAAAGGACGTATGAACATCTTGATTACCGGTGCCGGCGGGCAGCTTGGACGAGACCTGCTGCGTGTACTTAGGCAAGAGAATACGTTTATGTCTTTTACACGGCAGGAGTTGGATATATGTGACCTGCGAGCTGTGCAGAAGACAGTGGGTGACGCAAAGCCCGACGTTGTTATCAATGCGGCAGCCTACCCAAAGGTAGATCAGGCAGAGGAGGCTTACCGGATCAATGCGATCGGAGTTAGCCATTTAGCCATTGCTGCAGAGGCAGCCGGTGCAAAGCTGGTACATGTCAATACGGATTATGTGTTTGACGGTACCAAAGGTGAGCCTTGCGACGAATTGGATCGGACCAATCCTCTCAACGTCTACGGCAAATCGAAGCTGCTAGGAGAGCAGTTCGTGCAAGCGGTTTGCCCCCGTCATTTCATCGTGCGTACTTCTTTGTTAGACGGCAATTATGGGGAAAACTTCGTGACCAAGATATTATCGCTTGCCGAGAATCAAGAGACCGTCAAAGTGGTTGACGATCAAATCGGCTCCCCCACGTATACGCTTGACCTAGCGGAGTGTATCGGTCGACTTATCGCGACGGAACGGTACGGAACCTATTACGTTTCCAATAGCGGCTATTGTTCCTGGACGGATCCCAATCAGAGAGGAGGTATTTCGTTTGAGTGACAGGCCAACGGATTATTATTATTGGATGAAAGATTGGGCAGTCAGCTCCGGATATAACTTAGCGGATGTTTACTGCGAGGTCGCGGTGAACGCTCCATTTCCAGCCTTTGTAGCAACGATCCCCCGAGGGAGGGTATTCGGTGATAGCGGAACCGTGATTTCCCCTACTAACGTTCTGATCTGGGAAGTCTCGTATGATTGGAGCAATGATCCTCACAAGCATACGATTTTTCTCAATCATCATTTACCGCCGATCGACTATGTGCCCGGAAACATTGCGGTGCTTACGAAAATCGGCTCTTCGAACTATTATCACTGGATGTATGACGTACTGCCCCGTATCTACTTGCTTTCCTGCAGCAGAATCCCTGTAGACAAGTACATCGTGAGTCAAGAATTGCAGCCTTTTCAATCAGAAACGCTTGGGATGCTTGGTATCTCGACGGATCAATTAATTTGCAGCAATAAGCATTTTCATATCGAAGCTGAACAGCTAATTGTGCCATCCATCGGATTTGGTCAGAAATGGGTCTATCATTTCTTAAGGAGTGAATTTCTTACGCAAGAGCCCAGACCATCAAGAAGATTGTATATAAGTCGCGGGCACTCGCTCGGCAGAACATTGACGAATGAAGAGGAGGTGATCCGAGTTTTACAATCATACGGATTTGAGGTCGTCTATCCGGAACACTTGCCGGTGAAAGAGCAAATAAAACTGTTCTCGGAAGCCGGTTATGTCATTTCACCTACCGGAAGCGCGTTGACAAACCTGACCTTCTGCAGCCCGCAGACCAAGGTCCTTGAATTTTTTTCTCCGAATTTTATGGTCCATGACATTAAACGAATTTGTGAGTACGGAGGGCTGCAGCACTTTGCCTATACAGGTATCGGTTCAAGGCCTTCGAATTATGAAGGGACTCCATGGTATTGGGCGGGTCTAGACAACATATACGTATCGATCCACGACCTTAAGCATCTTTGCAAACAGATGGGCTTATAGAGAATCCGTATCGGAAAGGAAGAAACATCCATGAAAATACTCCTAGCCACCTTCTGGGGCCTGCCTCATGTTGGAGGAGTGGATCTCTATGTTCGGCAGTTGAAGCTGGGACTTGAACAACGCGGACACAAGGTGGATATTTTATGCCGGTTTCCCGATGGCAGCGGCTATTCAATCCTGAACAAAAGTAGGCATTTACCGAGAAAATCGGTTTATTCTTTAGTGGAATCGAACGTAAAGGCGTATTTCAAGGAGAATCTGCCTGGCTTAGATCCGATCATCCGGGACGCGGAGACGGAACAGTATTGCTATGAGGTAGGGGCAGCTTATTTGGGTGTGGATTCTTATGACATCATCCACGCGCAGGATGTCATCTCCGCACGGGCATTGTCCCGAATTAAAAGGCCGCTATCCGCACTGGTAACCACCATCCACGGGCACTTGGCAGGAGAATGGTTTCTTTCCCTGTTAAGACAGGGGGACCTGGATAACCCGGACCGCAGGGAGCGGCTATGGCAGTATGCTGTAATGCGCGAACAGATTGGATTGAACTGCGCAGATGCTGCTACATTGCCGACGCAGTGGATGAAAGAAATGTTGGTTGACGAATTTGCCGTTCCGTTTGATAAGTTGACTGTCGTCCCAAACGGCATCGATATTAAGGGCTTTACGGACCAGCTGCATGGCGGAGCCGATATACGTTCTTCTTCCGGGAAGAAGGTCATCATTTGTCCGGCGCGCTTCGATGAGATTAAAGGCCATAAGTATCTCATCCGGGCGCTCGCCAAATTAAGAAGGAATAGAGACGACTGGATTTGCTGGCTTGTTGGCAGCGGCGGGCTGGAATTCAAGTTGCGCGAGCTTGTGAAACTGCATGGTATCGAGGCAGACGTCGTGTTTATGGGGACGCGAAGAGATGTGCCGGCTCTACTTCGGCAATCCGATATTTTTGTCCTTCCGAGCTTGCAGGATAATCATCCGTACGCGGTCATGGAAGCGCAAGTTGCCGGAAAGGCAGTCATTGTATCCGATGCGGGAGGCATGCCCGAAATGGTCACTCACGGAGAAACGGGACTGGTGTTTCCGGTAGGAAATGACGAAGAGCTATATCGGCATTTACAGTTGCTCTTGAGCGACGAACAGCTGCGCAATCATATTGCCTCGCAGGCGAGTCATAGCGGAATGGAACGATGGTCGCTGGATGTCATGATGTCTAGGATGGACGCGGTTTACGAAATCGCGCTGAATCGGAAACGAGAAAGGATCGGCGGCATATGAAAGTGCGGTCACAAACGAGCACATCTGTCAAACGTCCATCAACGATCAACAAGCTGACTAAGCCTGTCCCAAAAAGAACAACGGCAACCAAAATTCCGGGCAAAGATGCAGGACATTTGTATGCCAGGTTGTTTCATATACCCCGAACCAAGAAGGATATTGACGTTGATCGAAGAGTATGGAAAAAAATTATAGCTTCGTTACCGGTCGGTTATCAAATGCCTGATGCTGACGCGTTGAAAAAACTGGACGCGGCCAGCCGACAACAGGAGGGGAGCTCTTGAGCGGAAAAACAGCGGCTATAAATAGAAACGGGAGGCGTAAGCGCAGAAAGAAGTTCGCGGAAAAGAAACGCTTGTCCGACTCCAACCTTTCAGGAAAAGAAGCCGGTGAAAGCCGCTTGAAGGTCATGTTATTCTCGCACATCTGCGGCAAACGGTTCATTACCGGTGCGGAAAAATATTTGTCTTTGCTCGCAAAGGAGATTTCCCTTCACACGGATTGTACCTTGGTCGTGCCTGAAGACGGAATTTTAATGCGGGAAGCCGAGGCAAACGGGATCCGAACCGTGATTGAACCTTTCTCTATACTATGGTCGATCTACCGTCCCGATGGTGAGCTTGCCCTGACGGAAACCTCCGTCTTAGGCGATGGAAGGCTTGCCATGCTCATTCAATTGTTTCAGCTTCACAGACCCGACATCGTCATTGTGAACAGCTGCGTGAATGCGCTGCCTGCCATGGCGGCTAAATCGCTAGGCATTCCGGTTGTTTGGTTGATCATGGAAAAAATCCAAGAGCATGAGGCAGCCCCTCAGTCCGCTCATTTGATTAATCGGTATGCTGACCTTATTGTAGGGGTTTCCAATCATTCGCTCGCCCTGTTTCGAGAAATCGCGCCGGATGAGAAGCTCATGCTGTTTCCGCCGTCCTCCACGCTTTGCGAATCGGGCTTGTTGCCGAGATTCCAAGCGAATGAGGAGGAAACGAAACGATTCCGATTCCCAGATTACAAGCATCTGATCGGTTTTATTTCGGCAGGCATGCAGCGGGAGAAGGGATTGGAGCATTTTCTGCACATGGCGCTAATGCTTTGCGCAAAGCGGCAGGATCTTTGTTTCCTTTGCATCGCAAGTCCCGCAGGCGATGCTGACTATGATCGATACTGCCGGTCTTTGGTCGAGCAGTCTGAATTCCGGGACCGCTTCCGGTTATTGGGCTTCCAGCCCGACCTGGAGTGTATGTACCGTCTGATGGATGTGGTTGTCGTTCCGAGCTTAATCGATGAAGGGTTCGGCATGATCGCTCTTGAGGCTTTGTTATTCGGGAAGAAGACGGTTGCTTATCGTTCCGGAGGGTTGGAGGAAGTATTAACGGCAGCAGGCCAAGAGAGCATGCTGGTTGATAAGGGAGATATCAGTGGCTTGGCCGACAAGGTACAGGAAGGGCTACAGTCCCAATCCGCATATGTAGATGTCTATCGGGTGGCGCGGTCCTTCGGTATAGAAGTCTATCGGGCCAGATTGGCCTCTTTTATAAGCAAGCTTGGTGTGTTGGCGGCAATGGCCGGTTTGCAGAAAGCTGCCGCACATCTAAGGCCTTTGAAGCCAGGCCGGTTATATCGGGGCAATCAAACCCCATCGGTGTATTTGCTGCAGCTGGGAGCAAAACGGCCTTTCTCTTCGCCGAAAGTGTTCAGGTTCTGCGGCTTCCGGCTGAGCGATGTATTTGTTGTTTCGGAGCGCAGGCTATTTGCTTACCCCGTGGGGTTGGAAATTCGGCAAGACCGTCTTTCTTTAGGCCGAGTCATAAGGAGGGGGCGTAGAAAGAAGCCAGGCAAACGGAGTCGCAAGGGTAAAACGGTACGAAGGTTCAATACGCGTAAAAAGCTGCGAACATCCGTCTAACCAGGCACCTACCTATAAGGGGAGCTTGGGAAGATGATGTCGCAGGATGGACGAGCCTGCGACATAGAGTCTGATCGGTTCCGAATCGGATGCGATGATTGCATACGATTCGGAACCGATCAGGATGATTAGGAAAACTGTTTCATATGATTCACGAAATCACTATCAGGCGCCAGGTAGGAAGAGGGGAGCTCGGCCGCGATACGATCCCAAACGCGGCGTTCCACCTTTAAACGAATCGTTCGGTGGGGGTGGAGAAAGAAGCGGTTGTATCTGTTCGCTGAGACGAGGGAAGCGAAGCGGTGCTTCTTCCTCTGTTTCTTCCTCCCAATGCGCAAGGCACGCCGGCTTTTTCTATGCGTGCTTTTACGTCGTCGTACCCGGGGTGACTTTCTCTTCACAATCCCGGTTTTTACTTTTTTCCGCACGGCCATGATGTTTACCTCCATCTCTTTTGGAGTGCTTTATCGTAGATCGCTAAGATTCTCTCCGTCATCGTTGGAAGAGACCAATGCTGCAGACCAAATGCCTTGGACTGTTCGCCAAGCCGGTTTCTAAGATCATCCTGGCTGAGAACGGCAAACAGATTTCCGTATAAATCCTCATCGTTTCCTGCAGGAAAGATCAATCCGGTCATCTCATGCGTCACCATTTCCGGAATGCCGCCGGCATTGGAAACAACCACCGCTTTCCCGGCAACATGGGCTTCCATAATGGCGAAAGGGTGATTATCCTGCAGGCTCGGAAGCACGAAAACATCCGACTTCTTTAATAGAGCCGGAATGTCATCACGTTTTCCGAGGAATACGACCTCGTTCTGAAGCCCGTAAGCTGCAGCCTGCTCCTTCATCCTTTCTTCCAATTGCCCATTTCCCGCCAGCCAGCAAACCCAATCATTTCTAACCTTCTTTAAACCGGTTAGAGCCCGAAGCAGATGAAAATGCCCTTTAACCGGATCGAAGCGGGCCGAGCATAAAATGATCTTCTTCCCACCGGTGTCGGGGGTAACGGCCGGTTTGTTCATTTCATGCAAGAACTCCTCCACATCCATTCCATTTGGGACCGTCGTCATCCGATTCTCCGGGATTAGAAAATCCCGATTCATAATGCCTTTCAGCCACTCCGTCGGCATGATGGTTTCATGGTTATGCATAATGCCGAAGTGCTCGATAAGCCCATAGTAATACCAGAGCTGAGTTTTACGAAAATCGGCGCTCGGCATGCCATCCGCTTGATGTCTTGCGAGACTTTCGGTCGAGAGGCAGCCGTGGATGGTAGAAACCAATGCGGTATGGGGGTGACGGATACGAGCGAATGCCCGGGCGGAAATGACGTCTTGCGTATGAATAATGTCATAAGTGGCCGGTCGGAAATAAGCGGCAGCTGCTTCGAAACAATATTTATCGATTTCCATATATTTCACATCTTGATCAAGTCCCGGGAGGTGGTTGGCGAAATACGTATCCGCTTTGGCGGAAATCATGGGTTGAATTTGGTTTTTATACAGAATCCAGCCCTTGTTAAGGATATAAAAGCCGGAGTCATCGGGCATTCTGCAGAAAATATCCACTTCATGCCCCCTCGCTTCTAATCCCTTCTTCAACTGTAAAACATATTTTTCCAAACCGCCTACAGAAGGAAGCCCCCAATAGGTGGCAAGCAGAATGCGCATGGTAACCTTCCTTTCTGGTCTCAAGTTTTTACATGTGTATGTGTCTTCATCTCTTTCCGAAAGGGACAAAAACCCGTTTTCATAAATATGCGGTTAGGGACAAATTCCTATTTTTCATAAAGTAAGGCAGCTATCTAGCGCTTTGCCAGATCGACATGCGTACGATGATGGCAGGAGCATTCTACTGGGAGGGACTCATATATGCAGCCTAATGAACGCTATAAGATCGCTATCATCGGGCTCGGCTACGTTGGGCTGCCGCTGGCCAGACTTTTTTTGGAGAAAGGCCACATCGTCTTTGGCGTTGATACAGACCCAAGTAAAATCAAGCAGCTTCGGAAGATACAGCCCTACTTATCCGATCTGACCCGCATGGAACTGAAAGCGATGTTTGCGGACGGACGGTTTCAAGTCGGCGTGTCATACGAAACGGTTGCCGAAGCTGACTGCGTGATTCTCTGCGTGCCGACGCCGACCAATGAAGAGGCTAAGCCTGACTTGTCCTATGTGTTGCAAGCCATGAGACAGGCGGTTCCTTATTTGCGACCGGGACATTTATTGGTTTTGGAAAGCTCTACCTATCCGGGGACGACGGAGGAAGAGCTGAAGCCGTTTATCGAAAAGCGCGGTTTTCGGGTCGGCCTAGACGTATTCCTGGCTTATTCGCCTGAACGAATCGACCCTGGCCAAAAGGGATCCGCTTTACAATCGATTCCCAAAGTGGTCGGAGGCGTTACCCCCGCCTGCACGCAATACGCGGAACGTATTTACGGGAAGGTCTTTGACGAAGTGGTCACCGTTTCCAACGCAAGAACCGCGGAGATGACGAAACTCGTTGAGAATTGTCAGCGTTTCGTGAATATCTCGTTTATGAACGATTTGGTTAAGTTATGCGAAGCCATGGAAATTAACATCTGGGAGGTGATAAAGGCAGCCCGTACAAAGCCTTACGGCTTTATGCCCTATTACCCCGGTCCCGGCGTAGGCGGACACTGCATCCCCGTTGATCCGATGTATTTGCTTTGGAAAGCGAAGCAATTTAATATCCCTCTGCCTTTCATCCAGTTAAGCCATCAAGTGAACGAAGAAATGCCCGGCTATATCATGGCTCGGATGGTCAAGAGCCTTTACCCGCTTCCACTGGACCGGTGCAGCATAATGGCGATTGGCGTAACGTACAAGAAAGATGTCAACGACCTGCGAGAATCTATGGCCTTGAAAGTGATCGAGCTGCTGATGAAGCAGGGGGCTCAAATGAGCTTCTACGATCCTTATATAGCCGAACTTCATGTAGCGGGAACAACGCTGGTACGAACCCCGCTTACGACTAGAAACGTGAAGAAGAAAGACTGTTTGCTGATTCTTACAGACCATTCTTCGATTCTTTACGACGAGCTTGCCAAGCATGCCAAGCTGATTGTGGATACGCGAAATGCGACGGAAGGCGTGAAGGACAAATCGAAAATAGTCTTGCTCTGAAGAGAGAGTCGGGAGGTGATCTGCATTCATGAACATTCTTGTAACTGGTGGTGCTGGGTTCATCGGATCCCATCTGGTGCGGGCTCTGCTGCTGCAGGGGCACAAGGTCATCACGTTGGATGATTTGTCAGCGGGCCGGATGGCGTTTCTGCATGACGTGCTTACCCACGAGAATCATAAGTTCATTCAGGGATCCGTTTTGAATCGCCCTATGATTAAGCAATGCATGGATCAAGTGGATGCGGTGTTCCATTTGGCGGCCATCCTTGGCGTAAAAAATACGGTAGAAGATCCCATAAAGGTCATCGAAGGTAATATAGACGGTACGAGGCATGTCTTAGAGTTGGCCTTTCGGAGAGGGGTCAAGGTTATCTTTGCTTCTACGTCGGAAATATACGGCAAGAATACGAATCTTCCATTCTCAGAAACGTCGGATCGCGTGTATGGAGCGCCGTCCATCCATAGGTGGTGCTATGCTGCGGCGAAATCCATTGATGAGCACCTATGCTTTGCTTTTGCCGACAAAGGGCTGCCGGTTACCGTTCTTCGTTACTTTAACGCTTATGGACCCAGCCAGATGAATTCGATGTACGGGATGGTCATCCCAAGATTCATTCATGCAGCTCTTAAAGGGGAGCCGCTCCTCGTTTATGGAGACGGGTCTCAATCCCGCTGCTTTACCTATGTGGACGATATGGTAAGAGGAACCATAAGCGCCCTTGGCCGGCAGGCGGATGGACTCGCATTCAATATCGGATCGAATCGGCCGACCACAGTCCTTCAATTGGCCCAAATGATCGTAAAAATGACGGACTCGGAATCGCCCGTTCATTTTAAGTCCTATGAAGAAGCCTTTGGAAAAGGGTATGAAGACATGCCGGCACGAATCCCGGATTTAACGCGTTCTGGCGATGTCCTGGGCTTTTCTCCTAACGTCTCATTGGAAGAGGGGCTCGAACGCACGATTCTCTGGTTCCGAGAGGAGGTCAACCTGCAGCCATGACGGATGTTCCGCTCATCAGCGTCGTCATTCCATGCTACAACTATGGACAGTTTCTGGGGGAAACGATCGATTCCGTATTGAATTCGACGTTCCAGGACGTCGAGATCATTGTGGTCGACGATGGTTCGACCGATCCGGAAACGATAGGCCTGTTGTCCGCCTTAAAGAAGCCGAAAACCCGTTTAATCAAGCAGGCCAATCAGGGGGTGGCTGCAGCCAGAAACAGCGGGATCGTTGCAGCGAAAGGCAAATATATACTTCCTCTGGATTCAGACGATTTGATTCACCCGACATTTTTGGAGAAGGCAATATGGATTATGGAACTCTTTCCTAAGGTCGGCTTTGTCTCCCCTTGGGTCAAGGCTTTCGGTACGGAGGATTGGGTGCATGATGCCCCTCAATATAACTACCATACCCAGCTGTTTCGCAATATCACGTGCGGAACTTCCCTGTTTCGAAAGGAAGCCTGCATGCAGGCGGGCGGTTATAAATCCGGGTTTGTCGTCATGGGTTACGAGGACTGGGATTTCTGGATTTCGCTCGGCGAAAAGGGTTGGTACGGGTATCAAATTTTCGAAAGGCTCTTCTTGTACCGAAGACACGGACGATCCATGGTCCATGAAGCGATCGATCATCATGATCAGCTGGTTGAACAAATCAAAGCCCGTCATCCGATGCTGTATCAAGAGGATTATTTGAAGGCACTGAAACGAAAGTGGGAGCATTCGCCGCTGCTGGATATGAGCCCAAGCATTCCGAATGGAAGTGCCTGGCATCATTATTCGACAAAACCAATGTCCACTAGGCTGCCGAAGTGGCTGCTGCTAATGCCCCAGACACGAAGAGAGCGCCTGTCCACTCGATGCTTGAATTTTATAGATGGGCTGCATGCGAACTATTACTCGGTTACCATGGTGGCTACAGAATTTGTTACGGATTCCGATATCGATGAATTCAGCTGGCTGACCTCCGATGTTTTTCATCTGTCGCTGTACGTTCCGAAGATTGAGCTGAAGCTTGATATCATGGAGCGTTTGATCTCGAAGCTGATCGTTACCCGCGGGATAGATCGGATATTTCTGCTCGGGTCCCGTCAAGGCCATTACTTAAAACCTTATATTATGAATGGGTTCCCGCATATTCCCTATGAAATCATCGAATAATGGGAGGTTGTTATGGAGTACAGAGACAATCGATATTTTACGAATGACTTCAGCTACGAGCGTTACCTCCTATCGACGGAGGAAGTAATGGGTTGTATCGATGAAGCGGTGCGGGAAGGTAAAGCGTATTCGCTGGCCCGATTCGGCCACGCTGAAATTGCCGAACTGCGGATTTTCCCCGATTTTTATAATGGCATGACCTATTACCGAAGGTATAACGGCCTAGCTGACCAGAATATACGCGCGGAGCTTATTAAGGCCTTTACCTCTGCGACGACCGTTGGCTTATTGTCGACCGGTGAGAATGCGTCAGGCGCGGAGTATTCCAAGAAGGCGTTTCTGGATCTTGGCCTAGGTTTCTATACCATTTGCTCTGCCTGGGTCACACATCATATGACGAGGGTTCCTCATTTCTGGGATTGGATGAAGCAGTACCGTGTCATTCTGGCAGGCAGAAGAGCGGAAGAGGCTGCGCCGGTTTTTCAAGCGAACGGCGTGACGGTTGTCGATACCGTGAATTTGGAAGGTTACGAACAGTTAGAGACGGCGTATACGCAGCTTTACAGTAACAAAGAGTGGCAGATCGCGATTATTGCGGCCGGCATTCCAGCGACGCTTCTGGCTCCTCGATTGGCTAACGCTACAGGCAAGGTAGCGCTGGATTTCGGTCATGCGATTGATTTAACGATCGACGGCCAAGACGGATTTGATTTTGAAGCACTAGTCAGAAATTTGAGGTGAGTGGGATGGAATCAGAAGTAACGGTACTCATCCCTACGTATAATGCAGGGGGGTTCTTGAAGGAAGCGATTGAAACCGTATTTAAACAAACCTATGTGCACTGGAAACTGATCGTCGTCGACGATGCTTCAACCGATGAAAGCATTGCACTCGCGAAGCCCTTGCTGGGGGATTCGCGCGTTACGTATATGTGTAACGAAACGAACATGGGTCAATCGAAAACGATGAACGTCGGTTTGGCTGCCGTTACAACGCCTTATGTGATCCAGCTCGATGCGGACGACTGGTTCTTTCCGTATACGCTTGAGGTATTGCTGGCTGAGGCACGCAAGCAGCCGGAGCATGTCGGTTTGATCAGCGGGAACATCAATTCCATCTCGATCAATCCGAGCGGGGGTTTATTTTTCAACATTGTAACGAAGAATCGTTCTTTCCGGGATAAATTCGATTTTCTGCTCTCCAATATGTCGCAATGGCCCCGGTTTTACCGGACTTCCACGTTAAAATCGATCGGCGGTTGGCCTACGGATGATCCTTATGAAGGCAGGTATATGGAAGACAAACGGGTGCTGATGCGGTTGATCGAGGTATGCCATTTTCATTGGATCGACGTACCGCTGTACATCCACCGCAGGCATCACCACAATCAAACGAATTTGATCGATATCTACCGCGAGATTACCGAATGGAATATTCGCAATGCCCTGAAACGCTGGGGGGACGAATATGAGCCTGTGTTTGTGAAGGATAACGGTTGGATCAAAATCGTTGATTTAAAGCCCAAATCTTCAGGTATTCGATAGAGAAAGGAGAGGAACATATGTCTATCCTACTGACCGGTGGAGCAGGCTTTATCGGGAGTCATACTTGCGTGGAGCTGCTGCATGCAGGTTACGACGTCATTGTAGTTGACAACTTGTCGAACAGCAATCCAGAGTCGCTGGGCCGTGCACAGGAAATTGCAGGCAAGCCGCTGCGATTTTACAATGTCGATCTGTTGGACAGTGAGGGGCTGAGCAACGTGTTCGCTGAGCATGACATCGAAGCGGTCATTCATTTTGCAGGATTTAAGTCCGTGGAAGAATCAGTTGCGAAACCTCTGAGCTACTACCATAACAATATTACCGGTACGTTGGTTCTTGCGGATATCATGCATAAGTACAATGTAAAAAAACTGGTGTTCAGCTCATCGGCGACTGTTTACGGCTTGCCGGGACATGTACCTATCCAAGAGGATGAGACGCTCAAGGCAACCAATCCTTACGGACGAACCAAGCAGATGATTGAGATCATATTGGGGGACCTTACGGTCGCCGATCCAGCTTGGAGTATCGTGTTGCTTCGTTACTTTAATCCGACAGGAGCTCACCCTAGCGGGCGTATAGGAGAGGACCCAAAAGGCCTACCCACTAATATCATGCCGTATATTACCCAAGTGGCGGTGGGAAAGCTTCAAACGCTGAGCGTGTTCGGCAGCGATTACCCGACGACGGACGGTACGGGGGTCAGGGATTATATCCATGTGGTGGATATAGCACGAGGCCATTTGAAAGCGTTGGAGCATACGCTGCGTACGGAAGGAATAGCAGCGTATAATCTGGGGACGGGAACAGGATATAGCGTGCTGGAGCTCGTGCATGCGTTTGAGAAGGCTACCGGCTGTAAAGTGCCTTATCAATTGGTGGACCGTCGGCCTGGCGATGTGGCCGTCAGTTATGCTGATCCGCTGAAGGCCGAACAAGAACTCGGCTGGAAGGCCGAGAAGGATTTGGAAACGATGTGTGCAGACGCATGGCGCTGGCAGTCGCGCAATCCCGGAGGATATGCATCATGAAGGGGGTGGACCTTTGGCCTATCAAGAACTGAATACCGGGCAAGTCATGGATCAAATCCTATATTCGCTTGATCGCCATTTACCGCTCTCCGTCATATCCGTAGGGGTTACCGAAACGCATGTCCTTGCACAATATGAGGTTTTTTCGGAAGAGCAATTTATGCGCCATCCGGAAGCACATGTTGCGAATCATTCTAACGTAACAAGAGGGCATACGCATCGCGGGATTACATTTCCAAACCTAGAGGCTCGCGATGCTGCGTTAGAAGCGGTAAGAAATGCGGATATCGTCGGTATCAACATTCGGGTATCACAGTCAGGGGAGTTGACAAGACAAGTATTCGATGTCTATGGCATCGCTCCGAGATACGTATTTGAGGCTTACACCAGACGAGTCATCATGATTTCTCAACAACGGAAATTTTATGACATGTTAAAGAACAGAAAGATTATCATCGTGTGCAGCTACGCAGACGAGGTAAAGAGAGCCTTGGAGAACAGGCTGCAGGCTAAGCTGGATTTCCAAATTACGGGCACGATCAACATCGTGCGGTATGAGGATATCCCTAGGGTAAAGCAGGAATTAAGGGATTGCGAGTTTGACTTGTGTTTGCTGGCTGCCGGAACAAATGCAGTCATTCTTGCTCCGCATATCGCCAGAGATTTAGGGAAGGTTGCGTTTGATCTCGGTCAGGGCATGGAAACGTTAATCACCGGCAAGATCGAAGGGGAGGAGTGGCTCTCCGGACAAATAAAGTTAGCTAAACTCTTGGAAATGTAGAATCACGCTGTCAGCCGGCACCGTATATGAGGTGGCCGGTTGTTTTATGCCATTCACGGAACGTTCTCGAGATTGAATTGAGGACGGCGAATTGGAGTCATGATACGTTTTTTTTCGGAGTATTCTATACGGGAGGGATGCTTAAATGGATTTTGACGCTCAGACTTTTGTGTCCCGCCTCATATTCAGCAACTTCCGGAACGTGGACTTGGAGCGGCGGCTGCGCTTGTCATCTCCTCATGAAGGAGAAGTATGCGCTTATTGCGGTAACCGTTTTGATTTCATGGTGCCGATGAAGCAGCTAGAGTTGTCACGTTATACCGATTGGCATCTCCATCAAGCCCGAGCAAGCGAATTATTCTGCCTTCCATGCACAACAATCCTTAGAACGGATGAGTTTCGGCGGAAAGCCATCGTTGCGGACGCGAATACGGTCCAATTCTTGACGATGGCAGAGCAGCGCGATAGAGAAGCACTCATCCACTCCCTATTTTATAAGCCTCCTCTCCCTCCTTTTGCGATCAGCATTCCATCCGATTATCGAAAACATATTACGCTACGCGCAAAACTTAATTACGATCAGTCACAGTTTTACGTCCAATTCGGCGAACAATCAGTTCTACTTATACCCGCTTTACATCGAAACATTTATGAATCGGTAAAGGCGTTCATTCTATCTGGTGTTTCCTCCGCTCAAATCGAGAGGGGCACGTATGTACAAGGCAAACACCTACAATACGAGTCGTACATCTCATCCCTTCGTCCGTCGCCATTATTATCGCTTGTATTGGCATTAACTAAGTTTGACCAACCGTTTTGGAAGGAGCAGGAGGGATCGACATGTCCGTAATCGAAACGATTCGAGGCAAAGTCAAATCGCTGCAGCCGATTATTCATGGAGCCGACATGCCGGACGAAGGGATAGCTGCTCAAGGGAATGAGCGATTCTTCCGTAAAATGAAAGTATGGTATGAAGGAAAGACCGTACATATTCCTGTAATCAGCGGAAACAGTATCCGCGGCATTATGCGTCGGCTTGGCGCACAATCTTTTCTGGAAATGTTGGAACTTGATCCGGAACGGATCGGACGGAAATTGCACTATTTGTTATATGCCGGAGGATCGCTCGATTCGGGTGCGGTGAAAGGACGGCAGAAAGCAAAGCAGGAACCGTACAGGCCATTCATAGAGGAGCTCCGTGAGCATATCCCGCTTGCATCCCTAATGGGTTGTTCATTTAAGCGGCAGCTGATTCATGGGAAATTGATTGCCGACTTCTTAGTCCCGATCGTAGACGAAGTCGCTGAGCTGTACGGGGAGCCGAAACCAGGCATTCGCGCCGCCGATATAACCGACTGGCTGTTCTATACCCGACAAGACCATTCGGATTCTCCGAAAACTGACCGGAACCAAATGATCTACAAAACGGAATATATCATACCGAACATGACATTTATGCATGGTTTCACTTTAATGGGGGCAAGCAGTGTGGAAACGGCTTTGTTCTATCATCTGTTGGAGGAGATGAACCGATATGGTAGAGTCGGCGGCAAAGTAGCGCAAGGCCACGGTAAAGTCGAGTTCCACTATACATTGAAGGCTGATCGTTCAGTGGATCCCTATATCAGCTATATCGATAAGAACAAAAAAGCGATACACGCATTTCTGCAATCGAATTGGAGCGATGGGGAGAACTAGAATTGAAAAGAGGGGATACCCTTGGTTGTCCGCTTTCATATTAAGTATTTGATGCTGCCTATTGTTATTTTTGTTGCATTCGTATTTATACTGACCATTCAAAAGCCCTATATCGGGATCAAGCTTCACGAGACGGCCAGCGGCGAGTGGCAAATTACGAATATCGATGCGGATGGTTGGGCGTATAAGCAAGATATTAGAGTGGGCGATTCCGTCATAAAGGTCGATGAGAATGAACCGGGGCTTGCGTCAACGGTCAAAACCTACGGCATCCTCGAGCAGGTGCGCAGCATCGCGATTGAACGAAACGGCACGGTCGAATCGCACGAGATTCCAAGCGGATTGACGGAGGATCAGTTTAGATTATTCGTTTGGTATCCCGGGTTTACTTTCCTTATTATTATGGCCATCTCGGGATTCATCGTATTTAAGAAGCCTGATCTTCCCTACTTTTATGGTCTTTTTTTCTTTCTCGTTTTAGTCGGATTAAGTTATGTTTGCGGGGGAGCATCTTCCCAGGGGCATGTTTTGCCTGAGTTATTCAGTGGAGCGGCTTTCTTATTCATTCCATATAGTTTCCTGCAATTCTTGAATAGCTACATCCAATCCATTGGCGGATCAAGCATCGTTCCCCCTTTTATTCTACGATTATTCATTGCGCTTAACGGATTGCTGATCGGCATGGAAGCTGTTTTTACGCTCCTGCGAGTAAGCTCTGCCTATGAGATCGTAACGCTTTCCCTGCTGAGCTGGTTCATCACCGAGTGCGCGGTGTGCGTACTGCTGCTGGTTATGGTCGGCGTGCGGAACCGGTCGCTAATCTATAAGACCGAGATCAAAATTATGCTCCTTGGCATATTTTTATCGTTTGGACCGTTTATCGGACTTTATGCGATTCCGAAGCTAATGGCCGGCTCCGGATGGGTATCGGTGGGACATACCGCGATTTTCCTTGTAGTGCTCCCTGCAACGTTTATTTATTTGATTACGGCCAAACGATTGCTTGATATTGATTTTTATCTCGGGCGATTTCGCTATAATGCCGGACTAGCCTTCATATTGTCGTTCATTCACTGGCTGCTGGATTCGTTACTGAGCCGTTCGCCCGATCTTCAAATCGAATCGCTGGTCTACTTTCCTCTAATTGTTATCTTAATGCTGTATCTTAAGGAAATGCTGGATTTCCGTTTTCGATCGAGGCACTTTATGATGAAGAAAGATTTTCAATTGAGAATGGACCGATTTGCATCCCGAATTTCGAAAGTTATGAAAGTAAGTGAATTAGAAGAACAGTTCATACAGGAAATCAAAGAGGGGCTTGGGATTCAAGCTATTTCCTTATTGGAGGTGGACCGGCGCGATTTCTCCATCGAGTTGATTGTCGGTTATGAGAGGTATCCGATCGAATTCGTGACGAATGCGCTGTTCATAAAACCGCTGCAACTCGGAGTGATTGAAGTATTGAATGATGGCGCGATCCTATTGGCCGGAGAGAGAATGGGGAAATGGTATATCGTATGGATTGGAGAAAAACAAAACGGCACCTCGCTCAACATCGACGAAAAAGTTTGGCTTAAAACCTTATCCCGCTACGTCAGCATCGTTTATGAGAATCTATCCCTCGTTCAAGGGCTTTCCGACGAGTTCAAGGATACCGTGAAGAAGCAGTCCGAAAGGAATACGCCGCCGTGGCTGATGCGCTTCATCTTT
Organism: Paenibacillus sp. J22R98; assembly: GCF_059383835.1. Taxonomy (NCBI): domain Bacteria; kingdom Bacillati; phylum Bacillota; class Bacilli; order Caryophanales; family Paenibacillaceae; genus Paenibacillus; species Paenibacillus sp. J22R98. Next base: position 1,170,022 of record NZ_JBXENW010000001.1, read on the forward strand.
AATTTGCAGGAAAATGAAAGAAGCCGGTTTGCATTGGATCTGCATGATTCGGTCTTGCAAAATCAACTGTATTGGTACAGAAGAATCGGGGAAGTAACGACTGATTTCGACATGTCGGACGCGGTGCGGCAGGAAATGATCGCGATTAGAGAAGGATTGCTCGATGTCATTCATGAAACGCGTTCAACCTGCAATGAGCTTAGGCCGTCTTTACTGAAGGAGATCGGGCTAGTCGAATCGCTAAAAGAGTTGTTCCATACGATACAGATGCGCGAAAATTTTACGATTGAGTTCGATTACGATGAATTCGATACGGAATTGGACTATGAATATACGATTGCGATGTACCGCATTATGCAAGAGCTCCTCGGAAACGCCGGGAAGCATTCTAAAGCATCGAAGGTGAAGGTTCACATCTCTATCATGCCACAGGAAATCTCGTTGTTATATAGTGACAATGGAGTAGGAATAGGCAATGCAAAGAAACATGGCGACTTAAGCCGTATCGGACTTACCGGTATTAAGGAACGCGTGTCCAGCCTAGAAGGCAGGATCCAATTTAGCGGAAGTATGGGGAAAGAGACCGTAGTCAGGATATGGCTGCCGCGCATGTTTGCTCCGGTAGAATGAACTTCAGCCTAAATATAAACGAAAGGAGCGCCCCCATGATCAGCATATTGCTTGCAGACGACCATCCGTCGGTCCGAGAAGGGACCATACATATGCTTGAAAGGGAAAGCGATATGTCCATCACTGCCGTATCTTCGGGAGCGGAAGTACTGGAGATGTTTAAGCAGGCTACGTTTGACATCCTGCTGCTTGATCTGATCATGCCCGGCATGAACGGACTTGAGGTAGCCCGCAGCATCAGCGAACAAAACCTCGATGTAAAAATACTCATCTATACCGGTTACGATATTGAACCTCATTTTAATTTATTGATAGAGAACGGAGTATCCGGATTTATCAGCAAACTGTCGACGCGTGAGCAAATGATCCAATCTTTGAGATGTGCCGTGAACGGGGAGGCGTTGCTCCCGATTAGGCTTCTTAAGCAACTCAGAAGAACCGACATCCAGGTTCTGCACGCCAAAGGGGAGAAATCGCTTGATCGAATATCGATCAGCTCCAAAGAACAAAGCATCCTGAATGAAATTCTCAACGGAAAAAGCAATAAAGAACTGGCCCAGATTTTTTTCATGAGCCAGCGAACGATCGAGTATCATTTGACCCGCATATTCGAGAAGTTGAATGTGAGCTCCAGAGGGGAAGCCATTGCAGAAGCGCAGCGGCTGGGATTGATTTCTGATTTGGACTTGCGGTAATGGACTTGCGGTAGGCGTACGAGGCAGCGCAAATTTAATACGGTAAATAGCATGCGTGTTGGCGTTCGGAAACTGGAAGCGAATTACATATCCTTTAGATTATACGGAAGATTATGCGGCACCTAAGGATGTGTTGTCTTGATCGCAAATACGATCTTGCTTTTGCGGAACAGGCGGAGGTGCGTGGTCCGCAACGTTTACCCGAATTACATTCATGGATGGGTGTACAACGAAATCCGCCATACTCCGGTCGGCCGCTACTATCATGAAGCGCAGAAATCTCCTTTCTCGATTAAGGAAATCGAGAAGGAATTCGATGGCTCGCTTATGATCCATTTCGTATTTTTCGATGCAAGGGTGATGCTGACATTCTTTCGTCATGTTGAGAAGGGAAAGGAAGTCCGCTTAGGCCAGGACTATTATATGGTGGATGAGATTATCCTACACCATGATGATCACCCGAAAGCGGGAATCGTCAGCTATGATGTCTTTTACAGCCTTCCTATAGCCGAAAGCATAGAGATGAATTTCCAATATACGGCGTTCAATAGCGGACGACAGACGGTGACGCTACCGTTCCCGGACAAAATTGTGAACAGCCTCTTGAGCAAATGGAATGAAGCTGCACCAGAATCGATCGAATCGACCGCGGAGTATAGAAAGCGCCTGGCATCCGGCTTGCTGATTACCTCCCATCACATTCATTCTGTTATTTATCCGATTCGCAAGGAAATAACCTTGAACACCTTTTCCGGAAAGGCAGTATTTAGTAATGTGCACGAAGCCGGTACCTTAAGGGGAGTTCTGAATCGGCTGCTTCATTTCTCGCACTATTCCGGTGTTGGCTGGAAGTGTTCATTCGGTATGGGACGCGTGAATCTGAACCCAAACTCGCTGAAGCATGCATTCGGGGAGAGGAGGCTGCTCCTATGATCAGCTACAAAAACCTTCAGGTCACATTTACGTTAAACTCGGAAATGATTATTCCCGACTATCCCATTGGCTTTGATGCACTGCTAATGAAGGCGTTAGCCTTGAAGGAGAATCACCCGCTGGAACCAAGCAAAGGGACTCCTCGTTCGTTGGAGCTGCCGATTGAACGTCATCAAGACTCTTTGTTGTATTTGGCTAGCGTAGGTTTCACTCGTTCAAAGGGGAGAAATGTACAATTTTATACGAAACGCTATTCAGGCGACCTCCCGGATGACCTGGACTTGAGCGGTGGCTATTTCAAGGCGTACCACCGGAATGTCTATACATTGGCTTGCCCAGTGGAAGTCACGTTCTATTGTAGGGGAGTGCCATCTGAGATAAAGGAGCTGGCAGTCTACATCCCTGCTTTAGGAGCGAAACGCTCGCAAGGGTATGGAAAGGTGGCAGACGTTCAAGTTGAAGAAATCAAGGAGGACAGGAGCTGGATTTATCGAAATGAACCGATGAGAGCCATTCCCGTCCGATATTACGAGGATAAATTACAACAATGGTATTATGCATTAACGTCACCTATTCCTCCCGGTTTCGCTCCGGAATCCAAGGAAGTTTGTTACCTGCCGCGCCCGAGTTTATGGCTCCATATTTCTTCCTGCAGCGATAAGGAACAGAGCAAGCCCTATACGGATTCAAGAGGATCTGCGACTTTTAAGAAGAAGAAAAGCCTGAGAAATATATGGAGTGAGCGGGGCGAAGAATGAAGGGGAACCAAATCTACTCAGGATGTCTGATGAAGATCAAGTCCAAGGGGCAGGAGAAGGCAGGGTGGTTTCAGACCCATCAGGGTTCGTCGTTCCGTATTCGTGCAAGAGCGCTCCCGACAGCCTTCCAGAACCTTATTATAGAAGGACAGTACACAACGGAGCATATATTTATCGTCAATCGTTACCGTCTCCTTGCGACTATCTCTGAGGTGCTCCCGAGTCATTTCGCAACTCGCCATCCCATTACTTTTAAACGCATGCATCCTCATCTTGACGACGATATCCGGACACTGATCGAACACCCGGAGTTGCTGGACCGATGGACGGCTGGTGACAGATTGGCATGTGAACTTATTAAAAATAGCCTGATTGAGCAGTACACCTTGCCGAATCTGCTTAATCATCTACAACGGTTCGAGCTTTCTCGTAAGATGTTTCACGAGATCTGTGAAATATTAGGCTTTTCGGCCATTGACTTCATCGAAGGGCAGCCGTATCTATTGAACCGCGTCCCATCCGTTCCCTTCCGGGTTGCCGATACGCTTGCGCTGGAGGCCGGGATCGAGGCGAACAGTCCCTACCGGATCGGGGCGGCCGTCCAGTATGTGTACATGCAATATTTAAACGGAGGAAACAGCTACATTAGCGGTGCCGAATTCGAGAATAGGGTCAATGCCTTGCTGGGAAAGTCGCTGCCGAAGGATAAAATCCGCAATGAAATCGAACGATTTGCGCAGGAACAGGATCATGAGCTCATTTGCAGAGGGAATTTATTTTTTGACCGGCACTTATATTTTGCGGAAATTCAAATTGCACAGCGCTTAGCCGACTTAATAGCGTGCCCTACATCTAAACCGGAAAGTTTAAGCGGAACGATTCGGACCTTAATTAGCGAAGGCAGGCTTCCTAATCTGGATGAGGATCAAGAGAGGGGGATCGAACAATTTTTTGAACATCCGGTTCTTCTGGTTCGAGGAGAAGCAGGCACTGGGAAAAGCAGCTGGATCGCGTATTTGCTTATTGTCTTACAGACCCTGCTGCCGGGCATTCAGATTAAGTTGGCTGCACCTACCGGAAAAGCCGCGAGGCAGTTGGAAGTGGTGACCGGTTATCCGGCGCAGACCATTCATGCGCTGCTTGGAAAGGGAAGAGACAAAGCCAGCCGCATTTGGTATCACTATAAGAAAAATCCGCTGAATACGGACGTGTTAATTATTGACGAAGCCAGTATGGTCAACGAGTATCTATGGCGTGACTTGCTCTGGTCTGTGGAGCGTGGGACGCGGCTCGTCTTTGTTGGCGATTCGAACCAATTGGAACCGATCGGCCCGGGGCGGCCGTTCCTGGACATGATTTCTCTTGGATTTCCGACAGTTACATTAAAACGAAATTATAGGAATGATAGCTCGATCCTCTCGTTGGCACGGGCCGTCCTTCTAGGCGCGGTCGATTATTCGCACTTGGAAGCGGAGGGCATCCAGACGATTCCTACTGAAACAGTAGAGGAAACCAAAGAAAACATCGTCCGGATTTATCAAGATAAAGCAAAACGGTATCCGGTCATTACCATGTACAGGGAACAATACAGTCTCGGTACGGACCGTTTGAACCTATATATTAAGCAGCGAATCAACCCTGTGAACATGGAAGAAGGGATGGGGGCAGGAGATCCCGTCATTCAAATGACCAATACATCAAGAGCAGACAATGGCGAAGTAGGATTGATTCGATCATTCCATCCATCCCAGAGCAGCTGCATTTTTTTTGAACCGGATAAAGAAGTTCTCTACACATTTCCGGAGCTAATGAGTGAGATGGAGCTTGCCTATGCCATTACAACGGCTAAGACACAAGGTAGTCAGTATGAGGGAGTCATTATTCCGCTAACTGAAATCGGCCTTGAAATCCCTCATCGGCAATCCATGTGGTATAAAAATTCATTATATACAGCGCTAACGAGAGCTCGGAAAGAGTTGGTTCTAATCGGTGACCCCCGTATTCTGATAAACGGGGCTGTTCGCAAAGGTTTGGCACGTAAAACGATGCTTGTGAAACGAATAAAGCATGTATTCGAAGGAAGCGGGATCCTCCCGGACTCCAATGCCCCTGCCAAAGGGATGACAGACAATTAAAACTAGAGAAGGTTCTAGTATCGATTCAATTCCCTGCCATAAGGGATGGCTTTTCATACGAAGGCAGCCGGTGAAAAGGGTGCCTTTTTTGTTATGCCAAAACGGCTGAATAGCATGATGGCTACCGCATTCTCAACGAATAGGCTGAATAGTTAAATCACTCATTGACAAATGAAAACCTTTGTATTGGTTCATGGCGCATGGGGAGGGGGCTGGAACTGGCGCTGTGTTGCCAAGGCTCTCCGAGCAGCAGGCTATGAGGTACAACACTCCAACACTTACAGGAATGGGTGATCTTGCCCTAATAGAAGGCATACTGACCGAGTGGTTATTTCACCGGCCGATCCGCCCATTTGCGGTAATAAATTGTTCTTGCAACAAATAAACTTCCTTTCAACACATTTTTGTCGCTTTCTCTCCAGGTATGGCTCTGCTTATTTTTTCTTCTAATGCCTACGAAATTGTAAGGCGAAGTGGCGAACAGTTTATATCCTTTAGCTCGGCATCTTCGCATAAAATTAACATCTTCTCCGAGCGTCAGTTTAGCAAAACGAATACGTTTGTGTAATTGCCTCCTGAACAATAAGGTACCCCCGGCCACATATTTCACGAATTTATTTTTTTTAGAGGGTGTCGTAATGACAAGGAGGCGTCTGCCTTCGAAAAACTTCAAATGAGCACCTTTCCCGACTATACCGGCTCCAGTTCGGCGCAGAGCTCTTACTTGTTCTAATAAATAATTAGGTGAATAGTAATCATCATCGTCAAACTTGGCGATGACCGGATATTTAGCTCTATTAATTCCGTAATTCAAACAACTGCCCAAAGTAAACGTTTCAGGCCTTTTAAAGACCTTGATATTTGGAAATCGAGAGGCTTTCCGACGATATTCTGTCAGGTTCATGCTGCCTTTGTTTAAAACGATGATAAGCTCCTTTGCATTGTAGCGTTGCCTTCTAAAATTATAGATTAGTTTATTGAAGAAAAGCGGACGATTCGTGCAAGTAATGACCGAGACCCCGCTTACGCGGCTGGTTTGCATACTCATAATGAACTCCTTTCCAAGATCGCACGACTTTTTTTCTTATCAACATAGAATGTGATGTGGAACTTAACCGTGCATACGGATGATTTCAAATGCTTCTGCAAATTCCACGTAAGTCTGATTTCCGCGAAATTTTGCTTTATGAAAGAGACTTTCAGGATGAACGGGGTGACGCATGGATCCGATCTGAGTCTTGTAAGCCTCCAATGCGCTCATTTTGAGGTTCATTTCCTCTTTCGTAAGCGATACATAGAGATTCGGTTGAAATGCAAGTTCTCCGTCTGTCTCATAAACCAAGACGGCTCCGTTCCAGAAATAAGGTCGCACCGCCGCTATTGCCGCTTGATGAAGAGCTTCGTGGTCCTGATGTTTGGTGATGGAGGGGATATATATTACTGTTGGACGAAATTCCTCTATATGGCGTTCGATATGTGCAACCAGCTTTGCTCGGGGGAGAAGGTCGAGTTTGCTGTCATATAACTGTTTGCCGGATTTGTCCGGGTAAAGAATATGATAGTCTACCACTCCGAGAAGACGCATCGCTTCTTTAAATTCTGATAATCTCTTCCTTCCACTATAGGTGCCGTATCCACTTTCTTCCTTGCTGTAGCGATTGGAGTCATTTAATGTTATGGAGGCTATAACGGTTCGAACCGAACTGCCCTGACTTAAATATTTTTGAATGACGCCGGCACAGCCTAGCGTTTCATCATCCGCGTGAGGGGCTAAAACAAGCGCACGTTGACCGGAGTAGGGAAAAATGCACATAATTATGACACCTCCTTCTAGTTTTTATATCGATACGACATACTCTATGAAAAAATGATAGAAGATTCCTATGCTGCGCCCTATGGATGCAAAAAAAAAAAAGGCCTTCGAGCGTACTCGAAGGCTTACTCTATTCGATCAATCAGTGCAACTCATGTAATTATGCTTTATTGCGTAGAAACGACACATGGCTCGTATGCTTATTTCCTCGCCGATAATGCTCCTAAATGATGGAGTTCAATGACGTACCACGAATTTTCTGTAGGCCGTGCAGTTCTTTCGAACAATGCGAGTGTACCGATGATTAATAAATTCCCGGTCGCTCACTTTCCAGGTGTGTGAGTTATGCTGCTTCCGCCTCAATGCACAGAAATTATATTTGTCCCCAGCGTAAAGTTTAAAGCCTTTACGCCGGCAGGCCCGGCAAAAACTAACATCTTCTCCGAGCGAGCGGTTGGCGAATTTTACTTTATTCCACACGCTTTTCTTATAGGAGATTGTTCCGCCTGCCAGAATGGTGACAAAACGATTTTCCGAATAAAAGCGCTGCAGCAGCATTTTGCTACCGCTTAAATGAATGAAATAAGCGCGTTTACCAACGAGATCCGCCTTTGATTTTCGAAAAGAACGCATGATGCCGGTCAGGTAATTAGGCGCATAATACTCATCATCGTCCATCCTGGTGATATAAGAATGCTTCGCTCGCGCGGAAGCAAAGTTTAAGCATTGTCCTAGCGACCGGCGACTGGGCAGCTGAAACACGCGGATATTTTTAAATTTGGATGCAATGGCTTGATATCGTTTAATATTGACATTATCCATATTCAATACAATGATCCATTCTTTATTCGGCCAAACTTGTCTGCGATAATTCCAAAACATATGCGTCAAAAAATTCGGTTTATTGGTGCTCGTGATTACGGTAATACCCGCTGCAGACGACTTTTGATTCCTGAGTTTGGACATGCCGGCACCTCTTTGATGTAAAATTGTCATTCGAAACTAGCCTCAGAGACGCAGGAAGCTTTGACACCCCACACTCTGCATGATTAATTACGCTATAAGTTACAGTCTATGGCTAGGGGTTGACCGATTCCTATGCTGCAGCCTATTTTGCGGCATTTCTAGATACCTGTCCGAAACAACTTATCCCGTTAACGACTATATTGATGTTAAAAAGAATAGGGGTGAGGGATAGGTGAAACCAATTGTCCGTATTCTCTTAACCGGTGCCGGATCACCTGCGGCTCCAGGTGTAATTCAATCGCTGAGAAATAGTGAGGACTACAAGTTCCACATTGTCGGCGTTGATTGCAATCCGCTTTCGGCCGGATTCCACATGACTGACTTGCATTATATAGGACCGAGGGCATCGGACGAACAATTCATTCCCTTTATCGAACAAATCTGTAGGAATGAAAGAATTGATGTGCTCTTTTCACTTGTCACGGACGAATTAATCAAGCTTTCAGAGCATCGAGATGTATTAAGTCAATGGGGTACGCACATGAACCTGTCTGCTGTCCCTGTATTACAAAACGTGATTAATAAAGGAATTCTATACACCGAACTGCAAAAGATGGGAATCGCCGTCCCCTCGTTTCAAGTAACCTCATCTGCCGAGCAGTTTGAAAAGGCTCTAACGGCGTTGGGGTATCCAGAACAACCGGTCTGTTTTAAGCCAACGATCTCTGACGGAAGCCGAGGATTCCACATCCTGGATGATCATATTGACCGCTTTGAGCTGCTGTTTCGGCATAAGCCAACGTCTGTTTATATCAGTCATTCCGAGCTCCTTCGCGTTATTCAAGGCAGAAAAGAATTTCCGGAAGTGCTCGTAATGGAATATTTGCCCCATGAGGAGTACAGTGTGGATGTGTTAGCGGAGAATGGGAAAGTCATGATTGCTGTTCCCCGTCTTCGAGAAGCGACCTTAGGGGGGATTTCGACCAAAAGTCTCATTCGTAAAGATCAAGATATTATCGACTATGCCACCGCGGTTGTGGAGCGCATGGGATTACATGGGAATATTGGGATCCAAATTAGAAGAGACCAGTCTCGCCAGCCTAAAATCGTGGAGATCAACCCTAGAATGCAGGGCACGATTGTTCATTGTACGGCGGCGGGGATCAATCTGCCGGTTCTGGGGGTTAAGCAGGCTTTAGGAGTGCTGCCAATGCATTTGGCGTCGAAAGTAATATGGGGAACCCGGATGGTTCGGCATTGGAAGGAGGTTTTCTATCATGCTGATGGATCTTCATACACACTCTAACTATTCTGATGGGAAAAATACACCTGAAGAAATGATTCAAACTGCTATCGAACTGGGGTACGAGGGAGTTGCGATCACTGACCATGTTTGGAGGACAAGCGCTTGGGTCCCGGACTATGCAGAACATCTAGAACAGCTAAAGACCAAATTCCGCGGTTTAATCCAAGTCTATTCAGGCATCGAAGCCAAGGTCTTAACTTTGGAAGGGGATATCGACGCCAACGTGTCATTCCTCCCGCTCGTGGATCTTGTCCTCGGATCATTTCACCGCATACCCAAGCCCCATGGATTTTACTCCAAAACCAACGATGCCCACATATCCAGAAACGAGATTGCGGAACATTGGTTCGTTTCCTTCTGCCGAATGTTGGATAATCCGCTGCTTGACATCATAGCCCATCCCTTATCTGAACTCAAAGGATTCGGCATTGAGAGCCGTCAACTCCCGATTAAAGAACTCGTTGACTTTATTGGAGCGTCTGGCAAAATCCTTGAAATAAACGTTCGGTACAATTCTGTCGACGAACCGATCATTCGAATGGCAGCGGAGCAGGGTATTCCAACGCTTGTCTCTTCCGACAGCCACTCTGTCTCAGACATGATCAAAAATAGTGTGTTCGTCAAAGACCTTTCCAACCGGGGGTTTCAAACGATAGACATCGAGCGGTATATTCGTAATAAAAAAGCATCTCAAAAATAGTAACCCCCAAAAAAATTGCTATCGGCTTGAATTACCGTGGCGATTTTTTTATTGCCATGATCATGTTGATATTTTCGTATGCTCATTCTTCATCCACGCTCCCACGCGGGGATTTATTACCTGGGACAAGTACTTTTACATAGTCTAAGCCGACTTCTATGAGGTCACCTTCAAATGATACAATTATTCGCTGAGGGCGAGACCGAATTTGCGGACGGTTTTGAAACCAGTTCACAAACAGCAGCCTTTTTGGCTTTATTACCAGTAATAGATACGTTCTAAGGTATAATCAAGTGACCAATGTGCTCGAAATTCGTAGTGCTGGCGGGAAATAGAAGCTGCCTTGTCGGATGACAAGAATATTTTTTCATTAAAGGCCGCGAAATTCGCGGTCTTTTTCATTTACGAAACCCGCTCTTCCTCAATTGCGCTGTACGCAATCCAATCCCACTCGGCTGACATATAGTAGCATATCGGATTTAAGCCCAATCAATCGGAGGAAGATGGAATGTCGAAGGAAATTGTAATTGCGGCAGTCGGCGATCTGCTGATGAAGCCGCTGCTCATCCAATTGCTTCGTAATAGCGGGCAATCGGGCGACACGGACGTTCAAAGAGGGACGACCTACGCGTTCGGGCAGATGTTTGAACCGGTTGCCCGTTATTTGCAGGATGCGCATTTGACGATCGGCAATTTGGAAACTACCTTCGCCGGAGGATCGGATGCTGGCTTCAGAAAGACGCGTCGCAATCCAAAAAACCGCAATCCGATATTCAAAAGCCCGGATGCTTTTGCGCCGGCTCTGTCGGCGGCCGGCTTCGATGTGGTCGCTACAGCCAACAACCATTGCGCGGATTACGGCGTTCGCGGACTCAAACGGACGCTGGATGTGCTCGACAAGAACGGTCTCGACCACGTCGGAACGTACCGGACTGAGAAGGAATCGCGGGCGCTCTGCGTGCGAAATGTCGAAGGCGTCAGGATTGGCATCTTGTCGTATACGCGAGATACGAACGGCATGTACGTACCGGAGAGCCAGCCAGCAGGCGTTAAAAAGCTCGTACGCGCGAGGATAAAGAACGATATGAAACGGCTTCGTGCAGCCACGGATTTTATTATCGTGTGCATGCATTGCGGATTCGAGTACGAGCATGACCCCGCCAGCCACCAGAAGCAATGGGTCCGCTTCCTGTTCCGGAACGGCGCGGACGTGGTGCTGGGCTCGCATCCGCATGTCCTTCAGCCGGCAGTGACGCAAATCGTGAAGGACGTCTCAGGGCGGACGAGAAAACGATTCGCCATCTACTCGCTTGGCAACTTTATCTCCACCCGGTTGCATGGCAAGGATGAGGCTCTAACCGGTATTATAGTTAGACTTAAGCTGCGCAAAAATATCAATGGCCAAATCCGGCTAGACGGCATCGAGGGCGTCCCAACCTGGGTAAGCATCAATAAGAACGGCAAGCCCGCAAATTGCCGCATCGTGCCTTTGCATGAAGCGATCAGAAAACCGGATGAATTTCCGAAGGAACAGCTAGTCCGAATGAAACGTGCCTTTCAAGGCACGCTGCGCATGTACAGAGGGGAATTGTCATTTCCAAAAGACAAGTAATAATTTTGAAGGGATGATTCCATTGATCATCACGGGAAACGTTTACGTCGAGGTTTCAGCAACGCGTAGAGATAACGAGCTTTTTTTGAATGGGTGTGCTCAAGGCGGAAGTCCCCTTAGTCAAATCCATAACGGAACTCTCGCGCTATTTCGAAGGAGAGACATTCAAAAACGCGTAACGATTTTGGCTGAAGAGGATTGCCAGGGCGAACAAGATAATAATTTCTTGATTGTCAGTCCTGCGACTGCAGAATTGTTTCGATTAAAGGGTGGATTTCTGTATTTTTTAGAGTTTAACGATAATACGAACGTTTTGACAATAAATCTTAGACGGACTAGCACTACTGCTTCATTCGGAATTGAAGGCGTTGATGAACAGAGAAATGATAGGTTGTTAGTCACCTTCGACACACTCGTCGAACTAGGCTTACCGGCTGATAATACGTTGCTAACCGTCATTAGGGCAGGTAAAATAAAAAAGTTGAGATTACAATTAGTCTCTGCGAGTGATACCGAATTTGGTTTTGAAACCAGTTCTCAAACAGCAGCCTTTTTTGGCTTTATAACCGGCAATAGATACCTGCTAAGGTTTAATCAAGTGACCAAAGTGCTCGAAATTCGCAGTGTGGGCGGGAAGTAGATCATTTATTGCATGAAGAAACCAACCCTGAGGAGAGTTGGTTTCTTTTATGCCTATCCCTATCATTTCGCCACGCACATAATCACATCCATCCTTTTAGGGATAGACTGCGTTTTAGATATGAAACGGTCTTCTCCAGCTGCAACAAATGGGTTCCTTTAACCAGTATTGCGGTATCCGGCTTAATTGTCCCTTCGAGCGCTTTATGAAGCTGCGATCTGGAAGCGAAGCTGCGAATGCGGGCTGCAGGGAAACCGGCCTTCTTGGCGCCGGCTGCAATATGCAGCGCCAGCTTTCCGACCGTGAAAAGCCGGGTGAGCTTTTTCTTGGCCGCATATTTACCCACCTCATAATGAGCTTGGCGGGCATGCTTACCCATGTCCTTCATATAACCGATGACTGCGGTTTTATGCTTGCTGCTCATTGAAGAAAGCGTATCGAGGGCGGCCTTCGTTGCATCGGGATTGGAGCTAAACGTATCGTCAATCAAGATTATGCGACTTGGAAGCTTTGTTCGCACTAATCTGCGGTACGGGATCGGATATTTATCCAGCCCTCTGCGGATATCACCCACCGTAAACCCCAAGCTGTGCGTAATTGCAATCGCATTCAGCGCGTTGTAAACATTATGAACCCCCAAACATGGAATGGAGAACGCTTCCTCCTTTCCGTTCAACGGAACCCGGAAAGCAATGCCTTGATTCGAGGAGCGAATGCCGCGCGCCTTGTAATCCGCTTTGCTGCGGACACCGACCTTTAGCAATCTTCCCTTAAAGCCTTTGACGGTCAAAAGTTTGGAATTCGCGTCATCCGCATTCAAAACGAGCGTGCCGGTCGACTTCATGTGCCTAATCAACTCTGATTTCGCTTGCGCGATGCCTTGTACCCGGTTTCCGACATTGCCGATATGCGCCGTTCCGACATTGGTAATGATGCCGTAGCTCGGCTTGATCAAGCGGCAGTGTTCGCGGATGTGGCCTTTGCGAAGCATTCCGAACTCAAGGACAGCCGCTTTGTGCTGAACATTGATTCGCTTGGCGTACTTGCGTGTACTAGTAGGCAAATTCCAGTTCGACGGCGATTTGAAAATTGTATTCTTCCACCGGCTCCGCAGGATGGAAGCGATCATTTCTTTCGTTGTCGTTTTTCCCGCGCTGCCTGTCACGGCAATGACCGGGATGTTCCGATCCGGCATGCACATTCCACCCTTTATGAGAGAATATATGCTGTAGTCTACGCCTGAAATAGATGAATGGAGTGGGTATTTCGCGGAAAATGGGCGTTTGCACCAGATCGGCGGCAGGAGATCTCCTATATAGTGTAGGATAGGTGCCACGTCATCATTCGTATAGTGGAGAGTGTGTTAAGTGAAATCACCAGAACGACTGCCCAATTTAACGAGATACGAATCAATAGGCATCAACCAGCTGTTTAATGTAGCCGACGGACATGCCCATCAACCACAAACCAAAGCGCAGCGGCAAATTATCGAACAGCTCCCCGACTTGTTTGATCAGGCGGAAGCTGCAAAGCAATCCGATTTGGAAGGCGAGTTCCGTCACTGGTTTTTTACGTTGGCCGGACAGCAAACCGCCGTTGATTTGAGTCGGACGTTATTCTGTTATTCGGCTTCATTATCGACGGATTTAATCGCTACTTTTCTAGCTTCGCGGGGGATGACCGTCGCATTGCTTCATCCCTGCTTTGACAATCTGGCGACCATTATGCAAAGGAGAAACGTAGCTTTGTCGCCGCTGCATGAGAATGAACTCAGGCTTGACCGCATGGAAGAGACTTTCGCAAGTCTCGCGGTGGATGCGGTATCCATCACGCTCCCCAACAACCCCACAGGTTTCGAATTGTCTCGGGAGGAGTGGGAGAGGCTTGTTGCGCTCTGCAGTCTATACGGAAAACTGCTCATTGTAGACTGTACATTTCGATTTTTCTCAAGAAAACCTATTTGGGATCAATATGAACTTCTGGAGAGATCGAAAATTAGCTATTTAATGGTGGAGGATACAGGAAAGACGTGGCCAACCCAGGATCTGAAATGCAGTATTCTGGCGATGAGCGAGGATCTAGCCGATGACGTGCTGGTGCTTCACAACGACATTCTACTGAACGTTTCCCCGTTCATCCTAAAGCTGCTGAACGAATATTTGAAGGATACGGCACGCGAAGGACTACAGTCCGTCATTTGGGAGCCCATCGATCGGAACCGCAACACGCTGCGAGATGCAATTCGTTCATCCGGGCTAGCCTTGAACAATCCTGATTCCACGATTAGCGTGGAATGGCTTCGTATAATGGACCCCAATATTCGCAGCATGGATTTGGTGGACAGAATGCAGAGGCTAAGACTAGGGATATTGCCGGGGGATCATTTTTATTGGCATGACCACGGTCAAGGGGAGCGATATATCCGGATCGCGCTTGCCAGAAGCCCGGGAATGTTTGCCGAGGCCTGCAAGATCTTGAAAGCGTCAGCGTCGATGAACGGGATAGATCAGGCATGAGAATCATATATCTGGATGAACCTACCTATTTGCCGGAAGACTTTGTGCGCGAAGTGGAGAAACTCGGAACGTTCGAAGTTTATTACGATAGGCCTGACCTAACGACCGCCGTTCAGAGATTGTCCAATGCAGACATTGCGATTTTGGAGTGGACGCCTCTTCGGGAATCGGCGCTGCGGAAGCTTCAGAGACTCAAACATATCGCCCTCGTCATGACCGGATGCGATTTGGTTGACATCAAGGCAGCAGGCGCCGCAGGGATCTCAGTGTCAAATTGCCCATCATATTCGGCGCAATCGGTGGCGGAGCATGTATTTGCTCTAATGCTCGCGGTCAATCGGCGTATTATACAAGCGGACCGACTTGTCCGGCAAGGGGAGAGCCATGTGTACGGTCCTTTCCTGGCAGGAGAATTGGCAGGCCAAACGTTAGGGCTGATTGGAACCGGGCGCATCGGGCAGGCCGTGGCACGAATCGCCCAAGGTTTCGGCATGCGTGTAATCGGCACGAATAGATCGGGAAAGGCAGTCCAAGGTGTGGATGTGACGGACATCCACGACGTCTTTCGGCGAAGTGACGTTATCTCGCTGCATGTGCCGTTTCAATCCGATACGAAAGGCATGATCACCTCCGAACTTCTGGCTTCGATGAAAAGGACCGCAATGTTCATCAACACAAGCCGGGGTGGACTTATAAATGAAGAAGCACTGTTCACTTTTTTACAGGAGGGGAGAATCAGAGGAGCGGGCCTAGACGACTTGAAACAAGTCGCTGGAAACCCCTTATACACGCTCGATAATGTTGTGTTTACGCCTGGAACGGCATGGTATACGGATATAGCTCGGAAAGCCAACATGACGGAATTACTTGACAACATTCGGGCGTATGCGGATAAAACTCCTCGGAACATTGTGAATGAGGGTTTTCTGGAATTAAATGAAACAGAAGAAAAGTGAATTTTGCAAGAGGAGTGGTATGATTGAAAATTTTTGCTTGTCCTGCTACAAGGAAAATAACCCTTCAACAGCGGCTTACGCAACTCCTAAACGGTTTTATTGTATTTTTGTTTGATAATGGCGGGAGAGAGCTTTTAAATCAAAATGGTCCAATTAGGAAAGTGAATGAATCGTCTCTTGTCGTAGAAGCAGAAAATGGCAGGCTAATCAAACACAATTTTTCTGATATCGGGCGATATGATTTTCCTGACTTATTGCCTAAACGAGAGCCTACTTTTCACGCTTTTATCAAGACAAAAAACCAAGGAGAATTCAACGGTCCTTTAGTTAGAATCGGAACGGATTTTGTTGAAATAACTGGAGTAGATAACAGTGGCGAACAACCGGTAGATTTCACGTTGATCATACCTCGGCGCGAAATTATTAGGATAAGATGTGAAAGTGAGGGGGGCGAATAATTTTCTCTATTAATACTTGGTAGTCTCGGAGCAAAGATCCAGGGGTTGAAAATATTTTCCAGTGTGTTTTAGATGTAATTGACCAATCGAATACACGGGAGCTTAGTGTAAGAGGACAAAAACATATATGCATTAGAATCCGCGTTTTCGCACGGATTTTATATTTTATGGATACAATTTCTTGTCCTTTCAAAAGATAAGAAGGTGTATGTTTCCCAATATAGGACACAAAGAAGATAACTTCTCCGTAGTTGCTAACTAGATAGATTCATGGTCACTTTAACATAATACAATGTATTGTTATATCCTGAAATTAGGAATTACTTACATTTGTATAATTGAGCGGATAACCATTCAAAATTCGGCATCAACAATCGGGTACCCACATTGAACGAACCGGCAGGATAGTTAGTTATCGTATAAAGTTCTTGTCATTTTGCGATGACACGAACATTATCCGATTCCCGACGAGCAGCCGGCTGGCTGTACTCTGTTAAGTCAACGTGGAACGATAGTTCAATAATCGCGACGAAGGCTGCCGGCAATACTTCCAGCAGCCTTCGTATAGTTGGAAGAAGAGGATGGAGGAGAAGCCGGTGGCTGGGGCTGACGGCAACAAGTGGGACATCTGGGAGAGGCAGACGACTGTTCTATGGCGGGAAGAAGGCGCAGCAAGCTCAGATTGGAAGCAGCGGTTTGTCAAGTCCAACTGAAAGAACTTGATCCAAATTCCGAAACTGACAAGAACTTGATCTCATTCCCAACGTTCAGCAGGATTCGCATTTTGAAGGCAGTAAGCCAAAATGACTTGTCTGCACTTTGTTGAACGAACGGGCAGGAAAGTTTAACCATTTGGAGAATGCTATTTACAGAATCAACTTTCCAAATCGACAGCAAACAATCCGTGACGAATGAGAGGACATGCCATGAAATCTATGAGGTTTGATATCTTAACGATCCAAGCTATCTTCGAGAAGCATAGTCTCGGACGAATTAATCGTATAGAATATTCGGATCGGGGAATCGTGAATCCTTGTGTTTTTATTAACGATCATTATGTAGTTAGAGTAAATGCTAGAGACGTGGATCTCCCGAAATTTGACAATGAGCAACAAGCGCTTCGAATGATGAAATCGGAAGGCATACCGGTTCCAGATGTTTATGTATTTGATAACAGTCATGAACATTTACCATATGAAATATTGATTACAAGCAAGATGCCTGGCATCGATATATGGAAATCATTAGAAACGGCTTCAGATGAATCAAAAATCAAGATGGCATACAACTCGGGCGTTTTGCTTGCCAAAATTCATGGTATTGGGCGGGATAAGTTTGGAGAGCTTGCTCTCTCGTCTAATAATAAATATGACAACTGGCAGCAATATCTAGTAGAGGGAATGAAGCAAAGAACCAATCGCTGTCTGAAGCTTGGAATTTTAAATCCTGAGGAAGCCGAGCGTTATGTCTTCGTATATAAGAGAGCAACTAGTTTGTTCAGTGGAATATCAACAGCATCGTTGGTTCACAACGACTATCACTTTGCGAACATACTGTGTGCAGATGGAGAAATTACAGCTATTCTAGATATGGAGTGGTCGATTGCCGGCGATCCGGAATTTGACTTCAAATCGCTGCATTCCAAGGATGTATTCACGGATGCATCGGAGATGCAGCAGGCATTCATGGCAGGTTATTCAGACCTACGCAAGCTGTCACCATTATTTGATATCAAGCAGTTATATTATCAGCTCTTTGAAACAGTCGAGCTCATTTCGGTGTCCTATCTGCATTGGGGAGAAGAATCCTACCAGGGGTTTAAAGCTACTGCCAAGTCATGGTTGGAGCAGATTGAAGCTGCATGGTCAACATGAGTTCGAGGGAAATAAGATAAATATCTAAGGACACAAAAGTAGTAGGGATGTCGGGTGACAAGGACATTATCTCATTAAAAGCCGCGAAAATCGCGGCTTTTATTATTTATGGGATCAAGTTCTTGTCAAAACCAATCCCATTTCCGAAAATGACAAGAACTTAATCTCATTCCCGGGAAAAGCTGGAAATCGCATTAATGAAGGAAGCAAGCCAGAAATCACCAACTAAATTTCGTTGCGCTAACGGGCAATATTGTTCAACAGATTACTCGCACCGCGGTGACTTGTTTCCGGAATTGAGATATTAGCAATTGCGACTATCACTGACTGTATCTGTCAACTATATTGAAGTACACTACAAGGAGGAGGCGATTCAAGTGATCCATAAGTCCAATGAATTACCGGTTATGTTTTTTGGCGAACAGCAATCTCTCGAGAATTGGCTTGAGAACAATCATGACACTTCACAGGGAATCCGGTTGCAAATCTCAAAAAAAAAAATTCCGGTGTGGTTACCGTATCCTACGATGAAGCACTTGAAAGTGCATTGTGTTACGGATGGGTTGACAGCCAGAAGGAAAAGTTTGATGAACAAATGTGGGTTCAACGATTTACTCCGCGTAGAGCTAAGAGCATCTGGTCGAAAGTGAATAAAGACAAAGCAGAGCTTCTCATTACAAATGAAAGAATGAAGCCTTCTGGGTTCAAAACGATTGAAGTTGCCAAAAAGAATGGACAATGGGATAAGGCCTACGAATCGCAAAGTATCGCTTCTATGCCTGAGGATTTCGCAATTGAACTTGAGCGTAATGTCAAAGCGAAGGCATTTTATGATACGTTGAATAGCCAAAATAAATATGCAATCCTGTTCAGAATCCATAATGCCAAGAAACAAGAAACCCGGGCGAAACGAATTCAACAGTTTGTAGCGATGCTTGAAAAAGGTGAAAAAATATATCCCTAATCAGTCCCTATCGATTTTGAACTAACGGGTACAATAGTGCAACCGCAATATATGTTGAGTTTTAGTTTTCATATGTTATATGAAGAGGCGGCTAAAGTAGGGGCCAAGCCAGTCTTTTTCGTTTGTTACAACATACGTCCAGCTAAAATCCACTGATACAATATAAATATCTGATTGGTCTTGTAAGTCTTGGACAAGAAGTTGTATTGTTTTCCAATTTCGGACAGTAAGATAATACCTTCTCCGTAGTTACTAAACGATACAGATTATAGCATGATCAAATTCGTGAACATAATGAAGAATATAGACGTTATGGCACAATCCTGACAAGGAGGTTTATAATGCAGCTGCATGAAATGATAAATGAAATAAAATCAAAAGATGATTTGATGAGGTTTCTTACTGTTCTTAGGATGGACTTGCTTACAAATAAGGAAGACTGGGAAAATCCAACTTTAGACAGATACCTTGAAGCAATGCTAGGATGGATACAAGATATGGATGGTTACTATTCAAACACCAACCAGACCATTCATGAACAACCAACCTGGAAGGTTTTTGCTGATATTTTATATGCAGCTAAAATTTACGAATAACTAAGGGGTAAGATTGCACTTCGAAGAACAGGCCGCCTATGTTAGGCGGCCTGTTCTCATAACGAGCGGATAGTTTAATCACTTCGCGAATAAAATCAAGCATGTATAATTTGCAAAGTTCGCAGATCAGACGCTATATGACAATCCAGGAAAGTAGGTGAGGAGTTGAAATAGCCTCGTTGCTCAATCTCGTAGGGGCACTCACAAATCCATGCTGATTATCGTGAATGTGATTGATGATGAGCATATTTCGATACCTTCTCTGTTCGTTTACTTGCATTATTTGTTGAAGAATGGCCCAGTTACCCTGGTATTCGTAAAAAGCGTGGGTGGAATACCTGCGGATGCCATCCTTGGCATAGTTCGGTCCGAAATAGGCCGCCTCTCTTGCATTTACCTGTTATGAACATCTGATTTGCGAAAGTAGAAGAGCAGGAACAGAGGGGGAGGACGAACGATATCGCTATCGTCGCGATGCCAATTTCCGTGCGGACTTACTCCGGAGTTTGATAAAACAGCAAATCTGAACGCGTGAAGCTTGAGAAATCAAGCCTATTTGTTTTTATGTCCCGATTTATTTGTCACGATTTCAAAGAATTACCACAGATAATCAAGGTTGTAGGAGCGAAACCTGCGGAAAAAGGTGTTGATTGGCTTAATTATTAATGTGCTCTTTATCATTTTACAGTTAGTTATAGGATGAGTTGGGTGATTGTCGGTTGACAAGAACATTGTCCGATTCCCAACAAGTAGCCGGCTGGCTTGTAATCTGTTGAACGAACGGGACACGATAGCTGAGGAAGTGTTAGTATTGATTTCCTTGCTATTTATGTACGACGCAACTTAAAAAACAAGCCCCGAAAAATGGGCTTGTTCTGTATTTCTTTGGGCAATAATTAGTCCTCTTCTTGGTGATCATGCTCTTCTTTATCATGGTCTTCATGATCATGACTTTCATGTTGACCGCGATCTCCATCATCATCATCATCATCTTCGTCTTCGTCACCTTGCTTGCCGTCATGATGGTCATCATCGCGGTCACCACGAGCGAATCGCGATTGCTGTTTCTTCTTTGCTTGCTGCTCTTTATGAGCTTTTTGCCAAGTTTCTTGCAACGCTTTTTTCTTCTCTTTTTGCGTTACCTGATCTTTTTTTGCGAGTAGTTCCTTCTTGTCATTTTGATCTTCTTGCACATTTTTCAGTTTAGCATTGATTTCGTCATCATCTTTTTCTTGTTCGTATCTCAACACTTCAGGTCGATTCGTGAATTTGATTT
The DNA here is from genome assembly GCF_059383835.1 of Paenibacillus sp. J22R98. Classification (NCBI taxonomy): domain Bacteria; kingdom Bacillati; phylum Bacillota; class Bacilli; order Caryophanales; family Paenibacillaceae; genus Paenibacillus; species Paenibacillus sp. J22R98. The sequence continues at coordinate 1,190,850 of NZ_JBXENW010000001.1, forward strand.
CGATATTGATTTCCACCTTAGTTGGTTCTATAGCAAAATGCTTGAACAGCGCATCCAATACCTGCTGCTTATTCATGTTTTCTTGTAATTTGACGTCATCCAGAAGCTGCTGGATAAATTGTACCGCTTCGCTGCCTGTCAGGTGGTTTTCCTCAACCTTGCTACGGTTTATTACTACCTTGGATTCGGCCTTCGCTTGTTCCCGATCGAGCTCAATTTCAATCTTTAGGCCATTGCCGGCGATTTTAATTTCCAAGTCTTTCAGTTGATCGAGTTTGATAGTTCCCTCACTAGCGCTCGGTTGAGCAGTTGAGGGGGTAGGTGTTGCAGCAGCTATCGGTGGAACTACATATGTATCGCTTGCTGCAGTCGGTTTGTTCTCTGTTGTTGCGGACGAATCACGATCCGCATAGGCGACGAATCCATATGAAAGAATGATAGAGCATAGTGCTCCTATTAACATATAAGCAATTTTCTTTTTCAAAATAAACCTCCTCTAATTTGTATGTTCTTTTGGCTCGTGGTTACCAGTATATGAATTCGTCATGCAAGTCTGGTTTTAGTCCGTACGAGGAGATGAACATTCTAGCCCAAAACGAAGTCTTTCCCTATATAGACAGGAGAGGAGACTTCAATCATGAATAGAATTATCGAATCAGTCATGCAAAGATCGACCATCATTTTAGTTTGCGTCGTACTTATATTGGGATGGGGAACAGTCTCGGCTTTACAAATGCAGAGAGACTATCTGCCTGGTATTAATAACACCACATTAATGGTGTCGTTACGTGCCTCATCTTTCCAAGCGGATCAAGTTAAGAAGGATATTACTGTACCTCTAGAAGATGTAATCCGTAAGACCAATGGGATAACCAACCTAGAGACGACCTCATATGACGGCGGGGTCTTGATGAATATCTACTACCCCATGGATTACGATATGAATAAAGCGGAAAACGCTCTTAAACAGGCATTGAATGATGCGGCAATACCCGATGGGGTCAACAAACCTGTCGTAACCCGATTAACGTCGAACACGTTTCCAGTCTTGAGTTATAGCCTGACGGCAAATAACGACAAAGTAGACGATCTAACGCTGCAATCCACCTTGCAAACCGATATCGTCAAGCAAATGAAATCCGTACCCGGCGTCTCGGATGTACAAACCGTCGGCGGTGCAAACCGAGGTTATGTTGTCGTTCTTCGCATGAAAGATCTCTTGGCGAATAACTTGACGCTGGACGATTTCAATAAATCCATCACGGCAGAAGTGCCCAGCTTGCAAGGAAGCATTGCCAATGTAAAAGCTTCGTTCCCGATTCGAGTAGAAGGATGGGATCTCACGGAGCAGCAGCTGAACAATCTTGCGATTAAGAACAAGGACGGCAACAGCATCCCGTTATCGGACATTGCTTCGGTTTCTCAATCCCTAACCGATGTGAAAACCGTCTCAAGAACGAATGGCAAAGCAAGTGTGATGATCAATGTGATCAAAACGCCAACGGCAACGATCACAGATGTAGCAAAACATGTGAAAGAACGCGTATCCGGCATTTCGGCTGTTCAAAGCGGCGATGTCGCGATGACGCTCCAAACCGACCGTGCGCAAGATCTGAATGGGTCATTAATGGGATTGATTCGTGAAGGCTTATTGGGCTGCCTATTCTCCATGCTATGTGTGTTGTTCTTCTTTAGAAATGTACGGTCCACGCTATTGATTGCGGTCACACTGCCGATTTCGCTGCTTGCTACGACAGCGATCTTGAAATCAATGGGCGTGACGCTAAACATCTTGACCGTATCCGGACTTATTGTCGCAATGGGACGTATCGTCGACGATGCAATCGTGATTTTGGACAACATGTACAGACGCGTTCAAGAAAACAAAGACAAGCCGGTTATGAGCGTGTTGTCTTCTTCCGTGGTCGAGATGCTTCCTGCCATCTTTGCTTCTACTGCGACCACGGTAGCCGTATATGTACCGATTGCTTTAGTCGGCGGAATCATTGGTGCGTCTTACTCCGGCTTTGCTTGGTCGGTCGTCATTGCTTTAGCAGTTTCCTTCCTCGTCGCCATGCTGGTAATTCCTGCATTCGCCTTTATGGGGTGGAGAGCATCGAAGGCGGATGCGGTCACGCTCGAACCGATCATGAAGCCGCTTCTTCAAACGGCGTTGAATCACAAGAAAACCGTGATCGGCATCTCACTGATTCTGTTTATAACCGCTGGGATTTTCGCAACCACGCTTCCGTTAAGCCTGCTGCCAAGCACAGCGAGTGGCCAGGTCGCCGTCAAAGTGGAACTTCCGAAAGGAACGCCATTGTCCGAAGTGGACAAAGAAGTTAAGAATGTGGAGCGTGTCTTGCAAAACAATGGTAAAATCGCTTCCTATTCCGCTACGTTCGGATCGACCTTCACGCCAACGGCAGACGACGTCTTTGACCAAGGCGGAGGGTTCATTCAACAGCCGAACGTGGCGAATCTGTCCATCCAGCTAAAATACAAAAAGGATGTCACTACCATAATTCCAGCCTTGCAAGCCGATTTGAATCAAGTGGCCAATAATTCTGCAATTACGGTAACGAATCAGAACATCGCCGGCGATGATTCCACGATCAATATCATGTTAACCGGCGCCGATCAAAACACGCTGGAAAATACAGCTCAGCAAGTCCGCACGAAACTGGTGACCATTCATGGTCTGAGCGTAACAGGGAAAACGGATCTCACGAACGGGATACCGAAATATGCAATCGCGATTGATAAAGAAAAGGCGATGCAGGCTGGCATTAAACCTGACGATATTAATAAACTGTTGGCGCGTTACACAACCAAAGCGAAAGACTTTGACATTTCAACGTCGTCAGGCACGATTCCAGTCGACGTGTATATCGATTCCGTCAAGACAGGCGTCGCGAACGACTCTATAGTACCCGTGTATACGCCTGAGCAAGTATTGGCCTCGATGGCTGCCGAAACGTTTAACGGAAGTAACGGACAGATTTATCGTCTGGACCAATTCGCTTCGATTCAGAAGAGCGACGCCGTTTCTTCTATTCAAGAACGCGACGGTCAACCATTCTCCGTCGTGCAAGTGCAGATCACGTCAAGCGACATGAGCAAGGTGTCGAAAGAAGTTTCTCAGTCCTTGAAAGACATGAAGTTCCCGAACGGAGTCTCCTATTCGCTCGGAGGCATTACCCAACAAGTGACCCAAATGATTATTGAAATTACGATCGCCGTCATAATTTCCATCCTGCTTGTATTGCTCATTACGAGTATTGTATTCAAAGGTTGGAAAGCACCATTGGCTGTATTGATCAGCATTCCACTTGCTTTGTCAGGCGTCGTACTCGCATTGTACGCCATTCACGGTCAATGGAATCTCGCCGCATTCATCGGGGTATTGATGCTTACGGGAATCGTGGTTACGAACGGAATTGTCCTCATTGATAAAATCGAACGAAATCGAAAAGAGGGCATGGGACTTCGGGAAGCCGTCATGCAAGGAAGCCTCTCCAGGGTTCGTCCGATATTTATGACTGCAGGCACGACCGTTTTGACGTTAATACCGCTGGCGTTATCGCATAGTTCAGATACCGTCATATCGCAAGTACTTGGTATTGTAGTCATTGGCGGCATGATTACCTCCACCCTCAACAGCTTTGTCGTGATACCGATTATTTATGAATGGATGCAGGGCAGGGATGTGAGGGGCGCAGATGCTGCTAATTGGATGAACTGATTATTTGAGGATAAAACTAAAGGAAGAGGAGGGGAGGAGTATCAATGGGAAATTGGACATCTTGGTTAGAACAGTACGGATACGGACTGATTTGTTTGGCTGTATTCCTTGAAATACTCGCTTTGCCTCTTCCTGGCGATATGATTTTAAGTTATACCGGACTGTACGTGTATGAAGGGAAAATGAACTGGATACTTAGTATCTTGGCCGCGGGTGCTGGCGCAGCAGCCAGCATCTCGCTGTCTTACTGGATTGGATATTGTCTGGGTAAACCGTTCATTGTCAAGTACGGTCATCGAATCCACTTGGGTGAGGAACAACTGTCACGTATTACGGCGTGGTTTGAGAAATACGGAGAAAAGTTATTGCTCATTGCTTATTTCATTCCGGGATTAAAGCATATTACCGGCTATTTCTGCGGGGTAACGAGAATGCCATTTCGCCGATATGCAGGATTTGCTTACACGGGCGGGCTATTCTGGGTCAGCTTATTCATCTCGCTCGGCTGCGTGTTAGGACCAAAATGGGAAGCGTATCATTCAACGGTCAATCGCTTTATGATTATATTTGGCATTGCGTCTGCCTTGTTGACGCTGGCGATATATTTCTATCGTAAATATAAACGAAAAGTGCTTGCTTCATTGATGGATCTGCTACTCAAAGGCGTACGCCACTTCAATTCGCTCGGTAAAATCAGATTCCTGATATTGGCTTCATTTTCATTATTAGTCCTGTTCGTCTCGCTTATGCTGGGGATGATTCAGGATTTTCTTTCACACGAATTTAGCCAATTCGATGAAGTGACTTCATATGTGATCTTAACAATATTCGGACCCGAGTGGCAGGAACAAATGCAGCTCTTCGCGAAACTGGGAACGATTTATCTCTACGGGCCGCTTATCCTGATAACATCAATTTGGATTATGTTCAGGGGCAGGAACAAGGGATTGGAGTTTTTATTTCTTCTCTGGGTTGTACTTGGTGGGGAAGTGATTGATGACGGTTTGCGAGTGCTCTTTCATCGTCCAGGGCCAGTGGTTGCCGGTATCCAACTCATCAATACATTTCCGAGTGAGGAGACTCTTACTTCAATCACGGTATGCGGTTTCTCTGCCTTTTTATTGCTAAGACATTATACCCAGAACTTGATCCGGATTTTTGTCTTTCTATTTGTTGTTCTCGTGTGCCTGCTAGTCGGCATCAGTCGTATTTATTACAATGTGCAATTTCCAAGCGATGTCGCGGCCGGTTATGTTTTCGGCGGTGTATGGATAAGTTTGAACGTCATACTACTTGAAGTGCTGAGGAAGCTTCAAGATAATGAAGCAGCGATATTAGTGAATTGACGTGAATCCTCCTGGTTCCGTTTCGGTAGGAGTTGAGTAAGCGAGTGGTGGATGAGGAACTGAAGCATATCATTCATCGTGCTAAACGTGGCGACCGGGAAGCTTTTTCAGATCTAGTCCAACGTTTTAAAGGCCATGTCTATCGATATGCAGTAGGGATGTTAGGCGATCGAATGGAAGCGGAAGATGTCTCGCAAGAGGCATTTATTAAAGCCTATTACTCCATATCAAGTTTGGATAACGAGTATGCGTTTTCTTCTTGGATCATTCGAATTGCGGCCAATCTCTGCAAAGACCGTTTAAAAAAACGCACGAAAACGCCAGAACAAGAGAGTAATGAAGAACAAAACGAATGGATAGCGGATCAACATGCAATCGACCCGTTGGAGAAGTTATCCATTGAAGAAGGACTAAGTAGACTTTCAGTGGTGCACCGGGAAGTTCTATTATTACATGAAGTACAAGGCTATAATTATGAAGAAATCGCGGAGATGATCGATGTTCCGCTAGGAACGGTGAAGTCAAGGTTGTTTGCAGCCAGGATAAACATGAGGAAAGAATTAAGAAGGGAGGACTGACTCGGCAATGACCAAACATCCAGAGGAGCAGTTGTCGGCCTACCTCGATGACGAGCTGACTCAAGACGAAAGAACTGGGATTGAAGAGCATCTTGAGACTTGCGAGTCCTGTCAGGCACTGCTTGAAGACATGGCAGCTAACAAATTTGAACTCTTTCAGACAATCAGCTTAATTGAAGCACCACCTATGGATTTTGAGGTTAGGGTTATGCAATCAATCGGAGCGAAAGAAGAACGACATTTCGCATACAAAGGGCGGATTTTGGCGCTTCTATTAGGTTTGTTGACACTTGGGGTATTTTATCTGCTAACAGGGGCGATTATCGGTAAACTCATACATGGATGGTCTAAATTGGTGATCACACTGATCTATGCCATATCTCATTTCATTCTCAGTGTACCCGCCTTAACCGGGGGAACGATTGTCCTCTCGTTAATCATCCTTGTGACTTCTTTCATTTCACTCAAGCGGTTGCTTCTCACCTCAACGAGTTGAAAGGGAGGGTGGGTCACATTGAGAAAACTAACGTACACCATTTCCATTTGCTTTTTTATGTTACTCATGCTACTCGTTCCTGGTATGGCATCAGCGAAGAGTATTTTCGAGCACCAACATACGATTGTGCCGGCAGGTCAAACCGTTGACGACGTATACGTCGTCGGGGGCGATGCCGATATCCTTGGCAACGTGCAGGGCATTATTGTTGTCATTAACGGCAATCTGCATCTGGCCAGCACGGCCAAGATTACCGGCGTGATTGTCGTAATTGGAGGGAAGGTTGACCAAGATCCGGGTGCTGTTTTAGGGGACGATATCTATAACATCTCGCTTGATAATGCTACGCAAAATAGCTTTCTGATCGGTGGCGGTCTCGTACTGAGCTTATGGGTGCTGCAACTGGCAGGAATCTTGCTCATCGTTCTAGTGCCTGTCCTGATAAGAGTCCTCGGCAAGAAAAAAATAATTGAATTTACCGATCGATATCAGCGTGTATCCATAGGGCGGCTTTTATATGCCGGTTTTCTAAGCAGCTTGGTTATCACGGCCTTAAGCGCGTTGCTGCTCGTTACCGTAATAGGCATTCCAATCTTGATTCTGATTCTGCTGGCACTACTCGTTGCATTGGCTACGGGAATTACTGTGATCGGTTATCGTATAGGAGATATGATCAAAGGTTCGGAACAAATGCCTGATTGGTTAAAAGTGCTTATTGGCGCAAGCATGTTAGCTGCGTTTTCGAGCATACCGCTGATTGGCTGGATTCTCTTGTTGGTAGCTGGATTCATCTCATTGGGAATTTGTACCCTATGGATTGCAGGGAAGCGCAAGAGAACACGAAAGAATTAATGATGTTTGAGGAAATGCCTAGAAACATTTCGTTTGACAAGAGTCTGAATGAAATCCCCGTAAATCGCGGGCTTATTTAGTAATGACTTGCTTGATGACGAATATCCCCCTAAGCTATTCGTTTCATCTGAAACTAGGTGTATAGAGTAAAGTTGGATAATCCTAACTAGAGAGGTTGATTATCTATTGGTAGAAATTTTAGGGGAAGAAAGCTTTGTCGAACTTGATGGCTTTAAGTTGTATACTAAATGCTTTGGTGTCAATAGGGGTTATCCAACTGTGGTGATGGATTCAGGTTATGGTGATTATTCTAAGGCTTGGAATGCGGTAATTCCTGATATCGCCTCAATTACGAAAGTATTTATATATGATAGAGCTGGATTAGGTAGAAGCGAAAAAAGTCCTAATCCGCGAACTAGCAAAGAAATTATTAAAGAACTTAATCAGATTTTGTTAAAGTCTAATATAACACCTCCATACATCTTAGTGGGTCATTCTTTTGGTGGCGTAAATGTTCGATTATATGCCAGTGAGTTTCCAAATGATGTAGTCGGGGTTCTTTTAGTTGATGCAACACCAGAGGAGTATAGAGAGAGGTTTTTGCCCTCAATGCCTGGTGATTTTCAAGAAGCTTATCATAAACAATTTATCAATGAATCAACATTTGACGAGTTCATGGAAAGCTTAGGTCAGTTAAAACTGAAACGACATCTTGGAAACATTCCATTAATCGTTATTTCAGCAGGTAAAAAAGACCACTATTCACCAAGTTCTCAGGAGTTGTGGCATGAGATGCAGAGAGAGACACTTTCAATTTCGGATAATAGTGAGTTTGTTATAGCATACAATAGTGCACATTATATTCAGAATTATGAACCCTCTATTATAATTGATGGAATAAAGCGATTAGTTAATAATTTAAAAAAAACACCTTAAAAAGAGCTTTTTGTTTCTCAACTAACGGGCACAATAGTGGCCAAGCAGATCGTCAAATGCTCCGTCACCCGACATTTGAATCGTTTATTTTATGAAGCTGCTGAGATGCAGCTTTTTATGTGCCCATTTGCCAGTCGGACAGGACAGATACGATCGGCTGCCTCTGGTGACCTCATAATAACGAAAGGCATGAAATAACTACTGTAACCCCCCTGGTATGAAATCCCCGCCGAGTGCGATCGATGGGCATTTGCACGGTTTAGTATTAATTATCCATTCAAGCCAATTTCGTCTCCATCCGGCGACTGCATCCTGGACTTAACATATTGGGGCTTTAATTATTGTGAATGATCTGTAAGGTACACCTGTTATGTGAAAAGTATTGAATGTCTAAAACGATTATTGGGAATGCTTCTGACGTTATTAAAAACGGATGGGGTGGTACTATGAAGGCCTTAACATATCAAGGGATGAAGAAAGTAAAGGTTAAAGAAGTGGAGGATGCAAAACTCATTAAAGCAGACGATGTTCTCGTGCGTATTACGACAACAACCATTTGCGGGTCGGATCTTCATATCTATAATGGAGAAATTCCCAATATGCCCGACAATTTCATCATCGGTCACGAGCCAATGGGGATAGTGGAAGAGGTAGGAAAAGAGGTAACTCGTGTTAAGAAAGGTGACCGCGTAATTATTCCGTTTAATGTAGCCTGTGGTCAGTGTTGGTATTGCAACCATCAACTCGAAAGCCAATGCGACAATTCAAATGAATTTCTACATGGTGACACAGGTGGTTATTTCGGTTATTCCGACACCTATGGTGGATACGCAGGCGGACAAGCTGAACTTATGCGGGTGCCATTCGGTAATTTCGTTCCTTTCAAGGTTCCTGAGGACGCGGAGATGGAAGACGAGAAGATATTATTTCTATCCGATATTGTTCCAACTGCTTACTGGAGCGTCGACAACGCCGGAGTAAAACAGGGCGACACCGTCATTATTCTTGGTTGCGGGCCGGTCGGTCTTCTGGCTCAGAAATTCGCATGGCTTAAAGGTGCAAAAAGGGTCATCGCCGTGGATCATGTAGACTATCGTTTGGAGCATGCTCGGAAGACCAATAAAGTAGAAGTTTTTAACTTCAAGGAAACGGATAATCTTCTTGGCCATTTGCAGGAAATAACAGCAGGTGGAGCGGACGTCGTGATTGATGCAGTTGGGCTGGATTCCGAGAAGACGCTCTTGGAAAAAGTGGAAACACTGCTCAAGCTTCAAGGAGGTGGACTCGGTGCATTTCGGATGGCGGCAAAGTTAGTCCGTAAAGGTGGCACAATCCAAGTTACCGGGGTGTACGGAATGAATTACAATGCCTTTCCGTTTGGTGATTTGTTCGCACGTAACATAACTGTGAAATTGGGGCAAGCGCCGGTTATCCATTACATGCCGGAACTTTATCGGCAAATCAAAGATAGCGTGTTCGATCCGACCGATATAATCAGTCACCGGATCGGCCTGGACGAAGCCGAGCATGGATACAAAGTGTTCAACAATAAAGAGGACAACGCGATGAAAATAATTTTGAAACCATAAGGTTTATTAGCGAGATTTGTTAGGTGAAAGAGCTTGATTCGAAATGTCCGCAATGGGCATTGACGAATTGTTTGGTAATCGCCAAACCTAATCCCATGTCTCGGCTGTGCCGAGATCGGTCATCACCGCGCGGTAAAACCGATCGGATAAATAAGGCGATGTATGGCGGATATCCCTGAAAAAGCAATTTCCATTATACAGGAAGTTGCTTTTTTGCTTCGCTGGAGCGTTAACTTTTTTTCAGCCTGATTTAAGAAGTATTTAATATTGCTCAATTATACTGATGCTATCGGGAAGCGGTAACAATAGAGCCGGATCGGAGGGTGGGTACAGTATGGGAAATATGAACAAAAAGTCGGTCGTCCTATGTTCTGCAGCTGTTACAGCGATATATGCCACCGGTTATTTTACTACGGGAACCCAGGAATCCATGCAACTACCACCGCGACACGCCCAAGTCAATATCCAATTAAATGAGGTCCAATCAACTGATGTGCCAACAAATAACGCCGATAGCGTCCCAACTAATAGCGTTCAACCAGAATATAGCCAAACAAATGGCCGTTGAAAGACGGTACCTACACGGGGATTGGAAGCAATAGGCGGGGAGCGATTCAAGTGGCGGTAACCCTCTAAGAACTCGCTCAGCTTCAAATGTATCCAAGAAACTTCGCCCTAATCTAAATAATGTAAAAAAAAATATCATAGGAGTTTTTTATGAGCAGAAACAAAATGATTTGGATTCCGGCTATTATCGCGGCTGTGGTAGCAATAATTCTTATGGCGTACTATTACACGGCATTTTCACACGGAGGAGGAGAACCTCGCCCGCGCCTGCCGGGAGGCGGGGAAGGAAGTTTGTACGAAGGTATGCGTCATCCCCGTGATAATAATGGAAAAGACGGCTACGGAGGATACTTTACGACATTAGGAACGCTCGCTTTGTATTCGGGAGTTGCCTGCTTTTCGTGGTTCTGGTTCAGAAAGAAGTTGAAGTCGCCTTCGACGTTGGTGCGCAAAGCCGGAAAGTTGCTACATTCCGTGCATAAATTAGTGGGATGGGTCACGCTCATTCTGATTGTGGCTCATGGCACCTATTTTTTGATTACGAAGCTTCATGAAGATAAAATTTACACGGGACTAGCGGGCTTTGCTATCTTGCTAGCGCTCGTCGGATACGGTTACTTCATCAATAAGGTTCGTAACAAATGGATGCGTACCGCGCATCGTTCACTCGGGATTCTCTGGGTTCCGGTATTACTGTTGCATGCGGGGGGATCGGCAATCATGGCGGTCATCGCATGCTTGGCAGTAGGAGGGCTCATTTGGATATTAGAAAGATTAAGTGGACTAGACAAACAACCAATCAAGGGAGACCGGTGATTTATTGTTATTGCAAGCATTTTCTGAATTAACAGGCAGATTTACTGAATGTTTTCAATAAACGCATTTCATTGAGAAATCACCCCTGAGGTTATTTTGTCCAATGGTTCATAAGACATATTCCACGATATTTGTTTAATTAAAACGTCTTGTTTTTCGGTAAGTGTGCCGTATTTCATTCGTTTCACAATACATGATCTTATTACATCGAAGATGCCCAGTCCTAGTGAGGATCTGGGCATCTTGCTTTACATTATCTTAGAATTCATCCAGGGCTTCTTTTGCTGATGCGTTCGCTGCAGTTTCGTTCGCTGCAGGGTTGTGCTTCAATACTTCAGCTGCTTCATCGGCAGAAAACTCCGTATCTGCGGCTCCTGCAACCGGAAGTTTATTTAGCTTAACGGATTGCACATCAGCTTTAGATACTTCATTTTGTTCATTTTGCATACTGCATCCCTCCTTATTAAATCTAAGTGACAACAAAATCTATGTTGCCCATGGGAGGATGCTAAATATGTATTTACATCAAGAATGTTCCGAGCAAGATGGACGAGCAAGGGAAAATATAAATTTTATGAAGCTGGATAATGCTCCAATCCAGTGTTCAATCATGTGCATAAAGTGTTTTATTTCTGGCAACTTGAGAAATAAAGAGGAGGAAAGGTAATAACGTGAATCAGAATAAAAAACGGAAACTTACAATTTACGTAAAAAACTAAAAAGAAGTCTTGAGGGCAGGAATCAAGACTTCTTTTCACTACGTTAATTGGGCAAGTTCTGAACTAAAAGTACCGTTTGAAACAATTTAGACAGCTAGCTCTTGTAGTTAAGAGAAAATTAATAATCTGTTCATGACTTGTTTAGCATTAAGGATTACACTAGCTTTGATACATTCAACTTGTCCATTTCGTATCTCAACAATCTTGGATTGTTTCGATTTTGAGAGATGTGAAACTCATTCGGGTAGTCAGGAGAGGCGGTAAGTCATGATCCAAAAAACTATACTTATTCTTACCGGCGATTACGGTGCTGGCCACCTGAAGGCAGCGGAGGCATTAGAGCATTCAATGCAGCGACTCTATCCTGATGCAACCGTTAATATTGTAGACGTCATGGCTGTCATTCATCCGATCTTCAACCCGGTCGGTAAATATATGTATTTACGTAGTATTCATCATTTTCCGCGGACATACGGCTTCTTGTTCCGCAGAACCAGAAATCGAAATGCGATATCAAACACGTTGAAATCCATTCAAAAGGTTGGACTTTATAAGCTATTAGCACTTATCGACCGACTGAGACCTTCAGCGATTGTGGCGACATTCCCACTCGCCGCTGGGGCGGTTTCTATGTTGAAAGGCGCTGGACTTGTAAATGTCCCAACTTCAACTGTAATAACCGATTTTACGGATCACAGCTATTGGCTTTATCCGAACACCGATCTCTATATGGTTGGTAGCAAATCTGTAGCGGATCGTCTGATGCTTACTGGTATTTCGCATGACCGAATTGAAATTACGGGAATTCCAGTGATGTCTACTTTCTATAACTTGCTATCGAAAAAGGAATCCAGGCAGTTGTTTGGATTTCGAACGGATTTTCCGATAATCATGATTATGGGTGGCGGAGAAGGACTACTTACTCGAAGCATCGGAGAGACGATACGTAGTATCTACCGATTAAATGAAGGCAAGGTGCAATTCATTGTCATCTGTGGTCGGAATGAGAAATTACAGACGGAGTTAACTCATCTTGTCCATGAATCTCAAATTCCAGCCATCATTACGGGCTATACCGAATACGTTCCTGAGTTTATGGCGGCTGCTGACATTCTCGTCACAAAGCCAGGTGGACTTACCTCGTCAGAGGCTATGGCAGCTGGGCTACCGATGATGATCTTCCATCCACTTCCTGGTCAGGAAGAAGATAACGCGAATTACCTCACAGCCTGTGGGGCTGCAGTAAGGGCAGAGGAACAGGATGAATTGCCAATTTTGCTTACTGCTTTGCTGAGTAACCAAGAACGGTTGAATCATATGACAAAAAAGGCACTTTTAGCGAGTATGCCAAACTCAGCTCATGTCGCAGCAATGAACATTATGAAACAAATAGCAACTGTAAAAAACTGTTAAGTGAGTATTTCACTTAACAGTTTTTTTATCTACTCAAAGTTAATTGGGCGTCGAGAAGTTATAATTCATAGAGTTATTCTGTTAACCACTCCAATGGAGTATAATTTTGGCTGTAGTAACTGCTTGGGAAAAACTATAATTGACTATAAGAAAAGGCCAATCAGAACATCTGATTGGCCTTAATACATTCAGTTACTCAGTCTATAGGTATGTATGACTACCATTAGTGGCTAACTTAGCCGGGGAATTCAATTTCTGTTTAAAGGCACGATTATAAAACTTAATAGGTAGATCACCAATTATTAATAGCATTTTAAGAACTGCTATCTATGATTAGCTCATTGAACTGTTACAGGGAAGGAGCTTGTATGTGAAAGAATTATTAGCAGTAGCCAAAAAGCATGTTTTCGGAGGAGCCGCCAAAGTTCCGGAAATCACGCTTTACTTTTGGATCACGAAATTATTGACGACGGGAATGGGCGAGGTTGCCTCCGATTATTTATTCGAGCGCTTGAACCCGTTGTTCTCCGCGCCGCTTAGCGTGCTCATTTTTATTGTCGCCATGCTATTACAATTCAAAGTTCGTCGCTACATCCCAGGTGTATACTGGCTTGTTGTAGTTATGGTCAGCATATTTGGAACCACTGCAGCAGACGTAGTCCGTGTCGGATTGGGAAATGTCGCATCCACTATCTTCTTCATCGCAGCTCTTGCAATGATTCTATTCCTTTGGCACAAAAAAGAAGGGACCCTCTCCATACACAGCATCATTACTCGGCGCCGTGAAGTGTTCTACTGGCTAACCGTCATGACGACGTTCGGACTTGGTACCGCCGCTGGTGATATGACCGCGACAAGTATGCATCTTGGCTATTTTGCCTCCGGTGTAATGTTTACGGGAATCCTTGTCATTCCTGCAATTGGCTTCTTTTGGCTCGGAATGAAAGAAATCGTTGCTTTCTGGTTTGCTTACATTTTAACCAGACCGGTTGGTGCTTCGTTCGCGGATTGGATGTCTGCGGCGCATAGTAGCGGCGGTTTGGAGCTAGGAAAAGGTCCGGTAACTTTTGTACTGACAATCCTCATTGTTATTTTGGTAATCTTCCGTGGTGGTTCTCCAGCGAAAAGTGAAGAATTTGATGCAAAATTAGCGAGTTAATTAAACACACCTCTGCCATTCATTTAGGTGGAGGTGTGTTTTTAATAAAATCTCTCATGAAATTCTAATCTGGCTCACAAGGGCATCTCATAAGCGGATGCTATAGTAATAAGTGTTATAGACAAACCATATGTAGGAGGAAAAGAAATGAATAAGAAATGGATATTAGCGATAGCTTTGTTCACAGTCGTAGTCGCAGGCTCAGGTACTTGGCTGCATGCCTCATATGCCGCATCAGGTAATGCTAAAAACGTGGAAACAACTGTTGCACCGAATGCCGCAACTACAAATTCAGGTGCTGTAACTAACGAAGCTCCCGATGGTGACGGCGAAATTGCTGACGATCAGGAGAACTCGGATAGTGGTTCAGATAATAGTGGTGAAGAGGATAATGACACGGAAACTAACGATGATTAAGAATTAAGTATAAATGCTTATTGGGCAGGAATCCTACCTATCATGGAGGGTTCTTGCCCTTTTGGAGTTAAGGGGAGGTCGCTATGCGAAGATTGCTACTTATTGAAGATGAGCCGAATTTCGCCCGATTTCTTGAATTGGAGCTGAAGCATGAAGGCTTCGATACCCTAATAGCGCACGATGGCAGAGAGGGATTCACTCTAGCGGGCGAACAGGATTGGGATATGATTCTGTTGGACTTGATGCTTCCGGGGTTAAGCGGAATCGAAATTTGCAGACGGCTTCGAGGCCAGAAAAACAAGACACCGATCATCATGCTAACTGCTCGAAATAGTGTGATGGACCGAGTGACAGGTCTTGATAGTGGAGCAGATGATTATCTACCCAAGCCTTTTGAAATCGAAGAACTACTGGCCAGAATGAGGGCACTTTTCCGTCGGGTAGATGAAGATGAAGAAGATTCGATGAACGAAGTACTTGAATTTCAAGACCTTCGCATAGAGTTGTCATCACGGACAGTGACCAGATGTGGAGAAGAAATTCTGTTAACCAAACGAGAGTACGATTTACTGCTGGTACTTGTACGCAATATAAACAACGTCCTCAGCAGAGATCAATTACTCGATCTCGTATGGGGCTTCGAGACTGGAGTGGAGACAAACATCGTTGATGTCTACATTCGATATGTTAGACAAAAACTCGGAGACGGTGACAAATATATTCAGACTGTCCGAGGGGTCGGCTATATCATGAAGGGGTGAGTGGATGCCTGTAAAGTACAAACTGGCAGTGCTGACATCATGTTTGATCATTTCGCTCTTCATCGGATACAGCTTGATTCAATATAATGCGGTGTCGCAGTGGATGATCGATGCACAGAAGGATTCGATGAGCAGGACCGCTGCGCAAATATCCGGCTATTTTTCTGAACAAGAAGAATCGCTGGATCTAGAGGGTTTAGAGGAGCGCAAGCCGTTCATGGAGCGATTTGTTCAGGCTAATCAGATGCTCAGGTTGCTTGATAAAACCGGACATGTCCAAATGGTTATCTCCAACGGGATCCCATCTGATTGGGTTCCCGTGCAAGGTGTAGCTAAAGAATCTCTCAACAGTTACGATCATGGTCAAGATCGCCTGCTCGTAATTCGCACACCGATCCGAACAGCTGCTTACTCAGGCTCCATGGAATTTGTTAATAATTTGGAAAACATCGATAAGATGAAGGATCGGTTGAAGCGACTGATGTTAACGCTTGGTACAGTCGGCATTTTCATCAGTGCAGCAGGTGGATTGATTGTTTCCTGGCGTCTGCTCAGTCCACTAAATCGTTTGGCATCCGCAATGCACGCTGCCCAAAAGAAGGGGGTTAGCGAAAGAGTCATTTACCGAGATAATGGAGATGAAATTTCGCGCTTGTCCACTATTTTCAATGAGATGATGGACGAGCTAGAACGTGCCTTCAATCGGCAACGACAGTTCGTAGAAGATGCATCGCATGAATTCCGGACGCCTATTGCGATAATAGAAGGCCATTTAAAGCTGCTTAATCGCTGGGGTAAGCATGAACCCGAAGTCCGCGAGGAGTCGCTGGCAGCCGCGCTTCAAGAAACGATTCGACTACGCAAGCTTTCTGAGCAGCTGTTGGATTTGTCAGGGAATATAGAGCTTGAAGCTCCTATTAATGTAGATATTGTCGACCCATCAACTGTCATAATGGTATTAATTAGGAATTACCAAATGCTTTATTCGGACTTTAAGTTCGATACGGAGTCGGAAGATGGACTTCATATTCAGATCGACCCGTATCATTTGGAGCAAATTTTAATCATTATAACGGATAATGCTGTACGATACTCGGGCCAAACCAAGCATATTCGATTTCAAGTTCATTCGTTTGAGAATGATGTAATTATAACTGTCGAAGATCAAGGAATCGGTATTTCGGCTGAAAAAATTCCATACGTATTTGAGCGATTTTACCGAGTGGACAGTGCAAGGGAAAGGAAAAGCGGAGGGGCTGGCCTAGGTTTATCGATAGCGAAACGTATAACGGAAGCATATAAAGGATCCATCTCATTGGATAGTGTAGTCGATAAGGGCACAATTGTGAGATTGGTCTTTGCAAAGTCCCCTAGCAATTCAAGTTCCTCAAATAATCTTTCATAAATTTAATTAATTATAATGAAAATCCACTTAAGATTTTTTTAATTTCTATAGGCTAAGATAACCGTAAAGAAAAATACAAATGAGTCACTTCAGAATAGAAAGGGGAAAACGATGCTGAACAATCAAAACAACGTAAAAAACCTATTTAGTAAGGTACCTGAAGTTACTCTTTTCTTCTGGATTATCAAGGTGCTTTGCACAACAGTAGGAGAAACCTTTGCAGATTTCTTAAACGTAAATCTAGGATTTGGGTTAACACTCACAACCGTCATTATGGGGGTAGCATTTGCTCTTGTTTTGTACCTTCAATTTAAAGTCACTAAATATGTGCCGGGTATTTATTGGCTCACCGTAGTACTCATAAGTGTATTTGGGACGCTGGTAACCGATAATTTAACAGATGCAGCAGGAGTTCCGCTAGAGCTTAGTACTCTCGTCTTCAGCGTGCTTTTGGGAATCACATTTCTCATATGGTATTGGAGTGAAAAAACGCTCTCGATACACTCGATTCACACTAGAAGAAGAGAAGCATTTTATTGGCTTACTATCTTATTCACCTTTGCACTTGGAACAGCTGTCGGCGATTTATATTCCGAGCAACTCGGACTTGGCTATCTGGATACAGGAATCATCGTATTGATCATCATTGCTTGCGTATTTGCAGCTTGGAAATTGAAGCTCAACGAGATCCTAGCGTTTTGGATCGCCTATATATTAACACGTCCACTAGGTGCTTCATTAGGGGATTACCTCTCTCAGTCCAAAGTAAATGGCGGTTTAAACTTAGGAGCGACAGGAACAAGTATTATTTTTCTGCTTGCTATTCTTGCGATCACCATATACCTTGCCATTAGTAAGATTGATACCATTCCTAAAAGTGAAGGAACTTCAGCGAGTAATTACGTTGCAAGTACTAATAAAGTATGGGGACAAACCGTTGCAGTGTTGTGTGTATTCTTAATTATTGGTATCAGCGGTTATGCTCGACTAAATCAGAATATCGCACCATCAACTAATTCTTCACAATCTACGTTATCCGGAGAATTAACGAATTTTATTACCATTGAAACGGAGATGACTAGTGCTGTGAATGCCAATGACTTTAACGCGGCAAACACAGGGGCTGATACCTTGGAGCATGATTGGGATGCTGCAGAGCCGAAGCTCAGGAAAATAGATCGGAAATCATGGACTGATATTGATGGGACGATTGATCGTGTATTAGCAGCAGTTCGTTCAAAAAGCCATGATGCCAGTAAGTGTAAATCTGCATTGGACGATTCAATCCGTGTCTTAAATGAAGCAAACAAATAGTAAGCAAGAGCACTCGTCCATTTATGGACGGGTGCTTACTCTTGTTGAACTGAGAGGAAGTGCGTCATTTGACTAAGCCGATTCTGGCTATCGTAGTTCCATGTTATAACGAAAAAGAAGTACTGAGGGAAACGGCAAAGCAATTAAAAGGTGTACTGTCTGAGCTGATTCAAGAAGATTTTGTCTCCCCGCTTAGCAAAATCGTTTTCGTCGACGACGGTAGCCAAGACGATACCTGGCGGCTGATTGAAGAGGAGCGGGCGGCCAACGATTCTATTATTGGAGTCAAGTTATCGCGAAACTTCGGTCATCAGGGGGCACTCCTTGCAGGGATTCATTCTGCAAAAGATTGGAGCGATTGCGTCATTACGATCGACGCTGATCTGCAGGATGATATCGACGCGATTCGTGAATTTGTTACTCACTACCGCCAAGGTAACGATATTGTATATGGCGTGAGAAGGAGCAGAGAGACGGACTCGTTCTTTAAAAGAGCAACGGCTCAAGCCTACTACAAGTTCATGCGGAAGGTTGGCATAGATTTAATCTATAACCATGCTGATTTTCGACTAATGAGCAAGCGAGCGGTTATCGAGCTTGAAGGTTTTGAAGAACGCAATATGTTTCTTCGCGGCATAGTGCCGATGCTTGGTTTCAAGAGTTCCGTTGTTTATTACGATCGGAAGGTGCGATTTGCCGGAGAAACAAAATATCCGTTCAAGAAAATGCTGGCATTCGCTTTCAACGGGATGACCTCCTTCAGCGTCGTACCGATTCGGTTCGTATCGATAGTAGGCTTTACTTCTTTCTGTCTGAGCTGTCTTGCTGGCGTGTATGCGCTGATTCAGAAATTTCTTGGCCATACGGAGTCAGGATGGACATCCATTATTATCTCAGTTTGGATCATTGGTGGCTTACTGTTAATGAGTATCGGATTGATTGGCGAATATATAGGTAAAATTTATTGGGAAACGAAACGCCGGCCGGTCTACATCATCGAGTCGGAGCTTAAACATGATCTCCAAGAATCGTAGGTGTTTGCTGGAGCTGCCAATCGTTCGTTTCCTGATGATCGGTGGTTTAAATACGTTAATTGGGCTTGGCTTAATGTATACGCTGCTTCATGTTTTTGCATTTTCCTATTGGAAAGCAACATGTACAGGCAACGTAATTGGAGCTGTGTTTAGTTATTTCATGAATAGAAGGTATACGTTCAGAAGCCGCTCTGCCGTATCTCATACATTCCTTGCGTTTTTGCTTGTCATGATCAGCTGTTATTTTATATCTTTCTATTCCGGACTTCGAGTTTCGAGACTGGCAGCAGCCATGTTTCCGCATGTGGCTGAAATTGATGACAAGGATGTTGCTGTCGTAGTCAGCACCGCTATTTATACGATGACCAATTATTGGGGACAAAAGCTAATCGTGTTTCGGGAAACGGAGGGACAATATGAAGCCGATGCTTAGGAAGGTACTTCCCATTCTTTATCTGCTGCTCGCTGCAATCATCATCGTTATTATGTTTCCGAAGGAAACATACAACGATCCGGATACATTTTGGCATATTGAACTTGGTACCTATATGATTGATCACCACACTGTACTGCATCATGCCATTCATACCTTCTATAATGACAAACTGCCGTATGTGCCGCATGAATTTGGTTTTCAGTTAATCGTTGCCATGCTATACAATACTTTCGGCTGGCCAGGTACATATATACTCACCGCTGTCTGTCTATTCTTACTCCTACTCGGTCTATACAGGCTTGCCTGCATTTCGCGCAAGGAAATCGGACTCAGCGAACACCATTTCCTATTGTTCCTACTTGTTCTGACGGTGGCGCCGTTTATTTTTTATTTCTATTTCAAAACTCGTCCGCAGATCATCTCATCTTTTATGATCGTGTGGTTTTTCGTATACTTGCGCGAGTTCAATATGCGGCAGTTAAAACGTTACGCATTTGCCTTGATTGCAATATCGATAGGGATTGCTAACATCCATGCCGGCGTATGGCTTGTCATAGCCGTATTTACGTTGATGGCTGTCGGGGAAGCATTTCTGGCACGAAAGCTGACCATTTATAAAGCGTTGACTTACCTAGCGATCATAGTGGTGGGTTTTGTAAATGTAGGTGGCGTGAATAATGTTTTCTATATCTTCAAAGTAACCAAAAACCACTTTAATCTAATGATCAATGAATGGCAGCCCGTGAATTTCGCCGATCCCACGGAGCCCCGGACTTTTCTGCTGCTAATATTCGTAATGCTCTTACCATACTGTATCCACCGAAGTACATTCCGGTTCATGTTCATGCTCGGCATATTGTTCCTCGGAGTCTCATCGTACAAACAGAATTTGTTTATGTGGCTTTTCTTGCCTTATTTTGCGGGTACCGTGGTAGATCTGATTCCTTATAACCGTGTTCTCAATATTCCATACAAAAGGTATTTATTCGTGCTGGGATTGATCATTGGACTTAGTGTCAACCTCGTCGCGATATTTGTCTCACCACCGGAAATAAGTGCCATAAATTATCCGGTTGAGGAAATGAAATATATCCAAGACCATACGCCAGTAGGTGTACGACCGAAGGTACTCGCCCCATACGGTGATTCTGGCTATGTCATGTCCCAGGGGGCGGACGTACTGTGTGATGGGAGGCAGGATCCTTTCGTAACAGAAGCCTCAAAAGGTGTGTTTGGATATACAGCATTCGAACGGTCCATGAAGGGATTTTCAATCATTCTACCTGACATTGTGAAGTATGATAAACCGGATTATGTACTGGTGACGACAGGCAATTATAGCCGGCTGTATCAAGGCTGGGTCGCAGAGTTCGGTGAACCCGTATTTAAGGGCAAATATGGGAGCGTATTTAAAGTGAAGACGACAGGAACGTAACATTTTATGACTACGAAAGGAGAAATTCGGGGTTGCGATTTTTGGAAAATGTGGTTATTCGTTCGACTGTGAGTGTCATGCTTATCCTTTTTTTATTTGCAAGTCTGGCTCTATCTATTAGTCGTCATTGGATAACTGCCTTCGATAATCACATCTCGCATGCAGTTCAAAGTCTTAACCCATCTATTTATACTAGTTTAATGAAGGGCTTCACGACAGCCGGATCGGGACTCTATGTGACGGTAATCACAATAATCATCGTGTTGATATTGACTGTAATCGGCTATCGAAGGGAATTGATTTTCTTCGTAAGCGTCATCCTCCTCTCGAGCATGCTTAACGTTGTACTGAAACAGATTTTCCATCGGACAAGGCCGGATATACACCGGATTATAGAACCATTCAATGTCCGCGTTTACTCTCTATGGAATCACGATTTACTTTCTTTGGAAACATGCTCGCGGGCCATGGATGCGGTTTACGATTATATTAATGGGGTTCACAATGATTCTTATGATCGGCTTAAGCAGGATCTATCTCGGTGTTCATTATCCAAGCGACGTCATCGGTGGTTATCTCATGAGCGCTGCTTGGTTGGTTGCTAGTATCGGCTGGTATGAGCACTATCTAGAGGAAAGGTGGCGATCAAAGAAATTCCGCGATCGCTCGCAGAATACCTTAGGGAAAGGTGAAGCCTGATTACCTATCAGGCTTTTTTGTCTTTTTGGTGGAGTAAATAAACGTTTAAGATCAGTTAATAAAATGTTAAGAACCGGTTCACGTCTGGTTTATGAATGAACACTAAAGTAGAAGTAACACATTTAAGTTCCGATTGATCAGACGAAAAGAAGGTGATCACCGTGAAGAAGCTTATCTTGACGATTAGCATGTTTTTGCTTGGGATCGTGATTTACGCATGGACGATTAACGCGGATGAAGGGGTTATGATCAAAATTATTTGCGCAGAAGTGGGTTCATTCGCACTTTTCTGGGGGATGATGGCTCTCCTGCATAGTTTCGCTGACTCACGTCGTTAAGCACCATTCGAATGGAGTGATAGGCAGTGACACACAAACGGAAAACTGTGATTGTTTATGCCAAATATGGTGAAGGTCATTTTCAAGTCGCTCTGACGATGCAGCAGCGATTAGAACAAACCGGGCAATTCGAGGTTAAGAGTGTTGATATCTTCGCTGAAACTCACCCAAGATGGAATGCATTCACGCGACCCATACTCCCGATAAACAGCTTGCTGTGGAATTGTTTCCAGAAAGGAAGGACCAGTCTTAGGCGGATGGATG
Source organism: Paenibacillus sp. J22R98 (assembly GCF_059383835.1). Taxonomy (NCBI): domain Bacteria; kingdom Bacillati; phylum Bacillota; class Bacilli; order Caryophanales; family Paenibacillaceae; genus Paenibacillus; species Paenibacillus sp. J22R98. The sequence continues at coordinate 1,213,169 of NZ_JBXENW010000001.1, forward strand.
GCTGAGCGGTTCAATGCATCTGTCCCGTTCTGGACGGCTGCCATTCTTTTCGCGGTTATAGCGTGCTACTATATGGTTTCCAGTACGGCAAATTCGATAAGACAGTTATGATTGGTTAATAGATCCTCAATTTGAATAGGATAAAGAAAGGATTACATATGAACGGTATTCTTCAAGCGAAATTACTGATTACTTTATTTCTTGTTATAGCAATCGGAACAGGCTGCAGTATGTTAGGGAAGCCTAAGAGCACTTTGGAATCAAATGTTGATGATGGAACATCGATATCTCAAGCATCGGATACGGCTTATAGCCAGCAGCCTATTTCGGATATAACTATCGATCATATTGTCATCGTTGTGGAGGAAAATCACTCTTACCAACAAATTGTAGGGAGTTCAAACGCTCCTTATATGAACAAACTCATACAACAAGGAGCCTTGTTTACGAATGCGTATGCCATTACCCATCCGAGCCAGCCGAATTATCTTGCACTATTCTCAGGTTCAACGCAAGGAGTGAAAGATGATGCTTGCAACAAGCCGTTTAAAGCCGATAATTTAGGTGCAGAATTGCTCCAAGCGCGTCTGACTTTCATGGGGTATTCCGAAGATTTGCCGAAAGCAGGTTTTACGGGATGTACTTCAGGAGGGTACGGACGCAAACATAACCCGTGGGTACAATTTAAAACGGTACCTGCTAAACTGAACCAGCCGTTTACCACGTTCCCGAAAGACTTCAACAAACTTCCCACAGTTTCTTTCGTCATCCCGAATCATCGCGATGATATGCATGATGGAACGGTAAGAGAGGCGGATGATTGGCTGAAGAAGAACATAAGTACATATGAAGCTTGGTCAAAAAAACATCGGAGCTTGTTGGTCATTGTATGGGATGAAGATGATTATTCCAAGAAGAACCGCATTCCCGTCATCATGATCGGTTCGATGATAAAGCATGGAAAGTACGCGCAGAAGATAAACCATTACAATATCCTCCGTACGATCGAAGAACTCTACGGACTGCCTTTTTTAGGTGCGAGTCGTACGGCTGTGCCAATCAGAGAAATCTGGAAATGATAGACGTTTTGTTTCATGCTATACTTTATGCAAATAATGTATACTACAACTAACTTATTAAAGATATTCCCGAAGATGGCGGTTATTGTTATACAGGAAAGGAATCTGCTATGCTCGAAATCAAACAGATTGCAAAGCGTTCTTTACAGAAGAATAATGAGAAAACGCCATACCTTTTATCGGGTATAGCAGCAACTGTGAATAATGGAGAACGAATCTCTATACTCGGCTCGTCCGGTCAAGGTAAAAGCACACTGCTCCGTTTACTCTCATTGCTTTATACGCCTGATGAGGGTGATATTTGTCTAGATGACGTTTCATTTCGCCAAATGGGGCCAAGATTATGGCGAAAACAAATTTGTTATGTTGCCCAGCAAGCAGTCATGCTGCCCGGAAGTATAGAGGATAATCTGAAAGTCACTAGTCTTCTGCATAACCAATCTTATGATCAGAAATTAGCACAACGGTTATTAGTGACCGCAAATCTTTCCCATCTTGATTTGAATAAAAATGCCCGCGAACTTTCAGGCGGGGAGATGCAGAGGATCGCTCTGATACGTTCTTTGCTCTTGCGTCCGGCTGTTCTTTTGCTTGATGAAGTTACATCATCATTGGACACTCATAATACACTTGCAGTTGAGCAGTTGTTGGATGAATGGCACCGGAGTGAGGGCACAGTAATGATAGGTGTTACACATGAATTCACGCAAGCTATGAGGTCAAGTAATAGAATTTGGTTCTTGGCAAATGGTATGATTCTTGAAGATACTTCTACGCAAGATTTTTTTGCATGCCCAAAAACGGAAATCGCGAGGCAGTTTATCGGAAGCAGTCAAACTGAGGAGCAGACCGAATGACACTATTTACGTTAAGTTTCACCCTGTTATTTGTATTTGCTACGATGTTCATTTCCTATTGGCAGAAGTTAGGGCTTGAGAAAGAAATAGCGATAGGAACAATAAGATCGGCATTGCAATTATTAATTATAGGCTATGCGCTGCAATATATTTTTCAAACCGAAAATTTTATCTTACTCTTTGTTATTTTGCTTATTATGATTGGGGTTGCTTCATGGAATGCAGCCAAACGCGGCCGTGGCATGCAGGGTATTATTTGGCGAATTGCTTTCTCCATTTCGGTAATGGAAATATTAATGATGGGAATGCTTTTGGGGCTTCATCTTATAAAATCAACACCGCAGTATATTATTCCACTTAGTGGAATGACGATTGGTAATGCAATGGTAGTATCCGGATTGTTTGTGAATCAACTTAAACGAGAGGCCCATTCATCAAAAGGGGAGATTGAAGCGCTGTTATCGCTTGGAGCAAGTGCCAAACAAGCCTTGCAAGATGTGAGGAAACGTGCGGTGAAATTCAGTATGATACCGACGATTGACGGAATGAAAACCGTTGGTCTTGTTCAACTGCCAGGTATGATGACAGGAATGATTGTTGCCGGAGCAGCGCCAGTGGAAGCTGTACGCTATCAAATACTAATCGTTTTTTCATTTACAGGTTCAGCAGCGATTACGAGCATTCTATTGAGTATGCTCTGTTACAATCTTGTGTTTACAAAGGATCTACAATTAAAGGTATTCCCAGGTAGTTAACTTTAATCACCCTATGGTGGACTGACTGCCGAAAATAAGCTAAACGGATTCTTCATAGATCTTCATCAGCTTTCTAGCTGTTCGCTTCCAGCTAAAGCGATCTACAGCATCCTTTCTAGCTTGAACGGAAAAACGGTTACATAATTCCGGATCATTAGAGAGTTACTATTGCCGATAATTAGTTGTGCGTTTCTTAAATGGAATCTTGCTTTACGCTTTGTTGTCATGGATAGACTTAGTGCGCCCCGACACTCGAATGATTGTCACATTCCCAATGATAGATTTACGAGGCATATTTTTGCGCCTCGCATGTCCATAATTCTTAAATTTCAATCCTTACGTAAATAGCCCAGTTTTTGAAAAACAGGTTTGAATAAATTGTGTCAAGAGTAAATCCAGCAGATAGAGAAAGAGCGTAGAAATAACTATATGTGTCGAACTTTTTTTATAGATAAGGGGATGAGTAATGACACGTCATGTATTCAGTAAATGGATAAAGACTAACGCAATTCGCAAGCATGCAGCTATCGAAGCTCACGTGCCTGATACAAAGAGAATGACTAAGGCGTCCTTATACAATAAATTGAACCGCTACAAAATGGTCTATGTGAAGCCCGAAATTGGAACATTTGGGAATGGTGTGATGCGGGTTGAACATAAATCAAATGAGTATAGGTATCAGCAAGGGGAGAAAATACGTTCGTTCGTGAGTTATGATGCTATGTACAAATCTCTTTTGCGTCAAACGGGTTCGAGAAGGTACTTGGTACAGAAAGGTATACATCTTCTGGAGCACCAAGGGAGAAAATTTGACCTTCGTGTCATGGTTCAGTATTCACCGGAGCGAAGATGGAAGACGACAGGTATTATTGGAAGAGTTGCAGCTAAGAATAAAATCGTAACTAATTTCCATAATGGTGGGAAAGTAGTGTCAGCACAACGATTACTGGCTTCACATACGAATGAAGTACAAACCTCAATGCACTCACTCTCAAAACTCGGCGTTCAAGTCGGAAAAGCAATGCAAGCTGCGTTTCCAGGTATATACGTTGTCGGACTTGATATCGCATTGGATGAATCGCTGTATCCCTGGATATTGGAGGTCAATACTAGCCCGGATCCATATATATTTAAAAAACATGACGATCCTCGAGTGTTTAAGACTATAATGCGTTACGCACGCTCATATCCAAAGAAGTAAAAAATATAACCGGAGCTCGAAGGGGCTTCGGTTTATTTTGTTTTCTCATTTCATGTGACTAAAGTACGATCCTCATATGTCGGATGACAAGAACATCACCTCATTAAAGGCCGCGAAAATCGCGGCTTTTGTTATTTATGGGATCAAGTTCTTGTCAAAACCAAATGACAAGAACTTGATCCCATTACCGAAATTGACAAGAACTTGATCTCATTCCCGCGAACAGCTTGGAATTCGCATTAATGAAGCATCAAGCGAGAAATAACCGACTGCGTTACGTTGAACGCAACAAATGAACGAACTTGCGGGGTTCCCGTAATATTATTTTATTATCCAGGCACTTGAACCACATTCAGTCATATAAATAGGTGATAGCAGTTCGAACCTGTTGAGGAGGATTTTATACAAGTGATGTTACCGAGTGAAAAGTATTTCGGTAAGTTTGAGGTCGTTTTTCTATTTTACGGAGCCATGCCTACAGGCGTTGCTGTTTCTGAAACCGGGCGTATTTTCATTTGCTTTCCGAAATGGGGAGACGACGTTAAATTTACGGTGGCTGAAATCGTTCACGATACATTACAGCCTTATCCTAGTTTAGACGCTAATGTGGTAAGCCCATCGAATATCACAACGTCCCTCATTAGTGTCCAAAGTGTCGTTGCTGATGGAAATGGTACGCTTTGGATATTGGATACGGGAGCTCCTAATTTCTCAGAACCCATCAAAGGGGGGGCGAAGTTAGTCGCTGTAGATTTAAATTCAAATACTATAAGAAGGGTATATACATTTACGGAAGATGTTGTCCTGCCAACCACTTATCTGAATGATGTCCGAGTTGACTTCCGTGTTGGTAAAGCAGGTTATGCTTATATAACGGATTCGTCTTCCCGAGGACCAGGAGCCATTATTGTCGTTGATTTAGAAACCGGTTATGCCTGGAGACGGTTAAACGGAGCAAATTCAACTTCGCCCGATCTCTATCTCTTACCGAAAGTTGAAGGTAAAGTTCTGATGAATCGAAACAAAGACGGATCTACTTCACCTTTTAGATTGGCATCCGATGGCATAGCGATTTCCCCGGATGGCAAGGTGTTGTATTTTTGTCCTCTCTCCAGTCGTCATCTGTACTCGATTTCAACGGAAGCCCTAAGAGATCGAACGATACCGGATATGAATTTACAGTATCACGTGAAGTATTGGGGAGAAAAAGGTGCTTCAGATGGAATGATCACCGATGCAAAAGGAAACGTCTACGCTGGAGACTATGAAAACAATAGTATTCGAAAGATATTGTCGGTTGGAATTATGGAAACCATCGCACATGATCCGAGAATTTTATGGCCGGATACTTTTTCTATTGGTCCAGATCAATACTTATATTTCATCGTCAATCAATTACATCGGCAGTCAAGATTTCATTATGGAAATGACCTGCGGCAGAAGCCTTACAGTTTACTCCGTATGAAAATAGACGAACCACCTGCTTCTACCTTTTAGTTAATATCTCGCTTTCAAAGTTGATTCTATTTGCATAGAAAATGAAAACACATACTCGAGAGATGCTGGAGGGGAAACGCTGTTTTTCATCCGGGTCCCTAAACACCACGAGGAATACTTAATCCGCTGATAAAGAAATCAAAAGCATTAGAATACTGAATTAACGGGCACAATAGTTCAGCGACACCATACCGGCAACCAGTCACACGATCCGAAAGAGCCCAACTTTGCTATATGGGACTGACCCCCGTTCATGAGACAGGGATCAAAACACCTTTCAAGTTAAGCAGCCAGTCGTCGGAAATCAACCGGCGACTGGTTATTTAGTTTCGTTTGAATACGAATTGAG